>NZ_JAQTXM010000007.1 GCF_028688795.1 Rhodoferax sp. | reverse complement strand
TAATAGTTCCATGGTGATCACCTTGTTTGCTCCTGCCTAAAAAGTAGGCAGCGCTAGTAAAACACCTGGCTCAGTTTTGGGTCGGCATATCCTCTAAAAGTGGCTCAGTTTTCGGTCGGCGGCAACAACCCGGTCACTGAACTTGAACAACTGAATGAAGCCGTGACTGAGTTTGCCAGCCGGGCGGCCGAGAAGCTCAGGAAGCAGCACAGCCTGGCGACCCAGGTGATGGTCTTCATCCGCACCAGCCCATTTCGCAAGGATGCCCAGTACAGCCGCTCCATGAGCGTGCCACTGGTAAGGCCCAGTGCCGACACCGGCGTCATCGTCCATGCCGCCTTGCTCGGTCTCAAGACCATCTACCGACCTGGCTTCAAACTGGCCAAGGCCGGTGTCATGTTGCTGGACCTGCAATCTGATTCGGTGAGCCAGGGTGAACTTGACCTGGGCTATGCATCAGACGACCCCCAGGGTCAAGCCGCCGACAAGACACAACTCATGTCCGCCATGGATGGTCTGAACCAGCGTTATGGCCGTGGCACCCTGAAGATGGCCAGTAGCGGGCTGGCTGGCGACAAACGGCTCTGGTCGATGAAGCAGCAACGCCGCACACCCGGTTACACCACCTGTCTCGCTGACCTGCCAGTGGCCAGGGCCTGAGCGGGAGAGCACCATGACAGAGATACCCGCCGGCGCACCCAGCCTGAAACGCATCCATGCCAAACGGCTCAGGGAGGTTTACCGCTCTGCGGGTTGGCCCTGCCTGGATGTGGTCGAGATTGAATTGTTGGCTGCGGGTCTGCTGGAGCGGCACAGCCGTGATGGGCATGACCTTGTCCGGGTCACCGATCAAGGCATCCAGTACCTGGCCCAGGCTGCTCGAAACAACCGCCAGGTGATGTCCGCCCATGAGACCCTGGTGGACCAAGTGACCAAGGCCATGCTGCGAGATGGTCGGCTGGTCTGGAAGAACCTGAGCCTGCGGGCCAGGGTGGCACCGACAGATGAGACGACACCGGGACGCTGGAAGATGGCCATGCCCGACGTGTTCTCGATTCGCAACAGCAGTGTGCAGGCTTACCTGGAACCCATCGTGCATGAGATCAAGGTCAGCCGGGCCGACTTGCTGGGTGACCTCAAACGTCCGGACAAACGTGCGGCCTACCTGGACCTGGGTGGGCAATGCTGGTATGTATTGGGTTGTGATCGCAGTGGTCATCCGATTGCCAAGGCCAATGAGATTCCACTGGAGTGCGGGGTGATGGTGTACCAGGGTAACCAGCTGGAGGTGATGCGGATGGCGCCCAAGCGGCCTGCCCCGGAATTGCCGTTTGGGGTCTGGATGGCGCTGGCCAAGGCAACCCCGGTGCGTGATCTGGGTCTGCCCGGTGATGGGCTGTCTGACCAGGGTGGCTTGGTGGTTGATGGTGACCAGGTGGGTTGAACGAACTGAACGAACTGAACGAACAAACCGAACCGGTCGACCTGCCAGCCATGCTCTACTTGCCCTTCCAACATTTAGACTGATTGACATCGTGCCGCAACTGTTTCGTTTCGCATTCACGCTGCTGTTATGGGCTTGCACCACCAGCCAGGCCGCAGACACCTTTGCTGCTTGCCCCCAGTTTTTTGCCAATGGCAAGGCGCCGCTACTGACCCAAGGCCCCACGGACCGGGCCTTGTGTTTCGACTCATTTGCCATCCTGCATTCAGGGGAGAGCAAAACCCCGGTCTTCGTCGCGGAAAAACTTACTCAGGCGGTGATGGCCGAGCCCCCACAAAAACGCTCGACCCGCTTTTTTGCAGATGCCAGGCTACGATCGTCTGAGCGGGCGACCTTGGAGGATTACAAGGGCAGTGGTTATGACCGTGGCCACATGCACCGGCGGGTGACATGCGAACCGCTGAAGCCATGGCACAAAGTTTCTCGCTGGCCAACATGGTGCCGCAGGCACCGGAACACAACAAAGGGGCGTGGGCCAAGACAGTGGAGACGCCGACCCGGCAATATGCCTCCAGAGCCACCGGCGATGTGTATGTCATCACCGGCCCGGTGTTCACCCCCAACATTGCCCAGAGTCCCAGCATTGGACCGGGCCAGGTGCGCGTACCGAAATACCTGTTCAAGCTGGTGTACGACCAGAGCAAGAACCGGGCTTGGGCTTACTGGCATTTGAATGACGATGCCACCCATGGATCGAAGCCGGTCAGTTATGCGGAATTGGTCAAGCGCACTGGGATCGAATTCTTACCGGGTGTGAAGCCTGGGGAGTAACAAACTGGGCGGATCAGCTTGCTATTGGCAACTGTCGTCAATACCGGCTTCCCGTCAGGAGTCATTGGGCTTTTGGCTGAGGATGACTCCAGAAGACCCTTATGCACAGTTCCCAGTTATGAACAGTTTGATTTGGCATTTCGCGTGGAAGCCGCATGGATGTTGACTTTCTTCGGATGTCTGGAAGTTGCAACTCACCATAATTCTGCTGATTCTTACACCTCAAAATTTTCTAGTCGTGCGTTTCCGCTGTAGTGCGTACATGCCACGCATTTGTGTCAAAGTCACCCCCGCCCAATGGAGGCGAGTATCAAATAGTGCTCAGAACACGTAAAACCACGCTCATCATTGGCTCGCCGTTCCGAGGCTTAGTCAAATGCTGACCGATGAAATTATGTAGAGAAAAAAACCTTGCATTGGTATGAATTTGCCAATGACAGGCAACTCACTTCAAACGGCAATTGCCCATAACTGGGAACTGTGCATAACAGCCTCTATGTACATCTCTGCATAAAGACCCGTTGCAGTCATAGAGTCTGTCGAACAGCCTCCTCCAAAGCCGACATTCAGTTTAATAGCCCGTCGGTTATTTGGTTGTTGAAGATGTTTCTCGTGCATCAATCCAATGTGACCCTGCTCCATTGGCAGCATTACCTGATTCCACGATAACTCTAAGCTTTTCTCTTCTATCGGGTGAATCAGGATGCCATGAGCCATACTCGACAGGCTTGTCGTTGGGATTTCTTCTCTCCAAGCCGTTCCAGCAAACGCGGATTTCGATTGTTGGATTTTGTTCGTTGGGCATTTTGGGCTCCGAGCGCTTTTGCAACAGAGCATTACTTTACAACCAAAAACGTTAGATTGGGTTAGCTAAACAGGCTATTGCCTTCACAGTTCGCAGACCACGCGCACCAGAAAATTAAACGGGTTATCGGTCTGTCTTGCATTCGCATTTCACAAGCATTCATGGCTGAACTCTTCAAGGAGGCATCACAAGCGCAGCAGGTTGCAGCCAAATACCTTACCGACTTGGCCCGGTCGATGCGCTACAACGCGGCGCTGATCTGGGAGGTACTGAGCCAGGAAGGTGGACACGTTCCATGCATTGACTGGAAAATGCTTAAACAAAAACTGCGGTTTGCAGCGGCTGACGGTCGGCAATTGGACGTTGTTTTCATCGAACTGCACACTCGCCACCGGCAAGTCACAGCTGGTCGCAAACGACAGGTTTATCGCGTAAAAAATCACATCATGATGAGCGTACGTCCCTCGAAGCAGCAAAGGCCGCTTCAGACCTTGTCAGTCGTCGTCCCGATCTTGGCTGTAGTCATGGTCATGGGATTCCTGCGCTGGCAGTGGTTTGTCGCCGTAGGCGGCTCGATAGACTTCAGCTGAAGAAAAATTGCACTCCTTGTACTTGCCGATTTGTTGAAGCAAGTCCATGCTGGGGGTTGCGACCAGACCGGTCACTGCCTTGATCCTCTCCCGAATTTGGATGCACGTCTGTGGTGGTTCATCGGCCGCCTGGGCAACCGAAGCAAAACCGCCCAGCAAGGCGATCAGGATTAGCGTTTTCTTCATAGTGTGCCTTTTGAGTGATCGGTATTCGCCATGACCGGAAGGTCATCAAAATGCGCCTCGACGTCGCTGGGCAGCAATTGAATGGTGGCACGCAACCCCGGCACGGCACCCATCAACGCCTGCTCGACATCACTGCGAATTTCAGCTGCGCGTCCCAAGGTCCAGTTGGATGGCATGTGCATGTGCAAGTCCACAAATCGACGCTGACCCGAGCTTCGCGTCATGACATGGTCAAAGCGGATGGTTTGCTGGTCAAACGAATCGAGTGTTTTCTGTATCTCTCTGAGAACGTCAGGCTCAACGGCCTCGTCCATCAGTCCTTGTGAGGACCGCCACATCAGGTGTCCACCTTCCCAAAGAATATTCAGCGCGACCCCAATTGCGGCAACGGCGTCCAGCCAGAGCCAGCCTGTCAATGCCGCCCCGATCAGACCTACCACCACACCCACCGAGGTCCAGACATCAGTAACCAGATGCCTGGCGTCGGCCTCTAACGCAATGGAGCGATGCACCTTGGCAGCGCTGAACATCACCCAGGCCAGCAGGCCATTGAGAGCAGAGCTCAGCACTGACAAGGCCAAGCCCCAGCCCAACTCCTGCAACGGATGTGGTTGAAACAATCGGGAAGCTGCCGCCCAAATAATGCCAACGGCTACGCCAACAATCAGAATGCCTTCAAAGCCAGACGAAAAATACTCCGCCTTGTGGTGGCCGTAAGGGTGATCCTCGTCTGCGGGTCGCTGAGCAATCGTCACCATCATCAGCGCAAAAATTGCGCTCGCCAGATTCACGAACGACTCCATCGCGTCTGACAACAACCCGACTGAATCCGTGACGTACCAGGCCAGCGTCTTCAGCGTAATGGTGATGACAGCCACTGCAATCGAGGCCCATAGCAACCACTTTGGGGTCAGGAAACGAATCGGCAATAACGAGATCATGGACAGTGACATTCTTTCCGGTGCTGGAAATCCAGACTATTTTTGAACCAGGGCGTCCTCATTTTTAATGGTCTTCTCTTGGGGCTGGTCCTTCTTTAATGTCACGCCCAGCACTTTCCCCAGCCTCGTCACTGCATCGGTTTTTATGTCGTCCATTGTCTTGGCCGCAGCTTTTGACGCACCAACCTTGATTTGCTCAACCGCCTTTTGCGCCTCACTGGTTAGTTGTTCCCCACAGCCAGAGACCAGCAAGCCAAGTCCCAGGCAGGCAAGTGCGACATGTTTCATGATTTCCTTCCCTTTTTGTTATGTGAAATGCGCAAAGCGAACCGTAGGACCACACAGCACATTCCGGCTGCGGACCAAAATCATTGCGGCAAAGATATTGAATGGGTAATCAGTTCGATCAGTCGAAAATTTCGTTAAGCCAGGACTTTTTGCGATGTTGTTGCTGTCCATAGCCTCCATGGTGGGACGAATGGTGTTCGTCTTTGCGCGGGTATCCATTGGGTTGGTTGTTGGGCTGCGCAACGGACATGGCAGCTGCGCCAGTCGTCGACCGTTCAATCAATTTGTCGAGTTCGCCCCGATCAAGCCAGACGCCCCGACATTGCGGACAGTAGTCAATTTCAACGCCTTGGCGTTCGGACATCAGCAGGTTTGAGTCCGGGCAGACGGGGCATTTCATGGAGATCCCTTATTTGAGGTTGAGCCATCGACACGGTGTTGGAGTGGTCCCGTGTTTGGCCACTTGAAATTCTAGGGAGAGCAACTTAAGGGTTTCTTATTGAACTTCCGGAAAGCTCCCCTTGGCGAATAACCGCAACCGCTGCGATCCGGGTCTAGGCTTCGATCCAAACCTTGCTATGATTTTTGACGGTCGGCTTCGAAGCGTGTTGACTGGCTCTTGAAGACCCATACCCGACGCTCACCGGAACCGCATGAATCCCGCCGAAAAGTGGAAAGCTGACTTTCAATTTCGCCGGAAGCAGTCGCTCACCGGCAGTGCAAAAAACTTGGAAGCTGTCAACCAAGCGAGGATGCCAGTTTTCTTACCTGTCCGGCTCTTGAGCAGCGGGACCTGACATAGGTCTGCCAAAAATGCTCGCTCCATACCCGACATTCACCCCAGTGTCCTGGCCGTCAACAATGAAGAATGGACTTGACGGATCGCTGCACCCGCCAACGGCCAACAGCGGCCGCGTCTTCAGAGAGTTCGCCCTTTTGTTGCATCGCATGAAAGTGGGCCGGCACGCTGAACCCGGTATCCACCAGTTGCCGGGTTTTCTCCTCTTTCGCACGCCAGAGAACCTCGCGCAGCCGATGCATGTCAATGACTTCGACCACCATGCCGCAGATCAGTATGACCACGATCGTCCAGATGCGGTTGCGCACGCTCAGACGGTTCAACAAGGAGAGCATCAATGGTTCCCAACAACTTATATTTGGCTTTTCAGCACCCACCTATAGCGATGAAACTCAAATGCCTTTCATCAACTATCATTCGTTGGTTGAAGGCTTCGCAGACCATTTCGCACCCAGGTGGCTGCATCGATCTGATGCGCCTCCAGTCCGTGCCGAGCACGATGACCGAGCAGCGTCAACACAGATAGCGCGGGATTCAGACCTGATTGCCACGGTGGTCATCCAAAGTATGCATTGGTCAATGCCGGACACTATGCCTTCGACGGCTCGGTCGTCGACCAGCGCCAAGTATCACGACCAGCGGCTTTTGCCGCATAGAGTGCATGGTCAGCCTGAACCACCACACCGGCCATGGACGCATCGATGCCGACTTCTGCCAGCCCAGCACTCAAGCGCAAACTAAGGACGCGGCCGTCAGGCAGGAGTAGGGGTGTGTCACGCAAATCTTGCAATAGGCGCTGCACGACCTGCTCGGCCCCTTCGCGATCTGCAACTTGCAGCAAGGCGATGAATTCCTCGCCACCAAAACGAAACAGTGGCTCACCGGCACGGCAACCAGTACGCAGCAGGTTTGCAATATGCTGCAGCGCCAAGTCGCCGACCGCGTGTCCGTGTACATCGTTGACGCGCTTGAAGTGGTCCACGTCCAGTTGCACCACGACCATTTTTTCACCTCGGCGCATCGCCTGGGCATGGCAGCGTGTGAATTCTTCCTCGAATCCATAACGCAGCGGCAGCCCAGTCAACGCATCGAGCCGCGCACTGTGTGCCAGATATTGGGTCTTGAAAAGTGCGAGATCGGCGATCATGCCGGTTTGTGTCCGATCGAAAGCCTCCAGCATCGCGGCGTCTCCAGCCGCGCCTTCGAGTATGCGATTACACATGTCGCGCACCGCGTCGTGCATTGTTCGATGCTGCTCGTCCAGGCGCTGTGCGCTCACAACGTCGATGGCATCGAAGTTCTCCCGGTACTTGCGGAACCAGGCGCCAAAAAGGCAACGGCAGTGCGCGTCGTCAGCCAGTACATCCTCGCCAGGCGACGTGCGCAATACCGCACAGCGTAGCAACCGATGTGACCATGCCATGTGTGCCTGCCCTGCTTCGTCGAGCTGCCTAACGAACTCCTGCACATCGTTGCTGAATGTGGCGTTTGACATAGTGAGCCAATCTGATTGTTTTACTGACTCCCTGGGGCGCTCTCAGCGTCTACCGTGATTTACTCAGATGATAGTCTTATGCAATGGGAGGGAGACAGTTGCCTGGTATCTGTGTCGCCCAACTCCTTGGGTCGCCGCTCGAAGGTGACCACCAACTTGACCGATTGGGCAACGCTGGTGCAGCGCTTACGTCGCCTTTCATTTACCAAAGCTCATGGCTAGTGTTTTCCCTTACTAGACCTAGACGTGGCATCATTCACAAACGACAAATACACCCGAATGACTCCTTCCGACTCCAATTCCGACCGAGACCTGTTTCGGCAACTGCTTCGGTCGTCGCCGGATCCGGTATGGATTGTCGACGACAGCAAGTTTGTCGAATGCAATGATGTTGCCGTCAGGACGCTGGGCTACACATGCAGGGATGAGCTACTAAATGTTCATCCATCAAAGCTCTCACCACCGATTCAACCTGACGGACAGGACTCATTCGTCAAGGCGGAGCGCATGATGGCGATCGTCAGGGAAAAGGGCGCACACCGTTTTGAGTGGAAACATCGCAGGGCCGATGGCACAAGTTTTGACGCGGAGGTCACGGCTTCAATTGTTGAACTGGAGAACCGCCCGGTCATCTACTGTGTTTGGCGAGACCTTACAGCGATCAAGCAGGCAGCGGCGGATCTGCAAAAACGCGAAAAGCAGTTTCTGGCGCTGTCAACCATGTCTTCTGACTGGTTCTGGAGCCAGGACGAGGCATTTCGATTCACTGAATTTTCTGGTGCGTTTGCCAATGACTTTACGCCCCCTGCCAACACCATAGGTAAAACCCGCTGGGAGCTCAATGTCGAACTAACGCCAGAGCAGTGGGCAGCGCACCGCGCCACCCTCAACGGCCATTTGCCATTCAGAAGCCTGGAGTATCCGATCACAGGCGATGATGGTGAGCTTCGCTGGTACAGCATCAACGGGGATCCTCGGTTTGACGAGACCGGCTGTTTCACTGGCTATCACGGAACCGGGCACAACATTTCCCTGCGCAAGCAGTTGGAGCTGACGTTGACAATGAGCGATGCCCGAATGCGTCACCTTGTGCAAGCCATTCCAGACCTGGTCTGGCTGAAGGACTCCGAAGGGGTCTTTCTGAGTTGCAACCCGATGTTCGGGCGCCTCTACGGCGCCAAGGAAGCGGACATTATTGGCAAGACCGACTACGACTTTGTGGACAAGGAACTCGCGGATTTCTTCCGTGCGAACGACCGCAATGCCATGGCAGCAGGCACGCCTAGTGTCAATGAGGAATGGTTGACGTTCGCCGATGATGGGCATCGGGGACTGTTCGAGACGATCAAGACGCCCATGCTTGATGAGGAAGGGACTCTCATCGGCGTGCTGGGCATCGCCCGTGACATTACCGCTCGCAAGGCTGCTGAAGACCAGATCCAGAGCTTGGCTTTCTCTGACCCCTTGACCGGCCTGCCCAACCGCCGGCTTCTGATCGACCGACTCAAGCACGCCTTGGCTGCCACAACCCGTCATCAGCGCCAGGGCGCGCTACTGCTCATTGATTTGGATGACTTCAAAACCCTCAATGACACCCTCGGCCATGACCAGGGCGATCTGCTACTGCAGCAGGTCGCAAGCCGGTTGCGGGCTTGCGTGCGTCAAAGCGACACCGTGGCACGCTTAGGCGGCGATGAATTCATCATCCTGCTCGAAGACTTGAGCCAAGATGACCAGGAGGTAGCCACTCAGGCCAAGGCCATGGGCGAAAAGGTCATTGCCGCGCTCAATCTGCCCTACCAGTTCGACGCTTCATCGCATCACAGCACGGCCAGCATCGGCGTCACCATGTTCGACGGCAACCACTTGGAAAACACCGAAGAACCTTTGAAGCAGGCTGAGTTGGCCATGTATCAGGCTAAGGCCGCGGGCCGCAACACCTTGCGTTTCTTTGACCCGCAGATGCAGGCCGTGGTCAGCGCTCGTGCGGTACTTGAGACGGGTTTGCGCGAAGCGATGGTGCAACACCAGTTCCTTCTTTACTACCAGGCCCAGGTGAATGGCGAGCACCAGATTACCGGCGTGGAAGCACTGGTGCGCTGGCACGATCCGCGCCGTGGCATGGTGTCCCCTGCCGAGTTCATTCCCCTGGCTGAGGAGACCGGTCTGATCCTGCCTTTGGGCCAATGGGTGCTGGACACCGCCTGTACCCAGTTGGCGCGCTGGGCCAGCCAAGCCACGATGGCCCACCTCACGGTGGCGGTGAACGTCAGTGCCCGCCAGTTCCACCAGATCGATTTTGTTGATCAGGTGCTCGATACGCTCAAACGCACGGGCGCCAACCCGCGCCGGCTTAAGCTCGAACTGACCGAGAGCATGTTGGTAAGCGACATTGAAGGAGTCATTGCCAAGATGAGCGCGCTCAAAGGACGCGGCGTAGGTTTCTCGCTCGATGACTTTGGCACCGGCTACTCTTCGCTGACCTATCTCAAACGACTGCCGCTGGATCAACTCAAGATCGACCAGGGCTTTGTGCGCGACATTTTGCTCGACCCCAATGACGCAGCCATTGCAAAGATGGTCATCGCCTTGGCCGAGAGCATGGGGTTGGCGGCAATTGCTGAAGGGGTGGAGACTCAGGCACAACGAGATTTCCTCGCCAGCTTGGGCTGCCATGCCTACCAAGGCTATTTGTTCAGCAAACCGTTGCCGCTGGAGGAGTTTGAGGCGCTTGCGAAACGCGCTTGAAACGGTTAACTCAATGGCAGCTTTCGAAGAGGCAGATCAATGGTGTGAAAGTCAGCAATGGGCACGCTGAAGCCCGCCAATAACGACTTCTAGCGGGCAATGAACTGGGTCGCCCGTAAGCTGACTATCGTGACCGGCGGCAATGGGTCTGAAGCCGGTAAAGACCTGAAAAATTGTTCGGCGCCCCTACCATTGTCAAGACCAGACCCTTATGCACAGTTCCCAGTTATGAACAGTTTGATTTGGCATTTCGCGTGGAAGCCGCATGGATGTTGACTTTCTTCGGATGTCTGGAAGTTGCAACTCACCATAATTCTGCTGATTCTTACACCTCAAAATTTTCTAGTCGTGCGTTTCCGCTGTAGTGCGTACATGCCACGCATTTGTGTCAAAGTCACCCCCGCCCAATGGAGGCGAGTATCAAATAGTGCTCAGAACACGTAAAACCACGCTCATCATTGGCTCGCCGTTCCGAGGCTTAGTCAAATGCTGACCGATGAAATTATGTAGAGAAAGAAACCTTGCATTGGTATGAATTTGCCAATGACAGGCAACTCACTTCAAACGGCAATTGCCCATAACTGGGAACTGTGCATAACAGCCTCTATGTACATCTCTGCATAAAGACCCAAAGCGGTAGTAGCGTTAGCTGATCGGCCTTCCCGAAAGCCGGCATTGGCAACGAACGAGCACCGGCACGCAGGCCCTCGCTGTGGGAGGTCTGTGGTGTGCAGATCGATGACGAGGGTAAACCGAGCCGGACTGGGATATGCCGGCAAAACCCCCATCGAACTTTGATGTCGATCACCGCGTCAATTGGTAACCGAGTGAAGCGGCGATTTATATGCGCGGCGCAGCGGAAATCGTCTGGTGGAGACCCGTACTTGGAGTTGACTGTATTGCGATCCGTGCGGTAACGCAGGCTTTAGCTCACGGCAACTACGCTGGAGCCAACCGTCACTCTTGTCGCAAGGCAACGCCGCCGACGTGAACTGCCTGATGCGCTGCGGCCATTGCCGTGGAACAGGAAAAACAAGGTACCGACAGGCCCGGTGCGAACTTGCGCCCGCGCTCACCGCGCTGAGCACAAGACGGGTCTTCTGCGCGTGGTCTTAGCGCCCTCGCACCATGGACATGATTTGTCCCATGTCCAGGCTGTTGGCTTTTTGGCGAATTTGCGGCAGGTATTGCGCCTGCATGTCTTTGGCGGGTTGAATCAAGCTCTGAAAAGTCTCTTGCAGCAGCGCCGTACTCATTTGCCGCCCACCGGCGTAATATCGTTTGGCAACGTGCCCCAGGGCGTAGGTCGTGGCAAACGAGAACGCCACGCTGGCGGTGGCTTTGCCCAATGACTTGCCCATGCCCCCGGCGAGCTGGCCCAGCAAGCCGCCCAGCAGTTTGCGGCCAAACTGCTCCAGGTATTGCGAGGTCAGGCCCACACCCAGGGTGGCCAAAAAATCGCGGATGTGGCCTTGGTCCAACTCATACCCATGGGCCTTGCCAAGGCCGTACACCATTTTGATTTGCAGGGGCACGATGCCCATCGATGCCCATGACTGTGGCAACAGCTCCAGCGCACCGTTCAAGATGGCGTGGTTCAAGATGGCGCGGTCCAGTTCCGCTTGATCAGGCACAGCCGCCACGGGCACAGCGGGTGCTGTGGCGACAACGTTGGTGCCTTTGGGTGCGGCGGCATCAACCAAATCGGCCATGGTTTGGCCTTGTTGGTTCAGCGGCGTTGTCACGCTGGCATCCAGGAGCAACACCTGTGCCAAATTTTGCAGAAAGACCTTTTCAGGTTCGGTGGTGTGGCCGTCGGCATCACACACGCACACTGCCATCTCAAATGCCAGTTGCCGCTGGGACGGGTCAGTCAAAGTGGCCGCAACGGACGCGAGGTTGACCTGCTTGAGCAGCACTTGGCCGTACAGCCCGGCCAGGTTGAGGTCAGTGGCGTGGCTGCCCAGCGTGTCAACCAGACGGCGGACTTGCTCGCGTTCGCGGTCGTCATGGTGGTTGTCGGCAAACGCGGCCAGCAGTGCGATGGTGAGCAAGGCGTGTTGTTGTTCAAGGTTCATGGTGGTGTATGGAGTGACTGGGGTGAATGGACTTGATGAAGATGGTGACAGCGCTGGGGGTCAGCGCATCTCGAAGGCCTCTTGGTGAAAGCGCGGTATCACGCCCATGGACTTGAGGCCGTCGCGCAGGGCGTTACCCAGGCCAACCGGGCCGCAGAACCAGATTTCACTTTTGTTGGTGGCTGCCAGGGCGTGGGCCTTCAATGCCGAGCCTTGGCTGGCGTCGTGGATGTGCAGGCGCACGCTGGGTAGCGTGGCACACAAAGTGGACAGGCGTTCGGCAAAGGTATCAGTGGCCTGGCTGCGGGTGCAGAAATGCAAATCTGCCGTTGGCGCTTGTTGTGGGTGGGCTTGCAGGGACTCCAGCCAGGCCAAAAAGGGGGTCACACCAATGCCACCGGCGATCCAGATTTGGCCCGCTTTGGGGTTGCGCCGGGCCAGGTCAAAGCGGCCGTAGGGGCCTTCCACACGCACGGCCTGGCCAGCTTGCAGGCGCTGGGCCAGGCCCTTTGTGAAGTCACCCAAAGCCTTGATTTGGAAATCAATCGTGCGGTCGCCCCGGTCTGCACTGGCAATGGTGAAGGGGTGCGATCCCTCTTTGCCCTCGAATGTGACAAATGCAAATTGCCCCGCCCGGTGGGCACGCCATGTGGGGTTCAGGCGGCAACGCACCGCGCACACATCGCCGGGCAACTGTTCAACGGAGACAATTTCACCCATGGCTTGGAGCGATTTGCCAATGGCTTTGCGCAGCGATGCCACCGCGCCATACACGCCGGCTGCCAGCAATGCGCCTAGCAACATGCCTACGGGCTGCGCCCAATAATCGGTGGGCACCAGCAAGGCCGCATGAAACGCCAGCATCAAATACAGCACCGGCATGGCCTGGTGCAGGATGCTCCAGGCGCGGTAAGGGAACTTCTTCCACAGCGTGATCACCAGCATGGCCAGCACGGCGTAGATCGCCCATTCGCCCATGTCTTCGGCCAGCTTGCGCAAGACTTCCAGAAATCCGGTGAATTTTTCTTTGTCGACACGCCCCTCGCGGCCCACCACGGCTTTGAGGATGTCGTCAGACATCTCGATTATCCAGTGCGCGGCGGCAAAACCCACAGCGGTGATCCCGGCCCACTTGTGGGCGCGGTAGATGCGATCCATGCCGCCCAGCGGTGTTTCCAGCCACGCCGGGCGTGTAGCCAAAAACATCACCAGCGACATCATGGCTACAGACAGCAGGCCGCTCAGGTGCAGGGCCTCCTGGCGCGCCACCCACAACGTGTTGGCCCCTGCAGGGGCAACACTGGTGAAAACATCCCAGCCCCAGGCCAGGGTGACAAGTGACAGCAGACTAAAAATCAAGGTTTTCATGATGGCTTTTCGGGGTGTGCAGGCGAGGGCAAGAGCGCAGAGGTTCAGGGTTTGGTGGGTGTGACGTCAGCGGGTGTGCTCACCAGGTCGTCGCGGCAACGGCGCTCATTGCAGTTGCCGATCAGTTTTTGGATCACGCCACCAGTGTGGTCGTCACCTTTGCGGGCATCGCGCTGACCCAGGATGTCACCGGTTTTTGCGTTCACATACAGTTTGATGCGCTCGCCGTCTCGGCCAGTGGTGCGCACTTCATAGTTGCCGCGTTTGAGTTTGATTTTTTCAACGTTGCGGTAACCCGCTGCTTCTAGCTTTTGCAGCACTTGCGGCAGGATCAGTGCGGCGCTGTTGTTGCTCCATTCCGAAGATGCGTCGTCTGCATGCGCGGGCGTGAACACTGCGCCAGCCGCCATGAAGCAGGCAGCAAGACAGAGCGTCGACAGGGTGGAAGTTGAATTCATGGGGTGCACCTCGTGTTTCAAATGATGGGTTTGTGCAGCAGTGGCCCATTGTGTGTGGGGCTGCTTAATGATTTCTTAGCCTGTCAGTGGAGCTGCCAGGCTCACTCGTCGTAGTAGCCACGCTCTGCGTCGCGGTGGCAGGCCAGGCAGTTGGACTTGGAGCGCACGTCTTTGTGCTTCCATTCCCAGGCGGGGACTTTGCGATGCTCGTCCATCCATTTGGGCAACTCGGTGATACGCAGCGGCGCACTGGCAGAAGACACACCGCGCAGCAGTTTGCTGCTGAAATTGCGCCCGCCCGTGTCTGCCGCGTTGGCCGTCAGGTAGGCCTCAATGGTGGCGGCAGTGGCCGCATCAATGCTGGCATCTTCACCAAAGTGGTTTTGCAAGTCACTCATCATGCGTTTCCAGGAACTGGCCGGCAGCATGGCGGGCGAATAAGCCAGGTGGCAGCTGGCGCACTCTTCTTTCACCACAGCGTCAGCCACAGGGGTGTAAAAGTGCCCGCCACCGGCTTGTGCGCGGCCCAGCACAATGGCGAAAAAACTGATGGCCAGAAAGGTCAGGGCCAGGGGGCGGTAGGGCAGGTTCATGATGTCTTCCTCTTTGCAAGTGGGGTGGGTTACAGGCTCGTCACGTAGGTCAGCCAGTCGCCTTTTTCGACGGCGCTGCACTCACGGCCAATGACTTCGTTGCAGTTGCGTTTAAACCATTTCTCCACCTTGGCAGGGTCGGTATAGCGCGTGGGGGTCGCCGACACGGCCACGGCATCGATCACTTTGCCGGTGGCGTTTTTTCCAGCGGTGCGTGGGTTGGTGCCGTGGCAGCTGGTGCAACTGGGGCTGTCGGGCTTGCCGGTGGTGAAATTTTGAGAGTGCAAGGTTTGGCCACGTTGCGCTGAGAAACCGCCAAACGCCGGGTTGGCCGCCTTGGCCGCGCTGGCGTACTGGGCCAAGAGGTCTTCGCGTGGGCCGGCCACGGCCAAGCTGCTCAGGCTCATTGCAAATGCGCTGGCGATGAGAAAGGTGCTGAGTTGGTGATGCATGTCGGGCTCCTGGGGTGAGTGTTGAAGTGGTGAAGGCCTGTACTATGCCTACCGCTTGCTGAACGCAAGGTGAATTTCGCGTTCATCTGGCGTTCATGTTCGAGCGGCTATAAAGAGGGGCTATGCAACACACTCAAGATCCCCACGTCTGGATACCCGAGCCCTTGTCGCGCCGCGTTGGGCGCATCGGCATCGCGGTGCTATGCGCAAGTGCACTGACTTTGGGTGGCGGGCTGGCGCGTGCCGACAGTGACCATGATCGCGCTCGTCAAGCGCTCACTGCTGGGGAAGTGCTGCCACTGGCGACCATTCTGGAGCGTGTGGAGCTTGAACACGCGGGCAAAGTGCTGGATGTTGAACTCGACCGCGACAAAGACCATGGTGTGGTGCGATGGGTCTACACGATCAAAGTGTTGACCCCCAGCGGCACGCGGCTCAAACTTCAGATCGATGCCAAAAGCGGCGAGCTGATCAGCCGCAAGCGCAAGGATTAACATGGGCGCAGGCCCTGTAATTTGCCCCCTTTTAGCCATGAGCCCATGACATGCGAGTTTTGATTGTGGAAGACGAGCCCAAGTTGCTCATTCAACTCAGCGACGGGGTCGAAGCCGCGGGTTATGCCGTGGACCTGGCGGACAACGGTGTCCACGCCCACCACCTTGGACAGACCGAACCCTTTGATGCGGTGGTGTTGGACCTGGGCCTACCCAAAATGGACGGCTTGTCGGTCCTGCGCCAATGGCGGGCTGCCGGGCGCACCATGCCCGTGCTGATCTTGACCGCTCGCGACGGCTGGCACGAAAAAGTCGCTGGTATTGATGCCGGGGCGGATGATTACCTGGCCAAACCCTTTCACATGGAAGAATTGCTGGCCCGCCTGCGCGCATTGATTCGCCGCTCAGGTGGTCACGCCAGCGCCGAGCTGACCTGCGGCCCGCTGTGCCTGGATACCCGCAACAGCCGGGTCTCACTGTCGGGTCAGGCGCTGGTTTTGACCAGCCATGAATACCGGGTGCTGGCGTATTTGATGCACCACCGGGATGAGGTAGTGTCGCGCACCGCGTTGGTGGAGCACATTTATGCACAAGACTTTGACCGGGATTCCAACACGGTGGAAGTCTTCATTGGGCGGCTGCGCAAAAAACTGCCCCAAGGCATGATCGAAACTGTGCGTGGCCTGGGTTATCGGTTGGCTGCTGTGGCATGAATTGGGCCAAGCTGCGTGGCTCACTGCGGGTTCGCCTGCTGTTGGGTACGCTGTTTTGGATTGCCGCGTCGATCATGGTGGCGGGCTGGGGCCTGAGCAGCCTGTTTCGCCAACATGTACAAGCCCAGTTTCAGTCTGAGCTGACCAGCCACCTGGACCAACTGACAGCGCAGTTAATCGTGGATGCACAAAATGCACCCGCGCTGCAACTGCCCTTGAGTGACCCCCGACTGACGAGGCCTTTTTCTGGCTACTACTGGCAAATTGACCGGGTGGCTGGCAGTGCAGATGATGTGGGTGCCTTGCGTTCGCGTTCACTGTGGGACCATGTGTTGGCATTGCCCGCACCCGAGCCGGCAGCAGGCGATTCAGACCATGTTCATATCGCCGGGCCACAGGGGCAATGGCTCAATGCGGTGGTGCGCACGGTGCAACTTGACGACACGCCTGGCCAGGCACCCGTCACGTTCCGGCTGATGGCCGCCGCCAATGAGCGCTTTATGTTGGAGCCCGAGGCCCAGTTCAACGGCACGTTGTGGCTGGCGTTAGCGGTGTTGGCCGCAGGTTTGGTGGTAGCTGCCGGTGTGCAGGTGTGGGTGGGGTTGGCCCCGCTGCGTGACCTGCGCCGGGCATTGGGCCGAATCCACAGTGGCAATACCCAGCGCCTGGAAGGCCAGTTTCCCATGGAGGTAACGCCTTTGATTGACGATTTCAACCAAGTGTTGGCTCAGAATGCGCAGGTGGTCGAGCGTGCTCGCACCCATGCGGGCAATCTGGCCCATGCGCTGAAAACGCCGCTGAGCGTGTTGGCCAACGCAGCTCAAGCGCAGGGTGATGCCCCATCTGAACTGGCACACCTGGTGAACGAGCAGATTGACATCGCCCGCAAGCAGGTGAACTATCACCTTGCCCGCGCACAGGCGGCCGCTGCCAGCCGCCTGCCGGGTGTCAAAACCGAGCTGCTGCCCGTCATCCTTGGCCTGGTGCGGGTCATGCAACGCATTCACGCAGAGCGCGGGCTGGATGTCCAAGTGGGGCCGATGGCAACGGACCTTTCTTTTCGAGGTGAGGCCCAAGACTTGCAGGAAATGTTGGGCAATTTGCTGGACAACGCCTGCAAATGGGCAGTCCATCATGTGGATGTAAATGCCCGCTTGAACGCGCATGATCTCGTCATCACCATTGATGACGATGGCCCAGGCCTGCCCCCTGCACAGTGTGAAGTGGTGCTGCAGCGTGGCGTGCGTGCGGATGAGCAAGTGCCAGGGTCGGGGTTGGGCTTGGCGATAGTGGACGACCTGGCGCGCCTGTATGACGGCAGCGTGGCGCTGAAGGATTCGCCAGCGGGCGGTTTGCGCGCGGTGCTGACGCTGCCCGCAGCCACCCTTAGCGCTGACTGAAACCCTGCGGTCTGGTTGCGGGCCTGCGCAGCCATCCGTCGAGCTATCAGTCGAGCTATCAGTCGGACAGGTCAGCTTTCTGATTTCCATGGGACAAGTTCAGCGGCTGACCGGCCTCCAAATTCATGAAATTGGCTCACCCGGAAGCTGGCATTGGTGGCCGTCTGGAAACGCTGCACTGCCGAAATTCATCACGCTCTAAAGCGGGCGTTCACCCAACCTGGCGGGAAAAGTTGTTGTTTTGCCACAGGTCGGCGGAAATTCACCTGATTCCGCCCATCACGAAGCGAGATTATTGGTCCTTCAATTTGGTTGATCACACTCAACATCGGTGCAACGCGCTGGTCCACGTCGGATCGGGCACTCTTGGGTTGGAAACCGCGCAGAGACACCTAAAGCTGCAATATAGAGGGGTAGCTGTTGTCCCACGACCTCGTTAGTGCGGCGCCAGTGTCAAGTCGTTGGCGTCTTGCCGGCGATGGGCATCAAAAGTTCATGCACTGGAACCTTTAACGCAATCGCCAATCGCTCAACATTGTCCAGCGAGATGTTTCGAGCGCGACGCTCAACGTGAGCAACGAAAGTTCTGTGAAGCCCGGCTTCAAACGCCAACTCTTCCTGCGAGTAACCGAGCGCACCACGCAACAGGCGAACATTAGCCGCCAGGAATTCTCTGGCTTGAATTGATGGCGGGTGTGGATCTTTCGCAGACTGTTGCACTTTTTCAAGTCTGCGTCTTTGCATCTTTTAAGTCAGCCGCTTTTAAGTCACAATACGTGTAAATTTCTTTTCTTTGAAGGAAACCCATGCCCTCAAACATCTCCGCCTCAAAGGCCTCCATAAATTGTGATTCGAATATCTCAAAAGCGATTCACGTCTTTACTCACCAGATTGTCACTGTGCCATCGCATGTAGTGCTGGAATTTCAAAACAAACAGACTCAAGGTCACCCCGGACTGTCCTATTACTTAAACAAGAGGTACACCAAATGATGAAGGTCCACCATCAAAACGCACAATCCGAAAGTTCGCAGGCAATTGATTTGCCACACCTCGTCCGCTGGTCGTGGCCGAATGTATTAGTGGTTCAAGTGCAGTCACCACCGCCAGAGGCAACGGATGGTGTTAATGAGCGGGAACTTGTTTTTGTATCCCCGACACTTCAGGGTCTCGCCGCCCTGGAGAATTGTGGACTTTGCATCAGCAACATGTGGCTACTTCGAGGTGCTGAGTACGACTCAGAAGCACTACTTGGATTCAACATCGAGGGGATCTCTAGCCTGCCTGCAAAAAACCTAAACGAGCAACCACTGACTATCTTGCATGCCGAAGATAAAAGGATGCTTTGCGTTGACGAAAAAGGCATCTTTGACATTCAAACGCTATCGACTGACTGGGACGGCTCGGGGCCTTACAAGCGACGGGAAGGTCCAGAAAGTTGAGTGAGAACAACCCCAATCTCGCAATAACAGTGATCTGCGATGTCGGGCGCTCGCCGGACGTCGGCGTGCAACCCAGTGTTCGTGTTGATCGCTGGCGTACCTACGCGATGTACAGCAATTGGTGGTTGCGCTCAACCTGTGTTTGTTGGAGCCAAGGGGGATTCACATGGGAATTCGTGTTCTGAGCTTCGTTGCGGGGTTTGTACTAGTTGGCGGCCTTTGGCTGGCATCAAGGGCCACTAAACCAATCAGACATGATGGTCCTGAATTGTTGGCAGAGTCGGCCAAACTGTCGGCGGATCGTGCGTCCGCTGCGGTTGATGAAGCACTTGGTTTTGTCCGGGAAAGCAATTTGCGCATCAAAGCCATGGAAATTCGGCGCGATAGTGGTCGGCATGTTGGGTGCACCCTGCCGACCGATGGGTGACCCTTGTTAAGTCGGCATCGAAGTCAAATTCGTTAAGGTCCTGACGATGACTGATGCCGCTGAACTTTTCGGTATAGGTGACAGCCTGAGAGATCCAAAATGGGGGCTGTGCTGGTCTAACTCCGGCATCAGCGATGAAGTCTTGGTCCGAAAAGCACTCATCAGCGGAGGTTTCACCGTAATTTTGATGGCCTGTCTGGAATTCGGCCTCGATTACGTCCGCACACAATGGGAAGTTGTTGATCAGCATGTTGGTGACAACTCAGAACTGATCAGCATCAGAACTCGAAGCCTTGTGAACGAAATTCTGGACAACATCGCCGAAGGGTTTTGTAAGGCTAGATCCTGAGGCTGGGTGATCAGTCTTCCTTGTTCCTGCATCCAAGCATCGCAAGATGATCCCTGTCTGTTACAGCCTGCGGGCCAGTCAGAGTTTTGATGGCATCAAGACTTGTTGTGCTATCTGTTCTTAGGAATTTTAGGATAATGCAAAGTATGCTGATTGATTTTGGTGTAATCTACTTGATTGGTGGGGGAAAAACGCTTATGAATCAACAAGTGTGGTGTAACAATGATTGAGTCCCTACAGGTATCTCAAGCGATGGACGCCAGCCTCATCGGCCTGCTGGGGCTGCTCATTGGCAGTTTTCTGAATGTTGTGATTTACCGCTTGCCGGTCATGCTGGAAGCCCAATGGAAGGCCGAATGCGCCGACCTGCATGGCAAAGAGCCTGCGGCTGGCGCACCGTTCAATTTGATGGCGCCGCGCTCACGCTGCCAAAAATGTGGTCACCAACTCAGCTGGTTTGAAAACATCCCGGTGTTGAGCTACCTGATGCTGCGCGGCAAATGCAGCCAGTGCCACACCCCCATCAGCGTGCGTTACCCCTTGGTTGAACTCGCCACTGGGGCGTTGTTTTTTTATTGCGGTTGGCAATGGGGTGCCACGCCAAGCGCCCTGGTCTGGTGCGGTTTTGCGGCCGCCATACTGGCCTTGGCCATGATTGACTGGGACACCACCCTGCTGCCTGACGACATCACCCTGCCATTGCTGTGGACTGGGCTGATTGCTGCGGCGCTGAAACTGACCAACGTCGGGCTCCCGGAATCATTGTGGGGCGCCGTGGGCGGCTACCTGTCGCTGTGGCTGGTCTACTGGGCGTTCAAGTTGGCCACGGGCAAGGAAGGCATGGGCTTTGGCGACTTCAAGCTGTTTGCCGCTTTAGGCGCCTGGTTTGGCTGGCAGGCGTTGATCCCGATCATCCTGATGGCCTCAGTCATTGGCGCTGCCATTGGCATCGCCATGAAGTTCTCAAGTGGCCTGCGCGAGGGCGGCTTCATCCCGTTTGGTCCATTTCTGGCCGGCGCCGGCCTCACCGCCATGGTGGCCGGGCCCAATGCGATTCTCAAAGCGGTTGGGCTTTAAGGCTCGACCATGAACAAGTCCTCAGCCGTGGCGCCAGCGTTTCGCCTGGGACTCACCGGTGGCATTGGCAGCGGCAAGAGCACGGTGGCAACCATGATGGCTGAACTTGGCGCGGCGGTACTGGATGCGGATGCCATTTCGCGCGCGCTTACAGCCCCAAATGGACTCGCCATTGCGCCGATCTGCGACGCCTTTGGTGCCGAATTCATCGCACCCACCGGCGCACTGGACCGCGACCGCATGCGCGCGCTGGTCTTTGCCGACCCTGGCGCCAAACAGCGACTGGAAGCCATCATCCACCCAATGGTCAGCCAGGAAACCAAGCGACAGGCTCTGGCGGCTCAAGATGCCGGCCATCGGTGCCTGGTGTTTGACGTGCCGTTGCTGGTCGAATCCGGCCACTGGCGGCAAAAAGTAGCCCAAGTGCTGGTGGTGGACTGCCTGCCCGAGACCCAAATTCGCCGTGTGATGGCACGCAGCGCCCTCACACGCGAGGCGGTGCTGGCCATCATGGCAGCACAGGCCAGCCGTGAGGTGCGCCTGCAAGCGGCCGATGCGGTGATTTTTAATGACACCATGAGCCTGGATGATTTGGCAGCTGAGGTGCGCGCGCTGGCCCCAAGCTTCGGGCTATCATTGGCTTAACTCTTTCCGACCCATCCAAATCAGCGTGATCCTTTACGAATACCCCCTGCATGAACGCATTCGCACTTACCTGCGACTTGAACACCTGTCCTTGCGTCTGCACCAATTGGCCAGCCGGGTCGACGCGCTGGACCATCACTTTGCCCTGGTAACCCTGTTCGAGATCATGGACGTGGCCGCCCGGGCTGACCTGAAAACCGACCTGCTGAAAGACCTTGACCGGCAAAAACACACCCTAGAAGGTTACCGCGGCAACCCGGCCATTGCCGAAGCCGCGCTGGAGCAAGTGATCACCGAGCTGGACCAAAGCTTTGAAGCCCTGAACGCCCAACCCGGCAAAGCCGGGCAAGGCCTGGCTGAAAACGACTGGCTGATGAGCATTCGCAGCCGCATCAGCATCCCCGGTGGCACCTGTGAATTTGACCTGCCGGCCTACTACGCGTGGCAGCACAAAACCGGCGTTTTGCGGCAAGCTGAATTGGCGCAATGGATGGGCAGCCTGACGCCTCTGACCGATGCCGTGCACCTGCTACTCAAGCTGCTGCGTGACTCGGGCTCACCCCAAAAAGTAATCGCCAATGGCGGCCAGTTCCAGCAAAACCTGCCGCAAGGCCGTACCTTTTTGCTGTTGCGCCTGGCGCTTGATGTCGGCACCGAGGTGGTGCCCGAGATCAGTGGCAACCGCCTCATGGTGTCGGTTCGCCTGATGCGCCAGGGTGACGACCACCGCCCGCATGCCATCACCGACGATGTGCCATTCGAGCTGGCCTTGTGTTCATGAAGCAGGCTGTCCAAAGCGACGCCCCAGTGAAACAGGTCACCTGCCCGACCTGTGGCGGTGTCAGTATCTACGCCCCCAGCAACCCGTTTCGACCTTTTTGCAGCGAGCGCTGCAAACAAATTGACCTTGGGGCGTGGGCCAGCGAGCGGTTCACGATGCCCGCAGACACGCCATCTGACGATGCCACCGACCCGACCCACGTTTAATTTATAAGAAAATAAGCTGCAGCCCTTATGAAATAAGCGCATGAAGCTATTTTATTTATAGCAATAAAACAAGCAGGGTTGCGGATCAAATTAGCGGCGCAGCCCGTCGTGCAGCGCCACCATCGCCAGCGTGATCTTGTGGTTGGGGTCCAGGTAAATCATCGGCATGGCCTGCTCGTGCGACTCCCTGATCTTCACTGACGACGGCAAATACGGCTGCAGCACCGGCAAACCTTCTTCAATCAACTCAGCCACCATACGCTGGGGCAAATTTGCACGGGCCTGGAACTGGTTCACCACGATGCCATCCACCTGCAGATCGGGGTTGTGGTCCGCACGAATCTCTTGCACGCTGTCCATCAACGCGTACAGCGCCTGGCGTGAGAAGCTGTCGCAATCAAACGGAATCAGGCAACCGGTGGCGCCAATCAGGGCGGCACGGGTGTAAAAGTTGAGCGCAGGCGCGGTGTCAATGTAGATGCGGTCATAAGCGTCGGCCAGTTGCTGCAGCGCTTCACGCAACTTGTAGATTTTTTGGCGCGATTCGAGCTTGACCTGTAACTCGGTGAGGGCCGCACTGGAAGGCATCACATCAAGATTCTCAAACGGTGTCTGGACGATGAAATCCGTGGGCGGAATGGTCTTGAAACTGTAGCTCAGCGAGTGCTCAAAAAATCCGGCCACAGTGGGCTGATCGTCTTTGGCAGTGATGCCCAGCAGGTAGCTGGTGGAGTTGCCTTGTGGGTCCAGGTCAATCACCAGTGTGCGCAAGCCCTGACTGGCGCTGATGGCGGCCAGGTTGCATGTGATGGTGGACTTGCCAACGCCTCCTTTTTGGTTGAACACGACGATGGGCATGAGGACTCCTTTAGGGCAAAAAACAGGTTTGTACAGGGTTGTGATTGTCTTTTATCACGCACACCTCAACTCATCAGAAAAAACTGATTTGAAAATCAATATATTTGAATTTTCATGATGAATAAGCCTGCCTATAGTTCAACCCATCGCCACCTTTCGTTATCAACAACAGGAGATTTCACATGGATCAATCGAACCGTTACGCTGACTTGAGCCTCAAGGAAGAAGACCTCATTGCCGGCGGCAAGCACATCCTCGTCGCCTACAAGATGAAGCAGAAACCCGGCTTTGGCAGCTACTTGACCTGCGCCGCCCACTTTGCTGCCGAGTCCTCCACTGGCACCAATGTGGAAGTCTCCACCACCGACGATTTCACCCGCGGCCTGGACGCGCTGGTGTACTACATCGACGAAGCCACCGAGGACATGCGCATTGCCTACCCGATGGACCTGTTCGACCGCAACATCACCGATGGCCGCATGATGATGGTGTCAATCTTGACGCTGATCATTGGCAACAACCAAGGCATGGGCGACATTGAGCACGGCAAGATTCACGACATCTATTTTCCAGAACGCGCCATCCAGTTGTTTGATGGCCCGAGCAAAGACATCTCTGACATGTGGCGCATTCTGGGCCGCCCCATCAAGGACGGTGGCTACATTGCCGGCACCATCATCAAGCCCAAGTTGGGCCTGCGCCCTGAGCCGTTTGCGGCAGCGGCTTACCAGTTTTGGCTGGGGGGCGACTTCATTAAGAACGACGAACCCCAAGGCAACCAGGTGTTCTGCCCGGCCAAGAAGGTCTACCCGCTGGTCTATGACGCCATGAAACGCGCTCAGGACGAAACCGGCCAAGCCAAGCTGTTCTCGGCCAACATCACCGCCGATGACCACTACGAAATGTGTGCCCGCGCTGACTTCATTCTGGAGTCTTTTGGCCCGGATGCAGACAAAGTGGCGTTCCTGGTCGACGGTTTTGTCGGCGGCCCCGGCATGATCACCACCGCACGCCGCCAGTACCCCAACCAGTACCTGCACTACCACCGCGCCGGTCACGGCATGATCACCTCGCCATCTGCCAAGCGCGGCTACACCGCCTTCGTGCTGGCCAAGATTTCGCGCTTGCAAGGGGCCAGCGGCATCCACGTCGGCACCATGGGCTATGGCAAGATGGAAGGCGAGAACGACGACCGCCAGATCGCTTACATGATTGAGCGTGACGAGTGCCAAGGCCCGGTTTACTTCCAAAAATGGTATGGCATGAAGCCTACCACCCCGATCATCTCGGGCGGCATGAACGCGCTGCGTCTGCCAGGCTTCTTCCAGAATCTGGGCCACGGCAACGTGATCAACACCTCGGGTGGCGGCTCTTACGGCCACATCGACTCACCTGCCGCCGGTGCTATTTCCCTGCGCCAATCGTATGAGTGCTGGAAAGCCGGTGCCGATCCGATCGAATTTGCCAAAGAGCACAAGGAATTTGCCCGTGCGTTCGAGTCGTTCCCGGGGGATGCTGACAAGCTGTTCCCAGGCTGGCGCGAGAAGCTGGGCGTGCATAAGTAAGCACAGTTACATGCCTTGCGCAGTTTTTGCGTAAGGCATGTTGCGACGGGATGGAATGCTCAGCTTTTTTGGGAGGCATGTTGTGGCGGGCTACCCTGCGTTGCTTTTGTGGCGTGATTTAGTGGGGTCAGCTTGCTGGGGGCAGCTTTTCGTGATGGTCACGTTGCGACGGGTTGCCCTGCGCCGCGAATGTCCCCCGAAAGCGGCCTGCGGCCACTTTCTCCTCCTTGATTTTGCTATGCAGGACAACCCATCACAACATGCCTGAAACGTTTTTGGTATTCATGGCAGGCATCCAGCGCGCGCTGCGGTTCCACAACAACGCAACAACTTGAAGTTGAATGCAGGCAGGCACATCACACACGTCAAGCAGCGTGCGTTGGGTGTCTGATGTAGCGAAATCAAGGAGGAGGTTCGGGCGTAGCCCGAGCCGGGGGACATTCGCGGAATCGGACACACAACGTGCGCTGCGGGTTAAACCAACAATGTCCGCAGTAGGTGCCACCGGATAAGCTCCCCGGACGACTATCCTCTGTAACCCGACTTCCAAAACGATCACACAGGAACCCGCAATGACAAACCTGGCACAGCAATACAGCATCACCCAAGAGCCCTTCTACCAGCCACAAAGCAACGAAGTGGCCCTGTATGAAGCCGCGTACAAAGCAAGGTTACCGGTCATGGTCAAAGGCCCCACCGGCTGCGGCAAATCGCGCTTTATCGAATACATGGCCTGGAAACTGGGCAAACCCCTCATTACCGTGGCCTGCAACGAAGACATGACCGCCTCTGACCTGGTCGGCCGCTACCTGCTGGAAGCCAACGGCACCCGCTGGCTCGACGGCCCACTGGCCACAGCGGCACGCATTGGCGCCATTTGTTACTTGGACGAAATTGTCGAAGCGCGCCAGGACACCACAGTGGTGATTCACCCCTTGACCGACCACCGCCGCCAGTTGCCGCTGGACAAAAAGGGCGAGCTGATCCAGGCACACCCCGACTTTCAACTGGTCATCTCCTACAACCCCGGCTACCAGAGCCTGATGAAAGACCTGAAACAAAGCACCAAACAGCGCTTTGTCGGATTTGACTTTGACTACCCCCCGCCCGAGTTAGAGGCCAGCATCGTCGCTACCGAGACCGGCCTTCCGTTAGCCGATGCCGTGCGGCTGGTCAAAATTGGTGGCACGGCGCGGGCGCTGAAGGGCCACGGGCTTGATGAAGGCATTTCCACCCGCCTGCTGGTGTATGCCGCTACGCTGATGCGGGGCGATGTGGCGCCGGTAGACGCCTGCCGCATGGCGCTGGTGCGGCCCATTACGGACGATGCCGACATTCGCGCCACGCTGGACCATGCCATTGATGCGGTGTTTGGCTAAAAGCGTCATGGCTTGCCGCGCTTGCTCACCATGACAAACCTCATCCACACCCCAATGGCCGTAGCGCCCAACGCTGAGCAACTGCAGATTTGGCGCGCACAGCTGGCCTGCGGCTTTCCCCAAGTGGCCGACGTGTTTGCCGCTTGCATGCTTGAAGCCAACGCCAAGCTGAGCGTTGAAGGCCTGGATGACTACCTGGCACAAGCCCGCTTTTTGGGCAAGATGGGGCGCGGTGCTGAGCCTGTGCTGATTTTTTTGCAGGAATGGCCCCGTGTGGCGCAGTTGGTGGGCGAAGACGCCTTGAGCCCAGTGATGGCGGCCGTCAAGCTGATCAACAAATCGCCCAACAGCGACGCCATTGCACCCTTTTTGCAGGCCCTGGCGCCAGTGGCCCGGCGGCTGCCCACACAGGCGCAGTTGCAGCACTACCTGGATTTGACCCTGATGTTGATGGAGCGCACCAGCAGCTCCATTCACGGCATCCACAAAACCTATGCCAGCCCCAGCCTGACTGTTTTTTTTGAAAAATCGCCCCAATTGCTTGAACTGCTCAGCCTGCAGGGCTTGAGCCACTGGGTGGACTACGGCATTCGCAACTACAGCCACCACCCCGAACAGCAGCGTGATTATTTTTCACTGACCTCTGCCGACAGCCGCGCCGTGCTGCAGCGCGAGCGCCACGGCACACTTTTGATGGACCACACCCGAGCGCTGGATTTGTACCTGCGCGCCCTATGGCAAGACGCGGATGTGCTGGTGCCCTACTCCACCGCGTTCAACGTGCAACGCCAGCCCATGCCCTACTTTGATGCCATGGGCATCCGCATGCCGGATGTGTATGACGAACGTGCCGGGATAAGCGGTCTGGACCGCTACCGCGCTGCGCTGGCCCACATCGCCGCGCACAAGCGCTGGAGCACCGCCATTTTTGGCGACAACTTCAGCCCGGCGCAGCGCATGGCGATTGAGTGTTTTGAAGATTCACGCGTTGAAGCTCTTGCCATGCGCGACTACCCCGGCCTGCGCCGCATCTTCATGGCCCTGCACCCGACACCCATAGAGGGCGCCTGCAACCCGGCCACGCATTCCTGCCTGCGCCACCGGTTGGCCCTGCTATCACGCGCGCTGCTGTCACCCACCTCGACGAATCCACTCAAACGGTTCGAGCAAGTGCAACTGACCGACTGGGTACAACGCTTTCACGCCCTGCTGGCGCAAGGAGAATCGAGCACGTCAGAGATGGCTGGCTTGGCCTTGAGTTATCTGGGCAAAACCCGTCTGCAAAGCGACCAGTTGCCCAACACCTGGTTCAAAGACACCGAGGTGGACTACCGCGACGACAACCGCCACCTGTGGCGCTTTCATGAACTCTCGGATGACGAAGAATCGTTCGAGGCGCCCGACCAAACGCCGCCCACGCAAGAGATTCAAAGCCTGCCACCCCGCCATTACCCGGAATGGGACTACACCAGCCAGACCTTCCGCCCCGACTGGGTCAGCCTGTACGAGCGGCTGCACCCCAGTGGCAACGCTGCCGACATTGACGCGCTGCTGGCCAAACACAGTGCGCTGACCAAACGACTCAAGCGCCTACTGGACTTACTCAAACCGCAAGACAAAGTGCGTGTGCGTTACCAGGAAGACGGCAGCGAATTGGACCTGGACGTGGCGATTCGCTCGCTGATTGACCTGCGCGCCGGTAGCCAGCCCGACCCACGCATCAACATGAGCCACACCACCGATGGCCGCAGCATTGCCGTCACCCTGCTGCTGGACCTGTCGCAGTCTCTCAACGAAAAAGCCCGTGGCTCCGATCAAACCGTGCTGCAGCTCAGCCAAGAAGCAGCATCCATGCTGGCTTGGGCCATTGAACAACTGGGCGACCCGTTTGCCATTGCCGGCTTTCATTCCAACACCCGCCATGACGTGCGTTACCTGCACCTGAAAGGTTTTGGCGAGCGCTGGGGGGATGATGTCAAGGCCCGACTGGCTGCCATGCAGGCCGGTTACAGCACCCGCATGGGCGCGGCCATGCGCCACGCAGCGCACACACTGGGCACGCAGCAAGCTGACAAAAAACTGCTGCTGGTGCTGACCGATGGCCAGCCGTCAGACATTGACGCGCACGACGAACGCCTGCTGATTGAAGACGCCCACCAAGCCGTGCGTGAGCTGGACAACCAAGGCATCTTCACCTACTGCATCAACCTGGATGCGGCGGCCGATGCTTATGTGAGCGACATTTTTGGCCGCCAGTACACGGTGATTGACAACATTGCAAGCCTGCCGGAGCAACTGCCCAAGCTGTTCATGGCGCTGACGCGATGAACTATTTTTACTATGTTATTTATAGCTGCTTGCGCATGTATATAAAAGGCTAGAAGCCTATTTTTTTATATAAAACAGCCACTCAACCCAGCCACGCCAAACTGCCCGTGACATCAACGAAACAAACCAACAGCCGCTATATTACTGATAGCTGCTTACGCATATTCATCAAGGGCTAGAGGCTTATTTCTTATATAAACAACCACTAAACCCCGCCACCCCGGTGTACGATTTGGTAGTAGAGCTTTTCCAGCTCCAGCTTGTGCGTGGTTTCTTCGCTGGCCAGAAACTGAAACAACTCCTGAATCGGGCCCTCCGGCGCGGTTTTGGCCAACTCGGTGTAATGCGTCATGGCAATGTGCTCGCGCCCCATGGCGTATTGCAGCACGGCCTGGTCATCCGGGTGCTCACCCAAGCTGGGCACATGCAGGCTGTCTGAGAACTTGCTGTCGCTGGCGGGCTGCTGGATGAGCAGCTTGACCTGCTCCGCCAGGTCTTCGCGCGCACTCAAGGTGTTCAGCAAGTCAAAGTGGCCCTGCTCTTCAGTCGCAAGTTCTTCCACCAAGTAGCGAATTTGCTTGCTCACTTTGGGGATCAGGTCGGTGTAAAAATCACGCGCATTGGCCTCAAAGCTGGTGGCCACTTGCAAAATCTCGGCCACGCTGGTGGTGTTGCGCAACACATCAATTCGACGAACGGCTTGGGTCATGCGGTCACCTCTATAGGAATCAAAGTTGAGTGAATGCTAGCGGCCACGCGGTGCCCGTCGGCGACTGCGGTCACCACGTCTGGCCCACGCACCATGTCGCCTGCGGCCCACAGCCAGGCTTCACTGGTGCGGCCACCCGCATCCACCTGCAAGCGGCCACGCTGCCAAACCAGTTGCTCGGTCAGCGCATCGCCCAGCAGGGATGCATCGGTCATCTGACCAATGGCTTCGACCACCATGCTGCCCGCATGAATTTGCTCGTCAGAGGCATCAAAGCTGGGGGCAAAGCGGCCTTGTTCGTCAAAAATGGCCTTGGCGCGCCAGGTTTTCAGGCCTGTCACCTTGCCGTCTTGCAGCATCACTTGTTGTGGCCCACGGGCATCGATGATGTGCACACCTTCTTCGCCGGCTTCCTTGATTTCATCCGCGTCAGCCAAAAAGTGCGCCTTGTCTTCCAGCGCGGTCAGGGTGACCTTGACCTCGCCATAGGCAGCCTTTTGCAGGCGTGCCAGCGTGCGGGCAATGTCCATGGCCACGTTTCCGCCGCCAATCACCACCGCTTCACGGGGTGTGCCGAAATCTTCACATGAAGTGGCCTGGCGCAGCAAATCGACCGCTTTGCGCACATCGGGGTGGTCACTGCCAGGTGTGCGGGTGGCGCGGCCCAGTTGCAAACCCAGGCCAAGCAACACAGCGTCGTGGGTGTTGTGCAGTTCATCGAGCGTGATGTCGGTGCCAATGCGCACATTGCAGCGAATGTCCACGCCCACTGAGCGGATAATGTCCACGTCTTCGTCAATCACGTCATAGGGCAGGCGGTATTCAGGAATGCCCCAGCGCGTCATGCCGCCGGGGGCATCCAGCGCCTCAAACACCGTGACGCTGTGGCCAAGCTTGGCCAGGTCAAACGCAGCGGTCAAACCTGCGGGCCCTGCGCCCACGATGGCGACTTTTTTGCCTGTGGCGGGCAAGTGCTTGCCGCCCACGATTTCGCGGCGGCGCTCAAACGGCACTTGGTCCATGATGTGGCGTTTGAGCCAACGAATGGCAATCGGGTCACCTTCATGGCGCGAGGCACATGAGGTTTCACACTTGTGGGTGCAAACCCGGCCACAGATGCCTGAGAACGGATTGGTTTCATACAGCAGCTCAATGCCACGCTCATAGTCGCCATCTCGCACAGCAGCGATGTACTGCGGAATTGACATGTGGGTGGGGCAAGTGGCAATGCACAGGCCGCAAGACACGCAGCGGTCGGCTTCCAGCTTGGCCTGCTCGACCGAGTAGCCGTCCACGATCTCGGCGAAGGAGCAAATGCGCGCCTCGGGGGCCATCTCATGCATCTCGATGCGATCAGGCTCAGTGAGGCGATGGCCTTCGGGGCGTTGGTAGCCCAGCTCGGCGTTGTCCCAATGTTTTTTGTCCACACCGGGTGTGAACCTGAATGCATCCGGGTCACTCTCGACCCAGGTGTAGGCGTTGCTCATGGTGAGCGAGCCGGTCATGCACACATCCACACACAGGGCGCACCAGCAGCAGCGGCCGTAGTCGATGTTGGGGCGCAGGCCAGAGTCGCCTTGCTTGGCAGAGATGCCTTCAACCGGCACCATGTCAATGGCACCGTTTTGGCAAATGGTTTCACAGGTGCCGCAACCAATGCATTTGACAATGTCGTTCTGGTGAAAACCACGGTAGCGCGGTGCGCCAGGGCGGTCGTTGAACGGGTCAGGAATGGTCACCGGGTCGCGGAAAACGTTTTTCCACGCAGTGAAGGGGGAGAGGACATCACGCACGCTCATGGCTATCTCTCGATCTCAGGCGGGTAGGTGTGCAGCGAAACCATCAGGGACGCCACATCGGAAATGTTCACGTTCACGATCATGCGCTCAAGCAGCGTCATGGCGTGGGTGTACGAGGGGCCGCGCACGTTGACCCGGCGCGGGTAGCCACTGCCATCGGTGACCAGGTAGTAGCCGTATTCACCGCGCGAACATTCACCACGAATGTAGGTCTCGCCACGCGGAATCTTCCAGTGCAGCACATTGGGCATGGGCGCCATCAGGGGACCGGTGCGGGGCATTTTGGCCAGCAGTTGGCGCACCAGGTCCAACGACATCAACAGGTCGCGCCGACGCACATCAGAGCGGGTGTAGATGTCGGAGTCATGGCCAATGACTGGCTCAAAGTCCAACTGGTTGTACACCAGGTAGGGCTGGTCCCGGCGCACATCCTTGGGCACACCAGCGCCACGGGCGTTGGGGCCAGTCACGCCATACATCTCCAGCCAGGCGGGGTCAATCACCCCCAGGCCGACGGTACGAGTTTTGAAGACCGAGTTGCAAAACATCACATCAAACACATCCTGCATGACGCGCTCAATCTCGCGCAGAGTCTCTTCCATGCGGCCATCAAAACCGTCAGGCAACCCATCACGCACGCCACCGGGGACGATGAACATGTGATAGATGCGGGCGCCGGTGAGTTCTTCAAAACGGTCCAGCATCAGGTCACGCACATAGGTGGTCCACTGCCCGATCACGCCCAGGCCCAAGGCACCGGCTTGGCCGCCCAGGTACATCAGGTAGCTGTTGATGCGGCCCATTTCCAGAATCAGGGTGCGAATCCAGTCCGAACGCTCAGGCGATTGGATGCCTGCGAGTTCTTCCACCGCAGCGGCGTAACAATATTCGTTGAAGTCTGGTTCAGGCACACAGATGCGGCAGACGATGGGGAAGCACTGAATAAAGATACGCCGCTCCATCAGCTTCTCAAAACCCCGGTGCAGGTAACCCACGTGGGTCTTGCCTTCTACCACCTCGTCACCACACACGGTGAGTTCCACCGACATATTGCCAGTGATGCCGGGGTGATTCGGGCCTTGCCAGAGCTTGAGGTATTTGCCGGAAGTGAGGTCAATGTCTTGCGAGCCATCGGCCTTGGTGGCCGGGTATTGGGAACGGTCGGGTGCAAACATGTTCATGTCAAAGCCCCTCGGGGTAGAGTTGCTGCTTCATGTGGGTGGCCGGGTCATGGGTTTGGCGACCGGGGCGCTGGTTGTAGTTGGCTTCGGCGTATTTTTTGGTGTCGAAGTCGCGGCGATACGGTGGAATGTCGTTCCAGCCTTCCAGAATGAACTCTTCGTTCAGATGCGGGCTGCCAGGAAAATCAATGCCAAACATTTCACGCAGTTCGCGCTGGTAGGTGGCCGCTGTGGGCCAGACATCGTGGATGCTGTCCATGCTGGCGCCCTCGCGGGCAATCATCACCCGCAAGCCCAGGTCAAGCTGCTTGGTGCGGTTGCACAGCAGGTAGGTGAGCTGAAACTGGCCCTCTTCAAGCCAGTCCACCGCTGTGAGCAGAATCAGGTGGGTGAAGCCTTCGGTGCGCTGCAGGTGCATCAGCGTGGCGCGCAAATGGTCTTTGGGCACCGTGACGAAGCCCAAGTTGGGTCGCTGCAGCGTGAGTTCTCCCACGGGGAACAGCGCCTGTAGTTTGGTGTGGAGGTTTTTCATCATCACGCCCTACCAGCTGTAGTCCGGCATGTCCCAGTCGTGAATGACACGTTTCTGGTTGGCCTTGTACCACTCAAAGTTTTCCGCATACTGGTTGGCGCCCTCGCCTTTGCCAGCACGAATGATTTTTTTCAAATCCATGAAGCCTTGCAGCAGGGCTTCGGGACGTGGCATGCAGCCGGCAATGTACAAATCCACCGGCATGTAGTCGTCCAACCGTTTGATGGTGTTGTAAGAATCCCAGTACATGCCGCCGTTGATGGTGCAAGAACCCAAGCCCACCACATATTTCGGGTTTTGCATTTGCTCATAGGCACGAATGGCACGTTTGAGCGTTTTCACCGACAAATAGCCCGAGATGATGAGCAGGTTGGCCTGACGCGGTGTGGGCCGCCACGCCACACCGTAGCGGTAGGCGTCAAAGCGCGGCGTCATCAGCGGGCGCATTTCAATGGCGCCACAACCGGTGCCAAAGCCAAGAATCCAGATCGACTTGGAACGTGCCCAGTTGAACAGGTCTTCGACAATTTTCAGATACGCCGGAGGCTGGACCGAGGGCGGCGCTTCGCAAAAATACTCACGCATGGGGTCAACTTCAAACTTGACACCATCAGGGCCCTGGACCACACGGATTTTGAGTTCTTCTTTCATGTCAACTACACCAATACGATTGAAAGGATGCCCAGCGGCACAGCCCAGACCAAGAACCAGCGAATCGACTGCTCGACCCGAAAGCGCGGGAAACACACACCCACAAAGGCCGACCACATGTAGATCAGGAACACCTTGAAGAAGAAGGTCGGCCAGTCAGTGGCACCACCAAAAAACAGATTCATGTAGATCACGATCTTGGCCACCGGGAAAATCGCCCGGTTGGTCTGCATCAAAGCCAGATACGACGAGTGGTACTCGGTAGGCGGCCCGATCGGGATTTCTTGCGGGGCAATCACCACGTCAAAGGGTGGACGCATCATGGAGCCCAAAAACGACAGCATCGCGGCCGCCACTGCCAACGGGTTGGTAAACACCGTCCAATGCATGAAGCCGCCCTGCTGCGCCGCCACAATGGCCGTCACCGACAGTGTTTGGTATTGCAAGGCCACAGAGAAAATAGCCAACGCCAGCGGCAGCTCCGATGTTGTCACCTGGGCCAAACCGCGTGACACACCAATGGCTGCATGGGGGTGGCCGCTTTCACCTGCGCCCAAGGCCATGCCAAGCGTGCCAAAAAAGATGAAGTACAGCGCCAGGATCAGGTCGCCGGCAAACGACAGGTTGGAAAACATGTATGAGCCGTAAATGGACGGCACAAACAGCAGCAGCCCCACCCCACCCGACAAACGGAACACCGGGCCCAGGTAGAACATGACCCCATGTGTGATGGATGTGCGCTGACCATAGTTTTTGAACATGTCCACGTAGTTCTGCCAGATCGGAATGCCATGGCGGCGACCGACGCGGGCCGCTATTTTTTGAATGAACGCATTCATGAGGAAGCCGAAGTTGACGACGATGAACAGCGTCAAAAAGGCATAAGGGATTTTCATCCAGTCAAATGACATGGTCAGGCTCCCATCCGGAAAAGTGAGGCGATCAAGACGAAGGCCAGAAAGTGAAAGGCGTAGCTCTGGCCGTTGCCGTTGTACAAACGCCGCGACAAATCAGCACCGGTGTGCAGCACATCGGTCAGACCAGCCCAGAATCGGGTGGCAAAGGGTTGCACCAGAAAGCCAAGCGCCTTGCGGTAGGGGGCGAAGAAGTTCCAGGCAAAGTGGGTGGTTTCCGGGCGGAACGGCCGCTCAGCAGAGAACACAATGTTGAACTGCTTGACCTTCTGGGCCTTGCGGTCGACAAACAACAGCCAGGCAAACAGCGTACAGAAAATCACCGCAATGATGATCATGATGGCCACCGGATTCCAATAGCCGTAGGCACTGGTGATCTCATTGCCAGCCCAGCCCAGACCACCGGTAGGGAAAAACTGGTTGAGGTAAGTGTCCACACGTTTAAGCGCAATGCCGGGGAAGATGGCAAACGCAATCAGCAAGCCGACATAAATCATTTGCGGCAGCACCACCCAGAACGGGGCCTCCTTGACACGGCGCAACTCGTCTTTAAGCTGCCCCAGGAAGATGGTGTGAATCAGGCGGAACAGGTACAAGAAGGCCACCGGACCCGCCAGAAAAATCAGCACCATGGGCAAGCGCACGTCAGCGGTCATGATGGCGTTGTAAAAAATCCAGCGGCCACCAAAGCCCGACAGCGGCGGCACACCCGAGACAGCGATGATGCCGATCAGCGTGGCAATGAACGACAGCGGCATCAAGGTGATCAGGCCGCCCATGCGGTACATCTCACGGGTGCCGGTGCGCTTGGCCACGCCACCCACGGACAGGAACAGCATGGCTTTGTAGATGTAGTGGTTGATGACAAACATCATCGCCATCAACCAGCCCAGATGGTTCATCAAGGCCAGGCCAAACATGGCGTAGCCCATTTGGCCAATGCTGGAGTAGGCCAGCAAGCGCTTGGCATCTTCCTGGAAAATTGCCATGAGGTTGCCCAGCAAGGCGGTCAGCGCTGCCACCCAGAGCAATACGTGGGTCAGCTCAACGCCATAAAGCTGCTGCTTGCCCATGGTCATCAGCAATACAAACAATCCATACAACCCGGCTTTGAGCAAGATGCCCGAGACCATCGGGGAGACATCGGTCTCAGCCTCGGCGTGCGCTCCGGGAAGCCAGATGTGCAGGCCAATCGCCGCCGTTTTGGTCATGAAACCAATGGCCAACAGCAGAAAAACCCAAGGTGCAAGTGGTGCCACCAACTGGCTCAGGGCCGCTACCTCAAACTGCTGAGCACCCTGCGCGGCCAACGCGAAGCCTGACAAGATCAAGAACGCGCCACCCAAGGAAAACAAGATGTAAGACAGGGCGTGCGGCTCGGAATGCTTGCCACGCAAGATCAAAAAGTAAGACCCTACCGTTAACAGTTCCCAGGCGGCAAAGAAGCTGAACGTGTCGGTGGCACGAATCAACATGGCCAGCCCGGCATACATCAGCATCGCGGCCGGGTAGAAGCCAACCCGGCGGCCATGAGCGTCAAAACTTGCCAGCAAGGTGATCGATCCGCCAATCAGGAAGATGACGATGAAAATCAGCTTGAGCGGGTCGTACTCGGTGTAGGTGAGCGCAAAAAAGGCCACCATGCCAGCGATGGCCACGATGTTTTTAACCCAGGCGGGGAGCCAGTCCAGAAACAAGAACGACAAGGCAAACAGCAAAGGCAGGGTCAGCAACAAATTGGCATGGCCAGACAACTCGCCCCAGACAAAGCCCAGCGCCCAAGCCGCTGCAGCCGCCACTAGCACAGGCAGCAACTTGTTCAAGGTGCAGGCCGCTTTGTCCTCGGCTTGCTCGCGCTTGATGATGTAGCCAAACCAACGGAACAGGTAACCCGCCTCGACCAACGCACCCAGGAGAACCAGTGCCAGCAGGGCCAGGCGGCCTTCACCCGCCAGCAAGCGCACCAAGTCCCATTTGGCATAGAACCCCGGAAATGGTGGCAAGCCCGACAACATGCAGATGAAGGTGACAAACGCAAAGATCAGCAGCGGACGGCCACGCAGCGCCGTCCAGTCCGTGAGCGCGCGACCCTTGACCAGGCCTGACAGCCAGTAGAGCCCGGCCTTGGCCACGGCATGGGACAACAAAAGGCCCATTGCCACAAACGATGTGCTGTCACCCAAAATGTCGCGCTGCCCCAGCACCGCCAGCACCAGGCCGGTTTGCGCAATGGAGGAATAACCCAGCAAACGCCGGTCGTTGGTTTGCGGCAGCGCGAAGATGTTCGCCGCCAGAAACGTGATGACGCCAATGCCAGTGGCCATTGGCAGCCACTGCGGGCCACCAATCAGCAGCAGTTTGTCGACTGCATACAGGGCGGCAGCGCCTGAAGCCGCTGAGAAAATGGCAGAAAACGACGGATGGGCTGATTCATAAATGTCAAGCGCCCAGCCATTGGCAGGAAACGGCTTCAGTTCAGCCACCACCGCCACGAACATCAGGAAAAAAGCCATCACGCCGCCCGTGCGCATGAGCAGCGATGCATTGGCCATGCCGTCAATGTTGAGGGTGCCGGTGGCATGGTAGGCAAAGATGATGCCAATCAGCAAAAACACCGAGATCACCTGCGAAACGATCAAATATTTAAACCCGGCGGCCAGCGCGCGCTTGTCTTCAGACAGCAAGACCAAGCCAGCGGTAGAAATCACCACCAGTTCAAAGAACACAAACAGGTTGAAGATGTCACGCGTCAAAATAATGCCGCACAGCGCCATGATGGCAATGATCAGCACCGCCATGGCGCGCCGCCCCAGCTTGAACAAGGACTCTTTCATGTACACGGCCGACAGCAAACCGGTCAGGTTGACCAACAGGGTGAGCGCCGCCTCAGGCAGGCCCATGCGCAAGTTGATGGAAAACGGCGGCTCGGCACCGGCGGTATAAATTTCGACGGGGGCCGCGTGGCTTGAGACAAACACCCAAAGCCAGCCAGCCGACACCCAGGCCATGAAGCCCAGTGCTACCAGCGTGACCGCATAAGCGGCACCCTTGCGCTCTTCTTTGAGCAAACCCAGGGCGAAGGCCGCAGCCAGCGCGGCCGCAATGAGGTAAAGCGCGCTTACCATTTCAGCTCCGTGTAATGCGCAATGTCGAGCGTGCGCTTGGTCTCGTAAAGCTTGTAGATGTAGGCCAGCATGAGCGCCGTCACACCCACACCGATCACGATCGCGGTCAGTACCAAGGCTTGTGGCACCGGGTCAATGATGCGGGCTGCCGCCTCGCTGGCCTTGACGGCGGCATCGATGATGGGCGCGGTGCGCCCCTGCATGTAACCCACCGCAATGATGACCAGGTTGACTCCGGTGTCTGCAATGGTGAAAGCCACCACCATGCGCAGCAGATTGCGCTGGGTCAGGGCGCCGTAAAACCCGATCAGGATCAAAAGAAACCCCGTCGCCATTGCCATATGCGCCATCACAAAGCCTCCGTCTCAGACAAATTGGCCAGCACCCCGGACAGCTCAGCGCCCACCTTCAGCCCGACCAGTGAATAAATCAGGGGAATGGCACCGGCAGAGAAAAGCGCGCCCAACTCACCCGTGGGCAAGAACCGATTGTCCAGAAACCCCCCTGCCAGAACCAAGCCAAGCAAACCCGCCACCACAAAGGCCAGACCTGCCAGCGATTCAATGACGGAAATCAGGCCGTGCCCAATGTGCTTGAGCGGGTCAGCCAGCAACAGCAGCAGCACGCCGGATGCCATGATCGCCCCGCCCTGAAAACCACCGCCTGGCGTCAGGTGGCCGTTCACAAACACATAGACACCCAGCAACATGATGAGCGGGGCCAGAAAGCGGCTGCCGGTGGTCAGCAATTCGCCCACGGGCGTCAGTGGCTGCGCGGTTTTGGTGGCAGAGCGGCCCAGTGCCAGAACCAGCCCAACAATGGTGGAGGCCAAGAACAACACAGTGACCTCGCCCAAGGTGTCCAAACCACGGTAGGTGACCACAATGGCCGTCACGATGTTGGCCGCACCGAGCGCCGTGGGTGCGTTGTCTGCGTAGTATTTTGCAGTCAGGTTCAGCTCGGCATCGGGTTGGTAACCCAGCCAGAGTGACAAAAATATGCCGCCAATGCCAGCGAGCAAAAGCAAGGTGAATAAGCGTTTAACCACGTTCGTCTCCATCTTTTTCACCAGCGCGAACCCGCCCCAGCACAAAGAAAAACAGGAAGGTGGTCAGGCCGCTGCCAATGGCAGCCTCAGTCATGGCCACGTCAGGCGAGGCCATGATCAAAAAGACCACCGAAGCCACCAGACTGACCAAGCCGCTGGCAAGAATAGCCACGGGCAAACTTTTGCCCCTGATGGCCACCAGCGCCGCGCCCACCATGGCGATACATAACACGGCGGTCATGATGCTCATCAAGTCACTCATGATGTCTCCCCGGTGTCTTCTGCCAACCTATCCACACTTGTTTTAGGTGATTTGGTCGCGCCAGTGCGGTGTGCCGCGCGGGCCATGACCTGGGAAGAAAGCGGGTTGGTGAACAAGATGAACAAACCGATCAGTAACAGCTTCAAACCCCAATCAGGCTGCAGACACGCCGCGCCGCCAAGGCTCAGCAAGGTGCCCAAGGTGGTGGCTTTGGTGCCCGCCTGAATCCGGTTGAACACGTCAGGCATGCGCACCAGGCCCAAACCACCCAAAAGCAGGAATGCCGCACCGGCCACCAGCAGCACGCCACCCAAAATACCAAGCATCGAATCCATCACAAGCCCCTCTCAAGGTAGCGGGCAACCACGATCACCCCGAGGAATGACAGCAACGCGTATACCAGCGCCACATCCAGATAGATGCCACGCCCCTGGACAAACGCAATTTGTACGATGGCTGTCACCGCAATGATGGTCAGCACGTCAAAAGCCACCACCCGGTCTGCTACCGACGGCCCTTTGAGAAAACGGTAAAGGGCCAGCAGAAACGCCACACAGGTCAGGCTGGCTGCCAGATAAACCAGTGAATCAACCATACATCACCTCCAGATAGCGCTCGAAACCGGCCACGATGCTGGCAGTGGCTGCCTCTACGTCATCAGACTCCACCGTGACCCAGTGCACATAAATCCATTCGCCCACCAGATCAACCGTCAGGGTGCCAGGCGTCAAGGTGATGGAGTTGGTCAACAGCAAACGGCCCATGGGGCTTTTGAGTTTGGTGCGGACTTTGACGATGCCGGGGTTTAACGGCAACGCAGGTAAAAGCACGATGCTCGCCAATTTCAAGTTGGACTTGACCAGCTCTTTGAGAAAATAGAAGACGTAAAAAACGCTGGTGACCAGCGCGCGCGGGGTAAGCCGCAACTCAGACAACACCCCCAGCCCGCCACGAAACATAAGTGCAATGACGAAGGCAGCGATGGCCCCTACCAGCAGAACGTCTTGGGAAACGGTGCCGTTGAGCAAAATCCAGAAAAGAAAAAGGGTGGTGAACAGCACGGCCTGTTCTCGCGCTTTGCTCATCATTGAATCCTTTGTTTGGCCTGTTTCACCAGGGAGTGACACTTTGCAGAAGTGCCCTTCAGTGACTGGCATGCAATAAATAAGTACATGCGCATATTTTTATGCGGGTTTACCAGCATAAGCTTGACCTTAATCAAACAAATTAAAAGTAGCCGTGAGGAACCCTGATCTCCGTTTGTGATGCCCCGCAAAGGCCATCTGCGTGAGCGTCACCCATCTTTCTCTGTTGTCAATATGCTATTGAAAATATAGTGATTAGCGCTTACTAATAAAGGGCTAGAAGCTAATTGCTTACGTAAGCGACCAACACCTCACAGACTACTAATAAATAGCAAATAACCCAATAACAACGGGGGCCAGAGGCTGATTTCTTATAAATCAACCTCTGGCCCCCGAGGGCGTTAAACAAACGTCAAAAATCAGACTGTCGCGTAGCCTGGGTTAGGTAAAGCGCCAATGATCTTGGGTGCATTGAGCTTGCGCTTGGACACCTTGCCACCACGCGCAGCAAGCCATGTTTCCACCACTTCCCAGACTTGTTTGTTACCCTGAGTTCGGGCCTCTTCAGCCACTGGCGCCCAACCAGCCACCTTGTATTTTTTGTCGGCATCAATCAGTTTGCCACCAATGCGCATGTCGCTGATGCGTTTGCCCATGCTCTCCAGTGGGCTACAGCTGTAGGACAGACCGCCCACGCGTACCATGTCACCGCCCTGCTGGTAATACGGGTCAGGATTGAACAGGTTGTCGCACACATCTTCCAGCACGGTCTTGATGGTGGCACCGGTCATCTCGGACACAGTCGCGTAAGAGTAGGTCGTGGCGGTCATGTCCAGCAGCCACTCGCGGGTGATGGCCTGGCCGGGCAGCAACGTCGTGCCCCAGCGGAAACCGGGCGAAAACGCCAGGTCGGCGCCCTGCACTTCCATCAGCGCATCCACCAGCAACTGGTCACCCGTGCCGTTGAAGTTGCCACGGCGGTACAAAGTGCCTTCAGTGACTGCCAGCTTTTCATTCAACTTGGCTTCATACGGCGCGCGAATTTTGGTGATAAGCGCATCCATTTCCTGGTCAGCAGGCAGCATGTTGGCAAAAATAGGCAGCAGCTTGTAGCGGAAATCGGTGACTTTCTTGTCTTTGACATCAAAGTCAAGCACGCCGAGAAACTTGGCGTTGGAGCCGGCATTGGTTACCAGGGTTTTGCCACCCTTGTTGCTGATAATGCTGGCCACCGGCATGCCGTCATGCGTGTGGCCGCCCATGATGGCGTCAATACCGCTGACACGGCTGGCCATTTTCAGGTCCACGTCCATGCCGTTGTGGCTGATGACCACGACAACCTGCGCGCCTTTGCCACGGGCCTCATCAACCATCTTCTGCATGTTTTCGTCTTGAATGCCAAAGGCCCAGTCCGCCACCATGTAACGTGGGTTGGCAATGGGGGTGTAGGGGAATGCCTGGCCAATGATGGCGCAAGGCACACCATTGATTTCACGGATCACATAGGGCTTGAAGACCGGGTCGCCAAAGTCGTTTGTCTTGACGTTTTGCGCGACAAAATCAATCTTGCCGGCAAAGTCTTTTTCGACGATTTCTTTCACCCGCTCCATGCCCAGCGTGAATTCCCAGTGGCCTGTCATCACGTCCACACCCAGCAATTTGCAGGCATCAACCATGTCCTGGCCATTGGTCCACAGCGCCGTACCCGAACCTTGCCAGGTGTCGCCACCGTCAAGCAAAAGCGCACCAGGGCGGCTGGCCTTCATGCGTTTGACCAGGGTAGCCAAATGTGCAAAACCACCCACCTTACCGTAACGTTTGGCAGCCTGCTCATAGTCCAGATAGGTCAGCGCGTGGGCCTCAGCCGTGCCGGGGCGTACTTTGGACACTTTCAGCAGATGCTCACCCACCAGATGGGGCAATTGCCCCTTCATGCTGCCAATGCCCAAATTGATGCTCGGCTCGCGGAAATGAATCGGTTTGAGCTGCGCGTGGCAGTCGGTCATGTGCAAAAACGACACATTGCCAAATTTTGGAATGTCGTAGAGGCCGTTGACCGCCGTGGCCATGTCCTTTTGTGCATAAGCGCTCAGCCCCATGCCTGCCATGGTGCCAGCGCCCAGCACCTGGAAAAATTCGCGTTTGGTTAAATTCATTGTGTAAACACCGTTTTAAAAGAAGTAAAAAAGCCCGGGCAGGCCGGGCCGTAGAAATAAGCCGTTTTACTGATTCACAGGCGACTTCGGATCCAGCAGCAAAGCCATCAAATCTTTAACCTGCGCCTCGGTCATGATGCCCTTGTGTCCCGCACGCGGCATCACGGAGCAGGCGCTGTACGCTTTGGCATTCCAGATTTTTCCCCAGGTGTACTCAATGATGGCCTTGGAGGCGGGGCTGGTTGGGTCTGCGATAACGCCACGTGTCTTGGCATAGCCTGTCAGACTCGGGCCAATCGTGCCAAAGGATATTTCCTTCGGGTCCATTTGGTGGCAGTTGTAGCAATTGCCACCGTTGGGGGTGTCTGCCGCGTCAGTCCAAGTCAGGCCACGGCCACTTTGGGCCAGCTTTTCGCCAGCTTTCCAGTCGCCCATGTAATTGCCGTCAGTGGGCCATTTGATGGTCTTGAGCTGTGCTGCTTGAAGTGCTTCAGCCACATCTGCATTCAGCGGCTTGCCAGCGACCTCAGCGGCGCTACAGGCGATGTTGATCTCTTCCGGGGCGATCACCGCCACTTTGACAATGCCTTTGTCAGAGAAAGAGGCCTTGACGATGTCAGCGGTCAACTTGTCCAGGTCTGCGGTGCTGGGGCTGGAGGCGCAGCCAGCAATCAGGACAGCGGCGAGGGCAGAGAGCGCAAATGCATGTTGTTTTTTCATGTTGAATCTCCAATCCATTAGCGTTTGAGGGCAGGTGCCACTGACTTGGAACCCTGGCTGTTCACGCCTAGGTAGGTGGCCAGCGCCACCGTGGCATCACTGGCAAAGCCGGGATAGGGAAACCGCTGCTGGCGGTAGCAGTCGTTCAGGCGCTGTTGCATGCCCCACATCTGGCCGTTGGAGACGCGGTAGGCAGGCCAGGCTGCAAAGCCGATGCCGTCACCCGGGTTTTTGGTCAGATTGGGCAGGTCTTGTAGGCGAATGCGCCAGTTGTCGGCACCGTGGCAGGAGGCGCATGAGAAGTCATGTGGGCCACCGCGCTGAAAGAACAGTCGCTTGCCCACTTCGTAGGCCACTTGCTCCTGGGCATGGGCCTGGGGCAGGTTGAATTTCATGTCACGCGATTCGGCGGCTATCCAGGTGGCCAGTGCGGTGACGTTTTTCTGTTCGCCTTTGCCAAAACCGGTCTTGGCGATCTCGGCCACATTGAGGCCTTGCAGGGTGTCCATGCAGGTGAGCAGGCGAGACTCCAGGTCTTGCACCTTGTTGGTGTCGGCAAAGTAGCGAGGCAGGGTAACGAAGACGCCTTTGACGATGCCGGGGCCCTGGCCCAGGTCACATTTTTCCAGCGAGGCGGCTTTGGGGCCGCGCTTTTGTTTCCAGAGGTCTTCACCTTTGGCTTCAAAGAGTTCGGCGGGGTTGCCATCGGCCAGCATGGCGCGGTATTCCTCGATGGATTGGACGGCGGCAGATTTCTGGGCGTGGGCGCTGGCCATGGCCAGACTGCCAAGCACCAGCAGCGTCATTGCTTTTTTCATGGGTTTTGTCTCCTCAACGTAGGGTTGCATCGTTTAAGAAAAAAGGGTGAGTACCAGGCTCACCCTTTTCTGCACGCTTGTCGACTTTAGGAAGCGGTGGCTTCGTCGGTGCGGGTGTCGCCCTTGGTGTCTTTCCAGGTCACGCCAATTTTGTCGCCAGCCTTGGCACCCTTGACCACAAACTGAAGGAACGGGTTTTTGGAGACAGCAGAGCCCCAATCGGCGGTCAGGACGACTTTGCCGTTGTGGGTGGCGCTGACTTCAGTGATGTGCATGGCGGGTACCAGTTTTCCAGCGGCATCTTTGCGCTGGCCTGATTCCATTTCATGGCTCATCAAGACTCGTACGGTGGCTTTATCGCCGGCTACTTGGGCGCGAATGCGCATTGGATCTGCCATTTTGAAACTCCTGAATTCAATAAATTAATGGGTGCTGAAAGAAGTCGGGCTTAGCCGCCGCAACCGCCCAGGGTCACTTTGACTTCTTTTTTGGCAAAGAAGGCTTTGCCGTCGTTCATGATGGCCACAGCGTAGACGTCAGAAGATTGGCCCATCTTGGAACGGGTGGCAAAGTTGGGCTCGACGCTGTCGGTGACGTTGAACTGGGCCACCAGAGCGGACGGGTTCTTTTCAACCAGCAGCAAGATGTGCTTGACGCCGGTCAGCGTGGTGCTGGCGGTCAATGGCACCACGGCACCGTTTTCAGCGATATCTGGGCCACCAATGGTGACGTCTTTACTTTCCACAGGGGCGCTGCCACCCAGGGCTTTTACCACGTCGGCAACAGATTTGGCATCAAAGGCTGCTTTGTTGTAAGCAAAGGCGTATTGGGGAAACAGGCCGGTGGTGGCCAGCAGGCCAGCCACGATAGCGCTGTGTTTGAGTGTCTCGCGACGAGTTTGCATGGGTAGCTCCTTGGTTAAGTTCATGCGAAGAAAAAATTTGTTCATTTTTGGCAGGCTTTACTTGCCTGCCCCGGCAGCCAACCACACCGCAATGGTCTTGGCATCTGCTTCGCTCAAAGTTTGGGCTGGCATGGGAATAGGACCCCACACGCCGACACCACCTGCCTTGATCTTCGTGGCAAGATATTCCACATTGCCCACATGTTTTTTAGCGACATCAGTGTATGCAGGGCCAACAATTTTGTTGGTCATGCCATGGCACACCAGACAGCCATTTTTCTGCAACAAAGCCGTTGCCTTTTTGGCATCTGGCTTACCCGCATCTGCGCCTGTGGCTGGCGTACCAGTTTGCGGCTTGGGCGCGGTTGGTGTCGCAGCTGGCTTCTCGCCCACTTTTGGCTCTGGCTGCGTGGTGTCTGCGCCGTGCTGCGCCCCTACCATGCGGTTTTGCTCCGCCAGATTGCCGTGCGCATTGCGGGCAAAGTCTGGCAGGAACGATGCCAACTTGGGCTCAGGTGTGCAGTCTTTCATGCAGGCTACGTTTTGCGTGTCTGGCTTTTTGGCACCACCAAACTCCTTGCCAGGCCACAGGGTGTGGTCAGTCGTCATGCCATTGCGGTTGGGCATGCGGGCCTGCACATCACGAATGGTCTTTTCATTCAGTGTGAAGTTTTCAGGCACGATGCCACCGATGTTCAGCATGAATGCCAATACAGCATAAACCTCGTCCGTTTTCAGCGTCTTCGGCGCATTCCATGGCATGGCGCGATTGATGAAATCCCACAATGTAGAGACGGAAGCCACCTTCATGAAAGTGGTGCGCCCCGGATAGCCCGGTGTGATCAGATTGGCCACATGCCCAGTTTCAATGTCTTTGGGTGTGACCCCGCCAATAATCGGACTGAACACCTCACCAGATTCGCCAAAAAAACCATGGCAACTGGCGCATTTTTCTTCCCAAATATCCTGCCCCTTTGCCACTGTGCCCGAACCTGCAGGCAAGCCTTTGAAGTCGGGGCGCACATCAATATCCCACGCAGCCACTTCTTTGGGCGTAGCGTCGCGTCCAAGACCGGCTAGCTTGAGTATGGGTTGAGCAGTCACAGCCCCTGCAAGTGCCAGAAGAACTGCGCTGACGATTGCTTTACGAAACCTGAACATTTTTCACCTCACCATTTTCCTGCACCAACCACGACTGAATGGCATTGTTGTGATAGATCGAACGCGTGCCGCGAACAGCGCGCAATTGTTTGTAAGTTGGCTGAACAAAACCAGTGTCGTCCATGGCCCGGCTTTGAATGATGGCGGGCTTGCCGTCCCAGACCCAGTCAATATTGAATCGCGTCAACGCTTTGGACAACACGGGGGATTCAAGACGCGCAGTGCGCCAGTTGCGACCACCATCCACCGAGACATCGACCTTTTTGATTTTTCCTTTGCCGCTCCATGCCAAACCGGTGACGTTGTAAAACCCCTTGTCCAATAACACTTGGCCACCGGACGGCGTGGTGACCACGCTTTTGCACTCCTGCAATCCAGAATACTGGCGGTGTTGTCCGGAGGGCATCAGATCAATGTAGTGAACCGCCTCGTCTTTGGACGCGTAGGGCATGTCACCCACTTCAATGCGGCGCAGGTATTTGACCCAGCTCACGCCTTGAACACCCGGCACAATCAAACGCAACGGGTAACCGTTTTCAGGCCGCAACATTTCGCCGTTTTGACCGTAGGCGACAAATACCTCGCCAGACTTGATCAAGCTCATCGGAATGGTACGCGTCATGGATGAGCCATCGGCACCCTCTGCAAGCACAAACTTGCCGTTCTTGAGGTCAGCTCCCGCCATTTCAAGCAAGGTGATTAAAGGCACACCAGTGAATTCGCTGCATGACACCATGCCATGCGTGTATTGCACGGTGGGCACGGCCACATTACCCCAATCAACGGCGGTATTGGCACCACACTCAATAAAGTGAAAACGCGACACCGAGGGCAAACGCATGATTTCATCCAGCGTAAACACCTTGGCCGCCTTGACCATGCCATTGATCATCAAACGGTGCTTGGACGGGTCAATATCCCACCAACCTTGGTGATGCCGCTCGAAGTGCAGACCACTTGGCGTCACAATGCCAAATAATGACTGCAAAGGGGCGAACGACACTGAGGACTGCGTGGTTTGCGTTAAGCCTGGGCTTTGACGACGCTGCACGCCAGATTCATATTGCGAGGGTTTGCCATAGCCATCGTTCTGTGCCACGCCTTGACCCAAGCCCACGCTGTGCGCGGGAAGGTTCAAGATGTTAGGGTCGCCACCCTCCACAGGAACTGGGTTACCTTGCGCCATCACGGCAGGTACAGCGGCGCCTGCTGCAGCAGCAGCGAAGGCATTGCGAATAAAGTCGCGCCGACCTTTTTTGGCTTCTGAAAAAACGGCTCTTATGCCGTCTTGGTTCAGAAAATTCTCAGGCGCCTTGATCAATCGGCCTGAGCTCGTACTTTGTTCCATTCAAAACACTCCTTTTACGCGTTCCTCGAATCACATCATCACACCGCATGCCATTTGGCATACAAAAATCAAATCGCAAATGTCGATTGTTCAGACTCTGCCTGCATACACACCGCTTTGCACACACGCACCACAGATTCATCTGCGATACGGTAAAAGACCTGCTGGCCACTGCGCCGCCTGGACAGCACACCAGCTTGGTACATGACTTGCAAATGCCTGGACATGTTGGGCTGGGACGCCTCAATTTTTCCAAGCAAATGCGTCACATTCTGCTCACCACCACACAAGGCACCAATGATCTGCAAACGCATAGGCGTTGACAAAACTCCAAAAATTTCTGCCGCACGCTCAAGCGCTGGCGCTGACACTTTCGGAAGATCGGGCTCGCTCATCTTTTTAATCTATATATACGGATATGCAAATATATCGCATATTGACATGTCAAGCTATGGGGGTTTTCACTTACTTGAAGCGGTAATGATCCCGGTTCAGCACTGCTGAGACAGAGGTCACCTCATCAGGAAATAGCCCGATGTTGAGCATCTGATTGCAAGCCTCAACTTGTCCACGTAGCGCCCCCAAAGAATTGACACGACCCGTTGGGCGGTAGATGGCACTGCCGTTGCCACCCACTTTTTGCTGATGACATGCCTCGCACTTGTTGTCTGCAATTAACTTTTCGCCAAGCTTGAGGTCAGCCCCCACATAAAGAGCAGGAACCTCTTGCGCTTGAGCGCTGAAGAGCGCCATACCCAACACCAAAAATGCAAGTCGCTTCATAGTTGTGATCTCCTTAGATTGATAAAAAATCGAGGGCGCTGCCAGCCAAACAGAAGTGGCCCCAAGCACTAAAAGGACCGAACATAGTTAAACTGCAAATTATTTTGGCCATGTGAAATAACGACTGGAGGTGAGTTGCTTGCCGCATTGCCAGGGTTGGTTACCGTCACCGTCGGGACATGAGACCAGGACGCATTAATCATATCGTTCTTGCTCAAGTGGTAGCCAAAACCCAAAGTCACATGGTTCTTCTCAATGGCTGGAAACAAGGGGTGAACGTACTGGTCAGGCACTGGGTTGTCAGCCAAGTTAAGCCCGGCACGCAGGGTCAACGCCTCAGTGGCAGCCCAAGCGACACCCAGGTTAAGCACGGTTTGATCTTTCCATTTTTGAGGAATTTCAAACGACACACTTCCAATGTTGGTGTCAAGGCGCATGCGAAAGTTATCCATGACTTCCGACCAGCCAATGTGCTTGATGTCCGCAGCCAACATCACACCCGGTGACACTTTCCAACTGCCACCGACCGCCAATACCGAGGGCATCTGAAAGTCAATCACGGTGATCTTTCCGCTGACACTTGGCAACATTCCCAATGAGGTGGAGAGTGTGGCTCCCGTGTTTCCCGTTTCCAAATTGCTCAGCGCAGTTTTCAATTGATACGAGCCGCCCAGCATCACATCATCTGACAATTTATAGGTAGTTCCGAAAGTTAGGCCATAACCATTACCCTTGGCCGCTCCAGTAAACTTGCCGCCATCAGAAAACTCTAATCGGGTCCATGTGGCTGAACTCAGTCCAGCGACATTCGCTGGCGCGAAGGCGCCACTGCCGGATGCGTAAAGACTCCCTAACTGTGGCCCCGACGTATTCATCATCAGGTCCAGCGAAGCCCAGACAAATTTCACGGTGGCACCAACCGTCCATTGGTTGTTGACCTGGTAAGCCACAGGAATCAACACATTGCCCACGCCCAACTCAGAGCGTGCGGGCAAACCAGGTTGACCGTCCGGGGGGAGACTACCCATAAATGAATTGGCGTCGTACTCGGTACCCATGCCACCCAGTGCAAACATGCCAAGTCCGTAGGTCCAGTCGCCGCTGCGCTTGCTGTAACCAAATGAAGGCATGAGGTACTTATCGCCACCAGATTGGGCGGCCATATTCCCCATTGGCGTGACTGCCGTACTTTTCACATCGGGCTGCAAAAGACCGATGTTGATACCAATACGCGTTGACCCTTCAGGTTGCAAGCCCAAGGTAGCGGGGTTTTGCGCCATGCCGGAGTTACCAACGTCATACGCTTGCGACGCACCTCCCATGCCCGTCGCTGTTGCACCATAGCCCTCCATCAGCATGCCATTGGTGGCCATGGCACTGGACAATGGCGCTACCAACGCCGCCAGAACAACAGCGTGGCACGGTGTTTTTTTAGACCTGAATTTATGCATCATGTTGTCTCCTTGGGCCAGTTCGGCTTAGAAGTCACCTTTGGCTGCACGGTCCATCATTTGGTAAATGGTTTCACGCACTTTCCACGCCTCTTCTTTCAGGGGGGATGGCAACTTGCGACCCATCTTGACCATCATGTCCATGTTCAGGGTGTAAATCCACAAACCATCATCCCGCTCCACAACAGTCAGACGGCAAGGCAAATAAGCGCCCATGGCAGGACTGAAATCAACCATCAGGCGTGCGGTAGCGGGCGAGCAGTAGGAGTACACCTTGAGAAATTTTTGCTTGACGCCGGTGCGCGCCTCCAATTCTTTGGACAGTGGCAACTCACCCACACCCTTCATGTTGCGCTCAGCAGAAATTTGCTCAAACGCCTGCTCGATATCCTGAACCGTTAAGCCCGCTTTGACCTTGCGCTCCCAAGTGGTGGCCACGGCAATGTCACCATCAGCCGCAATCCAGCGATCCCACATGGTGCTGGCCTCTGCGCCAGCGCCGCTTTCTAGCTTGCCCATGGTGCTGATCGTGCCGCAACCAGTTAAAAAAACGGCTGCCAGCAATGGCAACCAAAAAAGTTTACGGATTGAAGAATTCACGTTTTTCCTTGATAGAACAGGTAGGGACGCTGATGCAACTAAAAAAGACATCAGCACAATCAGCACTTACTGATTTATATCAATGTTCTCTTAAATAATTGCATAGCAATATTAGGATATACCCTCAACCCAGCAAAAAAACGTGTCGTCTCAACGAGTTTGCCTGAAAACGGCTGATAACTGCGCAGGTCGATTAGTCTGACTGAATGCTGTTGGGCAAACACACGCGGTAGATGCGCCCCTGTTTGTCAAGCTGCTCAATCACGCCCTCTCGCACCAAGCGAGTCATTTCTCGACTGACGGTCTCAAACTTGAGATCCAGCATGGCACCCATATCTTCGCGCGAAAAAAGCACTGAGACATCGTGATCGCTAGGGCTGCGCATTTTCATCACCAAATTGGTCACACGCTGTCGCGCCGTACCAAAATTCAGGTCGGCCAACCAGTCGTCTGCGTCCTTGAGTGTGCGCTGCCACTTGCTCATCAACTGGGTATGCAGACGTGGGCTGTTGGACGCAAGTTTTTGAACCACCTCCAATGGAATGCGACAGACAGAGACTGGCGTCAGTGCGATAGCGTCACTGTCGTAGTGTCCGCTCGCAAGGGCTTCCAACCCCACAACATCGCCAGAACGCAGGACCCGTACGATGCGTGGTCGACCATCAAGCGTGCTGCGCACCAGCTTCACCATGCCACTGCGCAATGTGAATATGCCTTGAACAGCACTGCCCTCCCCATACAAAACCACGCCATTCGCAAATTCAAGGTCATCTATAGGCGCATGTATTTGTGAAAAGTCATGTTCATTGAGGTCAGAAAAAAGCACCATGTCGCGAATACCGCAGTTGCGGCAGTCTGAGATGCCCCGCCAGGCAGATTCAGTTTTGATGGGAATCATGGATTTGCCTCGTCAATTTGCCACAGCGGCTCGAGCCGTTCGCAGCCTATCATCCAAGTAGGCACCATAAAAATCTGGAATATAGCCACCAACAAGGCGCTCTGCCACTTCCGCCCCACCCCGCCCAAAAAACAGCACCGTGGGTGCTACTTTTATACCCCAGCTTCGGATCAGTTGATCCTGGGTTTGGCTGTTGCCGCCGAAGTCCTGCACCATCTGGCGGTTACGCATGTCGATTTGCACCATGGCCAGACCAGCCTGACGCTGCAACGGGGCCAGGTAGTTCTCGCGCGCAACCTTGCAAAACGGGCAGCCCTCCAAACTCACCATCACCAGCAGCGGACTGCCTCTTTTCAACGCGGCAGCCAATTCGTCTGGCAACGAAGTCGGCACTGGCAACGCCACACCAGCGGAATGGACCACAGTCACCAGACTGGATGTCACACCCGCCAGCAGCCATTGACGGCGCGTTATAAAAAATGAGGATGGGCGCATTACTTGGCCTCGTGCTCAAGCAGCAAATAAGTGTTGTAAGCGTTCATTCGGTTCGCCACGCCAAACAGTGGCAAGTGCTCAAAGGGTGTCCAATCGGTGTTTTTATAAGCTTCCTCGAAGGGCACCATGGCTTCAGTGGCACGACCCATGGCCGTACGTAGGTAGACCAAGTACTCTCTGGTCTGCTGCATGTCTTTGCGTGCCTCATTAGATAGAGGGCCGTGTCCCGGCACAATCACATTGGTATCAAACGCTAACAGTTGGTCCAATGCCGTGATCCAGTGACGACTGTCGGCACCACCCACAAACGGAATGCGACTCCGGAACACCAGGTCACCAGCAAACAGCACCTTTTCCGACGGCATATAGAACGCCAAATCCTCCGGGGTGTGCGCAGGCCCCACTGACTTGGCTTGAAACACCACGCCACCAATAGCCAACTCTTTGTCACCATTAAGCCAATCGTCAGCCGGCACAAGGAGTGTTTTATCATCAATCCAGGGGAACAATTCTTCGCGAGATGCTTCCAGGCGTAACCGCGCTGTTTCGCTGTTCAGGTAAAGCAGCGAGGCTCTGTGTGCAATGATTCTTGCGCCCAACGCCTTGAACACTTGCAAACCGTAAATATGATCTGCGTGATAGTGCGTCACCAGCACATGCGTGATGGGCAAAGGCGTGACCTTTTTGATCTCAGCGACCAGCCGAGACGCCAGTGCAGGTGAACCCAAAGCATCAATCACGACCACCCCTGCAGGTGTGACAACAAAGGCCGCGTTTGAGATAAAGTTTTGGTTCTCAGTCGAGCCTAGCGCAGATAGACCCTGAACATACCAGGCAGATGGCGACACCTGATGTAATTCCATTGGCGCAGCCCCAGCGGCGTACACCGTTGACAAACAACCAAGCAACAGACCAAATAACAGGACACAGAAGCGCGAGGCGCAAACTATTTTTTTCAAGGATGTCTCCAAAGTAAGCTGAGTCGATTTATTCTTATCTCTGTAATATAAGCTAAATATGAATAATTTGGAGCACAGATGAACTTAGCCAGCATCATTGAAAGTTACGGTGACAAGACAGTGCTGGCCATGGGTGGCCTCGTGATTGGTGCGCTGTTTGGATTCTTCGCCCAACGGTCAAAATTCTGTTTGCGATCGGCCACGCTGGAGTTTTGGCATCACAAATTCGGCGAAAAACTCTCAGTCTGGTTGTTGACTTTTTCGAGCGCGGTGGTTGGCGTTCAGTTGCTGATCCTGACAGGGCACATGGACGTGGGTGCAACCCGACAGATCTCAGCCACTGGCAGCATTTCGGGTGCATTGGTAGGCGGATTGCTGTTTGGTGCTGGCATGATCATGACGCGGGGTTGTGCAAGCCGTTTGCTCGTGCTGTCCGCCAATGGAAATTTGCGTGCACTGCTCTCAGGTTTGATTTTTGCTGTCACGGCCCAGGCGGCTCTTGGTGGGGTACTGTCACCTTGGCGCGAAACCATCAGCAGTTGGTGGACGGTAGATGGCGGCAATGCACGCAACTTGTTGGCGCTGGTCGGGGCGGGGCATTGGGGTGGCCTGGGCTTTGGATTGCTGTGGCTCATTGCTGGTTTATATGTCTCTGTTCGCAGCGGCTGGGGTTTTTGGAAATGGGTGGGGGGCATTGGTACCGGCTTGGCCGTGGCGGCTGGCTGGGGGTTCAATTACATGGTCTCAAAGAATTCATTTGAAGTCGTGCCAGTTCAAGGTTTGACCTTCAGCGGGCCATCAGCTGAATGGCTAATGCGCGTCGTGGCCTCTCCCTCTCCAGCAATTGGCTTTAACTTTGGCCTGGTGCCAGGCGTGATTTTGGGCTCTTTCATTGGCGCCTGGGTGGGTAAAGACTTTGCGCTGGAAGGTTTCAAGGACGGCTACAGCATGCGCCGATATATTGCCGGTGCAATTTTGATGGGCTTTGGTGCCATGCTGGCGGGCGGCTGCGCGGTAGGTGCGGGGATCACGGGCGGGTCAATTTTTGCCTTGACGGCCTGGCTCGCGCTGGCGGGTATGTGGGCTGGAGCCGGGTTGACCGACCGCCTGATTGATGCTCAACCCGCCACCGCGTCACCAACGGTCCCCGTGAGCAGGCAAAGGGCACCCTGAACAATAATCGATGCAACCGCTCCCGGGACCGAGCCGCTTATTTGCCGCTGATGTACTCAGCGACCGCTGCCATTTCAAGCGTGGACATCTTGCTGACAATCGAATGCATCACAGCATTGTCGTTGGTGCGATCCCGCTGGTTAAAGAGCTTGAGTTGCGTTTCAAGATAAGACGCGTACTGACCCGCCAAACGCGGCAAGTTAGCTGTACCCAAGCCATCCTTACCATGACAACTGGCGCAGGCAGGCACACCACTGAAGCGATTTCCACTATTAAAAATATATCGCCCTACGCCTGCCAAATCAGGATCCTTTACCGCTTCGGCTGCTGATTTTTTGGCTTCAAAGTATTGCCCCAAAGCAAGCATCTCATCAGACGTCAACCTGCTTGACATGTCTGCCATGGCGGTACTTTTACGCTTGCCGGTTTTGAAGTTGTCAAGTTGTTTGGCAATGTAGTTGGCATGCTGTCCAGCAAGTTTAGGGAAAATCTCGCTGGACGACTCACCATTTTCACCGTGGCACAAAAAACACGAGCCTGACACAATTTTCTCAGCGCGTGCTTGGTCAGCCTGGGCCCACACGGAGCCCAAAGTCAACGCCAGCACCGACGCCACAAAAGTTTTTTTCGTGCGCATTTCTTCTTAGCCCAAGGTATCGGCCCAAATGCCTTGCGCCCATGCCAAAGCGAAACGGCCTTCGAGTTCATTGGCAGCTTTTGAAACACCGCCCGAACCAGCCACGGTGACCATTGTTTTCTTTACCGGGTCATAGGTGTGCACGCTGGCCACATGGACCACATCCTCACTACTGACAAAGCTATAGCATGTGTTGTTGTAGATTGGTGATGGGTTGGGTGTCTTGTCCATCAACAAAGCCACCACAGCAGCCGCGCAGGTCTTGCCATGCTGGTTGGCCATATGACCGGATTTGGGCATACCAGGCGCAACTTGAATCGAATCACCCAACATATGGATGTTTTTGGCAGCCTTGGATTCAAAGGTCAGAAAGTCAACCTCACACCAACGCTTATTGGCGGTTGCCAAGCCAGTTTGAACGGCGATGGCGCCGGCACGCATTGGCGGAATGACGTTAAGTACATCAGCTTTCACGTCATCCTGGAACTCAAATTTAAGGGTATTGGTAGACGCATCTACATCTTGCACGGCGTGTTTACCACGGAACTCCACCATGCCTTTGTAACGCTCTGCCCAAGCTTTTTTGAACAACGGGCCTTTAGAGGTGACATCTTCATTAGCATCGAGAATCAGCACCTTGGATTTTGGTTTGGCTTTGCTGAAGTAATTGGCCACCTGGCAAGCGCGCTCATACGGGCCGGGAGGACAACGGTAGGGCGCCAACGGAATCGACATGGCATACACGCCACCATCGGGCATGGCCTCCAACTGCTTGCGCAAGGCCACGGTTTGGGCGCCAGCTTTCCACGCGTGCAGCACCTTGTCTTTGGCGCCCGCCTTGGCCATGCCAGGTAAAGTTTCCCACATAAAGTCAATGCCAGGGGACAGAATTAACCGGTCATACGGCAACTCGCCGCCACTCGCCAATTTGACAATCCGCTTGTCGGCGTCAATCGCACTGACAGAATCATGAACCATTTTTACGCCGTGATTCTTAGCCAAACCGTCATAAGGTGTCGTGATGTCGGCCATGGTTTTAACCCCACCGATCACCAGATTAGAGATCGGACATGAGATGAACGACGCATTGGGCTCTACCAGCGTGACAGAAATACCATAGTCAGACCACATACGCACATATTTGGCCGCAGTGGCACCGCCAAACCCCCCCCCGACGACCACCACTTTGGGGCCGTTGCTGCCACCGGTTGATGCACAACCTGACAACATGCCAAGCGTACCAAAAGCACCGAGCGCCGAGCCAGCGCCCAAAGTACCTACAAATTGACGACGTTTCATATCATTCTCCTTATTTCTTCAATGCGGCGAAATATTCAGCCAATTGGTCGATCTGTGCGTCTGAGTAGCCTTTTGAGAGCTGGTGCATGAGCGTAGCGGGCTTCTTGTCCGACTTGAAGTCTTGCATTTTTTTCAAAAAATCTTCTTTTTTCTGCCCTGCCAGACTTTCCATGCCCGGCTGCGCAACGCCACTGGTGCCGTGGCAACCCGCACATGATGCCGCCATGCTGCGAACCTGAAGCGCATCGGCACTGGCCCACATGGAAAGGCTGGCGAGCATCAGGCTCGTTACTACTTTGAACGAAGTTTTCACTTGATCTCCTTGAAATGTTCAACCACTAAAGAACCTATCAGTTCAACGGACAAAACACATCAGTGATTTTCATCAGTCGATTCGGATATATAAATAGTACTGTGGGTAGTGTGGTTTCCAACACCGTACAAACCCCAACTGGAAAAAATAGTTGTGCCAGACGCATTCAGGTAGCGGCTTGCTACCCCGGACTTTCAAGTCAGGACAATTCATCAACCTCCCCACATCAGGAACACACTATGTACAAATTTTTAATCGTCTTTTTTCTGACTTTAAGTGCCGCACTTGCACAAGCCCAGGACACCAAGGTGGTGTACCACTTCACCACCGGCATTGACACTGCAGCAGGGGCGCTGAACAACATTCAGAACCACCTTGACGCCGACCCCAAAGCAAAGATCGTGGTGGTTACCAACGGAGCTGGTATTGACTTTTTATTGACCGACGCAAAAGACAGCAAAGGCCGCGAGTTTTCTGGGGCAGTGAGCGAACTCGCAGCCAAGGGCGTTGAATTCAGGGTCTGCAACAACACCTTGGTCTCACGCAACATCGACCCCGACAAACTGCTGATGGAAACAACACTTGTGCCTTCAGGTGTGGCAGAAGCTGCCAAGCTTCAGGTCAAGGAAGGTTTTGCCTACATCAAACCCTGACGTGCATGTGGGCACAGCCAATGTCTGACTGCGCCCACACGTTGAAGCCTGCTTGATCAAGCAAGCACAAGTTAGTTTTAGAAGCGGTGGCTGTACATGAACTGCCAGTTGGTCTGAGCGTGTGAGATATCAGGGCCAGCTCCGCTGGTCACAGTGACCTTGGGCGCCATCGTCACAGACATGTTGAAGTCACCGGCTTCTGACACTTTGTATCCCAAGCCCAAGGTCACGTGACTTTTCACCGTGGCAGGGAACAAGGGGTTAACGTAGGTATCCGGGATTGGGTTGTCAGCGAGGTTCAACCCCGCACGCAAGGTGAGTTTGTCGTTGGCCTTCCAGGCCATGCCCAAGTTCAGCACAGTCTGATCTTCCCAGTTTTGATTCATGGCGAAATTGACTGCGCTTACTCCACTGTCATAACGCATTTTGAAGCTCTTCATGGCATCGGCCCACCCGATGTACTTCACATCAGCAGCCAATAACAAGGAAGGACTGACTTGCCAACTGGCACCTGCCGCCAAAACAGATGGCATCTGGAAATCGATCACAGTCATCTTTCCACTGAAAACCATTGACCCACCCAGATTATCGAAAAGCGTCATGGTCGCAGCACTACCGCCAGTTTCCATGTCGTTGAGCGCCGACTTGAATTGGTAGGAGACACCCACCACGACTTCCGGACTGACCTTGTAAGTAGCCCCCAAGGAAGCGCCAAAACCGGTCGATTTAGCAGCACCCGTGAAGTCGTTGTCATCGGAAAAACTGATGTTTGCGGCAACGGTGTTTCCGGGCATCCCAAAATTAACAGGCGCAACACCAGAGTCAGCGACCATTTGCCCTATTTGAGCAACACTGGCATTCATCTTCATATCCAAAGACGACCACATGAACTTCAGTGAAGCACCCACTGTTAAATTGGAGTTAACTTGATACGCAATTGGAAAAATCACATTTCCCACACCCAATTCAGATCGCGCGGGAAAAGCGGGCCCAGCGCCCATAAATGTATTGCCATCGTACTCAGTCCCCATCCCACCCTGTGCAAACATGCCAATGCCGTAGGTATACGCCCCGTTGCGCTTGGTATAGCCAAAAGCAGGCATCACATAAGACGTACCACCTGACTTGGCCTCCATGCCACCCATGCTGCTTTTCACATCAGGCCCCAAAATACCAAAAGCCACATCCAGACGCGAGGTGCCGTCCGCCATCATGCCCAGCGTGGCCGGGTTTTGAGCCATACCGGCGTTGCCATGATCAATGGCTTGCGATGCGCCACCCATACCAGTGGAGATTGGGCCGTAACCCTCCATCAGCATGCCGTTGGTAGCATGTGCAGACCCAGCGGCAAGCAGCGCGCACAAGGGGGTCAGGTACAAAATTTTGCGAGTTGCTTTCATGGTTTCTCCGGTTGTTGTTTAAAAAATACCAAGGGGGATTCACTGAGGGTGACTGTGAACGGGCAAGGTGACGTTTCTCGCATGACTTACCAAAAAGCCAGCAAGCGCCCCTTCACAACTTTCGATTCAATACGCTTGAGGCCGGTGTTGCCCTTCTTGATGCAGTCGCCGCTTTTGGCGTCGAACTGCCATTGATGTTTTGGGCAGGTCAGCGTGGTGCCCGTCACTGCCAATTGGGTAATGTCTGTACTTTGGTGGGGGCAGTGGCTGTCATACACCTGGTAAGTCTTTTTATCGCGATAAACAAACAGACCACGGCCGTCAAATTCAGTACGAATAACTTCAGCGTCAGGCACATCTTTGGCCGCCATCACATCGCGCCACTGGCCCGGTGCGGGGGTCAACTGGGTGATGACATCGGGTGCAAAGCCCGGGATTTTCATGTCCAGAATGATGTCGACAGCCCAGACGATTTTGGCCAGGCCCAATATGGGAAACGCCATCAGCAATGCATCCAATACTTCCATCGGACTGCTCCCCTCCCGCAGCGCACGGCCCAAATACTGGCGAAAGCCGCGGTCCGTCTGGGAATGCACCTTGCTGATAACCGAAATCAGGTTACGAGTCTTGGGGTCAAGGTGTTTGCCGGTTTCTTTCAAAAAAGCAAAGTAATGGCTGACGGTTTCAGGCCGGGTCTTGATGAGGTAGTTCAGTGCGTCACTCATGCGTTGTCTCCAGGTTTTCGAATTAGATTAAGTGCAAGCACAGGCTTCTCTGACAAACCGATGACCTTCTGGGCTACACCACCGATCATGGCTCTGCCAATGTTGCTGTCACCTCTGCTACCAATGACTAACAAATCAACTTGACTTCCAGATGCGGCAGCCAAAATTTCTGTGTAGGCTTTCCCATGGCGCAACTCAATTTTCAGACTAACACCGAGTTGCAGTGCCGCAGCCTGCGCTTCGACAAGGAAATCGGCGATTGCAGTTGATTTGGTTTCACTGGCAGTGACATAAACCAGATGTAGCGGCAAGCTACATTCAGCGGCAATGGCGGCGGCCGTTTTGACCAGGCGCAGACCTAGCTCACCCGGCTCAGCGGCGACCAATACACCCTGATTCCACATGTGCGCATCGCGTGGCGCAAACAACACATGACACGGGGCATGTGCCAGCACTTTGCTCACCATTTCACCCACCAGCAAGTTGGCTAAAAAGCCGCGCTTGCCACGTCGCCGAACGATGATCAGTTCAGTGTCTCTTTCGCGGGCCTCGGCGAGGATTTCCTGGTAGGGCTCTTCGCCACGGCGCACACGCAGATCAATGGCCACCCCTTGCGCCTGAGCTTTGGCGCGGATCTCGGCGATTTTTACGGCAGCCTCCTGCTCGGCACGCAAAGCAATGTCAGGGGCCAGCGCCTCAAACTCAGGGTTACTTACCAGCGGCAACACCATTGCCAAAGGCAACTGACAGCGCTGAGCCATGCTGATGGCCACGGCCTCAGCGCCAGCATCAAATTCGGTATGTTCGGTCGCCAGCAACAGGCGAGTAAAGAGCTGACTCATGTTCAATGGCCTCCGCTCAAAACACCAGATGCAGCCAGCACCAACACCAGAATGATTGCAGCACAAATTCCAGCATAAGCGTAGTCACGCCGTTTGAGGTAAAGCGGAATCAATCCCAGTAGCGGCGGCAAAGAGCAACCCGCCAAGATGGCGATACCAACCAAATTCAGCATGTCTCCTTTGCCTGCATGCACCAACCACCCCCAACCTGTTGGGGTATCTGTTTTTTGCAGGTAGATAGCCACCGGCTGACTCCAGAGCTGAGGCAATTGATCCAGGGAAACATGCGGGGTGATAAAACCAAGCACGTACGCAGCAAAGCCAAATACGAGCACCAACAATCCAACACGGGTGCCCCAATCAAGCAATAAAGCGTAAAGATTGGCCTCAGCTTTCTGCAGTTGAGTATTCTCAGAAGTGGGTGTTTTCATGATGTCGTTATTCCTTAAACCCAGATACCCAAGCCCTTGAGCAGCGCGCGAAAACCCGCAAAAAGCAGCAATCCAATGACCATTTTGCGAATGACGGAACCTTTGAGCACGTTTAGCAAGCGCGCCCCAATCTTTGCGCCAGCCATCATGCCGACGACTGATGGCACGGCAATCATAGGCAAAACGGCACCCCGATTGATATAGACCCAGGCCGCAGACGAATCAACCAGCGACAACACCAGGCTCGAAGTACCAGCCGACACTTTTAAAGGAGCCCCCATCAGCAGGTTGAGCGCGGGCACATTGGCCCAACCGGCGCCAATGCCAAACATACCCGCCATGACACCAATCAACAAAAATATGAACAAACCCGTGGGGGTGCGATGCACTTGCCAGTTGATGGCTTGGCCTGACGCACCATCGATAAAGATGCCATGTATTCCCAAGGCGCTGGAAAGCCTATCTGGTTGTGCAACATGAGGAAACTCTGACTTTTTGGCTGTCAACATGAGTACCACAATCCCCAGCACAATCACACCCAGCAGAGTTTGCACTGTTGATGCGGGCATGGCCAGGCCTAGCATGGCGCCGAAGATCGAACTGATGGACGCAAGTAATGCCAACGGCAACGCCAAGCGCATGCTCGCCAAACCACCGCGTAGCAGCAAGGGGCCTGCCGCCAAGGCGCTGGCCAGTGCCACCAGCAAACCAGCACCGCGCACAAAGTCAAGATGAAACGGGAAAAAACCGCCAATAATGGGCACGAACAACGTGCCACCGCCAATGCCTGCAGGCACGGCCACTATGCCGATAAAGAAACATGTCACAAAAAGGGCGAGCGGCCAAAACCACCAAGGCAGGCTCGAAGAAGGCACGACACTTTCTGCAGCGGCATGCACCGGACCGTCCAAAAGCATGAGCATCGCCAAACCAATAAGGGCACGAGCAATAAGCGCCAATTTTCTTGGTAAAAGCGGGCCGGAGCAACTGTCTAAACTATTCATGATTCCCATTGGATCGTAGTGCTCCTGCGACCGGATCGGTTTGGAAACCACCGGCAAAATAAAAAAATTGTTCAAGAAATGGTTTGGTAGTACAGATTCTGGGGGTGATTGGCCTGCGCAAAGAAGAACCAGCGCTCGGCCAGCAAGCCGGTGTACTGCAGGGCAAAAGCCAGGAACAAAAGCGCTGTCGAGGTGGCATTGACACCCAGGGTCAGGCACAGCAGCGGCAGTGGAAACACCATCAACAGGAAAGTCCATTTGACCGAGCGCAGCATCTGCGCCGTGCGCCCATGAAAGAACTCGCGGGTATTAAATGATCCGCCCATGAACCCCTGCGCCTTTTGCACGATTCGTGGGTGTTTGATGCCAATGGCGCTTTGCAGATTTGATTTGGGCTTGAGTCGGGCATTGCGCAAAAGGGAGGCACTGCGTGTAAAAAAAGCCAGCACTGTTAGCAAGCCAGCACCCCAAGCGTAAGCTGCTGCCCAATCAGATGCACCCAAAATGGCAGCCAGCGCAGTCGCCAGCGTCAAGCCGGAGGCACAACCCAGCAAGAAGTAGTTGATCAGCGTGAGCGCACTGGCCCACTCCTGTAAAAACCGCACCGAAGCGTAAATCATGGCTGTGCACACGAACAGGGACAGGCATAGCACCACGACCACGGCGCCAATCCACAGCGTGCCATTCAAACCCATCAAATGGGCGACACCATAGACGAACAACCCTGCCATGAACAACGGCAACGCAATCACTTCACGTGACAACCAGGACGTGCGCCACATGGCGGCCGAGCGCCAGGCCCGCTCAGGATGGCCCAAGTGAAAAAATGAGGCGATCAAGCCCAAACTCGTGAGCACCAATGCAACGAGACTTCCAATGACTAAAAAGCGTTGGTGGTCTTCAGGGGAGAGTCCACCCAAACCAGTCAGCTCAGCGCCGTACAGCGCCAAAAACAGGCCCTGAGCGGCACCAATCAGTGTGGTGAGAAAAATGACAGAAAAAGCTGGCTGCATGGTGGGCTCTAAGGTCAGGTTGCAAAGTCTTCACGGCCAGGAGTGCGGTGGCCAAGCTCGGGCTGCTGGGCGTCGATTTTTCGTGGGTTGTCCACGCGCTCAAGGTCTTCGGGGTGAATGCGGATTTCGGTCTTGCGCCTCGGCAGGTAGTGGTTGGCCGGGCGCGTGCCCCACTCGGGCATGAGCTGATAGCCACCACGCTCGGCAATGGCCTTGGAAACCACCGATTCGGGGTCATGCACATCACCAAACAAGCGGGCATTGGCAGGACAGGCCAGCACACAGGCCGGCTTGCGTTCAGGCTCAGGCAGCTTGATGTCAGTGACGCGGTCCACGCACAGCGTGCATTTGGTCATGACCTTGCGCTCTTCGTCGAACTCGCGTGCACCATATGGGCAGGCCCAGGTGCAGTATTTGCAACCGATGCACTTGTCGTAGTCCACCAGCACAATACCGTCTTCAGCGCGCTTGTAGCTGGCGCCGGTAGGGCAAACCGGCACGCAGGGCGGGTCTTCGCAGTGCAAACACGATTTGGGAAAGTGGACAGTCTGCGTGTTGGGGTACTCTCCCACCTCAAAGGTTTGCACCCGGTTGAAGAAGGTGCCGCTGGGGTCTTTGCCGTAGGGGTTCAGGTCCACCAGCGACCCGGCTGTGCCGGAGGTATTCCACTGCTTGCAACTGGTCACGCAGGCATGGCAGCCCACGCACACATTCAGGTCGATGACCAAGGCGAGTTGGGTCATTTCGTGTCTCCCTTGCCCGCAAAATAAGCCTGAATGCGCGGCAACACCTGGCGCATACCGGGAGCGGCAGGTACCGCCTTGAATTGCGGCGACGTTTGCTGCGGCTCGTCATCCGCCGCCTTGTAGATGCGGACCTTCACGTCATACCAGGCGGCCTGGCCGGTAATGGGGTCCGAGTTGGAGATCGCTTTGCCGGCACTTGAAGGCGGCAACACCTCCGAGATCAGGTGGTTGAGCAAAAAGCCTCTTTGTGATTCATTGGCGTCTGCACTCAGATTCCAGGCCCCGGCGGACTTGCCGATGGCGTTCCAGGTCCAGACCGTGCCGGGCTCTACAGCTTCGGAGTAGCGGCACATGCAGCGCACCTTGCCCCACTGTGACTCAACCCACATCCAGCCACCATCAAGAATGCCTTGCGCCTGGGCCGTTCTGGGGCTGACAAACAGGTAGTTGTGTGTGTGAATTTGGCGCAACCAGGCGTTTTGCGAGTCCCACGAGTGGTACATCGCCATCGGTCGCTGGGTGATCGCGTTGAGCGGGTATTTGGCGGTGTCGGTCGCCTGCACTTCCAGCGGCACGTAATGAAACGGCAGAGGGTCGAAGTAGGTTTCCACCCGTTTGCGCAAATGGTCTGGCGGCTGCTTGCCGGGGCGCTTGCCCTGCGCGGCGCGGCGAAAGCCCTGCAAAAATTCAGAGTAGATGTGGATCACGATCGGGTCTTTGTCGCGCCGGATGCCGACCTGTTGCGCCCAGTCCATGTAGCCTTGGTTCCAGTTGCGCATGTACTGGTGTTCTAGCGGCATCGCGTAATGGAAGACGCAGTTGTTTTTTTCGTACATTTCCCACTGCTTGGGGTTGGGCTCGCCGCGCATGGATTTCTCTCCGCTCTTGCCGCGCCAGCCCGCCAGGAAGCCGATGCCGGAGCCCGGCGCGGTTTCGTAGTTGACGATGAAGTCGGTGTAGCCCTTGAACTTGCGGCTGCCATCTGACTGCGTGAAGGCGGGCAACTTGAGGCGCCCGGCCAGCTCCACCAGTACCTCCTGGAACGGTTTGCACTGGCCTTTGGGTGCCACCACCGGAATGCGCACCGAGTCGGCCGGGCCATCGAACTCGGAGATCGGGCGGTCCAGCATCGACATGCAATCGTTGCGTTCCAGGTACGTGGTGTCGGGCAGGATCAGGTCGGCAAAGGCGGTCATCTCTGACTGGAAGGCGTCGCACACCACCAGGAACGGAATCTTGTACTCGCCGCTGTGCTCGCCCTCGCTGTGCTCGCCCTCGGTGTGCTTGTCGTTGAGCATGTTGCGCACTTCAGACGTGTTCATGGTGGAGTTCCACGCCATGTTTGCCATGAAGATCAGCAAGGTGTCGATGCGGTAGGGGTCACCTTTCCAGGCGTTGGTGATGACGTTGTGCATCAGGCCGTGGGCCGACAACGGGTGCTCCCAGGAGAAGCCTTTGTCGATGCGCACCGGCTGGCCCTGGTCGTCCACAAACAAATCGTCCGGGCTCTCGGGCCAGCCCAGCGGCGCGCCATCCAGCGGCGTGTTGGGTTTGACGGCCTGCGGCCCTTTGGGCGGGCGGGCATTGGGCGGTACGGCACGCGGGTAGGGCGCTTTGTGGCGGAAGCCGCCCGGGCGGTCGATGGTGCCCAGCATCGACATCAAAATTGACAGCGAACGAATGGTCTGAAAGCCGTTGGAGTGCGCCGCCAGGCCGCGCATGGCATGAAAAGCCACCGGGTTGCCGGTGACCGAGTGGTGGCGCTTGCCCCAGCTGTCGGTCCAGGCGATGGGTAGCTCAATTTTTTGATCCCGCGCGGTGATGCCCATCTCGTGCGCCAGGCGGCGGATGGTGGCCGCTGGAATGCCGGTAATGCCTTCGGCCCACTCGGGGGTGTAGGGTTTGACGCGTTCTTCGAGCAGCTGAAAGGCGGGCACGGCGGCGGTGCCGTCGGGCAGTTTGAAGTGGCCGAGCAGGGCCGGGTCGGCGCCTTCCTTGTGGTCAGCTACGTCTCGTTCGGTGAGCCGGTCCCACCATTTGAAATTGGCCGGGCGCAGCGGGTTGCCGATGTCGCCCTCGGGGTTGCGAAGGAACATGCCGAAGTCGTCGCTGGCGCTGTCCTGGTTAACCAGTTGGCCGGCATTGGTGTAGCGGGCCAGAAACTCGCGGTCGTACAGGCCGAGTTTGATGAGTTCATGAATCAAGGCCAGTAACAGCGCGCCGTCGGTGCCGGGTTTGATCGGCACCCACTCGTCGGCAATGGCCGAGTAGCCGGTGCGCACCGGGTTGATCGACACAAAGCGGCCACCGTTGCGTTTGAACTTGCTCAGGGCCGCCTTCATCGGGTTGGAGTGGTGGTCTTCGGCGGTGCCGATCATCACAAACAGCTTGGCGCGCTCCAGATCGGGGCCGCCAAACTCCCAGAACGAGCCGCCGATGGTGTATATCATCCCGGCGGCCATGTTGACTGAGCAAAAGCCACCGTGGGCAGCGTAGTTGGGCGTGCCAAACTGGCGTGCGAACAGACCGGTGAGCGCCTGCATCTGGTCACGCCCGGTGAACAGGGCAAACTTTTTGGGGTCGGTGGCGCGAATCTTCGCGAGACGCTCTTCCAGCATGGAGAAGGCCACCTCCCATTCGATTTCCTCGAACTGGCCTTCGCCACGGTCGCTGCCGGGTTTACGAAGCAGCGGCTTGGTCAGCCGGGCGGGCGAATATTGCTTCATGATGCCCGAAGATCCTTTGGCACAGATCACGCCCTGGTTCAGCGGGTGCTCGGGGTTGCCTTCGATGTAGCGCACCTCGCCGTTGCGTAAGTGCACCCGGATGCCGCAGCGGCAGGCGCACATGTAGCAGGTGGTGTTGCGCGTTTCAAGCGTGGCATCAGCCAGAGGTGGGCGGAGAGGGTCGTGAATCGGTATGACAGACATGCGATGAGCGCTCTTTGACTGAATTGGCAATAGACAAGGAATGCGAACTGTGCTGACCCAACGGACATTCACAAAGATGCAAAGTGACCCTATTAAAAACAAGGTCACCGATCGCGTCTATCACCGCCACGGGTGGTTGGAAGTAGCCCAAATGGGTAGCATGGCGAAATAAATCCGCACACCCCTTGGTTTTCCGCAATACATAAGTTGGTATTTATCTCTTACCATGGTCCGAAATATTTAGCCAAGATGCGTTCAATCACTGCCTTTCCTGCCAAACCAAATTCTTCGGACGTTGCGTTCGTTGCCACATTACTGGCATCAGATCTTGTCATGCCTGAGGACATAGAAGCGTTGTTGTCACGTTTTCTGGACGCGATCATTGCCTTGGCCGGCGCGCAAGCGGGGGCTGTTCGGATATTGACGGACGACGGCAAATTCTTGCGATTGATCGCGCAGCAGGGGCTACCAAGTGATCTGGTGGACTCTGAGCGACTGGTTGACCGGCACTGCGGCGTATGCGGCATGGCAGCCAATGCCGATGCCTTGGCTTGGATTGAAGACGTATCGTCATGCAGCAAGCACGGCGGCGACTCAAAGTATTTTGGATTGAAATGTAAGAGTGTTCTGGCCATTTCGCTAAACCACAACCAGCAAATTCTCGGCATCTATAACTTGTTTTTCGAGAGCAACCGAAAGATTGACGCGCCGACAGAAACCCTGCTGCGACTGATTGGTCAGTTGTTGGGGTTGTCTTTGCACAACGCCCGCATTGAGCGCGAGCGTTTGCGAGTGACGGTGATGAAAGAGCGTCAGGATATGGTCAACGAGGTACACGATGCGCTGGCACAAACACTGGCCTACGCCCGAATGCGGTTGCCGCTATTGAGCGATGCCATCGTGGCCCATGATGAGGAAAAGGCCCTGAAGTATTTCTCAGACCTGAAAACGGCAGTGACCGAAGTGCATGACAACCTGCGGGAGGTCATGACTTACTTCCGCACACGCATGGACCCACTTGGCTTGCTACACGCACTGGGCACCATCGCAGACAGCTTTTTTACCAAAAATGCCATCGCACTTGAAATACGCAATTCGGCATCCAACCTGAACCTGACGGATGAGCAGGAAGTGCAGGTGTTTTACATCATTCAGGAAGCACTGGCGAACATCGCCAAACACTCCATGGCACGCCATGCCGTGGTGCTGATCAGCCAAACCTCTCAGCATCTTGAATTTCTAATCGAAGATGACGGATTGGGAATGGACGAGCCCTCTGTCGCAACCATTGTGACTTCTGCCCGACCCATGGTGCCCTCTACGCACTTTGGTCTGGACATCATGCAAAGCCGGGCACATCGCTTGAACGGTCGCCTCGAAGTGGGCAGCAACGACGGCATCGGTACGCGGGTGCGCTTGAGCATTCCGCGCAACAACACAGCAAGTGATAGAGCATCATGACCACTAAAACACGCATCATGCTGGTCGACGACCATTCGCTGTGTAGAAGCGGCCTGACCGAATTGTTGGAGCACCGGGGTGGCATGGCCGTCGTCGCGGCCACTGGCAACCCGGATTTGGTGATGCCCATGCTACGCGAGCACCAGCCAGATTTGCTTGTTCTGGACTTGCGGCTGGCCCAGACTGATGGCCTGAGCGTGCTGAGGATGATTCGCGCAGGGGAACTCGACACGCCTGTGGTGATCCTCACGATGAGTGACAACGAAGACGACATGTCTGCCGCGTTGCGGGCCGGGGTACGTGGCTACTTGCTCAAAGACATGGAGCCCGAAGAGGTGATAGACGCCATTGGCCGTGCTGCGCGCGGCGAAATGGTGGTCGCGTCAGCGATGATGCTGAAGTTCGCCCAGATTCTTCAAACTGGCCCGAAAGGCTCGGCCATGGGTGATCTGGTTGCAACGTTAACCGAGCGTGAACGCCAGGTGCTTGACCATGTTGCCAGCGGACAGAGCAACAAGGTCATCGCAAAGGCGCTTGATATCAGCCACAACACTGTCAAGCTGCACGTGCGCCACATCATGGACAAGCTCAATTTACGGTCGCGGGTGGAAGCAGCGGTTTTTTCGTTTGAATACCGCAGCACACCCGATGGCGCCAAGGCCATCGGCGATCACAATCACAAAATCAAGAGCTAACGCTGACAAAGCCAGGCTTCATCGCGCAGCCACCTCACTTTGGACCGGGTTAAACCAAGCCAACTCTTCGTGCAATTTGACAACTTCACCAATGATTGTGAGACACGGGGATTTCAAACCGGCTTGAGCCACTTTTTCAGGCATGTCCGCCAAAGTTCCTGTGACTACTTTTTGCGTGACGATGCTGCCGTCTTGCACAACAGCAATGGGCAGGTTTGAGGCAGCACCGTGCGCCATCATCTGACGACAGATTTCAGGCAACCCGCCCAAGCCCATGTAAATCACCACGGTCTGGTTTAGTCTGACCAGACTCGGCCAATCCAAGTCAGCCGTGCCATCTTTGAGGTGTCCCGTGACAAACAAGCAGCACTGTGCATAGTCCCTGTGCGTGAGCGGAATGCCGGCATAACTTGACACACCAGAGGCTGCGGTCACGCCCGGAACCACTTCAAAAGCCACACCATGTGCAGCGAGCGTTTGCAATTCTTCACCACCACGACCGAATATGAAAGGGTCGCCGCCTTTTAGTCGCACGACCTGCTTACCCTCCCCCGCAAGCTTGACCAGCAAACTGTTGATCTGCTCCTGGCGCAAGGTGTGCTCGTTGCGTCGCTTGCCGGCGTAAATTCGCTCTGCTGCAGGTGGGACAAAGTCAAGCACACCGGGTGACACCAGATTGTCATAAACAATGACATCAGCTTTTTGAAGCAAACGCACAGCCCGCAGTGTGAGCAGCTCCGGGTCGCCAGGGCCAGCACCCACCAGGTAGACCTTACCAAGGTTTGGCTTCATGGGCTTCACATCTGCTTTCAATGGGTGAGGCCTTTGCTGCCGCAACCACCACTGCTGCATCCACCGCTAGCACACCCGCCAGAGCCCGCTGTGTCCACACCACATGACGGATGGCTGGCATGCATGAAAATAAAATTGAACTCGCCCGGATTGAGCTCCACAAAATCCAGCACGGTGTCAAACAGCAACGCCTGCGACTCTCCGTTAATGACAACGGCAACACCCTGAAGGTCCAGCTTCATGTCGTCTTCGTTGGGATGATCAAAGCCCATACCGTATTGCAATGCGCCGTCAGCATCTTTTTTTGCTGCCACTCGCAGCGCCATTTCGCTGGTACCACTGGCATCAGCCGCCTGTTGAATCTGCTTTGCAGCGGCGTCGGTCAAGTTAAACATGCTGTCGCTCCTTATGAGAATTAATGTTCGCCTTTGGTCTTCAAAAGACCGGCCAATCGGTTGCCTTGCTTTTGCGGTCCCCCAATCGGGAAAAGCGTGTGTAAATGATGATTGTTGCCCAACTCAGGACCCCAAACTTTCGAGAAATGCCAAATCATGGCCCGCACCTGCGCCTGCACCCGATGCTCTTCGTAGTAAGCACGCAAAAATGCAATGACTTGCCAATGTGCCTCAGTAAGCTCCAAATGCTCCGCTTTCGCTCGGGCCAGCGCAAATTCCTCAGACCATTCGTCCAGATTTTTTATATAGCCTTCGGTGTCGGTATCGATCGCTTTGCCGCTGACCAAAACGCTCATGGTCGCCACCAACGCCGGTATCGGCGCTTTCAAAGTCATGCTTTGCGCACGAACAAAGGCCACAAATTGCGCGGCCCAATCTGATCCAGCGCCGCTACGCAGATGGGCGTAGGAGGCGAGCACCTTTCGATAAACAATGCCGTCGCGCTCGCCGTCCACGCCGTGCCCACGCTTGACGCGGTAGGCAAACTTCAGCCCGGGAGCCACGTTTTCCAGGCTGGAGTAATGAAACTCATGCCCGCGCAGCGTCTGTCCGATGTCGGTTCGCCAGGGCGCATCGCTGGTGGTTTCCAGTGCCACATAGCCACGACCCACCGGACGATCGTGCATAACAACATCGGCAGCCAGGGCACCCACCATGTTGTAAACCTCGCCTTTCCAGCGCAACGTACGCGCCAAGTACATGAGGCCGCCACATTCGGCATAGACCGGCATGTCGGATTCAATGGCGGCTTTGATGCTGCTGCGCAGAGCCGTATTGGCCTGCAACTCTGGCATGAACATTTCAGGAAATCCGCCGCCGATAAACAGACCATCGACCTCGGGCAAGCGGGTGTCATGCAGCGTGTCGAACGGAATGATCTCGGCCCCGGCTTGCTCCAATGCCAGCAGGTCGTCCGGGTAGTAGAAGCCAAAGGCTTTGTCGCGTGCCAGTCCAATCCGAACACGAGATGGTTGCAGGGTGGGCGGTGTGGCCGTCGGTGCAATAGCTGAGGACAGCAGCGGCGCGACACTGGCGGCAATCTGCAGCACCTTGGATAAATCAACCTGGGAACCGATTAGCTCACCCATGGCACGCACTCGCTGACTGGCGTCGTCCAACTCATGGTTGGGCATCAGTCCCAAATGGCGCTCCACCACAGCCAGACGTGGGTCATGGCCGATGGCGCCGAGCACCTGAACGTCGGTGTAATATTCAATCACAGCCCGCAGTTTGGATTCGTGGCGAGCACCACCCAGTTGGTTCAGAATGACGCCTGCAATACGGATGTGCGCGTCAAATGCCTGATAGCCCAAAATCAGCGGGGCAATACCGCGCGTCATGCCGCGTGCGTCGAGCACTAGCACCACAGGCATATCCAGCAAATGCGCCAGCGCAGCATTGCTGTTGCTGCCGTCCAATGCAAGGCCATCGTACAAGCCTTTGTTACCCTCGACGATGCTGATGTCAGACCCCACCGATTGACGCGTGAAGCAGTCAGTGATCTGCTCTTGCGTCATCAGGTAGGAGTCAAGATTAAAGCAGTCACGCCCGCTGGCCTGTGCCAACCACATCGGGTCGATGTAATCGGGCCCCTTCTTGAACGGCTGTACCACCGTGCCTTGAGCCGACAAGGCTGCACACAAGCCCACCGTCACCGTCGTCTTGCCGGATGATTTATGGGCGGCAGAAATCAGCAAGCTGCTCATTTTCAGGACTTTGCAGAAACAAAGTCATCCTGTGGCATGAAGTCAAACATCCGCATGCCGACAATGGTCATCAAAAAGGCTGCGCCCATCCCACCCACACCCAATAAAAGCTCAGGTACAGATGGTTTGTAGCTGGCGATCTGCCCATCGCCAAAACTGCTGGTCACCACATGGGCGGGGAAAATGTCCAACGGAAAGGCCTGCCCACCGACAATGAAGACATACAGCCACGCCAGAGCACCCAAAATCACCAATACAGAGGCAACCAGCGTTGCCCGCTCGCCGATCAACTTGGGGTGAAAAAGCAGCACCAAGGGTGCAATAGCGCCAAGCACAACATAGCCGCCCCAGAACAAGAGGGGATAAATACCTCCGTCACGCAAGATAAATGCCTCAAAAGCAGCTTGCCGGGCAAAGTACAGATTCGTCAGGTGGTAAACAGCCACCAGATACAAGGATGCGGCGATGAACACACCCAGCAACCGCGCCATGCGACGTTGGATTTCAGGTGTCAGGTGACGATCGTTCCATGCATACATACTTGACTGAGCCATCAAAAACACCGCTAGTCCCCATCCGAACGACAGCACGATAAACAAGGGCGCCAGCAGGGCAGACTGGTAGGCCTGGCGTGCCACTAAAAAACCAAAAATGGAACCCGTGCCGGTGGTCAGTACAAAGCGCCACACCAGTGCCGCCAATCCGGCAGGTTTGGATAAGTGGTTAAAGCGGCGCTCAAACATCGTCCACAGGTAAACAGCAACAATGCCCACCATGCCGGAGTAAAGAAACACGTTCCAGGCAAAGACAGACTTGAAGTTGTAGTGCGTAGCCGCCACAATGGCGCGCTCCGGTCGACCCAGATCAAGCATCAGCACCATCAGACCGCCCATCAGCAAAGCAATGCTGAGCAGGCCAGAGAGCGGTGCGCGGGGTTTATACACCGGCTGTCCAAAAACCGATCCGATGGACGCGACGTTAAGTGCGCCCGAGGCCGCAACAATCATGAAGATAGCAAATACGTGGGGCAAACCCCAGACCACCTGGTTGTTCATGCCGCTCACAATGTGCCCATGCAACTCCATGTAGTGCGCAGCACCAAGTCCTATGGTCGTGACCAAACCGCCAAATACGGTAAGCAACCAGAAGTTGCGGATGTCAGAGGGTGTTCTCATGTGTCAAATTCCGTGGTAGTGAACGCCCGGGTCCAGCTTGAGATCAGCACGCAACTGGGTGGTCTGAATGTCACGAATGCGGCGAGAAATGTCACTATTGGGGTCGTTCAGGTCACCAAACTCCATGGCACCGTGACCCGCAGCTGAGCAAGCACTGACGCAGGCCGGAGACTCGCCCCGGTCCACCTTGTGAACGCACAAGGTACATGACTCGACCGTGCCCTTGCCGCGTGGCGCATCAGGTTTTTGGTTGTCCAGTGGCTCATGCACAAAAGAGCGCGCCTTGTAGGGGCAGGCCATCATGCAATAGCGGCATCCTATGCACAGGTGTTTGTCCACCAACACGATGCCATCAGCGCGCTTGAACGACGCCCCGGTGGGGCATACGTCAACGCAAGGCGGCTCAGCACAGTGTTGGCACATCACCGGCAGCGACTGGGTTTTCCCGGTGCGAACTTCCTTGATTTCGATTTTGCGAATCCACTGGGAATCGGTGCTCTTGGTGCCACCCGACAAGCCATTTTCGGTGTTGCATGCCTTTACACAATCTGAGCAACCGGGGGTGCATTTGGTGGTGTCAATCAACATGCCCCAGCGCACCTTGGGGTTAGCACCAGTTGCAGATGTGTCAACGGTGGCCGCTTGGGCAATTTCAATCAGCCGTATGCCGGGCGCCAGCATGACGCCGACCAGTCCAGCGGCAGCGACACCCAGAAAGCCGCGCCTGGCCTTGACTTGGGCCGACTCGTTCTGCGATTCAAGGGGTTGGGGTGCACTCATGGCTTGGCCTGTGGCTTGTTGGCATGGCACTCAAAGCAGTCGATTTTGACCGCTGCATAAGTGTGGCAGCTCTGACAAAAGTTGGTTTCTGACGCCGTCACACTGTTGGTCGTTTTACTTGCGTGGCAGGCGATGCAATCTTTTAGTGCGTACGGCGCTTTGCGAACACCGCCGTGCACCGTCTCATCTCGCTGATGCTTGAGCAACGTCATGTGATTGCGCCGCATGAAAGCAGGGTCGGCCACGCACTGCCCCCCCAGAGCTGACTCGATGACCGGCAAGGGGGTGCGCTTTGACGCCTGATCTGCTTCACCAGCCCAGGCCAGGGCGACTGCCAGCAGACTGGTCATGACCAGCGCCGCGCCAAGTGCGCTCCTCAAGGGAAAGGCGAACCCAGGCATGGGCTAGTCCCCCAAGCCCATCTGGATATAGCCGGTGGGGCACACATCAGCGCAAATATGGCAACCAATGCACTTGCTGTAATCGGTATCCACGTAGCGCCCGATGGTGGCCTTTGCCTTGGGCACCTTGAACACGGCAACCTGCGGGCAATACACAACGCAGTTGTCGCACTCAAAACATTGACCACAACTCATGCAGCGCTTAGCTTCTGCGGTTGCCTGTGCTTCAAGCAAAGGTTGCAAACGCTCTTCGAAGTTGTCCAGCGCTTGTTCTGCAGTAAGCGAGGTAATACCCCGGACATTGCGTGGCACAAACGGGAAGTGCCCAAGAAACAATTCCTTGTGGGAAATCACATAACGGTCTGAACGGTTGTCAAAATTGTGAATGGCCGCTGTGCTCTTATCCGTGCCACGGGTGGGCTCATGAACCTCCGTGAAACTCAAACCCTTTTCAATCATCTTGCGCTTCAAATCAAACGTGTGCACGTCGATTTTGGGGCGCTTTTCAAGGGCCTCATGTTGCAAGAAGCGGTCAATACCGTCGGCGGCTATCGCCCCATGGCCAATGGCTGTGGTCAACAAGTGCGGACGCACCACATCTCCGCCCACAAAGAAACCGGGCTGCCCCTGCACCTGGTAATTCTTATCTGAATTGATGGCACCTTTGCCATTGTTGAACTCTTCCAGACCGGTAAAGTCGACCGCTTGCCCAATGGCAGAGACGATCAAGTCGGCCGGGATATCTTCTTCTGTGCCTTCGATGTTCTTGATCTCCAGGCGGCCACCCACTATCTTAGCTTCGCAGCGGATGATACGCAACGCTACAGCACGGCCATCTTCACCTCGTATCACAGCCACCGGCGCCATGCTGCCCCGAATGGTGATCCCCTCGGACAACGCGTGATCAACCTCATGCTTGGATGCCTGCATTTTCGCAATGTCGAAGATCGTGGTCAACGTCACTTCTGCGCCCTGACGCACCGAAGCTGCCGCCACGTCATGAGCCACATGACCCGCTATGGCATGCTCCGGGCGGTCAGACTCATGGATCTTGTCGATATGACCCAGACGGCGCGCAACTGTGGCTACGTCGATGGAGGTGTCGCCCCCACCAATGACGACCACACGTTTGCCCACATGGCGCAACCGACCGTCGTTGAAGGCCTTCAAAAAGGAAGTGGCTGTGACACAGTTAGGGGCATCAGCACCTTCGACTGGCAACGCACGGCCGGCTTGCGCACCCAGACCCAAAAACACGGCGTCGTAGCTTTCGCGAATCTGCGCCATGGTCACATCTGTACCAATACGGCAATTCATGCGGGTGGTGACACCCAAGTCAAGAATTCGCTGAATCTCGGCGTCCAACACGTCACGTGGGGTACGGAAGCCGGGGATGCCGTAACGCATCATGCCGCCCAACTCTGCACGCTCATCAAAAATGGTGACCGAGTGACCTTTAAGAGCGAGCTGATAGGCCGTCGACATACCGGCTGGCCCACCACCGATCACAGCGACGGTTTTTCCTGTCTGATGCGCGGGCTTGTTGTAGGCCAACTTGGCCTTGATGGCGTAGTCGCCAAGAAAGTGCTCAACCGAGTTGATGCCAACAAAATCTTCAAGCTGGTTACGGTTGCAGCCCGACTCACAAGGTGCCGGGCAAACACGCCCCATGACCGAAGGGAACGGGTTGGCTTCAGTTAAGCGCCGAAATGCATACTCTTGCCAAAGCATGCCTGTTGGAGGCTTCTCTATCCCTCGCACAATATTGAGGTAGCCACGAATGTCTTCGCCGGCCGGGCAACTGCCCTGGCAAGGCGGCGTACTCTGAATATAGGTGGGGCATTTATGGGAGTGCCCAGCATCAAAAATATCGGCTTGCCAGTTTTTGACTTTGGCATCACCGTCTTTGTAACGACGAAACGTCATGGGTTTGGCAGCAATGGATTCGGGGGTCGCAGACATGTCGAAGTCTCCTGGTTTGTGTACTTGGCGGTATGCGGGGCGGGCCTACTTGTCACCCAGGCGAATTGCCTTGCTGACCAATTGGTGAACCCCGCCGATCATGCTCATGTTGAAGCCGTAATATGGCAACACTTTGGTGAATTGGGCTTTGCAGATGGCGCAAATTGTTGCCATGAAATTTACGCCGTGGTCATCCACCACGTGTTTCAAGGCTTCCATGCGGGGCAAAGCACCCTTGACCCGCAGCTCCATCAAGTCATCTGTTAACAATCCGCCGCCACCACCGCAGCAGAACGTGCTCTCATGGATCGTCTCGGGCGACATGTCATGAAAGTGATTTGCGACGGAGGTGATGATTCGGCGTGGAATGACAAATTGCCCCCCCGCCATATTGCCCATGCGCGAACCTCGCGCCACATTGCACGAATCGTGAAATGTGATGATGCGGTTGTCATTGGCCTCTTTATCAAACTGCAACGCACCGCGCTGAATCAAATCGTCGGTGAGTTCGCATATGTGCTGGGGCACCGGGTAGCGTTGGTCGAGGTAATCAAACGGCCCAATCAAGGTGTTCCAGAAACTGTATGCCACGCGCCAAGCATGACCACACTCCCCCACCACAATGCGCTTGACACCCAATTCAAGGGCTGCTTCCTTGACGCGCATGGAGATGTTGCGCATTTGCTCGTAGTTGCCAATGAACATGCCAAAATTACCGGCCTCAGATGCATGCGAACTCAAGGTCCAGCTGATCCCTGCGGCATGAAATACCTTGGCGTAGCCAATTAGACTTTCCACATGTGGTTCAGAGAAAAAGTCGGCTGATGGCGTGATCAGCAACACTTCAGCACCCTTCACGTCAATCGGAAACTTGATGTCAAGACCCGTCTCGTCTTTGGTGTCTTCTTCCAGACCTTCCAGCGTGTTGATCAGCGCGGGTCCAGGCAAGCCCAAATTGTTACCAATGCGGTGCACTTTGCCAATGATTTCATTGGAATACTTTTGACCCAGGCCAATCGAGTCCATGATTTCGCGGGCCGCCATGGTCACTTCAGCGGTGTCAATGCCATAGGGGCAAAACACCGAACAACGGCGGCATTCGGAACACTGGTTGAAATAGCTGTACCACTCGTCCAGCACCTCACGCGTCAGGTCTACCGCACCAACCAGTTGCGGGAAATGTTTACCCGCAAAGGTGAAGTAGCGGCGGTAGACCTTGCGCATCAGGTCCTGGCGCGCCACAGGCATGTTCTTGGGGTCGCCAGAGCCTAAAAAATAATGACACTTGTCTGAGCAGGCACCGCAATGCACACAGGAATCCATATAGACCTGGAGTGAGCGATATTTACCCAGCATGTCGCCCATCTTGGCAATCGCTTTGTCCTGCCAGTCGTCTGCCAATGCTTCAGGAAAACCTAAGGCCTTCTGGATCGGGCCTGCGGCCGGAAACGACTTGATGTGCGCCATCGCGCCCACTTGCACCAGTGGAATGACGGGGTAGCTCTTGAGCTTGGGGGTATCAAACGCAGCAGTTGCCATGGTATGTGTGCTCAGGCTTTCTTGTCCAGGGCGGCTGCCCAAGCGGAAATGTGGCGAACTTCACGGGCGTTGTCCGCCTGGTTGCGGGTTGGGCTGAAAAACAGTCCAGGCGCATGCAACAACTTGCTGATCGGGAAAATAATCATGAGCAAGGCTACCAATGCCAAATGAACCAGCAACACAGGGTCTGTTGGCAATGGCTGCCAATCAAAACGCATCAGGCCCAACACGAAGGCCTTAAGCGCCACGATGTCGGTATGGGCCACAAACCGCATGGCCAAACCGCTGAACCCTATGGCCAACAACAGCACCAGATGCAAATGGTCTGATGGCGTAGAAATATAACGAACCCGATCGACCAGCCAACGACGTGCCCACAGTCCACCCAAACCGGCGACCATGGCGAACCCGGCATAGGTACCAAACGGCTGAACCAGCACCACAGGCAGCCAGACGGGTTCTTGAAAGTAGCGCAGATGCCGCAAAACAACAAGCAGCAACGAGGCGTGAAACAGCCAGCCAAAAATCCAGGTCCATTTACTGGCCTTGAACAGGCTCTCGAACAACACAACTTCGCGCGCCATACGCCAGCGCACCCCGCCCACTGTGATGGGCGCCGGCGTTGTGGGAATCTTCAGGGGCGCCGGGGTTTTGGCATAAGAAAGAATCTTGCGGGTCAGTCCAACGACAAACACAACCGTGGCGACGTAGAACAAAACCGTATAAGCGATGGTCAATATGGACATGGCTATAGACCTGAATACAGACTGGGTGTGGCCCGCAAGTTCATTGACATCACGTCAGGTCAGATGCAACCTGTCGGCTTGGGCAAACCGGCAATCTTGCAAGCCTGCTTAGCGGGGCCGTAAGGAAACAAGTCGTACAGGTACTTGCTGTTGCCTTTTTCTTCGCCAAATTTTTTGCCAATGGCCTTGGTCAGCACACGCACGGCGGGTGCAATCTGGTACTCGTTGTAGTACTCGCGCAAGAAATTGATCACTTCCCAATGGTTGTCAGTGAGTGGTACTTTTTCTTCTTCGGCCAGGTGGACGGCGGCCTCGGGTGTCCACTCAGCCAAGTTCAGAAGGTAGCCTTCTTCGTCAGTTTCATAGGTCGTGCCGTTGATTTCAAAGCTCATATATTTCTCCAGTTAAAAATGAATTCGTGTACTGCGTCAGGCCTAAAGCCACGAGTGCGAGGTGTTGTGTTTCTCGACCAGATCCACAAACCCGGCGTAATCGGTCAGAGTGACACCGTCCAGTAGCTTGGCTGTCATGCCGCGGGCATCCATGTCTGGCTGCAAGGCGAACACAGTGAATTTGGTGCAGGCCTCAGCCACACGGCTCTCTACCGCGCTGCCTTTGGCTGCGGCATAAACGCCGTCTTCAATCAGCAACAAGGCATGGCCTGGCTGCGCCATGCGCAAGCAGGTGTCCAGCGAACTGGCGTCAAAAGGCGATTTATTAATGATGTGCAACATGGGGTTCCCTGTGATAGTTTGCGGGACAGATCTTCAGCTCTGTCCTCAACTGTTTGTCGGATGTTGGTTGTCCTCAAAAGCTCAGAATCACGTCCTGCTGCGCCATGAGTTCACCTATCTGCTGGGCATCCAGCACCTCAACAGGTACCAGCAAGTCACCTTCCGTCAGACCGCGCTGGTCCAGCGAAGCTTGATCCACATAAAGTTTTTCAACGTCATAACCTTCCAGCGCACGGTAGCTGGGTGAAAAATTCTTGATGCCAATGCCTTTGGTCTGCTGGCCCTTGACCAGTTCATAAACACCATCGTCAATGAACACCAGACTCACGTCCTGGTCGAAGGTGGCGGTGATCAATACCACCTCCAGGCTTTCCAGCGCATAGATGGTCCCATAAGGCGCCTTGCGGTTGACAAACATGAATTTCTTCACGGTGGGTCCGCTTGCTGCTTGTTGTTCGCTCATAGTGTGTGCTTCTCTGTACGGGGTTAATCGCCAAACGTGACCAGACGGTCCGCTTTGATCCCACTGTCCACCAACTGACCCAAGCCTGAAATGCGAAAGCCTGGTGCCAGTACCTCTTCCTTGATGCCCCGGCGCAGAGCGGCAGCCACGCACACCACCAAATCCACCTTGTGTTCCGCCGCCAGCGTCGACCAGCGGTTGACCACATGGCGATCGTCTTGCGGCGGCTCGGTGAGTCGGGTCGCGTTGTTGACGCCATCGTGGTAGAAAAACACACGCTGGATGGAATGGCCTTTGGCCAAGGCGGCCACTACAAACTGGTAAGCGCTGTCAGACGCCTGATGTGTGTAGGGACCTTCATTCACGAGTACGCCAAATTTCATGGTGTTCCTGATAATTTGCGAGGCAGACCTTTAGCTCTGTCCTCAACGGTTTGTCGAATGTTGGAGCGTTTAAAAACGGATGTGGGTCGATGCATTCAAGCTAGAACGCGAACCACGCCAGTCGTCGATCAGGTACTTGGTGAATGGCAAATCACACTTTTCAAAGAAGGCCGGCCAGCCAATGCGCTCGATCCAGTCAGACACCCGCTCCCAGGAGCGCGCATCTTCCTTGTAGGTGTACAAAATCTTCTTCACCATGGCCGACACTTCAGGCCAGCGCGGCGGGTTGTTGGGCAAGCCCGAGGCCACCATCTTCATGAAGGTCGGCTTGCCACGGGCATTGGAATTTTTTCCGCCCACCCAGATCGCCAGCTTGCTGTGCTCCGGGTCATTGATCTGCATGGGAGGGCAAGGTGGGTAGCAGGCACCACAGCACATGCACTTGGACTCATCAATTTCCAGTGACGGCCTGCCATTCACCATGGCTGGCCGGATAGCTGCCACCGGGCAACGGGCCACCACGGTTGGGCGCTCGCACATGTTGGCCACCAGATCATGGTTGATCTTGGGCGGCTTGGTATGCTGAACAATGATGGCAATGTCAGCCTGACCGCCGCAGTTGATTTCGCAGCATGAGGTGGACAAGTGCACCCGATTCGGCATTTCTTCCTGAATGAATTCAGCATGCAGGTCATCCATCAGCGCCTTGACCGCACCTGAGGCATCGGTACCCGGAATATCGCAATGCAACCATCCCTGGGTGTGCGCAATGGCTGACACCGAGTTGCCGGTGCCACCGACGGGAAAGCCATTGGCTGTCAAGGCTTCAACCAGCGGTGCAACACGTGCCGGGTCAGACACCATGTACTCAATGTTGGAGCGAATCGTGAAGCGCACATGGCCATCGGCGTAGGTGTCTGCAATGTCACACAGCTTGCGAATGGTGAACAAATCCATTTGACGTTGCGTACCGGCACGCACGGTCCAAATTTGATCGCCACTGTGCGACACATGGTGCAGCACGCCGGGGCGTGGCCGGTCATGGTATTTCCAGTTGCCGTAATTCTTGAGCATCAACGGGTGCAGGTACTGCTTGTTGTCAGGTACGCCGCTCTCAATGGGGGTGCGCATAGTTGCCATGGTTATCTTTCTTAATCAGTTATCAAGGACAAGCTGGCTTCAGGCCGCCGCTTTACGGGCGTTGATCTTGGCGACTTCATCATCCCAGCCGTCAGTGCGAACATAGGGGTTGGTGCGCGGGGTTGACACCATGTTGGCATCCACTTCAAGGCCAATACCTTCCAGGAAATTGACCAAGCCAATGCGCTCGATCATTTCACCGGTGCGCTCGTGCTCCAAAGCGTTTTCAGCAAAGAAGTCAATCGACTTCTGACCCAGCTCAACCAGTGCCTCATAGTCTTCGTCCGTTTTCATCGGCATGAAGGGAACCACCATGGTGCCCATCAAGTCACCAATTTTGAGGGTCCGTTTGCCACCCATCAAGACGCTCACGCCCTTGTCCACACCGGTAGCCAAAGCGCCGGTCATGACGTTGATGCAATGCATGCAGCGCACACAGTTGCTGTTGTCAATTTCAAGCGACTGGGTGTCGTTCAAGGCCACGCTGGAGACCTTGGCACCCTTGGACACATCTTTGGTTTCTTTGAGCATGATGGCCTTGGTGGGGCAACGGCTGACCACGTCATTGACCAACTCCGTCATGCCATGCTTGTCAAACCATTTGCGTGCCAAAGCTTCATCCACACGAATGTTGTCGCGCCAAGTGCCAATCACAGCCATGTCGGCGCGCTGAATGGAGTTCATGCAGTCGTTAGGGCAACCCGAGAACTTGAACTTGAACTTGTAGGGCAACGCTGGGCGGTGCATGTCATCCAGGAAAGTATTGAGCACCTGACGGTGCGCACGCGCCTCATCAAAACAACTCTGCTCACAGCGAGCAGCGCCAACACACGACATGCTGGTGCGAACCGCCGGACCAGCGCCACCCAAGTCAAAACCCAGTTCATTCAGCTCGTCAAACGCGCCTTGCACGTTGGCCGTACTGGCACCCTGGAACATGATGTCGCCCGACTGACCATGGAATGCAATCAAGCCTGAGCCATGCGTTTCCCAGATGTCGCACATTTTTCGCAGTACATCGGTGTTGTAGTGCATGCCCGCTGGCGGCTGAATGCGCAGGGTATGGAATTCTTTGGAAGCCGGAAACATCTCGGCCACCTCCGAGAAGCGCGGAATCACACCACCGCCGTAACCGAACACACCGACCGTGCCACCCTTCCAGTAGCCCTTGCGGGTTTTGTAAGAGTGCTCCAACTGACCCATCAGGTCAGTCATGTAGTCACTGTCTTTGGCCAGGCGTTTCAGGCCGGTCACAAAACTTGGCCACGGACCGCTTTCCAGCTGGTCAAGCATGGGGGTGTCATGTTGCTTTTTGCTCATCGAGTATCTCCTGTCATGGGGCGCAGGGTTTGCGCTGATCGGTGGAACCGGGCCTGTTGATCAGCGGCGTTTTTGCGCACTACTCAATCAACTCAGGAGCAAATAATATGAGCCACGCAACGTGTTCGCCATCCCCCTCGTTGGGTAGTTTGGGCTACCCATTTGGGCTATATCACCTCACCCGTCCCGGTGATAGACGACCCGCCCCGACATTGCGCCCAATACAGGTGTGATCGTTCATGCGCTTGCCTTGCAGATTTGTACGGCGTAGCGCTGGACTTGATTTTTGTTAACGCAGAGAAAACACGCACCATGTCGACCATCACACCGCTTGAAAAACTATTGATTCCTGTGGGCGGGCAGGTGATCGAGCTGCAGCAACTGGATTACGAGGCCGGCGGCATGAGCTTGCTGCGCACCCGTATTCGCGAAAAAAGCCGCTTTACCGTGTTTGACATTGACCCCCAGTCTGCAAGGGCGTGGGGTGACGCCCTGCTTCGCTGGGCCAATAGCCAACCCGAGTCGCACCCTGATGCCACGTTGACCGTGCAGGAACCCCAATGAACAGCACTCAAATCCCCCAGGCAACCGCGGTGGATGTGGTGTTTCCTGTGGATGGCAACAGCTTGGCGCGCGACCATGCGCAAGCCCTTCAGGAGGCACTGTGTCGCCAATGGCCCTGGCTTGAGTCAGAGGTGCAAACCGGGATCCACACCATCAAGCTGGTGCCTGGCACGCAAGCGCAAGCCATGTTGTCACGTCGCACAAAACTGTTGCTGCGTGTGCCGACACACCGCACGCCCGAGTTGCTGGCAAGCGCTGGTGTTGACCTGGTTGTGACAGACCAGCCCATGCGCTTAGGCACGCCTCACACCCGCGAATTGTTTCCGCATGCCACCCTGTACGCCTACAACGTGGCAGCCACCAACGCCGATGAGGTTGCCTTCATGGCCGATGTCACGCGCGAGCTGGCTGAACTGGGGATTGGCGGTGAGCGGGTCTGCGGCAAGCGCCAGCAATTGACGCTGAACGGCGGTGTGCTCAACACCTTCAGCCTCATGCTGCACGCCTTGGCACCCGAGCATTCCCTGCGCGTGCAATGCCTGGGCCTCGGCCCGCATCGCCTGCTGGGTTGCGGCATTTTTATTCCTCACAAATCCGCTGCCGCGGTGTGAACAGGTTTTATCAACTGGAAAACGGAGAACACAAATGGCATACATGATCAATGGCACCGAGGTTGAAGCTGACGATCTGGGCTACCTGCTGGAGCCGATTTATGAGGACGAAGCCGTGCGCGTCATTGCCGCTGCTGAAGGCATCACGCTGACCGATGCGCATTGGGAAGTAGTGAACTACCTGCGCGAGCAATACCGTGAACACGGACACACCCCAAATTTCCGCAACATGCTCAAAGGCTTTGCCGAAATTCGCCCTGAAGTCGACAGCAAATACCTCTACGACCTGTTCCCCATTGGCCCGGCCAAACAAGGCCCAAAGGTGGCGGGCTTGCCGCAGCCTCTGGGCAAAGGCGGCTACTGACATGCGCCTGTGCTGCCCACCTTGCAGACATCAGTACCCCCGACGGCCTCATCGGGCCGTCGGATTCAGCACGGCTTGGGGCAACGCATGGCCAACATAAGAATCAAGAGCCAGTGGTTTAACGATGGCGCCGCCAAAACGCCCAAGCAAACCGCCAGCGCCATGGCATTCATCACCTGGCGCGTGGCGCAGAACATGCTCAAGCAAATGCGCTCGGCCAGTTTTGACATTGAGATTGGGCCGCAATACTTTGCCTTCACCCACGAGGTGCTGGTGTTTCTGATTCAGGTGCTGGACCGCATGGCAGACGAACGCATGGACGGCGACTTGCGTGGCGAATTCATGACGGCCCTGGTGCAGCGGGTCGCCGAAGTGTTGCAAGAAAACGAAGACGGGCTGATGGGCGTGCCACCCGCAGGGCAAGCCAGCCACTATGACCAGTTCATCGACTTGTTCAACGAACTGGCCGACCACTACGCGGATTTTGGCTTTGATGCACATGGTCCGGACTTTGCGTTTGTGCGCTACCTGGGCCACCGCATTGAAACGCTGATGCCGCAAAAAGACCAACGCTGGGTGGTTGACCAAATCATGGCCAGCGAGGTGCCCGATGCCCTGGAGATGATCAAGCGCGGCATGGAGGGCGTGTTGTCCACAAAACCGCGTCCAGCGCGCGCCGCACGCGGTGTCGCGTCAGAAGACTAACGTCCAAACCGCCATGCCGAACCCTTTTGACCTGAAACAAACTGACGCCTACCAGCGCTGGCGTGACAACAAATTGGCCAGCCAGCCACACCAGGCATCCGACTTGATTGTTGACGTGGCAGACCCACGCACGCTGCAGACATGCGAGCGCCAAGCGCTGCTGCAGCGCTGCGCAGTGGCCAACATGGCCATTTACCGCAGCCCGATCTTGCTGGAAGACAAATCTATTGCGCGGCTTTTGGCCAACCAGCTGGGCCTGCATCGCCTTGACGGCAACTGGCTGGCGGATGAGGACGGCATTTCACCCATTGCGGTCGCTGCCCCGGTGGGTGACCGCCCTGCGTTCATCCCCTACACCAACCGCCCCATCAAATGGCACACCGACGGCTACTACCAACCCGCTGACCGTCTGATTCGCGGCATGGTGTTGCATTGCGTGCGGCCAGCCAAAAGCGGCGGGGAAACCGCCCTGATGGACCATGAAATGGCCTACATTGCCCTGCGCGATGCCAACCCCGACTGGATTGCTGCGCTGATGGCATCAGACGCCATGACCATTCCGGAACGGCTGGATGACGACGGTATTGCCCGCCCAGAGCAGGCAGGCCCGGTGTTTTCGGTGCATGCACAAAGTGGCGAACTGCACATGCGCTACACCGCCCGCACGCGCAGCATCGTGTGGAAAGACGATGCCCTTACCCGCCAGGCTGTGGCTTTTTTGGAGCAGCTCCTTGGCAGTGACAACCCGCATGTTTTCCGGCTGCAGCTCTCGCCTGGCATGGGGCTGGTTTGCAACAACGTGCTGCATGACCGAACCGGCTTTGACGATGACCCCAAGCAGCCCAGATTACTTTACCGGGCGCGTTACCTGGACCGGATCGCCAAACCAGCACATGCAGGCAACAGCGTAAAGATCTCAGAAATTTATACATAATCAGGCTCTAGCCCTTTATAAACAAGCGCGAGTAGCTATTAACCATATAGCATAATCATGTCCCACCAAGTCAGTGTTTGGCGCGCCGCCCAGTTGCTGGGTGTGGCGCGAGGCATGTTGCAACAACAAGTGCGCGACGGCACACTGGTGTTGAACGACGGCATGGTGTCCACCGACACGCTGCAGCAGATGTACCCGCAAGCGCAGCTCGAAGAGTCGGGCTTGCTGGAACGGGTGACCCAGATTCGCGACGAGGCCTTTGGCAAGCGCGTACGGGAGCGCCTGTTGCCCAGCCAGGAAGTGCTGGCGCAACGCCTGTTCACGCAAAGCCAGGAACTCGCAGACCTGCGCCGGCACTTGCAGCGTTACCACGAGCTGGTGATTGCGTTGCAAAAAACCATCCGCCAACAACTCACCCAGCCGCCCGGCGGTACCGCCTGGCTTGAATTGGAGCAACAAGTGACACAAGGATTAGCCAAAGCGCTGGCCACCGAACCTGTGGGCATGCTGGAGGTCATGGACGACATGCTCAAAGTCATGACGGCACAGGTCACTGTGCGCCCCAGCGGCCATGAGTTCGCCGTAGAAGGACGGGCCAGCCTGCTGCAAGCGGGTTTGCACTCTGGCCTCAAACTCAACTACGGTTGTGGTAACGGCAGTTGCGGCATGTGCAAGGTGCGGGTGATCTCGGGCGAAGTCGCCAAGGTGCAGCACTTTGACTACGCCTTGTCGGAGGCAGAAAAAGCGCAAGGCTACACCTTGATGTGCTGCCACACCGCAGCCAGCAGCACGCTAACGCTTGAAATGCTGGAGGCCACAGGCCCGCAAGACATCCCCGAGCAACTCATCAGCACCCAAGTGCGCGCGCTCAGCACCTTGGCACCCAACACCCTGCTGTTGCACCTGCAGACCCCGCGCACCCACCGGCTGCGCTTCCTGGCGGGTCAATCTGTACGGCTGGGTTGCAGCCTACCGGGGCAATCGGACATTCATGCCAGCTACGCGGTCGCCAGCTGTCCGTGTGATGACCGGAATTTGCTGTTTTTTGTGACTCGTGACCCAGATGACGACTTTGCCAACAACTTGTTCGACGGTCATGTCAAACCGGGCACCACCGTCAGCGTTCTGGGCCCTGCAGGTGAGTTTGTTTTGGCTGAAGGTAACCGGCCTCTGGTTTTTGCGGCCTGTGACGGAGGGTTCGGGCCCATCAAGAGCTTGATTGAGTACGCCTTGTCACTTGACGCATCGCCCTCACTGTCCCTGTTTTGGCTGGCAACCCGCAGTGATGGCCACTTCTACAGCAACCAGTGCCGTGCCTGGTCTGAAGCGCTGGACCAGTTTGAATATGAACTCGTCACCCACAGCGATGTGGCCATGGGTGCCTGGCAAATTGCCCAAGCCATGCGGGCCGACCTGTTTGAACTTGACTGTGATTTCTACCTGGCTGGCCCTGCAAGTTTTGTCAGCACACTGCATGAAGAATTGCACGCCTCAGGTGTCCCGGAAAGCCAGATTTTTACCTTGGCGCTCTAAGCTTGCCACATGCCCCTACGACCATGACCACAACCAGTGCCCACACTTCCAACGACAACAACGCGATCAGCACCTATGCAGAGGCTAGCCCCGAGGCTCAAGCAACGGCACTGCCCGAGTGCGCGGGGGGCGAGTCCTTCGCGCTGATGGTGATGGGCCACAGCATGGCACCCGAGTTTCTGGAAAATGAAATCATCCTCGTCGAGCCTGAAGGCCTTGCCAAAGATGGCTCCTATGTGTTGGCCTGGCATGCCGATGGGTGGACTTTCAGGCAATTGTTGCGTGCCCATTCAGCCTGGATCCTGCATCCGCTGAATCCGGCGTTCTCAGACGAGCCAATCGCTGACCTCAGCTGTGTGCGCGGCGTCATCATTCAAAAAGCCTTGCCCGGGCGGCGACGTGCGTCTAAACACTACGTCTGACAGCCCTTTGCCTACCCTTACAGAAAGACCGCAACGTGCCCTATTACATCTACCGCATCAAACCCTTCATGCAGCTGGACAAACTGTGTGAATTTGACAGCTTCGCGCAAGCCTCGGCACAAGCCAAAATTTTGCGAACCACCGAGCCGACAGACCCAGCCATCAAAATCAAGGTGATGTTTGCTGAAAACGAGTTGCAGGCAGAAGAGTTGTTGTGCCAACCCCGTGTCGCCGGCCCCAAGGGCGACGACTGAAAGCGCCTGAGTGGATGAGCTTGCCTACCAGGCGTCACGCCAGGGCGCCAACCCGTCACCCTGCGTTTTTGAGAAAGCTCTTCTGGCAAGCTGTGCGCAATGCAGCCTGTCCAAGCGGCTATCACTGGCAGAGCGTGAGGTGGTTGCCTGCACTTTCGAGGTTGCCCGCATCAATTGCGGCACGCTTGAGAGCCTTTTTAGAGAGCGTGCCACCTTTGCACTGCGCCTGCCACGCCCCGGCATCCCCATCGTCCATGTCAAAGCCATGCAATTGCAATGCGGTGGCCTGCGTGGGTTACAAGCGGCGCTTGCCGCGCCTGCGCTGGATGTTCATGACCTGGTACAGCGGGCGCAAGCCAACCAATCCAGCCTGCTGGACTTGCCCTGGCAAGACATCGTCAACAGCATTGCCGCCTGGAAGCTGCGCCGCCGTGCAGCGCCCAAAACACCGAGCTAAACGCAACCCGTGGGTTTGGGCAAGCCGCCATACTTGGTGATGGGTTTCATCGGGCCGGTCATCCAGAGTTTGAAAACAGCGTTTTGCTCTTCTTCGAGGTACTTGGCAAATTTACGAATGGGCGGAACACTGCCAAATTCTTCGTAATACTCACGCGCTTTCAGGATTTGTGCCCACTTGACATCATCAAGTTCAAAATTGTCAGCCTGTGCCATGGCACGACCAACCTCCTCGGTCCATTCGCCCATGTCGGTCAAATAACCATCGCCGTCGCGTTCTGGCAGATTCATCATGAGGACTCTTTCTGATCTTGGTTAAGTTCAAACCCTGCCGGAGTCATCCGGCTGAGAAGCGTTTGACAGTGTTGCCTGGTGGGCAATCAATTTATCTAGGAAGTGTCGCGAAAAGCCTTCTGTCTGCATACCGTGAAATCGGTCTACAACTTGCCCATGGCTATAAGCGATCACCGTCGGAAACCCTTTGGCTTGATGCCTGCCAGCTATGCGCATGTTTTCATCGGCATCGACTTTGGCCAGCACAAATTTTCCAGCGTATTTGACTGCGAGCCGCTCCAGCAACGGGGTCAGCATGCGGCACGGGCCACACCAGTCAGCCCCAATGTCAAGCACCACCGGTACTGAGTGAGATCGCGCGACAACCAGCGCCTCAAAATCTGACTCCTCGACATCAAAGACAAGTTCCATTCGGTCTAACTGCGCCAGTCCTGGTACTTCATGGTGCCTGCTGCGCCTGCGATGATGCTGGCCAGTGCAATGAATGAACCCAGCGCCAGTGTTGAGACACCGGTAAGCCCCTGCCCAACGGTGCAACCCACCGCAGTCACGCCACCAAAGCCCATCAGCACCGCGCCCACCAATTGGGTGCGCAAGTCTTCCAGGGAGGCAAAGCCTTCCCAGCGAAATTGCCGCGTGCTGATGGCGTAAGCAAAGGAGCCCAATACAACCCCCACGGCAGTGGCGATACCAAAGGTGACACGCATCGATTTGTCAGTCCAGAGCATCAACAACTCCAGGCTATAGGCCGTTGGCGCGACAAAACTCAAGGACTCCAAGGTCCGGGTGTTGGTGCCGAAAAAAACCATTTCCATGGTTTCAGGGTTTTCACCGTAACCCACATGGCCCGTGAGATACCAGCCCCCAACCACTAGCAAGCCCAACACAACGGCACCCACCATTTGCACGGTGTTGCCACGAAAACGTTTGTCTTTCAGCACAAATGCCAGCAAACCCAAGACCACCACGCCCATGCTGGAGAGAAGGGCAGATTTATCAGCCAGGCCAGAAAGCTTGGCCAACATTTGCGGCAAAGTTTGCCCTGCGAGCCCCCACTGCGTCAAATCAACCGTTACAGGGTCCAGATAGCTGGCGCGCCACTGGCCAAACAGCCCCTTCAGTGTCATGTAGGCAGAAATTGCCAAAAATACCAGCACCACCAAAGAACGCAAACTCCCGCCACCCAGGCGAACCAGATTCTTGTTGGCGCAGCCCGCAGCGATCGTCATGCCAACCCCAAACAACAGCCCGCCCACCAACAGCGACAACCAGGGCAGGCTGGTGCGCACATAAATTGACTTGGACAAATCGATCAAGCCGAAATAGTACAAAAGGTTGGTACCCGCCATGGCCACAGCAATCACCAGAAGCCACATGCGCATGCGACCCCAGTGCTCCATGTTGACCACGTCGGAGATGGCGCCCATGGTGCAAAAATTGGTCTTGTTGGCCACTGCGCCAAAAACAAAGGCCAGCACAAAACCACCCCAAACCACCAAACTGGTGGGATTCATTGCTTCCGTCATTACTGCTCCAGATATCAAGCTTGGTTAATTGCCGGGCACATTCGCCGAAGCCACCCGGGAGAGTGTGGTGCGTATCGCCTCAGGGGCGTTGATGATGCCCATGAACTGCCCCATACCCAAAGCCGGCCAGGCCAGGGCAATACGGTAACGCGCATAGAGCGCATACACCTTATTGTCCACAATGAAAACTTCATAAGGCAGGCCCGCCGGATGATCCGAACCAATCTTGTTCACCCACCAGCTTTCACCGTCGCTAGTACTGTTCATAGCAACGCCAAACACCGCCATTTTTTGCGTTGGCATGATGACCTCATACACACGCTGGGTGTCACCTACGCCACGCGCTAGGTTGCCTTGCACGGCCTTGAGTGCGTCCTCAAAACTGGCATGGGTCCCGAGCAAGCTGTTTTCAGAGTCAAAGCGCTCCATGCCAAACATGTAGCGGTAATTGACCAGCTCGCCTTGCGGTACATCACCACCAAAACCAGCGCCATCTCCCAAGGCCTTGGCCAAGCGATCCTGCACCGACTTGACTGACTTGGCAGCCCCCGCGTAATGGCCACGCAAGTAGGCGCGGTACCAGTAGTCCGGGTTCATGTAAGAGACTGCACCTTCACTGCTCACACCAATTCGGATGCCAGCGGCAATGATGCTGCTATTGGTGCCTGAAGCACGGATTGCTTCCAGCATGTCAGGGTCAGAAACCACCAGCGTGGCGTAGCCGGCAATGCCTTTGGGAGTGTGCTTGCCCAAGACCTTGAAGCCTTCCGCCTGAAGCTTCTTTTCAACCTGCGAAAGCTGGCTAGACAGCTCTGCAGCAGGTAGCTTGGCAGCTTGCAGGTAAGGCTGCAAAGCCCAACCCCATTGCGCAGCACAAAGCAAGACGCAACCCAATAGTAGTTTTTTCATGGCAAGTCAAATGAACAGGCAAACGTCTGACTCGCCGGCGAATTTCATGAACGTGGCGGCACCGCCATACTCCACGTCCTTGATGAACTCACTGGTCTCAAACTCAAACAGATCGACCGTCATCTGGCAAGCCACAAACTTGACGTCTGATTCAAGGCAAATGTCGCGCAACTCCTGAAGCGACGCCACGCCCTTAGACTTCATTTTGTTCTTCATCATCATGGTGGCCATGGACTCCATGCCCGGCAGCATTTGCACCATCACGGGCATCGGCACCGGCATGGGCATGGCGGGGTTGGCCAGCGGACTGATCTTGATCCCATCCAGATTTTTACGCAGCAATTGCAGCCCATAGAACGTGAAGAAGATCTGCACATCCCAGCCCAGCGCAGCCGCGGTGGATGCCAGGATAAACGGCGGGTAGGCCATGTCCAGTGTGCCTTTGGTGGCGATGAGAGCCATTTTTTTGGTTGCCATGGGTGCGCTCCGGTGTCAGTTGGTCAAGGTTCTATGAGTGTCAGGCTCAGGCTTTCTTGAGATAGAACACAAACTTGCTGTTTTCGCTGCTCTGCTCAAGCAAGGGGTTGCCGGTTTGTTCGGCAAATGCCGCCATGTCGCAGACAGAGCCCGGATCAGTGGAAATCACCCGCAATATTTGCCCCGATGTCATGTCTTGCAATGCCTTCTTGGTCTTCACGATGGGCAGTGGGCAAGATAGGCCGGACGCGTCAAATTCTTTATTAAATTCCATGGTGTGTCTCCGTCAGTGAATAATTGATAACCAAACAATCTAGTCTTTACGCCCGGCCCATTCACACGAATGAATGATGCCGATGCGATCAACTGATTCTTGATGACGTTCCCCAGAGCGTCTATCACCACGAAGGGTGGGCATAAGTAGCCCATATGGGCTATGTGACGGCGCGTCTGTCAGGCAGGCGGATTTTCTGCAGTGCGTTCAATTTCATTGCACACCGCCTCACAGATCGACACAATGCGCTGGTCAATGATGCGGTAAAAAATCTGCACCCCTTCGCGACGTTTACCGAGAATACCCGCCTGGTAAAGCGTGTTGAGGTGCTGCGACATGTTGGGCTGCGTGGTGTCGACCTTGGTCAGCAGGTAGCTCACATTTTTTTCACCGTCACACAGACAATTGATGATTTTCAGGCGCATCGGGGCCGACATCACCCTGAACAGGTCGGCCGCTGACTCAAACGTCTGGTCCGTCTTGACCATTTTCGGGGTGTCTTGTGTCAACGCTTGCAGTGGCATATGAGTTTGTCCTTTTGAACGATTTGCCCTGCTGCTTATGGCAAATGCAGCAAAACGAAAGTTGTAATTTTACGTTCAGCCATTGCGCTGGCGCAAAGTCCGGCTCAGCATCAGCACCGGGATCAGTCCCACCAACACCAGCGCCAGCGAAGGCAGTGCGGCCTCCCCCAGGCGCTCGTCCCGCGCCAACTGGTAGGCCACCACCGCCAGTGTGTCGCTATTGAAGGGCCGCAGCACCAGCGTGGCGGGTAGCTCTTTCATGACATCGACAAACACCAGCAACAAGGCCGCCGCTGTGGAGCGTTTCAATAATGGCCAATGCACACGCGACAACAGCCCCCAGTCACCGCTACCCAGCATGCGTGCCGAATCGTCAAAACTCACCGGAATGCGTGCATAACCACTCTGCACTGATTGCAGCGCCACCGCACAAAAGCGCACGAGGTAAGCCCACACCAGACCAAACATGGTGGCCGTCATGACATAACCCACGCCGCTGGACGGCCACTTGGCCTGCGCCCAACCCACCGGCAGCAACAAGCCCACCACAATCACGGCACCCGGTACGGCATAACCCAGGCTGGCCAACTGCACCGCCCAGCGCGTCGGGGCATCGGGTCGGCGCCGCAAACTGAAGGCCAGGACAAATGCAAGCGCCACCGCCAACAGCGAGCTGATCAAGCCCAGACGCAGGCTGTTGAATGCCCAGCCCAAAAACGGCGCCCAGGACAGCACCGACCAATCCGCCACCAACGGTCGCAACATGAACAGCACCGGCAACACAAAACCCGCTAGCACTGGCACAGCACACAGCACCCAGACCAGCACTTGGCGCACCCCGGTCAGACGCAGGGGTCGGGCATCCAGCGACCCGGCTCGCGCGCCCCGACTGGCGGCAAACCGCATTTTTTGCTGTGAGCGGCGCTCCAGATACAAAAGCAAGGCCACCAGTGCCAGCAGCACCGTGGCCAACTGGGCCGCAGCCAGGCGGTTGTCCATCGACAACCAGGCTTTGTAGATGCCCGCTGTAAAGGTTTGAATGCCAAAGTAGCTCGACACGCCGAAGTCAGCCAGGGTTTCCATCAACGCCAGCGCCGTGCCTGCGGCTACCGCCGGGCGCGCCAGGGGAAAGGCAATTTCAAGCATGCGCCGGCGCATTGGCGCCCCCAGCAACCGCGCGGCTTCCATCAAATGTGCAGCACGTTCGCCAAGCGCCGTGCGCGACAACAGGTAGACGTAAGGGTAAAGCGAGAAAACAAACACCCAGGCGGCGCCACCCACGTTACGCACCTCAGGAAACACCCGCCCCTGCCAGCCCGTGGCATCACGCACAAAGGTTTGAAACGGGCCACTGAATTGCAAAAAATCGGTGTAGGCGTAGGCCACCACATAGGCCGGCATGGCCAGGGGCAACAACAGCGCCCATTCAAAAAAGCGCCGGCCAGAAAAATCAAACAAAGTAACGGCTGCAGCGCTTGACAAGCCCACCCCCACCACGCCTGCGCCCACCAGCAGACTCAAGACAAGCGTGGTGCCCAAATAGTCAGGCAACACGGTTTGTGACATCTCCCGCAAAATTTGCAGGGCGGGGCCATCCAAATCCCCCAAAGACAACCAGGAGGCCATCACCGCCAACACCGGGAGCATGAAAATGGCCGTCAACAGCAAAAACAAAAACTGGCGCAGCCGGGACAAAAGCATGAAATGAGGGGATGAAAGAGGTTAGATGTAAATGCGAATTGTAGGCATCTACAATCATTTTCATGTTTCTTGAAGTCCTCCAACTCAGCGTGACCTATGCCAACCAAGCCACGGCTGCGGTGCGCAACGTGTCCTTTGGCTTGCCTGCAGGCGATATCGGCGTACTGATTGGGCCGTCTGGCTGTGGCAAAACCACCTTGTTGCGGGCGGTGGCCGGGCTGGAGCCGGCCAGCAGCGGCGAAATCCGTCTGGGCGGCGAGGTTGTCAGCCGGACGGGGCTTTCTTTGCCCCCCGAATCACGGCAGGTGGGCATGGTGTTTCAGGACTACGCACTGTTTCCCCACCTGAGCGTTGGCCGCAATGTGGCGTTTGGCATTGACCACCTGCCTCGGGCTGACCGACAAAACCGCGTGGCCGAAGTGCTGGAGCTGGTTGGTTTGGCGGGCCAGGAGTCGCGCTTTCCCCACGAACTCTCGGGCGGCCAGCAGCAGCGAGTAGCGCTGGCACGGGCGCTGGCCCCGAAACCGCGCTTGCTGTTGCTGGATGAACCTTTCTCGAACCTGGATGTTGATTTGCGTGAGCGCTTGGCGCACGAGGTGCGTGGCATCCTGAAAGCTGCCAACACCACCGCCCTGTTTGTCACGCATGACCAATTGGAGGCTTTTGCCGTGGGTGACAGCATTGGCGTGATGAACCACGGTGAGTTGCACCAGTGGGACAACGCCTACACGCTGTACCACCGCCCGGCCACCCGCTTTGTAGCCGAATTCATTGGCCATGGTGTGTTCACTTCAGCCGTGATTCAGGAGGTGGCAGGACAAGTGGTGGTGCAAACCCCCTTGGGCCCGCTGGACAACATGACCGAATGCCCCCTGCCCAACGCCTACCCGAACGGGACCTGTGATGTGCTGCTGCGTGCCGACGACATCGTGCATGACGACGATGCACCGGTCAAAGCGCAAATCATGCGCAAAGCGTTTCGAGGTGCCGAGTTTTTGTACACGCTGCGTCTGGTCACGGGTGAAACCGTGATGGCGCTGGTGCCCAGCCACCACGACCATTCGCTGGGTGAGTGGATTGGCATTCGGCCCCAGGTGGACCATGTGGTGACCTTCCACCGCGACTGACCGGTTATTCAGGCCGATCCGGCGAACCACTCAATTGCTACAAAATAAATAGCTGGTTACGCAATAGCAATAAGCGCTAGCGCCTGGATTTTCATAAATCTCAAGGCGCAACCCGAACGCTGACTCAAGCCGCCTGGTAGGCCACTCGCCCGCCCACCAGCGTGTAGCGCACCCGCCCCGGCAACTCGTAACCCGAGAACGGCGTGTGTTTGCCCTGGCTGACCAAAGCGTCAGCTTGTACCGTCCAACTGGCCTGCGGGTCAAACACACAAATGTCGCCCAGGCCACCCACTTGCAGGTGCCCGGTGCGCCCCTGGCGTGCACCCATCGACGCACCCAGCACGTGTGCCGGGCCATCGGTGACCACCGAAATGGCCCGCGCCAAGCTGACGCCGCTGTCCTGATGCCACTTGTAGGCCAGGCTCAGCAACAACTCCAAGCCGGTTGCACCCGGCTCGCTTTCGGCAAACGGCAAGGTTTTGGCGTCTTCGTCCACTGGCGTGTGGTCTGACACCAGTGCGTCGATGGTGCCGTCAGCCAGCCCAGCGCGCAGCGCATCGCGGTCGCGCTGTTGGCGCAGCGGCGGGTTCAGGCGGGCGCGGCTGTCAAAGAAACCAATGTCGGTGTCAGTCAAGTGCAGCGAGTTGATGCTGACGTCACAGGTCAGCTTCAGGCCATCAGCCTTGGCTTGGCGCACCAGATCAACCCCAGCCGCGCTGCTGATGCGGCACAGGTGCACGCGCGCACCTGTGCTGCGCATGAGCTCAAAAATAGTGTGCATAGCAATGGTTTCGGCCATCACCGGCACACCACTCAAGCCCATGCGGGTGGCCAACGGCCCGCTGGCCGCCACGCCCTTGCCCAGAAAATAGTCTTGCGGGCGCAGCCACACGGCATAACCAAAGGTGCTGGCGTATTGCATGGCGCGCTGCATCACCTGGGTGTTGCCGAGCATCACCTCGGCCTGGCTGAACGCCACACAACCGACATCGGTCAACATGACCATCTCGGTGAGGGTGTCGCCCTTGAGGCCGCGTGTGAGTGCGCCCAGCGGGTAAACACGCGCCTGCTCCAGCTTCTCGGCCCGAAAACGCAGCATCTCGACCAAGCCAGGCTCATCGAGCACCGGGTCGGTATCGGGCTGGCACACCAAGCTGGTTACACCACCGGCCATGGCCGCAGCCATTTCAGACTCCAACATGCGGGCATGTTCGTTGCCAGGTTCGCGCAGGCGCACTGCCAAGTCCACCAAACCCGGTAATACCAGACAACCCGTCGCATCAATCGTGCGCTCAGGCTGAAAATCATTAGCTATATTTTTAATAGCTACTACCGCTCCATTTATAAGCGCTATATCGGCTTTTTCATCAATACCACTGGCAGGGTCGATGACCCGACCACCGTAAATCAACACCCGTGTTTGCTTGTTCATCTGTGACTCTCAGTAAGGTTCAGGCTTCATTGCCAGCCACGATGCTCATCACCGCCATGCGCACAGCAATGCCAAAGGTGACTTGCGGCAAGATCACGCTTTGGCCGCCGTCGACCACCGCCGAGTCAATCTCGACCCCGCGGTTGATCGGGCCCGGGTGCATCACGATGGCATCGGGTTTTGCCAGTTGCAGCTTGGCAGGCGTCAGGCCAAAGCTCTTGAAAAACTCCTGGCTCGACGGCAGCAGCGCGCCGCTCATGCGCTCGTTTTGCAGGCGCAACATGATGACCACGTCCGCGCCCTTGATGCCTTCTTCTAGCGTGTGACAAACCCGCACGCCCATTTGCGCCATGTCAGACGGCACCAGGGTTTTGGGACCGACCACGCGCACTTCGGCACAACCCAGTGTGGTGAGCGCGTGAATGTCGGAGCGCGCCACACGCGAATGCAACACGTCACCCACAATGGCCACCGTCAGGTTGGCAAAGTCGCCTTTGTAGTGGCGAATGGTGTACATGTCGAGCAAGCCCTGCGTCGGGTGCGCATGGCGGCCGTCACCGGCATTGACCACGTGCACGTGCGGCGCCACATGCTGGGCAATCAAATACGGCGCACCAGACTCGCTGTGGCGCACCACAAAAATGTCGGCCGCCATGGCGCTCAGGTTGGCAATGGTGTCGAGCAGCGACTCACCTTTAGCGGCTGATGACTTGGCAATATCGAGGTTGATCACGTCCGCGCTCAGGCGCTTGGCGGCAATCTCAAAGGTGGTGCGGGTGCGTGTGGAGTTCTCAAAAAACAGGTTGAAAACACTTTTGCCACGCAACAGCGGCACTTTTTTGACCTCGCGGTTGCCCACCGAGACAAAGTTGGCAGCGGTGTCGAGCACCTGGGTCAGGATGCTTTTGGGTAGCCCCTCGGTCGACAGCAAATGGATCAGCTCACCGTTTGAATTGAGCTGCGGGTTGCGCTTGTACAGCATGGCTAGATGTCTTTCACATTGAAACTGAACTGGCCTGACTCACTGCGCGCCAAAGCCAGCGACTGGCTGGCGGGCAAGGTGATGCGCGCGGCGCACAGGTCGGCGGCTATGGGCAACTCGCGCCCGCCTCGATCTACCAGTACCGCCAGCTTGACACTGGCGGGGCGGCCAAAATCAAACAACTCGTTGAGCACGGCGCGAATGGTGCGGCCAGTGAACAGTACATCGTCGAGCAGCAGCACCTGGGCGCCGTTCACATCAAACTCGATGCGAGTCGACTGCGCACCCGAAGCCATGCCACGGCGGGCGTAGTCGTCGCGGTGCATGGCCGACGAGATCACGCCAATGGGCTGGGTCAGACCGAGGTCAATCCACAGGCGCTCGGCCAGCCAGACGCCGCCCGAGGTCACCCCCAACAATTGGGTCTCAGGCGTGATCAAGGCCCGCACGCTGCGCGCCAGGTCGGCATACAAGGCCTCGGCATCCAGTGCCAAAGCGCCAACGGCTGGGGAGACCCCAGCCGCGTTCGATGCCAATGAATTCATGGCAGACTCCTTAAAAATTGCTCAAGAATGATGCAGGCGGCGGCGGCATCGGCATCGCGCGCGCCCTGTGAACGGGCCTCGGTGGTGGTGTAACGCTCGTCCACCTCAAATACTGGCAGGTTAAAGCGGCCATGCAATTGGCGCGCAAAACGCCGCGCCCGCACGGTGTTTTCATGCGCCGCGCCGTCCGGGTGAAACGGCACACCCACCACCAGCGCGTCGGGCTGCCAGGTTTTGAGCTGAAGTGCGACTTTCTCGAACCGGGTGTTGCCGTCGGCGGTGATGGTGCCTTGTGGCTGCGCCGTGCGCATCAAGCGGTTTCCGACGGCAAAACCGGTGCGTTTGAGGCCAAAGTCGAGCGCCATGAAGGTTTGCAAGTGGGCCGGCACCACCGGGTTCGGGTTGACGCTTGAGCTGTCCAACGCGGCGCTCATGCGTGCCCCACATCAGGTGACAGCATCCAGGCTTCCAGGCCAAGCAATTTAAGCGCCTGCGCATAACGCTCGGCCACCGGGGTCTCGAAGATCAGGCGGGTATCGGCCTCTACCGTGAGCCAGCTGTTTTCTCCCAGCTCCGACTCCAGCTGCCCTTCACCCCAAGCTGCGTAGCCCAATGAAATCAACACCTTGCGCGGCCCACTCCCGGTGGAAATGGCCTCCAGCACATCGCGTGAGGTGGTCATTTCCAGCCCACCGGGAATGATCATGGTGCTGGCGTAAACCGGGTGCTCAGGCTTGTCTTTGTCGGAAAACGTGGCCTCATGGAGCACAAAGCCGCGTTCGGTTTGCACCGGGCCGCCGTAAAACACCGGCGCTTTTTGCAAATCAGGGCGGGTCAGGGGCAGGTCAACCTTGTCAAACAGGCCTTTCAGGTCGATCTCACAGGGTTTGTTGATGACCAGGCCCAAGGCCCCGCGCTGGCTGTGCTCACACAGATAAACGACACTGTGCTCAAACAAGGGGTCATGCAACCCCGGCATGGCGATCAAGAAGTGATTCGTCAGGTTGGTGGGGGCACAATCTTTAGACATGAACTAATTTTAGCGATGAACATGGCAGCAATTTTTGACACTGGCCTGATGTGGTTTCGCCGGGATTTACGTGTGAATGACAACGCTGCGCTGCACATGGCGCTGAGCCAATGTACTCAGGTGCACTGTGTTTTTGTCTTTGAACAAGCCATTTTGGCAAGCCTGCCGCAGGCCGACCGGCGGGTGGAGTTCATCCGGGAATCCCTGGTGGAACTGGATTCAGCCCTGCGACAACTCAGTGGCAAGGCAGGCGCTGGCCTGATCGTGCGCCATGCAGTGGCCTCCAGCGAGATTGTTGACCTCGCCGCCACCCTGAAGGCACACGCAGTGTTTGCCGCGCGCGACTACGAGCCGCAGGCCGCCGCGCGCGATGCCCAAGTGCAAGCGGCGCTGGCCCAGGCCAACTGTGCCTTCTTCACCTGCAAAGACCAGGTGATTTTTGAAGGGCGCGAGATTTTGACGCAGTCCGGCACGCCCTACGGCGTGTTCACGCCCTACAAGAACAACTGGCTGTCACGCGTGACGCCGCAAGATGTGCGCACGCATGACAGCGCGCCGCTGGCGCATCGCCTGAGCGAACGGCCCGACCACGACAAGCGCCCCGTGCCCAGTTTGAGCGACATCGGGTTTCAATCCACCAACCTGTCCAGCCTGAAAATCCCTACCGGCGAGCACGGTGGCCAGGCCCTGTTTGAGTCCTTTTTTGAGCGCATGGACGACTACCACACCACACGCGACTTTCCTGCCGTCAAAGGCCCAAGCTACCTCGGCGTGCACCTGCGCTTTGGCACGGTGTCGATCCGCCAACTGGTGCACATCGCCTTGCAGCGCCAAGCCACGGGCAGCCCAGGCGCGGCGGTGTGGCTCAGTGAATTGGTGTGGCGTGATTTTTACTTTGCAATTCTGGCCAATTTTCCGCACGTGGCAAGCGGAGCCTTCAAACCCGACTACGACGCTATTCCATGGGAAAACGGCCCGCAAGCTGATGCGCTGTTTGCCGCCTGGTGCCGGGGCCAAACCGGCTACCCACTGGTGGATGCGGCCATGGCGCAAATCAACCAGACCGGCTACATGCACAACCGCCTGCGCATGGTGGTGGGCAGTTTTTTAGTGAAAGACCTGGGCCTGGACTGGCGCTGGGGCGAGCGCTATTTTGCTGAAAAACTCAACGACTTCGACCTGTCTGCCAACAACGGCGGCTGGCAATGGGTGGCTTCGAGCGGCTGTGATGCGCAGCCCTACTTTCGCATCTTCAACCCCGTGAGCCAAAGCGAAAAGTTTGATGCAAGTGGCAAATTCATTCGCCGCTACCTGCCGCAACTGGCCAAGCTGTCAAACAAAACCATTCATGCACCTTGGCTCGCCAAACCGCTGGAATTGCAGGCGGCAGGCGTGGCCTTGGGGGTGGATTACCCGCTGCCCATCGTGGCCCATGATGAGGCACGCGCCAAAACCCTGGCACGCTACGCGGTGGTCAAAAAACCCAGCGCCTTACCAGGCACAACCGACTGATGCCACGCGCGCAAGCAGTGCTGCCCTCCATCAAAATACTATAAATTCAATAGCTTTTTACGCCCTATTCAAAAGGGCTAGAGCACTATTTATACATAAATAGTTGCTTCGCAATACTGCCGCACCAGAGCGATCAATTCGTCCTCTGGGTAAGGCTTGCCCAAGTAATGGTCGACCTTGAGCTCGCGAGCGTAATCGCGGTGTTTTTCGGCAATGCGCGAGGTGATCATGATGATGGGCAAGTCACTCAGGCGGGCATCACCGCGAATATTTCGCACCAGATCGAACCCATCCATACGCGGCATTTCAATGTCGGTCAACACCACCGACGGCTTCTCAAGTTGCAGCGCTTCCAGCGCCTGTAAACCGTCAGAGGCCAAGACCACACGAAAGCCCTCGCGCTTGAGCAGGCGCTGCGTCACACGGCGCACAGTGATTGAATCGTCCACCACCAGCACCAATGGCAACTGCGCAGTGGTGGCGGGCAAGCCGGTGACAGGCACCTCTTGGGCAGCGCTGAAGGCTTGCGCCTGCGCGCCATAACTCACCGAAAGCGCCACCGGGTTGTAAATCAACACTACCGCGCCCGAGGCCAACACCGACATACCCGCCAACCCCGGCAGCCTGGAGAGCTGTGGTCCGAGGTTCTTGACCACCACTTCCTGGTTGCCCAGCACCTCATCCACATGCAGGGCCACATGGCGCCCGGCACTGCGAAAAATAGCCACCGATGCCGTTTTGCCCGGAACCTCTGCGCTGATTTTGGAGGACTGCAGCAACGCACCTGCCCAATAAAACGGCAACGCGGCGCCGTTGTAATTGAACTCACCGGCGCTGTAGGCAGCGGCCAGTTCACTGGCCGGCACTCTGCGCACCAACTCCACCAGACTGGCGGGCACCCCCATCACCGCGTCACCGATGCGCAGCAACACCACTTGGGTCACGGCCGTGGTCAGCGGCAGCACCAGCCTGAACTGGGTGCCGTGGCCACTTTGGGTGCTGAGCTCGATGCGTCCGCCCAGGGCGTTCACCTCATTGCGCACCACATCCATGCCAATACCGCGCCCGGAGAGTTCACTGACCGCGGTGTCGGTCGACAGCCCAGAGGCAAAAATCAGGTTGGCCACTTGCTCATCGGTCAACGCCTCATCGGCGGACATCAGGTGCTGGGCCAGCGCTTTGGCGCGAATGGCGGCCAAGTCCAGACCGGCACCGTCGTCATGGAAACTCACGGCCACGTCGTTGCTTTGCTGCTCCAGCGTGATGCTGATTGTGCCCACCGGCGGCTTGCCCGCTGCTACGCGGGCCTCAGTGGCTTCAATGCCGTGGCCTACGGCGTTGCGCAGCAAATGTTCAAACGCGGGGGCCACGCGGTCTAACACGCCGCGGTCCATTTCCAGCGAGCCGCCCACAATGTCGAGCTTGACCAGCTTGCCTGAGTCCTTGGCGGCTTGTCGCACCACCCCGTAAAGACGCTCGGAAATGCTGTCGAACTCGACCATACGGGTGCGCAGCAGGTCACGCTGCAGCTCACGGGTCTGGCGCGCCTGGGCCACCAGATCGTCCTCGACCCCGGCCACGGTTTGCTGCAAATTGCGCTGCAGGGTGGCTACATCGTGCACCGACTCGGCCATCATGCGGGTCAGCTCTTGCACGCGGGTGAAGCGGTCAAATTCGAGCGGATCAAAAGCCTGCGCGGCATCCTTGGTTTGCGCCAGACGCGACTGCATTTGTGATTCAGACTGCAGCTCCATATCGCGCAGTTGGCTGCGCAAGCGGTCCAGATTGCTGGTCAATTCATCGAGCGAGCCGCGCAACTGTCCCAGGCGCGACTCCAACCGGGCGCGGGTGATGATCACCTCGCCGGCCTGGCTGACCATGCGGTCAAGCACTTGCGAACGAATCCGGATGGTCTGCCCAGCTGAGCGCCGCAACGGCAACACAGGCGGCATGGACGCCACAGAGGACACCGGCGCCCACACCGACACCACGGTCTCGGTGGCTTCCTGCACAGGTGCCAAGGCGGGCTCGGTAGCCTCCGGGATAGCCGGCGCCTCCGGCAGAGCCAGGGCTTGCAAGGGTGTGGCGCGCAAGGCGTCGAACACCTGGGTGATGCCATCCAGGCGAATCAGCAAGGGTTCGATCAAACTGGCACGGGCGGCTTCAGGGTCGATACGCTCAAGCGCAGACTCCATGCGGTGGGCCATTTCGCCCAAACGCATGGCACCGGCCAGACGCGCACTGCCTTTGAGGGTGTGCAACACCCGCAGTGCCTCTTGGCGCGCGCCCAGATTGTCCGGACGGGCACTCCATTGGCGCAGGGCCGAGCTCAATTGCGGCAGCAACTCCAGCGCTTCTTCTTCAAAAATCGGGAACAGGTCAACGTCGAGCACGTCAACGGCTTCAAACTCATCGCCAGGCAACTCGGCAAACTGCGACAGTGCCGGCTCTTGGGCGTTGGCCGACTCATACGCTGACAAATCTGCCAGTGCATCGTCTACCAGCAGGGCATCGCCCTGCAGAGCATCAACCAGCAGCGCCTCATCCTCGGTGGCGGACAACTCGGCTGCAGGCAACTCTGGACCCAGGACATCTTTTTCCAAGACGCTTTCCGCTGCGGCGTCTACCTCGACTGCTACCTCTGCCTCGTCTGCCACATCTTCCTCAGCCATCACATCCACCGGCAACGCAACGGCTTCAATAGCCTCTGGCTCAGGGCTTGGTTCTGGCTCAAAAACTGAAAGGTCAGTGTCCAGCAAGGCTTTCAGCGCCGGCAGGTGTTCAGGGTCAGGTTGCTTGAGGAAACCGGCGGCAAACTGGTGCAGCAAGCGCCGAATGTCTTCCGCCACCGCCACAAACAACTGGGCGTGGCCGGGCAAACCGACACCGGCCAACTGCACATGTTCCAACGCGTGTTCCAGCGCGCGCGCCAGCTCGGACAAGGTCATGAATCCGACGGTGGCCGAACTGCCAGCCAACGAGTGCGCCAGGGAGATGGCAGCGTCTGGCAGCGGTTGGTCCAGCTCCAGTGACCACTCCGTCAACTCCGTCAACAGCCGCCGCGACCATTCATCCGCCTCATTCAGGTAAACGTTGTACAACGGGATGCCGATGCGCAAGCTGCCAATGACCTTGACCTGATCCTCTGCTTCCTCTGCTTCCTCTGCTTCCTCTGCTTCCTCTGCCTCTGCCTCTGCCTCAGTTTCAGTTTCTGCCTCAGTTTCTGGTGCCTCTGGTGCTTCAGTTGGCACCTCAGCTACGGCTTCAGGGGTGAACATTGACTGCGGCTCGAGCAGGTCTTCAGGTGCTGTCTCTGGCTCCGCCAGCGACGGGACTTTTTCACCACTCAAGGCATCGTCCAATGCCTTCATCGAGTCTTCCATCGGCGACCACAAGTTGTCCAGCAACTGGGTCTCACCAAAATCAAACATTTGCGTGTTGGCAAAGTCTGCTGCTGGCTCTTCCAGATCCTCTTCCAAAGCCTCGTCTTCAGTCGCCTCCGCGGCCGCTTGCTCAGGCACAGGTACCGTGTCAGTCAAGGGCATTTGGAACTCTGGCCAATCCAACAACTCCGGCAATGGCGGCGCGGCAGCTGAGCCGCTGGCAGCTTGCAACGCACTGCCAGCCACAGACTCGCTGAAGTCCTGCAACACCGTGTCAGCCACGGCCAAATTAAAATCTTGCAGCTCTTTCTCGCTCACCGACTCATCGGCATCCTGTAACCCGGTGTCAGCCACGGCCAAATTGAACTCTTCCAACTCTTGGTCGGTGACCGGCTCGCTAATCTCTGGCAGCTGCACTGCTGCTATGGCAGGGGCCTCTGCGGGCGACGCCGACAAATCAGAGCTGACATTTTCAAGTCGCAGCTGGTCAGCGGCCCGTCTGAAGGGCTGGGCGCTCCAGGTCGCATCTTGCCCCACGGCAATGTCTTCCACCCACTGGCCCAACGAGGCGATGGCCTGGCCCGACAACTTGACCAACGCCGCACTGGCTGGCTTTTGCTGTGGCAGCCAGGCATTGAGCAGCTGCTCCATGGCCCAGGAGGCCTCACCAAATTCACTCAAACCCACCATGCGCGAGCTACCCTTGAGGGTATGAAAGGCGCGGCGCAGCCCCGCTTGCTGTTCAAGGTCTGCCGGGTTGGCCTGCAACGCGCTCACCGCCTCCATGCCAGCCCCAGCCACCTCACGTGCCTCATCCAGAAAGATCAGCCGCAGCTCAGCATCATCCTCGTCCTCCTCAACCATGGCTGCTGTTGGCGCAGGCGGCAAGACTGTTGTCGCGCCAGCGGCTTGGGAAGGCAGCGCGCTGGCCACAGCGGCAACAGGCAAATTGGCGGCCGCCGTTGACAGCGGTGGCACCGGCACTTCGCTGACGATCTGATCCGCAGCTGGTGGCAATTCCTCTGCAGGTGCTTTGTTGCGGCCCATCACCGAACGGAATTCACCCAATGCCTCGTCGTACACAAAGAGCTTTTTGGCTAATTCACGCTGGTAGCTGAGCATGTCAATCAAAAAGCCCAGTGCCCCCAGGCTGTTGCCCAGCTTCTCAAAAACCTCCGAGCGGTCAGGCAGCGGGTCGGCGTCATTCAAAAGGGATTGCTCCACCCGATCGCGCATGCGCAGCGTCGCCAGGGCCGCCTGATCCAGGCCAAGGACCGAGAACACCCCGCGCATCAGGGCCAGTTTGCCGGGCACCTCGTGCAAGGGCAGCTTTTCTTCGGGATGCCTGAAAAAGGCGTCCAGCGAAGTTTCGACATCTCCCAGCGTGGTGCGCAATTCGTCCACCACGCTGCCCATGATCTGTCGGTCGCTGACGCGGCGGTATAAGTCCTCCATCCAGGCATCCAGGGGCTCCGACTGGCCCGCGTCCATGACATGGTCGAGCCGCTGCGCCAGCCGTTGGCTGCGTTGCGTCATTTGCTCGTTGGTTGGGTCCATGTCGTCATAAGCCGCCTCAAGGTACAACACGGCGGTGGCCACTTCCATGGCCAGTGACGGGCTGGGCGCCCGGCCCGAGCGAGCCACGGAATCCATCGCACGCGTCAGCGCCACGGCAAGCTCACGGCCTTGCGGGTGCAGCTTGACAATCGATTCAGTCACCAGGTTGAACTGGTCAGAGGCGGTCTTGATGCGCTGGGTGTCTCCCCCGCAGAGGGCGGACCAGGTCTCGGTCAAGGCAGCGATGCGTTTACGCGCTAGCGCCAGCAGCGCCGGGTCAAACAAGCCAAATTGAGGCTTGACATAGTCCACCGGCTTGCTCTGCGTCAGGCCATAGGCCTGCCGCACCGCCCTTAGGGCCGGGGCTAACTGACCGGCCGCGGGAGCTGCCTGGGCACAGAAAAACAACAGGTCTTGCACCAGTCGCTCGGACACATCGGGTTCGCCGCGCGCCAGCGTGCGGTATTGCGACAGCACACGCGAAGCAGCGCGCTTGCTGTACACATCGGCCGGGCACAAACCCAATGCCACAGCCTCAAAATAAGCAGCCGACACGGCCCAAAAAACACGTGGATGCAGACTTTGTTGCTCTGCAGCAAAAGCCCAGCTGATGTCAGCCATCGCTTGGGCGGAAGGCACGTGGGCAGTTTTGACCACATTGAGCACATAACCGTCAATGCGCGAACGCACGCCAGAGTCATACCCCAGGGGCTTGACCGAATCGGGCACGGCCACCGGCAGCCAGCGCCAGTCGTGCACCCACAAATCGGCCGGATGAACGCGGTCTTCGCCCACCAAATCCAGCACGTCGCGGTATTGCGGAAACAACGCGATGGGGGATGAGGATTTGCCTTTAAGCAAGCCCTCCAGGTAATCCGTCAAGGCGTAGCTGGCCCGTTCGACCTTAAGCGCGGCCTCGTCACTGCAAAATTCGGGGCGTTGCACGAACTTTTGCGCCAACACTTCCATGGCACGCAACATCTTGGCCGGCACTTCCAGCCCCACCATTTCCAAAGCACCCACGGCCTGGTGCAGTTGCTGGCGCGCAATGCGCAATTGGCTGGCATCCAGCGCGCCCAGGTCAGACCCGCGGGACAACTCGGCATCACGCACAAACCGCTTCAGCGCCTTGGTTGCGCCGTCAAGAGATTTGCGCAACTCATCGAGCACCCAGGCCAACGGGCCTAAATCAGGCTCAATGACGGCATGTTCACCAGGCAGGGCAGCTTCAGAGTGCATGGGGTCAGATCATGAAAAAATAAGAGAGAGTGACGCGGGATCAGGCGATGCGAAAGCGCGCCACCGACTGACGCAGCTCCTCGGCCATTTTGGACAGCTCACGCACCTGCGCGGCGGTGCTTCGGGTGCCCTCACCGGTTTGCTCGGTCACCGCAAAAATATGCTGAATATTGCCCGCTACCTCATTGGCCAGATTGGCCTCGCGGGACGTTGTGGCTGAAATCTGCTCAATCAGCTCAGCCAACCGACGCGACACCTGGTCAATTTCAGTCAGGGCCGTACCTGCGCTGTCGGAGAGTTTGGCACCTTCCACCACGCCCTGGGTAGATCGCTCCATGGCACCGACCGCGTCCTGGGTGTCGGTTTGAATTGCTTTCACCAAGGTGGCAATTTGCCGCGTGGCATCGGCTGACCGCTCGGCCAGGCGCTGCACCTCTTCGGCCACCACGGAGAAACCACGGCCGGCCTCGCCCGCCGAGGCCGCCTGAATAGCAGCGTTGAGCGCCAACACATTGGTCTGTTCGGTGATGTCAGAAATCAACTCAGTGATTTCACCAATTTCCTGCGATGACTCACCCAGACGCTTGATGCGCTTGGAAGTGTCCTGAATCTGGTCGCGAATAGAATTCATGCCGCCAATGGCGTTTTGCACCGCTTGCAGCCCGACTTCGGCCGCTTGCAGTGATTGCCGCGCCACGGCAGCGGATTCCTGCGCTTGCGCAGACACCTGGTTGATACGCGCCGCCATGTCGAGCACCGAGCGGCCAGCGTCACGAATTTCGCTCAGCTGCTCATTGGATGCAGCCAGCAGTTCAGTGGACGTGATGTCCACATCGGCCGTGGTTTGCGCCACCCGTGCAGCGGTATTCTGGACGTTGCCCACCAAGGAGCGCAACTCTTCCACGGTGTAATTGACCGAGTCGGCAATCGCCCCGGTGATGTCTTCCGTCACGGTGGCTTCTTGCGTCAAATCGCCTTCAGCGACCAACTGCAACTCGTTCATCAGCCGCAAAATAGCCGCCTGGTTGGCATCATTGACGCGCTTGGCCTCTTGCTCAAGGCGCTGTGCCTGCAATTGCTGCAACTCGGCCGCCTGCTGCCGTTGGCGGCTGTCGAGCAACTGCACGTAAGACAAGCCACCAGCGCTCAGCAGCGCCAACAACGCAGCCACCAGCAACGTGGTCAGGGCCACACCACCCAAGCCGGTTTCTGACGACAGCGCTGTCTGTAGTGCCTCCAGGTCTTTGCGCAACACGTCACTGTCATTCAGGATCGACACCTGTGCCTCGCGCGCCGACACCAGGCCCTGCAAGTTGCCCAAAATGGCAGCAGCCTGGGTGCGTGTGTCTTCGTACAGCTTGATCAGCGCGGTGAGTTGCTCGCGCGTTTGCGCGTCAGTACTGGCGGACAGTCGCAGTTCGGGGCTGCCATCGAGCAAGCCTTTGGCAATCTCTTTGAACGAATTCAGGTCCTTGCCCAACAAAAACACAGCCTCCGGGCTGACCCCTTCAACCGTCAAAAATTCATTGGATGACTTGCCGATGCGCTGCGTCAGCATCACCAGCTGCCCAGCCGCCGAAATCTCAACCGCTGGCGCGTTTTGCTGCAACTTCAGCGACGACACCGCCTCTGCAATTTCCAGCAGGTCAGACGATTGCCGGTTAATCAAACGCAGCGCGGCCCCCACCTGGGTCAGCGTTTTTTGTTGCGCCAACACGGTGGCGGCACTTTTTTCGGCACGATCCACCAACGGCACCGCTTTTTCCAGCAGCGGCTTGTAATTGACGCTCAGTTCGTCCAGCCGCAATTCGGCATCGCCCGCCATCAAGCCCCGCACCGATTTGACCAACACCTGCGAACTTTGCGCCATGTCAGGAAACGCCCGAGCGTCGCCCACCAGCGCCTGCGACACTGACTTGGCCAGACGTTGCGACTGCATCAGGGATTGCCCCGTGGCGCTGAGTTGCTGCGCTGCACGCTCAGACTGCTCAAAGCCCAGCACCGTCACAATGGCCAACAACACCAGAGAAACACCCAGCAACAACGCCAGGGTACGCTGGTGTTGACCAATGGTTTTTTTACCCAGCACCGGCAAGGCGATCTGGTCAGTAAGCCCAACATTCACGGCAGCCTCTGCGCGCTGCGGCGACACCTCGGGCGCGCCGTACTGGGTTTCTCCGGACTTCAGTTCAGCCTCCATCTGCTCGGACGACGCAGAATCGCCCGCAACGTCTCGCGAGTCCTGCGCTGCGCCGGGCGGTTTTTTCTTGAACAGGTTTTTCAGTTGGTCAACAAAAGCCATCACATTGCCCCAGGTAAAAATTCACGCACCAATAGCCAAAAATTCGGGATGCTGCGCCAACAACTGCAAATTGATTTCTTGCCATGAGACTTCTTGCGCATCCACCAAACGCTGTCCAAAATAACCAGGTGACCCAGCAGGCGTAGGCACCACGCGAACAAACGCATCTTGCCGACGCATACCAACCAAAGCATCCACCAGCAAGGCAGCGTTGACTTCCAGCTCGGCATTAAATGTCACCAGGCGGGCCTGCGACCACTGCTGCTCAGTGCGGCTGCAAGGCTGGGCACCACCGATGAACCTGGCCAGGTCAATCACGCCGTAAAGTCCGCCTCGCAGGTTCATCACGCCCATGAACCAGGGCTGCACGTAGGGCACCGCGGCCATTGCCGCCAGCGGAAAAATCTCCCCGGATTGCGCCAGGGGAAACAGGTAATTATCTGGTCCGATGCGCACCGCCAACCAGGCGGCAGAGACACCTTCGCTGCGCGCCAACTGCAGCCGCTCAGCAAGGCGACTTTGCAGGTCTCTGAGCGCTTCTTTGTTTGCCATGGTTCGAAGGCTTAGCCCAGAGCCCTGATTTTTTCCATCAGCTCAGCCTCGTTGACAGGCTTGGTGATGTAGTCTTTGGCGCCCTGACGCAAGCCCCACACGCGGTCGGTTTCCAGGCATTTGCTGGTGCACATGATGATCGGGATGCCCGCGTACTCGGGCGTGCGGCTGATCGAGCGGGTCAGCTGAAAGCCGTTTTGCCCGGGCATCACCACGTCCATCAGGATCAGGTCTGGCTTTTGGGCAGCAATGCGCTTGAGGGCCTCGTCTGCGCCCTCGGCCGTGTGCACTGACATGCCATTTTTTTGAAGCAGGCCAGTGAGGTACATCAACTCGGTTTTCGAGTCGTCTATCACCAGGACATGTTGAATCGTCACTATGCCGCTCCTTGTGCCGCCACACCAAACTGTTCAACCGCTTTCAGCAGCTGGTCTTTGGTAAAGGGCTTGGTTAAATAATCTTGCGCACCGACCATGCGGCCTCGCGCCTTGTCAAACACGCCGTCCTTGGACGACAACATAACCACCGGCACATTGGAAAACTGGGCGTTTCGCTTGATGATGGCGCAGGTCTGGTAGCCGTCCAGCCGGGGCATCAAAATATCGCAAAAAATCAGGTCGGGGTGGTAGTCGCTGACCTTGGCCAACGCGTCAAAGCCGTCTTCTGCCAGCACCACATCGTGCTTGCCGGCCTTGAGAAAGATCTCGGCACTGCGCCGGATGGTGTTGCTATCGTCAATCACCAGAATTTTTAAATTTGACCCTGTTGTAGTCACAAGATGTCACTCCCGAGTTGACGACCCATCGCAGAAAAACCTGCCGTCAGGCAGGCCCCAAGCCTGATGCGTCAAATTTGAACCATTTCAAAATCTTCCTTGCGGGCCCCGCACTCTGGGCAGGTCCAGTTCAAAGGAACCTCACTCCAGGGCGTGCCGGGCGGCACGCCATGCTCGGGGTCACCCGCGGCTTCATCATAAATCCAGCCACAAATCAGGCACATCCAGGTCGTTGATTGCGTCACAGCTAAAAAAGCCTTCAAATAGAATGTCAATTCTCATACAGCCGATCTTCTGCCCTCGCAGCCAGCACCGGTGCCCACTGCCATATTCTGCCTGAAGAAACCACCGGCTCCCAGATGCTTCCCCACTCGTTAACCCCTGACACAGACACCCCTGACACGCCTGCCGGCCCAGCGTGCATTCTGGTGTTCAACAGCAATGACCCTAGTGGCGCGGGTGGCCTGGCGGCCGATGTCGGCGCCATTGCCTCGGTGGGAGCCCACGCCCTGCCCGTGGTGGCAGGCGTCTATGCCCGCGACACCGCGCATATTTTTGATTTTTTCCCGATGGACGACGAAGCCGTGGGTGAACAAGCCCGGGCCGTGCTGGAAGACATTGAGGTACAGGCCATCAAGCTCGGTTTTGTCGGCACGCCCGACAACCTGGGCGTGGTGGCAGGCATTTCAGCCGATTACCCCGATGTGCCCCTGATCGCCCACATGCCCGACCTCTCTTGGTGGACAGTGGACCAGATCGAGGCCTACCACGAGGCGTTTTCAGACTTGATCCTGCCGCAAACCAGTGTCCTGACCGGCAACCACAGCACATTGTGGCGCTGGCTGCTTCCGGCTTGGAGCGGTGAGCGCAACCCCACCGCCCGCGACATTGCCGTGGCGGCCGGTGAACACGGTGCCAACTTCACCCTGGTCACCGGCATCAGCACCATCGATGGCCAGATTGAAAACACACTGGCCGCGCCGCATTCTGTGGTGGCCAGCGAAAAATTTCCACGCCAGGAACGAGCATTCACCGGCGCGGGCGACACCTTGTCTGCCGCACTGGCGGCACTGCTGGCGAGCGACTCTGAATTGCCGCAAGCGTTCTCTGAAGCCTTGAGCTATCTGGACCGCGCCCTCGCTGGGGGCTTTCGGCCCGGCATGGGAAGCCACATGCCGGACCGCCTGTTTTGGGCCCAGCCTGAAGATACAGCGGCAGCAGCAGAAATAGAAGCAAGAACAGAACCCGACAACGCCATCCAACAGGGCGAAAATTCTTCGCCCTCCATTCAATCACCAGAGCCAAACACCCATGACACACCCCACTGACCTCAATCAAGTTCTGTTCGACCGCGCCAGCAAAGTGATTCCTGGCGGTGTCAACTCGCCCGTGCGCGCCTTTCGCGCCGTGGGCGGCACACCACGCTTTATCAGCCGCGCGCAGGGCGCTTACATTTGGGATGCCAACGGCCAGCGCTACACCGACTACATCGGCTCCTGGGGCCCGATGATTCTGGGCCATGGCCACCCGGCCGTGGTGGAAGCGGTACAAAAAGCCGTGCTGGAAGGCTTTTCTTACGGCGCGCCAACCGAGCGTGAAGTCGAGCTGGCTGAGGCTATTTTGAAGATCATGCCCAGCATGGACATGGTGCGCCTGGTGAGCTCGGGCACCGAAGCCGCCATGAGCACCATCCGCCTGGCACGCGGCGCCACCGGACGCAGCAAACTTATCAAGTTCGAGGGCTGCTACCACGGCCATGCCGACGCATTGCTGGTCAAAGCAGGCTCCGGTCTGGCCACCTTTGGCAACCCCACCAGCTCCGGCGTGCCGCCCGAAGTGGTGCAGCACACGGTGGTGCTGGAATACAACAACATCGAGCAACTTGAAGAGGCTTTTGCCATCCAGGGCCACGAGATTGCCTGCCTGATGATGGAGCCGATCTGCGGCAACATGAACTTCGTGCGCGCCAGCGTACCGTTTGTGAAACGCTGCCGCGAGCTCTGCACCCAATATGGCGCGCTGCTGGTGTTTGACGAGGTCATGACCGGCTTCAGGGTGGCGTTGGGCGGCGCGCAAAGCGTCTATGCCAAAGACATCCCCGGCTTTGAGCCCGACATGACGGTGATGGGCAAGGTCATTGGCGGCGGCATGCCGCTGGCAGCTTTTGGCGCCAAACGCGCAGTGATGCAGCACCTGGCCCCGCTGGGCACGGTCTACCAGGCGGGCACCTTGTCAGGCAACCCGGTGGCCACCGCCTGCGGCTTGGCGACGCTGGCCGAGATCAGCAAACCAGGTTTCTACGACGAACTGGGCCGCAAGACCCGCGCCCTGATCAGCGGCTTGAGCCAGGCAGCGGCAGCCGAAGGGGTGGCGTTTTGTGGTGACAGTGAGGGCGGCATGATGGGCTTTTATTTGCTGCCCGAGCTGCCCCAGACCTACAGCCAGGTCATGAAAACCGAGGGTGCCAAGTTCAACCAACTGTTCCACGGCCTGCTAGACCGTGGTGTTTACATTGCACCCGCACTGTATGAAGCCGGGTTTGTGAGCAACGCACATACCGATGCCGACATTGCAGCCACCGTTGCGGCCGCGCAGGACGTCTTTAAGTCACTATCTACTCAATAGCTTCTTACGCTTGCTACACAAGGGCTACAGCCATATTTATCATAAATTATGAGCCTTTGCTTGTAAGGCCCTTAGTGACGCATATTCATGGACACCGACAACTCCTATTTTGAGATTCTGAACCAACTGCAGACGGGTGTCGTTGTGCATGGGCCGGATACAAAAATTGTGTTTTGCAACCCGCGTGCGAGCGAATTGCTGGGTTTGTCGGCCGACCAAATTCGCGGCAAAACCGCGATGGACCCGGTCTTGGCGTTTGTCGATGCGACCGGACGCGCCATGCCCACGTCAGATTACCCGGTCCATCGGGTCATTGCCAGTGGCCAGGCGGTCAAGGGCATTGTGATGGGCGTCAACAAAGGTGCCCAGGCGCAGACCGTCTGGCTGCTGGTCGGGGCCTTTGCCCAACACAACGCGGCTGGGCAGTTGACCCAGGTGGTGGTCGATTTTTATGACATCACCGAGCAGCGCAAGACCGAGCTTGAAGCGCAGCGCAACATGCAACTGCTGCTGGGGTCGATCGAGGCCATTGACGAGGCCTTTGTGATCTACGATTCCGATGAGCGCCTGGTTTACTGCAACGAAAAATACCGCCGGCTCTATCCGCACTTGGGCCATTTGATCGTGCCTGGCGTTCGATTTGAAGACGTCATCCGCGGCGGTGCTGAGATTGGTTATTACCGTGAATCCATCGACAACGTCGAGGCTTGGGTTCAGCAACGTCTGGCAGCGTTTCGGTCCGGCAGCCAGACCCGCGTTCAACGCACTTTTGACGGCCGGGTGCTGCGCGCCGTTGAACGCAAAATGGCCGACGGCAACACGGTAGGTTTCCGCATTGACATCACTGAGCTGGTCACCGCCACCGACGCGGCCTTGGCGGCCTCGCGCGCAAAGAGCCGCTTTCTGGCCACCATGAGCCATGAAATCCGCACCCCGATGAACGGCATTCTGGGCATGGCACAAATGCTGCTGGTGCCCGGCTTGCCGGACAGCAAGCGCCAAGACTACGCACAAACCATTTTGTCGAGCGGCCAAACCCTGCTGTCCTTGCTCAATGACATTCTGGATTTGTCCAAAATCGAAGCCGGCAAGCTCCAGCTTGAACGCACCCCCTTTGCGCCCGATGCGCTGCTTCATGAAGTTGTGGCTTTGTTTGCCGGTGCAGCGCAAGAAAAATGCTTGCAACTGGGCTACCGCTGGCACGGCCAAGCGGCGCAGCGTTATTTGGCCGATGCCCACCGTTTGCGGCAAATGCTGTCAAATCTGGTCGGCAATGCACTCAAATTCACCGCATCAGGGCAAGTGCAGATCGACGCCCGGGTGCTTGAAGGCACTGACAAAACAAGCGTGCTTGAATTTACGGTCAGCGACAGTGGCATTGGCATCGCAGCTGACAAGGTCGACTTGCTCTTCAAACCGTTTTCACAAACCGACAGTTCAACCACCCGCGAGTTTGGCGGCTCGGGGCTGGGCTTGTCGATCGTCAGCCACTTGGCCAAAGCCATGGGTGGTGATGTGGGCGTTCGCAGCGAATCCGGCCAGGGGTCAAGGTTCTGGTTTCAGTTACCGGTGGAACACGTGCCAGACGCGCCTGTGCGCCAAGTGCCTAAACCGGCACTTATTGGGGCTGACATGGCTGCTGTGCTGGTCGGCCATGTGTTGGTGGCAGAGGACAACCCTGTCAATTGCATGGTGATTGAGGCGCTACTGGGCCAGCTTGGGCTGCGTGTGACTCTGGTTCGTGACGGTCAGCAGGCCGTGGATGCCATGGCACAAACAGCGCCAGGGGCAGGTTCAGATGGGCAAGCCAAGCCCGACCTGATTCTGATGGACCTGAACATGCCGGTGATGGATGGCTACGTTGCCACCGAGAAAATTAGGCAGTGGGAAGCCGCCAACCAGCGGCCCCGCCTGCCCATCATCGCCCTGACCGCCAATGCCTTTGAAGAAGACCACCAGCACTGCCTGGCCGTGGGCATGGACGACTTTCTGACCAAGCCCATTGCCCTTGAGGCGCTGAAATTGGCGCTCATCCGGTGGCTGCCCACCGTGCCAAAAGCACCCTAGCGCACCCGGGCTAGGGCGCGGGGCATCAGCCCAGGTGGCGACCGAAAAACCGCAAGCTGCGGTCCCAAGCCTGCTGCGCCCAAACTGCATCAAACTGCGTGGCGGGGATGCGCCCGGGACCAACAGCGGTCTCGTTGGCAAACGCGTGGTAAGCCAGGTAGCGGTGAAAATCAAAGCTGACACCCGCAGCGCCAAGTTTTTCTTCGAGCAAGTCGATGGTCTCCGGCTTGAAGAATTCATCCTGCGTGGCCCAATGGCCCAGCAGCGGCGCCCGAATTTTGCTGGCGTCAATGTACTCAAGTGGCGGACAGCCGTACCAGACCACGCCAGCATCAATCTCTGGCGACTGCGTCAGCGCCAGCAGGGTCAGCGCGCCACCCATACAAAATCCGGTCACACCCACCTTGGGCGCGCGGGTTTTCAGAAACTGCACAGTGCCGCGAATGTCTTGGGACGCGGCATCGCCAAAATCAAGCCCTGTCATCAGGTGGTGTGCCTCTTCGGCCTCCACGGTGGACTTGCCGCGGTACAAGTCCGGCACCAGCGCCTGGTAGCCCGCGCTGGCCAAGCGGTCCGCCACGCCGCGAATCTGGGCATTGATGCCCCACCACTCTTGTATGACCACAATGGCCGGCGCGTTTGCCCCCTGCGCGGGCTCGGCCAGATAACCTTGAACAGACTTGCCGTCGGGGCGTTGAAAGCTGACGATGGTTCCCATTTTTCTCTCCTGTTTGATGTTCGTTCACGTCAATCAATGCCTGAAATGGCGCACACCACTGTAGACCATGGCCACGCCACGCTCATCGGCGGCGTCAATCACTTCCTGGTCGCGCATCGAGCCACCTGGCTGGATGACACAGGTGGCGCCAGCATCGACCACCACGTCAAGCCCGTCGCGGAACGGGAAGAAGGCGTCACTGGCCACGGCCGTGCCTTTGAGTGACAGCCCGGCGTGTTCGGCCTTGATGCTGGCAATACGCGCCGAATCGAGTCGGCTCATTTGACCCGCGCCGACACCCATGGTCATGCCGCCCTTGCAGAACACGATGGCGTTGCTCTTGACGAACTTGGCAATGGTCCAGGCGAACATCAGGTCTTGCAGTTGCTCAGGCGTGGGTTGCAGCTTGGTCACGACTTTCAGGTCTGCCAGTTTCAGGATGTGGTTGTCGGCCGTTTGCATCAACAAGCCCGAGCCAATGCGTTTGACATCCATGGCGTTGCGGCCGTTGTCCCAATCGGTGGCGCCACCAGCGGGCAGCGCAATTTGCAGAATGCGCACGTTCACCTTGCTCTTGAACACTGCCAGCGCCTCGGGCGTGAAAGCCGGGGCCATCAGCACCTCAATGAACTGCTTGGCCATTTGCAGCGCCGCGCGCTCATCGACGGTGCAGTTCGTCGCAATGATGCCGCCAAAGGCTGAGGTGGGGTCGGTGGCAAAGGCCTTGCTGTAACTTTCCAGCGCATCCACACCCACCGCCACGCCGCAGGGGTTGGCGTGTTTGACGATGACACACGCTGGCGTATCGAAGCTCTTCACACATTCCCAAGCCGCGTCGGCATCGGCGATGTTGTTGTAGCTGAGTTCTTTGCCCTGCAGTTGCACGGCGGTCACCAGTGAGCCGGGTGCCGGGTACAGGTCGCGGTAGAAGGCGGCACTTTGGTGCGGGTTTTCGCCGTAACGCAGGTCTTGCAGCTTGGTGAACTGGCTGTTGGCCTGGGCTGGGAACAGCGAGCGCGCAGGCACGCTGGCGGCTTCATCGAACTGGATGCTTGAGAGATAGTCGCTGATGGCACCGTCGTATTGGCTGATGCGGTTGAACGCGGCCACGCTCAGGGCGAACTTGGTTTTCAGCGTCAAGCCACCGTCTTTCAACTCGGCCAGCACTTGCGCGTACTGCGAGGCATCGGTCAGCACCGCCACGTCTTTCCAGTTTTTGGCCGCGCTGCGCACCATCGCTGGGCCGCCAATGTCGATGTTCTCAATGGCGTCTTCCAGCGTGCAGCCGGCTTTGGCCACGGTGGACTCAAACGGGTACAGGTTGACCACCAGCAGGTCGATGGTGTCGATGCCGTGCTGTTTGATCGCAGCCATGTGCTCGGGCAAGTCACGGCGCGCCAGCAAACCACCGTGCACCTTGGGGTGCAGGGTTTTGACGCGGCCGTCCAGCATCTCGGGGAAACCGGTGAGTTCGGCCACTTCGGTCACGGGCAAGCCCTGGTCGGCCAGCAGTTTGGCGGTGCCGCCTGTGCTCAGGAGTTTGATGCCCAGGGCGTGCAGGCTTTTGGCAAATTCAACAATGCCGGTTTTGTCTGAGACGGAGATGAGAGCGTTCATGGTGCGTGGGTCTTAAAGTTGAGAATTTAGATTTTTATGTAACAAATAGGGCTCTAGCCCTTATGAATATTGCGCAAGCAGCTCTTAATTAATGAGCTTATGTTCCAGCAATTTCTTTCGCAAAGTGTTGCGGTTCAGCCCCAGCCACTGCGCGGCTTTGGACTGGTTGTGGTCGGCGTGCTGCATCACCACCTCAAGCAGCGGTTTTTCCACCACGGCGACCAGCATGTTGTACATGCCGTTGGGCTCGCTGCCGCCCAGGTCACGCATGTAGCTCTCCAGGTTGGCGCGCACGGCGTCTGCAATGTGCAGGGGTTTCATTCGACAGTCTCCCTCTTTGGGTTGGTTTTATGGGGGGCAAGCACTGGCAGGCGGTCCGTGCAAGCATGGAGTTCATCAAAATAGTCAGCCACCGCCGCCCATTGCGATTGGCAATCCGACAAGGTGTTCATGCGCGCCCGAAAAGCTTCGCCACCGGACAAGTCGCGCACATACCAGCCAATGTGTTTGCGCGCGGTGCGCACGCCGGCAAATTCGCCATACAAGCTGTAATGATCCTGCAGGTGCGCCAGCAGCAACTGCTTGACCTCAAGCACCAAAGGCTGGGCCAGATGCTCACCCGTGGCCATGAAATGCGCGATTTCGCGAAAAATCCAGGGCCGGCCCTGCGCCGCGCGGCCCACCATAACGGCGTCGGCGCCCGTGGCTGCCAGCACCGCACGGGCTTTCTCGGGGCTGTCAATGTCGCCATTGGCCACCACCGGAATTCTCAAAGCGGCTTTGACGGCGGCAATGGTGTCGTACTCGGCAAAGCCCTTGTAACCCTGTTCGCGGGTACGGCCATGCACCGTGACCATCTGCACGCCAGCGTCTTCGGCCGAGCGGGCCAGCTGCACCGCGTTTTTTTCAGAATGGCACCAGCCGGTACGCATCTTGAGGGTGACCGGCACGCCGTGCGAGGCACAGGCCTGCACCGTGGCAGACACGATTTGCAGCGCCAGCAGCTCGTCTTGCATCAGGGCCGAACCGGCCCATTTGTTACAGACCTTTTTGGCTGGGCAGCCCATGTTGATGTCGATGATCTGGGCACCACGGTCGATGTTGTAACGCGCCGCGTCCGCCATCATCTGCGGCTCGGTGCCGGCAATTTGCACCGCAATGGGGCCGGGCTCGCCTTCGTGGTTGGCACGTCGAGAGGTTTTGAGCGAATCCCACAAATCAGGTCGACTGGTCACCATTTCGCTCACCGCGTAGCCCGCCCCCAAGCGCTTGCAGAGCTGGCGAAACGGCCGGTCTGTGACGCCCGCCATGGGCGCGGCAAAGTACCGATTGGGCAAAGAATAGGGGCCAATGTTCATGCGAACGGATTCAGGTGGGGCGTGACAACGGATCAAAAAAAAACTAAAAAACGGGGGGATGCGGGATTCTAGCTGCTGAAATTTTCAGCAATCAAAAGCCACATCGACCGGCGGATCAACGCCGCCGAGAACTGACTGCGCTTGGCCGCAAACCTATACTCGCGCACCCATGGAACTCTGGTTTGAACACATCCTCACTCTGCTGGCTTTGCCAAAATTTGGCCTCAGCACGGTGTTTTTGGTGTCGTTTGTGTCTGCCACCCTGTTGCCACTGGGTTCAGAGCCAGCAGTGTTCGGCCTGATTGAACTCAACCCCCACCTGTTTTGGCCGGCCATTGCCGTGGCCACTTTCGGCAACACACTGGGCGGCGCGGTCACGTGGTGGATGGGACTGGCATCACACAAGGTGATTGAGCGCCACCAGCATTCCAAGCATCACTTGCGGGCGCTGGAGTGGCTGGAACGCCTGGGACCCAAGGCCTGCCTGCTGGCCTGGTTGCCCGTGGTGGGCGACCCGCTGTGCGCCGTGGCAGGTTGGCTGAAACTGCCGTTCTGGCCCTGTCTGGCCTACATGGCAGTCGGCAAGTTTGCCCGCTACGTGACCATGACGGCAGCGTTGATGGGTGTATTTGGCAACTGACTCCCATCAAGCCAACAGCGCAAGGCAGAAGCGGGGCAGTGGCTGGGGCGCAACATCAAGAACCGAAGGTTCAGTCGACCCCAACCGCTGCCCCGCTTTTGCCGTGTTCAAACTACCGACGTAGCCGGTTTTCAATTGCTACTTAATCAATAGCTACTAGCGCCTATTCCATAAGACCTAGAGCCAGATTTCTTATAAATTATGAACTGAACAAGAAGTTCATCACATCGCCATCCTTGACGACATATTCTTTGCCTTCGGCGCGCATCTTGCCGGCATCTTTGGCACCCTGCTCGCCCTTGAAGGCAATGAAGTCTTCATAGGCAATGGTCTGGGCCCGGATATAGCCCTTCTCAAAATCAGTGTGGATCACGCCCGCCGCCTGCGGCCCGGTGTCGCCCTTGTGGATGGTCCAGGCACGCACCTCCTTGACCCCGGCGGTGAAATAAGTTTGCAGCCCCAGCAAATCGTAGGCGGCACGAATCAGGCGGTTCAGGCCCGGCTCATGCAGGCCGAGCTCTTCCAGAAACATCTGGCGGTCTTCGTCACTCATCTCGGCCATTTCGGCTTCCAGCTTGGCACTGATAGCGACCACAGGCGCATTCTGGGCGGTGGCGTAGGCCGTCAAGCGGTCCAAAAACGGGTTGTTCTCAAAACCGTCTTCAGCCACATTGGCAACAAACATGGCGGGCTTGGCGGTGATCAAAAAGAACTGTTTCAGCAGCGGCAACTCGTCCTTGGAGAACTCAATGGTGCGCACCGGCTTGGCTTCATTCAGGGCGGCCTGGCATTTTTCCAGAATAGCCACCAGCTTGACCGACTCCTTGTCGCCCGAGCGCGCCAGCTTGGTGACACGGTGCATGGCTTTTTCAACGGCTTGCAGGTCAGCCAGGCACAACTCGGTCTGGATCACTTCAATGTCATCAATCGGGTCGACCTTGCCGGCCACGTGGATCACATTGGTGTCTTCAAAACAGCGCACCACATTGATGATGGCGTCGGTTTCACGAATGTGTGCCAAAAACTTGTTGCCCAGGCCTTCACCGGTGCTGGCGCCAGCCACCAGGCCCGCAATGTCGACAAATTCGACAATCGCGCGCTGCACCTTTTGCGGGTTGACGATGACAGACAGCGCATCCAGCCGCGCATCTGGCACCTCCACAATGCCCACATTGGGCTCAATGGTGCAAAAGGGGTAATTTTCAGCCGCAATACCAGCCTTGGTCAGCGCGTTGAACAGGGTCGATTTACCGACGTTGGGCAAGCCCACGATGCCACATTTCATAACAAATCCTCAAACAGACTAAAGTGGGGCAACGGCGTGCAAAACGCCCGCATTGACCCTTTGAAACACTTAAAAACAGGGGGCTGAGTGTATGCCATGCGGCTTTTTTGCCCCTGAACGCAGCGCCTGAGGCACCCCTCCTACAATTCAAGGCATGACTCAACACCTAGACATTTGCATTCGCGGCGGCGGCATTGTGGGACACACCTTGGCCTTGTTGCTGGCCCGCGACCGGCTGCGCGTTGGCCTGGTCGCGCCCCAGCCCCAAGCCAGCGAACCCGATGTGCGGGCCTACGCGCTCAACGCCAAATCCAAAGCCCTGCTGGAATCGGTGCGCTGTTGGCCAGACGCGATGCACGCCACCGAGGTCACGGCGATGCAAGTCAAGGGCGATGACGGCGGTGAAGTGAATTTTTCTGCTGCCAGCCTGGCCGTACCCGCACTCACCTGGATCGTGGACGTGCCCGTCCTGGAGGCGCAATTGCGCGAAGCGGTGCGCTTTCAGCCCCATATCGAACTGATTGAGGCGCCCCGCGCAGCCACCCTGACCGTGGTGTGTGAGGGTCGCGCCAGTGCCACCCGCGAAGAATTTGGCGTGGACTTTTCCGCCACGCGTTACCCCCAACACGCCATTGCGGCACGTCTGGCTTGCGAAAAGCCGCATGCCCAGGTGGCGCGCCAATGGTTCAAGGAAGACAACATCCTGGCCTTTTTGCCGCTGGACGGTGCGCTTGGCCAAACGGTGGGTATCGTTTGGTCGGCCCCCAACCCGCGCACCCCGGAACTGCAGGCCATGGATGCGCCCGATTTTTGCGAAGAGGTTGAAGCATTGAGCGAAGGCTGCCTGGGCAAGCTCACCCTGACAGGTGAGCGCAAGGCCTGGGCGCTGCAATCGGCGCAGGCCAGCCGCTGGATCGGCGTGGCCAACGGCCAAAGCTGGGCACTGGCCGGCGACGCCGCACACAACGTGCACCCGCTGGCCGGGCAAGGCCTAAACCTGGGTCTGAGCGACGTGGCCGAGCTGGCTGATATTTTGCACACCCGCGCGTATTGGCGGCCCGTGAACGATGTGAAATTGCTGCGCCGCTACGAGCGCGCCCGCCGCGCTGAAGTCACCGCCACCGACCTGGCCATGACGGTGTTGCAACAGCTGTTTGCAAAAGAAGGCGGCAGCTGGCAAAAACTGCGCAACTGGGGCATGCAGGGCTTTGAGCTCAGCGGCATGACCAAGCATTGGGCGGCGCGTCAGGCCATGGGCTTGTGAACTTCCGAACTTAATTGCCTCCAGGGGGTCAGACTTGGCCGAACCCGGACGACACCAACACAACACGCACACCAAACACCCATGAAAATATTGCACATCACCCTGATCACAGCCGCCCTGCTGGCAGCTGGCACCGCCTGGTCACAAGAAGCGACGATCCGTAAAAACCTGGCTGAGCGGATTCCTCAACTGCAGCAAATCGACGAGGTCAGCAAGACACCCATTGATGGCATTTTTGAAGTTCGCGTGAACGGTGCCGACATTTATTACACCGACGCCCAAGCCAATTACCTGATCCAGGGTAGCCTGATTGACACCAAACAAAAACGCAATTTGACCGAAGAGCGCGTCGACAAGCTCACTGCCATCAATTTTGCAGCGCTGCCGTTCAAGGACGCCTTCACCATCGTCCGTGGCAATGGCAAGCGCAAGCTGGCGGTCTTTGAAGACCCCAACTGCGGCTACTGCAAGCGTTTTGAGAAAGACCTGCAAAAGATCAACAACGTTACCGTGTACATGTTTTTGTACCCAATCCTGAGCGCCGACTCCACCGAAAAGTCCAAAAACATCTGGTGCGCCAAAGACAAAGCCAAATCCTGGTCGGACTGGATGGTGCGTGATGTGCCGCCTGCGGCTGCCAGTTGCGACGCAAGTGCCATCACACGCAACGTGGAACTGGGTCACAAGTTCAAAATTACCGGCACCCCCACCCTGATCTTTGCCGATGGCTCGCGCGTGCCGGGTGCAGTTGGCGCCGATCAGGTTGAAAAACGCCTGGAATGAGGCACGGGCTGATGCGTTCACACCCCGCCACTATCCGCTACGAGGTGAGCGCGCACTGTCTGCACGCGCACCTGTTCAAGGTCACGCTCACCATTGCGCAACCCGCCGCCGACCAGGTGGTGAGTTTGCCGGTGTGGATTCCAGGCAGCTACCTGGTGCGCGAGTTTTCCAAGCACTTGCAGGGCCTACAAGCCCGTCAGGGCAAAAGCCCTGCTACCCTGACCCAGCTGGACAAATGCAGCTGGCAAATTTCCTGCAAGCCCGGCAAAGCGCTGGCGCTAACCTATGAGGTGTACGCCTTTGACCACTCGGTGCGCACCGCCTGGCTAGACACACAACGCGGTTTTTTCAACGGCACCAGCCTGTGCCTGCGCGTGCATGGCCAGGAGGACACACCGCACCTGCTCAGCTTGAGCGACACGGGTTTGCCCAAAGACTGGCAAGCCGCCACGGCGCTGAGCCCCCAAAAAATCACCAAACGCGGCTTTGGCGACTATCTGGCCGCCAATTACGACGAGCTGGTGGACAGCCCGGTCGAGTTGGGCATGTTCTGGCAGGCCGAGTTTGTGGTTGCAGGCGTGCCGCACCGTTTCATCGTCTCGGGGGCGCCGCCCAGCTTTGATGGCCAGCGGCTACTGGCAGACACCCAAGCCATTTGTGAAGCCGAAATCAGCTTCTGGCATGGCAAAAAGCCGCGCCATGCGCCACACACGCATTACCTGTTCATGCTGAACGCCGTGCATGAAGGTTATGGCGGGCTGGAGCACCGCCACAGCACCGCACTGATCTGCCAGCGCGCCGACCTGCCGCGCTTGGGGCAAGCCAGCACCGGGCAGCCGTCAGACGGCTACACCACGCTGCTGGGGCTGATCAGCCACGAGTACTTTCACACCTGGAACGTCAAGCGCCTGCGCCCAGCCGAGTTTGCGCGCTATGACTATGCGCAGGAAAACTACACCGAGTTGCTGTGGTTTTTTGAAGGATTCACCAGCTACTTTGACGACCTGTTGCTGCGCCGTGCCGGGCTGATTGACAACGCGCACTACCTGAAACTGCTTGGAAAAACCATCAACGCCGTGCTGAAAACACCGGGCCGCGCCGTGCAAAGCCTGGCCCAAGCCAGCCGGGATGCCTGGGTCAAGTACTACCGGCAAGACGAAAACACGGTGAACGCCACGGTGAGCTACTACACCAAGGGTTCGCTGGTGGCGTTGTGTCTGGACTTGACGCTGCGCCAAGCTGGCAAGACCAGCCTGGATGCCGTCATGCGCGCCCTGTGGCTGCGCTGCCAAGCTGGCCCGATGACGGAGGCTGACCTGTTGGCCGTGCTGGAAAGCCTGTCGGGCCAGTCTTATGCCGCAGAGTTGCAACAGTGGGTGCATGGCACGGATGACTTACCGCTTCAAAAGTGGCTGGAGCAACACGGTGTTAGCTATGGAACAGAGCGTGCATCACAACCTGATCAGTTGGGCTTGCGGGCAAATGAGTCGCAGGGCATTCATGTCAAGGCGGTGTTGCGTGGCGGCGCCGCTGAGCAAGCCGGTTTTGCCGCGGGCGACGAGTGGCTGGGCGTTGAGCTTGGGCAAGCCAAATCCTGTCAAGGCTGGCGACTCAGCAAGCTGGACGATCTGGCGCTGATCCTTGGCGAGGCCCGCACATTCAAGGCCATTGTGGCCCGCGACCAGCGCCTGCTGACGCTGGCGGTGTCCTTGCCCAAACCGCTCACGCAAGTCAAGCTTTCGGTGCGTGACGAGGCCTTGGCCAACGCCTGGCTAAATGCCTGAAAAAACGCCAGAATTAATCAAAAATAATAGCTACTTACGCTTACTACGCATTGGCTAGAAGCCTATTTTTCTTATTAATATTCTTTCACACTGATCAGGAGCACACATGACCTATGAACTCATCACCGTCCGCACCGAGGCGGACAAAGTCGGCATCATCACGCTGAACCGTCCGAAACAGCTCAACGCGCTGAACGACCAGCTGATGACCGAGCTTGGCACAGCCCTGCAGGCTTTTGATGCCGACCCAGGCATTGGCTGCATGATCATCACTGGCAGCGAAAAAGCCTTTGCCGCTGGCGCCGACATTGGTGCCATGGCCAGCTACAGCTTTGCTGATGTTTATAAAGGCGACTACATCACGCGCAACTGGGAGCAAATTCGTGCCATCCGCAAACCCGTGATTGCCGCAGTGAGCGGCTTTGCGCTGGGTGGCGGCTGCGAGCTGGCCATGATGTGCGACTTCATCATTGCCGCCGACAACGCACGTTTTGGTCAACCCGAAATCAAGCTGGGCATCATCCCTGGCGCCGGTGGCACACAGCGTCTGCCGCGTGCCGTGGGCAAAGCCAAGGCCATGGACCTGGCGCTTACCGGCCGCATGATGGACGCGGTTGAAGCCGAACGTGCTGGCCTGGTCAGCCGCGTGGTGCCACTGGACCAGTTGATGACCGAGGCGCTGGGCGCAGCGCTGCAAATCAGTGACTACTCACAAATTGCCACCATGGCCGCCAAAGAGTCGGTCAACCAGGCCTTTGAAGGCAGTCTCAATGATGGCATTCACTTTGAGCGCCGCCTGTTTCACGCTTTGTTCGCCACCGACGACCAAAAAGAAGGCATGAATGCGTTCGTCAACAAGCGCAAAGCCGTGTTCAGCAACAAGTGAATCCGGTCTGGCAGAAACGCGGTTGGCAAACCGCTATAATCTTGCCTCGTTGGTGATATAGCTCAGCTGGTTAGAGCGCAGCATTCATAATGCTGATGTCGGTGGTTCAAATCCACCTATCACCACCAGAATCCTTAAACCCGCATTGGCCACAAGCCTTTGCGGGTTTTTCATTTACAGCATGTCGTCGTCACTTGCTTCAGCTGGGCTGCGTGACGTACGGTGGCCTGGCTTGGCCAGCAGCTCAACGTAAAACTTTTCGCCTTCTTCTTTAGCCACGGCATCAATCAAGGCGGTCAGGGTGGCGAAATGCACATCTTGAGCGTTGTCGGCACTGGTGCCAAATTTGCAATCAAAGTCCCAAAAGTCAACACCTTCGGGCAAAGCCTTGCGGCGCTCGCGCTTCACGTACTGGCGAATCTCGTGTTTCGTGGCCTCAAGCACACGGTCACGGTTTTTGCCTTCAATCGTCAGCTGGAATGTTTTTTTCATGAAATCCTTTGAATCAAGCTAAAACCGGCGCTCGTCAGCCGGTTTTTGTAGGGGGTGATTATGCGGCCAGCCCCCACGCGGGCGTTAAATCGCACAGCGCAAACCCAAACACGTAAACTGGCCAACGCCACACCCCCTTTCCCCACTTATCGCTCATCCACCATGTCTTTTTCCACACTCGGCCTGTCCAGCGCCCTCACGCAAGCGGTTCACACTCTGGGGTTCGATGCGCCCACCCCGATCCAACAAGGCGCCATCGGGCCTGCTTTGCTGGGCCAGGACGTGCTGGGCTCGGCCCAAACCGGATCGGGCAAAACACTGGCTTTTGCCCTGCCGCTGCTGCAACGTTTGCAACCCAACACCAGCCGGGTGCGTCAGGCACAAGCGCTGGTGTTGGTACCCACACGCGAGCTGGCAGCCCAGGTGGGCGAGGTGCTTCAAACCCTGGCACAGCACTTGCCACAGCGCGTCAAGGTGTCGATTTTCTTTGGTGGTGTGTCGATCAACCCGCAAATGATGGGGCTGCGCGGCGGCACCGACGTGGTGGTGGCCACGCCCGGGCGCCTGCTGGACCTGATGGCGCACAACGCCTTAAAGCTTGACCATGTGGCCCTGCTGGTGCTGGACGAAGCTGACCGCATGCTCGACCTGGGCTTTGCCGAAGAACTGGCGCAGGTGTTGGCGAGCTTGCCGGCGCAGCGACAAAACCTGTTTTTCTCGGCCACCTTCAGCCCTGCCGTGCAAGCGCTGGCGAACACCTTGCTGCATGACGCGGTGCGGATCGAGGTGGATGCGGCCCAGCAGCAGCCCATCGAGATCATCCAGCGCGCCATTGCCGTGGACACATCCAAACGCACCCAACTGCTGCGGCACCTGATCAAGCAACACGCCTGGCCGCGTGTGCTGGTGTTTGTGGCGACCAAGTTTGCCGCCGAGATCGTGGCCGACAAATTGCGCAAGGGCGGGCTCACCGCCGAGCCGTTTCACGGCGAGTTGAGCCAGGGCAAGCGCACGCAGGTGCTGACCGACTTCAAGACGGAACGCCTGAGTGTGGTGGTGGCCACCGATGTGGCGGCGCGCGGCCTCGACATTGCCAATTTGCCAGTGGTGGTGAACTTTGATTTACCGCGCTCGGCCAACGACTACACCCACCGCATTGGCCGCACCGGGCGCGCAGGCGAACCCGGTCAGGCGGTGAGCTTTGTCAGTGCCACCTCGCTGGCGCACTGGCACCTGATTGCCAAGCGCCACCAACTTGACTTGCCGCTGGAAAGCATTGAAGGTTTTGAAGCGCTAGAGGCCGCACCACCCGCATCCAGCCCCATCGATGCGTCAGGCAACGGCGGTGTCAAAGGCATCCGGCCTAGCAAGAAAGACAAACTCCGCGCCCTCGCAGCGCAGACCAAGCCGCTGGATTGACAGCCGCCTGGCGCGGCCATGGGCTGGGCCATCGTCGCGGCGAGCGCGGTGCGGCAGTCTATGCAGCTTAAAATCACAGCTTCTTTCACAGCCTCTGGATGAACACCATGAACCGCTGCCTTCACGCCCCACAGGGGCTTTTTCTTGGACTGATCGCCCTGCTGATCAGCTTCGCCGGTCTGTCACCCCAGCCAGCCGGGGCGCAAGAATTTGTGCGCCAATTCCCAGCCGCCGCCCGGCGTGCCACCCTAGAAGTCACCACGCCGCCCAATGTGCTGATCAATGGGCAGGCAGAGCGGTTATCGCCTGGCGCACGCATCAAGGGCCTGAACAACCAGTTGATCTTGTCCGGCACGCTGGTCGGCCAGCGGGTGCTGGTGAATTACCTGCGCGATCCGCAGGGGCTGGTGCATGAGGTCTGGATTTTGAGCGAGGCAGAAGCCCGGCAAAAGCGCAGTGGCATGGAGCCCGTGACCAATTTCATCTTTGGCTCTCAGGCTGACCAGCCCAAGGCAGACGACGGCAAGACACCTTTCAACCAGTTGCCGAAGTTTCCACAGCAGTAAGTCCAACACAAGAACAGGCCCGGCGAGTTCGTTGACCCACTGGCAAATGCCAAGGCGCGAATCGACATGCAGGCAATCGCCCTCAGAGCGGGTCTTCACCACAACATGCTGCAAGCCCAGTTAGTTTATAAGAAATATGCGTCTAGCCCTTATAAATAAAGCGCAAGCAGCTATTTAATTTATAGCAATAGAGTGAGTTTCTCCATGAGTAAAAAAGTCTTCATCAAAACCTACGGCTGCCAGATGAACGAGTACGACTCGGACAAAATGAGCGATGTGCTGGGCGCGGCGCAGGGCTACGAACCCACCGACAACGTCGAAGAAGCCGACCTGATTTTGTTCAACACCTGCTCGGTGCGCGAAAAAGCGCAAGAAAAGGTGTTCTCGGATCTGGGCCGCGTCAAGCACCTGAAAAAAAAGGGGGCATTGATTGGTGTCGGCGGGTGCGTGGCCAGCCAAGAAGGTGCCGCCATCATCGCCCGCGCACCTTATGTGGACGTGGTGTTTGGCCCGCAAACATTGCACCGCCTGCCGCAAATGCTGGACGAGCGCGCCAGACTTAACCGCTCGCAAGTCGACATCAGCTTTCCCGAAATCGAGAAGTTTGACCACTTGCCACCCGCGCGCGTGGAAGGCGCCAGCGCGTTTGTCTCCATCATGGAAGGCTGCTCCAAATACTGCAGCTACTGCGTGGTGCCCTACACCCGCGGCGAAGAGGTCAGCCGCCCGTTTGAAGATGTGCTGGTGGAAGTGGCTGGCCTGGCCGACCAGGGCGTGAAAGAAATCACCCTGCTGGGGCAAAACGTGAACGCCTGGCGCGCCAAGATGATCACCACACCTGGCGCGCCAGGCGACACGGGTGAAATGGCCGACTTTGCCACCCTGCTCGAATACGTGTCGGACATTCCTGGCATTGAGCGCATCCGCTATGTCACCAGCCACCCTAATGAGTTCACGCCGTCGCTGATCGCGGCCTATGACAAGTTGCCCAAACTGGTCAGCCACCTGCACTTGCCCGTGCAACACGGCTCTGACCGCATTTTGATGGCCATGAAACGCGGCTACACCGCCATGGAATACAAAAGCACGGTGCGCAAGCTGCGCGCCATTCGCCCCGACATGGCCCTGAGCAGCGACTTCATTGTGGGTTTTCCCGGGGAGACCGAAGAAGACTTTGGCAAGATGATGAAGCTGATTGACGATGTGGGCTTTGACAACTCTTTTAGCTTTATCTTCAGCCCACGCCCTGGCACACCGGCTGCCAATCTGGCAGACGACACGCCACATGAGGTCAAACTGCGCCGTCTGCAACACCTGCAAGCCACCATCAACGACAGCATCAAGCGCATTTCAGAGAGCCGCCTGAACACGGTTCAGCGCATTCTGGTCGAAGGCACCTCCAAGCGTGATGACACGGAGCTAATGGGCCGAACCGAGTGCAACCGGGTGGTGAATTTTGTCGGCCAGCCGCGTTTGATTGGGCAAATGGTGGATGTGGCCATCACGGACACACGCACCTTTACGCTGCGCGGTGAGGTGTTGACCCGCCATGCAGTGGCCAGCGCGGCCATGCCAGCCTGACCAGCCAGCCTCTTGGCGCGGGCGACACTTTTCCTGTTTAGATACAACCGATCAGTCATGCAATTCAAGCAGTGCCATCACAAACGACGGGTGATCCTGGCCTTCAGCCTGTTGGGCGTGTTTGGCCTGGGCATGCCTGTGGCCGCCGACCCCGTCACACATCAAGACGCGACGCCAGCCACAGCAGAGGCGGCAAGCCCGGGCGAATTGACCTGGACCCCGGCGGCGCTCACCATTGAGGGCATGGCCAGTCAGAACAGAAGCCTTCAGACGCCAAGCATCACCCCACAAGAACGGCCAGCGGCAGACCAACGGACACCGAATCAAACTGCCCCGCCCAGACTTGGTCCAGCGGATGCCACCTCGCCGCCACTCAATACCCCTACCGACCCGGATTTAGCCGCCGAAATACACAACACCCTCAAGGAAACCGCTCGCCCGCTGCATGACCAAATATTGGATTCAGGCGCAATGGAGGTCTGGAACGATGTGAAGCGGGACATGGGGTTGGGCAGGACCCAAGAGGACGATGAAGGCGCAAGCAGCACCCGCCCACAAAGGATGTCTGGCCAGTGGGAAGGCGGCCATTTGCCTGCGGGGCAAGATCCCGACAACCGACCCAAAACTGCGGCACAAACCGAGATGGACCGGGAGCTTGCCAGCCATATGATGGAAAGATTGATTGACGAAATCAAGCCATGGGCGCTCTCTGCGCTTGGCCTTTACTTGCTGGGCTATTTGATCAAGATCGGCATTGACTATTCGCGCCGGAGGTCGATACGACGGCGGGAGCGCCGCGCAGCGAGGGCCCGACGCCGGTCGGCGCGCAAAGCCAGCAGTACCAATCGCGAGGTATAGACCGGCTCGGGGGCGTTCAGAAAGGCATTTTTGGCATGCCTTTCATGCCACCCATGCGCTTCATCATTTTCATCATGCCGCCGCCCTTCATCTTTTTCATCATGTCCTGCATTTGCTCAAATTCCTTGAGCATGCGGTTGACTTCCTGCACCTGCACACCAGCACCGGCGGCAATGCGGCGCTTGCGGGTGGCTTTGATGAGCTCAGGCTTACGCCGCTCCAGCGGTGTCATGCTCTGGATGATGCCTTCCTTGCGTTTGACATCTTTTTCAACCCGGCCCATGTCAACCTGACCCGCTTTGGCCGCCATGGCGGCGGGCAGCTTGTCCATCAGGCTGCTCAAACCGCCCATTTGTTTCATTTGCTGGATTTGACCCAAGAAGTCATTCAAATCAAAGGCTGCACCACTTTTGACCTTGGCCGCCAGCTTTTGGGCAGCCGCCATGTCAACCCCGGCCGTCACCTGCTCCACCAGCGCCAGGATGTCGCCCATGCCCAGCACGCGCCCGGCGTGGCGTTCGGCATCAAACACCTCCAGCCCGTCGAGCTTTTCGCTGGTGCCGGCAAATTTAATGGGCGCACCAGTGATTTGCCGCACAGACAATGCCGCACCGCCGCGCGAGTCACCGTCAAGCTTGGTCAAGATGATGCCGGTGAGCGGCAACGCTTCCTTGAAGGCCTTGGCCGTGTTGATCGCGTCCTGCCCTTGCATGGCATCCACCACAAACAAGGTCTCAACCGGGTGAATGGCTGCGTGCAGGTCTTTGATTTCGCGCATCAAGGCTTCGTCAATGGCCAGGCGACCCGCCGTGTCGACCAGCAACACGTCAAAGTAATGTTTTTTGGCGTAGTCCAGCGCAGCCAGGGCGATGTCCACCGGCTTTTGGTCTGGCGTACTAGGGAACCACTCGGCACCGGCCTGTGCCGTCACGGTCTTGAGCTGCTCAATGGCTGCTGGGCGGTACACGTCACCAGAGACGGTCAGTACTTTCTTGCCACGCTTCTCGATCAGGTGCTTGGCCAGCTTGGCGGTGGTGGTGGTTTTACCCGCCCCCTGCAAACCGGCCATGAGGATCACCGCAGGCGGCTGGGCCGCCAAGTTGATGTCACTCACGCCATCACCCATGGTGGCGGCAAGCTCTTTGTTGACGATGCTCACCAAGGCTTGACCCGGGGTAAGTGAGCCCAGCACGTCTTGCCCCAGCGCTTTTTCTTTCACGCGGGCAATGAAGTCGCGCACCACGGGCAGCGCCACATCGGCCTCCAGCAGCGCCATGCGGACTTCGCGCAACATGTCAGACACATTGGCTTCGGTGATGCGGGCCTGGCCGCGGATTTCTTTCACCAGGCGACTGAGTTTATCGGTAAGAGCGGATGCCATATGGGGGGTGTTCCGGCGGGCGGAACCTGGGTTGGGGGCCAAAAAAGAAATGGCGGGTTAACGCTAAACTGTGTACATGATTTTAGCCAGTGCTTCCCCGTTGACTGTGACCTTGGCATTGGGCGCGTCTGCTGCCTACGCAGCATCTGCTGCTGGCGCATCTCGCGCGGGCCCAACCCTGTCCCGCACAGCCGTCTGGCTGGCGTGGAGCCTGCACGGCATGTTATTGGCGTGGGGGCTTTGGGGGAGTGAGCCACGTTTTGGTTTTGCACCGGCGCTGTCAGTCACGGCATGGCTGGTCGGCTTGGTGTATGCGGTTGAAAGCCACTTTTATCCGCAGCTCAGAACATCATGGCTACTTTCAGGTGTGGCATCTGCCGCCGTGCTGTTGGCGCTGCTGTTCCCGGGCAACACCTTGCAACCTAGCGCGTCAGCCTGGCTACCACTGCACTGGGCCTTGGGCATTGCGTCTTACGGGCTGTTTGCTGTGGCCGTGGTGCATGCCTGGCTGATGACCCGCGCCGAAGCGCGCATGCGCATGGCGGCAAGCGCCTCTGCTGGGCTGCCTTTGCTGACCATGGAGCGCCTGACCTTTCGCTTTGTCAGCTTGGGTTTTGTGCTGTTATCGGCCACCTTGCTGGCTGGATTTTTCTTTGGCAACCAGTTGTATGGTGCCAGCCATGCCATCAAATGGGACCACAAAACAGCGTTTTCGGTGCTGTCCTGGCTGACGTTTGCGGTGCTCATGGTGGGCCGCTTTCGCTTTGGCTGGCGTGGCAAGCAAGCGGTTCGCGTGCTTTACGTGGGCACCGGCTTGCTGCTGCTGGCCTATGTCGGCTCACGCTTTGTGATGGAAGTGATGCTGGGGCGCACACTGTGAAGGCTTTGCTTTTACTAGTGGTCATTCTGGCAGGTGTCTGGTTATGGCGCAGCCGCCAGATACCTACTATCAAAAAAAAGCCGCCAGCCACTGCGCTACACCCCCTTGACATGGTGCGGTGCACCCAGTGCGGCATGCACATTCCAGGCAATGAGGCAGTGCAGGGTAAAAAGGGACCGTACTGCAGCCAGGAACATCTGAAGCAACTGGAACCCTGAATGACCATGCAGCCAGATTCACCTGGCCGGTTGGGCCCCGCGCTGCGTGCCACGAGGCTGGACCACAGCCCGCAACCCCAAGAGTTCGAGCGGCTGTGGCGTGCCTTCATGACGGCACGTGCCACTTTGGGACTGGTTCTGGTGCTGCTTCAGGGGGGCATCTTTGCTTTGACACCGCAACAAAGCAGCACACCGCTGTTGATTTGTGGTGCCTACTTTGCCGCCGCGCTCGCTGTGCGGCTGATGACACATCCACAACACTTGGGGCACACGTTTGACGTCCAATGGCTGCGCACGGTTGGCGTGGATCTGGTGACCTTTGCAGCGCTGCAAGCCTTGCAAAACAGCAGCATCAACTACGCGCCCTTGTTTGCCCTGCCAGTGCTGATGGCGTCCATTCTTGGGTCCTTGCTCATGGCCATGGGCACAGCTGCGGGTGTGACACTGCTGCTGTTTGGCTATGCCAGTTGGCTGTCGATTCAGACCCCGTGGGACACCACTGCACACTTCATGCAGGCGGCACTGACCGGATCAGGGTGTTTTGCCATTTCGTTCATCGCCAGCCAATTGGCCGGCCGACTCACCAGCATGGAGTTGCGCGCCCAGCGCAGCCAGCTCGCAACCGCTGTTCAGCGCCAGGTCAACGCACTGGTCATCGCCTCACTGAACGACGGCATCATGGTGGTCGACGAGCAACTTTGGGTGCGTTCAGCCAACCCGGCCGCTTTTGGCTTGTTGGGCTTGACAGCACAGTCCGCCGATACGCCATGGCGACTGACAGAACAGCCGGGCTGGCAGGCACTGCAGGATGTGGTGAACTTAAGCCATCGCACCCAGTGCCCACAACAAACCGATTTGAGCATCCACGGTGAAGGCCAAGGCGCACGGCACCTGCGTATCAGCACCCAACTCACCACACCTCAAGAATCTGAGGCGCAGATGCTCTGCGTCGTGTTCATGCAGGATCAGCGCGAGATGCAGGCGCGTTTTCGCACTGAAAAGCTCGCCAGCATGGGTCGAATGTCGGCCGCAGTGGCGCATGAAATCCGCAACCCGCTGGCGGCGATCGTGCAGGCCAATGCGTTGCTGGCTGAAGACCTTAAGGAACCCAGTCAATTGCGCATGACGCACATGGTGCAGCAAAACGCCCAGCGGCTTGAAAAAATTGTGCATGACATCCTGCGCTTGGCGCAGGCACCCCACCGCGCGGCTGGCGCGCCCGGGCAAATGATTTCCCTGGAGGAAAACGTCAACCGCGTTTGCCGCGACTGGCAGCAGCAGACCTCAGTCACCCAGGCCCTGAAAGTTGACCCGTCTGCAGAAGAGCATCAGGTGTGGTTCGATACTGAGCATTTGCGCCGCATATTGGTCAACCTGCTGGACAATGCACGCCGTTTTGCCAGTGGCGGGCCAGCCTCCATTCAGGTAAGCGTCAAAACATTGAACACAAACAAACTGGCAGCCAGCACCTGCCTGTGCGTCTGGAGTGACGGTGGGCCGCTGGACCCCTCCGTGGAACAACACCTGTTTGAACCTTTTTTTTCCAGTGACAGCCGCTCCAGCGGGTTGGGCTTGTATATTTGCCGCGAGCTGTGCGAAAGCCATGGTGCCGTCATGGCCTACGAACGCAGTTCCCGGCTTATTCATCAAACAATGCAACCAGGCAACGAATTCAACGTGATGTTTAGCACCCAGCCACCTCACCCCCCTGTTGCAAGCAGCCAGCTCACACCTGCGCCATGAAGACCCACACAGCTCATGCCCGCATTTTGGTCGTCGACGACGAACCTGACCTGCGCACGCTGTACGAACTCACCCTGCTGCGCGAAGGCTTCCACGTCGACACGGCGGGTGACCTGCAGCAAGCACGCGCCTTGCTGGCAGAACACAGGTTTGACGTACTGATCACCGACATGCGCCTGCCAGACGGGCTGGGCCTGTCACTGATCACCGAACTCAAGGCCGCGCATCGGGACGAGCGATGCGTGGTGATCACCGCTTACGGTTCGGCAGAAAACGCCGTCGAGGCCCTCAAGGGTGGCGCCTTTGACTACCTCACCAAACCGGTGGACCTGAAGCAGTTTCGTCATGTGATTGCCACCGCGGCACTCAGTTCCGCAGTACCGCCGATGGCCTTTCAAACTTCCATGTCGGGCGGTAACCAGACAAGCGCAGGGGCTTTGGGTCAACGTGCGCTGGATCGCCTGATCGGCCAATCGGCTTGCATGCGCCAGGTCAAGGAGCGTGTCGTCAAAGTAGCCACCAGCATGGCGCCGGTTCTGGTCACCGGCGAATCAGGCACAGGCAAAGAATTGGTGGCCTACGCGATTCATGCCAATAGCCACCGAAACAAAGGGCCCTGGGTCGCTGTCAACTGCAGCGCCATTCCAGAAGCCCTGCTGGAGGCCGAGTTTTTTGGCGCAAAAAAAGGGGCGTACACCGGCGCACAAGTCGACCGCGAGGGTTTTTTTCAGGCGGCCAGTGGCGGCACCTTGTTTCTGGATGAAATCGGCGACTTGCCGCTGCCGATGCAGTCCAAACTGCTGCGCGCCATCCAGGAGCGCAGGGTCCGCCCACTGGGTTCCACTCAGGAAGACATCGTCGATGTGCGCATCGTCAGCGCCACCCACAAGGATTTAGCGCAAGAGGTGCAAAAAGGGCAGTTCAGGCAAGACCTCTTTTATCGACTCAATGTCATCGACATGGTGATCGCGCCGCTGCGTGAACGCCGCCAGGACTTGCCGGATCTGTGCAATGCGTTGCTGTCACGCATCGCAGAAGAAACCGGAATTGCCACACCATTGATGCAAGCCGACGCACTGGAACAACTGAGCGCGTTGCCCTTGGCAGGCAATGTGCGAGAGCTTGAAAACCTGCTGCACCGCGCTGTGGCGCTGGGTGACGGACAGAGCCTGCAATTTGAAGCTCCACCCGCCAGCACGCGGCAAAGCGCCGGCTTGTTGCCGGCACAAGAGGCAACACCCGACACCCTTCCTGTCGACCTGCTGCAGTACCTCGATGCCCAGGAGCGCTGCATCCTCAGCCGTGCGTTGCAGGCGACCGCCTTTAACCACGCGGCGGCGGCCGCGTACTTGGGCTTGAGCCTGCGCCAGTTGCGCTACCGCATCGCACGACTGCACATTGAAACGCCCAACCAGGATCAGCCTGGTGCCCTAAATGCCACAGCATCCTCATTCACGCCGCTCTGACGACGTGATGTGGCGCCAGGGGTGGTACCGCTTTGCCGCGCAGCTGCCATCCCCCAACTTTGGGCCTCGCCCGCACCCGGTGAACATTGACCTGCTTGTGCTGCATTCCATCAGCCTGCCGCCTGGGCAATATGGCGGGCCAGAAGTTCAGCAACTGTTTACCAACCAACTCGACTGGCAAGCCAACCCTTACTTCCGGCAAATTGAAGGCTTAACCGTGTCGGCGCACTTCTTCATACGGCGCAACGGAGAACTCTGGCAGTTTGTCAGCTGTGATGACCGCGCCTGGCACGCCGGTGCATCTTGCTACCGTGGTCGCGACAATTGCAACGACGACAGCATTGGCATAGAACTTGAAGGCCTTGAGGGCGAAATTTTTGAGGCGGCGCAATATGAAACCCTCAGCGCGCTTTGCCCCGTCATCATGAGCCAGTACCCAATTGCCCACATCGCGGGGCATGAGCACATCGCACCAGGTCGCAAAAATGACCCCGGCGCAGGCTTTGATTGGTCTCTTTTTAAAAATAATTTGGGCCTTGATTCTCGGTCTTTACCTGCCGAAACATCTGGGTCCCACCGTCGAATACCGCACAAAGATACGCCAATTTAGAAGCCAAAGGCGCCAGAAACTCTGATCTGCTGGGGCTTGCACGCTATCAAATCCTCCCGGGTCTTAGACCACAACAACCTTGCATTCGTCACCGCCAAAACACTACGGGTAGTGTCTTCCTCAGTGCCAAACCATAGATATAGTGTTAAGCTCTCCCCCGGTCTTGACGCCGGTCTGCGCGGCCTCGTCTTTTTAGCACCACCCAATTCCACAAATTCCGCATCGAAAGAGGACGCTATGCAAATCTCCCAGAACATCCCCACCCCTGCGCAGGTCAACCTGCCCCTGACCAGTGACCAGACCGGCCTGTCTGCACCTGGCGCATTGAGTCAGTACCAAATCATTCGCCGCAACGGCGCGGTGGTGCCGTTTGAGCCCAACAAAATTGCCGTGGCCATGATGAAGGCGTTTTTGGCAGTGCACGGCACACAGGGTGCCGCTTCATCAAGCGTGCGCGAAACGGTCGAAGAACTCACCCAGGCCGTGATTCGCGCGCTGGTGCGCTCACGACCGGCCGGCGGCACCTTTCACATAGAAGATGTGCAAGACCAGGTTGAACTGGGTCTGATGCGCGGGGGGCACCATGAAATTGCCCGCGCGTACGTGTTGTATCGCGAAGGACGGTCACAAGAGCGTGCGCAAAAAGTCACCCAGCAAATGCCTGCCGCACCCGTGTTGCACGCCATCGACAAAGGGCAACGCGTGGTGCTGGATCTGGCACGGCTCAAGGGCATCATCACGGATGCGTGCCAGGGACTCAGCGCCGATGTCAAACCCGAACCCATCATGGCGGAGACCATGCGTAACTTGTACGACGGCGTGCCCATGGATGAGGTCTACAAGGCGTCAGTGCTGGCTGCACGCACCCTGATTGAAAGGGACCCGGACTACACTTTTGCCACAGCACGCCTGCTGTTTCATACCATCAGCAAAGAGATCCTGGGGGAAGACGTGGCGCAGGCCGACATGCAACAGGCTTACGTAGACTACTTTCCACAATTCATCAAGCGCGGCGTTGAGAACGAATTGCTCGACGAAAAGCTTCAGCAGTTCGACCTGGCTCGACTGGCACAAGCTTTAAGAGCGAAACGCGACCTGCAATTTGACTACCTAGGGCTGCAGACGCTTTACGACCGCTACTTTCTGCACATTGGCAAAGAGCGCATTGAGTTGCCGCAAGCGTTTTTCATGCGCGTGGCCATGGGCCTGTCGCTTAACGAGATTGACCGCGAAGCGCGTGCCATTGAGTTCTACGAAGTGCTCTCAAAATTTGACTTCATGTCTTCCACGCCCACACTGTTCAACAGCGGGACGCTGCGCTCGCAGTTGTCCAGTTGTTACCTGTCTACGGTGCCAGATAACCTGGACGGCATTTATGAAGCCATCAAGGAAAACGCCCTACTGTCGAAATTTGCCGGCGGCCTGGGCAATGATTGGACACCTGTGCGCGCCTTGGGCAGCCACATAAAGGGCACCAATGGCGAATCCCAAGGGGTCGTGCCATTCCTGAAAGTGGTCAACGACACCGCCGTGGCGGTGAACCAGGGCGGCAAGCGCAAGGGCGCGGTCTGCACCTATCTGGAAACCTGGCACTTGGACATTGAAGAGTTTCTGGAACTGCGCAAGAACACGGGTGACGACCGCCGCCGCACGCATGACATGAATACCTCTAACTGGATTCCTGACCTGTTCATGCGCCGTGTCATGGAAAAAGGCCAGTGGACCCTGTTCTCACCCAACAACGTGCCTGACTTGCATGACAAATTCGGCATCGCGTTCGAAGACGCTTACGTGGCCTACGAAGAGAAAGCGGCCAAGGGCGAGATCAAGCCGTCACGCACCGTGCAAGCGACTGACCTGTGGCGCAAGATGCTCACCATGCTGTTCGAGACCGGTCACCCATGGATCACGTTCAAGGATGCCTGCAACATCCGCTCCCCCCAGCAGCATGCGGGTGTGGTGCATTCGAGCAACCTGTGCACCGAGATTACGCTCAATACCAGCAGCACAGAGACAGCGGTGTGCAACCTGGGCTCGGTCAATTTGGTGCAACACCTGAAAGACGGCAAGGTGGACCATGCCAAGCTGCAAAAGACAATCACCACCGCCATGCGCATGCTCGACAACGTGATTGACATCAACTATTACGCAGTCAAAAAAGCACGTGACTCCAATATGCGCCACCGCCCGGTGGGCTTGGGGCTGATGGGCTTCCAGGACAGCCTGTACGAGATGCGCGTGCCCTACGCCAGCGATGCCGCTGTGCAGTTCGCCGACGAATCGATGGAAGCTATTTGTTATTACGCCTACTGGGCCTCCACTGAGTTGGCGCGTGAACGTGGCCAATACTCCAGCTACAAAGGCTCGCTTTGGGACAAGGGCGTGCTGCCTTTGGACACGCTTGACATGCTAGCAAGTGCACGTGGCGGCTATGTGGAAGTCGACAGGTCCAGCACGCTGGACTGGGATGCACTCCGCCAAAAAATTGCCAAAGATGGCATGCGCAACTCCAACTGCGTGGCCATTGCGCCCACGGCCACCATCTCCAACATCATTGGCGTCGATGCGTCGATCGAACCCTGCTTTGGCAACCTGTCGGTCAAATCCAATTTATCGGGCGAATTCACGATCATCAACAACTACCTGGTGCGGGACCTGAAGCGTCTTGGCCTGTGGGACGATGTGATGGTCATGGACCTGAAACATTTTGATGGCTCGCTCAGACCCATCGACCGTGTGCCAGCGGACATCAAGTCCCTGTACGCCACGGCGTTTGAAGTGGAAACCAGCTGGTTGGTTGAAGCCGCGTCACGTCGTCAAAAATGGATTGATCAGGCCCAGTCGCTCAACATTTACATGGCCGGCGCCTCGGGCAAGAAACTCGATGACACCTACAAACTGGCCTGGGTTCGCGGACTCAAAACCACCTATTACCTGCGCACCCAATCCGCCACCCATGTGGAGAAATCCACGGTGGCTGCGGGTCGGCTCAATTCGGTCTCATCTGGTGATGCTGCAGGTGGGCAACAAGGCATGAGTGCACTTGATGTCGCTGCAGCCGCGGCGCGTCAACAGATGGCCAGCATGCCCGCGACAGACGTCAAATTCTGCGGTGTCGACGACCCTACCTGCGAGTCCTGTCAGTAGCTTGTTTGTGTTTGCCCCTGATGCGATGTTGATGCACCACATTCAACTTTGCATCTGGCAAATTCACACCTAAATCACGCATAAAACCTTTCCATTTTTTCCGCACGCTCTCATAATCAAAGAATTGGAAATCACTATGTTGTCCTGGGACGAAGAAGTCACACCTACCGCCAGTTTGCCTCCATCTGACAACCCGCCAGATTCGTTGATGGCATCGCGTTTTTCAGGCCCCTCTGCCGCCTTGGCCACTGCGCCGGCGAGCGAAACCACCCCCTTCATCAGTCGCCCACTTGCACCCGCACAAATGCCGGTGTTAGGCACAGCACGGCGCGTCAATGCGGCAGACAAGCGCATCATCAACGGCAAGACTGACGTCAACCAGTTGGTGCCATTCAAGTACAAATGGGCCTGGGAAAAATACCTGTCGAGTTGCGCCAACCACTGGATGCCGCAAGAGGTCAATATGACCCGCGACATCGCGTTGTGGAAGGACCCCAACGGTCTGACCGAAGACGAGCGCCGCATCATCAAACGCAACCTCGGCTTTTTTGTCACCGCCGATTCACTGGCGGCCAACAACATTGTGCTGGGCACCTACCGACACATCACTGCGCCGGAGTGCCGCCAGTTTCTGTTGCGCCAAGCCTTTGAAGAAGCAATTCACACGCATGCCTATCAGTACATCGTCGAGTCGCTCGGCCTGGACGAAGGTGAGATCTTCAGCGCTTACAACGAGATCAAGTCGATCCGTGACAAAGACGAGTTCTTGATCCCCTTCATTGAAGCCATCATGGACCCGCAGTTCAAGACCGGCACGCCCGAAGCAGACCAAACCCTGCTGAAGTCGCTGATCGTGTTTGCCTGCCTGATGGAAGGCCTGTTTTTCTACGTCGGCTTCACACAAATCCTGGCTTTAGGTCGTCAAAACAAAATGACAGGTGCCGCCGAGCAATACCAATACATCTTGCGTGATGAATCCATGCATTGCAACTTTGGCATTGACCTGATCAACCAGCTAAAACTGGAAAACCCACAACTCTGGACAGCAGAATTCAAGGCTGAAATTAAGGCCTTGTTTGAGACAGCAGTTGACCTTGAGTACCGCTATGCCGAAGACACCATGCCGCGTGGTGTGCTGGGCATGAATGCGTCCATGTTCAAGGGCTACTTGCGCTACATTGCCAACCGCCGCGCCACCCAAATTGGTCTGGAGACCTTGTTCCCGAACGAAGAAAATCCGTTCCCCTGGATGAGCGAAATGATTGACTTGAAGAAAGAACGCAATTTCTTTGAGACACGGGTCATTGAGTACCAGTCCGGCGGTGCCTTGTCCTGGGAATAGGCGCACGTGATGGCTTTTCTATTTTCACAAATCTTTGACGCTGAGACAGGCAGCAAAGCTTTGTGGACCCGCGTTCATGGTGCTGGGATCCAGCCCAACACCATGGATCACTTGACGCACACTCATTTGTGTCAAGTGCTCTTTGTAAATTGATCAAGGAGAACTCAATGGCAACTGCAAAAAAACCAGCCGCGAAAAAAGCGGCCCCAGCAACCAAGGCCGTCGTGGCAAAGAAAGTGGCCCCTGTAAAAGCCGCTGCACCGGTGAAGAAAGTAGCAATAGCAAAGAAAGTTGTGGCAACAAAACCCGCAGCCCCGACAAAGAAGGCTGCGACACCAGCAGCTGCACCGGCTAAAAAGGCGGCACCCGCCAAGACAGCCATGGCAACCAAAAAGGCCGCGCCAGCAAAACCAATGGCAGCGACGAAAGCGGCCGCTGTTAAAAAAGCTGCACCTGCCAAGACGGTTGCAAAAGCTGCGCCCGCAAAAAAAGCAGCCGTCGCCCCAAAAGTGGCTGCCAAGCCAGCACCAGCCAAGAAAGCTGTGGTCGCAAAAAAACCTGCGGCAACACCAGTCGCAAAGAAAGCAGCCAAACCCGCAGCAAAACCTGCAACAGCTGCCAAGACCACCCTCAGCCCCAAAGCTGCCTGGCCGTTTCCTACCGGCACAAAGCCCTGACCATCTGGCGCCTCAAAACCAAGCCCGCTGCAGCCATGCACCGGGCTTTTTTATGTCGGCATCATGGGTAAAAAACGAGCAGCCGATAGCCAAACACACGCTGGGCCAGCGCTTCTGTATTCACACGCAGTGCCACGTCGGCAGACCAATCGGCACCAGCCGCAATTTCTGTCCCGGCGACACCCAAGTCGTTGCTGGAAAAAACACGCCGATATACCGGGCGGTCTTGAGCATCGGTCAGGGCCAGCTCCACATATGGCATTGCCAGTGGCAGCTGAGAAGAATTCTTGACCGTGAAAGTGAGCCGATAGGTCTCTTTACCTAGCTGGTGGAAACCAACGGAATCAACAGTCAACGATTCAATGCGCTTGAGCGGCTGAACTTCGCAGTTTGTGACGCGGCAAAAGGCTTGCAACATAGGCTTCAGCTCTGGCTGTTGTGCTGCGAGCCGGTCACGCTCCAGGTACACCCACTGCCCGGATAAAGTCAAGCCAAGCGCCAGACTCACAAGCACCAATACAACGCGCACAAGCGGCTGCTGCCAGAACAGCGTTTGCTTGGCGCCCTGCATGAACGTCACAAGCACATCGTCAGGCAAAGCAGCACTTGTAGCCAGGGTGGTGGTGCTGTTTGTCGGGGGCGCATCGTCCCATCGCACCTGGTTTGGCTCAAACTGCGGCGCAGGTGCTGAATCGGGTTCAAGTTGCGAAGCTGAATCGCCATCTGCAAGGGCGCTCATTGGTGCTTCACCAGCAGGCACATCGTCTTGATCAAGGCCATCGCCGAGTTCATAAGACCAGTCGGAATCAATGCCTACTTCTGCCGCTGTTGTCATTTCTGACGCAAAATGCCCGTCTGAGTCTACGTAGGAATCAGGTGCACTCGGCGCCGAAGAATCGGTCGCATCGATGTCGGTGGGTGCTGGCGCCTCAACATCCTCGGTCGAGTCGTGCAAAGCCCCGACATCTAGCATTGGCGATGGCTCAACCGCCGCACCATGTTGCGGCTCAGGGTCAATATCCGCCTCAATCAAGTACTGTGAAGCGTCAAAAATATCCCCACATTGCCCGCACTTGACCCAACCCTCAGAAATGCGCAACTGGTCAGGCACCACCCGGTACAAGGTCGTACAAACGGGGCAGCGGGTCAGCAGGCTCATGAAACGACGTGTTGAGCGAGCATGCGGCAGAACGTTTCAGTTTGCCGCAGTCATCAAAATCCAGCCGTCTTCCGTATCGGCCACACGCAAGGTGCAATAAGGCGCGTAAGCCTCAATCAACTCGTCGGTCTGGCGCGCCAAAATACCAGCCAATACCAATGAGCCACCAGGTGCAACACGGGACCACAACAAAGGTGCCAACACCTTCAAGGGCGTTGCCAAAATATTCGCCAACACGGCTTGGTAGACGCCTGTCACGATGTCTGGCTGCCCCGCCTTCACGGCCACGTGGTTGGCCTGGGCGTTCAACACGGTCGACTCAACAGCCGCTGGATCAATATCGACCGCATCGACGTCGTTGCCGCCAAACTTGGCAGCACCAATCGCCAGAATACCCGAGCCGCAGCCATAGTCCAACACCCGGGTCAATCCCGTCTTTTGATCTGCATCAGCCTGCCCCTGGCGTGCGATCCAACGCAAGCACATGCGCGTGGTGGGATGGGTGCCGGTACCAAAGGCCAGACCTGGGTCAAGGCGAATCACGGTACGGGCTTGCGCCGGGGGCTCGTGCCAGGTGGGTACGATCCAGAACTCAGGGGTGATGTCCACCGGCGTGAACTGCGACTGCGTCAATCGCACCCAATCCTGCTCAGGCACATTTTGAATGCCCAGCACCTCGCAGCCCTCAAAAAAAGCCTGCGCTTGCAGCAACTCCAGCGCGTCCTGCGCTTGTTCACGGGTGTCAAACAGGGCCAGTACCCGAGAGCGCTGCCAGCCTTCTTTGGGTGGTGGCATGCCAGGCTCGCCAAACAGGGCTTGCTCGGCATCGGTCTGGGCATCTGCGTCCTCCACACTGACACTCAAGGCATCCAGTGCATCAAGCGCATCGCTCAAAGCCTCAACCCGGTCTTCCGGGCTCATCAATCGCAGTTCAAACATCAGGCCACCGATCAGCGTGTGTGATTGGCAAGCCAACCTTCAAGGTAATGAATATTGGTGCCGCCTTCCATGAACTTGGCGTCAACCATCAGTTCACGGTGCAACGCAATGTTGGTGTTGATGCCCTCAATCACGGTCTCACCCAAAGCGGTGCGCATACGCGCCAAGGCCTGCTCGCGGGTGTCACCATGCACAATGATCTTGCCGATCATCGAATCGTAATTAGGTGGCACAAAGTAGTTGGTGTAAATGTGCGAATCCACGCGCACACCAGGGCCGCCCGGCGGATGCCACATGGTGATGCGTCCTGGCGAGGGGGTGAACTTGTAGGAATCTTCAGCGTTCAGGCGGCATTCAATGGCGTGACCACGAATCTGGATCTGACGCTGTGTAAAAGGCAGTTTCTCGCCCGCTGCCACCATGATTTGCGTCTTGACGATGTCGATGCCGGTAGTCATCTCGGTCACCGGATGCTCCACCTGAACGCGGGTGTTCATTTCGATGAAATAAAACTCACCATCTTCATACAAAAATTCGAACGTGCCGGCGCCTCGGTAGCCAATTTTCTTGCATGCCGCCACACATCGGTCACCCACACGTTCAATCAACTTACGGGGAATACCAAGGGCGGGGGCTTCTTCAATCACCTTTTGATGCCGGCGCTGCATGGAACAATCGCGCTCCCCCAGGTACACCGCGTTTTTGTATTTGTCGGCCAAGATCTGGATCTCGATGTGGCGCGGGTTCTGCAGGTACTTTTCCATGTACACCGCTGGATTGCCAAACGCCGCACCGGCTTCGGCTTTGGTCATGGCCACCGCATTGATCACCGCCGCCTCGGTATGCACCACGCGCATACCTCGACCGCCGCCACCGCCAGCCGCCTTGATGATGACCGGATAGCCCACCGATTTCGCAATGCGCTTGATTTGCACCGGGTCGTCAGGCAACTCACCTTCAGAGCCGGGCACACAAGGCACACCGGCCTTGATCATGGCCTGTTTGGCTGACACCTTGTCGCCCATGATGCGAATCGACTCGGGCGTGGGGCCAATGAACTGGAAGCCACTGCGCTCCACACGTTCTGCAAAATCGGCGTTTTCGCTCAAGAAGCCGTAGCCGGGATGAATCGCTTCAGCGTCGGTCACTTCCGCCGCTGAAATGATGGCTGGCATGTTCAGGTAACTGAGCGCTGAAGACGCCGGGCCAATGCACACAGCCTCTTCAGCCAGCTTGACGTATTTGGCGTCTCGGTCTGCCTCCGAATAGACCATGACCGCCTTGACGCCGAGTTCCCGGCAGGCACGCTGGATCCGCAGGGCAATTTCACCGCGATTGGCAACCAGTATTTTTTTAAACATGGGCGGCGCCTGCGATCATTCGATGATGAACAAGGGCTGGCCGTACTCGACAGCCTGACCGTTATCGACCAAGATGCGACGCACCGTGCCCGATTTATCGGATTCGATCTCATTGAGAATCTTCATGGCTTCAATGATGCAAAGGGTTTCACCCTCCTTCACTGCATCACCAATCTCAACGAAAGACTTGGCTCCGGGTGATGCCGAGCGATAAAACGTGCCCACCATGGGCGACTTGACGGTGTGGCCGGTTTCTGCCGGTGCAACCGCCACCGCAGGCGTTGCGTCTGGCGTAGCTGCCTGAGCCATCAGGGGAGCAGAGGCCATGGGCTGACCAACGGGTGCATACTGTTGAATGATGCCTCCGCCGCCCTTGACAATGCGAACCTTGCCCTCGGCTTCGGTAATTTCCAGTTCTGAGACGTTTGATTCCGATACCAGGTCGATCAATGTTTTGAGTTTTCTGAGGTCCATGGGGTCTCCAACGAAAAATAGGTAACAGTCAACAGGATTTGGCTATGAATCTGACTAAATTGCAACAATTTTCATCAAAACAAGCTAACAGCAGCTCATTTTACATATTAATTGCATAGCAATTCAAGCCGACAAGCGCAGCCAAGCGCGCAGATCATCAGGTGTGACCTTGCCCATTTTACGGTGCAGCACGGTTCCCGCAGGCCCAAAAACCACCGTGAAGGGCAAGCCACCGCTCAAGTTCCCCAGCGACTTGCCGAGCTCAATCCCCGGGAAACCGGCCAACGCCACAGGGAATGACAGTGGCGACTGGGTCAGAAACCGCGTCACCGGCGCCGCTTGATCGACAGCCAATCCCAACACTTGCCAGCCTTTGAGGCGGTTTTCACTGAAAAAAGCATTCAATAGCGGCAGCTCCTCAACGCAGGGTGGGCACCAAGTGGCCCAGAAATTCAACACCAACGGCTTGCCCTTGAAAGACGCAGCAGCCAACATGGCGCCGTCAAGCTGGGCAAATTGTTGCTGCCAGAAGTTGCCCTCAGCCTCGGAGAGCGCCTGCGACTGGCGCTGCGACGTACGCCAAACCAAGCCGCCCCCCGCACCAGCCAAGCCCAAACCAACCGCTGCCGCCAGCCAACCACGCCGGGAGCCACCAGGCCCGCTCATGCGGACACCACCTGCAACAGACGCCGCACTGCAACCGCATCACCCCGGGGTGGCCGCCCTTTCGCATCCGGCTTGAGCGCCCCGCGCACATCATCAAAATCATAAATCATCAAATGGACCCCGATTTCCTCGTTCAATTCAGCACAAAACGCATGCACACTCAAGGCCTCCACCGCATCGCCCGTGAACCCGGTCACGGTGCGTGGCACATAACTTACCCGCTGGTCAATCAGCGCAATTTCGGCTGATTTGCTGTCATCGCAAAACAACTGCAAGTAAACATCAGAATTTCTGGTCGCCGTGCCGTGCCAAACGGCACCGCCAAGATAGGGGCGAAACTCATGGAGCCGCTCCATCCACACCAAAGCGAGTCGCCGCAACGCCAACAACTCCTGTGGCTGGGTGTCGGCACAAAATATCGCGATGTATTCCATCACCGCGTCTTCCAGAATCTCATTCGCTGGCAGCGCAGCACGCCCGCTCAAACCCAACTGCTTGGCGGCGCGACGCTTGGCCGGGCCATATTCAAGGCCCTCCTCCACCACCCAACGGGCGGCCAGTGCGGCAATTTCAGAGGATGCATCGGTCATATGCCGGGTATTTTGCCCTGATTCAGCTTGACCACAAAGCCTTGGGGAATGCGCCAGTGCATGGCGTCCGCCCGCCTAAAATCTGTTCATGCATATTCACATTCTTGGCATCTGCGGGACCTTCATGGGCGGGCTTGCTGCCCTGGCACGCGAAGCCGGCCACAAAGTCACCGGCTGCGATGCTGGCGTTTACCCACCCATGAGCGACCAATTGCGTGCCTTGGGCATTGAACTCATTGAGGGTTTTGGGGCCGATCAACTGGCGCTCAAACCCGACATGTTTGTGGTTGGCAACGTGGTCAGCCGTGCGCACTTGAGCGATGGCACACCCAAATTCCCGCTGATGGAAGCCATTCTGGATGCTGGCCTGCCCTACACCAGCGGGCCGCAATGGCTGGCCGAGCACGTGCTGCAAGGCCGCCATGTGATCGCCATTGCCGGCACCCACGGCAAGACCACCACGACTGCCATGACCAGTTGGATTCTGGAAGCCGCAGGCCTGCAGCCCGGTTTTTTGGTGGGCGGCGTGCCGCTGAACTTTGGTGTGTCGGCCCGACTCGGCCAGGGCAAGACCTTTGTCATTGAGGCCGATGAATACGACACGGCATTTTTCGACAAGCGCAGCAAGTTTGTGCATTACCGGCCACGCACCGCCGTGCTCAACAACCTGGAGTTCGATCATGCTGACATCTTTGATGATCTGGCCGCGATCGAGCGGCAATTTCACCATCTGGTGCGCACCGTCCCCGGCAAAGGCGCCCATGGCAGCGGCCGCGTGGTGGTCAATGGGCTGGAGGAAAGCCTGGCGCGCGTGCTGCACCAGGGCTGCTGGAGCGAGGTGCGCAGCTTTGGCGCTGCGGTGAGTGACTTCACGGCGCAGGGCGAGGCGAGCGACTTTGATGTGTTGCAGCAAGGCAAAACGGTGGGCCACGTGCGCTGGTCTTTGACCGGCACCCACAACCAACTCAACGCCTTGGCCGCCATTGCAGCGGCGGAGCACGTCGGCGTGTCACCTGCCATGGCCGCGCAAGCGCTGGGCAGCTTCGAGAACGTGAAGCGCCGCATGGAACTGCGCGGCACCGTCAAGGCAAAAGACGGCGACATCACGGTTTACGACGATTTTGCGCACCACCCCACCGCGATTCGCACCACAGTTGATGGTTTACGCCGCAGCTTGAAGGCCGGTGAACGCATTTTGGCGGTGTTTGAGCCGCGCTCCAACACCATGAAGCTCGGCACCATGAAAAGCCAACTGCCCTGGAGCCTGGAAAACGCTGACCTGGCTTTTTGCCACAGCGGCGGTCTGGACTGGGATGCAACTGCGGCGCTGGCCCCCATGGGCGCTCGGGCGGCAGTGGCCAACAACATTGAAACCCTGGTGGCACAAGTCACGCAAGCAGCACGTGGCGGCGACCACATTTTGTGCATGAGCAATGGCGGGTTCCAAGGGGTTCACACCAAGCTGCTTTATTCGCTACAAAATAAATAGCTGCTTGCGCTTACTAAATAAGGGTTAGAGGCCAATAAAGCCTCTAACTTTCATCAGAGACCGCGGCGTGCCAAAACGGCTTGCGACAGCACGTCCAGGCAGGCAAGCGAATCATCCCAGCCCAGACACGCATCGGTGATGCTCTGACCGTAGGCTAGCTTGTCGGTTTTGTCTTTGCCAGGCGTGAACTTTTGCGCCCCGGCGTTCAGGTGACTCTCGATCATCACACCAAACACCTGATGCGAACCCGCCGCGATTTGCCCTGCAATGTCACGCGCCACATCCAGCTGTTTCTCATGCTGCTTGCTGCTGTTGGCGTGGCTACAGTCCACCATCAAGGTGGCGGGCAATTTGGCAGCCACCAGATCTTTGCAAGCCGCCGCCACACTGGCCGCATCAAAATTGGGCGCCTTGCCGCCGCGCAAAATCACATGGCAGTCTTTGTTGCCATTGGTTTGCACAATCGCCACCTGGCCGCTTTTGTGAACTGACAAAAAGTGGTGCGCACCCGCCGCTGCCTGAATTGCGTCGGTGGCGATCCTGATGTTGCCGTCGGTGCCATTTTTGAAGCCAATCGGTGCCGACAGACCCGATGCCAACTCACGGTGCACCTGGCTCTCGGTGGTACGGGCACCAATGGCGCCCCAGGAAATCAGGTCGCCCAGGTATTGCGGAGAAATCACGTCCAGAAACTCGCTGCCGGCGGGCAGGCCCAGGCGGTTGATTTCAATCAGCAATTGGCGGGCAATGCGCAGGCCCTCGTCGATGCGAAACGACTCGTCCAGGTAGGGGTCGTTGATCAGCCCTTTCCAGCCGACCGTGGTGCGGGGCTTTTCAAAGTACACCCGCATCACGATTTCGAGCGAATCAGCGTATTTTTCGCGCTGCGCCTTGAGCTTGCGGGCGTAATCGATAGCGGCGGCCGGGTCATGAATCGAACACGGCCCAATGATCACCAGCAGGCGGTCGTCTTTGCCGGCCATGATCTGGTGAATGCTGCGCCGGGTACTGCTGATCATCTTCTCAACCGGTGTGCCCGCAATTGGGAAGAACCGGATCAAATGCTCTGGAGGGGGAAGCACGGTGATGTCCTTGATGCGTTCGTTGTCAGTCTGACCGGTGCGGTCAGTGGCGGGGTTTTGCGCAACGGCGCCCCAGGCATCTTTGTCAGCAGTGGCTTTGGCAGTCATGAAGAGTTCCTTACAGAGTTGAAATCAAAAACACATAAAAAAACCGCCGGGGTGGCCGGCGGTTTTTGGAAGATCAGGACGTTTTATTCAGGTACGTTCAGAACTCTCTACCGCCGGCGGCGCTTGAGAACCAAAAATAGCTAAAGAAAAAGGTGGCTGACTTCATGGGTTGTGAATGTAGCACAGTCATTTCGCCGCCAGCTTACGCCGTGCCGCCCACCGTCAAGGCGTCAATGCGCAAGGTGGGCTGGCCCACGCCCACAGGCACGCTCTGACCTTCCTTGCCGCACGTGCCCACACCGCTGTCGAGCTTCATGTCGTTGCCAATCATGCTGACGTGCTTCAGGACTTCCGGCCCGCTGCCGACCAGTGTGGCGCCCTTCACCGGGTACAAAATCTTGCCGTTTTCCACCCAGTAGGCCTGGCTGGCTGAAAACACAAATTTGCCAGAAGTGATGTCGACCTGGCCACCGCCAAAGTTGGTGGCGTACAGGCCTTTTTTGATGCTGGCGACGATTTCTTCCGGCGTCTTGTCTCCACCCAGCATGTAGGTGTTGGTCATGCGCGGCAATGGCACATGCGCATAACTTTCGCGCCGGCCATTGCCGGTGGGCTTGACGCCGCTCAGGCGCGCATTCATGGCGTCTTGGATGTAGCCCTTGAGAATGCCATCTTCAATCAACACGTTGCGCTGGCTGGCATTGCCCTCGTCGTCCACATTGAGCGAGCCACGGCGGTCGTTGATGGTGCCGTCATCAAGCACCGTCACACCCTTGGCGGCCACGCGCTGGCCGATGCGACCACTGAAGGCGCTGGAGCCCTTGCGGTTGAAGTCGCCTTCCAGCCCATGACCGATGGCTTCGTGCAACAAAATACCTGGCCAACCGGGGCCAAGCACCACGGTCATCTCACCAGCCGGGGCCGGGCGCGCTTCGAGGTTGGTCAGCGCGGCATGCACCGCTTCGTCGACATATTGGCCAATCAGTGCATCGTCAAAATAGTCAAACCCAAAACGGCCACCGCCCCCTGCTGACCCGACTTCACGGCGGCCTTTTTGCTCGGCAATCACCGTCACACTCAGGCGCACCAGCGGGCGCACATCGGCCGCCAGCGTGCCATCGGCGCGGGCCACCAGCACCACATCGTATTCAGCAGCCAAACCGGCCATGACCTGCGCCACTCGGGGGTCTTTGGCACGAGCCAGCTGTTCCACCTTTTCTAGCAACTTGACTTTGGCCGTGCTGTCCAAGCTGGCAATGGGGTCAAGACCATGGTACAGAGAACGCGATGACGCTATTTTCTTTGTAGCTACTCGCGCACGTCCCAACTGGGCTACAGTCGATATTGACCTGACAGTTCTAGCTGCATCCAAAAGCGAGGCTTCAGAGATGTCATCCGAGTACGCAAAAGCGGTTTTTTCGCCACTGACCGCGCGCACGCCGACGCCCTGATCAATTGAAAACGAGCCGGTTTTGACAATGCCTTCTTCAAGACTCCAGCCCTCTGAGCGGGTGTACTGAAAATACAGGTCGGCTTCGTCTACTTTGTGGGCTTTGATCTCGGCCAGCGCGCGCGCCAGGTGAGATTCATCCAACCCGAATGGGGTGAGCAGCAGGGATTTGGCAACGACGAGGCGTTCAAGGGTGGGTTCGCGTGAAATCATCGCGCGATTCTAGGGCTTGGGGTCAGTTTGGGCTGCCCGTGCCTGCGCTCAACCACTTGAACAATGCGGCATCGTCCTGATCAGCCATGCCACCCGCGCTGGCTTGGGCAAACACATCGCGGGCTGCCGCACCCAGTGGCCCGTAAAAACCGACCGACTGGGCGGCGTCCAGCGCCAGCCGGGTGTCTTTTTGCAGCAGCGTCATGTGGGCGCGCGGCGCAAAGTCTCCGGCAATGGCGCGGCGCATGCGGTCAGAACCAATCCAGCTTTGTCCGCTGGACTGCTCAATCACATCCAGCGTGCGGGTCAGATCCAGCCCCATTTTTTGCGCCAGCGCCAGCACTTCGGCGGCGCCCACCAGGTTGATGCCTGCGGCCAGGTTGTTCACCAGCTTGGTGCGCGCCGCATCGCCAACCCGCTCACTGATGACAAAACGCTGGCTGGCCAAGGCTTCCAGCAAGGTCTGGTGCCGGGCCAGCACGGCTGAATCACCGGCCAGCATCAGGCTCATGCTGCCTTCTTGTGCCCGCTGCGGGCCACCGGACATGGGCGCGTCCAGCACGGCTACGCCCAGCGTTTGCAAACGCTGGGCCAGGCGCGTCACATCAGCAGGTGCCAGCGTCGGGCACAGCAACACAGTTTGTCCAGGCTGCAACACGCTGGCCGCGCCACTTGGCCCAAACAACACGTCTTCGGTTTGTGCCGCGTCCACAACCACCACCATGATCACTACAGAATGAATAGCTGCTTGCGCAGGTGTGACAAGGGCCAGAGCACCAAAATGCTCCAAAGTTTCGGTTTTAGCCCGATCAATGTCACAAACCCGCACCGACCAGCCTTGGGACAGCAAGCGCCGCGCCATGGCCCCGCCCATGTTGCCAACGCCAATGATGGCCACCGGGCCTGCAGCTGCTGCAAGTGTCATGACTGAACCAACCGCTTTGACTTGGCAATAGACATCAGCACGCCCAAGCCCAAGCCAAGGGTGACCATGGCCGTGCCACCGTAGCTGATGAACGGCAAGGGTACGCCCACCACCGGCAAGATGCCACTGACCATGCCCATGTTCACAAACGCGTAACAAAAGAAAATCATCGCCATCGCGCCACCCAACAGGCGGGTAAACACGGTGGGGGCTTCCAGCGCAATCACCAGAGCACGCAACACCAAAAAGGTGAATGCTGCAATCAAAAGCAGGTTGCCCACCAAGCCAAATTCTTCAGAAAATGCGGCAAAAATAAAGTCGGTGGTGCGCTCTGGGATGAACTCCAGGTGGGTCTGTGTACCCTGCATGAAACCCTTGCCCCAAAAGCCGCCCGAGCCAATGGCGATCATGCCCTGGATGATGTGAAACCCTTTGCCCAGCGGGTCACGCGTGGGGTCGAGTAGTGTGCACACGCGTTGCTGCTGGTACTCGCGCAGCAATGGCCAACTGACCCCGTCTGCACACAAATCGGGCTCAAAGACCACCAGCAAGGTGATGCCTACCAACCCAAGCAACAGCGGTGGCGCCACCAGCTTCCAACTCAAGCCGGCAAAAAAGATCACCGACAAGCCAGCCGCCAGCACCAGCAACGAGGTGCCCAGGTCAGGCTGCTTCATGATCAAACCCACCGGCAGCGCTAGCAACAGGCCGGCCACCAAAAAGTCCAGCGGCCGCAATTGGCCTTCGCGCTTTTGAAACCACCAGGCCAGCATCAGCGGCATGGCAATTTTGAGAATTTCGCTGGGCTGAATGGTCACCCCCACATTCAGCCAACGCCTGGCGCCTTTTTTGGTCACACCAAACACCGCCACCGCGATCAACAACGTGACCCCCAAAATGTAGAGCGGCACAGCCAGGGCCATCAAATGCTGCGGCGGAATTTGTGCCACAACAAACATGATGAACCCGGCGATCAGCATGTTGCGTGCGTGGTCTTCAAAGCGTGTGCCATGGTCGTAGCCGGACGAATACATGGTCAGCAAACCGCCGCATACCAGCATGAACACGGCAAACGCCAGCGGCCCGTCAAACCCGGAAAACCAGGGTGACAGACGGCGCAGCAAAGTGGGACGCTCAAATACAAAAGACATGGCATCGATTATCGCGGGCCAAAACCATAGCCTCTCACCCAGGCACTACTACAGGGGGCAAAACGTGTGACAGAACGGGTGCAACACGAAGCGGGATCGTCACCGGGCCATCATTCAACAAGCTCACCTGCATGTCGGCAGCAAACACACCGGTCTGCACCACCGGGTGCGATTTTTGGGCCTGCGCCACGAAATAGTCATACAAACGCCGGCCCTCGACTGGCGCTGCGGCTGCCGTGAAACTGGGCCGGTTACCGCCCGTGACATCGGCCGCCAATGTGAACTGGCTCACCACCAGCAAGCCCCCCACCCAACCCAGACCATCCATGTCTTGCACGCTGTGGTTCATCTTGCCCGCGCCGTCGCTGAAGATTCGTAATTTGAGAATTTTGGCCAGCAGCTTGTCGCTTTGGACCTCGGTGTCGCCTTGCTCAGCGCACAGCAACACCAGCAAGCCGGCGCCAATTTCACCCACCATTTGCCCCGCCACGGCAACCCGCGCATGGCGCACCCGCTGCAGCAAGGCCATCATGCATGGGCTCCAAGGCGCTTAAACACAGGGTTTGCCGCAGTCTCAAGCCACGGTGTATGTCGTATGATGATTTGCAAAAAATGCGTCGTTGCCATAGCTACACCCCATTAAATCCATGAAATTTTGGCCCAATCGCCGTCCTGCGGCCGCGCACACGCTGGTCGCAGCCGTTCTGATTGGCGGCATCGCATTGTCCCTGGCGCTGGGGCTGTGGTTTAACCAAAGAATTCAAACCCAGGTCAAGGCGCAGTACCAACGCCTGAGTGACCACGCCGCCGACGAAATTGTGCGCCGACTGACACTGCCCTTGTATGGGCTGAACGGCGCACGGGGCATGTATGCGGCAAGCAACACAGTGACACGCAGCGAATTCAAGGACTACGTGTTCTCGCGCGACTTGCTTGCCGAGTTTCCGGGTGTGCGCGGCTTTGGCTTTACTGAGCGCGTGCCACGCGAAACGCTTGATGCTTTTTTGCAGCGGGAACGCCAAGATGATGCCCCCGAGTTTGCCCTGCGCAGCTTGGGGGATGACCTTCACGATCAACTTTATGTGGTCAAGTTCCTTGAACCGGCCATAGACAACGCGGGCGTTCAGGGTCTTGACCTGGGCTCTGAGGCGCATCGACGCCGCGCCATTGAACTGGCCATCGACAGTGCCGCACCCGCCATGACCGCACCGATTGCCCTGGTGCAGGACAGCCAACAAACCCCGGGCATCTTGCTGTACACCCCCGTCTATCACCCGAGGGCACGGCTGAACTCTGCGACCGAACGCCGCGACGCGTTACGCGGCGTGATTTACGCGCCCATTGTGTTCAAGGAATTGCTCAATGGCATGGACACCATCATCGGCCAGGGGCTCAATCTCGAACTCACCGACAGCGGCGCTGACTCAGCCAACAGCCCGCTGATGTTTGAAAACCATCTGGCGCCCGGTGGTCGTTTTCAGTCGACTCGCACCTTGACCCTGCTGGGGCGCAAACTGACACTGCACATGACCAGCAGTGCCCGCTTTGACGCGGCGGCGGCCAACCCCACGCCCTGGCTGCTAGGGCTGGGAGGCGTGATCGGCAGTGCCCTGCTGGCGCTGCTCTTTTGGCAGCAGGCTTTTGCACGGGCGCGCGCGGAGGCCTTGGCGCGTAACATGACGCAAGACTTGCAGCGACTGGCCTTGGTGGCAGAAAAAACGTCAAATGCGGTCGTCATCACGGATGCACAGAGGCGCATTACATGGGTCAACACAGGGTTTGAGCGCATGTACGGCTACAACATGGCCGAGGTCATGTGCAAGTCACCCGCGCTGTTGCAAACCCCTGAAACCGACCCCGTCACCCTTGAACGCATGCGCGAAGCTTTTCAGGCGGATGGCATATTTCGTGGCGAGGTTCTGAACCGCCGAAAGAACGGGCAAGACTGCTGGATCGACATTGAAGTCCAGCCGCTGCACGATCAGAACGGCCGTTCGACAGGCTACATGGCAATCCAGACCGACGTGACTGACCGACGACGGACGCAAAACCGCCTGGAAGCCGTTCTGCGAGACAACAATGCCCTGCTCAGCACCCTGGATTTATTGGGCATTGTGTCGGTGGCAGACCGTGCGGGACGCATCACCCAGATCAACGATGCGTTTTGTGACATCAGCGGGTATGAGCGCGAAGAGTTGGTGGGGCAAAACCACCGACTGATCAACTCCGGCGTGCACGATAGTGCTTTCTGGACCCGTATGTGGCAAACCATTGTCACAGGCATCCCTTGGCGCGGCGAGGTTTGCAACCTCGCCAAAAATGGCACGTTGTATTGGGTCGACACGTTCATTGCGCCCTTTATCGGTGATGACGGCCAGGTTGACAAATTTGTCTCGATTCGGATCGACATCACCGCGCGCAAGGAGGCCGAGGCGCTGGCCAAACGCAACGCGGACTTGCTGCAGGGCAGCATTGAGGCATTGGATGACGCCTTCGCGCTGTTTGACGACCACGACACCCTGGTGCTGTGCAACCAGCGCTACCACGATCTCTACCCACAAAGCGCCGACGTGGTGGTGCCTGGGCAAACATTCGAGACCATCATTCGCACCGGTGCTGAGCGTGGGCAATATGCGCTGGCGGTGGGCCGCGTCGAGGCCTGGGTCAAGGAGCGACTGGCCCTCCACCGGCAACCACAGTCTCGTCTGGACCAAAAAATGGGCGATGGGCGCACCCTGCGGGTCACAGAGCGGCGCATGGCCAACGGCTACACCGTCGGCTTTCGGGTGGACATCACCGAACTGGTGCAGGCCACTGAGGCAGCACAAGCTGCATCGCAGACCAAGAGCCAGTTTTTGGCCAACATGAGCCACGAGATCCGCACCCCGATGAACGCCATTTTGGGCATGCTCACCCTGCTCCAAAAAACAGAACTCACGCAAAAACAGGCAGACTACGCGGCCAAGAGTACCAGCGCCGCCCAATCCCTGCTGGGCTTGCTCAACGATATTCTGGACCTCTCCAAAGCGGAAGCCGGCAAGATGACGCTGGACCCGCAGCCCTTTTCCCTGGCGCAATTGATGTCTGACACGCAGGTCATCAGTAACGCCTACATTGGCACCAAACCTGTCGACCTGCGTCTGCACCTGGCACCCGAACTGCCCCAGCGGGTGATGGGCGACGCGCTACGGCTCAAACAAGTGCTGATCAACTTGTGTGGCAACGCCGTCAAGTTCACTGAAAAAGGCCAAGTGGCGCTGTCAATTGAGCTGATAGACCGTACACCAGACCGCGTCATGCTGAAATTTGCCGTGCAAGACAGCGGCATTGGCATTGCCGCTGAGAACCAGGCCAAAATCTTCAGCAACTTTACACAAGCCGAAGCATCCACCACGCGCCGCTTCGGTGGCACCGGGCTGGGTTTGGCCATTAGCCAACATTTGATTGAATTGATGGGTGGCAAGCTGGAACTGCAAAGCACACTGGGGCGCGGCAGCCGCTTTTACTTCACGCTGTCGCTACCGGTGGCAGCAGATGAAGCCGCCCTGGGGGCTGATCGAAACACCCCTGCCACCAACCCGACAATGGACAACGCAGTGCCCTTGCCCGGCTTGGCTGGCATGCGAATTCTGGTGGCGGAAGATAATTTTGTGAACCAGCAAATCGCCAACGAGTTGCTGCAAGGGGAAGGCGCGTTGGTGACACTGGCCAACCACGGGCAAGAGGCGCTGGACCTCGTCGCCAATGCATCCGAGCCCTTTGATGTGGTGTTGATGGACATGCAAATGCCGGTCATGGACGGCTTGACCGCCACCCGAGCCCTTCGCCAAACCTGGGACGCGCAGGCGCTGCCCATTGTGGCCATGACCGCCAACGCCATGGACAGCGACCGTGCCGCCTGCCTTGAGGCCGGCATGAACGACCATGTGGGCAAACCCTTTAACCTGGCCCACTTGGTGCAGGTGCTGCGCAAAATCACCGGGCGAACAGCTTGACATGCAAACACCCATCAATAGCTATTATAAAGATAGCTACTTGCGCATATAAATAAAGGGCTAGAGGCCAAAAAGGCTTAAAAACCTCAAAAACTGACCCACTCAGTTCAGGGTCACGCGCACAAACTTGCGCTTGCCCACTTGCAGCACATAAGTGCCCGCACCCAGCTTCAAGCCCTTGTCGCCGACCACACTGGAGTCCAAACGCACACCGCCGCCATCGATCAAGCGGCTGCCTTCGCCGCTGGACGCTGCCAAGCCCGCAGACTTGAGCAAGGCAGCAATGCCAACTGGTGCACCGCCCTCACCCAACGGCAAACTAAGCTCGGCAATTTCGTCAGGCACACCGCCTTTGCTTCGGTTGATGAAGTCCTGCTCAGCCGCCTCAGCCGCAGCGCTTGAGTGAAAGCGCGCCGTGATCTCCTTGGCCAGCGCCACCTTGGCGTCCTTCGGGTTGCGCCCGCCGGCCACTTCGGCTCGCAGAGCGGCAATGTGCGCCTCGCTCTGGAAGCTCAGCAAGGTGTACCAACGCCACATCAGCACGTCGGAAATGCTCAACACCTTGGCAAACATGGTGTTGGCGTCTTCTGAAATACCAATGTAATTGCCCTTGCTTTTGGACATTTTCTCAATGCCGTCCAGCCCTTCGAGCAGTGGCATGGTCAAGATGCACTGCGGCTCTTGGCCATATTCGGCTTGTAAATGGCGGCCCACCAGCAAATTGAACTTTTGGTCGGTACCGCCTAGTTCCAGGTCGCTCTTGAGGGCCACGCTGTCATAACCCTGCATCAGCGGGTACAAAAACTCATGCACGCTGATGGGGGTGCCCGATTTGAAGCGGTCATGAAAATCGTTGCGCTCCATCATGCGGGCGACCGTGTACTTGGCCGCCAGCTCAATCATGCCGCGCGAGCCCAAGGTGTCACCCCACTCGCTGTTGTAGCGAATCTCGGTCTTGGATGGGTCCAGCACCATCGAGGCCTGGCGGTAATAGGTTTGAGCATTGGCCTCAATTTGCTCACGCGTGAGCGGGGGGCGCGTGGTGTTGCGGCCAGACGGATCACCAATCAGCGTGGTGAAGTCACCAATCAAAAAGATCACCGTATGGCCCAAATCCTGCAATTGGCGCATCTTGTTGAGCACCACGGTGTGGCCAATGTGGATGTCCGGCGCGGTCGGATCCAACCCCAGCTTGATGCGCAAAGGAATACCCGTGGCCTCGGAGCGAGCCAACTTTTTCAGCCAGTCTTCCTGTGGAATCAGTTCCTCGCAGCCCCGCAATGTGACAGCCATAGCCTCCCGGACACGATCAGTTACAGTAATTTGAGGCGCTTTGGTGACGGTCATAAGGGTTTTTCCGGATGCAGCGCTTGGGCGCGGGTTTATACTCGAAAGCTTGTTTTTTTGTGTGATTTTACGTGGGCCTACCGCCCGGTTTATTCACAGCTGTTGCGTCTTTCAGACAAACCTCATCTCGGGATTCTCTTTTGATCAACCAAATTGTTGCCAACGGCCAGGTTTTCTCAAACACGGTCGCCGCTTGGCTCACACAGCACCCCAAACGCGTTGCGGCTGTCGTTACCGCCTTATTACTCACCGGTGGAGGTGGCGCTTTTGCGGTCGCATCACTGGCACCTGATGCAGCCGACCTGCCGGTTCGCGAAGTGCTGGAAGCGGTGCGCCCCTTGGCGTTGCCTGAATATAACCAGGACGCAGCCCCGGCGTATGTGCTCTACCGCACCGATGTCACGCGCTCCAGTGACACAACAAGCACCCTGCTCAAGCGCCTGGGTGTCGATGATGCTGAAGCTGCGGCGTTTCTGCGCAATGACCGCACCGTGCAGCAAATTTTGCTGGGCCGCAGCGGGCGTCAAGTCACGGCTCAGGCGCTGGGTGATCAGCGCCTGAGCAAGCTCACCGCCCGCTGGAGTGCCGAAACCGAGGGTCAATTTAATCGCCTGGTGATTGAACGCACCCCCCAAGGCTTCGTATCGCATGTTGAGTCTGCCCCCTTGATGGCAACGTCGCGCCTGGCTAGCGGCACCATTCAAACATCACTGTTTGCCGCCACCGATGACGCAGGCCTGCCGGACTCCATTGCGACCCAAGTGGCTGAAATCTTCTCCAGTGAGATCGATTTTCGCCGTGCATTGCGCAAAGATGACCGCTTCAATGTGGTCTACGAAGTGCTGGAAGGCGATGGCGAACCCTTGCGAACCGGGCGCGTGCTCAGCGCTGAATTTGTCAACGCAGGCAAAACCTTCCAGGCGATGTGGTTCCAGCCCGCTGGCCGGGACGCACAAGGCGCGACCGCCAAGGGCAGCTACTACACCCTCGACGGCCAAAGCCTGCGTCGTGCTTTTTTGAGCTCGCCCGTTGAATTCTCCCGAATCAGCAGCGGTTTCGCCATGCGCTTTCACCCCATTCTGAAACAGAACCGCCCCCACCTGGGCACCGACTTTGCGGCCAGCACCGGGACGCCGGCTCGCACCGTGGGTGACGGCGTGGTTGAATTTGCCGGCGCACAAAACGGCTACGGCAATGTGATCTTTGTGAAACACCGCAACAACACCGAAACCGTCTACGCCCACCTCAGCAAAATCATGGTGCAGCGCGGTCAAAGCGTCAGCCAGGGGCAAACCATTGGCTTGGTGGGCTCAACCGGCTGGGCCACAGGCCCGCACCTGCATTTTGAAGTCCGCGTGAACGGTATCCAACATGACCCGATGGCGATCGCTCAAAAGAGCGAAACCGTGCCGGTGTCTGCCGCCGCCATGCCGCAGTTCAAGCAAGTGGCCAGTAACGTCCGAGCCGAACTGCAGGCGGCGGCAACCCTGAATTCAACCCGGTTTGAGTAGACAGCTTCGCTTGGCACCAGACCTTTTCATAGGCCTGATGTCGGGCACCTCGCTTGACGGGGCAGACGGTGTCCTGGTCGATTTTTCAGGTCAAGACCTTCAGGTTTTGGCAACCGCTTCAAAGGCGTTCGCCCCAGCCTTTCGCGCTGAGTTGCTGGCACTCAATACCCCGTCAGACAACGAACTGCACCGGGCCGCGCTAGCCGGCAATGCCATCGCCGCAAGTTATGCAGAAGTAGTGGCCGAGCTGCTAAGGCAAAGCGCCAAACAAGGCATCAGCGCCAAAGATATATCCGCCATCGGCGCCCACGGACAAACGGTGCGCCACCAACCCCAGCGAAGCGCTGACACACCCGCTGGCGCGGGTTACACCCTGCAATTGAACAACCCGGCCTTGCTGGCCGAACTCACAAACATTGATGTGGTGGCAGACCTGCGCAGCCGCGACGTGGCTGCAGGCGGCCAGGGCGCACCTTTGGTGCCCGCCTTTCACCGCAGTGTATTTGGCCAGGTGAATGCCACCGTCGCCGTCCTGAACCTGGGCGGCATCGCCAACCTGAGTGTGCTGCCCGCCAACCCCTTGGCCCCAGTATTGGGCTTTGACTGCGGCCCCGGCAATGCCCTGATGGACGCCTGGTGCCTACGCCACACTGGCCAGGCCTTTGATGCGTCTGGTGCATGGGCTGCGTCTGGTCAGCTGCTGCCACAACTGCTGCGGCACCTGCGGGATGACCCCTATTTTTCATTGGCACCACCCAAGAGTACCGGGCGCGATTTATTCAGCCTGCGCTGGCTGGAAGAAAAACTGCAGGGTTTTGCCAAGGCTCCGCCACAGGACATTCAGAACACATTGACAGAATTTACCGCTAGCTCTTGTATAGACTGCGTTAGAAGCTACGCAAAAGATAGCATTGAGCTGATTGTCTGTGGCGGTGGCGCGTTTAATCAGCACCTGTTGCAACGTTTGCAAGCAGGTCTGCCCAATCTGAAGGTGACTACGTCAGACCAGCATGGCCTGGCCCCGCTGGAAGTTGAAGCCGCTGCATTTGCCTGGTTGGCCCGCCAAACCATGCATCGTCAACCAGGCAACCTGCCCAGCGTCACCGGCGCGGCGGGACCCCGCATTTTGGGAGCCATCTACCCAGCTTGATCAGACCTTGGGTGACGCAAAAAAGCCGCCTCAAAAGGCGGCTTTTTCAATGGCGAGCCACTCAGGAAAAGCTTGATCCACAACCGCAGGTGGTGGTGGCATTGGGGTTTTTGATGACAAATTGCGCGCCCTGCAAGTCTTCCTTGTAGTCAATCTCAGCGCCCACCAGATATTGGTAGCTCATGGCATCGATCAGCAAAGACACCCCATTTTTGGTCATGGTCGTGTCATCTTCGTTGGTAACTTCATCAAACGTGAAGCCATACTGAAAACCTGAGCAACCGCCGCCCTGCACAAACACGCGTAGCTTCAAATCAGGGTTGCCTTCTTCGGCAATCAGGTCAGCCACCTTGGCGGCAGCACTGTCAGTGAACAAAATCGGGGCGGGCATTTCGGTTTGAATGTTTTCGGCAACGGCGCTCATTGATGTCTCCAGAAAGTTGAATAGGCAAATACTACAGCAGTTTCATCGGGTATTGGACTACTGGTTATTTGCCGCTAGTTTGAGTGTGGGCTTTTCGTCTACGCCCGTCGCGACCACTTCCCCCACCATCGGGCACAGCTTGCCTGCAATGATCGCGCCCTGGTGCATCTCCAGCAGCTTGTAGGTGACATCGCCCGTGATGCGCGCCTTGGGTTGCAACTCAAGCATGAGCCGGGCAAATACCGGCCCATCCACCTTGCCATTGATGATCACATGATCGGCATGAATTTCGCCCACCACCACAGCGGTTTCGGCAATCACCAGAATGCTGGGGCGATCGGCCTGGCCCAGGATGTTGCCGTGGATGCTCCCGTCAAGCCTCAAGCCATCGGCAAAATTGAAGTTGCCATCAATCTGGCACCCGAGTGCCACCAGGCTCTTGATCGGCGGTTGTTTTTTCCTGTTGAACATGCTGCACCTTTTTACAAATTAACATCGCGCCCGGCTTCAGAGTTTAAGGGTCTGTACCGCGCGCACTGTTTGTCCTTCAAACACCTTGGCCGTCACACTCTTGATCACCACATTAACTGGCACCGCGTAAAGACCTTCCAGTCGTCCGTATTGTTTGATCACCACAGGCTGCGCCCCTGCAGGCAATTTACCAATCCAGGGTTTTCCGTTTTCAAGCCCAGCAAAGGTCAACTCCAGTTGGCCCTTGAATTCTGCCGGGTTCTTGAGCGCATGGATCATCAACACCTGCCATTTGAGTTCGCCGTTTTTTTGCAGCCCGGCCTGTAGGCCACGAATGGAAATTCCTGCCGCGCCAGACGCCGGGATAAGTTGCTCAAAAAAACCCAGATCGCTCCTGAGTCGCTGGTTATCTGCGTCGAGTTGCCGGTTTGATTCAGCGAGCCTTTCTTGGGACGTTTTCTCTGCCGTCAACAAGGTGGCTGCAGTATTGGCCACAGACTGAGCCTTGTGGTGTTCGTCCTTGAGGGTGCTCAATTGCGCACGCAGTGACTCATTTTCCAACCGCACTTGCAGCAATTGCGCTTTGTTGCCTTTTTCCAACCCGGCGATGTCTTTGCCAAACTCAAACGCCCACAAAGCAATGGCGGCGCAAAAGCCCGCCACGATAGCCAGCACGGCCCAACGAAACGGCCAGGGCAAGGCGCTGCGAACCGCCATTCGCGGTGCACTGACGGTCAGGCGTCGCATTAACAATCGAAGTCGCATCGGGGAATTTTTGTCTCTAAAAGCAAACAGCCGCCAGAACTTGCATTCGGGCGGCTGTTGGAGATAACGCGGGATTAACGCTTGGAGAACTGCTTGCGACGGCGAGCACCGTGCAAACCGACCTTTTTACGTTCCACTTCACGGGCATCGCGGGTTACGAAACCAGCTTTGCTCAGCTCGGGCTTGAGGGTTGCGTCATAGTCGATCAGGGCACGGGTGATACCGTGGCGCACTGCGCCGGCTTGACCGGACTCACCGCCGCCAGCAACGTTGACCATGATGTCAAACGTTTCAGCGTGGTTGGTCAGCATCAGGGGCTGTTTGCAGATCATGATCGAGGTTTCACGGCCAAAGAAGTTTTGAATGTCTTTGCCATTAACGACGATTTGGCCGGAGCCTTTTTTCAGGAAAACACGGGCGACGCTTGATTTGCGACGGCCGGTACCGTTGTTCCATTCACCAATCATTTAGAGCTCCTTAAAGAACCAACACTTTGGGTTGCTGGGCAGTGTGGGGATGCTCTGCACCACCGTACACCTTGAGCTTCTTGATCATGGCGTAGCCCAGAGGGCCTTTAGGCAGCATGCCCTTGACGGCTTTTTCCAAAGCGCGGCCAGGGAATTTGGCTTGCATGTCACGGAAG
>NZ_JAQTXM010000065.1 GCF_028688795.1 Rhodoferax sp. | reverse complement strand
CCATTGGCCTGGCCATGTGGATGGCGGGGGAATCCTTGCAGCGAGTGCAATGGCTGGCCCTGGGCCTAGGCGCTGCGGGCCTGGCGGTGATCGTGTCACACACCGACGGCAGCACCACGCCACTGGGTCTGGGCCTGATTTTGCTGGCCGCCTTGTCCTGGGCCGGCGGCAACCTGGTCAACCGCTCGGCCGGGCGCATCCACATGGTGGCCTATGTGGTGTGGTCCAGCCTGTTTGCCGTGCCACCACTGATCCTGCTGACTCTGTGGATGGAGGGCTGGGAACACGTTGCCACCAGTCTGGCACAGGCCGATGCCTTCACCTGGGCGGCAGTGGCCTGGCAGGCCTGGGGAAACTCATTGTTTGGCTACGCCGCCTGGGGCTGGCTGCTGGCGCGTTATTCCGCTGCCACCATCACCCCCATGGCGTTGCTGGTGCCCTTGTTTGGCATGGGCGGCTCGGCACTCTGGCTGAATGAGGGCTTGCCGGCCTGGAAATTAATCGCCGCCGCACTGGTGCTCAGCGGCTTGGCACTGAACCTGCTGTGGCCTTGGTGGATGCAACGGCGCAAACGTGCCCAAGCTGCCCGCTGAATGATGTATACACACCTCGCCCATGAACCCGTTGGAACTTGACCCGATTGACCTGCAACTGCTGGCGCGCTTGCAAGTGGACTCTTCTTTAAGCAACCAAGCGCTGGCCGAGCTGGTGCACGTGTCGCCCCCGACCTGCCTGCGCCGCGTCAAGCGGCTGGTGGAGGCCGGGTTGATCGAGCGCGAAATTGCCATCCTGAGTGTGGACACGTTGGCGCAAGTGATTGGCCACGGCTTGTGCGCACTGGTCGAGATCACGCTGGATCGGCAAGACCAGGATGCACTGCTGGCTTTTGAGAAAAAAGTGGCCCCGGAAGATGCCGTGCAACAGTGTTACCGCGTCTCACCCGGGCCGGATTTTGTGCTGGTGATCCATGTGCGCGACATGCCAGACTATTTGGCGCTGACACAACGCCTGTTCACCACAGATGCCAATGTGCGCAACGTGAAAAGCTTTTTCAGCATCAAGCGCAGCAAGTTTGGGGCCGCCGTGCCGTTGCCGGTTTCGATTTGAATTTACAAGCCATTTTGGCCTCTAGAGCTTGTTAATCAAGCGCAAGCAGCTATGATTTTTACATCATTGTCGTGACGGCAGGCTGATCTGCACCTGGCACCCCCCATCCACCTGGGCGCTGATGCCCATGCTGCCGCCCATCCGCGACAGCAGCTTGCGGCTGGCCACCAGCCCCAAGCCCAGACCTTCAAAATCACGCAACGAGTGCAGCTTGGCAAACACCTTGAACAGCTTGCTCGCCTGCTCCGGCACAAACCCGATACCGTTGTCGCTGATGCTGATCTGGCAGAGCTTCTGGCCCTGAGCCAAGGTCGGCGCAAACGCGGTGGCATGTGGCTCCGCTGCGGTTTCTGTATCCACGGGCACGGCCCATTGCCAGGTGATGTCGATCTGCGCCAGCTCACGCTTGCGGGTGAACTTCATGGCGTTGTCCAGCACATGGCTGAACACCTGGCGCAACAGCTCGGCATCGGCCCACAGCTCAGGAAAATCCTGCGCCAAGTGCCATTGCACCTGGCGCTGTGGCTGTTGTTGTTGCAACTCGTCCAGCACCGACTGCAACAAGGGCAGAACTGGTACCGCCTGGAGTTTGACCTCTTGCTGGCCGAGCCGGGACAGCATCAACAACCCGTCCAGCTGTTGCGTGAGCAACTGGGCTGACTGTTGGATGGTGGCCAGGTGCCCCCGAATGTCGGGCGGCGCATCCGGCAAGTCTTCTTCAATAACCTGGGCAAACGCCCGAATGTGGCGCAGCGGGGCCCGCAGATCGTGCGACACGCTGTAGGTGAAGTCCTGAAACTCGGTGCGCAACTGCGCCAGCTCGTGCTTCAGGCGCTCAACTTCAACATCTTGTTCAGATGCGGCAGACATCGGGTTTACTTGGCCTTTTGCGGCCGTTTCCAGTTGGCAATACTCATCTGTCGTGCGCGTGCCACCGTCAGCGCCAGCGGCGCGGTGTCTTTGGTGACGGTGGAGCCGCCCCCCACCGTGCCACCCGCGCCAATCGTCACCGGGGCCACCAGCACACAGTTGCTGCCAATGTGCACGTCGGCCTCGATCACGGTGCGGTGCTTGTTGGCCCCGTCGTAGTTGGCGGTGATGCTGCCTGCGCCGTAGTTCACCCGCTCGCCCACCGTGGCATCACCCAGGTAGGCCAGGTGGTTGGCCTTGGCCCCCTTGGCCAGGGTGGAGTTTTTGACCTCGACAAAGTTGCCAATGTGCACCTCGGCCCCCAGCTTGGCACCGGGTCGCAGGCGGGCAAACGGGCCGATCAGCGCACCGGCCCCGACCTCGATGGCATCCTTGCTGCCGGGCTTGCCGCCTTCGATGTGGGTGAAGGGGTGAATCACCGCACCCGCGCCAATCACCGCGTCGCGGATCACACAATTGGCCCCGACCCGTGCCCCCTCGCCCAGGCTGACCTGGCCTTCAAACACACAGTTCACGTCAATCGACACGTCTTGGCCACACTGCAAACTGCCACGCACATCCAGCCGCGCCGGGTCTGCCAGGCGCACACCTTGCTCCATGAGTTGCAGCGCCACGCGCTTTTGGTAAGCCCGCTCCAGCTCCGCCAGTTGCACCGGGCTGTTGACCCCGGCGACCTGTACCGCGTCCGCAATCTTGTGCGCCACCACCGGCAGGCCATCGGCTACGGCAAATTTCACGATGTCGGTCAGGTAGTACTCGCCCTGGGCATTTTGGTTGTCGAGCCGGGTCAGCCATTGCTTCAACAGCACGGCGGGCACGGCCATGATGCCGCTGTAGACCTCGGTGATACGACGTTGTTCGGGTGTGGCATCTTTTTGTTCGACGATGGCTTTGACCGTGTCACCCTCGCGCACGATGCGGCCATAACCGGTGGGGTCAGCAAAATCAATGGTGAGCAGCGCCAGCTTGGTTCCGGCGCAGGCGGCAATGAGCTGTTGCAAGGTATCAGCCTGCGTCAAAGGCACGTCGCCCGAGAGCACCACCACCACGCCATCGTCCCGCAGTACCGGCACGGCTTGCTGCACTGCGTGGCCGGTGCCCAATTGCGGCTCCTGGCGCACAAAATTCAAGTCAAATTGGCTTGTAGCCCCCGTTTTATCTGCGAGAGCAGCTTCTACTTCTGTAGCGCCATGGCCGGTGATCACGGTCACCTGGCGGGCCTGTAATTCAGCCGCGGTGTCCACCACATGTTGCAACAAAGCCCGCCCGGCCAGCTGGTGCAACACCTTGGGCAGCTTGCTCTTCATGCGTGTGCCCTTGCCCGCCGCCATAATGACCACGTCCAGCGGCTTGACCGAGAAAATATCCAGAGTACCCGTCATACGAACCTTCCTTGTCCTGTCAGTTTGAATGCCTGCATTATCGGCGGGCACGTGCCCCAGACCCCCAACCCATCCCTGCGCACACCATGGCCATCAGCGTTTTCGACCTCTTCAAAATCGGCATCGGCCCCAGCAGCTCCCACACCGTCGGGCCGATGCGGGCCGCCAGCCTGTTTGTCCAGGCCCTGGCTCAGCAAGGCCTGCTGGTCAGTGCAAGCAGCATCACCTGTGAGCTGTATGGCTCGCTCGGCGCCACCGGCAAAGGCCACGGCTCAGACGTGGCGGTGATGCTCGGGCTGATGGGCCACGCCCCTGACACGGTCGATGTGGATGCCGTCCCCGGCCTGATCGCCCAGGCCCGCGCCAGCCAGAGCCTGCCGCTGGCCGGTGGCCACAGCATTCACTTTGTGGAAAAAGAACACCTGCTGATGTACCGCCGCGAAGCCCTGGCCGAGCACCCCAATGGCATGAAGTTCACCGCCTGCGATGCCCAGGGCCAGCCCCTCAAAGCCGCCAAGTACCTCAGCGTGGGGGGCGGTTTTGTGGTCACCGCCGGAGCCGCCAACGAGGCCGTGCTGACTGAATACCAAAAAGTACCCTACCCCTTCACATCCGGTGCTAAGCTGCTCTCACTTTGTGAGCAGCACAGTTTAAGCATCAGCCAGTTGATGTGGGCCAACGAGCGCACCTGGCGCAGCGACGACGAGATTCGCACCGGCCTGCAAGCCATCTGGCGCGTGATGCGTGAATGTGTGCAGCGGGGCTTAAGCCGCCAGGGTGAGCTGCCCGGCCCGTACAAGGTGCAGCGCCGCGCCCCGGTGCTGGCCGCCCAGTTGCGCGAACGCGCCGAGCGCACCCTGGCCGACCCTTTGAGCGTGCTGGACTGGGTCAACGTCTACGCCTTTGCGGTGAACGAAGAAAACGCCTCGGGTGGCCGGGTGGTGACTGCGCCTACCAATGGGGCCGCTGGCGTGATCCCGGCGGTGCTGCACTACTGCGACCGCTTTGTGGTGCCCGTAGGCGGGCTGCGCGGGCAAGAGCTGGCCATGGACGAGGTGAGCAACTTCCTGATGAGCGCCGCCGCCATCGGCATGCTGTACAAACTCAACGCCTCGATCAGCGGGGCTGAAGTGGGCTGCCAGGGCGAGGTCGGCGTGGCCTGCTCGATGGCCGCCGCTGGCCTGGCCGCTGTCATGGGCGGCAGCCCGGCACAGGTGGAAAACGCCGCCGAAATCGGCATGGAACACAACCTGGGCCTGACCTGCGACCCGGTAGGCGGCCTGGTGCAAGTGCCCTGTATTGAGCGCAACGCCATGGGCGCAGTCAAAGCCATCAACGCCGCCCGCATGGCCCTGCAAGGCAACGGCAGCCATGTGGTGTCGCTCGACAAAGTCATCAAAACCATGCGCGACACCGGGGCGGATATGAAGACCAAGTACAAGGAAACCTCACGTGGGGGGCTGGCGGTGAATATTGTGGAGTGCTGAGGCTGTCGCTTCGGCAGCTTGACGGCGTTTGCGCTCAACTGTGCATGAGCAGCGCTTTCACTATGCATTAAGGAGCGTCTTGCGCATATGCAGCAAGGTCTGGAGGTTGATTTTGCTTAAGAAACTCGGTAGTACTGCCACATGAGAAAATTCAAATTTGATAGTGGCTTGCGAAATATTGACAAGGGCTAGAGGTCAATTTCATTCCAAATTTTCAGCGCTCAACACCTGTTGACCTGCTGGCCCAGCTCAGGGCGAATGGGTGTTGATGACCTGAGTCATTACTTTTCATTTGCCAAATTAGCTTCTAGCGCTTATTCATCAAGCGCTAGAAGCTATTGAGTTTGTAGCATTTTGTGGACTGCTTGCAAGGGATGCACTCAACCCGCAGGCGCTGGAGTCGGCTCAAGTCTTTATGGCCCGTGTGAGCAAGATGGATGTGGGCTTGTGCCCGGTGTGCAAGGTCGGGCATTTGCAAACGGTTGAGGTGTTGGCTGGGGCCAGGCAGTTGCCCATCCCAGGCGCATTGGTTTGGCCACAGGAACGGGAGCCACCGTGAGGCACAAGCAGACGGCTGGAATTGGCAGAGGGTTGCACGTCAGCGGCAAAGCTGGCCGGGGCCAGGCTGTGCCTCACGCTGGCACAGCGCCAGGCAAGGCGCAAAACGCAACGCTCAGGCGCGAATGCGTGCTTGTTTGGCGCGTGAGTGGGGCGGTCTGCCAACAGTTTGACGCTGCAGTCCCGCTATGATCTGACATCACACGCTGGGGAGAAGCTTTCAATCCCCCTATTCGCCACCGTCCACACAGGCGGTTCAGTCCAACATGGTTTATCAGCCGCGGGAGGTGTCTATGGTCTTTTCGAGCATTGCAGCGCGGCGGATAAACGCTGATTGTTAGGCCCATCAAGAGAGATCAAATGAAAGCACGGAGCAAATTGATTTGCGAGCACTCTATTGCGATGGCAATCTCCGCAATCGAGATATACAACAAACCAAATTTCGCAAACCGGGAGCAGATCTTCTCCATTCTCATGGTGTGCGCATGGGAGTCTCTTCTCAAAGCAAAGCTAATAAAGGACGGAGGGAACAAGCTTTCCGCCATTTACATAAAAGATGGTTCTGGTCGGTACAAGAAAAACAGAAATAAAGAGAACATGACCGTCAGCATTGATGAAGCACTTCAGAAATTAAGTCTATCGGAATCATTAACCTCAAACATCAAAGCGCTAATTCGCATCCGAGATGCAGCAATTCACCTTACAGCCGAGTCAGCAGCATTGCCGTATCTGACATATTCACTTGGCGCTGCAGCCTTAAAAAACTATGCAAAGCTTATAGCGGATTGGTTCGATATAAAGCTCAGCGAATACAACTTCTTCATCTTGCCGCTTGGCTTTAGCTACCCATTCAAAGCATTAACCTTGGCACAGGTGAAGTGCGAACCTGAAACGATCGCAAATATCATCACAGACCTTGAGACTGCGAGAACTGGAGCGTCTAACGATGATGGGTACTTCTTGGTTTGCGAAATTCAAACCAGCCTAGTATCAGCAAAGAAAATCACGGAAGATACAGGGTTCATTGCAAAAATTGACCCCGCAACAAATGGCGCAGCTATCATAGTCAATCAAAAAGTAAACCTCATCGATCAATACCCATACTCTTGGACTGCGGCATTTGAAAGAATAAAATCTACAATTCCATCAGTAAAGAACTACCATCTAAATGAACTAATAAAAACCAACTCAATAAAAGGCAACAAAAAGTACTCCGCCTATAATTTCAGAACAAAAGAAGAAGAGCAACGCGGCCCCTCAAGTACAACGGCTGTGCTATACAACGATGATTTTGTAGCCTTCGCCATTAAAACCTTAAAAGCAGAGTAGTTGGGTATCAAATGCATCAAGCACCTATCCAAAGGCCTAATCGGGTAGCCGGGAGCTTCTAACTCCCAGCCCCCACACCACCCACCATGCGGGTCCGCAGTGGGCGGCTCAACAAGTTGGCACGCTCGACGAAGTTTTCCTCTTCTTTCCCTTGTAACTCTGTGCCTTGAACCACAGGTCTTTAGTTCCGGCGTAACTTGGGTACAAGTTAGCCTCCTCTGAAACTTCGTTTTCACACTGAGCAAACCTTGCTCCTGTAACCAGCCTTGCAGGCCGCACCCACGCCGCAGGCGTGGCCTCTTCGCGCTGTCCAACAGTGCGCAGGCACTGTTGGAGCCGCTGCGCTCAGCGTTGGAAATGGCTTGGTTGATCACTGGAGTTCTGGACATCTGCCAGTAGCTGTTGCTGCTGACACCGTGCTGAATCGCGGACTTCAGGTCAATCCCCAAAGCCAGCAGATTCTTGATCTTGGGTAACGCGCCCAGCGCCACTGTTTCCAGTAGCACATGCGCATGCGCCGTCTGATCCACTCGTCCAGTTCGGGAATGGGCCGGTAGTACTGGCTGATGCCAAAGTACACCGTCCAGCCCCGAAGATATTGCCCCAGTTTTCGCAGCCGGTATTCCAGCAGCCAAACCCTTGCAGGGCGCGTCGGGCCTCAAGACCCGCCCCTTCGCCTGTCACAAACAGTCCGCAGGGACTATTTGTGTAGTGGCTCAGCCCCAGCTTCTGCCTGTGAGCTCTTTGATCCGGTGCTTGAAGTCCGCCAAGACCTTATCAGTCCAGCGTATTTTCTTGCCCTTGATCGTGAAGCCCAGAAAGGCGCATTCACTCATCGGTGCCACTTTGCTTTTGGCCAAGTTGACTTTGAGCTTGAGGGTGGTCTCCAGATACCGCGTGATGGAGTCCATCACCCGCTGTGCCGCGCGTTGGCTTTTGACCAGAATGACCATGTCATCGGCGTAGCGTGCAAAGCGGTGTCCCCTCTGTTCCAGTTCTATGTCGAGTTGGTCCAGCAGGATGTTTGCCAGAAGTGGCGACAGTGGCCCACCCTGTGGGGTGCCCACTTCGCTGGGTTCAATGTGCTCTCCAACCAGCTCCCCGGCGCGCAGGTAGCGCCCGATCAGGCGCAACAGTCGCTTGTCGGCAATGGTTCGACCTAGCAAGTTCATCAGCACGTCATGGTTGACGGTATCAAAGAACTTGGCCAGGTAATCGTCGGTAGACGATTACGGACAAGCCGTCGGCATGGCCTCCAACGTTAAACAGCTGCACTATTTGCAGCTTGACTTGTCACCAATGATAAATACAATGTATGTACGATTAAGTTCGAATGGGATGAGCCCAAAGCCGTTGCAAATCTCAAGAAGCATCAGGTGTCTTTTGAAGAAGCCAAGACGATATTTTTCGACGAATTTGGCATTCAATTCTTCGATGAGGAACACTCATCCGACGAAGAGCGCTTTCTGATGCTTGGTATGAGCTCGGGGGCAAAGCTGCTCATCGTCTGTCATTGCGAACGGGAGCACGGTGCAGTTATTCGCATCATCTCTGCTCGCAAGGCGACCAAGCGCGAAAGCGCGTTCTATCGAGGTGAACAACCATGAAAGCAGAATACGATCTTTCCAAACTGAAGTCCCGCAAGAATCCATACGCGTCCAAGTTGAAGAAGCCTGTGACCATGCGTCTTTCGGAGGATGTTGTGGACTACTTCAAGGGAATGGCCGAGGAGTCGGGCGTTCCCTATCAGAGTCTGATTAACCTGTATCTACGCGACTGCCTTGCCAACAGTCGAAAGGT
>NZ_JAQTXM010000006.1 GCF_028688795.1 Rhodoferax sp. | reverse complement strand
CTGCTTTAGAACCGAGCACGGTGCCGATACGTTCTTTACCATCCGCTCCTACTTGGCAACCATGACCAAGCAGAAAAACAATCTGTTTGACTGTTTGGTCAGCGTGTTTAACCGCCAGATAATTCAGTCCAGCTTTGCTCGTTAAGCTGAGTAGTTACGATATTTTTTAATAAATAGCCTGTAGACCTTATGGATGTTGCGCAAGTAGCTATTTATTTTGAGTAGACTGGTGCTCGACCCCGATGGTTTGTGGCCTTTCTGTTGATGAGCAAGAGGCCCAAGATAAGGGGCAAAAATCAAACTGGCGGCGATTCGTAGAGTTCGAGCGGCAGGCCGTCTGGGTCTGTGAAAAAGGAAAACGCTGGCCGGTGTGCTCATCAACGCGAACGGGAAGGAGACCCACCCAATTTGCCCGCCACGTGCTTTGACACCTGGGCAGACCACGGCCTCAGCCATTTTTAAGCGCCAGCGCCAATTCATACAATGCGTTGCGCGGTTCACCCGTGATGTCAGCGGCTAATTTGACCGCGGTTTTGAGGGGCAACTCAGCCAGCAGCAGTTGCAGCACCCGTGTGTCGGGCCCGCTTGACACGGCCAATGGGGCGGGATGCACGACCAGTGCAAATTCACCACGCAGGCGGTTGGCGTCCTGCGCCAGCCAGGCGGGCAGGTCGGCGGCCGCCAGCGTGGCAATTTCTTCAAACTGCTTGGTCAGTTCGCGCCCCACCGTGAGCGTGCGCGTGCCCAGTGTGGCCAGCGCTGTGGCGAGCGCCTCCATGCGGTGTGGCGCCTCCAGCAGCACCACGGCACGTTGCTCTTTGCCAAGAGCGTCGACCGCGGTCTGGCGCTCGGTGGTCTTGTTGGGTAAAAAACCGGCAAATACAAATTGACCGTGTTGCTGGGCATCGGGCGCAATGCCAGCCACGCACAAGGCCGTGGTCACGCTGCTGGCGCCAGGCAATGGCACCACTGGGAGGGTGGCTGCACGCACCGCAGCGACCAATCGGGCGCCGGGGTCGCTGATGGCGGGCGTACCTGCATCACTCACGTAGGCCACGCGCGCACCCTGAAGCAGCCGCTCAATCACCATTTGCGCGGCTTGCGCTTCGTTGTGCTGGTGCACTGCCAGCAGTTGCCCGGCAGCTTTGTCAATGCCATAGGCGCGCAGCAGGGCCTGGGTGTGGCGCGTGTCCTCGCAGGCCACAAAGTCAGTCAGTTGCAGCACGTGCAGGGCGCGCAAGGTGATGTCGGCCAGGTTGCCAATCGGCGTGGCCACTACGTAAAGGGTGCCGGGCCGATAATTCTGGTTGCCCGCTGCCTCAGAGGCGGCGCGCAAGGCAGTGGCATAACTGGCGGCAAGAGACAAGGCAGAGTGAGTCATCAATGATTTTTCCTAAAGCAAAAGTGCCGGCAAACCAGGCCACCACCAAGCAGGTGGGTGATGCCGCAGAAGATGCGGCGCTGGCTCACCTGCAGCAAGCGGGCTTGCGCTTGCTGGCACGCAATTATCGAACCCCCGGGCGCGGCGGCGGCGAGATTGACCTGATCATGCGCGCCGCTGACGGCACCTGCGTGTTTGTCGAGGTGCGCCAGCGCAAAAGCGCCAGCCACGGTGGCGCTGCGGCCAGTGTCAGCCCCCTCAAGCAGCGGCGCATTGTGTTTGCCGCGCGCCACTACCTGATGCGTCTGAACACCTTGCCACCTTGCCGTTTTGATGTGGTGGCCGTTGAGTTCGGCGCCATCACTTGGTTGCAAGGCGCGTTTGACGCCGCTTGAGGCGTTGACGGCCGGCGTCAGCCACGGTTGAGGTTCTGCGGTGTGGGCTTTCCTGGTTTGAGCTTTGGCAAAGCCTGGCCCGGGTATCATCACCGCCATGCTGGAACAACGAATTCAACAACATTTTATTGACAGTGCCGACCTCAAATACCATGCGGCGCCACTGCTGAGCAAACCCATCGCCGATGCCGTGCAAGCGCTGCTGGCCTGTGTCACCAGCGGGGGCAAGGTGCTGAGCTGTGGCAACGGCGGCTCGGCTGCTGATGCGCAGCATTTTTCGGCCGAATTTGTCGGCCGCTTTGAGCGTGAGCGCCCCGAACTGGCAGCTATTGCGCTGACCACCGACACCTCGGCGCTTACCGCTATTGCCAACGACTATGGCTTTAATTTCATCTTTTCGCGACAAGTGCGCGCCTTGGGCCAACCCGGTGATGTGCTGCTGGCCATTTCCACCAGCGGCAATTCGGCCAACATTCTGGCCGCCATTGAGGCCGCGCATGAGCGTGAAATGGTGGTGATTGGGTTAAGCGGGCGTGGCGGCGGCAAGATGGTGCAAGCGCTGCGCGACACCGACGTGCATATTTGTGTGCCACATGAACGCACCGCACGCATTCAGGAAGTACATCTGCTCACACTGCACTGTTTGTGCGATGCGGTAGATGCTTTGTTACTCGGCGACCAGGAACCCAACCCATGACACCCATTTCATCCAAATCCGGCGTGCGACGCCTCTTGTCCACCTTGGCGCTCTTCGTGCTGCTGGGCAGCACCTTGACCGCCTGTTTTCCCGTGATTGTGGGCGGCGCCGTGGTGGGCTCGCTGGTGGCCACCGACCGGCGCACCTCGGGCACACAACTGGAAGATGAAGGCATTGAGTTGCGCGCTGCCAGCCGCATCCGCGACAACCTTGGCGACCGCGTGCACGTGAACGTGAACAGCTACAACCGCCGCGTGTTGATCACCGGCGAAGTGCCCAGTGCCCAAGACCTGCAATTGGTAGAGCAAGTGGTGTCACGCGTCGAGAACGTGCAGTCGGTGGTGAATGAACTGGCGGTATTGGGTAATGCCACCTTGACCCAGCGTTCATCTGATTCATTGGTCACGGGCAAGGTCAAGGCGGGCCTGGTGGACTCCAAAGACTTGTTCGCCAACGCTTTCAAGGTGGTCACCGAGCGCGGCACCACCTATTTGATGGGTCGCGTCACCCAGCGCGAGGCTGACCGAGCCACCGATGTGGCCCGCCGTACTGGCGGCGTGCAAAAAGTGGTGCGGGTGCTTGAGATCATCAGTGAAGACGAGCTGCGCGGCATGTTGCCCAAACCCGCAGCGGTTGAAACCAAAAAACTCTGATGTGAGCGCGGGGGGCTATTACTTCAGCCGTTTGATCAAACTTGAGGTGTCCCAGCGCTGGCCACCCATGTGCTGCACATCGCCATAAAACTGGTCAATCAGCGCAGTGGCAGGCAGGCGGGCGCCGTTGCGTTTGGCTTCGTCGAGCACCAGGCCCAGGTCTTTGCGCATCCAGTCCACGGCAAACCCAAAGTCAAATTTGTCAGCCACCATGGTTTTGCCGCGGTTGTCCATTTGCCAGCTTTGCGCCGCGCCTTTGCCAATCACGTCCAGCACCAGGTTCATGTCGAGCCCGGCTTTCTGGCCAAAGGCAATGGCCTCTGCCAGCCCTTGTACCAGGCCGGCAATGCAAATCTGGTTGACCATTTTGGCCAGTTGCCCGGAGCCGCTGTCACCCAGGTAAGTGAAGGCTTTGGAAAACGCCATGGCTACAGGTTGCGCGGCATCAAATGCGGCCTGATCGCCACCACACATCACCGTGAGCGCGCCGTTTTGTGCGCCAGCCTGGCCACCAGACACCGGGGCATCAACAAGATTCAGACCGCGTGACTTGGCCTGCGCGTGGAGCTCGCGCGCCACATTGGCCGATGCGGTGGTGTGGTCCACAAACACGGCCCCGCTGGCCATGCCAGCAAACGCGCCGTCGTCGCCCAGCACCACACTGCGCAAGTCGTCGTCATTGCCAACACAGCAAAACACCAACTCGGCATCTGCTGCGGCCTGGCGCGGTGTGGTGGCATGATTTACAGTGCCATTTTGGCCTGTAGCCGTCGTGTATTCAGCGCACCAAGCTATTGATTTAGTAGTTGTTCGGTTGTAGACGGTGACGTGGTGACCGGCGCGTGCCAAATGGCCAGCCATGGGGTAGCCCATCACGCCCAAGCCCAAAAAGGCAACGCGGCGGGCGGGGGTGGGTTCGTAAGTGCGGGTGCTCATGCTGAAAGTGCTTTCAAAGGTGGTGAAACGAATTCGGTCAAGTCTGGAAATTAATGCGGAAAAAGTTACACCAGCGTCATGTGCTCGGTGCCTGCTGCCAGGTCCTGTTTCTTGATGCGCTGGCTGTTGAGCTTGATTTGCAGCCGCAGGTCGTTGACCGAATCGGCGTTGCGCAGGGCATCTTCATAAGTGATGATGTTGGCCTCAAAGGCGTCAAACAGGGCCTGGTCAAAGGTCTGCATGCCCATCTCACGGCTCTTCTTCATGATCTCCTTGATCTCGGCCACTTCACCTTTGAAGATCAGGTCAGAGATCAGCGGCGAATTCATCATGATTTCTACCACGGCATAACGCCCCTTGCCGTCCTGTTTGGGAATCAGCCGTTGCGACACCATGGCCTTGAGGTTAAGCGACAAGTCCATCAGCAGCTGAGCGCGCCGCTCTTCGGGAAAGAAGTTGATGATGCGGTCCAGCGCCTGGTTGGCGCTATTGGCGTGCAACGTGGCCAGGCACAGGTGGCCGGTTTCAGAAAACGCCACGGCGTGCTCCATGGTTTCGCGGTCGCGTATTTCACCCATCAGAATCACGTCTGGCGCCTGGCGCAAGGTGTTTTTCAGGGCCGCGCCCCAACTGTCGGTGTCAATGCCAACCTCGCGCTGCGTCACCACGCAGTTTTTGTGGGCGTGCACAAACTCGATTGGGTCTTCTACCGTGATGATGTGGCCAAAGCTGTGCTCGTTGCGCCAGTCCACCGCCGCCGCCAGGGTGGTGGTTTTGCCGGAGCCGGTGGCGCCCACAATGATGCACAGGCCACGTTTGGCACTGACGATGTCTTTCAGCACGGGCGGCAGTTTCAGGCCGTCAATGGTCGGGATGATGTTGGGAATGGTCCGCAGCACCATGCCCACTTTGCCCTGCTGCATGAAGGCGCTGACCCGAAAACGCCCGAGCATAGGCGGGGCAATGGCAAAGTTGCACTCTTTGGTGCGCTCAAATTCGGCCACCTGTTTGTCGCTCATGATGGCGCGCGCCAGCGCCACAGTGTGACCGCCGTTCAAGGGCTGTGGCGAGACTTTGGTGACCATGCCATCGACCTTGATGGCCGGCGGAAAGTCAGCGGTGACGAACAGGTCACTGCCGCCGCGGCTCACCATGAGTTTGAGCAGGTCAGTGATGAACGATGTGGCTTGATCGCGTTCCATGAGAACCTCTTAATATGCAGTGAGACAAATTACCTTTTGGCGTCGTGCCGCCCCAAGCCGAAACCGCCCCTCGGGGGGGGGGGCAGCGGAGTACACAAAGTGACAAGCGTGGGGGCATCGTTAGCCCGGAAAGTTTTCCGGGATTTTGGCTTTGGAGCGCGCCTCTGAGGGGGCAATGATGTTGCGTCGCACCAGGTCGGTCAGGTTTTGATCGAGCGTTTGCATGCCCACGCTGTTGCCGGTCTGGATGCTGGAATACATTTGCGCCACCTTGGCCTCGCGGATCAGGTTGCGAATGGCGCTGGTGCCTAGCATGATCTCGTGCGCGGCCACGCGGCCTTGGCCGTCCTTGGTCTTGCACAGCGTTTGTGAAATCACGGCCTGCAGCGACTCGCTCAGCATGGCGCGCACCATTTCTTTTTCTTCAGCCGGAAACACGTCAATGATCCGGTCGATGGTCTTGGCGGCACTGCTGGTGTGCAGCGTGCCAAACACCAGGTGGCCGGTTTCGGCCGCCGTCATGGCTAGGCGGATGGTCTCCAGGTCGCGCATTTCACCCACCAGAATACAGTCGGGGTCTTCGCGCAGGGCTGAGCGCAGGGCGGCGGCAAAACTCATCGTGTGCGGGCCGACCTCGCGCTGGTTCACCAGGCATTTTTTCGACTCATGCACGAACTCAATCGGGTCTTCTACCGTGAGGATGTGGCCAAACTCGTTTTCGTTAAGGTAGTTAACCATGGCGGCCAGCGTGGTGGATTTGCCCGAGCCAGTGGGGCCGGTGACCAGCACCAGGCCGCGCGGCTTCATCGCCAGATCAGCAAAAATCTTGGGGGCGCCCAGCTGCTCCAGCGTCAGGATCTTGCTCGGAATGGTCCGAAACACCGCGCCCGCGCCGCGTTGCTGGTTGAAGGCGTTGACCCGAAAGCGCGCCAGCCCGTCAATCTCAAACGAGAAGTCAATCTCCAGAAACTCTTCGAAATGTTTGCGCTGCGAGTCGGTCATGATGTCGTACACCATGGCATGCACCTGCTTGTGGTCGAGTGGCTCCACGTTGAGGCGCCGCACGTCGCCGTGCACCCGGATCATGGGCGGCAGCCCGGCTGACAGATGCAGGTCAGATGCCTTGTTTTTCACGCTGAAGGCCAGCAACTGTGTAATGTCCAAAAAAGCCCCTTGGGTTGGTTGCCATATTTGTTACGCTCGTGCAATTATGACCACGATTCAGACCCAACTTGATGCCGTTCGCCATCGCATTCGTGTGGCTTGTCACGACGCTGGCCGCGCGTCCGATGCCGTTACTTTGCTAGCGGTTTCCAAGACCTTCTGCGCCGATGCCGTGCAAGCCGCCTATGCCGCCGGGCAAACCGCATTCGGTGAAAACTACATCCAGGAAGCGGTAGAAAAAATCACCGCGCTCAAGCACCTGCCGCTGCAATGGCACTGCATTGGCCCGATTCAAAGCAACAAGACCCGGCTGGTGGCCGAGCATTTTGATTGGGTGCACACGGTGGACCGGCTCAAAATTGCCCAACGCCTGAGTGAGCAGCGCCCGGAAGGTTTGCCACCGTTGCAGGTGTGCATTCAGGTCAATGTGGATGGCGGCCCAACCAAATCGGGGGTGACACCAGACGACGCACTGAGCTTGGCACGAGAGGTCGCACAACTGCCCCGCTTGCACTTGCGTGGGCTCATGTGCATTCCTGAGCCTGCTAGTGATTTTGTAGCTGCTTGCGCAATATTCAAAAGGGCTAGAGGCTTGTTTGACCTGTTAAATGTTGAAGGCTTGAAACTGGACACCTTGTCAATGGGCATGAGCGCCGATATGGAAGCCGCCATTGCCTCGGGCAGCACCATGGTGCGGGTCGGGTCGGCTGTTTTTGGTGATCGGCACTCGTCCAGTGTCGTTGGCCGTTCCGGCGGTTTGCAACCCAAAATCGTGTGAAAGATCAGGCTGCTGGGGCATTTGGCGCAGCGGCATCAAGGAGGAGCCCGCGTCAGCGGGCGGGGGACAGCCGCGGAGCCAAATGCACCTGCGGCCTGATCCACGCCACAGCTTGTCCAAGCGGCCCCCAATCCAGCCACCAAACCCTAACACCCCGGCAAGGGCAAATGCGTGGTGTTCTTGACTTCTTCCATCACCGCATAAGTTCGCGTCTCCCGCACCCCCGGCAGCTGCCACAGCACCGTCCCAGCAAAGGTCCGGTAAGCGTTCATGTCAAGCATGCGGGTCTTCAGCAGGTAGTCAAAACCGCCGGCCACCATGTGGCACTCCATGATCTCGGGGCGCACCTGCACGGCGGCCTTGAAGGCGTCAAACACATTGGGCGTGGTTTTGTCCAACAGCACCTCGACAAACACCATCAGCCCGGCGCCCAGCTTGTTGGGGTTCAGCCGCGCTTCAAAGCCCTCTATCACGCCTTCCTTGGTCAGGCGTTGCACCCGTGCCAGCACCGCAGTGGGCGACAGCGCCACGGTTTCCGCCAGCTTGAGGTTGCTGATGCGGCCGTCTTGCTGCAGCGCATGCAAAATTTTCAGGTCAATACGGTCCAGTTCCATCGCTTAGCCTTGGTGCTCAGTTGGCACCAGTGGCGCGGGCCGGCCAAACAGGTAGCCCTGGAAATGGTGGCAGCCCAGTGCCAGCAAGGCATCGCGTTGCGCGACAAGTTCAACGCCTTCGGCAATCACGTCCAGCGACAGGCTTTCGCCCATGGTGACGATGGCGCGGATGATGGCGGCGTCCTGGGGGTCAGCCAGCATGTCGCGCACAAACGCCCGGTCAATCTTGAGCTGGTTCAGGGGCAAGCGCTTGAGCATGGCCAGTGACGAGTAGCCGGTGCCAAAGTCATCCAGCGACAGGCGCACACCCAAGGCGCGCAGGGCGTCCATTTTGGCGATCACGCTGGGCACATCGTCGAGCAGCTGGCTCTCGGTCAGCTCCAGTTCAAGTCGCGTGGCGTTGGCACCGGTCTGCGCCAGCACGGCCTGCAGTTGCGCCACAAAGTCGGCCTGGCGGAATTGCCTGGCGCTCACATTGACGGCAATCGTCCATTGGCCTTGCAACGCCTGGCCAGCCCAAACCACCAATTGCTCGCAAGCCGTGTTCAAGATCCAGCGGCCCAGCGGCAGAATGACGCCGCAGGACTCCGCTGCGGCAATGAAGTCGCCGGGCAGCACCAAGCCGCGCATCGGGTGTTGCCAACGCACCAGCGCCTCGTGGCCCAAGGTCTGACCCTGGGCGTCGACTTGTGGCTGGTAAAACAGCACAAATTCTTCATGTTGCAAGGCCCAATGCAAGTCGGCCTCCAAAGAGGTTCGCGCCATCACCTGAGCCTGCATGGCGGGGTTAAAAAAGCGCAGCGTGTTGCGGCCGGCGGCCTTGGCCTGGTACATGGCCAGGTCGGCTTGCTTGAAGAGTTCCTCGCGCGAAGGGGCCTTGGCATCGACCAGCGCTACGCCAATGCTCACGCTGCCTTGGTACTGCCTGTTGCCCAGGGTGTAAGGCTCATTCAGGCAGATGAGAATTTTTTGCGCCACGCGTTGGGCCTCGTTGGCGGCCTCTTCGGGCTGTTCGGCCAGGTCAATCAGCATCACCACAAATTCATCGCCGCCCTGGCGCGCCAGCGTGTCTTGGGCACGAATGCACTCGCTCATGCGTTGCGCCATCTGGCACAACAGGGTGTCACCCATGTCATGACCCAAGGTGTCGTTGATGTCCTTGAAGTTATCGACATCAATGAACATCAGCGCCGCGCCGTGCGGTGTGCGTGCCAGTGTGCCCAGCAATTGTTGCACCCGGTCTTGTAGCAGGCGGCGGTTGGGCAGGCCGGTGAGTGGGTCGTAAAACGCCAGCTGGTGAATGGCGTCCTCGGCCTGCTTGCGTTTGCTGATGTCGGTCGAGATGCCGCACAGCGCGTAAATGCGGCCGTCGGCATCGCGCAGCGGCAGCTTCACAGACACGTAACTGTGCTCGATGTGGCCATCGGCGCTGCGGTTGATTTCCTCTTCCTCCACGCGCTCGCCATGCTCGATCACGCGCAAGTCGTTCGTGCGCAGTTTTTTGACGGTGTCGGCATTAAAGAAGGTGCTGTCGGTCAGTCCAATCACCTGGTCCAGCGGGCGGCCGAATAACTCGCAAACCTTGCTGTTGGCATATTGGTAGCGCAGTTGCGGGTCTTTGATGTAGATGTAGGCGTCCACACTGTTGAGGATGGTGCTCAGACGCTCCTCGCTGTCGCGCAGGTGGGCGGTCTTTTGCGCCACTTGTCGGCGCAACCAGAAGGCGGCCATGAGCGCCAGCGCCAGCACACCAAGCAGCCCAGCCAGCCACCACCACACGTAGTTGGGCATGATGAATTGTGTTGGTGCCTGCATCCAGCGCTGCAGTGCCGCCCGGTAGGGTGAGTCGCTTTGGGCTTGCCAAAGCTTCAGGTACTGGTCAATGGTGGCCAGAAGCTCGGGGTGGCGACCTTTGGCCGTGGCGTAGAACAACTGTGCCGGCTGGAACACAATGGCCGTGGGCTCCAGCCGGTAGGTGGGGGCCTGCAGGTCACCAAAAAAGCGGTTGGCGGCGACCGCGTCCAGGCTGCCATTGGCCACCCGCTCAAAACCCTGCTCAAACGAATCCACCTGCACCACTTGGGCTTTGACGGCAAAACTTGTCAGCAGGGTTTGCAAAAACTCCGCCTGCACCGACCCCGTCACCACGGCAATGCGTTTGCCATTGAGGTCTGGGATGGTGCTGATGGCAGCGCCCCTGTTTTTGTAAACCTGTGACCAACTCAGCAGCGCGGGCGTCTGATGAAAGTCAAAAATTTTGGCCCGTTCGTCGGTCTGGGCAACGTCGGGCATGAGGTCGATCTGGCCATTCTGTAAGGCGTGCAGGCAGGCTTGCCATTCGCACGGCACGGGCAATATCTGCCAGCGTTCGCGCTCGGCCATGGCCATCAGCAGGTCGCCAAAAATGCCACTGAGCCGCCCGTCATTGCTGAGGAAAATCTTGGGCGCGTTGGCGTATACCCCCACGCGCACCTGTTTGGGCGCGCTTTCCGCTGGAATGACCATCGTGGCGTGCAGCGCGGATGTGGCCAGCCACAGGGGTACGCAGCGCAGCAACGCGCGCCAGCGGATGTGCTTGAACAAAAAGGAAAGCGGCAGCATGGTGTTGGGATCGACTTCGATTCGCCATTGTGATGCAGCTTGATGAAGGTGTCTATTGCCGATTAATTAGCTATAAAGTAATAAAAATATGGTGAAAAATACGCGCGTTATTCTATGAACATAGCGCATTCGTTTGTTAAGGAGATTTTCATGCTGCCAACCTCGCGCCTGCCCAACCCCTATCGCACTGAAGGGCCCACCGTGTCACACAGCCTCACCTCGCTGCAAGGCGCGCTTGACTGGGTGGCAGTGATGCAGGCCGCCACGCCCTGGGTGCAAGCCGTGCGCGACAACCCGCCGCCGTTCTGGGCCATGGAAAGCCTGCTCAAGGAATACCCGATCTCTAGTGCCGAGGGCCTGGCCTTGATGCGCCTGGCCGAAGCCCTGCTGCGGGTGCCCGATGCCGAAACGGCTGTGGCCCTGACCGCAGACCAATTGGGCCGGGCTGACTTTGAGGCGGCGGGCGACAAGGTGATGTCGCGCCTGTCCAGCACGGCCATTGCCATGAGCAAGCACTTCTTGCCAAGCAACCCGAACGAAGGCCAAAACGCCAACGAACCGGGTTTGATGGTCAAGCTGGGCGCCAAAACCGTGGTGGCCGCGACCTTGCGCGCGGTGCAGCTGCTGGGCCGGCAGTTTGTGCTGGGCCAAACCATTGCCGAGGGGCTGAAGGAAGCCGCCGCCGCCCAGCGCAAACAACCCAACCTGCGCTACAGCTACGACATGCTAGGCGAAGGCGCGCGCACCGATGCCGACGCCTTGCAGCATTTGGTCAGCTACCAGAACGCTATTGAGTCAATAGCTGCTAGCGCAATTCAAGCAAGGGCGTGTGAGCAAAATGATGGCATATCCATCAAGCTCAGTGCGCTGCACCCGCGTTATGAAGACGCGCAACACCAGCGTGTCATGGCCGAGTTGGTGCCGCGCGTGTGGGGCCTGTGTGAGCAAGCCGCACTGGCCAACATCAACCTGACCATTGACGCCGAAGAGGTCGACCGGCTGGAGCTCTCGCTGGCGGTGTTTGAGGCCCTGCTGGCTAAAGTGGCTCAGCACTACCCGAACTGGCGCGGCTTTGGCCTGGCCATGCAGTCCTACCAACTGGGCGCGCTCGACCTGATTGCACATGTGACCGCGTTGGCGCGCCGCTACAAGCTGCGCCTGATGTGCCGGCTGGTCAAGGGCGCGTATTGGGACGCCGAGATCAAGCGTGCGCAAGAGCTGGGGCTGCCGCACTACCCGGTGTTCACCCACAAGCACCACACCGACGTGTCGTACCTGGCCTGTGCGCGTGCCCTGCTGGCCGTGCCCGAGGCGATTTACCCGCAATTTGCCACTCACAACGCCGCCACGGTGGCGGCCATTTTGCAGATGGCCGAGCTCAGCGCCCCCACGCTGGCGGTGTCGCCTGTTGCGCGGCCCCCGTCTGGCACGCGGTTCGAGCTGCAGCGCTTGCACGGCATGGGCGAAGGCATTTACCGCGAGGTGCTGAAGAATCCGCAGGTGGCTTGCCGCGTCTACGCCCCGGTCGGTGCGCACAAAGACTTGCTGGCTTACCTGGTGCGCCGCCTGCTGGAAAACGGCGCCAACTCGTCTTTTGTGCACCAGCTGGCGGATGCATCGGTGCCCATCCCCGAGCTGCTGACCTCACCATTGCATCAAGAGCCGCAAGCCGCCTTGCCCTTGCCGCCCGACGTGTTTGGCTGGCAACGTGCCAACAGCTGCGGGCTGGACCTGAGCGTGCCAGACATGCGTGCCCCCTTGCTGGCGGCCTACCACAGCGTGCAAGTGCCTCATGTGCCTGTTTTTGATGAAAAATTGACCTCTAGCGCTTTAAAAATAAGCGCAGATAGCTATAAAAAATGGAGCAAAATACCAGTTTCAGAACGCGCTGCCATGCTGCGCCGTGCTGCCGACGCGCTGCAAGCCGAGTTGCCCCGCTTCAGCGCCCTGCTGGTCAAGGAGGCCTTCAAAACCTGGAATGACGCGGTAGGCGAGGTGCGCGAAGCCATCGACTTCTTGCGCTACTACGCGCAGCAGGCGCAAGCCATCATGGCCCCGCAAACCATGCCGGGTATGGAAGGCAACACCGTGCTGGGCGTCACCGGCGAGAGCAATGAGCTGCGCCTGGTGGCACGCGGTCCCTGGGTCTGCATCAGCCCGTGGAACTTTCCGCTGGCCATCTTCATGGGGCAAGTGGCCGCCGCCCTGGCCACCGGCAACACCGTGCTGGCCAAGCCCGCTGAGCAAACGCCCGGCGTGGCGCTGGAAGCCGTCAAACTGTTGATTGAGGCCGGTGTGCCTGAGGGCGCACTGCAACTGCTGCACGGCCCCGGCGACACCGTGGGCGCAGCGCTGGTGGCGGCACCCGGTGTGGCCGGTGTGGTGTTTACCGGCTCCACGGCCGTTGCAAAAATCATCAACCGCGCGTTGGCCGCTAAAGACGGGCCGATCGTGCCCTTGATTGCCGAGACCGGCGGCATCAACGCCATGCTGGTCGACAGCACGGCGCTGCCCGAGCAGGTGAGCGATGCGGTGATGCAAAGCGCCTTCAGAAGCGCTGGCCAGCGCTGCTCGGCCTTGCGCTTGCTGTGCATCCATGAAGACATTGCCGACAAGGCGATTGCCATGATTGTTGGCGCGGCGCAGGAGCTTGTGGTGGGTGACCCCAGTGATTTGGCGACCGATGTCGGGCCGGTGATTGATGCAGAGGCTTTTGCCGGCATCGAACAGCATCTGGCGCGCCTGCATCGTGACGCCAAGCCCTTGCTGGCCCGCGCTGCACCTGAAAAATTTATAAAAAATCAGCCCGTAGGTCATATAAAACAAGCGCAAGTAGCTATTAAATCAATAGTAAATCTGATTCCCCCGCAAGCCTTTGAAGTGGCCCACATTGCCGACCTGCAGCAGGAAATCTTTGGCCCGGTGCTGCACATCGTGCGCTGGCGCGGTGACCCATTGGCCGTTATTGAGCAAATCAACGCGCTGGGTTATGGCCTCACCCTTGGCATCCAGACCCGCATTGACAGCCGCGCCCAGCAACTGGCCAAGGCTGCCCACATTGGCAATGTCTACATCAACCGCAACCAGATTGGCGCGGTGGTGGGGGTGCAGCCGTTTGGTGGCGAGGGCCTGAGCGGCACCGGCCCCAAGGCGGGCGGGCCGCATTACCTGTACCGTTTTTGCGCCGAGCAAACCATCACCATCAATACCACGGCAGCAGGCGGCAATGTGCAGTTGATGGCTCAGTAAGCGCTTCCTTATATTTTTTTGGGCGCGTGGCGAGGGCGCCTTGCCGTGGTTTCATAATGGCGGAAACTTGTAAAAAATATCGATCCAACCTACATCAGGAGACTCCCATGGACATGACCGAAACGCCATCAACTGCGCAGTCAGCGGCACTTTTTGGGGACCGCATTCTCTTGCTGGCCATTGCCATCAGTGCGGTCGCTGCCCTCGTGCTGGGGTTTCAGTTCATTGATACCAGTTTGGCGGTGGGCGGCACGGTGTTGTTCAGTTTGGTGGCTGGTGTCGTTTATGCCAGCGCCAAAGGCACCACGCTCAGCAAATATCTGCTGACCTTTGTGCTCATTGGCTTCGTGGTGTTGCACATCCAGCTCAGCCAGGGCACAGTTGAATTTCACTTTGGCGTGTTCGTCAGCCTGGCACTGTTGCTGGTGTACCGAGATTGGCGCGTGATTGTGTTTGGGGCGCTCGTGTATGCCGTGCACCACGTGGGGTTTGACCGGCTGCAGGCGGCCGGCTTTGGGCTGTATTGTTTGTCGGCCCCTAATTTTGCTGTGATCATGTTGCACGCCGCCTATGTGGTGGTGCAGTCGGGGGTCGAGATTGTGCTGGTGCTGGGCATGGCGCGGGCCGCGCAGGCGGGCGAAGAGCTGGCGGTGTTGGTGGCCCGGGTGAATCAGCCCGACGGTATTGCGCTGGACGTGGCGGCCGTACCGGTGACCACGCCATCTGGCGAGGCGCTTAAAACCACGCTGGCCCGCATGAATACCGCGGTGGCGGCGGTGCGCTCTGGTGCCAATGGCATCGAGACCGCGTGCGCTGAAATTGCCAGCGGCAACCAGGACTTGAGCAACCGCACCGAACAAACCGCCAGCAACCTGCAGCGCACCTCCAGCAGCATGGCGCACTTGACGCAAACCGTCACGCAGTCGGCAGAAAACGCCCGGCAAGCCAACCAGCTGGCCATGAACGCCAGCAGCGTGGCGGCACAAGGCGGTGCCGTGGTGAGCGAGGTGGTGGAAACCATGCGTGGCATCAACGAGGCCTCACGCAAGATAAGCGACATCATCAGCGTGATTGACGGCATTGCCTTTCAGACCAATATTCTGGCGCTCAACGCCGCCGTGGAAGCGGCCCGTGCCGGTGAGCAGGGCCGTGGTTTTGCCGTGGTGGCCAGCGAGGTGCGCAGCCTGGCCGGGCGCAGTGCGGAAGCGGCCAAAGAAATCAAGACCCTGATCAACACCAGTGTGGAGCGGGTTGAGCAAGGTTCGCAGCTGGTGGACCAGGCGGGCGCCACCATGGCCGAGGTGGTGGGTTCGATCCGTCGGGTGACCGACATCATGGGTGAAATCAGTGCCGCCAGCACCGAGCAGGCCAGCGGCGTGGCCAGCGTGGGCGAGGCCGTGATGCAAATGGACCAGGCCACCCAGCAAAACGCCGCGCTGGTTGAGCAAATGGCAGCCGCTGCCGCCAGCCTGAATGCGCAGGCGCAAGAGCTGGTACAGACCGTGGCGGTGTTCAAGGGGGCTGATGGCAGCCGCCGCCAGCGCATGGCTCCCGCCCCCGCGCGCCGGCCAATGCCAGTACCCATGTCGGCCGCCCGGCAGGCCTTGCCTGCCAAACCGCGCGCCAGCAGTGGCGCCAGCGCGCTGCAACTGGGCCACGCCAAGCCAGCGTTCAAGGCGCAGGTCAGCGCTGCACCGCAAGCCAAGGCGGCGCCAGTCGCACCCGCGAAGGCTGCGGACGACGAGTGGGAAACTTTCTGAAAGCACAGCGCCCGCTGTGGGTGACAGCGGGCGGCTTTTCAGCTGCTCTTGCGCATCAGCGTGCTTTTGCCAAACAGCGACTCAATCAGGTCAACCGCCACTTCCGCCGTGCGGTTGCGCACATCAAACGCCGGGTTGAGCTCCATCACATCAAGTGAGGCCAGCCGGCCGGTGTCGGCAATCATTTCCATACACAGCTGCGCCTCACGGTAAGTGGGGCCGCCGCGCACCGTGGTGCCCACGCCAGGCGCAATGTCGGGGTCGAGAAAATCCACGTCAAAGCTAACATGCAAATGGGTGTTGGCGTCTACCAGCGCCAGCGCCAGCTCCATAGCGGCGCGCATGCCCATTTCGTCGATGTAACGCATGTCAAACACTTCCAGCCCGGCTTGGTGCACCAGCCGTTTTTCGCCTTCGTCGACGCTGCGAATACCGATCTGGCGAACCCATTTGGCATCAATGGCGGGCACCTGGCCACCAATGCACGTGAGCACTTCTGGCCCATAACCACACAGGCAGGCCACCGGCATGCCGTGGATGTTGCCGCTGGGGGTGAGCGCGCTGGTATTGAAATCTGCATGGGCATCAAGCCACAAGATGCGCAGTTTTTTGCCCATGTTGCGGCAGTGGCGCGCCACCGCGCTGATCGACCCCAGCCCCAGGCAATGGTCGCCGCCCAGCAAGATGGGCAGGCGGTTTTGCTGCAGTTCGGCGTACACCGCGTCATGCACGGTCTGGTTCCAGGCGGCCACTTCGGCCAGGTGCCGGTAGCCGTCTACCGGCGCCAGCCATGGGTTGCGTGGGCCGCTCAGGTTGCCAAGGTCTTGCACGTCAAGGCCAAGGCGCTCAAGCACCGGCAAGATGTTGGCCACACGCAGGGCTTCCGGGCCCATGCTGGCACCGCGGCTACCCGCGCCAATGTCAGTGGGGGCGCCGATCAGGGAAATGTTGGGGTTCATGGTGGCTGCCTTAAAAGCCTCGGAGTTTATGGCCGATGGCAGGGCACCCGCTTGCTTAACTTGTCAGCAAGTTTTGTTCAGCATCCAGCATGGCGCTTAAATCCGCCGCTGGCATGGCCTTGGCAAACAGCCAGCCCTGGTAGGTGTCGCAGTCGTATAGACGCAAAAAGGCCAGTTGTGCATCGGTTTCCACCCCTTCGGCAATCAGCGTCATGCCCAGGCTTTTGGCCAGCCCAATGATGGCGCGCGAAATGGCCACGTCACTGGCGTCGTCCGGAATGCCGTCCATGAAACTCTTGTCGATTTTGAGGTTGTGAATCGGTAGCGCCTTGAGGTAGGCCAGAGACGAATAACCGGTGCCAAAGTCGTCCAGCGCCACGCGGCAGCCCATGGCCACCAATGCTTCAAGCTGTTTGCGAGCCTCTTCAGGGTGTGTCATGGCGATGGATTCGGTGATTTCGATGGTCAGCCACTGCGCCCGTGCTCCGGTGCGTGCCAGCACCTGGCGCACTTGTTCGGGTAAATCGCGCTGGCGAAACTGCTGCGCCGAAAAATTCACCGCCACCCGCAAAGGGGTGCCCGCTTGTGTCCATGCAGCAATCTGCTGGCAAGCCGTTTCAAGCACCCATTCAGACAGCGGCAAGATCAGGCCAGTCGCTTCTGCCACCGGAATAAAGCGCGCGGGTGAAACGTGGCCCAACACCGGGTCAAACCAGCGCAACAAGGCCTCTGCCCCCACAATGGCGCCGGTTTCAACATCCACTTGTGGCTGGTAATGCAGCGCCAGACCGTTGCACGCCATGGCCTCCTTCAGGTGGGTATGCAGTTGCAGGTTGTCACGCGCCAAACGGTCCATGCCCTTGGAGTAAAAGGCGAAGGTGCCGCGGCCATTGTCCTTGGCCTGGTACATGGCCATGTCGGCGTAGCGCAGCAGGGTTTCACTGGTTTTTGCATCAATCGGGTAAAACGCCAGCCCCACACTGGCACCTGAATACACGTCTTGGCCTTTTAGAAAATAGGCCGTCTGCAGGGCGGTCAGCAATTTGTTGACGACACCAATGGCCTCCTCAGGTGTGGCCAGGTCGGCCAGCAGCACGGCAAACTCATCGCCGCCCATGCGCGCCAGCGTGTCGTGTTCGCGCAGCACGCTGCGCATGCGCACACTGGCTTGCACCAGCAACATGTCGCCCGTGCTGTGGCCAAAACTGTCGTTGATGGTCTTGAAATAGTCCAGGTCAATGAACAACACCGCCACATGCAGGCCTGAGCGTGCAGCGCGTGCCAGCGCCTGGTCCAGTTGCAGGCGAAACAGCCAGCGGTTGGGCAGGCCGGTGAGCTCGTCGTGGGTGGCCTGGTGTTTCAGCGAGTCTTCAAACTGCTTGCGTTCAGTGAGGTCGCGAATATAGGCGATGGCATAGGGCGTGCCTTCGTCTTCCCAGTGCCCGAGAGAAATATCCACCGGCAGCATTTGGCCATTGCGGCGCATCAGCTTCAAATCCATCAAGCCCATGGCCCTGGGGTGTGGTGCCGTGAAATGCGCCCGCATCGCCTGTCCGTGGCGTGCGCGCAGATGTTCGGGCAAAAAGATGTCAACACTTTCACCCACCAGTTCTTGCGGGGTGTAGCCTGACAGGGTTTCCATGGCCGGGTTGGCCAGCAGGATTTTGCCGTGGCTGTCCACCCACAAAACGCCATCTGGCGCCGCACTCAAAATCAGCTTTTCGCGCAAATGCTGCACTTCCAGGCGCAGCAAAGGGCGTTGCAGGGCCTCGTTGAAGGTGGCGTGCAACAAATACAGATAGGCCGCCACCTTGTAGATGTGCCCGATGGCATTGGCTGCGTCTTTGTCATTGATGCCGAGCATGGTGAAAAACAACTCTGACACGGCCGACAAGCCGGCGGCAAACACCAGTGCCATGACACACTCACGCTGCAGGACTTGGTGGCGCTGCCACAGCACTCCAATGGTGACCAAATGGATGGTAATGATCAGCCATTCCAGGCCAATTTTGAGCGGCGTCAGGCCCACCCCCGCCACAAACAGTGCCGGCACTTGCTGCGGCCACCGCAGCCCAATGGCAGCCAGCAAGCCAACCACCCCCAGCATCAATGCCAGCGCAAAGCGCTTGCGCCAGGTGCTGACCTCTGAGACCACACCCAGCCAGACGTACAGCAGCAGTGCACCCGCACCCAGCAGGCGCGCCGCCAGCCAGAAAAAGATGGATTTATGCGGACTGTTGGGGCTGATGGCATCGGGCATGCCCGCGTAACTCATCAGGTGCAAAAAATCCAGCACGCCGACACCTAAAAACAAAATGCCAAGCAGCACCACGGCATTCTTTCGGATCGACAAAATAGCGCGGTAACCGGTAAAAAAGATCAGCATGGCCACGACAATGGCAAAGACTTCAACCGCCGTGTGGAAAAACAAAAAGCCATTGCTGTTCAGCTCCGCCGGTTGTACTGAATGGGACACCCACCACAGCAGGGGCACGGCCAGACCCAGCAACCCCAAACCGAAAGCGCTTTGGTAAGGGTGCGTGTGCATTTCAGCAGCGTTGAATTGATCCGGTTTCATTGGCGTTGTGTTGTGGGGCTGAATGCTTCAGCGAGGCTTGACCTTGTTCATCAACTCATTGGCGTGCGCAATGGCTTCCCTGCGTTGTGCGGTGTCCAGGCCAAACTGGATGTCTCTCAGGTCCAGGGCGGCCCGCGTCCATGCGTCGCGCATGTGGTTAAGTGCGGTAATCAATTGCTCAACCGTCCATTCCGGCTGCGGCTGGGGTGTTTGGCTGTTCATGGCAGTTTGTCGTTTGTGGTTTTGGCGCACGGGTCAGACGGAAAACACCTGCACCGCGTCCACCAGACGCTGCGCCTGGTCGCCCATGCTGGTGGCGGCTGCGCTGCTTTGCTCCACCATGGCGGCGTTTTGCTGCGTCATCTGGTCGAGCTGCGCCACCGCCATGCCCACTTGTGAAATACCCAGAGATTGCTCTTGCGAGGCCACGGTGATCTCGTTCATCAGGTCATTGACGCGCTTGACTTGGGCTACCACCTCGTTCATGGTCTGGCCAGCATCGGCCACCAGGCGCGAGCCGCTTTCCACCTTGCTCACCGAGTCATCGATCAGCAGCTTGATTTCTTTGGCAGCCGAGGCCGAACGCCCGGCAAGCGAGCGCACTTCGGTTGCCACCACAGCAAACCCTCGGCCTTGTTCGCCGGCGCGTGCGGCCTCCACGGCCGCGTTGAGCGCCAGAATGTTGGTTTGAAAGGCAATGCCGTCAATGACTTGAATGATGTCGGCAATCTTGCGGCTCGACGCCGTGATCAAACCCATGGTGGCTGCCACGTTGGCCATGGCATGGCCACCCTTTTCGGCCACCTGTGTGGCACCCAGGGTGAGTCGGCTGGCCTGCTGCGCGGTGTCTGAATTTTGTTTCACCGAGGCGGTTTGCTGCTCCATGGCGGCGGCCGTCTGCTCCAGGTTGGAGGCCGCCTGCTCGGTGCGGCTGGACAAATCATTGGTAGCGGCCGCAATTTGCTGGCTGGCCACTTGCACACCAGCCGCTTGTTCGTACACGTCGGCCACCAGTGAGTGCAGGTTCAGCCCGGCCTGGGTGATGGATCGGGCAATCAGGCCAATGTCGTCACAGCGGTTCATATTCAGGTCTGGCGCAGCTTCACCCGTGGCCACTTGTTGGGCGGCGCCCAGAATTTGACGAATGGGCTGGGTGATGTGTGCTTCAATGGCCCAGTCGGCCAGCAGCAAACTGGTTGCCAAGGCTGCACCAACGCCCGCCAACGTACCACCGCTCAAACCTGACAAGGCCAACGCCACCCCGGCTGCCACACCCACGCCCACCAGGGGCAGGCGCACGCGCCAGGCCGTGGGCAGCAGTTGCGTGGCACTGGTCCAGCGCAACAGGCCGGTGCGCACCACCAGCCCCCGGTCAAAGGCCAAGCCGTTGGCAAGGCCTTGCTTGAAGCGTGCATAGAGTTTCTCGGTGGCATCCACCTCGGCACGCGCTGGTTTGGTGCGCACCGACAAATAGCCGGTCACCTGACCGTTGCGGCGCATTGGCGCGGCATTGGCCACCACCCAGTAATGGTCGCCGTCTTGGCGCCGGTTTTTGACCAATGCGCGCCACGACTGGCCGGCCTTCAGGCTGCGCCACATGTCGGTAAAGGCTTCCGTTGGCATGTCAGGGTGGCGCACCATGTTGTGCGGCTGGCCCATCAATTGCTCAGACGCGAAGCCGCTGGTGCGGATGAACGCGGCATTGGCGTACATGATGCTGCTGTCCAGGTCGGTGGTGGACAGCAGTGTCTCGGCGCCCGGAAACTGGTACTCGTTTTGGGTAACGGGCGAGTTGGTTCGCATGGGTAAACTCCGGTGGATGCATTAGATGGCGCAGATGGCCAGTGGATGAAATGCTATTTATTTAATAGCTGCTTGCGCAAGTAATAAAAGGGCTAGAGGTCAAAAAGACTCAAAATTTCCGTCCTGACCTGAAGCTGCGGCGACTTGAGGCGCCAATTTGAGAGCCTCCGGGCGTGCCACTTGTCTTAGCGGCGACGCCAATGAACGTCGCTCCGCGCTTGTGTAAGGGGCTGGCGCTGCGTTGCTGGCGCGAACCGCCACCGGATTGCGGGCAAACTCGGGGCGCGCCGCGCTGCGTTGCTTGTCATTGCCGCCGAGCTTGAACACCGCCACGGTTTGCACCAGGTCTTGCGCTTGGGCTTTCAGGCTGCTGGCGGCCGCCGCCATTTCTTCCACCAAGGCAGCGTTTTGCTGCGTGACCTGGTCCATTTGTGTGACCGCATCCCCCACCTGGCTGACACCCTGGCTTTGCTCGTTGCTGGCAGCACTGATCTCGCCCATGAGGTCGGTCACGCGGCGGATGCTGCTGACCACCTCCTGCATGGTGGTGCCGGCCTGGTCGACCAGCGCGGTGCCTTTTTCAACGCGTTCAACGCTGGCGTTGATCAGGGTCTTGATTTCTTTGGCTGCATCAGCGCTGCGCCCGGCCAGTGACCGAACTTCCGAGGCCACCACGGCAAAACCACGGCCCTGCTCACCGGCACGGGCGGCTTCTACTGCGGCGTTCAGCGCCAGAATGTTGGTCTGGAACGCAATGCCGTCAATCACACTGATGATGTCGCTGATCTTGCGGCTGGCATCAACGATGCCCTTCATGGTGTCGACCACCTGGGCCACCACTTCGCCACCCTGAATGGCCACCGTGCTGGCGCTCATGGCCAACTGGTTGGCTTGGCGGGCGTTGTCGGCGTTTTGTTTGACGGTGCTTGAGAGTTCTTCCATGCTGGCAGCGGTTTGCTCCAGCGCGCTTGCCTGGGATTCGGTGCGGTTGCTAAGGTCCTGATTGCCTTGGGCGATTTCGGCGCTGGCGGTGGCAACGCTTTCGGAGCCCTGGCGCACGTGGCTGACGACCTTCACCAGGCTCACGCGCAAGGCTTCCAGGTCGCGCATCAGCACACCCATCTCGTCAGGCGGGCCAGGGTCAATCGGGTCGCCGAGTTCCCCCGCAGCCATTTTTACCAATGCGGTCTGGGCCAGGGCGATGGGACGGATGACGGCTCGGGCGGTCAGGAAAGCAACCAGCAGCACAAGCAACAAGCCCAACACCCCCAAAACCTGGCCGGCCAGCGACCAGTTGTGAATGTGTTGGCTGTTCTTGACATAGGCCTTTTCAGCCATGTCCCTGGATGCAGGCACCAGCACCTGCAGATGCTTGATGACATTTTTGTGCAACACAGGCCAGTCGTCTTCAAGTACGGTTGCCAGCGCCGCGTTGTCTTTGTTGGTGTAGGCCTTGTCCAGCTTGCCCAGCAACTCATCAACCTGAGGCCAGTTTGATTGCAAAGCCTGGACAGAAGCAGCGCTGTCGGCATTGACAAAAACTTTAGCGAACACTGGCATGGCTGTTTTTGATTCTGTTGCCAGCGTTGCACGTGCTTCTTTGAGGTGGTTCAGCGACCCTTGAACCGGCAATTGCTCAAGTAACACGCCTGCAACCCGAAAACGCACATCCAGAAGTGTGCTTTCTATTTTCTGGATACGGACAATTGACAGGGTGTTGTCTTCGTAGAGGTTTTGCAGTGCGTTTGCACTGATGCGATTCGCCATGAAAATGACGGCCGCCAGTGTGGCCACTCCTAGCATGGCGAACGCTGAGAGCATCCACAAGCGGTTTTTTATTGTTAGTTGAATGCCCACAACAATGCCTCCCTGGCAGTTGATTGAATGATTATTGGGTGGGTAAACCCGCTTTCAACCATTCAGGAACACCGCCACGGAACCAGTTGACCTTGGTATAGCCAGCTTTCATGGCAACCACTGATGCCTTGTAGCTCTTCCAGCATTCGCCTGAGTTGCAAAAGAAAACGATGGGTGCTGCTTTGTCTGCGGGGAGTTTGCTCAGGTCAAATTGGTCTTGAGATGCATCAAAGTTGGCGTCTTTGGCGCTCTTTTCCTTGTAGGGAACGCTCTTGCCACCCTTGATGGTTTTTTCAGCGTATTCGGCAGCCACGCGGGTATCAATGACTGGCACGCCGCTGCCCAACAGCTTGTTGACTTCGGCAGCACTGACTAACGTGGCGCCTTTGAGTGTGGCCGGTGTTTCTGACGCCAGCACGGGCGCCGCGAGTCCAATGCTCAAGGCAAGGACCGAGAAATATTTGAGGTAACTGCGTTTGTTCATAAAGGACTCCTGGTGGTTAAAAATGGGGCAAGCCGATGGTTGACTATGTTTTGGTGTTTAAAACGTTTCCCAGTCACCATCATTGCTGCCACTGGCTGCTGCTGCAGGTTGGGGGGCAGGTAACGGGGCGGGTTTGGTGGCCTTTGCAGGTGCTGGCCGGCTCGGCGTAGGGGTGTGTTCGCGCGCAGCCGCTCCCTTGGGTGTGCCCACAGCGCGCCGGTCAGTCCCCTTGAAATTGCTGACCTTGGGTGGGTGCACCCGCACCGCCGCCGTGGTGGGCAGCGCCAGGCTGTGCTGTCCATCGCCGGCACGGAGCTTGAACACCGCCACGGTTTGCACCAGGTCTTGCGCCTGGGCTTTCAAGCTGCTGGCGGCGGCCGCCATTTCTTCCACCAGCGCGGCATTTTGCTGCGTGACCTGGTCCATTTGTGTCACCGCATCTCCCACTTGGCTGACACCCTGGCTTTGTTCGCGGCTGGCCGAACTGATCTCGCCCATGATGTCGGTCACGCGCCGAATGCTGGTCACCACCTCGTCCATGGTCAGGCCGGCCCGGTCAACCAATGCGGTGCCTTGTTCTACCCGCTCGACACTGGCACCAATCAGTGTCTTGATTTCCTTGGCGGCATCGGCTGAGCGCCCGGCCAGGCTACGCACCTCGGTGGCCACCACGGCAAACCCGCGCCCTTGTTCACCTGCACGGGCGGCTTCCACGGCGGCATTCAGGGCCAAAATGTTGGTCTGGAAGGCAATGCCGTCGATCACGCTGATGATGTCAAAAATGCGCTTGGACGAGTCGTTGATGTGTTTCATGGTGTTCACCACCTCAGCCACCGCTTCGCCGCCTTGCATCGCTGTGCTGCTGGCGGCTTGCGCCAGTTGGTTCGCTTGCTGCGCGTTTTCGGCGTTTTGCTTGACGGTGGCATTGAGCTGCTCCATGGACGCCGCGGTTTCTTCCAGTGCGCTGGCCTGTTGCTCGGTGCGGGCGCTCAGGTCGTGGTTACCCGAGGCAATTTGCGCGCTGGCTGTGGCCACGCCCTGGGAGCCGCTGCGCACATTCGAGACCACTCGGGCCAAGTTGCCCTGCATCTCTGACAAGGCGATGAGCACCTGGGCGACTTCATCGCGACCATCAGGCGTGATGGTTTGATTGAGGTCACCCTGCGCGATGCCATGGGAGATGTCCACGGCGTGCTGCAGGGCGCGCGAGGTGCTGCGAATCAGTGCCGCGCCAAACAGCGCGGCCAGCAGTACACCGCCCAGAATGGAACTGATGGCCAGCCAGCGAATGTTGCTGTAGCGCACGGCGGCAGTGTCAAACTCTTGCTTGGCCTCGCTAAGCTGCAGTGCCATCAGGGATTCAATGCCGGCTGCCACCAGGATGTAGAGCGGGCGAATTTTTTCTATCACCATCCGGTGGGCTTCAGTTGTGTTGTTGGCCCGCAGTGCGGCCACGGCAGGAAGCAGCCCTTCCTGTACAAACTGGGTGCGGTCGGCTGTGAATTTTTTGGCCAGAATGGCTTCTTGCGCAGTCAGGCTAGTGGCCATGTAGGCTCCCCAGGCTCGTTCAATGGCAGCGTTGTTGCCATCAATTTGGGCCATGTCTTGCTTGATTACCTCCGGACTGGGGTCAAGCAAGGAATTGGCAATTGCCAGGCGGTTGCGCAGCAGCAGGCGCTGTACTTGGGTAATTTGTCCCATGGGCACCATGCGGTCGTCGAACACCCGTTTGAGTGCATCGTTGCTCTGGCTGATGCCATACAGGCCAATGCCGCCAATGCTGATTAACATCACCGACATAACGCTGATCAGTATGACCAAGCGGGTGGAGATTTTCAGGTGATTGAGCTTCATGCGGCATCTCTCTTTTTGGTTGGGTGTAAGAGGCGGTGATGGTCATGCGGACTCGGGGTTGTGCCATGTCGGGCAGACATCAGGCCAGCCCTGCGGCAAAGTCATGAAACAGGCGGTCGATCCAGTCCTCGGTGTCTTGCACATTGAGCACCAGGGCACCGGCGGCATGGTCGCCGCCCTTGTCCCATTCGGCGCTGCCCGTGCACCCAGCAAAACGCTGGATGGCGGCCTCAGTCACCAGGCCCATCGCCATCAGGCGCGACACCGTCTCTGGCACCTTCGGGTCTGAGAAGGCGGAGTAGTCGTGGTGCCGTTGAATCGCCAAGCACAGCGTGGGCGACAGGCCCCAACTGCGGGCCATCATGGCGCCAATCAGGGCGTGGTCGGTGTGGTGTCGGTCTTGTTCTGGCGCGGTAAAACAACGCTGGCGTTCGTTGTGGCAGTCGGCCAGGGTTTGCTTGTAGTCTGTAAAACGCTGCATCAGCAGGGGAATACCGACATCGCAAAACAGGCCAAACGACTGCGCCACCGGCACATCGACCAGCCGCAAAGTTCGGGCCAGTTGCGACATGGCGTAGGCCCGTTTGCCAGACACGTCCCAAAACTGCGCCAGTTGCTGTGCGTCTCCGCGAAGTACGTTGCGCAGCACTAGGCCGGTGACGATCACGTTCAACTGCTGCAAACCCAGCATGGCAATGGCCTTGTCCACCGTCTCACATGACCGTGAGAGGGCAAAAACTGGCGAGTTGACAACCCGCAAGGTGGCTACCGTCAGGGCCACGTCACTGGCCACCAGGTTGGCAATCAATCCAATGTCGGAGTCGTCACTGGCGATTTCGGTCTGCAGCTGAACCAACGTGCCGGGGCGCGAGGGAATGCCGATGCTCTTGATGAGCGTATCGGTGGCTGCGGCTGCATCTTTTGCAATGTGTTCCCTGTACATCAGTCAATGATGTTCAAGGTGGCCTGCCCGCGCCATCAGGCCAGGCTGATTTGGTTGTGTGAAATGCCTGATGCGGGGTAGGGCGCGGCCTACAGTGTTGTCAGGGCCGGGTGCGGCAGCGCCATGACAACCAGTGGGCCACTGGTGTCCGGGGCAATGGCCGGATGCTAAGCCTGCAGCTCGTGCGCGATGGCGTAGCGCATCAGCTCTGCCATGTTGCTGGTGTTGAGTTTTTCCATCAGGCGGGCTTTGTGCGTGCTGACGGTTTTGCCGCTGATGGCCAGTTGGTCGCCAATTTCTTTCACGCCTAGGCCTTTGGTCAGCAGGCGCAGCACGCTGAGTTCCCGCTCAGACAGGCGGCTGTGCGCTGAACGGCGCTCGGTGGTTGCAAAAGCCATTTGGCTGGCAATGGCTGGGTCGATGTAGTTGCCACGCCCCGCCACTTTGCGAATGGCTGCCAGCAGCACGTCGGGCTCGCAGTCTTTGCTGATGTAGCCGTTGGCCCCGGCCTTGAGCGCCCGGGCGGCCACCTGCGGTTCGTCGTGCATGCTGAGCACCAAAATTGGCAGGTCTGGCTGATGCGCCTTGATTCGCGCAATCAAATCCGGCCCGCTGATGCCCGGCATGTTGAGGTCGAGCAGCAGCAAGTCAAAATGTTTGAGCCGCAACAATTCCATTGCCTCGGTGCCGTCAGCGGCTTCACCCGCCACCACCACATCGGGTGACAGTGCAAAAATTTGGGCCAAACCACTGCGCACAATGGCGTGGTCGTCTGCAAGGAGTAAATTGATCATGGGTTGGGCTGGTTCATGTTCAAGTCAAGCGGAATGGTAACTGCCACCACGGTGCCTTGGCCGGGCGCACTGATCACCTCCAGATGCCCCGCCAAAGCCAGGGCACGCTCACGCATGCCGAGCAAGCCAAGCGTTTTTCGGGCTGCCACGGCTGCCATGTCAAAGCCTTGGCCGTTGTCACGAATTTCGAGGCCAAGTTGCGTACCGTCACAACCTAGGTCAACGATGACCTGCGTGGCCTGGGCATAACGTGCCACGTTGGTCAGCGATTCTTGCACGATGCGGAAAATAACCACGGTATGGGCGTCATCCACGGCAATGTACGGCACAGACAGTTTCAGCTGGCAGGCGGCGCCGTTGTGCCGGTTGAATTCCTTGCACAAAAATTCGAGCGCTGTCACCAAGCCCAAGTCGAGTTCGGGTGGGCGCAAATTGGCAGCCACCCGGCGTACTGACCGAATGGCGCGATCAACCAGCGCTTTGCTGGCGTCAACCTGCGTGACCAAGGCCGTATCAAGTGCGCCAAAACGCATGGTCATCAAAGACAAGTCCATGCGCAGTGCAGTCAGGAATTGACCCAGTTCGTCATGCACTTCTCGGGCGATGTGTTTTCTTTCTTCTTCCCGCTCAGCTTCATTGAGGGCCACCAATTCACGCAATTGCTGGCGCGACGTGGCCAGCCCGCCTTCAACCGCGTGCGTGAGTTCTGCTGCTTGCAGCCGTTTCTGTTCGGTGATGTCGGTGTGTGTCACGACCACGCCATGACCCTCCAGGTTCATGGGCGTCACGGACAAGTTGAACCAGCGCTGTGTTGTTGGCGAATGGCAATGGTAGTCAAGATGAAAGTTGGGCAGGCTGCCTGCGATCACTTGCAGAATGCCATTGCGCACCTGTGCTGCGTCTTGCTGTGCGTCACCCTCCTGTATCGCCAGGCACAGGTCAAGGTAATTGACGCCAATGTACGTGCCGCTGTCGGGTTCTGCAGGCTCGGTACGGTTGTCCCGCGCAAACTCTCGCCAAGTTTGGTTGACCGCCAGAATGATGCCGTCGCTGTCCAGTACCGCAATTTGAGCGGAAACCGAGTCCAAAATGGCATCGCGGAACTTGCTGTTGGCCAGCTGTGAGGCTTCCAGCCGCTTGCGCTCAGAAATGTCAATCACCACCAGGCGCAGGACCGGTGTGTCGTCATCCTCCACGGCTGCTATGGCGTCCACCCGAACCCAAATTGGCTTGGTTTTGGGTTTGATCAAACGCAGTTCACACGACTGGGACTCGTTGCTGGTGCTGGCTTTTTTGCGCATCAGGTAGAAGCTGTCCTGGTCTTCGTGGTGAATGAAGGCATCAAGCTTGTGCTTGTGCAGCTTGGACCGCGCCACGCCCAGCTGGCTGGCGCTGGTCAGGTTGGCTTGCAAAATCAGCCCCTGCAGGTCGAGGGTGAAATAGCCTACGGGAGCCAAATCATAAAAGTCGAAATAGCGCGCTTGCGCCATGTCGCGCTCGGCCTGGGTGCGGCGCAGTTCGTCGTTTTGCAGTTCCAGCTCAATCTGGTGCACACGCAGTTCGTGAATGAGCTTGCGCATGGCAATGGGTGACAAGTCTTGCGTGTGTTCTGCAGCGCTTGCAGTAGTGTCCCGGGCGGCCACTTCAGCCTGTAGGCGCAGTGTGGGCTTGGCGGGCGAGGTTTTGTGAGTGGCAGTCATGCAGTTGAAGCCTGGGGTTAGGCCTGCAGATCAGTATACCGATGGCAAGTGCGGACTAACTGACTGGGCGCCTCAGGTGCGCTCTATCTTCCAGGCCAGCGCCACCGAGGTGGTGGTTTTTACCACGCCTTCCAGGTTGCGAATATCGTCCAGCAGGGTGTTGAGACGCACCGCAGATTCGGCGTGCAACAGCAGCACGTAATCAAATTCGCCACTGACCGCGCAGAGCTGGCGCACCTCGAACATGCGCGCCAGTCGGGCCTCTACCTCACGGCCGGCTTTGGGCTGCACCGTTAAGCCAACGAATGCTTGCAGGCCCTGGTTCAGCACGTCTTGCGCCAGCCGCACGGTGTAGCCGGCAATGATGCCTTCGCGCTCAAGTCGGCTGATTCTGGCCAGCACGGTGGTGCGCGCCGTGCCCAGTTTGCGCGCCAGATTGGCGGCGGATTCACGCGCGTTGGTTTGCAGCAAGGCGATTAACTCGCGGTCAAGCGTGTCACGCAAGGCGGGCGGTGTGGGGGTAATGGGTGGGGGCATGGAAAATTTGGTCCGGTTTAGTCATTTTGACTTTTGTCGCGTCATTTTGACATTTAAGCCATATTTATCGTCATATTGTTCGATGCATCTGACAATACTAGCCCCTAAACTGACCACATTCACAGAACTGAAGGAGTGCATGATGCGTGTTGTTTTAATGGGTGCGGGCCACATTGGCCAAGTGATTGCCAAGCTGTTGTCGCAAAGCGGCGACTACCAGCTCAAGGTGGTGGACTGCAGTGTGGTGGCGCTGAAAAGCCTGAGCCATCTGGATCTGCAAACCGAGTTGGTCGACACATCGAATGCCGCAGAATTGTTGAAATGTCTGCAAGGCTTTGATGCCGTCATCAACGCGTTGCCCTACCACTTGGCGCTCACCGTGGCCACGCAAGCCAAGGCTGCTGGTTGCCACTATTTTGATTTGACAGAAGACGTGGCCGCCACCCGCGGCATCATGAAATTGGCCGATGGCGCCAAGACAGCGTTCATGCCGCAGTGCGGGCTGGCGCCTGGCTTCATTGGCATTGTGGCGCACCACCTGAGCCAGAAGTTCAGCAGCTTGCGTGAGGTCAAGATGCGTGTCGGGGCGCTGCCGGCCTTTCCGACCAACGCCCTTAAATACAACCTGACCTGGAGCGTGGACGGCCTCATCAACGAGTATTGCCACCCCTGCGAAGCCATCCACAACGGCGCCTTGATTGAAGCCCTGCCACTGGAAGGCCTGGAGCACTTTTCACTGGATGGCACCGAGTACGAGGCCTTCAACACCTCGGGTGGTCTAGGCACGCTGTGCGACACGCTGAAGGGCCGGGTCGAGACACTAGATTACAAAACCGTGCGCTACCCTGGCCATCGCGACCTGATGAAAATGCTGCTGCAAGAGCTTGGCATGCAGCACGACCAGGAAACCCTCAAAGCCATTTTTAGGCGCTCCATTCCGCTGACCATGCAAGACGTGGTGCTGGTGTTTGTGACCGTTAGCGGCGAGCGTGACGGCCAGTTTGTGCAAGAGGTGTTTGCCCGCAAGATTTTTGCCGACCGCTCAGAAGATCAGCCCATGAGCGCCATCCAGATCACCACGGCGGCGGGCATTTGTGCGGCAGTGGATTTGTTCCGTCAGGGCAAACTACCGCAGCAAGGTTTCATCCGGCAAGAGCAAGTGGCCCTGCCTGACCTGCTGGCCAACCGCTTTGGCAGTGCTTACGACCAGTCGCGCCAGGTGGAATCAATCGGGTGAGTTGACGAAAGTTTACCCAGGGTCCGCCAGGATCTGGTCATAAAGTTCCCAGGACAGACGGGCATCTTCGGCGCTGACTATTCTGACCGCCTGACCCATGCTGACCATCACAAAATCGTCGATCTGCGGCGGGTCGTCGCGCAGCATAAAGATAGAAATATCCCGGTATACGCCGCGTGCCTCGCAATGGGCCGACAAGCCATTGATGGCGGTGATTTGCATGGGAACAGCGAGACACATGACGTTTGTAAGTATGAAATTAAGGTAAATACCAGCGCATGACTATCGCGATAAGGAACAATCAACAGTTGATTTATATCAACGAGGTGCCAGTTTGACAAACCTACATTTGTAGTCACTTAAGCTCAAATAACACCGTCATGAACTTGCTTGTGCTCGGCATAGGAAACACGCTCCTCAGCGATGAGGGGGTGGGTATCCATGTGCTGCACGCGTTGAGTCAGGGTGCGCCGCTGCCCGATGGCGTTGAGTTGCTAGACGGCGGCACCTTGTCTTTCACGCTGGCCGGGCCAATTCAGGATGCCGACGCCTTGATCGTTGTGGACGCCGCCAACATCAATGCAGCGCCGGGCAGCTGGAAGCTGTTTGATGGCGACGCCATGGATGCTTTTTTGTTGGGCAACCGCAAGTCCACGGTGCATGAGGTGGGTTTGACGGACCTGCGCGCCATTGCCTTGTTGTCAGGCCACTGGCCGCAAAAGCGAGCCCTGCTGGCGATCCAGCCGCAAGTGGTGGATTGGGGCGAGTTGCCCACGCCAGTGGTGGCTGCCAGCATTCCGGCTGTGGCTGCGGCCATTCGGCAACTCATTGAAGACTGGCAAACCACATGAAGCTTGATGACATTGCCATCGTCACAGTCAGTGCTGTTGCCCCCGCAGCCGCGCTGTCGGGCAACGCTGCCGTGTTGTTGCGCGAGATTGCAGACCGGGTGCGCCGCTTGATTGACAGTGGCGAGAGCGCAGCCATCGACCTGCTGGCCATGCCCCTGAGTGCTGCTGATCTGGACTGGCTGCGCGAGCGCCTGGGCGCTGGCGAAATCCGCATCGCGCTGGACGCCGATGGCGAATCTACGTTGAACGAAACCAACTGCCCAGGTGTCTGGTGGGTTGAGCACCACAACCCGGCAGGCGGTGTGATGTCTGCCTTCATTGAGGTGACCCACGTCCCCAAACTGGTCAAGGCGCATGTGGATGACATACGCAGCGGGCTGGAGCGGCTTGAGTTGCTGGTTGCCAATATGAGTTGAGGTGGTGGTTTGACGTAAAACTTCTATGACGAGGGGACGCGCATCATGCATGAACCATTGATTGAGTCGCTTGCCAGGGCTGGCATCAGTCGACGAAATTTTTCCAAGTACTGCGCCACATTGGCCTCCATGATGGCGTTGCCGCCCATGGCGGGCCAAGCGATGGCGCAAGCACTGGCAGCCACCCCGGCGCCAGCCAAACGCCCCTCGGTGATCTGGTTGCCGTTTCAGGAATGCACGGGCTGCACCGAGTCCATCACCCGGTCTCATTCGCCCACGCTGGAGCAACTGATCTTTAATTCGGTGTCGCTTGACTATCAGGAAACCCTGATGGCGGCTGCTGGTCACCAGGCCGAAGAAGCCCTGCACGCGGCCATGAAAGCCAACGAGGGCAAGTACCTGTTGATCGTGGATGGCTCGATTCCGCTGGGGCTGGACGGGGCCTACTCGTGCATCGGTGGGCGCTCCAATCTGGACACCCTGAAAGAAGTTGCTAAGGGTGCGGCGGCCATCATTGCCATGGGCTCGTGCGCCAGTTACGGCGGCTTGCCTAGAGCCCACCCGAATCCGACCGGTGCGGTGTCGGTGTCAGACATCATCAAGGACAAGCCCATCGTCAACATTCCGGGTTGCCCGCCGATTCCGGTGGTGATGACGGGTGTGCTGGCGCACTTCCTGACCTTCGGCACGCTGCCCGAGTTGGACAAGAAGGGCCGGCCCAAATCGTTTTACGGCGAAACCATTCACGACCGCTGTTACCGCCGGCCGTTTTACGACCAGGGCAAGTTTGCCAAGACTTTTGACGACGAAGGCGCGCGCAATGGCTGGTGCCTGTTTGAGCTGGGCTGCAAAGGCCCGGTAACTTACAACTCGTGCGCCACCACCAAGTGGAACGCGGGCACCTCATGGCCAGTGGAGTCCGGGCATGGTTGCCTGGGTTGTTCCGAGCCTGACTTTTGGGATGGCGGTGGTTTCTACCAGGCGCTGTCCATGCCAGCCAGCCCGGTCAAGACGGTGGCAGTTGCGGCCAGTGTGGGCATTGCCGTGGGTGTGGGCGTGAGCCTGATGAACCGCGCCAAGAAGAGCGCGGCCAAGTTGGGGCATGAAACCACCACCCTGGCTGATCTGGAGAAACAAAAATGAACGACATGCAATTGCTGACCTGGGTCAGGGGCACGGGCCTTAATATTTCCATTGCTATTTTTGTGGCGGGCGTTCTCTGGCGGCTGTTTGAGGTTTACAGCCTGGGCCGCAAAAAAGACCTGTCGGCACCGCGCAGCCTCGCTGGCGCATCGGGCTGGCACACCATCTTCAGGCGCACCTTGCCTGCGGAGGGTTTGCTGAAAAAAGCGCCTGTGACCTACATTGCCGGCGGCATTTTTCATGTGGGGTTGGCGGTGGTGGTGTTTTTGTTTGCGCCCCACATCAAGCTGATTGAAAGCCTGCTGGGGGTGTCGTGGCCTGCGCTGCCGTCGCAGTTTGTCGATATGGTGACGATCATCACTCTGGCTGCCATGCTGGTGTTGCTGGTGGACCGCATCAAAAACCCGGTCAAACGGTTTTTGTCGACGTTTGAAGACTGGTTCACCTGGGGGCTGACCTTCATGCCCTTGCTGACTGGTTGGCTGGCAGTACGGCATTTGCTGTTGCCCTACACCAGCATGCTGACCCTGCACATTTTCTGCGTCGAGCTGCTGCTGGTGTTTTTGCCGTTCACCAAGCTGTTTCACGCCTTCACCGTGTTTGGCTCGCGCTGGTTCAACGGCACGGTTAATGGCCATAAAGGAGTCGCAGTATGAGTGCCACACTTGAAAAAGGCGTGCGTGTGCTCAAGGAAATCATTGACGCGCCGATTGCCAGCTACTTCAGCAGTTGTGTGCATTGCGGTCTGTGTGCCGAAGCTTGTCTGTTTTATACAGAAACTGGCGACCCTAAATACACACCCATCCACAAACTGGAGCCCATGCGCCGCCTCTACGAGCAGGAATACACGGTGTTGGGGCGCATCAAAAAGCTGGTGGGTTTGAGCAAACCTGTCACAGATGCCGAACTGGGCGAGTGGCAGGAGTTGGTCTACAACTCTTGCACCTTGTGTGGCCGCTGCTCGGCTGTTTGCCCGGCGGGCAATGACATCGTCTACATGGTGCGCAAAATGCGCGAGGGCATGTCTGCCTCGGGCAATTCTCCGGATGGCATCAAAGGTGCAGCGACCCGCACGGTGACCATTGGCAGCCCGATGGGCGTGAAGCTGCCGGCGGTCAAGGCGCAGATGAAACATGTGGAAAAAGACTTTGGCCTGCCGATTCCGCTGGATGTGGAAGGGGCTGAGTACATGGTCATGCTCTCCAGCATGGAGATCATGAATTTCCCGGAATACCTGGGCGCCATTGCCAAGATCATGGCCCATGTGGGCAAAACCTGGACACTGTGCTCCACCGCGTTTGAGGCCACTAACGCCGGCATTCAGATGGGTAACAGTGACATTGCCAGGGTCATCGTCTCGCGGATTGTGGAAGGGGCTGAAACCCTCAAGGTTAAGACCGTGATCAGCCCTGAATGCGGCCACGCGTACACCGCGCTGCGCTGGGAAGGTTCCAACCTGATGGGACGCCCGTTTACCTTCAAGGTGCAGCACATCGTTGAGGTGCTGGGCGAGTTCCAGGCGCAGGGGTTGCTCAAAACCGAAGGCTTCGAGAAAGACCGCCTGACCTTCCATGACCCGTGCCAGCTGGCGCGCCGCGGCGGGGTGATTCAGCCGCAACGCGATTTGATGGCCATGGTGTCAAAGAACTTTGTTGAGATGCCAGACGCTGGTTACATGAACTGGTGTTGCGGTGGCGGCGGCGGCGCCTCGGCCATTGAAGAAGGCGAGCCTTTGCGCATGCAGGCCTTCAAGGTGAAAAAGACCCAGTTTGAAGCCGTCAAGCCTGACCGCATCGTCACGGCCTGTGCCAACTGCCGCATAGTTCTGGAGGAAGGCCTGGAGCATTACCAAATGGATTTGCCGGTGGTTGGCCTGACCGAAATGGTGGCCGACCACTTGGTCGAGAAAGGGGCGATGCCATGAGCATTCAAAACGACAAGGACTTCCGCGCGGCTCTGGCGGCGCTGCCCATCACCGGCCAACGCCAGGTGGCCGCCCGGTTTGTCAGGCAGGTGCTGGATTTGTGTGGCGACGTGCGTGTGAGGGCGGCTTTGGCAGCGGCTGAGCGCGCCGACATCAGCGCTGCAGAACTGGTGTTGGTGGCCCAATCAGTGCACAGTGCGCGGGTAGAAAGTTATACCCAATGTGGCCGCGACACCGGCTGGGCGCCGCAAGCCGGTCACTTTGTGGCCAAGGCTGCCGAGGCCTGCGTGCGGGCCGCAGCAACAGGCGACAACCTTGCTTGGGACGCCGCCATGCAGGCCCGTTTGGCGCGCACCTGCCAGACGGTGGCCGAGGGCATAGGCACTGAAAACAACGAAGCCCAGGCGCAATACCAGCTTCTTGACACCTTCCTTAAAGATTGAGGAAAGCAGACCATGAGCACTTCACAACGTATCGTCGTTGACCCCGTCACCCGCATCGAGGGCCATTTGCGTATTGAGGCGCAAACCGATGCCAACGGCAAGATCACCCAGGCCTATTCTGCTGGCACCATGGTGCGCGGCATTGAAATCATCCTGCGTGGCCGCGACCCGCGTGACGCCTGGGCGTTTGCGCAGCGCATTTGCGGTGTCTGCACGCTGGTGCACGGTGTGGCGTCTGTCAGGTCGGTGGAAGACGCGCTTCACCGTGCCATACCCAGCTACAGCATTCCGCGCAATGCCGAGCTGATCCGCAACCTGATGATTGCCACCCAGTACATCCATGACCACGTGATGCACTTTTATCACCTGCATGCGTTTGACTGGGTCGATGTCGTGTCTGCCCTGAAGGCCGACCCGAAGGCTACCTCTGAGCTGGCGCAGAGTATTTCCAGCTATTCCAAGTCGTCGCCAGGCTACTTTGCCGATGTGCAAAAGAAGATCAAGAATTTTGTCGAGCAGGGTCAGTTGGGTATTTTTTCCAACGCCTATTGGGGCCACCCGGCCTACAAACTGCCACCTGAGGCCAACCTGATGGCGGTGGCGCACTACCTTGAAGCGCTTACCTGGCAGCGTGATGTTGTCAAGTTACACACCATTTTTGGCGGCAAGAATCCGCATCCCAATTTTGTGGTGGGTGGTGTGCCCTCGGCCATTTCGGTGCAAACCATGGCTGGGCCACAGAATGTGGGTGGCGGTCAGGCGGCCACGGCAGTCAACATGGTCGGCTTGCAAACGGTGCAAAACGTCATCACCCAGATGCGCGAGTTTGTCGACCAGGTCTATGTGCCTGACCTGCTGGCGATTGCCTCGTTTTACAAAGAGTGGGGCGGCATTGGTGACACCGGCGGCAACTTTTTATCGTTTGGCGAATTCCCTGGCAAGTCCATTTGGGACACCGAATCGCTGCTGGTGCCGCGCGGCGCCATTCTGGGCGGTGACTTGTCCAAAATTCACCCCATTGACCTGGACCGGGGCGATGAAATCCAGGAGTTCGTCAGCCACTCCTGGTACAAATACGGCGCCGGCGACGCCCAGGGTCTGCACCCTTTTAAGGGCGAAACCGAGCTGAATTACACCGGTCCGAAGCCACCGTATGAGCAGCTGGAGGTTGCGCAGAAATACTCATGGATCAAGTCGCCGCGCTGGAAAGGCAAGGTCATGGAGGTTGGCCCACTGGCGCGGGTGCTGCTGATGTACGCCAACGGCCACAAGTCCACCAAAGAGCTGGTGGACTTCACCCTGAAAAAACTGGGCGTGCCAGTGACGGCGTTGTTCTCCACATTGGGTCGCACGGCGGCGCGCGGGCTGGAGTCCAAGCTCATTGCCGACGAGATGCAGGGCTGGTATGACGCGCTCATTGCCAACATCAAGGCGGGTGATGTGCGCACTTTCAATGACCAGTATTGGGAACCCGCCACCTGGCCCAAGCACATGCAGGGCGTGGGCCTGATGGAAGCCCCGCGTGGTGGCTTGTCACACTGGATCGTGGTCGATGACGCCAAAATCAGCAACTACCAAGCGGTGGTGCCCAGCACCTGGAACGCCGGCCCGCGCGATGCGCAAGGCCAGCCAGGGCCGTATGAAGCGGCCTTGCAACACAACCATGTGCTGGCAGACCCCAAGCAGCCCCTGGAAATTCTTCGCACCGTTCACAGTTTTGACCCCTGCATTGCCTGTGCGGTGCATGTGACTGACCCGAATGGCGAGGAGCTGGTTCAAGTCAAGGTCACGTGAAGCGCTCTCCCATTGCAGCCGCCCTTGTTTGATCTGATCTCATACCACCTGGAGCACACCCATGAAAATTCTCATCCCTGTTGACGGCTCCGAGCTGGCCCTGGACGCTGTGCGCCATGCGCTGCACATGCGGCGTAACGGCTTGCAAGCCAGCTTTGTACTGGCCACCGTGCAGCCGCCCACCTTCATGTACGAAATGATTCTGGCACCCGACGCCGACGTGCTGGAGCGGGTGACAGGCGCTGTGGGGGCGCGGGTGCTGGAAGGTGCGCAAGCGCTGTTCCAGCAGGCCGGGGTGCCTTTTGAACGCGAGATTGGCTCGGGCGAGCCGGCGCCCACGCTGATCGAGATTGCACAGCGACACGGTTGCAACGCCATCATCATGGGCGCGCGCGGCCTGGGTGGCCTGCGGGCTGCGCTGCTGGGTTCGGTGTCTCAGGCGGTGCTGCACACGTCACCCGTGCCGGTGACCATCGTCAAACATGCCCCAGAGGCTGCGACCGACTGAGTAAGTTTGTGCTGGCTGCCACTGGATTCTGGCGGCGCTTTCGGTCAGCATGGGGCAGTTTTGGGCGGCGGCGGGTAGCGTCTGTTCGCTTGCGCACAGCCCATGTTCTGGCGCGGGTTTAAGCTTAGGCCCTCTTTGTTCCGATTTCGCCCCATTCAAAACCCGTCCGATTCATGACCAACGCCCAATGGTTTCTGCTTGTGGGCGGCTTGCTGCTTGCCCGGGGCATGATGGCCTCGCTGCTCAAACATTTGCCCATCACCCCTGCCATCGTCTACCTGCTGGTGGGCTTGCTGGTGGGGCCTACCGTGCTCAATGTGTTTCACTTCAATCCGCTCAAGGAATCTGCGTTGCTGGAGACCTTGACCGAAGTGGTGGTGCTGATTTCACTGTTTTCAGCCGGCGTCAAAATGCCCGCCCCAGTCAACTTTGCCCGCTGGCGCGCGCCCGTTTTGCTGGCCACGGTGTCGATGGCGGTCAGCGTGGGGTTGATCGCCGCGTTTGCTTATTACCTGCTGGATTTGCCGCTGGGCGCTGGCATTTTGCTGGGCGCCATCTTGGCGCCGACCGACCCCGTGCTGGCCACCGACGTGCAAACCCGCCACCCCGATGACCGCGACCAACTTCGCTTTACCCTGACCTGCGAGGCCGGCATGAATGACGGCAGTGCGTTTCCCTTTGTGATGCTGGGCCTGGGGTTGCTGGGGCTGCATGACCTGGGCGAATGGGGTCAGCGCTGGGCGCTGGTGGAGGTGCTGTGGGCCACCGGGGCTGGCATTGCCATTGGCGTGGCGTGTGGCGTGGCATTGGCCCATGTGGGGCGCCAACTGCGTGGCAACCCGCCGCAGCATGACTTGATGGACGATTTTCTTGGCCTGGGCCTCATTGGTGTGGTGTACGGTCTGAGTGTGATGCTGGATGCCTGGGGTTTCTTGGCGGTGTTTTTTGCGGCGGTGGCGCTGCGCCAGACCGAGCTGAAGCTGATTAATGATGAGATGGCGTTACCCCGCGCTACGGCAGGCACCGGGCCAGATGCAGCGTGCATGGCGACACCTGTGGAGGTGTCGAGCGCAGTGGCAATGGCAGGCATGGCCAGCGTGGCAGTGGGTTCGCCGCCGCCTGATTCCACCGCCACCATCAGCGAGCGAGCACTGGTGTTCAAAGAGCATCTGGAGCGGCTGTCTGAACTGCTGCTGGTGCTGTTGATTGGCGGCACGCTGTTTGCCAGCTCGTGGAGTTGGCGGGCGGTGGCGTTGGCGCTGTTTTTATTTGTGGTGGTGCGCCCGGCAAGCGTTTTTCTGGGCCTGGCAGGCACGCACACCAGCTGGCGCATCCGCGGCCTGGTGGGCTGGTTTGGCGTGCGCGGCATTGGCTCGTTGTATTACCTGATGTTTGCCATTCAGCACGGTCTACCAGAGCCGCTGGCGCTGGAGTTCATCGAACTGACGCTGATTGTGGTCACGCTGTCGATCTTTGTGCATGGTGTCAGCGTGAAGCCGCTACTGGAACGCTTCTGGAAAAACCGCAAGCCGATGGCGCGGCTGGGGCCGTAGGCGCTGGTTCAGCCCTTGTGATCGTCGTTAAGCTTGGCCCAATGCGCCCACGGATCGTCATCGTGCATGGCTTCCCATATTTGCTTGGACCGATTGGCAAAGGTTTCGCCTATGTGTAAAAAGTGCGCCATGAGGGGGAACAGCACATATTCAATAATGGACAAAGGCCCCTGCAAAAAACCGTAGTAGCCCATCAGCAACACGACAAGGCCTAGAACGACATAAATCACCACGTGGATGATGGGTAGCAGCAACCACTGAGACCGCGTTTGGCCGCGTTTGCCAAGCCCAGGCGTGCCCAAGAACACCATCACAGGGCTGAGGAAAAACATTGTGACCTTGCTCGGCCACAGGGGTATTGGTTTGTCAGGTATTGCGTTGCCTGACTCGTCTGCCAGCACCCGCTTTTTGTAAATGTTCCACGGCACCATCACAGCAGCAGTCAGCAACAGGCTCAAAAAAATGAACCTGTTGGCCGATGAGTGCCACAGCTCATGCCACTCAAAGTCGCCGTTTTCCCTGTATTGACCGTCAAATGAAATCAGGTTGTCCAGCGCCATGGCATGCACGTGCACGCCGGGCAGTCTGCCATGCAGCGGTGAAAAAAGATTGTCTCCAATCGATTTCAAATCAACCCCAATCAACACTACCTTGCCCCGCAATTCTTCGTCGAGTTGCGCTGGCGTGAAGCCATAGTTTTTGAATGCCCTGACAGGAATCACCTGGTTGTAGGGGCAAAGCGGCAACATGGACATGTGGGTCACCTGGCGAAAAAGCGATGCGCCAGGAATCACTTCCCACCAGTTCCAGACATCGCGGCACACCGGGGCCAGCCCGCCCTGTTGGTCACGCACCACCATGGTTTGCGCGTTCGTGGGCGCGGCTTTGCTGGCCCAGATCAGTGCCAGCGGCACCTCTGTTTTGACAGGGCAGGTGTATCGGTAAAGCCTGCAATACATGCTTAGCGCCACCGAGTCTGGCAGGTCAGCACTGTGATGGCCTTCGTCGGCATTGCGCGGGCGTAGCGGGTAAGCCCACTGCGACTGGTCCAGCGAGTCCGGGGTGATGGTTGGGCGCACAGGAATCACGCACGGTGCGCCAGATTTGGTGCGTGCTGCAAACAGCTCTCGCTCGGTATCTGAGCTCAAGGATTCAAGCGCATAGGTAGCCAAAAAAAATGGGATGCCTGCATCCGTGGCGCGGCAAGCGGCACCGATCAGTGCCTCGACTTCTCTTTTTGGCTTGTTATCCAAAAAGAGCACATCGAGAAATACGGCTTTGGGAGCTCTCTTGACGATGCCATCGAGCAAGCGCTGGTAGTAGTCCAGGGGTACCGGCCAGCTCAAGCCATACTCTTTGAGGTCGGTGTCATCGATGGTCACGACAGCAATCGACTGTTGACCAGCTTTGGAATAGTTCAGCGACAGCAGCGGCGCGTAAATGCGGGTGGTGGCCCTTTTGATGACCTCTTCAATCAGCAGTTTGTTTGACAGCCAGGCCATGAACAGCCCCACCGACAGGGTCATGATCACCACGTAAAGTTGCCACCTCCATCCGGAGGTATTTACCGGTTTGTGTACAGGGGATGTCATGCTGGCTTATCGCGTGGCGGCCATGCATTGGTCGCGTTTGTCGGCTTGCCGCAAGGCACATTCCGACATCACATCGTTCATGTTTTTAGTTAGGCCATTGCGCTTGTATAGCGCAACGAGCCGCGGGTACGCTGATGGCGCGCCGGAAAAGCGCACGAATGCGTTTTTCCCAACCTGGATGACGGCATCGTCATTGCCCTGGTCTTTGAAGTAAGTGGCCGCTGAGTCGTACGCCGACCATACCGAGTTGTCTGACTGCAGGCTCTTGCTCAGATACGCCTCAGCCTCCTTGCGCCGCCCCAAGCCGCGCAGCGCTTCAAACATCAGCTGGTTGGGCAGTGCATGCCCGGCTATTTGCGATCTGGGGCCGAGCACGGGTTTCAATAAGCCTTGGGCCTCGGCAAATTTTATATCAGCGATCAGGTTGCGCGCCTGAAACACGGTGCTGTAGTCGGCCAGTACGGGTTTGACATCGGGCTTGTTTCTGGCCTGCTCAAACGGCGCGATGGTTGGCTTGACCTTGGGCACGGTCTCGTTGTAGGCCTTGATGAAATAGGCATCGAGGTCGTTGATGCGCTTGTCGCCCCCCTCATGGCTGGCGGAAAGCTGGCCTTTGATGTCGTTGAGCGCAAAGCCCAGACCCTGTTTGACAGAATCTTCAAACTTGCCGCCGACCATCAACGCCTGCATGGAATCTTGCTGCTTCTTCAACAACTCTGCCTTTTTGGCATCTTGAATGGCATCCCACTTGGCGACAGTCTCAAGCCAGGGAATCATGCCGTCTGTGTAGCTGTAGCCGGCCTTGATCATTAAGTCCATGCCCAGCCGGTCGGCCTCTGCCTCCTGGCGGCGGCCCCAGGCCGGATGTAGCGCAATGTCGCTCACGCTGATGAGAAGTTCCATGTGTTGCAGCACTTCTTTTTGCCCGGGAGTTAACACGTTACTGGCTGCACCCCCGGTTGATTTGTCAACGGCATTGCGAATGTTCATGCCCACGTTGGCGTAAGTGGAGATTTGTTTTTGCACTCGCAGGAACGCGCTGGAGTCGTTGTGCAGCAAAAGCACATGTGACAACTCATGCCCCAGCAAGGCCGCCAGCTGGTCTTCGTTTTTCAGCTCCCTGATGTACCCGCTGGAGATAAAGATGTTGCCATCAGGCGTGGCACCGGCATCCATCTGGTCGTTGGCCACCACAATGACTTGGCCGGGCACTTGCTCGACCAAGCTTGCGTGCTTGAGTTTTCCCAGCACAGTGTTGGCATAGTTGGTAAACCCCGGCACCGACAACACGCCACGCGTGATGCGGCTCTCATCGATGTCCTTTTGTTCGCCAATGGCCTCGCTGGATGCCTTGTACGCGCCCGCCACCAAGTCCAGAAATTGCGGCTTGTCGCGGCTGCCCGTGATGGTTTGGTTGATTTTGTCACCCAAGCCACTGAAGAAGCCTCCAATGCCACCGCCTGGGTTACCAGTTGGCGCAGAAGCCCCAGGCGTAGCATCTGACGCTTTCGTTGAGTCGGCAGTTGTGTTTTCAGCGCTGGTTGCTGACTTGATGGAGGTCCCCAGGCTGCTGAAAAAGCCGCCAATGCCCCCGCCTGAGCCTGCAGCAGGTGCCGTCTCTGTGGCCTGCGGGGCGCTCTCGGGTTGAGTTTGGGCGCGCGCCGTTGAAGCCAATAGTGGCAACATAAGACACATCACCACTTGGGTGGCGCGGCGTGCATGAGAGGAAGAAGAGAGCGATGTGACAGACATGTGTTTACCCCAAACGTCCGGTCTTGCGGACGCGTTCCCTGAAAAATGACGTTATTTACAAGCTGAATTCGCGCCGCGGATGCCCGCCGTCGTCAAATTGGCGCTGCTTTGGTCAACCGTGGTGCACGTCACTGTCAGCGACTCGGGCGGAATGCGGATTTGGCCGCGGTCAAGCCAGACGTCCTTGCTCTGCACCTTTACATGGACAAATCCCGCCTCGGAGATTTCAAATACTTTCAGGGGGAAGGTGATGTCTTTCACAGCAAGGGCCGTCGTTTCGCTTTTGCCCTCTGCGTCCGTATAAGCCTTCAGCACAGTGCGTGTGCCCATGGCGGCGGTCACCATGCCTTGTGCCTGGGCACTGACGGCGGCAGCCATTAACAGACCGAGTGTAATTTTTTTGAAATTCGGCATTTTTTCCCTTAGGTATATTTAACTCGTTGCTTTTCGTTACAAATTATGCAGCAGCTTTTTTTTGCCCGTTCTTTGGGCTTCCCTCGGTGGAGTTTGCTTGCTTAAGTCTCCTGCGCGCGACATTCAGGGTCATCGGGTTTTTGGAAATTGGGTCATTGGGCTTTGTCCGCCCGCTCCACCTGCGCCAGCCATGCCTCAATGTCGTTGATGACTTGATCGGTGGCGGCTGTCAGTGCCTTGACGCCACCGCTGGCGTCGGCCGTGGGCGCGGCTTGCTGCGTGATGAAGCTGCGTTGGGCCAGCAGGATTTCACCGGCGGTGCCGCGCTGTGTCAAGGTGGCGCGCAGGCGCAGCACGCCGCTGCTTTTGTCGGGGGCGTCAAACAGCTGGCTGAATTCCTCAAGCTCCAGGTGCAGGTTCAGCAGGGGTTCGGGAGACGAGCGTGGCGTGGTGGCAGTTGACACGGGCTTGGCTGCATTGGCGGCCAGAGCGATGTCACCTGGTGCCACGATGGCGCGGCGAGCCCCGAGCTGCGCGCGCAGGCGCTGGCCAATGAGTTGTGCCGGCGGCATGCTCCAGCGCGCCAGGGTGTAGGGCTTGAGTTGTTGCGCATCGGCATAACCCAGGCGGTACAGCACGGTGGTGCTGTTGAGGGCGGTGCTGGTTTGCGGCGTGCTGAACTCCAGCGGGGGCAGGTTGGCAATGCGCGTGGTTGGCGCGGTTTGCAGCGTGCCAGGGCCAAAGTCGTACACCGCCGGGGTGCTGGCTGCGCGCGGCAAGGTGCAGCCAGTCAAGGCAAGTAAATATACAAGAAATAGGCCTCTAACCCTTGTTAAATAAGCGCAAGTAGCTATATTATTCATAGTAAATGATGCAATGGGTAAGTCGGTGGTGTGGGTGGTGGGCGCTAGGTCGGGGCGGGTTCAATGCCGTGTGGCACTCGCTAGCGTTCGCCCATGGTCGGTGAAGCAAAGCCAGGTTCGCCTGGGCCGGGTGGTGTGGTGGGTTTGCCCAGCAGCAGGGCTTGCGGGTTGTCCACCAGGGTTTGCGTTAACTCGCCGAGCTGTCGCGTGGTGCGGGCGGCGTCCTGCACGGCCTGGTCGACGCGTGGCAAGGTGTTGATGCGCAGGGTCTGGCCGGTGGCCACCAGAATGTTGGCACCCTGGTCCAGTTGGTCGAGCGTGCCACCGGGGGCAGACATGCGCTCGGTCACCCGCCTGAAGGCGCGTGCCGAGGCCCTGGCCTCGTCGGCGCTGTCGCCAACGCGGTTGGATGTGAGCTTGACCACATCAAGCGCGCCTTGGCTTGAGATCAGCAAGGCGGGCAGTGTGGCGCGGGTTTGGGCTGTGAGCTGTTGCAGCTCGTTGGCCGCCTGCCCCATCTGAGTCACGGCCGTCATCAGCGTTTGCTGGTTGTTATCGGACAGCAGCTGGTTAAGCTGCTTGCTCGATTGCGCCAGTTGGTCCAGCAGCTGCTCGCCGCGGTCGCTCAGCTTGGCCAGCAGGCTGGGTTTCAGTAGCATGCGGCTGCGCGGCGGCAGGGGTGCGGCAGCCGGTGCGCCCGCTGTGGGCACGGCGTCGTCAAGCTGGATGAAAGCCAGGCCGGTCACGCCCTGATAGCCCAGGGTGGCGAAGGTGCTGGTGCTGATGGGGGCGTTGTCGTCCACCGCAATACTCACCAGCACCTGGCCGCGGGTTTTGGGGTCCAGGCCGATGGCGGTCACCTTGCCAATGGGCACGCCCTGAAAACGCACGCTGGCTTGCGGCTGCAAACCGCTGACGTTGACCGCGCCCGACAGTTCGTACACGTTGAGCGCACGGGTGTCGCGTGTCAGCCAGACGGCCAGGCTGGCCAGGACGGCGGTGAGCAGCAGCACAAAGCTGCCGGCGGCCAACGCGTGAGATTTGTTTTCCATGGGGCGTTTTTAACTGGTTTGGGGCTCGGGCTGCAACAGGGCGCTGGCGCGGCGGCCGCGCTCACCCAGAAAATAGTCTTTGATGAACGGATGTGGCTGCGCCATCACGTGTGCTGCGGTGCCCTCAGCCACGATGTGTTTGTCGGCCACCACGGCAATGCGGGTGGACAGCTCCAGCAGGGTGTCGAGGTCATGGGTGACCATCACCACCGTCAGGCCGAGTTCTTGGTGCAAGGATTTGATCAGCGCGCAAAACTCGTCGGCGCTGCCGGGGTCCAGGCCGGCGGTGGGTTCGTCCAGCAGCAGCAGCGGGGGGTCCATGATCAAGGCGCGGGCCAGCGCCGCGCGTTTGGTCATGCCGCCCGACAAATCGGCCGGCATCTTGTGCGCGGCCGAGGCATCCAGCCCGACCATGCGCAGCTTGACCATGGCCGCGTCATGAATCAGGTTGGCGGGCAGAGTGTGGAGTTCGCGCAGGGCAAAAGCAATGTTGTCAAGCACGCTGAAGGCCGAAAACAGCGCGCCGTGCTGAAACAGCATGCCCACCCGGCTGGCAGCGCCTTCGCGGCCCAGGCTGGCAGCCGGCTCACCGAGCACCGTGACGCTGCCGCGCGCCGGCGTTGCCAGCCCCAATATCTGGCGCAGCAACACGGTTTTGCCGCTGCCTGAGCCGCCCACAATCGACAGCAGTTCGCCCGACTCAATGTGCAGGCTTAAGTTCTGGTGCACCACCGCGTCCACCCCGGCGCTGTGAAACACCGACCAGAGCTTGTTGATCTCAACCACGGGTGCGTTCATGTCAGATGCCCACATTCTTGAACAGGATGGCGCAAGCGGCATCCACCAGCAGCACCACGGTGATGCTGGTCACCACCGATGCTGTGGTGCCTTGGCCCAGGCTCTCGGTGTTGGGTTTTACGCGCAAGCCGTAGTGGCAGCCAATCAGCGCAATCAGCAGGCCAAATACCACCGACTTGCCCACGGCCAGCCAGAGGTTGCCGATTTCCACCGCGTCAGGCAGGGCGGCAAAAAAATAAGCTGGCGTGACGCCCAGCACTGCGTCGGCCGCCAGCATGCCGCCGAGCAAGGCCGCCAGCGTGGTCCAGACACTGATCAGCGGCATGGCAATGGCCAAAGCGATGGCGCGTGGCATCACCAGCCGGTAGCCTCTGGCAATGCCCATGACACGCATGGCGTCGAGCTCTTCGGTGACCCGCATCACGCCAATTTGCGCGGTGATGGCTGAGCCGGAGCGCCCGGCAATCAGAATGGCGGCCAGCATTGGCCCCAGCTCGCGGATGATGGCAATGCCCAAAATATCCACAATGAAGCTGTCGGCGCCAAACTGCCGCAGCTGGCGCGACATCAGGTAAGCCAGCACAATGCCAATCATGAAGCCTACCAGCGCCGTCACCGGCAAGGCTGTGGCGCCAATGCGAAACAAGTGGCCCGACACGTCGCGCCACGGGCCGTGCCGAGGGGCACGCGCCAGCTTTGCCAGGTCCAGCAGCAGCTGGCCCGCCAGTGTCAGCAGGCCCACCGCGTGGTCCCACAGTAGCCACAGGTTTTCACCGAGTTTTAAAAACAGTTGCCACAACGACGTGCGCGCCGGCTGGCCATCGGGGGCGGTAAACCGTGCCACCCGCTCCAGCATGACGCGTTGGCCGGCCGTGAGCTGCACATCAGCAGGCCATTGGCGCTGCCAAGTGTTCCACAGCAGCTGTGCGCCGGTGTGGTCCAGCCGGGTCAGGGCGCGCAGGTCCCAGGTGATGGTCGGTGCTGTTTCGCGGGGCGCAGTCTTGTCATCGCGGGAACGCGGGTCGCGGCGATTCACGGCGTTTGTTTGCAGTTCAGCCAGCGCCCGGCTGATGCTTTGCCAGGTGGCGGGCTCGGCCAACCGCGCCGCGCTCCAGCTGCCGCCCAGCGTCGCGCAGCGGCTTTCTGGCGTGGTTTGCAGGGTGAGGGTGGGGGTGGCTTCAGGCATGGCAATCTTCAGGCGTGAATCGTAACGGTAATGTGGGCGACAGAATGGGTTTTGCCGTGCGGCAAAATGACTGCAAAGACATGAAAGAGCCACCCCATGAGCACCAGCTTTGACTACATCATCATCGGCGCCGGCACGGCGGGTTGCCTGTTGGCCAATCGCCTGAGTGCTGACGCCAACAAACGCGTGTTGTTGATTGAGGCCGGCCGCGCAGACAACTACCACTGGATTCACATTCCGGTGGGTTACCTGTATTGCATTGGCAACCCGCGTACCGACTGGCTCTACCAGACCGAGCCCGATGCCGGTCTGAACGGGCGCCGCTTGCGCTACCCGCGGGGCAAGGTGCTGGGTGGCTGCAGCAGCATCAACGGCATGATTTACATGCGCGGTCAGTCGCGCGACTACGACCAATGGGCACAGCTCACGGGAGATGCATCATGGGCCTGGCAGGCCGCGTTGCCCGACTTCATGGCGCATGAGAGTCACTATAAATTAGATAGCTTCTCACGCAATAAAGACAAGGTCCATAGGGTTAAAAAGCTTGAAGAATTCAGTCAATGTCACGGTGCTGCTGGCGAATGGCGGGTAGAAAAGCAACGCCTGCGTTGGGACGTGCTTGATGCGTTTGCCCAAGCCGCACAGCAAGCGGGCATTCCCGCCACCGAGGATTTCAACACGGGATCAAACGAAGGCGTGGGCTACTTTGAAGTGAACCAGAAAAGCGGCTGGCGCTGGAACACCGCCAAAGCCTTTTTGCGCCCGGTGTGTGAAAGCCGCCCCAATTTCACGCTGTGGACTTCCGCCCAGGTGGCCAAGTTGGTGATCGACACCCAGGCCAACGGCCAGTTGCGCTGCACCGGCGTGCAGGTGCGCACGGCCAGCGGCATGGTCACTGTGCAGACCTCGGCAGAGGTCATTTTGAGTGCCGGCAGCATTGGTTCACCACAAATTCTGCAGCTCTCGGGCATTGGGCCAGCCGCCCTGTTGCAGCAGCATGGCGTGCCGGTGTTGCATGACGCGCCCGGCGTCGGGGCCAATTTGCAAGACCATTTGCAGATTCGCTCGGTGTACAAGGTGCAAGGGGTCAAAACGCTCAATGTGCAAGCCAACTCACTTTGGGGCAAGGCCATGATTGGGCTGGAATACGCCTTCAAGCGCAGTGGCCCGATGAGCATGGCGCCCAGCCAACTTGGGGCCTTCACTCGCAGTGACCCAAGCCAGCCATACCCCAACATCGAGTACCACGTGCAGCCGTTGAGTCTGGACGCCTTTGGCGAGCCGTTGCACCCCTTTGCCGCCTTTACTGCCAGTGTCTGTAACCTGAACCCGAGCAGCCGCGGCAGCGTACAGATCAAGTCGCCCGATTTTTCTGTGGCCCCAGCCATTGCCCCCAACTACCTCAGCACCGAAGCCGACCGCAAGGTGGCGGCCGATTCATTGCGCCTGACGCGTGCCATCGTGGCCCAGCCGGCCCTGGCCAATTACCAGCCAGAAGAATTCAAACCCGGCGTGCAGTACCAAAGCGACGATGACCTGGCCCGCCTGGCAGGTGACATTGCCACCACCATTTTCCACCCGGTGGGTACCACCAAAATGGGTCACGACAACGACCCATTGGCGGTGCTGGACAGTCACCTGCGGGTGCACGGCCCAGGTGGCCTGATTGCTGGCCTGCGTGTGGTCGATGCTGGCGCCATGCCCGTCATCACCAGTGGCAACACCAATTCGCCGACCTTGATGATGGCTGAGAAGGCGGCGCGCTGGATCGCTGCGGGCGCGTAGCGCTGGGTGTTCGGGTTTGTTTCAGGGGTGTGTCATGCAGGCGGTTTTGTACTCAGGGAGAACCCGCAAAGGGTAATTCCCGATGGTCACGCAGCTGGTTGGCGGATACAGTCTCTTCATCACTTGCAGAGTTCATCTGTTCAAGCTGAGAGGCCCCAGGAGATCCGACCCGCAGTGGTCAGACAATAAAAACAGATAAGGCACCGCTAACCCCGGTGCCTTTTTCAATTTATAAGCGTTTTAGGCCTGTAGACCTTATAAGTAAAGCGCAAGAAGCTATTGATTGCATAGCAATTTTGCGCCGCAACGAATGCGACAATGCCGCCATGGAATTGCTCATTGTCTCTGTTGCCTCGCTGTTTGCCGGTTTTGTGGACTCAATTGTGGGTGGCGGTGGGCTGATTTTGATCCCCGCGTTGTTTGCTACGTTTCCCAATGCCCACCCGGCCACGCTGTTTGGCACCAACAAGGGCGCCTCGGTGTGGGGCACCGGGTTTGCCACCTGGCAGTACAGCCAGAAGGTTAGGCTGCGTTGGGCTGCCTTGTTGCCGGCCGCAGGCGCTGGGCTGCTGGCCTCTTTTGCCGGGGCTTGGCTGGTGACCATTGTGTCGCCCGAGTTTTTACGCAAGCTGCTGCCGTTTGTGCTCCTGGTGGTGTTGCTTTACACCCTGGCTAAAAAAGAGCTGGGACGCACCCACACGCCGCACTATTCAGGCGGCAAAGAGCAGCTCATTGCCGCTGGCATTGGCGCAGTGATCGGGTTTTACGATGGTTTTTTCGGACCCGGCACGGGCAGCTTTCTGGTGTTTTTGTTTGTGCGCGTACTGGGTTACGACTTTTTGAGCGCGTCTGCTTCGGCCAAGTTGGTGAACACTGCCACCAACCTCTCGGCACTGGCTTTGTTCATTGCCAAGGGGCACATCTGGTGGCATTTTGTGCTGGCCATGGCCATTGCCAATGTGCTGGGCAGCTTGGCCGGCACGCGGCTCGCCATGAAGCACGGCACCGGCTTTGTGCGGGTGGTGTTTCTTTTGGTCGTCAGTGCGCTCATTCTCAAGACCAGTTTTGACGCATTTGTCAGATAACCGACTAACATCGCTCACAAATTGTGTTGGACCAACGTCATTGGAGCGCCTAGTGAAATACCGTGAAAGCAAGGAGCAGAGCGCTGAACTGCTGCGCTTGGTGCTGGCATCCATGGGGCAACATGACGCGGCCTACAACCCGGTCACCTACACCGTCTGGTTTGAGCATGTGGCGGGCATCAACAACCGCTTGTCGCAAGGACTTGCCCAAGCCATGCAGCGCAAGCCCCGGCTCAGCGATGCTGACATGTGGCAACTTTATCTGTCGTTTGTGGCTGATCTTGACGCGCAGTCCATGCAACGCATCAGCGGTGAGTTGCAGCAGATGTTGTCAGGCATGGCAGAGAGCGCGTCGCGCACCGGCAGCCAGGCCGAGGTTTATGGGGAAGAATTGCAGGGCCTGAGCACAGCGCTGAGTTCTGGCGATGGCGAGTTGCTCACGCCTGCCGTGGCCAACATCATTGCGCGCACGGCGCAGATGAAGGCGTCAACCCTGGCGCTGGAGCAGCAGGTGAACGTCAGCCAGCAGGAAATTACCCGTTTGAAAGCGGAGCTGACCCGCACCCGCGACGACTCTTTCAAAGACGCCCTGACCGGGGTGCTGAACCGCAAAGGCTTCGATCAAAAGCTGACCGACATGCTGGCGCAGCCCTTGCCAGGTGGGCAAACGCATGGCCTGATCATGCTCGATATTGACCATTTCAAGGCCGTCAACGACACCCATGGCCATGTGATGGGCGACCGCGTGTTGCAGGCCTTGGGCGAGGTGTTGCGCAGCGTGGTGGCTGGTGACGCAGACCTCAGCGTGGCTCGGTATGGCGGTGAGGAGTTTGCCATCTTGATGCCCGAGCGGTCGCTGGCGCAATGCCAGAAGCTGGCTGAGTTGGTGTGCGCACACACCCGGGCCATGAAGATTCGCGACCGGCGCACCAAGGCCGTGGTGCTCACAGTGACGATCTCGGGCGGTGTTGCCACCATGCGCCAGGGTGATGATGCGCAAGCCCTGATCGCCCGGGCCGACGCCGCGCTTTACCAGTCCAAGCAAGCCGGGCGCGACCGCATCACCTGCGCGCCAGACTGATCCGCGGTCGGCAAGTCACTGTGAGGCGGCTTTCGCTGGCGCCGAGGCTTGTGATGCGGCTGGCGAAGCAGCTGACGCCGCTGACGAAGCAGCTGACAGTGCGCTGCTAGGTGGCCAGGACATTTCCGAGACCAGGCGGGGCTTACCCACGGGTGCCGTCGCCTGACCCTTGCTGACCAGCGCCAGGTCCTCTAGGCTGGGGTATTGGCCCAGCAGCAAATAGTCAAAGGTGCGCCGCGCAATGGGTGCCGCCGAGGCCGAGCCAAAACCGGCGTTTTCCACAATCACCGCCAGCGCAATCTTTGGGTCATCGGCTGGTGCAAAGGCGATGTAGAGCGAGTGGTCGCGTTGCCGTTCTTCCATGCGGGCCGCATTGTATTTTTCATGCTTGCTGAGGGTCACGGCCTGTGCCGTGCCGGTCTTGCCGCCACTGAGGTACTGGGCGCCAGCAAAGACCCGGGTTGAGGTGCCTTGTTGGGTGACGCCCACCATGGCACGGCGAATCACGTCGATGTGTTCCGGCTTTAGCCCCAGGTCCACAGCCGGTGCTGCTGCCACCGGGACGCTCACCAACGAGTTGGTGTCTTGCGTGGCCATCACCAGTTGCGGCTGGTGTTTAACGCCATTGTTGGCGACGATGGCGGTGGCTTGTGCCAGCTGCAGCATGGTGAAGCTGTTGTAACCCTGCCCAATGCCGAGCGAGATGGTTTCCCCAGCGTACCAGCGCTGCTGTTCGGGGCGTTTGTAATATTTTCGCTTCCAGTCGGTGCTGGGCAGCACGCCGCGCACCTCGCCATGGATATCGATGCCGGTGATCTGGCCAAAGCCGAGCGGCTTCATGAAGTCGTGGATGGCATCCACGCCAAGCTCGTTGGCCAGCGAGTAATAGTAGGCATTGCTGGACTCCACGATGGATCGGTGCATGTCCATGATGCCGCCACGCTCGTTTTCCGGGCTGCCAAAGCGGTGTCCGCCAAACATGAAAAAGCCCGGGTCGTTGATCTGGGTGCTGGCGGCGCGCTTGCCGGTGCTCAGTGCCGCCAGCGCCATGAAGGGTTTGTAGGTGGAGCCGGCCGGGTAGGTGCCGCGCAGCGCGCGGTTCAGCAGGGGTTTGTCAATCGATTCGTTGAGGCCTTGCCAGCTTTCCTGGTCAATGCCTTCGACAAATAAATTGGGGTCAAACGTGGGTTTGCTGACAAACGCCAACACCTCGCCGGTTTTGGGGTCAAGCGCCACCAGCGCCCCGCGGCGCTCGCCAAACATGTCTTCAATGAGCTTTTGCAGCTTGATGTCAATCGACAGCTTGACCGTGCTGCCGGGTATGGACGGCTGGCTCGCCAGGCGTCGGGTGGCGCGGCCACCGGCGGAGGTTTCCATGGCGTCCACGCCCGTCACGCCGTGCAACTGCGTCTCGTAACTTTGCTCAACCCCGAGTTTGCCGATGTACTCGGTGCCGCGGTAATTGGCAGCGTCATCCGAGTCGTCGAGCTTTTCTTTTTCTGACACATTGATGCGCCCGATGTAACCAATGACGTGGCTGGCGAGCTCACCATAGGGGTAGCTGCGAAACAGCCGGGCCTTGATGTCCACGCCGGGAAACCGGTAGCGCTGCGCCGCAAAGCGGGCCACTTCTTCGTCCGTCAAGCGGCTTCGCAGGGGCAGCGACTCAAAACTTTTGCCTTCTTCGCGCAGCTTCTTGAAACGCTTGCGGTCCCGCGGGGTGATGTCCAGCACCTGTGCCAACTCATCGATGGTGTGCTCTAGGTTGGCTATTTTGGATGGCGTGAGCTCCAGCGTGTAAGCCGAGTAATTGCTGGCCAGCACAACACCGTTGCGGTCCAGGATCAGCCCCCGGTTGGGCACGATCGGCACGATGGCGGTGCGGTTGTTTTCTGCCTGGGCGAGCAAGTCATCGTGGCGCACCACCTGCAGAAAAATCAGGCGCGCCACCACCAGCCCAAAACACATCAGCACCACCAGGCTGGCCACCAGCACGCGCACTCGAAAGCGCGCCAACTCAAGCTGAACGTTGCGGATGACGGTCATGGCACCAGGGCGTCAGCAGTCAGACTGCTCACAGCGGGCGGTTGGCGTCAGGGTTGGGCGCGCGCCTTTGCGGTATCAGCAGCAGCACGCTGACCAATGGCCACAGTAGTGCCTCAAGCAAAGGCGCCAGCAGCATCGACCAGCCCGGCGCATCACCACCAGCCAGCAGGCGCACCACCAAGGCCAGGGCGTGCGCCGTGACAAACAGTGGTAACACTTGCGCAGCTTGTGACGGCACACTGAACCACAACAGGCGGCGGTGAATGGCAATGGCCAGAAAGCTTAAAGCCGTGTAGGCCAGCGCATGTTGGCCCAGTAGGGCGCTTTGGTGCACGTCCACCGCCAGACCCAGCACGAATGCCGTGCCCACACCCACGCGCAAGGGCTGGTGTACGGTCCAGAACACCAGCACCAAAGCCAGCACATCGGGTTGCCAGGCAGCGCGCCCCAGCAAGCCCATGTTGATCAGCATATTGGCCGTCAGGGCCAGCACCAGGCTGCTCCAGATGAACAAGGGGCTGGCGGGCAACAGCAGTTGCTGGCCACGCGGCATGATCATGGCTTGGCTCCTTTTTTGACCGGTGCTGCTTCAGGCTCCGGACGCGCCAGAATTTGACCGGCCAGCGGGTGCAAGACCAGCACATGCAGGCTACCAGCCACCCCGGCCACCGGCGCGCAGGTGATGCGTGCAAATGCTGAGTCGGCGCGTCGCTCAATCTTGAGCACTTTTGCCACGGGCAGGCCAGGCGGGTAGATGCCATCGACGCCGCTGGTGGTCAGCAAGTCGCCGGCGACCATGTCGACATTGGCATCGATAAAGCGCAGCTCCAGCGTGCCGCTGCGAGACGCCGAGTCGCCAAACGCCAGTGCGCGCACGCCGGTGCGCACATTGAGCACGGGGATCGCCTGGTTGCGATCAGTGACCAGCGTGACCTCGCTCACCAAAGGGTAGACCCGGGTCACCTGACCCAGAATGCCGGCCTCGTCGAGCACAGGCGCGCCCGGCAGCACGGCGGCCAACGCGCCTTTGTCGATGATCACTTTGCGGCTGTAGGGGTCGGCTGCGTCGTACAGCACTTGGGCCGCCAGGGCGGGAGTGTTCAGGCGCTCACGCATCGCCAGCAGCGCACGCAAGCGCGTGTTCTCAAGCGTTAGTTGTTCCACCTGCAAGGCACGCTGTGACTGCAGCCCCAGCTGGTATTGCGCCGCAGCTTCTTTGGTTTGTGAGGTGTTGAGCGTCTCAAAGTACTGGCTCCCACCCTGCGCCCATATCACCGGTCGCAGGGCAACCCATTGCACCGGGTACAAGGCGGCAGCAAGCAAGGTTCGCAACGGCTGGGTCACATGAAAGCGTGCATCGGCCACCATCAGCAACAGCGCCAGCGTGCTGAAAAGCATCAATTTAGACAGGGCTGATGGGCCCTGTCTGAAAAAGGGTGGGGGCGTTCCGTCCAGCGTACCAAGCGGCATCGCTGCTCAATCCGCTTATTCGGTGGTAAAAATGGAGCCCAGACGTTCCATCTGCTCCAGCGCCATACCGCAACCGCGCACCACACAGGTCAGCGGGTCTTCGGCCACCAACACCGGCAGGCCGGTTTCTTCGGCCAGCAAGCGGTCAAGGTCGCGCAGTAGGGCGCCACCGCCGGTGAGCATCATGCCGCGGTCGGCAATGTCCGCACCGAGCTCGGGCGGGGTTTGCTCCAACGCATTTTTGACGGCCGACACAATGTTGTTGATCGGGTCGGTGAGAGCTTCCAGGATTTCGTTGCTTGAGATCGTGAAACTGCGCGGCACGCCTTCGGACAGGTTGCGGCCACGCACTTCCATCTCTCGCACTTCGCTGCCCGGAAAAGCTGAGCCAATGTTCTTCTTGATGGCCTCTGCGGTCGGTTCGCCAATCAGCATGCCGTAGTTGCGGCGAATGTAGTTGATGATGGCCTCATCGAACCGGTCGCCACCCACGCGCACGCTGCCTTTGTAGACCATGCCGCCAAGCGAGATCACGCCGACTTCGGTGGTGCCGCCGCCAATGTCAACCACCATTGAGCCCGATGCCTCTGACACCGGTAAGCCGGCGCCAATGGCAGCCGCCATCGGTTCTTCAATCAGGTAGACGTCGCTGGCACCGGCGCCCAAAGCGCTCTCGCGAATGGCGCGCCGCTCAACCTGGGTGGAGCCGCAAGGCACACAAATGATGATGCGCGGGCTGGGGCGAAAGATGGAGCGCGGGTGCACCATCTTGATGAATTGCTTGAGCATTTGCTCGGTCACGGTGAAGTCGGCAATCACGCCGTCTTTCATCGGGCGAATCGCCTCGATGTTGCCGGGTACTTTGCCTAGCATGGCTTTGGCTTCCTTGCCGACAGCCTGGATGGTTTTTTTGCCTTGAGGGCCGCCTTCGTGGCGAATGGCCACCACGGAGGGTTCGTCTAGCACAATGCCCTTGTCGCGTACGTAAATCAGGGTGTTGGCGGTGCCAAGGTCGATGGCAAGGTCAGTCGAAAAATACTGACGGAAGGTTCCAAACATGGATAGGTCCTCTGGGGCACAGGAGCGCTTCGGCTCGCATGTCGCCCGGTAATGTTGTCAAAAGGGTGTGTTGTCAGTGAAAAGCCGCGCGCGGAAGCGTCACTGGTCAAAGGCGAGATAATAACCCATCGCCTGCGAGCAACGCCCCGAAAAGTCGGGCTTTGCGTAGTTTTACACCCTGTTTCGAATGCTAATCCATGTCACTTTCTGCTGCCGATATTGACCGCCTGGCCCACCTGGCTCGCCTTGGGCTGGCCTCTGACGAGCGCGAGCGCCTGCGCCCGCAACTGAATGATTTTTTTGGCATTGTGGAGAAAATGCGTGCCGTGGACACCACCGGCATCACCCCGTTGGCACACCCACTCGACATCATGGGCGACGTGGCCTTGCGCTTGCGTGACGACGTGGCCAGTGAACCCAACCAGCGCGAAGCCAACCAGCGCAACGCCCCGGCACTTGAAAACGGTCTGTTTTTGGTGCCGCGGGTGATCGAATAAAAATACCATCAATTCATCATGACCCAAATTTCAGCTGATCTGCATGATCTGACGGTGGCCCAATTGGCCGCCCTGTTGCGCGAGCGCAAAGTTTCCGCGCTTGAGACCGCCCAGCATTTTTTGACCCGAGGCGCAGTTCATGCCGGTCTGGGCGCTTTTCTGGATGTTCAGCCCGATGCCACGCTGGCACAAGCCCGTGCGTCTGACGCGCGTCTGGCCTCTGGCACAGCTGGAGCCCTTGAGGGCGTCCCGTTGGCGCACAAAGACATTTTTGTGACGCGAGATTTTGCGTCCACGGCGGGCTCCAAAATGCTCAAGGGCTACATCTCCCCTTTTGATGCCACCGTGGTGGCCAAGTTAGGCGCTGGTGTGCCGGGCGGTGCTCTGGGGGCTGGCATGGTGACTCTGGGCAAGCTCAATTGCGACGAATTCGCCATGGGGTCAGCCAATGAAAACTCGGCCTACGGTCGGGTCAAAAATCCGTGGGACACCACTTGCACGCCGGGTGGGTCGTCTGGCGGCAGTGCGGCAGCGGTTGCGGCGCGGCTGACGCCAGCGGCGACGGGCACCGACACCGGCGGCTCGATTCGCCAACCCGCCTCGTTTTGTGGCGTGACGGGCATCAAGCCCACCTATGGTCGTGCGTCGCGCTACGGCATGGTGGCGTTTGCCTCCAGCCTGGACCAGGCTGGCCCCATCGCCCGCACCGCCGAAGACTGTGCCTTGTTGCTCAGTGCCATGTGTGGCCCTGACCCGGACCGTGACTCCACCTCGCTGGATGCGCCCGCCGAGGACTTCTCTCGCTCGCTGACGGCTGATCTGGCTGGATTGCGCGTGGGTGTGCCCGCCGAATTTTTTGGTGAGGGGCTGGCGCCTGATGTGCGGGCGGCTGTTGATGCAGCGTTGACGGAATTTGAGAAACTGGGGGCCAAGCTGGTGCCGATTTCTCTGCCGCGCACAGAGTTGTCCATTCCGGTCTACTACATCATTGCCCCGGCAGAAGCGTCCAGCAACCTGAGCCGGTTTGATGGTGTCAAGTTTGGCTTTAGGGCCGACAAGTACACCGATTTGAACGACATGTACTTGCAAACCCGCGCCCAAGGTTTCGGCGATGAGGTCAAGCGCCGCATCATGATCGGCACCTATGTGCTTAGCCATGGCTATTACGACGCGTACTACCTGCAGGCGCAAAAAATCCGCCGCATGATTGCGGATGATTTTCAGCAGGCCTTGAAGGTCTGCGATGTGATCGCCGGGCCGGTGGCACCCACCGTGGCCTGGAAGCTTGGGGGGCACAGTGACCCGCTGGCAGATTATTTGGCCGATATTTTCACGCTCCCAGCCTCGCTTGCGGGTTTGCCGGGCATGAGTTTGCCGGTAGGTTTTGGTGCCGGGAACTTGCCCGTGGGCCTGCAACTGATTGGCAATTACCTGCAGGAGGCGCGACTGCTGAACGTGGCCCACCGTTTTCAGCAAGCCACCCATTGGCATGCCGCCAAGCCACAAGGAATCTGAACATGAACACAACTGTCGAAGAGAAAAAACCAGCGACCAAGTCTCTGTTGGTGAGGGGTTACGAAGTGGTGATTGGGTTTGAAACACATTCCCAGTTGTCCACGAAATCCAAGATTTTCAGCCGTGCCCCCACCGCGTTCGGCGCCGAGCCCAATACTCAGGCGTGTGCTGTGGATTTGGCGCTGCCTGGTACGTTGCCGGTGATGAACAAGGGTGCGGTCGAGCGTGCCATTGAATTCGGTTTGGCTGTAGGGTCACACATTGCACCGCGCAGTGTTTTTGCCCGCAAAAACTACTTTTACCCCGACCTGCCCAAAGGCTACCAGATCAGTCAATTTGAGATCCCGGTGGTGCACGGAGGCGCGGTCGAGTTTTACCTGGGCGATGAGAAAAAATCGGTTCGACTGGTGCGCGCCCATCTGGAAGAAGATGCCGGCAAGTCGCTGCACGAAGATTTCATTGGTCAAACTGGCATTGACTTGAACCGTGCCGGTACGCCGCTGCTGGAAATTGTGACCGAGCCCGACATGCGCTCCAGCGCAGAGGCCGTGGCCTACGCCAAAGAGCTGCACAAAATTGTCACCTGGATTGGCATCTGTGACGGCAACATGCAAGAGGGTTCGTTTCGCTGCGATGCCAATGTGTCGGTGCGCAAGCCCGGCGCAGAGCTAGGTACGCGCCGCGAGATCAAGAACCTCAACAGTTTCAAGTTCATGCAGCAGGCTATTGATTACGAGATTCGCTGGCAGATTGAAGAGCTTGAAGATGGCCGTGCCATCCAGCAAGCCACCGTGCTGTTCAACGCCGACACCGGTGAAACACGGGCCATGCGCACCAAGGAAGACGCCGCAGACTACCGCTATTTTCCTGACCCCGACCTGCCGCCTTTAGTGGTGGCGCCAGAGTGGGTAGCGCGTGTGCGTGCCGAGATGACCGAGTTGCCGCGTGTGATGGCCCAGCGCTTTGTGGACGATTTCGGCCTGTCCGATTACGACGCCACGGCCCTGACGCAAAGCCGCGAGGTGGCAGCGTATTTTGAAGCCGCCGCCAAGGCCTGCGGCCAGCCCAAGCTGGTCGGCAACTGGATCATGGGTGAGTTGGCGCGTCGCGCCAATGTAGATGAGATCGAGATCGGTGCTGCACCAGTCACGCCAGCGCAACTGGCGCAATTGGTGACACGAATTCAGGATGGCACCATCTCTAACAACGCCGCGCGTCAGGTTGTGGATGTGCTGTGGTCGGTGCCAGGCAGCGATGTTGATGCCGTCATCGAAGCCAAAGGCCTCAAGCAGATGAATGACACCGGGGCACTGGAAAAAATTGTAGATGCCGTGTTGGCGGCTAACCCGAAGAATGTGGACGAGTTTCGTGCCGGCAACACCAAGGCGCTCAATGCTTTGGTGGGGCAGATCATGAAAGGCAGCCAGGGCAAGGCGAACCCGCAGCAGGTCAACGATTTGTTGCGACAAAAACTGGTGTCTTAACTGACCTTGTTCGCTACTTGGCAGTTTTGGCCGCTGCGTTCATGTTCCAGAGCGGTTGCAGGCGCGACAGCTCTTCGTCAAAGCGTGCATTGGTTCGCGCCATTTCGTTGTCTTTGTCTGCCAAAAACCGGCCTTGCGCAGCCAAGGCTTGCGCCACTGCATCTAGCTGTTGGCGCAGTCTGACAGGTGCTTTGCTGGGGTCTTTGGTGTAAAAAGCCATCTCATCAAGAAGCTTGCCCCGCTCTGCGAGCAGTTCGGTCACGCGCAGCACAGCCGCTTGTTTGACCAGCATCACCTGGCGCAGCGATTCGGCTCTTTCCTTCTGGTGTAGCGACTTGTTCGGGTAGCGAATCAGCAGGGCACGGTCCCGCTTTTTATCTTCCTCCAAGCGCGTCCGTTCCTGTTGCATGGCACGAGCTTTGGTTTCAATATCGTTGTGTTCCTGCGCCGTCAGGTTTGGTCCAATTCTGGCTTTGACGGTGCCACTGGGGTTCAGAATTTGCTGCTCCCTGTCAACGCATTCGGCGATCTTTCGGTCCGACGTGAGCTTGCGGCCTTTGGCGTCAATGCAAGTGTAGATCTCTGGCGTGGGCGCGGTGGTTTGCGCTGCAAGTGTTGTGCAGATGGCCCCCAACAGCGCCGCTGCCAGGGGGCGCGTTAGCCCTAGGCGCGGGGTCAAAGGCATGAGGCTGCCCCGCTCACACCGTAGCGCGCGCGGTAGGCGCGTACACGCTCTTGCGCGTCAGCCAAGCCAGCCACGCTGTGTTTTTCCAGATACAGCATCAGGTCATCCAGTCGGGCAATGGCACACACCTGCAAACCTAATTGCTGTTGCACATATTGCACCGCGCTGTGTGCCACGTTTTGCCCGGCTTCGGTGGCCTTTTCTTGCCGGTCCAGCGCAATCACAACCGCATGTGCGGTTGCACCCGCGGCCTGGATCAGGGCGATTGACTCGCGTGCGGCTGTGCCGGCCGACATGACGTCGTCCACAATCAGCACACGGCCTTTGAGGGGGGCGCCGACCAGCGTGCCACCTTCGCCGTGGTCCTTGGCTTCCTTTCGGTTGTAGGCAAAAGGAACATTGCGACCGAGCCGTGCCAGCTCCACGGCCAAGGCAGCGCCTAGGGGAATACCCTTGTAGGCGGGGCCAAAAATCATGTCAAATTCAATGCCGCTGGCCAGCAAGCGCTGCGCATAAAATTGTGCCAACCGACCCAGCTTGGCGCCATCGTCAAACAGGCCGGCGTTGAAAAAATAAGGGCTTAGCCGCCCGGCTTTGGTTTTAAATTCGCCAAAGCGCAGCACACCACAATCTACCGCAAACTGAACAAATTCTTGTGCCAACGCGTCCTGTTGAGGGGTTTGCTCGGCATGCAATTCACTACGCTCTGTCATGGAAAAATCCTTGTTCAAATTAACCAGCCTCAACCTCAATGGTATTCGCTCAGCCAGCAGCAAAGGCCTGCAGGCCTGGGTCAGCCAAACGGCACCTGATTGTATTTGTGTGCAAGAAGTCAAAGCCCAGGCTAGCGATGTGGTGGGCCGCTTTGAGCAGATGGCCGACTTGAATGGCTATTTTCATTTTGCACAGAAAAAAGGCTACTCGGGCGTGGGGGTGTACACCCGCCAAGAGCCGACCGACGTCAAGGTGGGGTTTGGCCACCCTGACTTTGACGCGGAAGGGCGCTACGTAGAACTGCGTTTCGACTCAGGCCAGGTCAAGCGCTCCATCATCAGCTGCTACTTTCCCAGCGGCTCGTCCGGCGAAGAGCGCCAGCAGGCCAAGTTCAGGTTTCTGGAAGAGATTTACCCACACCTTCAGCGCTTAAAGGCAGAGCGTGAGTTTGTGCTGTGCGGCGATGTCAACATTGCACACCAGGCCATTGATTTGAAAAACTGGAAGAGCAACCAGAAAAATTCAGGCTTTTTGCCCGAAGAGCGCGCCTGGATGACCAAGTTGCTCAGTGAGGGTGGTCTGGTAGATGTTTACCGCCAGTTACACCCGGACACCACGGATGAAGCCTACACCTGGTGGAGCAACCGGGGGCAGGCTTACGCCAAGAATGTGGGTTGGAGACTCGATTACCATTTAGCCACGCCGGCATGGGCCGCGCAAGCACGTCATGTGTCTATATACAAAGGCGAGAAGTTTTCAGATCATGCACCCATCAGCATTGAATATGCTATTTAATTTATAGCTGCTTACGCTTATTAAATAAGGGTTAGAGTTGAAAAAGTCACATATTTTCTGGAGTTGCCTGGTTTGGCTTGGCTTGGTGGCACCTGCGGCTTTGGCGGTACCAGCAAACGAGGGGCCGGCCGTGGCTTTTTACTATGGCGACAACCCGCCCTGGAGCGAGCTGCAGGCCTTTGATCTGGTGGTGGTGGATCCGGACCATGTGCCAGATCCGAAAGCCATTGGCTTGACGCATACCCGGCTGGCGGCTTATGTGGCGCTGGGCGAGGTGCAACCCTCGCGAGGCTATGCCACAAAAATCCCGGCGACCTGGCTGGTCGGCGAGAACAAGGACTGGGGCAGCCGACTGATTGACCAGTCGCGCCCTGAGTGGCCCCGGTTTTTTACCGACAGCGTCATTGCGCCGTTGTGGGACAAGGGTTACCGAACCTTCTTTCTTGACACGCTTGATTCCTATCACTTGTTTGCCAAAACGCCTGAAACCCGGGCGATACAAGAGGCTGGCATGGTGGCCGTGATGGAGGCTTTGGCAACGCGCTACCCTGACATCAAATTGATTTTTAACCGTGGCTTTGAGATTTTGCCGCAGACGCACAAACGGGTGGAGATGGTGGTGGCAGAGTCGCTGTTCCAGGGGTTCGATGCGGGCAAGGGCCAGTACAAGGTGGTGCCTGCAGAGGACCGCGAGTGGCTCACAGGGCAGTTGCGGCGGGCCAATGAGGCATACCAGTTGCCCGTGGTGGTGATTGATTACGTGCCGCCAGCTGAGCGCGAGTTGGCCCGTGCAACAGCCAAGCGCATCAAGGATGCGGGCTTCACGCCTTGGGTTGCGACGCCTGATCTGGCCTCGTTGGGCGTTGGGGCCGTCGAGGTCATGCCGCGGCGTGTGGCGGTGATTCACAGCGTCTTGAAGGACGACTATGCGCTGCGTCAAATGGCGCCGGTGCGTTATGGTGCGATGCCCTTGCAGTACCTTGGGTTCATACCCGAGTACTTTGACGCGCAGCATTTGCCTGGTTTCTCTTTGCCGGGCCGTTACGCCGCAGTACTGCTTTGGCTTGATGCCACGCCCTCGGAGGCAGATCAGCGTGTCTTGCTGGCCTGGTTGGAAAAACAGCGTGCGGATCAGGTGCCCATTGCCATGCTTGGCGCGCCCACTTTTTTGATGGAAGCGCCATTGGGCAAAAAGCTGGGTTTTTCATTGCCTCCGGCTCGTGCAAGCACCCAGCCTGTGCGGGTGGCCCAAAAGGACGCCATGCTGGGTTACGAGCGTGCAGTTTCCGCACCTGTTGATGACTTTTATCCGTTGGCCATTCAACTTGGTCGACCACTGCTCCAGCTGGCACGCGGGTCGGACACACAGGTTGCTGCGGCGCTGACACCTTGGGGTGGTTATGTGTTAACCACGCATTCTTTGGTGGCGTTACCGGGTGAGTCTGGCATTCGCTGGGTGATTGACCCCTTCGCATTTTTCAAGCAGGCGCTGCGCTTGCCTGACCTACCTGTGCCAGATGTCAGCACCGAGTCGGGCCGACGCATGCTCATGGTGCACATGGATGGCGATGGTTTTATCAGTCGCTCGGAATTGCCGGGGAACCCCATGGCAGGTGCGGTAGTGCGTGATCGCATTGTCAAAACGTACCCCATTCCCATGACAATTTCGGTGATTGAAGCCGAACTGTCACCACAGGGCCTGTACCCGGGTTTGTCCAGTGCGGCTGAAAAAATTGCCAAAGATATATTTGCAGCACCCAATGTGGCGATGGCCTCACACAGCTATTCGCATCCGTTTGTTTGGCGCAAAGCCAGTGCGGACGATGCCAATGAAGGCTACAACCTGCGTTTGCCGGGTTATCAGTTTGATCTGCAGCGCGAAATTGAAGGCTCAATCAGTTACATCGAAGACCGCCTGGCCCCGCCAGGCAAAAAGGTCAGCATGTTTTTCTGGACCGGTGACTGTATTCCTGGCAGTGACGCACTGTCTTGGACCAAAAAATTGCAGGTGCAAAACATGAACGGCGGCGACACCATCGCCACGCGTTCACAACCCACCGTGACGCAAGTTGAAGGGCTGGGTGTACCGCGTGCTGGCGGCTACCAGGTCTTTGCCCCCAATCAAAATGAAAACGTCTACACCAACAACTGGACGGGCCCGTTTTATGGTTTTGAGCGGGTCATTGAAACGTTTGAATTCACCGAAACCCCAAAGCGCCTGAAACCGATCAACATCTACTTTCACACCTACCTCACGACCAAGGCGGCAGGCATGAAGTCGCTCGACAAAGTGTTCACTTATGCGTTGGCACAGGAAACCACGCCGGTGTATGTGGCTGATTACGCGCGCAAAGTGCTGGATTTCCAGACCGTGGCCGTAGCCCGCACTGCCTCCGGTTGGCGCGTGCGTGGTGCCCATGATTTGCGCACTTTGCGCCTACCCGCCAGCATGGGCGCACCAGACCTTGCCACCAGTGAATCGGTAGCTGGTTTTGCCAGCTACCAGGGCAGCGTGTATGCGCATTTGAGCGCCGGTTCGGCTGAATTGGCATTGCGGGATACGGCTTCAGACGCCGTTCGCCTGGTGTCCGCCAATGGTCGAATTGAGGGCTTTGAACGCGTGCCTAATGGCTACCGCTGGAGCCTGAGTGCCTATGTGCCGCTCAGATTCACTTTGGCGAACGCTCAGGCGTGTCAGGTGCGTGTGGGTGGACGGTTGCTAGCGCCCAAGCGCCACGTCGACGGACTTAGTTTTTTTGAGATTCAAGACCATGTTGCCAGACCGCTCGAAGCGATATGCCGGGGTTGACGGCCAAATAGCCCGCCTGGAGCTGGCTGCCAATTGGCAGCTGCTCATGGTGGCCTTGCTGGTTGTTGCGTTACTGACGGCCATTTTTCCACGCAATGCCCTGATTGAGCAGTTGTACCAACAGCAAACGCTGGATGATTTGACACTGTCCTATGTGCAAAACATCTACCGTAGCAACCCCAAAAATGCGGATGCGGCCTTGTTGTTGGCCAGAACGCAGCAGCTTGACTTGGACATCCCCAGGCTGGAGTCCTTGGTGCTCGACCTCACCATCTCCGGCGATGTGCGGCAGCGCAACGAGGCGCGTGCCATGTTGCTGAGCGCCTATCGGGATCAGCTGGGCAAACCCATTGACAAGGCGGCGGCAAGTCAGCTGACGGCACGTCTTGTGAGCTTGATGCAAGCGGCCAAAGTCGATGAGCTGCCAGAAAGTTTGGCACGGGCGTTTGGAGACGAAGCGTTCACGCTGAACAGGCCTCAGCTTGGGATAGATTTTTACCGGAAGCTGCACATTGAGCAGTCTGTTGGTGTTCTGGAGGGCTACGGTAACAAGGCCTTGGGCAACGGGCAACACGCAGCCGCAGCCACTTACTACTTCATGGCGCGTGAGCTGGCTGAGTCTGTCGAAGAATCGCGCCGCTTGTTCCAGCGCGGTGTTAGCACGCTGATGGCTGCCAGCCTGTTCAAGCAAGCCATGGAGGAAGCCCGATCACGGTTGGGCGATCTGGCAGATGACCCGCAAACCTTGCGATTTTTGTCGCGCACGGCCATGTCGGCCGGTGACCCGGTGGCGGCTGCAGACTACGCGCGCCGGCTGGTGTTCAGATGAGAGGCTCGGCGTTGATGAACTTGCGTGGATGGCTGCCGCTGCTGGCACTGGTCTGGCCGATCAGTTCGATGCAGTTGGCTCAGGCAGCACCGCCGCTTGCACCCCTTGCAGCAACCGCCGACGCAACGGAGTCGCTGCGTCCCTTTGAACCGCAGGACTTCTCTTTGGCCTTCGACGTGTTGCTGGGTGCAGGTGATTTACAGCGCGCTTTTCTGGTGGCGCAGCGGGCGGTGCAGGTGTTGCCCAACGACCGCCAATGGCGGCGCAAATTAGCGCAGGTGAGTGACTGGACAAAACGGCCCGAGGTGGCCGCGCAACAGTGGCTGGCTTTGTTTGCCCTGGGTGACCGAACCGAAGACACATTGCAGGCGGTGATTCGTTTAGCACCTTTGGCAGATCAGCCAATGCTGGCATTGCAGGCTTGGGCAGAGCTGGCCAAGCAGCAGCCATTGACCGATGTGCAGTGGCAGGATGTGTTCAACTTGTACGAAATGGCTGCGGAGCCGTTGCAAGGCTCCCAGTTTTTCGAGGCGCAGTTTGCCGCTCGGAAGAACCCTAATTTGCTGGAGTTTTCAGCCCGTTTGGCAGAGAGATCCGGTGAAGATGATCGGGCCCAGCGCCTGTATACCCAGCGCGCAAATATGCAGCCGTTTTCGATGGATGTGACGCTCAGGGCCGTGGTGCTCATGATTCGGCGGGACAAGATGCAGGACGCCCTGGCTTTGCTGCAGGCTCATCAGCATCAGGTGCCGGCTCAGGCGATGGCCTACTGGCATCTTTTGGGCCAAGTGGCTTGGGAGGCGGGTGCTTACGACGCGGCGAAAGCGGCTTATGCGCAGTATGTGGGCCAGCCCGAGGCAACGCTTGAGGACTGGTATCGGTTGATTTTTCTGGTGCGCCAGGAGCACCCGGCGCAGGCTGCTGACCTTGCGTTTCAGGCGTATAAGCGCTTCGGAGCGGTAGATCAACTCTTATTGGCTTTGGGTGTCTATGCGGAGTTGGGCGACATGGCAGCGCAATCCCGCCTGTATGCTGAGTTGGGTGGCACGGCCACAGAAGCGCTGTCCAAAGACACGCGGTTTTTGATGTTGCGCGCGCAGTTCTACCAGCGTCAGAAGAAATCGGAGTTGGCATGGACAGACTACCGTCAGGCACTGAAACAAGCGCCCAAAAGCGCAGAGGTGGTGCTGGCAAACTTGTGGTTTTTGATCGACGGCCAGCGTGTTGAGTTGTTGCCTGCACTGATGCGCGAATATGGTGCACAAGCGGCGGCAGACCCGGCATTTTGGCAAGCTTTTGCGGCGGCAAGCCAGGCTCTGGAGCGTCATCGCGAGGCTGTTTTTTGGTACGCCAAGGCAGCGGCGCAAAACCCCAACGACCCCCTGATGCTGTTGAACTACGCCGATGCCCTGGATCGCACCGACCAGCGTGGCATGGCTGACCGCATGCGACGACATGCCTGGCTACAACTCAAACAGAAATACCCTCAGGCCCAGCCTGCTCAGGCGGCCATGCAAAGCTCGGAATTGCTGGCGCTGGCGCGGTTGCGGCTGATGGACCAGCCGGGCGATGCGGGTCAGGCCTTGGTGCGTCAATGGGTCAGCCAGATGCGTGGCTTGCCAGATGCACCGGCCACCGAGCAAACAGCCGTGCTGGTGCTGGGCTGGGCGATTGTGAAAGAGCAGTTCAACAACGCGCGCGCCTGGATGTGGTCGCGTTATGCCCGCCAGAGCCAGTTGGCACCGCCGCTTTGGGGCGACAGCCAGACTGCGTTGCAACTTCACGAAACCCAAACCATGGACCGGTTGCTGACGCGCCACGGCGAGGCGCTGCCGATCTACAACCGCTACGACACAGCGTATGCGCTGGGTCATGTTCAGCAAGCCGTTGACATGGCTTTCAAAGGCATGTCGCAACAAGACGACGAGCCCTTATATGACCGCTATCGCCAGCACGTGCCCGGACACGCCAACTATGTGCAGCTGGGCCTGGGTGTGGCGCATCAAGGTGGCTTGAATAGCCATGGCCTGCGATTTGAGACCCGGCTGGTGATCAACCCCAAACTGCATCTGACCTTGAGCGGCTCACGCCTGCAGCAGACTGGGGTCGACCCGTTGTTACAGGCGCTCAGCCCAGCGACAGACCGCCTGGCCAGCGTGCAGGCGCGCTGGTTGGGTGAGCGAGGCGACACCAGCTTGACGATTGCCCGGCGTGATGAGCTGAACGGTCTGATGAGTTTTCGCCTGCAGCAGAGTGTTCAATTGGGTGGGCGCCTGAACCTTGAGGGGGGCGTCGATTTCAGAACCGAGTCCACGGTGAGCTTGCCGATGCAAGTGGCAGGCTATGAAAACAGCGTGTATGGTGCCGCAAATTACACCTTGGGCAAGCGGGAATACTTCAGGATTGCACCGCGTTACTCGCGCTATTTCACCCAGTTTGGCGACGAATTAGGCAACGGCAGGATGCTTGACATGGAATTTGGCTACCGCATTCGCACCGAATACCCAGACTGGCGGCTGCGGGCATTTTTGACCCGGCAGCTGTTTTCACGGCCAAGCTCCTACAGCCAAGGGTTAGCGGCGCGCCTGCCTGCAGATTTTGTGAATGCTGTTATTCGAGATCTAAACCCAGCGGACCAGGCCACCTACTTCATTCCCGACAGCAGCACCACTTGGGGCGCTTGCTGGGGCATGGGCGAAAACCTTGCGGGTCAAAATCTGCAAACCACTTACACACGCGCCTGGCGCCCATTTTTTGACCTTTGCCTCAACCATAATACGTTGAATGGCTTAGGCTTGAACCGCATTTTTGGGCTGGCGGGGTCAGTCACAGGGGAAGATCATTTGTTGCTGCAACTGCAAAATGGCGACGGCGCACAACCCGGCAGTTCGCCAACCAACTCGCTGGCGGTGCGTTACCGGCGGTATTTTTAGGACTTTTATCATGACATTTTTAAAGTATTTCTGGCTCGGGCTGTGCATGCTGGTGTTGTCAGGGTGTGCCACATCTATTCAATCGTCAGCTAAGCGCGAGCCGCTTGACCCGGCGGCAAAGTGGGTGCTGCTGCCGATTGCCAACAACACCGACACGCCGCAGGCAGGGCTTTCGGCCGAGGCCATGGTTGAGCACCAGTTACGCACGCGCGGCATTCTGGGTGTGCAGCATTACCCCGCCAGCCTGTCGCGCGACAGCCTGTTTGAGCCCACCGAGCGCAAGGTGACCGAAGAAGCCCAGGCATGGGCACGGGGTCAGGGCGCGCGGTATGCCGTGCTCGGCAGCGTGCAGGAGTGGCGTTATAAGGTGGGCATAGACGGTGAACCTGCCGTTGGCATCGCCTTGAAGGTGCTGGATTTGTCCTCGGGTGAGGTGGCGTGGAGCGCATCTGGTGCCAAAAGCGGCTGGAGCCGCGAAGCGCTGTCTGCCGTCGCACAGACGGTGTTGGCCGAGATGTTGAACACCATTCCTCTGGCATCGTCCGCCGCTGCGAAATAGCCAAACACATGGCGCAGTTTTCTTTTGGCCGGCTGCTGAAGACTGTCTTTGGTGGTGAGGCGTTGGCTCCTGAAGCCACCACCACGCGCATGCAGTGGGTGGAAATTGCAGTCATTACCCTAGGCTCTGTCGCGCTGGCGTGGTGGGCCACACCAGACGACCCCACTTTGGCGCAGCAAGGTTTTCCCTGGCTCTTCTTTGCGCCTGTGTTGGTTGCCCTGCGCTATGGCGTGTTGCCAAGCTTGTTGTCGTTCAGTGTGCTGGTGGCCAATTTCTGGCTGGCTTGGCAACTCGGCCGCTTGCCCGATGGCGTGCCTGAAGCCCTGCTTTTTGGGGGTGGCTTGACGGTGCTGCTTTGTGGTGAGTTCAGCGATGTCTGGCGCGACCGCAACAAGCGCATGGAAGAGGCCTACCTCTACATGTCTGAGCGTCTTGCGCGCTTGACCAAACGGCATTTGCTGCTGAACCTTTCGCATGACCGGCTGGAGCAGGAAATGCTGGCACGACCCGGTTCCTTGCGTGATGCCTTGGCCAGGTTGCGGCTACTCTCCACGGAAGCCACGCCTGACAACCCCATGCCTGGTTCGACCGGCTTGCTGCAACTGCTGTCGCAGTATGTGAGCATCGAGTCAGCGCAAATCTATTTGCTGGAGCCGCATGGGTCGTCTTACGTGTTGGGCCAATCCATTGCCCGCTTGGGCGAGCCAGTGGCCATGTCGGGCAGTGATGAGTTGCTGCAACTGGTGCTGGAAAAAGGCGCTCTAGCGCACATTGCCAACCAAGAGGCCAGCCTTCAGCGTCATACCTCCCAGCTGGTGGTGGCGCCCCTGGTGGCCGGGGACAGCGAACTGGTTGGTGTGCTGGCCGTGACCCGCATGCCCTTTTTTGCATTGACAAATGAAAACCTGCAAATGATGTTGGTCATGCTGGGTTATTTTGCCGACAACCTGCGCTCTGCCAGCGGTGTCGCCACCATTCAGAAACAGTTGCCCGACATGCCCTATTTGTTTGCGCAGGAGCTGGCGCGTTTGCTGCGGCTGCATCAAAAGGTTGCTTTGCCAAGTCACATGGTGGTGATGCACTTTACCGGGCCGCGTCGCAATGAAATTCCGGCTGAGTTCTTGCGCATCAAGCGCGGTCTGGACCTGTATTGGCAAACCTTTGTACAGGATGCACCGGTGTTGGTGGTGTTGATGCCATTTGCCTCAAGCTCGGCCAAAGACGGGTTTTTTCTGCGGGTGGAAGAGTGGTTGCAAAGCCGGTTTCAGGGCGATTTTGCGACCTTGAAAATACAGGTGCAGGTGATCGACTTTGACAGCCGGGACCCGTTGGCAGAGTTGGCTGAGGCGGTGGGCCGTTCGTGAACCCGCTTTACTGGACCTGGTCCGCCGTCGTGGCCGACATCGGGCTTTTGTTGAGTCCCATGGTCTTGTCGACTTCGCCGATGGCTTTCTGGGCGGTGTTGCTCGCGCACGCCTTGGTTAGTGTTGTGGCTGGCTTGGCGACCTACGTGATGCTGCCACGGCGCTTTCACCACCCCAGGCTGCCCGTGACGCTCCTGATGTTCTCCTTTGCTTTTGTAGCGCCGGTGATCGGTGCCATTGGCTTGCTGGTGATGATCCGCGCCAACTTGCGCAAGCCGGTGGAAGATGCCCGGTTTGCCGTGCCGGTGTCGCTGGACCTGCCGCTGTACGACGTGCAGTCGAAGGACCAGCACCGCGGCGGCCAAGGTGCCATTCGTTCCCGATTGAGCGAAGCGGTTCCCAGCGGCATTCGCATGCAGTCGCTGTTGACCCTGCAAGCGGTGCCCAGCAAAGTGTCAAACCCCATTTTGGAGGAGCTTTTGAGTGATGCCACCGAAGACGTGCGCCTGGTGGCATTCGGCATGCTGGACGCCGAAGAGAAAAAAATTGCCAAAGAAATCCGCTTCGAATCTGAACGCCTGAAACGCCAGTTGTCCACCGCGCAACGCTATGACTCATTGCGGCGTCTGGCGGAGCTGAACTGGGAGCTGGTTTACGCCTGCCTGATCCAGGGTGAATTGCGCCAGCACATGCTGCGCCAAGCCCGTGCCTACGTAGACCAGGCGCTGGCCTTGAGCGTGCCTACCGGGTCAGGCCTGGTGTTTCTGCAGGGCCGGATACTGCTTGAGTTAGGCGATACAGAGGGTGCTGAGCAGGCCATGCTGCGAGCCATGGATTTGGGGCAACCCAAAACATCAGCGTTACCCTACCTGGCTGAAATTGCCTTTGGGCGCCGTGAGTTTGTACAAGTCAAACAGCTCATGGCGCAACTGACCTCCCTGAATCTGGCATCGCGCACCCGTGCCGTCGAAGACATTTGGGGCGCGCGAGCCAATGAGATCAACTACCGTGACCGTAAATACCTCCCCCATATCTAAAACGCGTTACCCGACGTCGGACAGCGTGGATGTGCTGCTGCTGCTGGAGGGCACGTTTCCTTTTGTCGCCGGTGGTGTGTCGAGCTGGGTCAATCAAATCATTCGCGGCTTCCCGGACATCCGGTTTGGTGCCGTGTTTTTGGGCAGCCGGCCAGAAGACTATGGCGACATGCGTTATGTCCTGCCCGATAACCTGGTGCACCTGCAGGTGGCCTATATTTATGGCGAGCATGACACGCCCCCGGTCGCGCCGGTGGTGGCAGATGCTGACACCATGGCCATGGTGGAAAGTGTTCATACCCAGTTTGAAACCAACCTGCGTGCACCCCAGTGCGAGCACATGTTTGCACAGCTGATGGACGAGGCCGGCCCTGATGGCAAGTTAAGCGAGGAGGTGTTTTTGTACAGCAAAGCCTCTTGGGAATACATCAAGAAGAGTTACCGCAAGCACAGCACAGACCCGTCGTTTGTGGATTACTTCTGGACTATCAGAACCATTCATGCCCCGTTTTGGCGCTTGCGGGAGGTGGCGCTGAGCTGCCCCAAGGCGCGGGTCTACCACTCGGTGTCTACCGGCTACGCCGGCATCTTGGGGGTGTTGCTGAAGCACCGCAACCAGCGGCCATTGATGCTCAGCGAGCATGGTATTTATGTCAAAGAGCGCAAAATTGACCTCTACCAGGCGCAGTGGCTCAAGGACAACCGCAGTGTGTTCGACCGGGATCCATCGCGGGTGAGCTATTTCCGCCAACTCTGGATCCGTTTTTTTGAACATCTGGGCTATGTGACCTATCAGGCGGCCAACGACATCATTGCGCTGTTTGAGGCCAACCGGCAGCGGCAGTTGCAGGATGGCGCACCGCCTGAGCGCACGGGCAATATTCCCAACGGCGTGGATGTTGCGCGATTTGCAGCGCTGCGCTTGCAGCGTCCCCCAGTGGTGCCCAAGGTGTTGTGTCTGATCGGGCGTGTGGTGCCCATCAAGGACATCAAGACCTTCATTCGTGCCATGGTGACTGTGGTCAAGCATTTGCCTGAAGCGCAAGCCTGGATAGCCGGGCCCGAGGAAGAAGCTCCCGACTACGCGCAGGAGTGCCGCGACCTGGCAGCGCAATTGGGCCTGACTGATGCGGTCAAGTTTTTGGGCTTTCAGAAGCTCACCGACCTGTTGCCAAAGGTCGGGCTGGTGGTGTTGAGCTCCATCAGTGAAGGCCTGCCCCTGGTGATTCTTGAGGGCTACGCCGCCGGTGTGCCCACGGTGGCTACCGACGTCGGTTCGTGCCGACAATTGGTGTTCGGCTTGCCCGGCGAGGATGCCGCGTTCGGTACGTCTGGCCAGGTGGTACGTATTGCTGACCCAGAGGCCTTGGCGCAAGCAGCGCTGGCCTTGCTGGGGGATGAGGCCGCGTGGCACAGCGCCAGCGTTGCGGGCATCAAGCGGGTCGAGGCCTACTATGCCCAGGACGTCATGTTTGCCCGCTACCGGGCGCTTTATGAGCGGAACTTGCAATGGCAGGCATAGGCTTCGAGCTGCGTAAGCTCCTCAAGAAACAGACCTACTCAGGCCTGTTGCAGGCCTACGCGTTTGCCGGGCTGATCAGCTCCGGGCCTTGGGTGCTGTCGATCATCGGCATCATGCTGATTGGCGTGTTGAGTCTGGGCCTGGTGGCGCCCAAAGAGGCGATTTCACAGTTTCAGGTGACGGTGACCTACCTTTTTCTGATCTCATTGATTGGAACTGGCCTGGTGCAGTTGTCGTTTACCCGTTTTGTCGCTGACCGTATCTTTGAGAAAAAAGAAACCGCGATTCTGCCCAATTTCAATGGGCTGATTTTGGTGGCGGTGGTGGTCAGTGTGCTGCTTGCCTTGCCGGCCGCGGCTTTTCTTTTTCCAGAGCAAACGGTGCTTTACCGTTTGTTGTTCATTTTGGGCCTGGCGATCATGTCGGCAATCTGGATTGCCACCGTCTTTTTGACCGGCATGAAGCATTACCGGGCCATTGTGCTGATCTTTTTCATAGGCTATAGCGCCACTTTGGGCTTGGCCATGCTTTTTCGGCCCTTTTTGGGCATGGACGGCCTACTGCTCGGTTTTGTGTTGGGCCACTACCTGTTGTTGATGGGCATGATCTGGCTGATTTACCGCACTTACCAGTCCGACCAGTTCATCGCCTTTGACATTTGGAAGTCTGGCGCCATGTACGGCGCCCTGATGGCTACCGGTTTTCTGTTTAACCTGGGTGCATGGATTGACAAGTTGATGTTTTGGTATTTCCCCGGCACCGGCCAACAGGTGATTGGGCCTTTGCACGCGTCGGTGATTTATGACTTTCCTATTTTTCTTGCCTACCTGTCCGTGATTCCTGGCATGGCCGTTTTTCTGGTGCGCATTGAGACCGACTTTGTTGAGTATTACGTGAAGTTCTATGACGCCGTGCGGGACGGCGCCACATTGGACTACATCGAGCGCATGCGCAACCACATGGTGTATTACGTGCAGCGCGGCTTGTTTGACATTGCGAAGATTCAGGCCATTGCGGTGCTCGTCACCTTTGCGCTGGGTGGCGTGTTGCTGAAGGCTGTGGGTATTTCCACGCTGTACCTTCCCCTGCTGTATGTGGATGTGGTGGGCGTCGCGTTGCAAGTGGTGCTGCTGGGTATTTTGAATGTGCTGTTTTATCTGGACCAGCGTCGGGCGGTGGTCGGGTTGACGGGGCTGCTGGTGGTCTCCAACGCGGTCTTCACGGCGATTTCCCTGTACCTGGGGGCGGCGTGGTTTGGCTACGGTTTCGCGTTGGCCATGTTGCTCACAGTGTTGACCGGTATTTGGGTGCTGAACAGAAAGCTTGAGCGCCTTGAGTATCAGACCTTCATGCTGCAATGATGCAGCCTGCACACAGCGGCTTTTCATCGTTTATTTCTAAATGACCCCGGAAAATATTTCACCTGCCCCAGCGCGGCGCGGCTGGCTGGCCGCCTTCAGGGTTTACCTGGAACCTGCTTCGCTGCGCATGCTCTCGCTCGGGTTTTCGGCTGGCTTGCCGCTGCTTCTGGTGTTAGGCACGCTGAGTTTCTGGCTGCGGGAAGCGGGCATAGACCGCACGACCATTGGTTACCTGAGCTGGGTCGGCCTGGCGTACGCCTTCAAGTGGGTCTGGGCACCGCTGGTGGACCGCTTGCCCATTCCGGTGCTGACGCGAGTGCTGGGACGCCGACGCAGTTGGCTGCTGCTGTCGCAAGTTGCCATCATGGTTGGGCTGGTCGCCATGTCGTTCAACGACCCGCAAGTGGCGCTGCTGCCGGTGATATGGGGTGCTTTGGCCGTGGCCTTTGGCTCGGCCACCCAAGACATCGCGCTGGATGCCTTTCGCATCGAATCGGCTGACATGGACCGCCAGGCAGCGCTGGCTGCGTCCTACCAGACCGGTTATCGCCTGGCCATGATCTGGGCCGGTGCCGGTGTGTTGTGGCTGGCCGCCCGGGCCGAGGTGGCGGGCTCGGTGGGTTACCAGCACGGTGCCTGGCACACCGCTTATCTGGTGATGGCCGCCAGCATGTTGCCCGGCGTGTTGACGGTATTGCTTTCAAAGGAACCTTTGCGCCGCAGTTTGCCGCCCGCTAAAAATGCGCTGGACTGGCTACGCGGCGCGCTGGTTGAGCCGTTTGCCGACTTTGTCAGCCGTTACCGTTGGCAAGCCGTACTGATCTTGGCGTTGATTGCCACCTACCGCATCAGCGACGTGGTGATGGGCATCATGGCCAACCCGTTTTATGTCGATATGGGCTACAGCAAGGACGAAGTGGCGGCCGTCACCAAGGTGTTTGGCGTCATCATGACCCTGGTAGGTGCGTTTGTCGGCGGTGTGCTGGCCATGCGGCTGGGCGTCATGCGGGTGCTGATGCTCGGGGCCGTGCTCAGCGCCGCCAGTAACCTGATGTTTGCCGCCTTGAGCACACGGGGGCATGATTTGAATGGCCTGATTTTTGTGATCTCGGCCGACAACCTCGCCAGCGGCATTGCCTCGGCGGCGTTCATTGCCTACCTGTCGAGCCTGACCAATGTCAACTACTCGGCCACACAATATGCGCTGTTCAGTTCCATGATGCTGCTGTTACCCAAATTTCTGGCGGGCTACTCGGGGCTCTATGTGGATGCTTTTGGCTACGCGGACTTCTTTATCGTCACCGCCCTGTTGGGGGCGCCCGTGTTGCTGCTTGTCTGGCTAACTTCAAGGCTAAATAAGCCTCTAGCCCTTGTTAAATAAGCGTAAGTAGCTATTGTTTTGTTAAAGATCGCTCAGTGGGGCGAAGCCATTCTTGATCAAGCCAATACGGTCTTGATCCTTTGCCGCTTGGTATGCCTACAGCGGCGCGCTGAGCACCACCTGGTTTGCATCTTCATTGCCGACACTGTCAAAGGCGCGGATCAGCAAATAGTAGGTTTTGCCAGGTGCCAGCCCGGTTACAGACTGTTGATACGGGTACAGGTTCTGCAAGGCAGTGTCTGGGTTTGGATGGCCCCAGGTTTGCGCATAACCCTCGCCCACCGTTGGCGACAAAACGACGCGGGTTGCGCCAGTTAACTTCGGGTTGGCTGCAAAGTCGAAGGGCGTGGTCTGGTAATAAAGGGCGTAACTGACGCGGTTCATGTCCAGGGCCACATCCCAAGAAATGCTCAAGCTGCCTGACGTTGTCGCGGCCTTCTGGATACCGACACGTGGCACCGGGGCGGCGGCCGGCCACGCCGCATTGGTGTTGTAGGTGCTAGACCAAACCGGTGGCGTCTTGTCAACCAGATTGGCATGGCGCTCAACAAACGGGTTGATGTAGGTCACGGGTGCATCGGTCAGGTAAGGTCTAAAACCCATCGACAGCGCCTCATCAATGTTCGTCTGCAATTCGGCTATGCCGGTGGTTGAGTCACCGGTCAAGGTGAGGATGTCGATGCCCGGTTTCGGCAATACGCCATCGCCGCCCCAGCCGTTTACATAGTCCAACGAAATCACTTTGAAGCCGTCAGCGCGGTTGGCTTCTGCCATCAATTTGGGTGCGTAGTTGTATTTGTTGTCTGGAAAGTAATCGCTGATGACGCGCGTTGGGTCTGAATCCATTCGATAGCTTTCGAGCAGCACCAGGTCAACGCTGCCGCGTGCAGAAACCTCATAGTGCGGCTCCCTCGGATCAAAGAAAAAAATCCCGCGATTTTGCAGAATCACCTTGTCGGGGTAGCCCCGCCGCAGCCGTTGAATGAAGTCGGTGTAACCCTTGGCTGTCCACTCGGAATTGGAGAGTTCTGGCGCGTAAGAGTTAGGTGCGGCGGTGTCCATGGTGTCAAGAAAAACGCCGTCACAGCCAAGACCCCGCCCGGTGCTGGTGGTCAGCATCTCTTTCAGGCCAGGCGGTGTGTTCGGGTATCCCGGTGGCACCGGCGAATCGGCCAATTCATCGTTCACCAACGCGTACCAGGCCGGATCGCCTGCATTGACCAAGCGCGTCAGAAAGTTGGGGTTTTCGTCGGGTACGCCGCGGCGTGCGGTGGCGTTGTAGTTGGCGTTGTCGTTGACATACCAGGAGGCAAACCCGGCATTGGTTGGCTTGCCGGTTGGGTTTAATCCAAGCAGCGACCGCGTTGTCGGGTTGATGCCACGGGGGTCAACGGAGGGCCCGGTGCCGTCCCCGGTGAAGCGCGGATCTGCGCGCAGCTGAGCGTCAGTCAAATTAAAGGTTCTGGAATCTTCACCGATGGAGATGTAGCAAAGCACCACCACATCATCGGCGGCATTGGCCGGATCAATCCCATTTTGAATGTCACGGATCTGCGACCGAACAATGTTGCCGTTGTGTGGGTGAACAATGACCAGTGGGTGTTGTTTGAGTGCCTGAATGCTGGTGGCATCCAGTTCGCCGTAATAAATGGCGTAACTGTCCGCTGCCATGGCGAGTTGCCGCACCGTGAATTGCCGCCCTGGTGCGGGTGGCGGCTCTGGAATGGGGGGAGGTTGATTGTCAGCGCCACCAGAAGAGCCGCTGTCGCAGCCGACCCAGGACCCGCATCCCGATGACCCGCCACCGCCACCACCACCGCACCCGAGCAAAGCTGCGCAAATGGCAAGGCAAAAACAGTAAATTTGGTAAGGGTGGCGCATTTTTATCCAGGCTTCAGTTTGGGGCGATTCTAGGAGGGATGCGCGGGGGAATCGGTTGGTATTCAATCAAAGACTGGGTTTACCTAACTTTACGCCCTCTTCAAGGCTGCGATGTGGCCGCGTATTAGACTGACCTCATGAACCAACAGCTGCTGATGATTGAAGACGATGTGCGCTTGGCCGACATGGTGAGCGCCTACTTGGGTCAGTCGGGCTATCAGGTCACGCACGCGGGCGACGGGCAGGCGGGCTTGACGCAGTTGCAAGTCAATGCCGCCGACCTGGTGATCCTGGACCTGATGTTGCCCGACATGGATGGTCTGGAGGTGTGCCGTCGCATCCGTGCCCTGCCCGGCGCGTTGGGCCGCACACCGGTGTTGATGCTCACCGCCAAGGGCGACCCGATGGACCGCATCATTGGGCTTGAAATGGGCGCGGACGACTACTTGCCCAAACCTTTCGAGCCGCGCGAGTTGCTGGCCCGTATTCGCGCCGTGCTGCGCCGCCAGGGTGACGGCCCCACGGCGTCGAATGGCACCACGCTGCGTTTTGGCTCCCTCGAGATCGATCGCGATGCACGCACCGTGAGTGTGGCAGGCGTGGCGTGTGACCTGACGTCTTACCAGTTTGACCTGTTGGTGGCACTGGCCGAGCGCGCCGGGCGGGTGTTGACCCGTGACCAGATCATGGAGGCTGTGCGCGGACGAGAACTCGAAGCCTTTGACCGTTCCATCGACGTGCACATGGGTCGCATTCGCGCCGCCATTGAGCTTGATGCAAAAGCTCCTAAACGCATACTGACAGTTCGCGGCGTTGGCTACGTGTTTGCCCGGCAGCAAGACTGATGTTCAAAAAGCTCTACGTTCGCATCTGGCTGGCGGTGGTGATGGCGGTGGCGGTGCTGATCTTGCTGGTGGGCTGGGTCTGGCGCCTGGCCGCTGAGCCGCCGCTGCGCGATGTGGTGGTGCGCAATGAGGCGGGTCAAATCATTGGCCGCGGGCTGCCGCGGGGCGTGGTGATGGATGACGAAGGTCGTCCCTTGCGGCCGCTTCGCGGGTCAACGAGACATGATCGCATGACTCGTGCCGAACACCCTGATGGCCAGGCTGTTTTGCCCACCGCGCCAGATGCTGCAGCATCAAATGCCGCCGCCAATGAGTCAGGCAATGCCGATGAGCCAGTGACGTCGAACCGTCCCGAAGCCGCGGAGCGCGGGTCGGGTGGCGGCGGACCTGAGTTTTTGGTGCGTATGCACGACGGTCAAATGATGCGCATGCATTTGATGCGCCCACCGGCCTCGTTCTGGAGCCGGCCACCCTTTGGCTTTGCCTGGATGCTGGTGTGGGTAGGCCTGGCCGTGGCGTTGGCCACTTACCCGATTGTGCGCAAGCTCACCCGTCGCCTGGAGCGCCTGCAAGACGGTGTGCAGCAGTGGGGCGAGGGCGATCTGTCGGTGCGTGTGCCTGAGGGCGGTCAGGACGAAGTGGGGTTTCTCGCCAAACGCTTCAACCACGCCGCCGAACGCATTCAAACCCTGGTGCAGTCGCATGAGTCGTTGCTGGCGTCGCAAAAATCTCTGCTGGCCAACGCCTCGCATGAATTGCGCTCGCCGCTCACCCGGATTCGCATGGGGCTGGAGCTGATGGGGCCATCCGCCACACCAGCCTTTCGTGATGAAATCTCCCGCAACATCAGCGAGCTCGATCAGTTGATTGAAGAAATCCTGCTGGCCAGCCGCCTGGATGCGCGCGAAGCCGACATGGGCACCATCGAGTCGGTGGACCTGGTGGGCCTGGCCGCTGAAGAGTGCGCCCGGGTAGACGCCGAGTTTGAGGTGCAGTTTGATGCCTCGGGTGACGCGGCCCATGCGACCCGCACGGAGCTTGAGGTTCAGGGCGTGGCCAAATTGCTGCGCCGTGCGGTGCGCAACCTGTTGGAAAACGCTCACCGCTACGGTGCGGGTAGCATCAGCTTGACCCTGCGTCAGATGCCGCAGTTTGCAGAAATCCGCGTGGGTGACCGCGGGCCAGGTGTTCCCGCAGAACTACAGGCCCGTATTTTTGAGCCATTTTACCGCCTGCCGGGTGCCACCGAACGCGATGGCGGTGTCGGCTTGGGGCTGGCTCTGGTGAAATCCATTGCGCAACGCCATGGTGGGCGCGCCTATTGTGAGAGCCGCGCCGGTGGCGGGGCGTGTTTTGTCATTGAGTTGCCGTTGAGCCAAACGTAAAAAAACCAGCTAGCCCCGGCGGCGTACATTTGGTTACTGAAATAGTCTTCAAAATCCCCCAAATGGGGGATACCCAAGTCATTGGATGCCCGCTACAGTATGACCTAACTGCTGTCACAGTATTGAAGCCAAGAAACTCCTGATTTCGTTAAGTTTGAAGAGAGTTCGCGTGAAGTTTCCAACGACGTTCCCCCACGGGGAACTTTTACAAGCCACCTTCGGGTGGCTTTTTTTTAAGCTAAATTAGCCTCTAGCCCTTGTGAATAAAGCGCAAGTAGCTATATTAGTTGTAGCACATTTTCGGCGCTGATGTCGTGCAGGCAACGCGTATGGCCCAGCGGGCAAGTGCGCTCGAAGCAGGGGGCGCAGTCCAGTGGCGGCTGGTAATCGGGCTGGTTCTTGAGCCAAAGCACACTGGCCTGGCCATTCAGGGGGGGGGTGTGCAGCGGACTGCTTGATCCAAAAATAGCGATTTGGCGCACACCAAAACCGGCTGCCACATGCATCAGGCCAGAGTCGTTGCTGACAATGCATTTGGTCGCACTGATCAATGCCAGCGCTTGGGCGAGCGATGTTTTTCCTGCAAGGTTGATGACCGTTGGGTAGCGCGCGGGCAGCGTGTTGTCGGGGTCACTGTTGCTGGGCGTTCGCCCGGCAGTCAGGGTGCTGGCATGGGCTTGCTGACACCCCTGCTCAATCTCGTCGCACAGCGTGGCTTCTTTGCCCGACCCCAGCAACACCACAGGCATTTTGAGTTGTCGCGCAAGCTCCGCAAAGTGCGGGGTGGGCCAGCGTTTGGCCGGGCCGAACTCAGCGCCTGGTGCCAACACGTAGTAGCCACCGCGTTGCAAGCCGAACTGGTTCAGGGTGGCATCGGTTTCGCCGGCCTCAAGCTGTAACCGGGGTTGGTCATGCGTGATGTCGGTGTCGCCACTCAAGGCCGAGTAAAACGCCACCATTGGCGGTCGTTGCGCCTTGGCTGGATTTTTCAGGCGGTGCGTCAACAGTCCCACGCGGGCTTCGCCCAGGTAGCCAACCCGTTTCGGGATGCCCGCCAAAAGTGGCAGCAGCGCGCTTTTAAGGGAATTGGGGCAAATGTAGGCCATGTCAAACTGACCATCGATCTGCCTGGCCAGGCGCAGGCGCTCGCGCAGTTGCAGGCCACCATGGGCAAACGGGAACTCAATGACCTCTGCCACTTGCGGCATGGCCCGGTACACCGGCGCCACCCAGGGCAGTGCGCCAACCGTCAGGCGCTCACCGCGCGTGTGCAGGCGACTTAGCAGCGGCTCGGTCATCACCGCGTCGCCAATCCATTGCGGGGCGATGATCAGGCTGCGCACGCCCGATTCAGTTGCCGGGTGACCGATTGCAGGCGTCAACCTCACTTAATGTTGGCCGTCAAAGTGCTCGCCGTCTTTCAGTTTGTAAACCGTGCCGCAATACGGGCACTTGGCCTGGCCGGTGCGGGCCACGTCCAGGTACACCTTGGGGTGGGTGTTGGCGACCTCCATCTTGGCCAAAGGGCTGGGGCAAAACACCCCGCCCTGATGGTTCAGGTCTTTGGCTAATAGTTCAACAGTTGCGTTTGTCATGGTGTTCAGACCTGGGTTAGCCAATGGGCGTATTTGGGGTTGCGGCCGTTGACGATGTCAAAGAACGCGCTCTGGATTTTCTCGGTGATGGGGCCGCGGGTGCCCACGTAATGGGCCTTGCCCAGTTCAATGCGGTCAAGCTCGCGGATCGGCGTGATCTCTGCTGCCGTGCCACTGAAGAAGGCTTCATCGCTGATGTACACCTCGTCACGGGTGATGCGCTTTTGTACCACTTCCAGCCCGAGGTCTTTGCAGATGTGCAGCACGGTGTTACGGGTGATGCCGTTTAGCGCGCCAGCCGACAGGTCAGGCGTGTAGACCACGCCATCTTTCACCACAAACAGGTTTTCGCCGGCACCTTCGCTCACAAAACCGCTGGCGTCGAGCAGCATGGCTTCGTCGTAGCCGTCGTCGGTGGCTTCCATGTTGGCCAGAATCGAGTTGGTGTAATTGCTCACCGCCTTGGCTTGGGTCATGGTGATGTTGACGTGGTGGCGGGTGTAGCTGGAAATCTTCACGCGGATGCCGCGTTTCAAGCCTTCTTCACCCAGATAGGCGCCCCAGGGCCAAGCGGCGACCATCAGGTGGATGGTGTTGCCCTTGGGTGACACACCCAGTTTTTTATCGCCAATCCAGGTCAAGGGGCGGATGTAGCCGGATTCAAGCTGGTTGTCGCGGATGACAGCTTTTTGAGCCTCCATGACTTCTTCTTTGGTGAACGGGATTTTCATGCGCAGGATTTTGGCGCTGTTGAAGAGGCGCTCCGTGTGCTCTTCAAGCCGGAAAATGGCGGGACCATTCACCGTGTTGTAAGCGCGCACGCCTTCAAAAGCACCGCAGCCGTAGTGCAGGGTGTGGGTCAGCACATGGATCTTGGCGTCGCGCCAATCCACCATCTGGCCATCCATCCAGATTTTGCCGTCGCGGTCGGCCATCGAAGGGGGTAGGGGGCTCATCGGTTGTTCCTTAAAAGTCAGCATGGCGCTGAAGGTCAAAACCGGTATTTTACGGGGCTGACCCGATCCGGGTCAGCCCTCGATTGGCCCTTTTCTGAGTGCGCTTTCGCGCGCTGCAATCAGGCGAAGCTGTCAGCCATCAAGGCAGTGAACCATTCGTTCATGTCCTCGAAGTTCTCTGTGTCCCAGCCCACCGATGCGCCAGAACCTGCCACCGAAGCGACCATGGCGGCGGTTGCCGGGTTGTACTGAAACACCGCCTCCAGCCATGACGCTTGTGTCATGGTGATGGTGGAGTAGCAGGCCGAGTTGGTCACGGGCGCCTGGTCAGGCTGCAAACCGGCAAAAGAGCGCACGATGGCATCGGCGCACACTTTTGCCTCCTGATTGGCAATGTGGCCGGCTTTGGGTTGTGGTGTGGCGCTGGAGTCGCCAATGACGTGCACCTTGCCCGCGCCGCTCACTGTGCTGGCGTAGCTCAACTGGTTGACACCGGCAAACCTGAAGGCGCTGTCACCGATCAGCTTGGTGGCGTTGTTTAGGCCTGCTGTGGTGATCAGCTTGCCAGCGCGTTGCCCCGGAATCAGGTTGACCACACCGTTGTTGATGAAGTTGCCCATGGTGGTTGTCAGGCTCTTGGTCGCCGGGTCCACACTCAGGATTTCAGCGTTGGGCACATAGGTGATGCCGTGCATGGCAAACGCTTTGGTGAAGTTGTCGACTTCGGTCACGATGCCGGGGTTGGCATCGAGCACAAACATCTTGGACTTGGGCTTGCGGGTTTTAAGCCAGTCGGCCATCAAGCAGGCACGCTCATACGGTCCGGGGGGGCAACGGTAAGGCACCTTCGGAATCGTCAGTACCACCGGAGCACCATCGGTCATGCTGTTGAGTTGACTGGCCAGCAGGGTCGTTTGTGCACCGGCTTGCCAGGCATGAGGCATGACATTGGTGTCGATCAGACCGGGGACCGCATCAAACTCGATGCCGGTGGCCATCACGATGCGGTCGGCCGTCAAAATCGTGCCGTTGGCCAGCTTGACTTTCACGCCGACGGGGTCGATCTCGACGACATCACCCTTGACCACAGTCACGCCATACGCCGACGTCAGTTTGCTATAGCTGTAGGTCAGGCTGGAGACCGTGCGCTGGCCGGTCAGCACCATCGAACTCATGATGTTGGAGATGTAGCTGCTGTTGCGCTCGATCAGCGTCACAGCAATGTTGTCGCCCCACAAGCGCAGGTATTTGGCCACTGTGGCACCAGCCATGCCGCCGCCAATCACGATGACGCGAGACTTGGTTGTGCCCGTTGGCGGTGTCGTGGGGTTTGGCGCAGGCGTTGTGGGCTCAGTGGTTTTGGGCTTGTCGTGGTGATCGCTCGATTTTTTTGATTTCTTCTTATCGTCATCTGCCCAAGCCAGTGGTGAGGCTACTGCCAAAGCTGCGCTGCTCTTTGACAAAAAATTTCTTCTATCCATGATGATGCTCCGGGTGTTTATGGGTTAGCGCTGTGTAGACAGCCAGCTGGAGAGAGACAGCAGTTGTGCGTCGGTATAGCCCATGGCGTGTTTGGCCATGATGCCGTTGCCCTCTTTCCCGGACTGGAATTCTTTGAGGTCTTTGTAGATTTCTGAGGATGACTTGCCGCTCAGCTTGTCAAAGCCCGGGCCGGCACCATTGGTGCCGTGACACTGGAAGCAGTTGGAGGCCAACAGTCGCCCGGCGGGCGGTGCGGTTTGGGCTTGCGCAGCCAAACTCAAACCGGCTGCGCAGAGGGCTGCGCCTGTGAGGCGAAGAACAGGGTTCATTTTTTTCCTTTGGTTGTTAGTAATAGGCCGACAGTCATTGTGGATATAAAAGTTGTATATCAGTGTCAAATTATGTAAGGAGATGTAAGGGGTTTTCCCGCTCGCTGGAGGGCTCCCTGGCGAGGGTAAATCAGCGGGAGCGGGCAGTCGGCACAGTGGCCGTTGTCGATGCGGCTGCAGCGGCCCAGCACACCTTCACGCACAGGCCGCCCAGCCGTGCCGAGCGGTGCACATCGACCTGTGCCGCATAGACGTTGGCGATGCGGCGAACGATTGACCAGCCCAGGCCGCTGCCGGTCTGCCCAGTGCCCAGCACTCGGTAGAAGCGTTCGCCCAGTCGGGCCATGTCGGCATCGGACATGCCTGCGCCGCTGTCATCAACGCGCAAAGTCACATCGTGGGCATCACAGGTCACCGACACCAACACCTGGGCGGCGTCCGGGCTGTAGCGCAGGGCGTTGTCCAGCAGGTTGCGCACCAGCACGCTGGTGAGCATCTCATCGGCGGCGATGAAGGCGTGTGCCGGGGCGTCCAGCACCAATTCCTGCTGGCGCGCCAAGGCGGTTAGCGCCAAGTCGGCGGCCACGCGCTGCGCCACGGCTGACACGTCGACCATGCTGCTGGGCGCCGCGCTACTGCAAGATTCCAGCCGTGACAGTGTCAGCAGTTGCTCCACCAGATGGGCGGCCCGGTCACAGCCGGCCAGGGTGTAGTTCAGGGCGTGGCGACGCTCATCGTCAGCGATGGCGCCCAGAGCCACTTGCGCTTGGGTGCGAATGGCCGCAATGGGCGTGCGCAGTTCATGCGCAGCGTCGGCGGTGAAGCGCCGCTCTGAGGTCATCATGGCCCCGATGCGCTCAAACAGGGCGTTCAGCGACTGCATCACAGGCTCAATTTCGGTTGGCAGGTCTTTCAGTATCACAGGCTCCAGGGCCTGCGGCTTGCGCTGCGCCAGCGCCTCGCTCAAGTGCCGCAGTGGCGCCAGGCCATTGCGCACCGCCAGCCAGCCCACCACGGCCAGCAGCGGCAGGGCGTACATCAGTGGCATCAGCACCGCCTTGAGCACCGCCCACAAAATGCTGTTGCGGGAGTCGATTTGTTCGCCGACAAACACCTGCACATCGCCCTCGTTGCCCCGCGCGCCAAACACCCGCCACTCGCCTTGGTCCTTGAGTTTGACAGTGGCAAAGCCTTTGGTCTTGTCCGACATCGGGGTGCTGATGGCGTTGGCCGAGCGCAGAGTCAACTGGCCTTCATGAAACACCTGAAAGGCCACGCGTGGGGCGTATTTGTGCAGCGAAGGCGCGTCTTCCACATGATCGCTTTCTAACGCGTCACTGGACTTGCCACCGCCGTGGCCGGTCTGCTGGACGATCAGCAGCGCGGCAGACTGGGCCAGATGGCCGTCGAGCAATTCATCGAGTTCGTCCTTGGCATCGACCCAGGTCAACACGGCCGCTGCGACCCAGACCAGGGTCACCATCAGCAGCAGCAACGCCAACAGACGCGCTTGCAGGGATTTGAGTTGGGGCAAAAGGGTCATATGACCAATGTCAGGCGGGGTCTTTGGGGCGCATCAAGGTGTAGCCAATGCCGCGCACGGTCTGGATCAGTTCTGGCGTGAGTTTCTTGCGCAGGTGGTGAATGTGCACCTCGATGGCATTGCTTTCAACTTCATGGCCCCAGCTGTAGAGCTGTTGTTCAAGCTGCTCGCGCGACATGACGCGGCCTACCGCCAGCATCAGGGCATGCAGCAAGTCGTATTCGCGGGTTGACAGCGTCACCGCATGGCCCTCAAAGGTGACTTCTCTGCTTGCCGGGTTCATCTGGACCGCGCCGCAAGTCAACAGCTCCTGGATTTGGCCGTGTGCACGGCGTACCAATGAGCGCAGGCGTGCACCCAACTCGTACAGGTCAACCGGCTTGAGCACATAGTCGTCAGCGCCCAAGTCCAGGCCTTTGATGCGGTCGGGCACGGCGTCGCGGGCGGTCAGCACCAGGATGGGCGTGGCAATTTTTTTGCTGCGCAGGGCTTGCAGCACGTCCATGCCGTCTTTTTGCGGCAGGCCCAGGTCAAGCACGGCGGCCTGGTAGTCGCCGGTGCTGATTTCCCGCTCGGCGGCCATGCCATCGCGTACCCAGTCCACCTGAAAGCCTTGCTGGCGCAGGCCGGCTCGCAGGCCGTCGCCCAGCATGGCATCGTCTTCAGCCAACAAAATGCGCATGTTTTACCCCGTGGTGATGGTTGATGGATGGCTCGGTCAGCGCCGCCGCTGAGTCAGTCATGGTCATTTTGCCGAAAGCGTTGAGGCCACCTGCACCAGCGTTGTTTAAAAAATAGGGGAAAACGTGACATCGTGGACTTCCAACGTTTGGGCGTTGGCGGTAATGTAGGGTGTGCGGATTAAGCAAATCTTAAGGGCGGGTCGTACTGGTTGGCGCGGACGGAAAAAGTCTGTCGGGCGCAGTATCCTCGGGGCCTTTTCGTGAGCCGCAAGTTCTTTGGGGCCTTTTTTTATTTCAGGAGCATTTCATGACATCGACATTCACACCTCGTTCTTTGGTTTCCTGGCTCGCCACCGGCTTGTTGCTGGGTGCCTGCAGCCTGGGCGCCCAGGCACAAACCTGGTCCAGCAACCCACAGGCCGCGCCCACGGCCAAAGAAGCCAAGTCCCGGTATGAGGCCGACAAGAAACTCTGCGCAGACGAGGCCTCGTCCGAAGCCCGCCTGCAATGCCGTCGTGACGCGCAAGCGGTATATAACAAGGCGCTGGCTGCAAGCAAGGTCAGCAAGGCGATGCCAGCCAATAAGGCCGGCACGGTCTACACCAGCCAGTCGGCGCAACCCGTCTGCACCGACTGTGGCCATGTCACCGCCGTCACCGTGGCTGACAAACCTGGTGACAGCAACGCCGTGGGCCTGATTGCTGGCGGTGTGGCCGGTGCCGTGCTGGGCCACCAAGTGGGTGGTGGTTTGGGCAAAGACCTGGCCACCCTTGCTGGCGCTGCAGGCGGTGCCTATGCGGGTAAAAAAATTCAAGAAAACATGAACACCAGCAAGGTCTGGACGGTCAGCGTGAAGTACACCGATGGCCATACGGCCAACTTCACGTTTGAACAAGACCCAGGCCTGGCGGTGGGCGCTGCGGTCAAGAACTCAGGCAACACACTGGTAAGAAATTAACAGTGTTTTAGGCCTCTAGCCCTTTTAAAATATGCGCAAGCAGCTATTTTTTAAATAGCTATTTTCAGACCAGACCGCGCACCACTTCCATGGCCTGCTCGACCCGCTCCACGGCGTGAATGGTCAGGCCTTCAAAGTCTTTGCTTTTGAGGTTTTTGGGTACATTGGCCTTGGGCACCACGGCCACGCTGAAACCCAGTTTGGCCGCCTCTTTCAGTCGCTCTTGGCCGCGCGGCGCGGGGCGTACTTCACCGGCCAAACCGACCTCGCCAAAGGCAAAAAAGCCCTTGGGCAGTGGCTTGCCTCTGAGTGAGGAGGTGATCGCCAGCAGCACGGCCAAATCGGCGGCCGGCTCGCTGATGCGCACACCGCCCACCGCGTTGACAAACACATCTTGGTCCATACATGCCACACCGGCGTGGCGGTGCAGCACCGCCAGCAGCATCGCCAGGCGGTCTTTGTCCAAGCCCACGCTCAGGCGCCGGGGTGATGGGCCGCCGCTGTCGACCAGCGCCTGAATCTCGACCAACATCGGCCGCGTGCCCTCCAGCGTGACCATGACGCAACTGCCCGGCACGGGCTCGGCATGCTGGCTCAAAAAAATCGCACTGGGATTGCTGACGCCCTTCAGGCCTTTTTCGGTCATGGCGAAGACGCCGATTTCATTGACTGCGCCAAAGCGGTTCTTGATGGCGCGCACCAATCTGAAGCTGCTGTGGGTGTCGCCTTCAAAGTAAAGCACGGTGTCGACCATGTGCTCCAGCACGCGCGGGCCCGCCAAAGCGCCTTCTTTGGTGACGTGGCCGACCAGCACGATGCTGGTGGCACGGCCATGAGGTTTGTCGTCTGAGCGTCCGCTTGCTTTGGCGTAACGCGTCAGGTGCGCGGCGCATTCGCGCACTTGCGCCACCGAGCCGGGGGCCGAGGTGAGTTGCTCGGAGTACACGGTTTGAATCGAGTCGATCACCGCCACGTCGGGCTGCATGGCCTCTAGCGTGGCCAGAATTTTGTCCAGACCAATTTCGGCCAGCACCTTCACTTGTGAGCCGTCCAGTCCCAGGCGGCGCGCCCGCAGCGCCACTTGCGCGCCGCTTTCTTCGCCCGTGACGTACAAGGTGCTTTGGCCACTGCGCTGCAACGAATCCAGTGCCTGAAGCAAAAGTGTCGATTTGCCAATGCCGGGGTCGCCACCGATGAGTACCACACCGCCTTCGACCATGCCGCCACCCAGCACGCGGTCAAGCTCTTCGTGGCCGGTGGGCGTGCGGGCAAAATCGACCGCGTCAATGTCGCCCAGCACCGCCACGCCAGCGGTTTTTGCCAACGATGCAAAGCGGTTTTTGGTGGGGGTGCTGCTCTCGGGCACCGATTCAATCAGTGTGTTCCAGGCGTTGCAACTGGGGCATTTGCCCTGCCATTTGGGGCTGCTGCCGCCGCAATCAGAACAGACGTAGTGGGTTTTTTCTTTGGCCATGGCGAGGATGTTACTGTATAAAACAACAGATAAGCGGTCTGTCGGCGGCCATGGCGAGGCGAAAAGCAACGCAGTAGCCTATGCTGCCGAAACCCGTGGCCGGTCGCGCGCCACTTGCCGTCGTTGTGAGTTGACTACCACTGCACCAGTTGAATTTCTCCCGAGTCACTGGCCAAGACGGCGCGTGAACCCGACAGCGGGCTCACGCTGGGGCGCATGTCATGCGCAAAAGGAATGCGTAGCAATTCCTTGCCATCGGTCACGTCCAGAACATGCAGCACCTGGTTCATGTCCAGGCAATACACCCTGTGCTCGAACGTGACGATCTCGGCCATCATGGGCCCCCAGTTGGCGGCGCTGTTGCCGTAGCGGGTGGTCTGGTGGCGCCAGCGCACCTTGCCAGTATCCACATCAATGGCGTAAACCCAGCCGGTGGGCGACCACAAATAGGCGGTGTCACCCGACACATGGTGCGAATTGATGAAGTTGCCGACCTTGAACTTCCACAAGATTTTGCCAGTGTCGATGCTGATGCCGTACAGCAACTCGGTGTAGGTGCCCGCCACCAGCACCTTGCCAGCGACGTAGAGCTGGCGCGTGTATTGCCATTCCTTGCTGTCGTCAAGCTGCCATTTGAGTGTGCCGTCGGCCTTGTTCAAAGCGTACAGCAGGCCGTTGCCTGGGCCAAAAAACACGGTTTCACTGGCCACTGTGGGCGCGTAACTTGCCAGCGTGTCGGGCGTGCTGGCAAAGCGCCAGTCAATTGCGCCGTTGGTGTTGTTCAACGCCAGCAACTCGTGCCCATCCCCTACATAGGTGTGCTGCGGGGTCACAAACGGGGTACCAACCTGCGTTAGCGCTTGGTGTAGCCAACGGGGCTTGCCATCGGCGAGTTGCCAGGCGCCCAGTTCCTGTTGGCCGCCCGCGATGACCAGCTGTCCGGCAGCGCGTGGCCGGTAAACCGCTTGGCTGCTCAAGTGGTGTGGCACGTTCCACAGGGGCGTTGCAAATTCCGGGTCAATGCGGCCCAGTGTTTTGTCGCCGCTGAACAAAATTTGCCCGTCCATCACCGCCAAGGGCGTCAAGACGCTGTTGCCACTGGCCCAGCGTCGCACCAGGCGCGGTGTTTGGGTGGATGCAGACGCAACAAAGGTGGGCAAAAGCCCACCTGCTGCAAGTGCCGCCACAAGTTGGCGGCGGTTTAAATGGCCCGCTGTCATCAATCGCACTTGGCCCCTTGTTTGATCCAGGCCGACAAAATGGTGGTGTTTGGATGGTCTCGTGCCTCAGCGGGGCTGATGCCGGGCGGCATGCGGTCTTCCGCCAGATGCTGCCAGACAAAACTCAACTCGGGCTTGCCCGGCACGATCACCTTGGTGGATTTGTCCACGCCCTTGGCCACTGAGTCGGCGCCCAGCATGATGCCGGCGTGTGTGCTCAGGTTCAGCTCGTGAAAGCTTGGGGGTTCCTGGTTGGACATGTGACAGGCCGTGCAGGCTGGTGTGTTGGGTCCAAAGGCATTGGCGGTTGAGAAAAGCGGCAGCACATTCTTTGTGAAATGGTCGTCGTTCTTGGCGCCTTCTGCAATCCAGTTTTTCACCAGCATGTGGCTCGGTGTGTAGGTGGAGTTTTCAAACCCCAAGCCCAATGGCATGCGGTTGTTGCGCAGGCGGCGAATCAGGTGGTCGCGTTTGGGGTCAACGCCTGGGGTAAACACGGTGTGTTTGGGCTTTTCAGTGGTGCCTTCGATCATGCCCTTGCAGGTGGACAAGTCCAGGCCACGGTAACTCTTGCTGGCATCTTGCGAGTTGTGGCACACGGTGCACGCCACGCCAGGGCCAAAGGCATTGGGCGTGTTCATCAGGATGTTGATGTACTTGTAGGTGATTGGAATGCTGCGCTTGATGATCAGCTCTTGGACCACATGGTCTTCAGCACCGGCCTCAGCGATTTTTCCTTCTTGCATGTCATGAATGAATTGTTCGGCGATGGTGCGCTTGACGGACGGGTGATCGTCGGCAAAGCTGTTGCCAGCCAAGGTAACCCCCAAAGCCGCAACGACGCAACCGGCTTTAGCGATGTGAAAAAGCCGCCATTTGGAAAGGGGTGTGAATGACATGAAAGTCTCCTTATGAATTGAATGCCATCAAATCTTAAGAGCCTTAAGCCGTGTCAAGCATAGGGGTTTTCGTTAACAATAGTTACAAATTGACACAAATTTCTTGCCACCTGACAGCTGGGTGTTGATGCGTATCAAGAAACAGCATCCTTAGAGAGGTGCATGGCGTTGCTACGGCACATGCTTGGCGTGACTTGCCGCACAGTGCAAATCGTTCTGAAGTGCTAGCATCAGACCAAAAGGCAACTTACTATTAAATATATAGCTATTAACGCTTGTTTAATAAGGGTTACAGGTCAATATATCGATGATGATGCGAGATTCAAGAGCTACTGACGAGGTGAGCGGACTGAGCACAGCCGAGGCTGCTTCGCGGCTCACCCGCTTCGGCCCAAACCGGCTCAAGCCGTCGCTGCAACGCGCGGTGGCCTTGCAATTTTTGTTGCAGTTCAAAAACCCGTTGGTGCTGGTGCTTCTGGTGGCCAGTGCCATTTCAGCCGCCACGGGCGATGCCAGTGGCGCCCTCATCATTGGCCTGATTGTGCTGATGAGCGTGACGCTGGATTTTGTGCAGTCTTACCGTGCCGGCCGCGCTGCCGACCAGCTGGCGTTGCAGGTGGCCGTCACGGCCAATGTGCTGCGCGATGGTGTGCCGCGCGAATTGCCGGTGGCTGACCTGGTGCCCGGCGATGTGGTGCTGCTGTCCGCCGGTGACCTGGTGCCTGCCGACGCACAGGTGCTGCAGGCCAATGACTTCTTCGTCAACCAGGCGCAGCTCACGGGGGAACCCTACCCGGTGGAAAAGCGCAGCACGGGCACACTTCCTCAGCAGCCGGTGCAGCCTGCTTCGGCCGCAAACCCGCCCACCGGCAATAACAGTGACAGCCATGACACCAGCCAAGGCCACACCCATGCCGCTGTGGAAGCCGATGATGCTGTGGCGCCAGACCGTGTTTTCATGGGCAGTTCGGTGGTCAGTGGCTCTGCGCGGGTGCTCTTGGAGCGTACTGGTAGCCAGACGTCGCTGGGGCAAATTGCGGTCAGCTTGACACAAACGGCGCCACCCACCGCTTTTGAGGTCGGTACGCGCCGCTTCGGCATGTTGATCATGCGCCTCACCTTGCTGCTGGTGCTGTTCACCTTGCTGGTGAATTTGGCGCTGCACCGCCCGTTGCTGGAGTCGTTTTTGTTTGCCGTGGCGCTCGCCGTGGGCCTGACGCCTGAGCTGCTGCCGATGGTGGTGTCGGTGACGTTGACGCGCGGGGCGCTGCGCATGGCGGCCCTGAAGGTGATCGTCAAACGCCCCTCGGCCATTCAAGACCTGGGGGCCATGGATGTGTTGTGCACCGACAAAACCGGGACGCTAACTGAGGCCCGCATTCGCCTGGAGCGCCATGTTGATGCCAGCGGTGCCGACAACCCGCAGGTGCTTGAATTAGCCTACCTCAACAGCTATTTCGAGAGCGGCCTGAAAAGCCCGCTCGACGATGCCATCCTGACGCATGAAGAGGTGGATGTGTCGGGCTGGACCAAGATTGACGAGGTGCCTTTTGACTTTGAGCGCCGCCGCGTCTCGGTGCTGGTGGAGCGTTGCAGCGCGCGCCGCTTGGTGGTCAAGGGCGCACCTGAAGACGTGTTGCGCCTGTGCACCCACTATCAGGACGCAGGTGGCCTGACAGTGGCGTTGGATGAAGCAGCGCAGGCCCGCATCAACACCCTGTTTGACCACTTGGGCGAAGACGGCTTTCGGGTGCTTGGCATTGCCTGGCGAGATGTGGCACTGGACCACCCGCACGCTGTGGTGTCGGATGAAAGTGCCCTGATTTTTGCGGGTTTCGCCGCCTTTCTTGACCCGCCCAAAGCCAGTGCCGGGCAAGCCATTGCCGCCATGGCAGCCAGTGGCGTGGCCGTGAAAATCGTCACCGGTGACAACGAACGCGTCACGCGCCATGTCTGCACCCAGCTTGGTGTGGGCATTGACGGTGTGCTCACCGGCACCGAGGTGGCGGCCATGAACGACGACGCCCTGCGCGCCCGGGTGGAGGCCGTCAACCTGTTTTGCCGTGTGAACCCGGCACAGAAAAACCGCATCATCCTGGCATTGAGGGCACGCGGCCATGTGGTGGGTTATTTGGGGGACGGCATCAACGACGCGCCCTCGCTGCACACCGCTGATGTGGGCATCTCGGTGGATGGCGCGGTGGACGTGGCCAAGCAGGCTGCCGCCATGATTTTGCTGGAGCGCGACTTGATGGTGCTGCACGCAGGCGTGCTGGAAGGGCGGCGCACTTTTAGCAACGTCATGAAGTACATCATGATGGCCACCAGCTCCAACTTTGGCAACATGTTCAGCATGGCCGCTGCCACGCTGTTTTTGCCGTTTCTGCCGATGCTGCCTTTGCAGATATTGCTCAATAACCTGCTCTATGACGTGTCAGAGGTTACCCTGCCGCTTGACAATGTGGACGCTGAAGACCTGGCGCAGCCCAAACACTGGGACATGGGCTTTATTCGCAACTTCATGTTGACCATTGGCCCGATCAGTTCGCTGTTTGATTTCTTGACCTTTTACCTGCTGATCAAATTGTTTGAGGCGCACGAGGCTATGTTTCGCACCGGCTGGTTTGTTGAGTCCATGGCGACCCAAGTGTTGGTGATTTTTGTCATCCGCACCCGGCGCAACCCATTGCGCAGCCAGCCCAACCGCTGGCTGGTGTTGACCTCCTTGGCGGTGGTGCTGGCCGCCATGCTGCTGCCGTTCACGCCACTGGCACCTTATCTTGGTTTTACGCCGCTGCCACTGGCATTTTTTGCGTTGCTGGCGGGGCTTCTGGTGTGTTATTTACTGATGGTTGAAGGGGGTAAACAATGGTTTTACAAACGACAGACAAGACGGTGAGCGCAGCGCCTGGCTCTAAAAACGGGGCAGAACCACAAGGTTTGAGCGCCGTGCAAGCCGCGCAGGCCCTGCAGGACAACGGCCCCAACGAATTGCCCGGCGCATTGCACCGTGGCTTGTTGGCGATTGCGCGTGAGACGCTGTCCGACCCCATGTTTGCCCTGTTGCTGGCCGCAGGTGTTCTGTACCTGGTGTTGGGTGATTTGCAGGAAGGTCTGATCATGTTCGGCCTGGTGCTGGTGGTGCTGGCCCTCACCTTGTACCAGGAGGGCAAGACCGAGCGCGCGATTGAGTCGCTGCGCGACCTCACCAGCCCGCGTGCGCTGGTCTGGCGCGACGGCGTGGCGCAGCGCATTGCCGGGCGCGATGTGGTGGTGGGGGATGTGCTGGTGTTGTCTGAGGGTGATCGTGTGCCCGCCGACGCGGTGCTGATTCAGGGCAGCGAGGTTCAGGTGGATGAATCGCTGCTCACAGGCGAGCCCTTGCCGGTGGACAAAGTGGCCGCAGACAGCGCCACCGTTGAGCCCGATGGTGTAGAAGCAATATCGGAGCTGGTTGTCAATGCCTCTGCGGGCGATGGCAGCCAGTCAAGCTTGTTCTCGGGCACGCTGCTGGTGCGCGGGCAAGCCATGGCGCGAGTCACCGCCACGGGGGCCCGCAGCGAAATTGGCCGCATTGGGCTGGCGCTGGGCGGCTTGAATGCAGAGGTGTCGCCGCTCAAGCAACAAATGGCGCGACTGGTCAAGGTGCTGGCCATGGTGGCGGTGGGCGCCAGCCTGTTTTTGTTGCTCGCCTACGGCCTGATGCGTGGTGATTGGTTAGGTGCGTTGCTGGCCGCTATTGCGCTGGCCATGGCCCTGCTGCCGCAAGAGTTCAGTGTGGTGCTGACTGTCATCCCCGCCTTGGGTGCTTGGCGCTTGTCCAAACAGCAGGTGTTGACCCGGCGCATTGCCGCCATTGAAACACTGGGGGCCACCAGCGTATTGTGCGTGGACAAAACCGGCACACTCACCGAAAACCGCATGACGGTGGCTGAGCTTTATGTGCCGCAGCCGGTGCTTGATGCTTCTTTGTCGGCGCTTGTTTTGGTGGCGGGGCAAAGTGAAGGGGCCACGGCGCAAAGTTTGAGCATTGACTACGCCAACACCACCGAGCTGCCAGAGCACTTTCATACCCTGGTGGAGTTTTCGATTCTGGCCAGCGTGACTGATCCGTTCGACCCGATGGAAAAAGCCTTTCGCCGGCTTGGTCAACACTTTTTGCAAGACACTGAGCACTTGCACCGTGATTGGACGCTGATGCAGACCTATGGCCTCACACCCGAGCTGCGTGCCATGTCGCATGTCTGGCAGGCGCGTGTGGGTGATGCCCACGTGGTGGCCGCCAAAGGGGCGCCCGAAGCCATTGTGGATTTGTGCCATCTGGCACCGGCTGCCCAAAAAGTGATTGCCAGTGCGGTTGATGCCATGGCGGCCAAAGGCTTGCGTGTGCTGGGTGTGGCGCGCGCCAGATTTGAGGGAGACAACTGGCCGGCCATTGAGCACGACTTCGAATTTGAATTTGTCGGACTGCTCGGCTTGGCCGACCCTTTGCGTGCCGAAATACCAGAGGCCATGCGCCAGGCCTACGCGGCCGGCATTCGGGTGGTGATGATCACCGGGGATTACCCGGCAACGGCCCAGGCCATTGCGCGACAGGCCGGGTTGCGGACGGCCTCACCGATTGACCAGGCTCTGGTGCAGAAGTCCGCGAAACCCCCTGGGATTGCCGTGGCGCAACCCGATGACTGGCTGCTCACCGGTGAGGCCTTGGCGGCATTGACCGACACCGAACTGCAGCAACGCATGCGCACCGTGAGTGTTTGCGCCCGAATCGCTCCGGCGCAAAAGCTGCGCATTGTGCAAGCCCTGAAGGCCGACGGCGAGGTGGTGGCCATGACCGGTGATGGTGTCAACGACGCACCCGCCCTGAAGGCCGCCCATGTGGGTGTGGCCATGGGTGGGCGCGGCACCGACGTGGCGCGTGAGGCGGCGTCCATCGTTCTGCTGGACGACAACTTTGCCTCTATCGTGGGGGCGGTGCGCCTGGGGCGGCGCATTTTTGACAACCTGCGCAAGTCCATGAGCTACATCCTGGCGGTGCATGTGCCGATTGCCGGCATGGCCTTGCTGCCGGTGCTGCTGGGCTGGCCCACGGTGCTGTTTCCGTTGCACATTGCATTTCTTGAACTGGTGATTGACCCGGCCTGCTCGATGGTGTTTGAGAATGAGCCGGCTGAGGCGGATGTGATGCAGCGCCCGCCGCGCGATGTGTCCGCCCCCCTATTTGGCGGCATGACACTTTGGCTGGCGCTGCTGCAGGGCTTGGGTGCTCTGGCGCTGGTGCTGGCAGCCACGGTGTGGGGTGCGGCACAGCTCACCGAGGGGGCCGCGCGGGCCTTTGCATTTGCGGCGCTGGTGTGCACCAATCTGGCGCTGATCTTTTCTAACCGCAGCCGCGTGGGTTCTTTGTGGGCGAGCTTGTGGGTGCCCAACCGTAGCCTGTGGCTGGTGGTGACGGCCGCTCTGAGCCTACTGCTGCTGGCGCTGTATGTGCCGTGGTTGGCGCGCCTGTTTGCGTTCCAGATGCTGCCGGTGTCTTATCTGGCGGGGGCCGTGGGCCTTGGGCTGGTCAGTGTGCTGTGGTTTGAGTTGGTTAAACCCCGTGCTGCTGGCGCAGTCGCTGCACCTTCTCAAGGTTGACGCGCACGTTGACCTGGTTCGCAGGCAGCGGTGCGCGCACGGTGTGATCGACCAGGCGGGTATCGCGGTACAGGTAGCTGCTCATGGGCATGCCTTTGGCGTTGATGAGGCTGGCCACGTGCGGCGTGGCGGCGCGTTCGCCGCGGGCGATCACCACCGCCACCTCGCCATTGGCCAGCTGCACATAGGTGCCGGGCGGGTAAAAGCCCATCACAGAGGCCATGGCGATGCGCTCGGTTTGGGTTTGCGCGGTGGCCTCCAGCACCAGCGACTTGGCCGCCCCCAGCGCCGACATGGCCGGGCGGCTGATGCGCGGCGCCATCTTGGCCACCAAGGTGTCGGCCAGGTGCAGCAGTTGCAGGCCTAATTGCTGCTCGGCATGCCCGGTGGTGCCTTCGGGGGCGTGATGCCAATGCACCATGTCCAGCAATTCGGCGTCTTGCACACCAAAACCGCGCAAGATGTCGGCGCTGGTGGGCGGGTGGGTGGTGATGATGCTGCGCTGTGCAGGGCTCGGTGGTTGGTGTTGGCGCGCCAGGCTGTCTTGTGGCCGTGCCATGCCAATGTTCATGACCAGGGCCGAGCGCAGCAACACCGTTCGGTTGCCTGGCGGCAAGGCCAGCTTGTCGGCGGTAAGTGCCGCCACCGCGCCACTGAGCAAGGCGTGGGTGGCGCAGTAACCAAGCCCCAGGTCTGGCAGGGCCTGAAACAGCACAAACAGGCATTCATCCGGGTCCTGGTTCAACAATGCCACGGCTTTTTGTTCAATGCCCTCCAGTCGCGGCAATGGTTTGGTGGCTGCGGCGCCCTGGTACAGCAGGCCACGCAATATCTCCTGCAAATCCAGCCAGCCGCCGTCCACCGTACGGCCTTCCAGGTAGTCCGTGTCGAGAATTTCAGCGGGCATGGGTGTGCGGGCGATCTCGGCCGAGGGCACGCCATTCAGGCGCATGGTGCGCATTTCCCGCTCATGGGCTCGCTGCCAGGCGTGGGCGTCGGTCTCGGTCATACAGGCCTGGTGACCGGCCAGCATCTCGCGCTGCGCCTCGGATTGCAGCACCTGGCCACGGCGCAACAGCAGACGGCCATCCGGCGTGCGGATGTCCACCGGCATGGTGCGGCCCAGCTGTACCCGGCTCAGGGGCACGGGCAGGTGGGCCATCATCAGTCAGCCACCTGCACCGGTACCCGTTGCGCCAAGCCACACATCAGCTCATACCCAAGCGTGCCAGCCGCCCGGGCCACCTCGTCAATGCCCAGCACGACGCCGTTTTGGGCGCGGCCCCACAGGGTGACAACGCTGCCCATGCCAGCCTGCGGCAAGTGGGTTAAATCGACCATGACCATGTCCATGCTGACGCGCCCGATGAGGCGGGTGCGCACACCATCCACCAACACGGGAGTGCCAGTGGGCGCCACGCGCGGGTAACCATCGGCATAGCCGCAGGCCACGACACCCACACGCATTGGGTTGTCTGCAATAAATGTTGAGCCATATCCGACGCTAGACCCTGAGGATATTGCCTGAGTAGCTATGATTTTAGAAGAAAGTGTCATGGTGGGCTGCAGGCCCCAGTCGGCAGCGGTGTGTTCCGGGTGGTCTGGCGCGCTGCCATACAGGCTGATGCCCGGGCGTATCCAGTCGGAGGCAGCCACGGCATCGGGGTGGCGCAGGGTGGCGGCGCTGTTGCTCAAAGAGCGCTCGCCGGGCAGGTCACGTGTGGCCTCGGCAAAACAGGCCATTTGCGCGGCAATGCCTTTGCCGCCATCGGCATCGCTGAAGTGTGTCATGAGTGAAATTTCATCGACCTGTGGCAAGGCACTTAGTCGGGCCCAGGCGCTGCGGTAACGCTCTGGCGTGAAGCCAAGCCGGTTCATGCCGCTGTTCATTTTTAAAAAAACCCGGTGCGCCACATGAGTCTTGCAGGCGGCCAGCCAGTCGATCTGCTCGTCGCAATGCACCGTGTGCCAGAGGTCAAGGCGTGAGCACAGCTCCAGGTCGCGCGGCTCAAAAATGCCTTCTAGCAACAGAATCGGTCCGCGCCAGCCCAGGGCGCGCAAGGCTTGAGCCTCATCCAGGTCCAGCAATGCAAAACCGTCGGCGCTGCGCAGTCCTTCAAAGACGCGCCCAATGCCATGGCCGTAGGCATTGGCCTTGACCACAGCCCAGACTTTGGCCTCCGGGGCGGCGGCCCGACTGCGGTTCAGGTTGTGCTGCAGTGCAGCAGGGTAAATGGTGGCTGATATCGGGCGTGGCATGGTGGTGTGGATTAATGCAGTGGGCTGATTTTGACACTGCCGTGCCGTGCTATAACCCGTACCGTTTGGAGACACGTCACCCCTTAATGCGCCGCAACAAGCGGTCGCCAACAATATCGATGAAACGCGGCTTCTTTACCATCATGGCAGCGCAGTTTTTCAGCTCGCTTGCCGACAATGCCTTGTTCGTCGCTGCCGTGCAATTGCTGCGCACCAGCAAGGCGCCCGAGTGGCAGCAGGCCGCATTGGTGCCCATGTTTGCCTTGTTTTACGTGGTTTTGGCGCCTTTTGTCGGGGCTTTTGCCGATTCCATGCCCAAAGGCCGGGTCATGCTGATCAGCAACTTCATCAAAGTGGCAGGCTGCCTCTTCATGTTGTTTGGCACGCACCCGCTGCTCGCTTACGCGGTGGTGGGGCTGGGCGCTGCCGCTTATTCACCGGCCAAGTACGGCATCCTGACCGAACTGCTGCCAGCCTCGCAACTGGTTAAAGCCAATGGCTGGATCGAGGGGCTGACGATTGGCTCAATCATTTTGGGCGTGCTGCTGGGTGGGCAACTGGTGGGGTCATTGATATCACCGCACCTGCTGGCGGTTGATTTTCCATTCATCACGACCTCCGTGGACACCCCGCCTGAAGCCGCCATTGCCGTGCTGATTTTTGTCTACTTGTTGGCTACTTGGTTCAACACCCATATTCCGCTCACCGGTGTGCTGATGCGGCCCATGCCCAAGCCGCGGCACTTGCTGGCCCTGTTGCCTGATTTCTGGACCTGCAACGCCCGCTTGTGGCGTGACAAGCTGGGTCAAATCTCTCTGGCGGCCACCACGCTGATTTGGGGCGTGGCCGGCAATTTGCGTTTTATTGTGCTGGCTTGGGCGGCGGCTGCGCTGGGGTATTCGGTTACGCAGGCGTCTGCCTTGCAAGGTGTGGTCGCCATTGGCATGGCGGTTGGCGCCATGGCCGCTTCCATGCGCATGAAGCTTGAAGATGGCCCCCGCGTGATCACCTTGGGTATCGTGATGGGCTTGCTGATCATTGGCCTGATCTTCATTACCAATGTTTGGGTGGCAGCACCGTTTTTGATCATGCTGGGGGCCCTGGGCGGCTTTTTGGTGGTGCCCATGAACGCCTTGTTGCAGCACCGTGGCCATAATTTGATGGGGGCTGGGCGCTCGATTGCGGTGCAAAACTTCAATGAACAGGCCTGCATTTTGGGCTTGGGCGCGCTTTACAGCCTGTCCACCGGGTTGGGGGTGCCAACTTTTGTGGCCATCACCGGGTTTGGCGTGGTGATTGCCGGCTTTATGCTGCTGATTCGCCGCTGGCACGCACGCAATCTGGTGCAGCATGCCGACGAAATTGAGCGCTTGCTAGCCATTGCCAGAAACGACAAGGCGCATGGCTAAGCGAATATGAAGGGCAAGGAATGACAACGGTTTATGACTTCGAGGCGCTGTCAATCGACGGCAAATCTGTTGCCATGAATCAGTTCAAAGGCAAAGCCTTGTTGATTGTCAATACCGCCAGCGCCTGCGGTTTCACGCCGCAATTCACCGGGCTTGAGCAGTTGCATGAGCGCTATGGCAAAGATGGTCTGGTGGTGCTGGGCTTTCCGTGCAACCAGTTTGGCGCGCAAGATGCGGGCACGAATGACGAGATTGCAAGCTTTTGCCAGCGTAATTACGGCGTGACGTTTCCGATGATGGCCAAGATAGAGGTCAATGGCGAGCAGGCACACCCGCTCTACCACTGGCTTTGTTCAGAAGCGCCTGGCCTGCTGGGCAGCAAGCGCATCAAGTGGAATTTCACCAAGTTTCTGGTGGGGAAAAATGGCCAAGTGCGCAAGCGTTATGCGCCTACCGACATGCCAGAGAGCCTGAATGAAGACATTGAGGCAGCTCTGGCCGCTTGAGATCAGGCGCACGGGTTGTGCGCAAAGAGCCTGTTAAATGCCGGGCGTGGCCAGATAAGCGGCAATGTTGCTGGCAACGGTGGCGTTTACTGAACTGCTCAAGTAGCCCATGCCGCCCTTGTTGCTGCTGATGGCGCTCAAAATTGTGTTTGAGGCATTGGCCCCCTTCAGAATTTTGCTGACATTGTTGGCCGGGGTTGCGGTGTGGCATGCAATACACAAACTCATGTAACTGGCTTTGCCTGCAGTGGCTGATGCCGTGGGCGCTGCAGGTGTTGTCGGCGTTGTGGGTACTGTTGGTGTGACAGGCGTTACAGGCGTTGTTGGCGTCACGGTGCCCGTTGTGGCACATGCAGGCACATAAGGCACCAGGTTTTTGATGTCATCTGAAGTTTTGTTACTGTGGTCAGACTCTGCGATTTGACGAATAGCTTCCAGGTTATTCAGCAAGTTGCTTTCGATGTGGTCTTCCCTGGCGTGTTCGTCCTGCTCGCTCTGTTCATTGCTGGAATGGCTTTCACTGCTGTCATTTTTTTCGCTGCTGGTGCGTGTTTCGGCGTTCGCACTGGCTAATTGGGTGCTGCTTGTGGGGCAAGTGGACGCTGTCCCTGAGGCCGTCGCCTGCGCATCATGCTCCTTGGATTTTTGAACGCTCAGCACATAGGTTGCGGCAAACACGCCGGCTTTTTTGTGATCGTCACTGCTGCTGCGTTTGGCAACATAGTCGTCAAAAACAGACACGGTGGTCGCCGTCAGACCCATTTGGCTCTTGATATGGGTTTCAGCAGTCTCAATGCTGGTGTTGACTCCGGCTGCTTTGTCGGCGTCAATCTTCGTTTGGACCAAGGTGGTCAGTGGGCTGATCACACTGTGCTTGCCCGCTGGCGTTTGCATGCTGTAGGCCGTTTTCACGGCACCAGTGTCAGCGTCGGTGGCGTCCAGACCAATTTGAGCGACCAAGGTGACAGTTGCCAGGTCGGCTGTGGGCACATTGAGTGTGACCTGGCCGGCGGCATTGGTGCGCCCTTGGGTTTCAGTTGTTTGACAAATGCCGTCGTTGTTGCTGTCCACGCAAACCTGTGCGTTGCTGATCAAGCCGTCCATGACCGTGGTGGTGACTGGTGTAAGTGCTGCAGCGGTGAGGCTTGCAGGTGCCGTGGCGGTACTGCCACCCCCACCGCCGCAAGCGGTGAGGGTCAGGGCCGCAGCTGAAATCAGGCTGAGGGTGAAGTGGTTGGTGTGAAATTTCATGGTGAGCTCCGGTAGTTGTGTTGGATTGGCCTTGCTGACGCTAAGCGGCAACTTGGCGTTTAAGCGTGGCATCAGCAGTACCCGATGCAAGTCATCGAGCGTGCTGATGCATCGGTTTTGCGTTACAGATTGGGGGTGGCCAGGTAAGCAGCCAAGTCATTCAACTGCTGCGTGGAAAGCTTTCCTGCGAACATGCCCATGCCGCCGGCGTTGCTGTTGATCGCGCTCAGAATGCGAGTTGGGTTATTTGCGCCGTTCAGAACTTTCTGAAGGCTCGGCGGCGTGCCGTGGCAATTTGCACAACTTAAAACGCTGTTCGTGGTGTACAGCACTTTGCCGTTGGCTGCAGAATTCACCACAGGTGCTGCGGCCACGGTGAAGCTACGTGCCACCGCTGTTGCGCCAGAGAAACTGGCATTGCCCGTCTGGGTTGCCGTGACGCTGCAAGTGCCTGCCGCCACCAGCGTCAGCGTTACGCCACTCACCGTGCAAACTGCCGGTGTAGTGGACGCAAAGCTGACCGCGAGTCCGGAATCCGCATTGGCACTCAAGGCCGGTGTGGCTACGCCCATGGTCTGGTTGGCTGGTTGCGCAAACGTGATGGCCTGTGCTTTGAGAGGCGCAGCAGCCACTTTGAATGTGATTGAGACCGGTGTGGCAGCTGCGTAGCCGGTGTTGCCAGCCTGGTTGGCAGTGATGGTGCAGTTGCCTACAGCCACTAGCGTCAATGCTGTGCCACTGACCGTGCACACCGCAGACGTTGCAGATGTGAAGGTAGCGGCTAGCCCAGAACTTGTGGCGGCGCTCAATGCAGCAGGTGATGCGCCCAGAGTCTGGGCGCCAGGGCCAGCAAACGTGATGGTTTGTGCGGCGGGTGCTGGCGTCGATGCAGGGGCAGACGCCGCGGGTTGCGTGGCCGATGCCGCTGCTGCGGGTGACGACGCCACCGGTGTGGGTGCCGCAGGCGCTGGTGTGGGTGTGATAGCGGCTAGTTCGAGGCCAGCCGCTTCTATGGTTTTTGTCCCCAGCTTGATCTTGAGCTGGTCCAGCACCTGATCGGTGTCGTCGCCAATGCCAGGCAAGGCCACCGTGGCCGCGACCAGTTTGGTGCCAATGGGGTCAAGCGCCAACCTGGATGTGTCCACGCCCAGACTGGTCAGGTAAGCCTTGACGCCGGTCAGGGCAGCAGACACCTTGGCAGCGTCGTAGGTCTTGACCGTGGCGGCGTCAAAGTTGTCAAAAGCCGAGGCCGCAGTGCCTTTGACAAGGTTGGCAAGGACCAAGTCAGTGACTGGGGTGATGTTGGCGTTGCCCAATGCGCTGACCAAAGTGTGGAGTTTTTGTGCGGTGCCGAAATCCACCCGTGCCAGGCACGGCAAGGTCAGGCCAGTAGCAGGTACGTTGTAGCTGCCATCGGTGTTGGTGGCGACGGCAGCTGCCGTGCCGCTGACGCATTTAAGGGACACACTGCCGCCAGAAATGGCCAGACCGGTGGCGGCCACGCCGGAGATGGTCGGCGCGACTGCGGGTTCGTTACTGCTGCTGCCTCCGCCGCAAGCGGTGAGCGTGGCCACAGCTGCGGTGATCAGGCCAAGTGAAAAATAGTGCGTGGTGTTTGTCATGGTGAAGTTCCTCGGGGCGGGGTGGGTGAAAGCTAAGAAAGTTGGAATGGGAATAGATGTCGTGAGCGCATAGACAGATGTGGATAGACGCTTGTATGTGCACGAAAAATGGTGGGTGGAACAGGCAGCAGGCTCAACAAGCACTTGGGCCGCGCAACACCTGGCCATCGTGCTGCACGGCCAGGTAACGCAGGTTTTGCGATTGCAGCCAATCCACAGCGTTCGGACCTTTGAGCATGGCGATAGTGGCTGCCGCACCTGCTGTGGTGGTGTTGCTGGTCAGCACGCTGATGGACTGCCAGTGGCTCACCGGCCAACCCGTCTGTGGGTTTAGCACGTGGCAATAGCGCACCCCATCCTGAATAAAAAACCGTTCGTAGTCGCCACTGGTGGCCAGGCCACCGCGTGACAGTGCCAATGTCGCCAACGTTTTGGCTGCACTTGCCGTGTCGGGCCGGGGGTGTGCCATGTCGATTTGCCAGGCTGTACCTTGCAGTTCTGGCAGGCCACGCCCACCCAAAGCGTGTAAATCACCTCCCAAATTCACCAAAGCGTGTGCAAACCCATGGCTTTGCAGCACGGCAGCAGCCCGGTCGGCGGCGTATTCTTTGCCAAAGCCGCCAAAATCCAGCGTCATACCGGGCTGTGTCAAACGCACTTTGCGGCCCTGGCGCTCAAGCCCTTGCAAGCCTACCAAGGGCAGCAAGGCCTGCAGCTGGGTCGCTGTGGGTCGCTTGGCTTGTTTGAAGTCCCAGGCACGTTGCAACACCCCGGAGGTGATGTCAAACAAGCCCTCGCTTTGCACCCAAAGCGCTTGGGCAAAGTCAAGCAGGCCCATGGTTTCGGCATCTACTGGCACGGCCGCCATCCCGGCCGCACGGTTGATACTGCTGATGACGCTGGCGGCGCGGAAACGTGAAAATTTGTGTTCAATGCGCTGCACCTCGGCGATCGCCGCCTTGGCAGCCCGACGCATGACGCGTTCATCCTGGCCATCAAGCAGCAAGCTACAAGGCGAGGCCATGGCTGAAAAGTCAAAACGCAACGCGCGCCAGCGGCTCATGGACGGCTTTCTAGAAGCGGTGCGTCAGGCCAACTTGGGTGAAGTTGGCATTGAACGTGTCTAACCCTGGACTACCGCTGCCGCCCAGGTGCAACCCCGAGGTCTGGCGGTAGTTCTCAAACTTGACATCCACCACGGTGTTGGGTGTGACGGCATAGCTGGCCTTGATCGACAGTGTGACCGCACCAAAGGCAGAAAGACGCTGGTCGGCGGACTTGTAAGTCATGTTGCCTGTAGGCGCCAGCGTGGCACCCAGGTCGTATTGACCTTGTGCGTCCAGCACCGCGTCAAAGTAGAAATTGGCTGCGCTCTGGCTGTAGTAGCGCACGCCTGGCGTGAACGTCCATTTGCCAATGGGTTGCACCCATTCAACCCCAAAAGTGTGTGAGTTCACGCCAAAGGTGTCGCTGTAATAGCGGTAGCTGCTGTGAATGGCGGCGTCAAAACGCTCAACATAGTGGTTCCAGCGTGCCAATGCAATCCAGGTGTTGCGCTGCTCGGGGCGCTGGTCAAACAGTTTGTAGGGGTCAGTGAAATAGCCGCTGCCAACGCTGCGGGTCAGGTTGAGTTGGGCAATGTCTGTGGGGGTAAGCACTTGCGTGACGCCTGCCATGTACTCATGTGTACGCTTGTGTTTGTCAATGGCAGTGCCAAGGGTGAGGCTGTTGTCGATGCTGTCATTGGACGTGCCATAACCCACTGTCCAGGTTCGGTTGTTGTCTTCGCTGGACCAGCGTGCATCCAGCCCAATGGCGGTCGAGGTGTAGTCGTGTTCGTCAGAATAGGCCACGCTTGCCGACACCGCCGCACGGGGAAAATAGCGGGTGACTTTAAGGTCGCTGGCACTGCGGTAATCACTCATCCGGCTGGCACCGCTTTTTTGGGAATGCCACCGCGGTGAAGCGCCTGACACGCTGTCGCCTACCCAAGAGCCTTCAAGGGCCCATTCACTGCCGATGGGCGCCTGCACGTATACGTGCGGCGCCTTCACGCTGACGCGATCCCAGCCGGCCTGGCCATCGTCATAGATGCCGTACTTGATGGCGATGGTGGTTTTTTCCGGGGCGTTTTCGGCAACTGCCGACAGAGGGGCAAAGCCGGCCAAGGCCACCAGGCCAGGTAGCACCAAAGAGGCCAACAAGATCCCGGTGGCGTGCTGCTGAGACATGGGGTTTGATTTTTTCATGCTGAAAGTTATGCTTTAGTTGCAACCACAGCCGCCGCCGCCAACGCCATAGCCGCCGCTGGAGTTCTCTTTGCTGCCATAGATGTGTTGCACAAAGCGCTGCTCGAGTGCATCGCCTTCAAAGGTCATCATGGGTTTGGCCAGGTTGCCTTTTTCCCAGGCTGTGACCTGTCCCAGACTGCTGCAGCCGCTTAGCCACGCCATTGCCGTGACCGTCAGGATCTTCATCAAAGCATTTTTCATCGGGTTTCCATTGAGGCGTTTCAGAGGTGCAGGGCTTGCTTGATTTGTGTCTCCAGCTCCGCCCGATGTTCGGCCTTGAAGCCGTTGTGAATGCTGATCACTTTGCCGTCCGGGCCAATGAGCACCGAGGTGGGCATGCCGCGAATGGCGTAGTTCTTCGGTGTTTGGCCAATTGCGTCAAACGCCACGGTGAAATTGGTCGGGTTGTCTTTCAGGAACAAGGTGGCGTCAGCATGGCGTTGGTCCACGTTGACTGCGACCACACGCAAGCCCTTGCTGCTGTATTTGGTTTGCATCTCGTTCATCCAGGGAAACGACTGCTTACAGGGGCCGCACCATGACGCCCAGAAGTCAAGGTACACGGTTTGGCCTTTGAAGCTGCTCAGGTCCACTGCCGCCTGTACGCCGGGCAAGCTGAAGAGCGGCGCGGGCTGACCAAGGTCCAGTGCTTGTGCAGTCACGCCCAGCAGGGTGGTCAGCAGCAAGGCGGCGATTTTGGTGATGACTTTTTTCATGAGCGAATGACTTTCAAAATGTGTGTCAAAAAGTGTCTTAATTTGGGAAAATTTCCCAAAAAATATGTCGGTGAGGGATTATCATTGAAATTTAAAACTTTGGGAAAAAAACCCGAATTTTTGTGTGTAACTGAACGTTAAGGCACAATTCAGGCACCAAACGCATTGCGCACTCCTTACGCCCGCCATCCATGTCCACCCCTCAAGAAACCCCTCAGCCTGCCCTGCGTACTGCAGGTTTGCCTGAGCCTGCCTTGGCTGGGCAGGCCATTGCACAGGTGTTGCAGCCCTTGGCTCGTCTGATGATTGGGCATGGTCTGCAATTGCCATCGATGGTCGAATTACTTAAAAAAGCCTTGGTCGATGAAGCCGTAGGTGCTTATGGCCTAGCCGACAAAGGCAGCTCGGATACCCGTATTGCCTTACTCACAGGCGTGCACCGCAAAGATGTGAAGCGCCTGCGCGAAGCGCCAGAATCAACCGATCTGGTCACGCCCATGGTGCCGGTTGCGGCCTCTGTGGTGGCTCGATGGATCAGTGAGCCGCACTACCTCAATGCCGACCAAAGCGCCCGCCCACTGGCGCGTACGCCCAAGCGCGGGCAGATGGGCGAGCCAGACTTCACCACACTCGTCGCCGAGGTGAGCCGCGACGTTGGGGCCCGTGCGGTGCTTGATGAACTGGAGCGGCTTGGCGTGGTGAGCCTGCAAGACGACGGCTACGTCGCGCTCAAGAGCAACGCCTTTGTGCCCAAAGAGGGTTTAAGTGAGTCGTTCCACTTTTTGGCAGCCAACGTCAGCGACCATCTGGCTACTGCTGTGCACAACCTGGCGCCAGATCGCCCTGGGCCTCTGATGCTTGAGCAAAGCGCCTTTTCGCTTGACCTCTCAGAGGCGCAAGCGCAGCAATTGCAGATCAGGGCGCGACAACTCTGGTCGGTTGCGTTGCAGCAATTTTTACAAACAGCGACGGTTGCCAAGCAGCGCAGCCTGGCGGACAGCGGCCCCAAACACCGGGTCAGATTTGGCGTGTATTTTCATGACGCCATGTCAACCCGACCGGCAGCCAGCCTGGCCAAGCCTCAGACCATAAAACAAACCAAACGACAAGCCAAGCCATGAGTGACGTTGACCTTATTGAAAATAGCCTGAACCGGCGTGCCTGGATCATCATGGCCGGGACCGCCCTGAGCGCCTGTGGCGGGAGCGGGAGCGGTCAGTATGCTGGTTCGCCTGGAACCGGTGGCACGGGGTCGCCGCTGTATGCCCAAGGCTCAATCGCCGGGTTTGGCAGTGTCATTGTCAACGGCATCACCTTCAACGATGTTCAAGCGCAAGTGCAGCTCAATGGCGTTGCAGCCACGTCCGCCGACTTGCGTCTTGGCATGGTGGCCGATATCGAGGGCGAACGCGGGATTGACCTGACGATGGCAACGGCTACCCGAATCGAAGTCTGGTCCATCGGGCAAGGGGTCATCAGCCAAATCGTCGGCAGTGATTTTGTCGTCTCTGGCATGACCATTCAAACCAAAGCCAACACCGTGTTTGACGGGGTGGCCGCGGTGAGCCAATTGCGCGTGGGCCAGGCGGTGGCCGTGTGGGGGCTGCAGGTGAGCGCTGACGGCAATGTCTGGCAGGCCACGCGCGTGGCCACCTTGCCGGCCGTGACGCAGGTGGTGAGCAGTGGCCAGGTGCTGGTGGCAAATCAGCAAGTGTCTTTGAATGCCTGGGTCTTGACGGGCAGCAAACTGGCCGAACTGGCCGCCGGCAGTCTGGTGCGTGTCGAAGGCGTGCCGTCTGTGGATGGGCTTGGTTTGAACGTGACACAGGTGCGGTCTCTTGCTGCAGCTGCGGTCAACCCGAGTGAAGGCGAGGTTGAAATTGAGGGTTTTGTGACAGCGTTGGTGGCTGGCAGCCAGCTCACCCTGGGGAACATTGAGGTGGACATCAGCAACGCCAGCTACAGCCCGGTTGGTGCGCAAATTGGCTTGGGCGCGCGGGTGGAAATTTATGGCACCTGGGTGGCTGGCTTGCTCAAAGCCCGCCGCGTTGAGCTTGAAGATGAGCAGTCTGCACACGTCACAGAAATAAGTGGAACCATCACCAGTTTTTCCAGCATTGCCAGCTTTATCGTGCGCGGCCAACGCTGTGATGCCTCGACTGCCGAGATCAGCCACGGCAACGCCAGCGACTTGAAAGTTGGCGTCCAGATCAAAGTCAAGGGCAGCACGGTGGGTGATGTACTGCTGGTGACTAAGCTGGAGTTTGACGACTGATCGCGTCATGCGCTGATGAAAAAAGCGGCACATGTGCCGCTTTTTTCATCATGCCAACCTGCCAATGCCTTTAAGCAGTTGCCATCCTTAAAGTATTTGGGCGGTGCCCAAGGAGGCCAAAAAATCCTTAGGGGCCTGGTACCCAATGACCTTGTGAATCACCTGTGCATTGTCCTCGCCATCAAAAAAGACGATGCCCGGTGGGCCGAACAGGCCAAAGCGCTTGAGCAAGGCTTTGTCATCAACGCTGTTGGCGGTGACGTCCACCTGCAGCAATTTGACGCCGTTCAAGCGTTTTTGTACGCTGCTGTCGCTGAAGGTAAACGTCTCATACTCTTTGCACGACACACACCAGTCAGCATAAAAATCCAGCATTACGGTTTGCCCGTGCTGCTTGGCTTGTGTCAGTGCAGCGTTCAGCGCCTGCACGTTGGCGACTCGTTCGAACTTCAGGCCGGCATGGGCGATGGCACCCGGTAGATTCCCCGCCTGCGCCAGACCCAAATGGCTCAAAGGCTGCAAAACCGATTGGCCCCCGGAGGCAGCGCCAATCAGCAACACCAGTGCCACGGCAGTAAAACCGGCCCCGCTGGCACGCGCCGCCACGGGGGTACGTGCGTGCTGAGGTGTGGCAGCGCCAAAAACACCCAGCAGCGCGGCGGCCGTCAGCAGCCAGATAGCCCATAACAACATGTGCGCTGCAGTCGGTATCACCGGTGACACCATCCAGATCGCCACCCCCAACAGCATCATGCCAAACACCTGCTTGACGCGCTCCATCCAGGCGCCGGCGCGTGGCAGTAGGCTACCTGCGGACAAACCCACCAGCAGCAGGGGCACACTCATGCCCAGCGCCATCGAAAACAAGGCCAGACCACCCAGCACCACATCGCGTGTCTGACTGATGTACACCAATGCCCCCGCCAAGGGTGCCGCCACGCAAGGGCCAACGACCAGCGCCGACACGCCACCCATGATGAACACGCCAACAAACGAGCCGCCCTTGAAGCTGTTGGACCATTCGGTGGCGCGGCTCTGGATAAAGCTGGGCATCTGCAACTCATAGAACCCAAACATCGACATCGCCAAGGTTGACAGCAGCAAGGCAAAGGCGCCCAGCACCCAGGGGTTTTGCAGCGCTGCAGCCAAGCCTTCGCCCGCCAACCCGGCTGCCACACCAAAACCGGCATACACCAAGGCCATGCCAAATGCGTAAGCGAGTGACAAGCCAAAACCTTTGCCACGGCTGACCGGGCCAGTTTGCCCGGCGATCAGTGATGACAAAATTGGCACCATGGGCAACACACAAGGGGTAAAAGCTAACAACAAACCCGCCAGCAAAAATGCCCCCAAGGTTTGCATCAGACTGCCTGAAGCTAGGGTTTGTGCTATTGAATCAGGAGCTTGTTGCGTTTTTATTGAAAGGGCTACAGGTATTTTTGATGCATTTAGTGCGACTGATGCTGTTGCCGTAACGCCGCTTGGGGTGATCGGGGCAGCGGTGTCCTCTGTCGCCCCGACACTGGCCAGTTGAATGCCGTTTTTTCCGGCACCCATGCCGGTCAGCGCAACTTGCAGCTGTTGGCTGTCAGGCTGGTAACACAGACCGGAATCGGCACAACCCTGCCAGCCCACGGTTAGGGGAATGGCTGCATTGCCTTGTGTCATCTTCACATCAACATCGAGTGTGTTTCTGAACACAGCCACCATTTTGCTGAAATTGGTGTCGAATTCTTCCGTGCCAGCCGGGATCATCAGGGCTTGCCATGTCACGTTGGGGGCATCAGCTTGCACGCTGATGCGGTCACGGTACAGGTGGTAACCCGGCGCAATGGTCCAGTGCAGCCTGACGGTGCTGTCGTTGATGGCGCTGGCGGTAAATGCAAACGCTTGTTCGGGTGGCAAGAACTCCTCGGCCCACGCGCTGCTTGCGCCCACACCTGCCAGCATGCTGGCCCAAATCAAGAGACTGCGAAAAATCCGGTAACACTGTGCCATGGCTAAAACTCCAATCGAGACTGAAATCTTGATTGGATCATAATTTTTGGGAAAAATTCCCAAAAATTACAACTGTTTCAACTCTGAAGGCTGAGTCAGGTCGGGCATGCCAAGCTGGCACTTGCCGATGCAGCGGTGTGTGGCCTGCGCCTCAAGCCAGCAAGCCGTCAGCCGAGGTCACCTCATTTGCGAACGCGTAGCCGTGCCGCTGCCTCACGCAAGCCTGTCTCAGTGGTTTCCCAACCCAGGCAGGCATCGGTAATGGACACGCCATAGCGCAAATCCTGCGGGTTGCCAAGTTTCTGGTTGCCTTCAAACAGGTTGGACTCCAGCATGACGCCCTTGATGGACTGGCAGCCGTCCACGATCTGACCCACCACGTCTTTCAGCACCAGGCTTTGCAGCGCGTGGTTTTTACGCGAGTTGCCGTGGCTGCAGTCGACCACGATGTTGACCGGTAACTTCGCCTTGGTCAGCTCGACCTCGGCCTGAGCCACCGCCACCGAGTCGTAATTAGGCTGTGCACCGCCACGCAAAATCAGATGGCCAAAAGAGTTGCCGCGGGTTTGCGTCAGGGCCACTTGGCCCTCGCCGTTGATGCCCAAAAAGGTGTGCGGCTGCGCGGCTGAGAGCATGGCGTTGAGGGCCACTTCCAGGTTGCCGTCGGTGCCGTTCTTGAAACCCACCGGGCTCGACAGGCCACTGGCCATTTCACGGTGCGTTTGGCTTTCGGTGGTGCGCGCGCCAATCGCGCTCCAGGCAATCAGGTCGCCCAGGTATTGCGGTGTGATCGGGTCCAGCGCCTCAGTGCCACAGGGCAGGCCCATGTCGTTGAGATCGACCAGCAACTGGCGGGCAATGTGCAGGCCTTCTTCAATGCGGAACGTGTCGTCCATACGCGGGTCGTTGATCAGGCCCTTCCAGCCCACCGTGGTGCGGGGTTTCTCGAAATAAACCCGCATCACCACGAAGAGTTGGTCATGCAATTCATCGGCCATGGTTTTGAGGCGTTGCGCGTATTCCTTGGCCGCCCCGATGTCGTGAATCGAGCAAGGCCCCACCACCACCAGCAAGCGCTTGTCCTGCCCTTGCAGGATGTTGGCCACAGTGGCGCGGGCGCTGCTTACGGTTTGTGTGGCACGTGCGGTGGCGGGCACGTCGTCGTGCAGCGCGCTGGGTGGCAGCAGGGTTTGTTGTGCCACCACGTTCAGGTTTTCAAAGGCGTTTGGGAAGGTCATGGTGTTATATGAAAAATTGGGCTGTAGCCCTTATTTTATAGGCGTAAGCAGCTATTGTTTTTGAAGTTTTTCGTTAGGACGCAGGCCGCGGTAGTTCAAGCCAGGCTTGCAAACCGCCACCCGGGTTGGCTTTCAAGGCCACTTGCCAGCCATTGGCCCGCGCCAACTCCCGCACAATGGCCAGCCCCAGACCCGAGCCACCGGTCAACGGGCTGCGCGAGGCATCCAGCCGATGAAAGGGCTGGAAAACCGCTGCCATTTGGTCTGCCGGAATGCCGGGGCCGTGGTCTATCACGCCAATGCGGCAGTGCGCATCCTGAAAGCTGGCCACCAGTTCCACCGGCAAATTCGGCGCGTAGCGTTGCGCGTTTTGCAGCAGGTTGCCAATGGCGCGCTGCAAGGCGGTGGTGGCGACAGGCCAGCTGCCGAGTGGGCAGGTCACAGTGACCGGGCTTGTGGGTGTTGAAAAGTCGGCGGCGATCTGGTGCAAGAAATCGGATAACTCGGTGGCAACAGGGGGTTCATGCTCCAGCCCGCGCGCCAGTGCCAGCACATTGCCAATCAAGCGGTTCATTTGCTCAATGTCGCGCTCCATGCGCTCAATCAGCGCCGGGTTGGGGTTGTCTTTGAGCATCTCAAGGGCCAGGCGCATGCGTGCCAGCGGGGTGCGTAAATCATGTGACACACCGGCCAGCAAGGTGGTGCGCGCGCTGAGCAGGTCGCGCACCTGCAGTGCCATGGCATTGAAACGGCGGCTCAAGCTCACCAGCTCGCGCGGGCCGGTCTCGGGCAGCAAGGCCGGGCTGCCACCCTGACCAATCAGCGCGCTGGCGGCTTCCAGTTGGGCCAGTGGCTGGGTCAGGCGGCGCGCCAGCCAAATGGCCACGCCTATGGCAAACAGCAAGCCAGCCAGCAAGGCCATAGCCAAGGCGGCCACCGGCTGGCTGTCAATGCGAGTGGCCGACAAACCCACCACCAAATGGCTATTGCCGGTGGGCACCTCGGCCCAGTACCAGGTGCCGGTGTCGAGGTGCTCACTGCTGAGGTGGCGTTTTAAACCCGTGCGTTGCGACAGTGCATCTTCCAGCAGGTAAAAGAAGGGCGGATGCCATTCGTCGCGGCCCGGCCCGGGCAGCTCCGCGCGCAGCGCCAATGCATGGCTGGTTAAAAGCTCTTTTTCAAACGCAGGTCGGGTTTGCGGGGGTAATTCTGCCCAGGTTTGGGCGGACAGCACCATCAGCCCGGCCAGGTCGTCGGCGGATCGTTGCGCCAGAGGCCGCAGCACCCAGAAGGTGAACAGCGCAACGACCAACAACGCCATCAGGACAAAGGCCAGCGCCAGTCGCACCGTGTTTTGGCGCGCCAGGCTGGGGTGTTGGTTCACGGCTGGCCGCCCCGCGGGTTAAACAGATAGCCCTCGCCACGCACGGTGCGAATGAACACTGGCGAGGCAGGTTCGGGCTCGATCTTGCGGCGCAACCGGGTCACGCGGTTGTCAATGCTGCGGTCAAACGGGTCACGCTCGTAGCCGCGCAACATGTCCACCAGCGTGTCGCGCGACAGCACCCGGTTGGGGTGCGCCACCAGTGCGGCCAGCAGGTCATATTCGGCGCTGGTCAGGGTGATTTCCTGACCGTCACGCAGCAGGCGATGTCCCAACGTGTCGAGCGCAAATGGCCCAAACCGGGTCTGCGCTGTGATCGCTGGCGACTCCGACTCGGGTGTCTGGCCACGGCGAAGCAAGGCTCGCAAGCGCGCCAGCAATTCGCGCGGACCAAACGGCTTGGCCAGGTAATCATCGGCGCCCACCTCAAGGCCAATGACGCGGTCAAGTTCCTCGCCACGCGCTGACAACATCAGAATAGGCACCGATGACTTGGTCCGCAGCGCCCGTGTCAGGGCCAGGCCATCCACGCCGGGCAGCATCAAGTCAAGCACGATGGCATCGGGCATGCCTTCTTCCAGGGCCGCCCACATGGCAGTGCCATCGTTGGCACTTGATACAACAAAGCCATTGCTGCCCAGATAAGTGGCCAGCAGCTCACGCAGGTCGGGGTCGTCGTCAACGACAAGAATTTTGGGGGGAAATGAGGTGGTCATGATGTGTTTTGGTGCAGTTTACGGCACGCCATCCATCATTGGGCTGCTCTGATACCTGCGCGATATGCTTGGCGACACACTGATACACAACCGGCTTTTGCCGACATGCTGCCGCGACGTCCGCGCTGCACCATCTACCTGCCCGGTGAATGAATCAGGGCAGCTCAGGCATGGGGGTATCCATAGTCTTGGCATTTCTATTGACGACCAAAAGGAGTGAATCATGACATCACAAAAAACTATCCTGACCCGGCTGGCACTGGTTGCTGCAGTTTCGCTGTCGGCAGCCTGGGTGGCTACGGGTGCGGTGGCGCAGGACAAGACCCAGGATCAAGCCAAGGATCAAACGCAGGCGCGCGTGCAAGACCGCACGCAGGATCAGATTTATGGCAGCCAGTTGATGACGCAAGTCGAGCGCAACGAATATCGCGCCAAGATGCGCAGTATGAAGACTTCACAAGAGCGTGACGCCCTCCGCTTGGAACATCACAAATTGATGCAGGAGCGCGCACAGGTGAAAGGCATTACCTTGCCCGCTGAACCCCTTGCCCGCGGAGCCGGCGCCGGTATCGGCCCAGGGGCAGGTGTGGGCGCTGGTGCAGGCATGGGTGCCGGCCCTGGTGCCAAAAAGTAATTCAGAACCCAAGGCGTATTGGTCAGCCGCGGAACCTTCCGGGTTCGGCGGCTTTTGGCATTTATGGATAGGCCAATGCCTTGCCCAACCCCCTGGATACCCATTGCAAACGCTTGGCGACACACTGTTACAAAACAAGGCTTTGCCGACATCCTGCCGCGACAGGCGCATCGCACCATACACCTACCCGAAAACAAACACCATGAACACACGACCTTTCCTTTTCTCCTTGCTGCTGGTTGCCATGTCTGGCGCGCAGGCGCAGTCTCTCCTGGCCGATGTGGGCAACTCGTCCACCCGTCCGCTGAATCTGTCGCAGCGCCCTGCCAAGGCATTGACTGATGAGGCGCTGATCGTGCAAGAGCAGGCGGCGCAAGCCACCGGTCAGGCACTTGAGCAGATGCCAACGCAGTTGCCTTATGGCGCTGGTTTTGAAAACCGGCAGTTGGGCAGCACGTCAGGCAACACTGCGGGAAGTAATGCAGGAAGCTCTGGGCGGTCAGGCGGATCAGGCGGATCCGGTGGTTCTGGCAATGGTGGTGGTGGCCGGGGCGGCTCAGGTCGTGGGCGTTAGTTGGTTTTTCAATCTATCAGGAGTCTCATCATGAAATCATCAAAATTCACCTTGGCCACATTGGCCCTCATGCTCGCCTTCGGCACGGCGGCTTATGCCAAAGGTCCCATGAATGGGCAAGCTGGTGGCACAGGTGCTGGTGCACAGAGCAGAGCAGGCGACCCCGGCGTGGGCACGCAAACGCGCACACAAGCTCATGCCCAAACCCATGTACAGGCTGAAGACAGCATCCGTACTCGCCTGCAAACCATGAGCGCTGACGGAGTTGCTGGCACAGGTGTTGCCACTGGCACGGGCACACCGCGCGGCATTCATACCCCTGGTACGGGTTTGACCACCTCCACTGACGGCACGGCGGCGGTTGCCCAGTAAACGCCCATGGCGCACATGGATTGCCAGGTGCTGCGTGAGCCCCTGGCAGTTTCCTTCTCCTATTTCAGAAAGCAAAGCATGAATCAATTCAGTAAAACCTGGGCAGTGGCCTGTATGGTGACCTTGGCCTTGGCGGGTTGTGGTGGCGGTGGCGACGCGGGTATGGGTACGGCAGACAACACCGCAGGACTGGCCACCAACAGCGCGGCACTGACCGCCACGCTGGCGGCTTTGCCCGTCGAGACGCTGAGCGAGGCTGAGCAAGAGTCCCTGGCCTTCATGCGCGAAGAAGAAAAGCTCGCGCATGACGTGTACATCCAGCTCGACGGCCTGTGGCGCGGCTACACCAAGGTGTTTGGCAACATTGCCAACAGCGAATCAACCCACACCGAGTCGGTGCTGCAGCTGTTGGTGCGCTACAACCTGCCAGACCCCACGGCCACCCTGACTGCTGGCGTGTTTCAAAACACCACGCTGCAAAATCTTTATACCCAGTTGTTAACGGCGGGTTCGGTGTCGTTGGTGGAAGGGCTTAAAGTGGGCGCGACCATTGAGGAAGTCGACATGATCGACATCAACAAAGCCTTGCTTGCTGTTGACAACCAGGACATCACGCTGGTCTATCAGAATTTGCTCAAGGGCTCACGCAACCACCTGCGCTCCTTTGTCAGCACCCTTGCCAAGCAAGGCGTGACCTACGTGCCGCAGTACATGGTTGAGGCTGATTACCTAGCCATTGTGACCACTCCGATGGAACGCTGAGTTGGACATCACCTACTGCAAAATAGATGGCGGGAACTTCGGCGACGACCTGAACCTTCTGCTTTGGCCTCGCCTGTTTCCTGGTCTGCATGCCGTGTCAAGTGGGGTTTCGTTTTATGGCATTGGCACCTTGCTCGACGGCTTCCACGACCAGTCTCATCGTAAAGTGGTGTTAGGCACGGGTTTGGGTGAGGTAGGTATGGCGCAAGCAGACGCAAGTTGGGATTTTTACTGGGTTCGCGGTCCGCTGACGGCGCGGGAGTTCGGTTTGCCAGCCAGCATGGGCATTGGCGACCCGGCTCTGCTGTGGCCTGGTCTTGAGCCCATTGGCCAGGTGCAAGAAAATGCCCCGGTTGGGCTTATCCCGCATTACCGGACCTGGGACAGCTTTGATTGGCCAGAGGTGGCGCGCCAAGCCGGAATGGTGGCGATCAACCCGCGCCAGCCACCGCAGCTGGTGATTGACCAAATGCGCAGTTGCTCGCGGATCCTCACGGAGTCCTTGCATGGGGGCATTTGTGCAGATGCCATGGGCATCGACTGGGCCCCGTGTGTGCTGGCTCACCGGTTCAATGACTTCAAGTGGCGTGATTGGCTGGCCACCATTGAGCGTGAGTTTGCACCCTTGGTTTTGCATAAGCCACTGCTTCGGTCGCTCAGTGTTGGCAAGGTTGTTGGGAATTATTTGGCCAGGCTGACCCGGTACAAGGCGGGCACCAGACGACCTGCTCTACGTGCAGTGGGTTGTGCCAGCCGACAAGATGTCGGTGAAGTTTCTGCATCATTGCGTACCTACGCCAGTCAACCCGCCAACTTCCGTTGCAGCGCGCCGACCAAAATTGAATCCCAGCGGCAACGCATGCACGTCTTATGCGAAACATTTGCCGTGCGCAATCAGCTGCAATACAACCCCTGAGTGGTCACACATGCCGATTTATAAATATTCGCTCAGTGTGTTGGCCGTGGTGTTGCCCGCGTTGACATGGGGACAGGGCGCAGGGCCAGTGTCTCTGCCGCCCGCAGCACCTGGTGCCGGGTTTTCCGCATCCGGGCAACTCAAACTGACACTGCCGGAGTTGCGGGATCGCCTGGCCATGACGGCGCAGCAGCAGCCGCTTTGGACCGGATTTGAGGCCCGTGTGGCTGCGTATTTGGGTCTCTATTACCGCGAAAAACCGGTGCAACCCGGCTTGGAGCTTGCGGCCACGCGGCAGTTTACCCAGTGGTTGGGCCAGCAGCAGAACCGGCTTGCTGCGCTTGAGGATGTGGACCTGGCGGCCAAAGCCCTGTATGCCAGCCTTGACCCCACTCAGCAGCAATTAGCCAACCAATTTCTACTGGGAACTCTGCCTGGGTTTGCACCGCAGGCCAGTTGCCCGGGCACTGCGCAGGAGCCAAGGTCCAAGTCGGGAACGGACGCAGGGCGCGGCCGTGGCATGAGAGGTGGGTCATGACGTTTTCTGGTAGGTATCTGGCAAAACCGACATTCATTGAAGGTCGCCAGCTTGGGTCTTTGACACGGAGTTCATGATGAAGAAATTGATACTTTTTACCAGCTTGGCCTTGGCTGGCTGGGCAGGTTTTGCCCAAGAATTGGGCAGGGTGCTGTCATCTACACCGATCACTCAGCAGGTGGGTGTGCCGCGGCAGGTCTGCACCACCCAACAGGTGCAGGTCGCCCAGCCCAAATCAGGGGCCGGTGCTGTTTTAGGTGCCATTGCCGGTGGTGCACTGGCCAATGCGGCCGCCCACGGCCCAGGTCAGACAGCGGCGACCATGATCGGCATCATTGGCGGGGCTGTGATTGGGGACCGCATTGAAGTCCCGGCGGCTGCGCAAGTGCAAAACGTGCAGCGATGTGCCACCCAGACTTTCTATGAAAACCGGACGGTGGCCTACGACGTGGTCTATGACTATGCTGGCAAGCAATACGCCGTGCAAATGCCAAACGATCCCGGGCCTACCTTGCAGCTACAAGTCACACCTGTGGGCTCTTTCGCGGCGGCAGTCCCGGGTAACCACCCGGAGCAGGGCCAGGTTACTTATGCTCAACCTGGGCAGGTGATCGTGGCGCAGCCGACCGATGTGCCTGTTTACCTGGACCTGGGTTGGGGCTATTGGGGTGGTCATCGCGGGCACGGCTATTGGCGCTAGCGCCAGCGGGCCTGGTGTGTATGGAGTAGCGTGTTGTTTTATAAGAAAAATATGGCCTCAGCGATTATGGAATAAGCGCTAGTAGCTATATTTTTAATAGTAATTATTGCAACGCCTCGTCCAGCACCTCAATCCAATGCCTCACCGGGGTTTGGGTGCCGCTTTGCAGGTGGGTGATGCAGCCAATGTTGGCCGACACGATCTGGTCTGGTGCCTCGGCGCCAAAGGTGCTGGCCAGGTTGCCCAGTTTGCGGTCACGCAGCTGGTAAGAAATCTCGGGGTTGAGCACGCTGTAGGTCCCTGCCGAGCCGCAGCACAGGTGCGCTTCGCAACCAGTGGTTTTGATGTTAAAGCCCAGCTCGCTCATGTATTTCTCCACGCCACCGCGCAACTGCATGCCATGCTGCAAGGTGCAGGGCGGGTGAAAGGCGATGCGGCTCGCGCTGTCAGACACCTTGCCCTTGAGCTGGCCCACCAGATTGGGCAGCCATTCGCTCACGTCTTTGGTCAGCTCACTCACACGTTGTGCTTTGGCCGCGTAGATGGGGTCATCTCGCAGAATGTGGCCGTAGTCTTTCACCGTGACGCCGCAGCCCGAGGCGTTGATGACGATGCCTTCCACGCCGCGCTCAATGTCGGGCCACCAGGCGTCGATGTTGGCGCGCATCTCCGCCATGCCGCCATCCTGATCGTTCAGGTGAAACTTGACGGCGCCGCAGCAACCGGCTTTTGGCGCCACCACGCACTGGATGCCCGCTGCGTCAAACACCCGCGCTGTGGCGCTGTTGATGTTGGGGCTCATGGCGGGTTGCACGCAGCCGGCCAGCACCAGCACCTTGCGGGCGTGGGTGCGGGTTGGGGTGAGACCGGCGTTTTGTTTGGCCGGCACCTTGTTTTTCAGGGCAGCGGGAAGCAATGGGCGCACCAGTTGGCCCAGGCCAAAAGCGGGTGCAAACAAGGGCGACGGCAGGCCTTCTTTCAATGCCCAACGCAGCGCTCGTTCGCCGGCAGGGCGGGGCACTTGCGCGTCGACCAGCTTGCGGCCAATGTCGAGCAAATGGCCATATTGCACACCGCTGGGGCAAGTGCTTTCGCAGTTGCGGCAGGTCAGGCAGCGGTCCAGATGCTGTTGCGTTTTGCGCGTGGGGGTGGTGCCTTCAAGCACCTGCTTCATCAGGTAGATGCGACCCCGTGGGCCATCAAGCTCGTCGCCTAGCAACTGGTAAGTGGGACAGGTGGCGGTGCAAAAACCGCAGTGCACGCATTTGCGCAAAATGGCTTCAGCGGCCAGGCCGTCGGGCGTGCCTTGGTATTGGGGTGCGAGTTGGGTTTGCATGGTGTTACAGGCCTGGGTACATCCGGCCAGGGTTAAAAATGCCCGTCGGGTCGAATTCGGCCTTGAGGCATTTGTGAATCTGGTCAATTGATGGATTTAATGGATGAAATTGGCCTCTAGCCCTTTCATTACTTGCGTTAGTAGCTATAAAAATAGATGCAGTTCCGCCAACGCTGACGGCCACTTGGCGTAACTCTGCCAGGGCCGATTCGGGCGCCCAGAGCCAGCGCTGGCCGCCGTGCCATTCCACCAATTGCGCCCACTGCAGGGCCAGCACCGGCGCGGTTTGTGGCACGCTTAAGCGCCACAGGGCCAGGGACTCGGCCGCTTGGGCGGGCGCCGTGAAAAAAGGCAATTTCAGGTCGCGGCAGGCGGTCCAGTCACCCGTGGTTTGATCGTTGTCGGTGAGGCGGCCCGGCAGGTCGGCCAACATCTTGGTGCAGGCCGATGCCACCGCAGCCACGGCACCGCGCAGGCGCACAAACAGCAATTCGGGCGTGTTGGGCGCGGTGTTGTCGCGCACCCAGCAACTTGCATTGAGCGGCAACGGTTGTGCGCCCCAGCGCTGCAACTGGGTTAGGGCACGGGCTTGGTCCAGCTCAAACACCAGCGTGGCTTCAGCGGGCGCTACAGGCAGCACTTTCAGCGAGATTTCAGTCAGCAGCCCGAGTGTGCCCATGGCACCGGCCATCAGGCGCGACACGTCATAACCCGCCACGTTTTTGATCACCTGGCCACCAAAAGTGAGGTGTTCGGCGCGGCCGTTGAGCAGCTTCACACCCAGCACGTAGTCGCGCAAGCTGCCCACGCTGGCGCGCGCCGGGCCACTGAGGCCTGCGGCGACCATGCCGCCACAGGTGCCACCGGTTGGTTCATTGGGCGTTGAAAAACGTGGCGGTTCAAACGCCAGGCACTGGCCTTTTTCAGCCAGCGCGGCCTCCAGCTCCACCAGCGGCGTGCCGGCGCGCACCGTGACGACCAGTTCGCTTGGCTCGTAGCTGGTGATGCCGCTGTAGCCGCGGGTGTCAAGCACCTCACCTTGCAAAGATTGGCCGTAAAAGTCTTTGCTGCCGCTGCCCCGAATGCGTAAAGGCGCGTGGTGTGCAGCAGCGTCGCGGATGCGCTCGGTGAGGGCGGTCAGGGTGTTTTCCATAGGTCGGCTCAGGTCTCCATTTGCCTGCCATGTTAGGGCCAAGCGGCACATCACACGTTGAATTTTTTGAACAACTGATGTTCCAAAAATGATGGCAATGGTGAAGCCAACCAGCCAGCTAGCGCGGTTTTTGGCGGATTAAGCCGCCCTACGACAGTCGGATTTGGGACAGGCGCTGCATCAGCGCGTCACGCAGGCGGCGCAGTTGCTGGGCCGATTTCCATAGCCACCAGGCTTTGCCCGACCAGGATAAGAAGCGCCGCGGCTTGAGAATCACCATCAGCACCAAGCCCGCAGCGGGCCATTCCGGGTGCTGCAAGAGCCAGTGCCAGCCCGCCTTGATCTGATCGCCCCACGCAGCAGGTCGCTGCAAGCGTTGCAGGTCACGGCTCAGAGCCTGGCGCAACTCGGTGCTGCGGATCAGCAGCAGTTGCTGGCGCAAACGCACGTCATCGGGCGTCATGGGATGTCGAGGGTGTCAGCGAGGCACGATCTCGCTCAAGCTCAGCCAGACTGACGCTGAACAGGTTGGACTCAGCGCTCAGCCGGTGTCGGGCCACGCGCAACAACATCACGCCACAACTCAAAAACAACACGGCCAGCGTACCCACGGCGGCTAGTCGGTAGCCGTCCCACAGCAGCAAGATGACAAAGCCGCAAAACAGGACCGCGGCGATGGTCATGCTCATGAAGGCAGCCGCCCCCCAAAATAGCCCGAGGCCAATGCGGTGCTTTTCAAGTGCGAGCTCGGTGCCCAACAGGGCCAGGCGAACCCGCACGAGTTCAATCACTGAACCCAGTGACCCCTGCAATTGGTCAAACAAACCACGCGGGGCGTTGTTGTCCGGCATGTGGTCTAGCGGCGGCTGATCAGCAGGCCCACCACCAAACCCAAGCCTGCGGCGATGCCGATGGATTTCCAGGGGTTTTCGTGCACAAATTCATCGGTGGCATGGCCTGCCGCCTTGGCTTTTTCTACCGTGACTTGTTGCAGGTGAATCAATTCGGCCTTGGCCTTGTTCATGCGTTCACGCACACGCTCGCGCAACTGCATCGCACCCGCACTGACTTCGTCGGCAGTGAGTTTGAGCAATTCTTCTGAATCGGCTATGCCTTGGTTCAGGTCGTTGATGAGTTTTTCTTTGCTGAGTTGAAGGGCTTCTGACATGGTGCTTACTCCTTGAAAATCAAAAATTTGACACTTCAGTTTAGTCCTTATGCGTTGCGGAGACCATTTCTTCGTGTTGCAATGGGTCCAAAAACAATGAGGATTGTCAATATCAATCGACAAAAAAGTTCACCGGCAAGCCCGCCACGTCAACCCGCATGGACAGCACTTGGCCGGACAAGGGGAATGCTGCCAGTTCGGCTGGACTGCGGTGATGCCGGGCGCTGGTGATGTAAAGCGTTTTGAGGTCTTCGCCACCAAAACAGGGCATGGTGGGGCACTGAAGGGGCACGGAAAACTCGGCCAGCAGTGTGCCGTCGGGGGCAAACTGGCACACACGCCGCCCCTCAAACATGGCGACCCAGTAGTTGCCCTGCACATCCACCGCTGCGCCGTCCGGGCGGCCCCGGTAGCCGCCGTTGTTGGCGTCTGCGGGCGTTGGTAGCCAGTCAGCAGGTTTTGGCTTGAAGCTGGCAAATTCACGCTGGGCAGTCATGGTGTTGCTGGTCAGGTCATGGTCCCAGGCCCACACCGTGTGGCTGGGGGTGTTGGCCCAGTACAGGGTGCGGTTGTCGGGGCTGAAAGCCAGGCCGTTGGCGGTGGTCATGCCTGAGGTTGGGCTGATCTTGCAGGTCACGGCGGGCGCGCCCGTCTGGCAACCGGCACGGGCATCAACACAATACAAGCCGGCGTTGTGCAGGGTGCGCGTCTCGTCAATGGTGCCAACCCAAAAGCGGCCCAGGGCATCGCACTTGCCATCGTTGGCGCGCATCACGGCTGGGTCGTAGTCAAGCGTGGCAATACGCGTGAGCGGCCCGCCCCAGCCCGGCGCACGAAACACACCATCGCGCAAGGCCAGCACCAAGCCGCCGCTGGCTGCAGGCGCCATGCAACCGGGCTCGCTGGGCATGTCCCAAGTGTCGACGGTGCCCATGTAAATGTTGGCGCGCAGGATCTGCTTGCCGGAAATATCCACCCAGTAAAGCATTTGTTCATGCGGGTGCCAGAACGGCGATTCCCCCAGGGCGCAGACATGGGGGGTGACGGTTTGCCAGACTTCTGGCGAATAGGCGGTGTTCAGGGTCATGGCGGGTTTTTACTACACTTCAGCCCCAACCATGAGATCCTATGTCGCCCGTGCATGCCAAATCGAACACAACGCCCCTGCTTGACATTCAAGATGTCACGCTTGTGCGTGGCACCTGCAAGGTGTTTGACGCCTTGACATTGCAGCTCAATGAGTCACGCATTGGTCTGATTGGCGACAACGGCGCAGGCAAAAGCAGCCTTTTTCGCATGATTTGTGGCCTGGATGCGCCGCAGTCGGGCACGGTGCGGGTGCGCACCCTAGATGCCCACCAAGTCAACACCAAGCGGCCCGGCCTGGTCGGCATGATGTTTCAGAACCCCGATGACCAGATCATCTTCCCCACCGTTGAGGAAGAACTGGCGCTGGGTTTGAGCCCCAGTGGTATCTCGCGACGCGAGGCTATTGGCAGGGCGCGCGTTTTTCTGACGTCACGGGGTTTGGCTCACTGGTCTGAGCGCACCATTGGCAGCCTGAGCCAGGGGCAGCGTCAACATGTGTGCTGGCTCGCCTTGATGATTGCCTCGCCCGAATTGCTGCTGCTCGATGAGCCCTTTGCCAGCCTCGATTTGCCCGGGCAGGCGCTGCTGGGCATTGACATCGCTCAGGCCAGCCAACAAGTCATTGTGTCGACGCATCTGCTTCAGCATGTTCGCAGCTTCGAGCGCGTTATCTGGCTGGACAAAGGACAGGTGCGCGCCGATGGGCCGGGTCCGGGCGTTTGCGCCGCTTATGAGTCAGATGTGGCCGTACGCCTTGCCGCGCAGGCTTTGTCGTTCAATGACGGCCCAGCGGATGGCGCAAATTCAAGCCACTGAGCGCAGGCAGGGAAACACATCTTGGGAAGCCTTTACAGCGAACAAACCACCTGGTTGCATCGGGTGCCAGCGGCGATCAAGCTGATTTTTTTTGCGCTCTTGGGGGTGTTGCAGTTTCTGTTGACCAGCCCCACTGTGCTCATGGGCAGCGCGCTTGCCTGTTGCATGTTGTTCGCTTCACTCGGGCGGGCCGTGTACCCGGCGCGCAAGCTGGTGATCTCTGTGCTGCTGGCCGGGTTGTTGATCATGGTCTTTCATGCCTGGATGAGCCAGCCCATGCTGGGTGTGGTGAGTGCAATGCGGTTATTCAGTGCTGCACTGCTTGGTATTGCGCTGACCCTGACCACGCGGTCGCGGGATTTGTTGAGCGTGTTTGAGCGCGTTCTTTCGCCGCTGCAGCGCGTTGGCATCCGCACCGAGCGGCTGGCCTTGCAGTTGGCCATGATGCTGCGTTTTGCCGAGCATTTTTTTGTGGTCTGGAAGCGGCTTGATGATGCCTATCGCATTCGCACGGGCAAGGCGGGGGGGCTGAAGCTGCTGGCGCCGCTGACCATCAAGATGCTGATCTCTGCGCGCCATGTCGCGGACACGCTCGAATTACGCTTGGGTGAGTGACGCGGCGCATCGCACACTTGTCGATAAAATTAATAATTACCAAGACAAATTCTTCGCATCATGAAATCATCCCGTTCCCTGGCCCTTGTTTCCCTGTTTGCTGCCCTGCTGGCGGTTTTTGGGCTGATCCCAAAAATTGATTTGCCTCTGGGTGTGCCCATCACGCTGCAGACCTTGGGTGTCATGCTGGCAGGTTGCATGCTCGGGCCCAAGAAAGGCCTTCAAGCCATCCTGCTGTTTTTGGCCGCAGTGGCTTTGGGTTTGCCGTTGTTGTCGGGTGGTCGCGGAGGCTTTGGGGTGTTCATGGCACCGTCCGCTGGCTACCTCATCGGCTTTCCGTTTGGCGCATTTGTGACGGGCTGGATGATGAACCTGCTGCCGGGTTCTACACCCCGGAGCGCCGCCATCAGTGCCTTCATTGCCTCTAGCCTGGGAGGTTTGCTGACTGTGCATGCGTTTGGTGTGGCTGGTTTGGTGATGCTGGCCAAATTGACTTGGACGCAGGCATTTTTTGGCACCTTGGTGTTTGTGCCTGGTGACTTGATCAAGTGCGCAATGTGCGCCATGGTGGTCCACACCGTGGCCCGTGGCGTGCCCGACTGGCACTTTGGGGGCCGCGCGGTGAAATGAACCAGGGGCAGCAGCTAGCCGATCTGGTTCATGCGCCCCTGGCAGGGTGGGCGTATTCGCGCGGGGATGCCGTAGCCATTCGTTGTGGGCTACAGGCAATCACATTTGCTCAGCTTCATGAGGCAGTGCAGCAGCGATCTCTTGACCTCGTGACAGCCCAGGCACCAGCCACCCTGATGGTCAACGATGCGTTGCCGATGATCGATCGGTTGGTGGACTTTTTGGGCATCATTGCCAGTGGCCGCTGTGCTGCCGTGGCCGACCCCGAATGGCCAGCGCCCGTTCGCCAGTCGGTATCGGACGCCATGCCAACCGCAGCCGCCGACTTGCCCGCGCCGCGGCCTGAGTCCGCTTTTTATGTGGGCTACACGTCTGGCAGCAGCGGCACCCCCAAGGGCTATAGGCGTGATCACCGGTCGTGGACCAGCAGTTTTCGAGCCTGCCTGGATGAGTTCGGACCTGATGCAGGTCGCTGCATTTTGGCGCCCGGCAAGGAGTCAAATTCACTCTTTCTGTTTGGCATGTTGTTGGCGCTGTGGAGTGGCGCTGGGGTGGTGGTGCAAGCGCAGTTTTCTGCCGCCCGTGCGCTTGACACGCTGGGTAGCGGGCTCACGCCGTGCCTGGTGGCTGTGCCCAGCCAACTGATGCTGATGGTCGAGGTGGCGAAACGCCGCGGTGCGGGGCCTATTGATGCTGTCAGACTCATTCTGATCAGTGGCTCGCGCTGGATTCGTGCCCGTACCGCAGAGCTCCGCGCCTTGTTTCCCTGCGCCCGGATCATCGAGTTTTATGGTGCCTCCGAGACCAGCTTCATTGCCTGGATGGACACCGACGACACAGCCCCGATGCAGGTGGTTGGCAGGCCTTTTAAAAACGTCGAGGTGCAGATTCGAGACGTTGTGGGTGACGAGCTGAGCGACAGCGGTCAACGCGTGGGCTTAATCTACGTGCGCAGCCCTATGGTGTTCATGGGCTACGTGGGCGGTGCCGCGGACGACACGGCGGCACTTCGGGACGGCGACTGGCTGTGCGTGCGCGATCAGGGTTATCTTGATGCGCTGGGTCGCCTTTGCCTGGCCGGCCGGCAAAGCCGCATGATCGTGACCAAGGGCAAAAACCTGTTTGCAGAAGAGCTGGAAACCGTTCTGGCGATGCATCCGGCGTTTGAAAGCGCCTCGGTGCATGGTGTGAATGATGCGCTTCGTGGTCGCCAAATTGTCGCCATCCTCAAGCCTCGACAAGGCGGGTCTGATGCCCCGTTCAGTGCCTTGCAGCTGGTGGCCTGGTGCCGACAAAGTCTGGAGGCTTACAAGGCACCGAGGCAATTTTTTGTTTGCCATAACTGGTGTCTGACCCCCAGCGGCAAGACCGACCACCGCGCGCTTGCAAAGCTGCTGCACCACCATCTTGAGGCCGCTGTGCCCCCAAGCTCGCCATGTCTGACTCCCTTGCGCTGATCGCAGCCTGGGCGCGCAGCGCGGTGGCACCCCACGGCGGCGCGTTTCGGGCGTTGCAGCCGCATGAGATTGGCGCACCGGTGTTGCGTGCCTTGCTACAGCGTGCCGGCGTGCCCGGGCAGGCCGTTGACGCGGTGGTGCTCGGCAATGCACTGGGCGCCGGCGGCAACCCGGCCCGCATGCTGGCGCTGGCATCGGGCCTGCCGCAGCGTTGCGCCGCGTTCTCCGTGGACACACAGTGCTGCTCTGGCATTGACTCGGTCACGATGGCGGTGGGGCTGCTGGCGTCTGGCCAGGCCTCGGTTGTTATTGCCGGTGGGGTAGAGGCCTGGAGCCGTTCCCCAATTCGCCAGGTGCGCCCCCTGCACGCAGGTGAGCCTGCCGTGGCGTATGAAAAGCCAGCGTTTTCACCTGACCCATCACGCGACCCGGACCTGCTGACCGCCGCCGCCGACTACGCGCAGCAGCACGGATTCAGCCGCGCGCAGCAAGACGCTTACGCGGTGCTCAGCCACCAGCGCGCCATGGCTCATGTGGCCACTTTGGCCGCAGAAATCGTCAATGTCCATGGCGTGCAGCAGGACGCTTACCCTCGGGCAATCGACCTTGTGCGCGCAGCCCGCATGCCGGCTGCGGTGAATGCTTTGACTTTCCCAGGCGATGCCAGGGGTCTTGAGAAGAGCCCGGTGGATTGCACGGTAAGTACCTTGGCCATCTCGTCGAAGGCAGACGGCGCTGCGCTGGTGTTGCTGGCCACCCCTCAGGCTTGCAAGTCGCTTGGCATCAGTGCGCGGGCAGCCTGGGTCACGTCTGCCTCGGTGGGGTGTGATTCGGCCATGCCATTGGTCGCGGCGGAGCAAGCGGCGGCTGCAGCACTGTCGCGGGCCGGGCTGGCGTCAATGGACAGCATGCGCCTGATCGAAATGCACGACGCCTTTGCGGTTCAGGGCTTGAGCTTTTGTCAGGCCTTTGGGCTTGAGCCAAGCCGCATCAACCGGCGTGGCGGCGGCTTGGCACGGGGTCACCCGATTGGCGCGTCAGGGGCCATCGCCATGGTGCGCTTGCTGTCTGATTTGCAAGGTGATGAGCACTCTGGCGCTCGTGGGCTGGTTGCCATCGCAGGCGCCGGTGGCATTGGTGCGGCGGCCATTCTTGAGCGGCTCTGAACTCAGGCAATGACCCGAAAGTAGTCGTCCAGCTTGCAGCGTGTGGTCTCAGCCTGGTTCGCCGGTGCCCCCGGGTCGGCGTACCCCAGCGCCAGCCCGCACGCGATGGCGCAATGTGCGTCCAGCTGGAGGCTGCTGCGCACCAGGTCTGGGTAGCTGGCTATCGCCCCAATGGCACAGGTTGCCAGCCCATGGGACTGCGCAGCCAGCATCAGCCCGTAAACGGCCATGCCCAGATCCATGTGGCCAGCACCGCCGAAATCGCGGTGGAGGGTGACGACCAGGGCTACGGGCGCGTCAAAAAACTGGAAGTTGCGCGCAAACTGGGCATCTCGCGCAGACTGGTCTTCGCGGGCAATACCCAGTGCGCCGTACAAGGCTTGCGCTGCCGCCACTTGCCGCCGCCGCATGGCCATTGGCCACGGCTGGGGAAAATACGCGTAGTCCTCGCGCTGGTCATTTCGCCATGCGTCGGTCAGTGCACTCGAAAGTCGTTTTCTTGCCTCGCCTTCAACCGATAGAAACGAGCCGGGTTGCAAATTCGATGAACTGGGTGCGCGTCGCGCATCCGTCAAAACCTGCGCCAGCAGGGCGTCTGGCACCGGCTTTGGCAAATAGGTGCGCACGGATTGCCGCTCTGTGACGAGTCTGGTCAACAATTCAGGGTTTGGATGTGTCACAAGTTGGATGCCGGAGCAAATCAAAATGCCATTATCTTCACAGCCGAACCTGACCGGAGCCATGCCCGCGTCAACACACAAGCGCCAGCCCTACCTGTGGGCGGCATGATGGCGATCAATTACCTAGCGCTAAAAAACCGGCAATTTGACGACGTTCGGCACAGCTATGGCGCCAAGGACAGCATGTTGTACGCCTTGGGCATCGGCCTGGGAGCAGACCCGCAAGACTTGGATCAGCTACGGTTTGTCTATGAAAAAGACCTGCTTGCCGTGCCGACCATGGCTGCGGTGTTGGGCTGCCCGGGCTTTTGGGTGCGCGCGCCTGACACTGGGCTTGACTGGCAAAACATCTTGCATGTTGCTCAGGAACTCACGCTGCACCAGGCCTTACGACCCTGCGGTGAGGTGGTTGGGAAAACCGCCGTTGAAGCCCTGGTAGACAAGCGCTCGGCCGGCGCACTGCTCACAACGCGCCGCGATGTGTGCGATGCCGCCACTGGTGAACTGGTGGCCGTCAGCCGCGCAGTGATGCTGTGTCGAAGCAATGGCAATTTTGGTGGTGGCGACCCGGCGGGCCCGTCTGCACAGCAAGTGTCAGAGCGCATGTTGACAGGCCCAAACGACCGACCAGACATCATCTGCGTGTTGCCAAGCTATGTGCAATCTGCGCTGATCTATCGACTCAGCGGTGATGACAACCCCTTGCATGCCGACATTCGGGTGGCGCAAAGAGCGGGCTTCGAGCGGCCGATTCTGCATGGCCTGTGCACGTTTGGCATGGCGGGGCACGCCGCCTTGCGCACGTTGTGTGCCTATGACCCAGCCCGGTTGAAAAAACTCAAGCTCAGGTTTTCTTCGCCGTTTTATCCAGGTGAAACCTTGAAAACCTCGTTCTGGAAAGTGGCGCAAGGCCGCGCCGCATTCCAATGCCATTCGGTGGAGCGTGAGGTCATGGTTATCAACCACGGTGTGGTTGAATACCTCGAATGACACCAGACGGCGGGACAAGGGGGCAAACCCCCTTGCGACCCCGGATTACAGGCGGCTGAGCAACTCTGCCTTTTTGCTGGCGTACTCCTGATCACTCAAAATGCCCCGGCTTTGCAGGGCGGCGAGCTTCTCCAGGCTGGCAAAAATATCGTGGTGGCCGCCGGTTGATGTTGCCACTTGGTTGGGCGATGCAAAACTGCTCTGGGCGTGGCTGCTGTCGCTGGGGGCGTAACTGGGCATGGGCGGCGGTGCCGGTGCCAGGGGTGGCTGGCCATTGATGCTGATGACCGGCAGTTGCTGCAAATCCACATAGCCATACTGGCTGGAAAACGACGCCGAGTTGCTACCGCTTTGTTGCGACACGCCGCCGATGTTGTGGTCCAGCGTGTCATAGATGATGACCTGCCCGTTGATTTCCATGGCCAGGCGGTGAGCTTGTGAAAACCAGGCGTAACGCATGCCGTTTTGCCCGCCGGAGCTGTTGGGCCACTTCAGGTCTGGGCCCCACCAGTTGGCTTGCGCCGGGGCAGCCACAAACAGGCTGTTGGGGTTGGTGTTGTCGCCAGAAGAGCCGCCAAAGCTGTTGTAAGACGTGTTGCCGTTTTGGGTCTGGCTCTGGAAGCTGCCCGTGCGCATCAAATCTGGCTGGTTGGCGATCAGGCGGGACAGTTCGGCGCATAAGTTGTCGACCCGGCCCTTGAGGTTGTTGTTGAACATGTCGCCAATCATGGTCATGCCGCCTTGCATCCACTGGCCGGACCCGCCAAATTCATAGTGGCTGAATTGCGCCATGCTGCCATTGCCGTTGATCACGGAAATGAGCATGCTTTGTACGGCCTCAAAACTGAAGCCGTGGCGCTGGGCAATGTCTTGTATGGCGTTGATGCCAGCAGGGGAGAGTTGAGTCATAAAGAACCAAAGTTGAGCCAAAAAAGAAATCCGATGACCGTGTGTCACCGGGGAAGCCTGCACCTTAATTCATTCCAAAATGTGGCGCATGAATTGACCTCTGAGGTGGCGCGCATTAGACAAAAAAGCCCACCGCAGCCGGGGCTGGGTGGGCTAAGTCTCAAGGCAAACGTCTTGATTTTAGGCTGCAAGCTCTTGGCGCCAGCAGCCGAACTGTCTCTTAACGACCGTAAGCCGTCTCGCCGTGTGAGGTGACATCCAGACCTTCGCGTTCGGCTTCTTCGCTGACACGCAGACCAATGGTCAGGTCAACAATCTTGTAGGCCACGAAGGACACCACGCCAGACCAGATCACGGTGGTCAGCACCGCCTTGGTCTGAATCCACACTTGGGCTGCGATGGAGTAGTCAGCCTGTGTCACCATGGTGGCTGTCACCCAGTCAGCTACGTAGCCAGGGCCGCCGAGGGCTGGGCTGTTGAACACGCCAGTCAGGATGGCGCCCAAAATGCCGCAGACGCCATGCACACCGAACACGTCCAGCGAGTCGTCAGCACCTAGCAGTTTCTTCAGGCCATTCACGCCCCACAAGCCAGCAAAGCCGGACAGGAAACCGATGATCAGCGCACCACCGATGCCGACGTTGCCAGCCGCTGGTGTGATGGCTACCAAGCCAGCCACGCAACCTGATGCAGCACCCAGCATCGACGCCTTGCCCTTCATCAGCGCTTCTCCGATGCACCATGCCAGCACCGCAGCTGCCGTGGCACCAAAGGTGTTGATGAAGGCCAGGGCGGCAAAGCCGTTGGCTTCCAGCGCAGAACCGGCGTTGAAGCCAAACCAGCCGACCCACAGCAGGGATGCACCGACCATGGTCAAGGTCAGGCTGTGAGGTGCCATGGACTCCTTGCCGTAGCCAATGCGCTTGCCCACCATGTAAGCACCTACCAAGCCAGCCACAGCCGCGTTGATGTGCACCACCGTGCCGCCAGCAAAGTCCAGTGCGCCGGATTGCCAGATGTAACCGGCCTTGGCGTTCATGGCATCGACCACGTCTTTGGCGCCGTAAGCGTCAGGGCCCATCCAGAACCACACCATGTGGGCAATTGGGGCGTAGCTGAATGTGAACCACAGCACCATGAACATCAGCACGGCAGAGAACTTCATGCGCTCGGCAAAGGCGCCGACGATCAGTGCACCGGTGATGCCGGCAAACGTGGCCTGGAACGCGGCAAACACGATTTCAGGAATGACCACACCCTTGCTGAAGGTGGCAGCGTTGGCAAACGTGCCTGCGGCGTTGTCCCAGATGCCCTTCATGAAGAGCCTGTCGAACCCGCCAAAGAACGCATTACCCTCGGTGAACGCCAGGCTGTAGCCGTAAACGAACCACAGCACCACGATCATCGAGAAGGTGACCATGACCTGCATCAGCACTGACAGCATGTTCTTGCTGCGGACCAGGCCGCCATAGAACAGCGCCAGGCCAGGCACCGTCATCAGAATCACCAACAGGGTGGAGACCATCATCCAGGATGTGTCGCCCTTGTTGGGAACGGGTGCCGGGGCAGCGGCTGCTTCGGCGGGTGCCGCTGCAGCGGGTGCTACAGCGGGTGCAGCTGCATCGGCAGGTTTGGCTTCAGCCATGGCGGCAGTCGCTGGTGCAGATGCCGTAGCCACCGCTTCCGATGCGGCGGGTGCTGCAGGGGTTTGGGCGATTGCCGCGCCGCCAATAAGCAGACTCAAACCTAGAGTGAGGGTTGCGAGTAATTTTTTCATGGTGATGTTCTCGTATCTGGGTTGACGGGTTACAGCGCCTCTTTGCCGGTTTCTCCGGTACGGATGCGGATGACCTGCTCGACCGGCGTGACAAAAATCTTGCCGTCGCCAATCTTTCCGGTGCGTGCCGCGCCTTCAATGGCCTCGATCACCTGGTCGACCAGCGCATCATCGATGGCGGCCTCGACCTTGACCTTGGGTAAAAAGTCGACCACGTATTCCGCGCCGCGGTACAGCTCGGTGTGGCCTTTTTGACGCCCGAAGCCCTTGACTTCAGTGACGGTGATTCCTTGCACGCCGATGCTTGAGAGCGCTTCGCGCACCTCATCGAGCTTGAAGGGTTTGATGATGGCAGTAACAAGTTTCATGCGAACTCCTAGAGCGGTAAAGATGGTCTGGTCCAAGCGTTTTGGGTTGACGCAGGCTACTAAGCAGGGTTCGTGCCAAACTTTTTGGCTGATGTATCCCGGGCTAAAACGACCTGCGTGGCTAGCACTGCGCTAAGATGTCTGTATAAATAACCAGTAAGCACCAACATGGTGCGCTTTTATTGTGAGGAAAGCCCATGAGTCTGTCTTTGGTGCAAAGCCGAGCCCTGCTGGGGCTTGATGCTGCTGCGGTCACCGTTGAGGTGCACCTTGCCAATGGGTTGCCCAGCTTTACGCTCGTAGGTTTGGCTGATGTGGAAGTGAAAGAGGCACGTGAGCGGGTGCGCTCGGCCATTCAAAACTCGGGCCTGGAGTTTCCCAACAACAAACGCATCACCGTGAACCTGGCGCCAGCCGATTTGCCGAAAGATTCAGGCCGCTTTGACTTGCCGATTGCCTTGGGCATTCTGGCGGCCAGTGGGCAAATTGATGGCGCACGGCTGGCGGGTTATGAATTTGCAGGTGAGTTGTCGCTGTCTGGTGAGTTGCGCGCCGTTCGCGGAGCGCTGGCCATGAGCCTGGCACTGCACGCTGGCCATGTGGTGACGCAATTGGTGTTGCCTCCTGGCAGCGCAGAAGAAGCGGCCCTGATTCCTGACGCACAGGTGTACCGTGCCCACCATTTGCTCGATGTGGTGCAGCACTTCTTGCCTGTTGGCACAGAGGCCGCTGCCGCCGAGCCGGGCCCTGGCTGGAGCCGGGTGGTTGCCAATCTGCAGGGCAAGCAGGCGTGTTACCCCGACATGGCTGATGTCAAAGGTCAGTTGGGTGCCAAACGGGCGCTTGAGATTGCGGCCGCTGGTGGCCACAGCTTGTTGCTGATGGGCCCGCCGGGGGCCGGCAAGTCCATGCTGGCGCAGCGTTTTGCCGGGCTGCTGCCTGCCATGACGGTTGAAGAGGCGCTGCAAAGCGCGGCGGTGGCCAGCCTGGGTGGGCGCTTTTCGCTTGACCAGTGGGCGCAGCGGCCTACCTGTCACCCGCATCACACGGCCAGCGCAGTGGCGCTGGTGGGTGGTGGCTCACCGCCGCGCCCTGGTGAAATCTCCCTGGCTCATAACGGCGTGCTGTTTTTAGACGAATTGCCCGAGTTCCCCCGCGCCGCGCTGGAGGCCTTGCGCGAGCCACTTGAAACGGGCCACATCACCATTTCGCGCGCCGCGCGGCGCGCTGATTTCCCGGCGCGCTTTCAGTTGATCGCCGCCATGAACCCTTGTCCCTGCGGTTATTTGGGCTCGGTGCAAAAAACCTGCCGCTGCACGCCCGACCAAGTGTCGCGCTACCAGGGCAAGCTCAGCGGCCCACTGATTGACCGCATTGATTTGCATGTGGAAGTGCCAGCGGTGAACACCAACGAGTTGATGAACGCACCGCCTGGTGAGCCCACTGCGGCCATCCAGGCGCGCTGCACAGCCGCCCGCCAGCGAGCGATTGAGCGTCAGGGTGTGGCGAACCAGGCCTTACAGGGCCAGGAGCTTGACCAGCACCTGCTGCTCGATGCCGCCGCCGCCAAGTTCCTCAATGTGGCCGCCGCGCGTCTGGGTTGGTCGGCACGCAGCACCCACCGCGCACTGAAAGTGGCGCGCACCATTGCCGACCTGGCCGGTGCCCATAGCACGCAAGTTACTCACGTGGCAGAAGCCATGCAGTACCGGCGGGCGCTTAAAGCGGCGTTGTAAGCATGGCGCCAAGCACGGTGTACAGCCCGCGCCTGGTGTGGCGCCTGTCATTGGCGCAACTGATCAGCTGGGGCAGCATCTTTTATATGTTCTCGCTGGTCTTGGAGCCGCTGGAGCGCGACCTGGGCTTGAGCCGGGCCGAGGTTTCGTTGGCCTTTAGCCTGGGCTTGCTGGCCGAGGGCCTGATGGCTTACCCGGTCGGGCGCTGGATTGACCAGGGCCATGAGCGGCTAGTCATGACCGGGGGCTCGCTGCTGGCGGGCCTGTGCCTGGCCCTGCACAGTCAGGTGACTGGTTTGGCTGGCTTGTATGTGGTCTGGTTGGGGCTGGGCGCGGCGATGGCCGCGGTTCTTTATTCGCCCGCGTTTGCATTGGTGACACGGCGCTTTCCGCATGACTTTCGCCGCGCCATCATCACCTTGACATTTTTGGGTGGGCTGGCCAGTACGGTTTTTATTCCACTCACCTCCAGCTTGATCAATAGTTTGGGTTGGCGCCAGACCCTGCTCTGTCTGGCGCTGCTGCATTGGCTGGTGTGCGCGCCGCTGCACGCCCTGACACTCAAAGGTGCGCCGGCGTATCCTGTGCCAAAAAACCGCGCCGGGGCCGGGGCGTCAGCAAATGCGCAGGCTGGCCAGGCCAGATCGGCGGCGTTGCGGCAGTTGGTGCGAACTGCCCCTTTTCTGTGGGTTGGCGTGTTCACGGTCACGATGATGTCGGTCACCGTGGCCATTCCCGCCCACATGGTGAGCTTGCTGCGTGAGAACCATCTGCCAGAAACTTGGGTGATTGCTCTGCCCGCCGCCATTGGTCTGGCGCAGGTGCTGGGGCGCCTGCTGTTGTATTTGTTTGAGCACCATGCCGATCTGCATGTGGTGAACCGCCTGATTCCCATGCTGATTCCGCTCGGGGTGCTGGTGTTGCTGCTAGCGCCTTTCACGGGCGCATGGCAGGTGGCGGTGGTGGGTTTGTTTGTGGCGGTTTATGGCCTGGGAAATGGCATGCTCACCATCGTGAAAGGCACCGCCATGGCGCAGTACGTGAGCCGTGATCATGTGGCCAGTTTGAACGGCGCTCTGGGCGTGCCACTGGCGCTGGCCAGGGCAGCGGCACCGCTGTTGCTGGGGGTGATGTGGTCGCCACAGGTCGGCTACCGCCACGGTTTGTGGCTGCTGCTGGCCTTGAGTGTGCTGGGCGTGTTGGCTTTGGCGCTGGCACAACGGCACCCGGTCCGCGACGTCTGAGCCACGAGCTGACGGATGGTGCGATCAACCTCGCCACCGGGTCAGCGTGGCAAGGGTTGCTGTGGTTCAGGGGGTATGAGACGTGCCCAGTGCGGGCGGCTTCAAAACCGCCGGCTCGGGTTGGCGTGGCAAGACGGGCCTAGGCTTCGCGGTGATCTCAATGGCCTGACTTGTTTCAGAATTAATAGCTTCTTGCGCTTTATTTGTAAGGGCTGGAGCCCTATTTTGTTCTATAACTTTTGGACTGGCCGATTCGGCTGAGGTCGCCGTCGCGGGGCCCGCAACGGCAGATGCCGCAGGTGTGGCGGACCTTGCATCGGTGGCGGGTGGGCTGGTGCTGGCCACTGAAGCCGGCTGGGGTAGCACGGCCATGCGGGGCTCAATCGGTTGGCTTTGGATGCGGATCAGCGCGGCACCCATGGCCAGCACCACCACAACCAGCACCAGGGTGGCGGCCCACAGCGTTTTGCTGCCGCCCGATGAGGGGGTCTGGGCTGGGATGTGGGTTGGGTCTCTCATGATACGGCTCACAAGTTAGGTGCCAGCAAGCGCTGCAGATCGCGCTCGTTCATGCCGCGCCGCGCCGCCAAGTCCTTGAGCTGGTCGTCGCCAATCTTGCCGACACTGAAATAGGTGGCTTCAGGGTGGCCCAGGTAGAAGCCGCTGACACTGGCCGCGGGGTTCATGGCCAGGCTCTCGGTCAGCGTCATGCCGATGTCTTCGCACTGCAACAGGGCAAACATGTCTTTTTTCACGCTGTGGTCGGGACAGGCCGGGTAGCCGGGGGCCGGGCGGATGCCCTGGTATTTTTCGGCGATCAGGTCTTTGGTGGGCAGTGCTTCATCAGGCACATAGCCCCACAAATCGGCGCGCAGCTTTTTGTGCAGACATTCGGCAAAAGCCTCAGCCAGCCGGTCCGCCAGGGACTTGAACAGGATGGCACTGTAGTCGTCATGCGCCGCCAGAAACTGCGCTTCCTTCTTCTCGCTGCCAATGCCGGCAGTCACGGCAAAGACACCCACATAGTCCTGGGTTTTCGACTTCGGCGCCACAAAATCAGCCAGGCAGCGACTCGGGCGCATCACGCCATCGATCTCTTCCTTGGCGGCTTGCTGGCGCAGGCCAAACCAGGTCATGGCCGCGGTGCTGCGGGTTTCGTCGGTATACAACTCAATGTCGTCGTCGTTGACGGTGTTGGCCGGGTAAATGCCCAGCACGCCGTTGGCGGTGAGCCAGCGGCCTTCAATGATTTTCTTCAGCAAGGCCTGGCCGTCGGCAAACACCTTTTTGGCCTCGACACCGACCACCTCGTCGTCCAGAATCGCCGGAAACGGCCCAGCCAAATCCCAAGTTTGGAAGAACGGGCCCCAGTCGATGTATTGCGCAATCTCGGCCAGGTCAAAGTTCTTGAAGACGCGTTTGCCAATGAACTTCGGCTGGGTGGGCTGGTAACTGGCCCAGTCGATCGGCGTCTTGTTGGCCCTCGCCTTGGCCAGCGGCCACAGCGGCGTGACCTTTTTGTTGGCATGTTGCTGGCGCACACGTTCGTAGTCGGTGTTGAGCTCGGCCACAAAGCCGTTGACCCCCTCGCCCAGCAGGCTTTGCGCCACGCCTACGCTGCGGGACGCGTCGGGCACGTAAACCACCGGCCCCTCGTAATGCGGCGAAATTTTGACGGCGGTGTGCACCCGGCTGGTGGTGGCGCCACCAATCAGCAGAGGGATTTTTTTGATGCGAAAGTAATCGTCTTTCTGCATTTCGGCGGCCACATATTGCATTTCTTCCAGGCTCGGCGTGATCAGGCCCGACAGGCCAATGATGTCTGCGCCCTCGGCCTTGGCGCGCGCCAGAATCTCGTGGCAGGGCACCATCACACCCATGTTGACCACGTCAAAGTTGTTGCACTGCAAGACCACGGTGACGATGTTTTTGCCAATGTCATGCACGTCGCCCTTCACGGTGGCGATGATGATCTTGCCCTTGGTGGCCACGTCACGCCCGGCCGCTTCGTCGCGCAGCTTTTCTTCTTCAATGTACGGAATCAAATGCGCCACAGCCGACTTCATCACGCGGGCACTCTTGACAACCTGCGGCAAAAACATTTTGCCCTGACCAAACAGGTCACCCACGATGCTCATGCCAGCCATCAGCGGGCCTTCAATCACATGCAGCGGACGGCCACCTTTGGCGATGATGGCTTGGTAGGCTTCTTCGGTGTCTGGCACGATGAAATCGGTGATGCCGTGCACCATGGCGTGGCTCAGGCGCTGCTCAACCGTCACCGGATGCTCGGGTGTGCCGCGCCATACCAGCTTTTTCGATTCATCTTTGGCGCCGCTCTTGGCGCTGTCGGCAATCTCCACCAGCCGCTCACCAGCGTCGGGGCGGCGGTTTAGCACCACGTCTTCCACCCGTTCGCGCAACTCGGGCTCCAGGTCGTCATAGACCCCCACCATGCCGGCGTTGACGATGCCCATGTCCATGCCGGCTTGAATCGCGTGGTACAGGAATACGGTGTGAATCGCCTCACGCACCGGATCGTTGCCGCGGAAAGAAAAACTCACGTTGCTCACACCGCCGCTGACCTTGGCCCCTGGCAGATTGGCCTTGATCCAACGCGTGGCGTTGATGAAATCGACCGCGTAGTTGTTGTGCTCTTCGATGCCGGTGGCAATGGCGAAGATGTTGGGGTCAAAAATGATGTCTTCCGGCGGAAAGCCCACCTCGTCAACCAGGATGCGATATGCGCGCTCGCAGATTTGAACCTTGCGCTCATAGGTGTCGGCCTGGCCTTGCTCGTCAAATGCCATCACCACGGCGGCAGCGCCGTAGCGGCGCAGCAGCTTGGCCTGGTGTTTGAAAGCGTCCACGCCTTCTTTCATGCTGATCGAGTTCACCACGGGCTTGCCTTGCACGCAGCGCAGACCGGCCTCAATGACACTCCATTTGCTGGAGTCAATCATGATTGGAACCCTTGATATATCTGGCTCTGATGCTATCAAATTCAGAAACTTCACCATGGCCGCCTGGCTGTCGAGCATGGCCTCGTCCATGTTGATGTCGATGATTTGTGCGCCGTTTTCCACCTGCTGGCGCGCCACGCTCAGGGCTTGGTCAAACTCACCGTTCAAGATCATCCGGGCAAATGCCTTGGAGCCGGTCACATTGGTGCGCTCGCCAATGTTGACAAACGATGCGCTGGGCGCAGCGCCGTCTTGCGTGGGCGACAGTGTGCCGATAGTGACTGGCTCCAGGCCAGACAACTTCATGGGGGGAACAATCATTTCAGACATGCAACTCACCTGTAAACATCAAAAATCAGGTGAGCGTCGTTGCGAATATCCAAGCCTGACAGGCTGTTTGGCCCGCTGCAACGCTCCTTGGAGAGCCCTGATTTTAGGTGCTTTGGTGGGCACGTCTTGGCAAGTCGGTTGATTTTGTGGATCAAGGTAATGTCACATTATGAAAAGTCAATCTACGATAAGGTTCGCGCAAGCGATTCCTTTTATAGTAATGGGCGAATTCAACCCACCAAGAAACAAGAGGACACACATGGCCAATTCAAAAATCATCTACACGCTCACCGACGAAGCCCCGCTGCTGGCCACGTGCTCATTTCTGCCCGTGGTGCGCACCTTCACCGCGCCAGCTGGCATTGACATCGAAAAAACCGACATTTCTGTATCGGCCCGCATCCTGGCCGAGTTTCCCGAGTTTCTGACCGCCGAACAAAAGGTGCCTAACACCTTGGCAGAGCTGGGTCGCCTGACCCTGCTGCCAGACACCAACATCATCAAGCTGCCTAACATCAGTGCCTCATTGCCGCAACTCACCGCAGCCATCAAGGAATTGCAGGCGCGCGGCTTCAAAATCCCAGATTTCCCTGAAGCGCCCAAGACTGACGAAGAAAAAGCCCTCAAGACGCGTTATTCCAAGTGCTTGGGCAGTTCCGTGAACCCAGTGTTGCGCGAAGGCAACTCAGACCGGCGCGCCCCCAATGCCGTGAAAAACTATGCCCGCAAAAACCCGCACAGCATGGGCAAGTGGAGCATGGCGTCGCGCACCCACGTGGCGCACATGACCAAGGGTGACTTCTACCACGGTGAAAAATCGCTGACGCTGGACAAGGCGCGTGATGTGCGCATGGAACTGGTCGGCAAAAGCGGCAAGACCACCGTGCTCAAACCCCTGACCAAACTGCTCGCCGGCGAAATCATCGACAGCATGTTCATGAGCAAAAAGGCGCTGTGCGAATTCTATGAAGAGCAACTCGAAGATGCCCGCCAAACTGGCGTGATGTTCTCGTTACACGTCAAGGCAACCATGATGAAGGTGTCGCACCCCATCGTCTTTGGGCACTGCGTCCGTATTTTTTACAAGGAAGCGTTTGAGAAACACGCCAAGCTGTTTGAAGACCTGGGCGTCAATGTCAACAACGGCATGGCCAACCTGTACGACAAGATTGCCACGCTGCCAGAGTCCTTGCGCGAAGAAATCGAGCGCGACTTGCACGCCTGCCACGAGCACCGCCCAGAGTTGGCCATGGTCGACTCGGCCAAGGGCATTACCAACTTTCACTCGCCCAGCGATGTGATCGTGGACGCCTCCATGCCCGCCATGATCCGCATCGGCGGCAAGATGTGGGGCGCCGATGGCCGTCCGAAAGACACCAAGGCCGTGATGCCTGAGAGCACCTTTGCCCGCATCTACCAGGAGATGATCAACTTCTGCAAGACCAATGGCAACTTTGACCCGGTCACCATGGGTACTGTGCCCAACGTCGGCTTGATGGCGCAGCAGGCCGAAGAATACGGCTCGCATGACAAAACCTTTGAGGTCGCTGAAGACGGTGCCGCCAACATTGTTGACATCGCCACAGGTGAGGTGCTTTTGAGTCAAAACGTTGAAGAAGGTGACATCTGGCGCATGTGCCAGGTCAAGGACGCACCGATTCGCGATTGGGTCAAATTGGCCGTCACTCGTGCCCGCAACTCCGGTATGCCCGCCATTTTTTGGTTGGACCCATACCGTGCGCATGAAAACGAGCTGATCAAAAAGGTCGAGTTGTACCTGAAAGATCACGACACCACGGGTCTGGAAATTCAGCACATGTCGCAAGTGCGCGCCATGCGCTACACGCTGGAGCGCGTCATCCGCGGCATGGACACCATTTCGGTCACCGGCAACATCCTGCGCGACTACCTGACCGACCTGTTCCCGATCATGGAACTCGGCACCAGCGCCAAGATGCTGTCGATCGTGCCCTTGATGGCCGGTGGCGGCATGTACGAAACCGGTGCCGGTGGCTCAGCACCCAAACACGTCAAGCAATTGGTGGAAGAAAACCACTTGCGCTGGGACTCATTGGGCGAATTTTTGGCGCTGGCCGTGTCGCTGGAAGATTTGGGCCTGAAAACCGGCAACAAAAAAGCCACGATTCTGGCCAAAACGCTGGATGCGGCCACCGGCAAGCTGCTGGACAACCGCAAGTCACCATCCACCCGCACTGGCGAACTTGACAACCGTGGCAGCCAGTACTACCTGTCGATGTATTGGGCGCAAGAGTTGGCCGCACAGACGGATGACAAAGAGCTGCAAGCGCATTTCGCGCCACTGGCCAAAGCATTGACCGACAACGAGGCGCAAATCACGTCTGAGTTCAAGGCGGTGCAGGGCAAGCCGGCGGACATTGGCGGCTACTACCTGGCGGATGCCGCCAAGGTCAAGGCCGTGATGCGCCCCAGCCCCACGTTCAATGCGGCACTGAAAGCCGCACGACTCTGACCAAGGCGGGCCCCCACGCGGCCCGCTTGACCACCATGTGCCTCGTCACTGCAAGTGCAGTGGCGGGGCATTTTCACGTTGCGTCAGGGGCTGGTGGCCACCGGCTTGCGAAGCCCCACGGCCACCAGCGTGATCACGGTCAGCGGCAACACAAAACTCAGCATGGCGCCTGAAAACGCCGCCAGTGCGTCATGCTTTTGCGCGGCCAGCACCAGATACGCCACATAGGCTACGTAATAGCCCAAAAATACGGCGCCTTCCCAGCGGGCAATTTCCCGCCCAGTCATGAACACCGGCACGCAGGCCAGCGCCACCACACTCATCACCCACAAGTCGAAGTTGATGGCAGAGGCAGGTACATCCAGGCCAGGGCTGCCGGTGGCCGCGCCCACCACGCTGGCAATGCCCAAACTGCCCAAGATGTTGAAGGTGTTGCTGCCCACCACATTGCCCACGGCAATGTCGCGTTCACCCTTGATGGCAGCCATGACCGAGGTGGCGACTTCGGGCATGGAAGTGCCTGCGGCCACTATGGTCAGCCCAATCACCAGGTCACTCACACCCAGGGATTTGGCAAACACCACCGAAGCCTGCACCAGCCAATCCGAGCCCAGCACCAGCAGCGCCAGGCCCACGGCAATCAACAGCAGCTGTGCTGGCATGCGGTTCAACCAGCCGCCTTTTGCAGCGGGGACAAATTCACCCGCATATTCGTCTTGTGCGGCCTGCCCCTGGCGCCGCGACTGCCACACCAGAAAGCTGGTGTAAACCACCATCAGACTTAGCAAAACTACGCCATCTGACAGCCCCAAGCGCCCGTCAAACGAAAACAACAACAGCAGCAAACTGGCACCCAGCATGATCGGCACCTCTTGCCGGATGAGCTGAATGTTGACGATCAGCGGGGTGATCAGCGCGGAAATTCCCAGAATGAACAGCACGTTGAAGATGTTGCTGCCAATCGCATTACCCAGCGCCAGATCGGTCTTGCCCTCAAGTACCGCACCAATGCCCACTGCCACCTCGGGTGCGCTGGTGCCAAACGACACCACGGTAAGGCCCACCACCAGTGGTGAAATGCCCAGTGACAGCGCCAGTTTTGAGGCGCCTCGCACCAGCAGTTCCGCACCCAGAATTAGGGCCAACAGGCCAGCGACAAACATCAGCAGCGTCATGCGGAGTCACCTGTTGCGGCTTAACTGAAGCTTGGCTTCAGGCGGCTTCCTTGTAAAACACATTCTTTTGCAACACACGCCCCGGCAGCGGCGCCACTTTGTCGTGAATCGCGCCAATGTGCTCAGGCGTTGTGCCGCAACAGCCGCCCACGATGTTGACCAGGCCCTCGGCGGCAAATTCACCCACCAGGCGGCTGGTGACATCAGGCGTTTCGTCAAAACCGGTGTCGCTCATCGGGTTGGGCAGGCCAGCATTGGGGTAGCAGCTGATGAAGGTGTCAGGGGCCGCCTTGGCCAGTTCCTGGATGTACGGGCGCATCAGTGCGGCGCCCAAAGCACAGTTCAGGCCCACTGCCAGGGGCTGCGCATGGCGCACGCTGTGCCAGAACGCGGTGACGGTCTGGCCGCTCAGAATGCGCCCGGACGCATCGGTGACGGTGCCGCTGATGATGATGGGAAGTCGTTCACCTGACGCCTCAAAAAATTCGTCAATGGCAAAAAGTGCCGCCTTAGCGTTGAGCGTGTCAAAAATGGTTTCCACCAGTAGCGCGTCCACACCGCCTTGCACCAGCGCGTCCACCTGTTCGTAGTAGGCGGCGCGAAGCTGCTCGAAAGTGATGTTGCGCGCACCAGGGTCATTCACATCGGGGCTAATGCTGGCGGTCTTGGGCGTGGGGCCTAACGCGCCCAGTGCAAAACGCGGTTTGTCAGGGGTGGAATACTTGTCGCAGGCCGCTCGGGCCAACTTGGCGGAAGCCAGGTTCATCTCAAACGCCAGGTCCGCCATGTCGTAATCGGCCTGTGCCACGGTGGTGGCGCCAAAGGTATTGGTCTCGATCATGTCGGCCCCGGCCGCCAAATAGCGCTCATGAATGTCGCTGATGACGTCCGGGCGGGTCAGGCTCAGCAGCTCGTTGTTGCCCTTGATGTCTTTGTGGAAGTCTTTGAAACGCTCACCCCGGTATTGCGACTCGTCCAGCTTGAAACGCTGGATCATGGTGCCCATGGCACCGTCAAGCACCATGATGCGTTTTTGCAAAATCTCGGGCAGCGCTTGGCCGCGGGTGTAGGTCAGGGTTTTCATAGCAGGGTATTGTAGAAAGCCAGGGATGTGCCCGGTGCTGGTGGGACAATACAAGACGCCTTGCCGTGCCCGTCTGGCCGTGCTCTCAATTTATAAGCATTTTAAGCCTCTAGCCCTTGTAGAATAAGCGCAAGCAGCTATAAATACAGTAGTAAAACACCTTGTCGATCGAATCCATTCTTCAAACCGTTTTTGGCTATGCAAGTTTTCGCGGGCCGCAGCACGACATCATTGAGCACGTCACGGGCGGTGGTGATGCGTTGGTGCTGATGCCCACCGGCGGCGGCAAAAGCCTGTGCTACCAGATTCCGGCCATTGCCAGGCAGCAAGCCGGGCAGGGCATCACGGTGGTGATTTCGCCGCTGATTGCGCTGATGCATGACCAAGTGGGCGCTTTGCATGAGGCCGGTGTGAGCGCTGCGTTTTTGAATTCCACCCTAAGCATGCAGGAAGCGTCAGACACCGAGCGACGCCTGGTGCAAGGCAACATCACCTTGCTCTACGCCGCGCCCGAACGCATCAACACGTCGCGCTTTTTGGCGCAGCTTGATTCGCTTTACGAGCGCGGGGCCTTGAGCTTGTTTGCCATCGACGAGGCGCATTGCGTGAGCCAGTGGGGCCATGATTTCCGGCCGGAGTACCGTGCCTTGACGGTGCTGCACGAGCGCTACGCCAAAGTGCCGCGCATTGCGCTCACCGCCACGGCCGATGCCTTGACGCGTGCCGACATCATTGAACGCCTGCAACTGGAAGACGCACGGCTGTTTGTCAGCAGCTTTGACCGCCCCAATATTCGGTACACCATTGTCGAAAAACGCGACGCCACCCAGCAACTGCTGCGCTTTATACGCAGCGAACACATGGGCGACGCCGGCATTGTGTATTGCCAGTCGCGCAAGCGGGTCGAAGACATTGCCAACCTGCTGTGTGACGAAGGCATTGCCGCCTTGCCGTACCACGCCGGGCTCGACTCAAAAGTGCGCCAAGCCAACCAGGATCAGTTTTTGCGGACCGAAGGTGTGGTGATGGTGGCAACAATCGCCTTTGGCATGGGCATAGACAAGCCCGACGTGCGTTTTGTGGCGCACCTGGACATGCCCAAAAACATCGAGGGCTACTACCAGGAAACCGGCCGTGCCGGGCGCGACGGCCAAGCTGCTGATGCCTGGATGTGTTACGGCCTGCAAGACGTGGTGAACCAGCGCCGCATGATTGACGAGAGCCCGGCGGCTGAGGAATTCAAGCAAGGCTTGCGTGGCAAGCTTGAAGCCTTGCTGGGTCTGGCCGAAGCCACCGACTGCCGCCGAGTGCGCTTGCTGGCGTATTTTGATGAGGCCAGCACACCCTGCGGCAATTGCGACAATTGCCTGCAGCCGCCCGATGTGTGGGACGCCACTGATGCCGCACGCAAGCTGCTGTCCACCATCTACCGCGTGCAGCAAATGAGCGGCTTCAGTTTTGGCTCCGGTCATGTGATGGACATCTTGCGTGGCAAAACCACCGACAAAATCACGCAATATGGCCATGCCAGCGTCAGCACCTTTGGCATTGGTGCCGATTTGTCTGAGACGCAGTGGCGCGCTGTGCTGCGCCAGCTGATTGCCATCAGCGCGGTGGCGGTTGATGCTCAGGCGTTCAACACCCTGAAACTCACCGATGCGTCGCGCGCCGTGCTCAAGGGTGACGTGCCGGTGCGCTTGCGGGTGTCACTGGCGCAGCCGGCTGAGCGCAAGTCGCGCCGTGGCAGCGCCACCACCAGTGCCGCACCCAAAGCCCCGGTGGACTTGGACACGGCGGGTCAAACCCGTTTTGCAGCGCTGAAAGCCTGGCGCTTTGACGTGGCCAAAGCCCACAACTTGCCCGCCTACGTGATTTTTCATGACGCCACGCTGGCCGCCATTGCGCAGAATGCGCCGCAGTCGCTGGACGATTTGCAAGGCATCAGCGGCATCGGCGCACGCAAACTTGAAGCCTATGGCGCCGCCGTGCTGGCCGTGGTTACCGGTGGCATGGGTGTCGCGTATGGCAACCCCGACGCATGAACTGCGCGCACGCTACAGCCTGAAAATCACCAAGCCGATTGCACAGCATCGTTCTTTGGCGTGACATGGCCGATTTGGTTGTGCGCTGATTTTATATGCTTTTTATGGCTCTAGTCCTTGTTGTGAAAGCGTTAGCAGCTATTGATTAAGTAGCGTTTTGGGTATTTAAAACGCATGCTGGTCGCCCGCGCCGAGCTTGAACAACGCCACGGTTTGCACCAGGTCATCTGCCTGGGTTTTCAGGCTGGCTGCGGCAGCCGCCATTTCTTCCACCATGGCTGCATTTTGCTGGGTGGTCTGGTCCATTTGTGCCAAGGCCTCGCCCACCTGAGACACGCCCAGGCTTTGCTCGGTGCTGGCGGCGCTGATTTCGCCCATGATGTCGGTCACCCGCTTGATGGCACTTACCACCTCGTCCATGGTGCTGCCCGCCCGGTCCACCAGTGCACTGCCTTGCTCGACCCGTTCGACGCTGGTGTTGATGAGGGCCTTGATTTCTTTGGCGGCCTCTGCGCTGCGTCCGGCTAGAGAGCGCACCTCACTGGCCACCACCGCAAAACCACGGCCTTGCTCACCCGCACGAGCGGCTTCCACGGCGGCATTCAGGGCCAAAATGTTGGTCTGGAACGCAATGCCATCAATGACGCTGATGATGTCGGAAATCTTGCGCGAGGCTTCGTTGATGCCTTTCATGGTGTCGACCACCTGGGCCACCACGGCACCCCCTTGCTCTGCCACCAGGCTGGCGCTCATTGCCAACTGGTTCGCCTGGCGGGCGTGGTCGGCGTTTTGCTTTACCGTGTCGTTCAGCTGTTCCATGCTGGCCGTGGTCTGCTCCAGCGCTGCGGCCTGGCTCTCGGTGCGTGAGGACAGGTCGGCGTCGCCCTTGGCAATTTCTGCGCTGGCCGTGGCAATGCCGCTTGCGGAATCGCGCACCTCAGTGACCAGTTTCTTCAGCGCAACGTCCATCTCTGTCATCACGCCCATCAAGCTGTCTTCGCCGCCCTGGTTGTGCAGGTTGATGCTGAGGTTGCCCTTGGCAATGGCGTGCAGGGCGATGCGGGCGTCGGCCGGGTCACCGCCAAGCTCTCGGCGCAAGGTGGTCCGCATGTGCAGGCTCAGCACCACGGAGGCCAGCACCGCCACCAGCGCCAGGCCCACGGCCAGCGCAATCGTGGTGCTGATGGTGTGCGTCACGCGCTGGTAGGTGGTTTGGGATGCCTGGCTGGCCACCTTGCCCTGGCTCAGCAACTCGGCCTTGAGCGCACGCCAGGCCGGTGTTTCTTCCTTGTTGATGACGTCTTTGGCATCTGCGTTGGCCGCCACCAGCGCCAGCACTTTGTCTTGCGCCTGGGCCTGCTTGGCCCGCAAGGGCGCCAATTTGGCCAAGGGTGCGTCAAGCGCGCCGCCCTTGGCGCTTTGCTGGGCGCGGGCATAGGCCTTGTCGTAGTCGACTTGCGCCGCCTTCAGGTTGTCGAACGCTTTGGGGTTTTGTGGGTCCAGCAAGATGTTGCGCATAGCCTGGCCCATTTGCAGGCCTTGGGCATACATGTCGGTCAGTGACCGCTCGACCGCTTGTTCGGTGTTGATATAGCGGTCAAATTCCCGTTGGGCACTCATCAGGGCGCCAATGCTGGTGACCAGCCCGATGATAAAAAGCACCGATGGGATGACCCCAAATGCAGCGATGCGGGAACTGAACTTCATGCGATTCTCCAATCAGGCGTCTTAAAATTCTACGCCTGTAGCCCGCTTTGATTCAGATCAATACAGGCGGCGTGGCACGGCAGATGTGCTGGGCAGCGCCTGGCTGTGTTGGGCATCAGCCGCCCCGAGCTTGAATACGGCCACCACCTGCACCAGTTCATGCGCCTGAGTCTTCAGGCTGCTGGCAGCCGCAGCCATTTGCTCGACCAGCGCGGCGTTTTGCTGTGTCACATGGTCCATTTGCGTCACGGCTTCACCCACCTGGCTGACGCCCAGGCTTTGCTCGGTACTTGCGGCGCTGATTTCGCCCATGATGTCAGTCACCCGGCGGATGCTGCTGACCACGTCAGCCATGGTTGCGCCGGCTTGGTCAACCAGTGCGCTGCCCTGCTCAACCCGCGTCACACTGTCGCCAATCAGCGCCTTGATTTCCTTGGCCGCATCGGCACTACGCCCGGCCAGTGACCGCACCTCGCTGGCGACCACAGCAAAACCGCGGCCCTGCTCGCCAGCACGTGCCGCTTCTACCGCAGCGTTCAGCGCCAGGATGTTGGTCTGAAAGGCAATGCCGTCAATCACGCCAATGATGTCGGCAATCTTGCGCGAACTCGCATTGATGCCTTTCATGGTGTCCACCACTTGCGCTACCACCTCGCCGCCACGCACGGCCACCGTGCTGGCGTTCATGGCCAGTTGATTGGCCTGCAGCGCGCTGTCAGCGTTTTGCTTGACGGTGGCGCTGAGTTGCTCCATGGAGGCCGCGGTCTCTTCTAGGGCGCTGGCCTGGTTTTCGGTGCGAGCCGACAGGTCGTTGTTGCCCTGCGCGATCTCGGCGCTGGCCGTGGCCACACCTTCGGAGCCCTGGCGAACCTCGTGAACGATCAGCGCAAACTTGTCGCGCATTTGCGCAATGGCGTTGAGCAAGCTGGGCTCTGCAGGGTGCTTGAGCGCAATCTCTACCGACAAATCACCTTCAGCCATCCGTTGTGTGATGGCGGCTGCATCAGCGGGCTCGCCGCCGAGTTGTTTAAGAATGCTGCGTGAAATCAGTACCCCAATGGCCAGCAGGGCGCCAATTAACAGCAGCGCACCGACGGCAAAACTGATGGCCCGGCTGACCACCGCAGCATCTACGGTGTCCACATACACACCCGAACCAATAATCCAGCCCCAAGGCGTAAACCCTTTAACGTAAGAGATTTTGGCAACAGGTGTGGTGCTGCCCGGTTTGGGCCACAAGTAAGGCACAAAGCCTTCGCCCCGGGCTTTAACCACCGCGACAAAGTCGTTGTAGAGCAGCTTGCCCGATGCGTCCTTGAATCCCGATAAATCCTGCCCGTTCAACTCTGGTTTGATGGGGTGCATCACCATGGCGGGTTGCATGTCATTGACCCAGAAATACTCGCTACCGCTGTAGCGCAGTGTCTTTATGGCAGCCAGTGCATCCAGTTTGGCCTGTGCTTCAGGCATTTTTCCCTGCGCGACCTGCGTTTGATAGTGCGTCAGCAGACCGTGGGCCAGCTCCACGGTTTGGCGCACACCGCTCTGGCGCTCAGCCAAGATCAGGGCACGCTCTGACCACAGAAATACCGTTGCCAGAATGACGATGCCCAGCACGGCACTTGACACCAGAAACCCTAAACGACGTGCCACGGGCATGGTGGAGAAATTAAACATGTTGATCACCTTCGCTCAATTTATTTGAGCTGCAAATCAGTATGCCTCAAACCAATTCGGGATTTTTGAGCGCCCGCGGCTTGCTTAAAACGTTTCCCAATCCCCATCGTTGCTGCCACTGGCCTGGGCTGCGGGCTTGGGCGAGGGGGCTGCCAATGGTGCCGGGGCGGCTGGTTTGGCTGGTGTCGGTCTGCTGGGTGCGGCTTGGCCACGTGCTGCTGCACCTTTTGGCGTGCCAACAGCACGTCGGTCAGCCCCCTTGAAGTTGCTGACCTTGGGCGGGTGCGAGCGTACGGCTGCGGTGGGCACGGCCATGTGGGTGGCATCACCGGCGCCGAGTTTGAACACCGCCACGGTTTGCACCAGGTCTTGCGCTTGTGACCTGAGGCTTCCTGCTGCTGCGGCCATTTCTTCCACCAAGGCAGCGTTTTGCTGCGTCACCTGGTCCATTTGTGTCACCGCTTCACCGACCTGGCTGACACCCTGGCTTTGCTCGTTGCTGGCCGCGCTGATCTCGCCCATGATGTCGGTCACGCGGCGAATGCTGCTGACCACTTCCTGCATGGTGCTGCCAGCCTGATCGACCAGCGTGGTGCCCTGCTCCACGCGCTCGACACTGGCGTTGATCAGGGTCTTGATTTCCTTGGCGGCTTCGGCGCTGCGCCCGGCCAAGCTGCGCACCTCGCTGGCCACCACCGCAAAGCCACGGCCCTGTTCGCCGGCGCGGGCGGCTTCTACGGCAGCGTTCAGCGCCAGAATGTTGGTCTGGAACGCAATGCCGTCAATCACACTGATGATGTCGCTGATCTTGCGGCTAGCCTCATTGATGCCTTTCATGGTGTCAACCACCTGGGCTACCACTTCGCCGCCCTGGATGGCCACGCTGCTGGCGCTCATGGCAAGTTGGTTGGCCTGGCGGGCGTTGTCGGCGTTTTGTTTCACGGTCGAGCTAAGTTCTTCCATGCTGGCGGCGGTTTGCTCCAGCGCGCTGGCTTGGCTTTCGGTGCGGTCGCTCAGGTCTTGGTTGCCCTGCGCGATCTCGGCGCTGGCAGTCGCTACTGATTCTGAGCCTTGGCGCACATGGCTGACCACGGAGATCAAACTGGCCTGCATGGTTGCCAATGCCCGCATCAAATCACCTACTTCGTCAGCACGGGCGGTGCTGGTGTCAACGGTCAAATTGCCCGCGGCCACGTCGCTCGCCACCTGGGACGCCCGCTGTAACTCATTGACAATTTTCTTCTGCATCACCCATGACAACCAAACGGCTACGGCGGCCGCCAACAAGCCCAACAGGGTCAGCACCACATTGGTATTGCGCGATCGAACCTGTGCGGCGGTGGCGGTTGCTTCGGCGTCTGATTCAAAGCTGGCCTCTAGCACGTTGACGGTTTTGTTCAGCGCGATGAAGGTGCTGTCGGCTGTCTGCATGGCAGCGATGCCGGTGTTGGGGTCGACGGACGACAGGTCAATGGCCGAATCGGCTTGGCCTGCGTACTTGGTAATTTGAGCGACCACACCGGCCATGTCCGTCTGGAATTTGGCGTTGTTTGTCTGGGACTGTGCCAAGGCGCTGGCCACCCGTGAGACACCACTCAGTTGCTTGGCCACATCGGCGCGAAATGCAGCAACTTTGGCGTCATCCATGGAGCCAATCAAGCCCAGGGTTCGGTAAATGCCCGAATGAATCAGCCCAAGCTGATGCTGGACATCTGCCATGGTTTTGAAGTTTTCCAGACCCGCCTTGAAGCCGACCTCATTGGCATCGGCCGCACGGGTCATCAAGAAGGCATTGATTTGTCCAAATGCCAACAGCACGATGGCCGTCAACAAGGGTGCGAGCAGCAGCTTGATGCTTAACTTCATGGCATTTCTCAAAAAAAAGAAAATATAGGCAGGGTGTCAAAATCCACCCCGCCAGTCTCTTGAACGCGTTGCGGAACTATTTGTAAATGCCGCCACACACAACCGCGTCATCAAGCTTTTCGCAGTACATGCTCTTGGGTTCGATTTTTTTGCTGACCGGGTTGGTGAACTTGTAGTCTTGCCAGAACGTGCCTTTGGACTTGGCAAGTTCAACACGTTCCTTTACAAATTCTTTGCCATCAATGTCTTTCAGGTCAATCAGGTTTTTGCCAACCATTTTGCCGTTGGCGCCGTGCGCCAGTACCGTGCCGTCAATTCCGTAAACCGTCAAATACAAATCTCGGTCATTGAATTGGCCGCCTTTGTTGCTGATTTCGGCGAAACCTTTGTCTTTGCCATTGGTCTTAATGAACGCCACACCCTTTTTGACCATGGCAGTGGCCTCCGCCGCAGTGGCTTTGGTTTGGGCCTGAACGGCAAACGGAACAGTAAGTGCGCACACCAGGGCTGAGAGAATAAAGGACTGTTTCATGGAGTCTCCTGTCTAAGAATTAACTGATCTGCCTCCCCTGATTTCGGTTCATTTTTGCCAAACTGAAGTTGGCTCAGTGCGATGATACGGATGTTTTTGTCCGCTGTTCAGCAAAAAAGGCAAGGGTTTTCACGGGGCTGCTCAGCCGTGCCACTTGCCTTTGGCGTCTGCCGTTAAAACGTTTCCCAATCCCCATCACTGTTGCCACTGGCCTGGGCTGCCGGCTTGGGCGCAGGGGCGGCCAGCGGTGCCGGGGCGGCTGATTTGGTCGGTGCTGGTCTGCTGGGTGCGGCTTGGCCACGCGCTGCTGCACCTTTGGGCGTGCCAACGGCTCGTCGGTCAGCACCCTTGAAGTTGCTGACTTTGGGCGGGTGGGAGCGCACGGCGGCGGTGGGCACGACCATGTGGGTGGCATCACCTGCGCCGAGTTTGAACACTGCCACGGTTTGCACCAGGTCTTGCGCTTGTGACCTGAGGCTTCCTGCTGCTGCGGCCATTTCTTCCACCAAGGCAGCGTTTTGCTGCGTCACCTGGTCCATTTGTGTCACCGCTTCACCGACCTGGCTGACACCCTGGCTTTGCTCGTTGCTGGCCGCGCTGATCTCGCCCATGATGTCGGTCACGCGGCGAATGCTGCTGACCACTTCCTGCATGGTGCTGCCAGCCTGATCGACCAGCGTGGTGCCCTGCTCCACGCGCTCGACACTGGCGTTGATCAGGGTCTTGATTTCCTTGGCGGCTTCGGCGCTGCGCCCGGCCAAGCTGCGCACCTCGCTGGCCACCACCGCAAAGCCACGGCCCTGTTCGCCGGCGCGGGCGGCTTCTACGGCAGCGTTCAGCGCCAGAATGTTGGTCTGGAACGCAATGCCGTCAATCACACTGATGATGTCGCTGATCTTGCGGCTAGCCTCATTGATGCCTTTCATGGTGTCAACCACCTGGGCTACCACTTCGCCGCCCTGGATGGCCACGCTGCTGGCGCTCATGGCAAGTTGGTTGGCCTGGCGGGCGTTGTCGGCGTTTTGTTTCACGGTCGAGCTAAGTTCTTCCATGCTGGCGGCAGTTTGCTCCAAGGCGCTGGCTTGGCTTTCGGTGCGGTCGCTCAGGTCTTGGTTGCCTTGGGCGATTTCGGCGCTGGCAGTCGCTACTGATTCTGAGCCTTGGCGCACATGGCTGACCACCCCCAACAAGTTGTCTTGCATGCGGGCCATGGCAGCCACCACGCTGGTGTTGTCGCCACTAGCCACCTTAATGGCGTTGCTCAAATCTGAGTTGGCAATGGCGTTGGCCAGCTTGGACACCTCGGCAGGTTCGCCGCCAAGCTGCTGGACGATGCTGCGCGTCACCAGAACAGCCAACCCGAACCCGACCAGCAAACTCAGCAAGGCAAAGCCGATCAAGACGTTTCGTCCGTTGACGTAGCTGCTGGTTGACGCATCGTATTGCTGGGTGTTGAGCGTTTCCTGCCGCATGATGTTGTCGTCAATGGTGGCCAGCCAGGCCGTGGTGGCGGGCGCTGCTTGTGCCATCAGCAAGGTGGTAGCCTCTTGCGTTTTACCCGCTAGCCCCAGTTCAATCACCTGCGTGTTCAGCGGGCGGGCTTTGGCGGCCGCAGCATCAATGGCGTCACGTTTGCTTTTGCCCTGCTCACCGGCGGGGAATTTGTCCATCGCTGCACGGGCCTTGTCGTAGCGAAGGCGCTCGTCGTCGATTTTCTTTTTCTCCGTCGCTTTTTCAGCGTTGTCGGTCAGCAGTACCACGCTGCGCATGACACGCGACACGATGTGGACCGACTCCGCCATGTTGGTGTTGATGGCAACTTTCGCGTTGTTGCTGTTGACAACTTCGTCCAGGTTGTTTTGGATGCTCTTGAGTTCAAATAATGCCAAGGCGCTGGACAGCAGGGTGATCAGCACGATGACGCTGAACGCGATCGCCAGTCGGGTTGAAACTTTCAGTTGATTCATGGCGGGCTCGCAGCTTCGTTTTGTGATGGGGTTGTCATCATTAAGACCGATTTCACGCTGCTTTTGGCCCGTAACCACAACGCTTTGAGCCTTTGATCTGCTGTTTGGGATCTCGGTCAGGTGCCCATCAAAGTGGCAGGAATTCGGGTGCCACGAAGGGCTCGTCCGGCATCGCTGCAGATTCAGGAAGCGGGGTGGCGAAACGGGTTGGTGGTTGCGGTGCGTCTTGGGGCAAAATGAATTCTTTGTGTGTGGGCCGCCTGAATGCCCCACCGAGTTCCCCCAACGAAAGACAGTTGTGATCTCTGAAGCCGAATTCAACGTCCTGACCCAACAGGGTTTTAACCGCATTCCCGTGGTGGCACAGGCCTTTGCCGACCTGGAAACGCCGCTCTCCCTCTATCTGAAGCTGGCCAACAGTGCCCCCTTTAGTTTCTTGCTTGAATCGGTGGTGGGCGGTGAACGCTTTGGGCGCTACAGCTTCATTGGGCTGCCGGCCCGCACCTTGTTGCGCGCCAGTGGTTTTGGCGACCAGGCCCGCACCGAGGTGGTCACCGATGGTGTGGTGGTGGAAACCTCTAGCGCCAACCCGCTGGACTTTATTGCCGACTACCAACAACGCTTCAAGGTGGCCTTGCAGCCCGGTATGCCGCGTTTTTGTGGCGGCCTGGCGGGCTATTTTGGCTACGACGCGGTGCGTTATATCGAGAAAAAACTGCAAGCCACCTGTCCGCCCGATGAGTTGGGCTGCCCCGACATCTTGCTGCTGCAATGTGAGGAGCTGGCGGTCATCGACAACCTGTCGGGCAAGCTTTATTTGATGGTCTATGCCGACCCGGCCCAACCACAGGCTTACCAGTGCGCCACCGAGCGGCTGGCACAACTCAAGGCCCAGCTGAACCAGCCGGTGCACGCACCGCAGGTGTCGCCCAGTGCAGGGTTTGAGGTTGTGCGCGACTTTGCCAAGGCCGACTACATTGCCGCCGTGGAGCGTGCCAAAGAACTGATTGCCGGTGGCGACTTCATGCAGGTGCAGGTGGGTCAGCGCATCAAAAAGCGCTATACCCAGTCACCCCTGAGCCTGTACCGGGCACTGCGTTCGCTCAACCCCAGCCCTTACATGTATTACTACAACTTCAGCGGCGCCACGGCCGACGGCGCTGACTTTCATGTGGTGGGGGCGTCGCCTGAAATTCTGGTGCGTCAGGAGCAAGTCACGCAAGACGGGCAGTTGGTGCAAAAAATCACCATTCGCCCGCTGGCCGGCACGCGCCCTCGTGGCGCCACGCCTGAACTGGACAAGGCCGCTGAAGTCGAGCTGATCAACGACCCCAAAGAACGCGCCGAACACGTGATGCTGATTGACCTGGCACGCAACGACATTGGCCGCATTGCAGAAACTGGCAGCGTCAAGGTTACCGACGCCTTTTGCGTGGAGCGTTACAGCCATGTGATGCACATCGTGAGCAATGTCGAAGGCGTCTTGCTGGACGGCATGACCAGCATGGATGTGCTCAAGGCCACGTTCCCGGCTGGTACGCTCACTGGTGCGCCGAAGGTACACGCCATGGAGTTGATCGACCAGCTGGAGCCCACCAAACGCGGTCTGTACGGCGGCGCTTGTGGCTACCTGAGTTACGCCGGCGACATGGATGTGGCCATTGCCATTCGCACCGGCATCATCAAGGAACAGATGCTTTACGTGCAGGCGGCCGCTGGTGTGGTGGCCGACAGCGTGCCCGAGCTGGAGTGGCGCGAGACTGAGCACAAGGCGCGTGCGCTGCTGCGGGCGGCCGAGCTGGTTGAAGAAGGCTTGGAGTGAAAAGTCTTGTGCTGCGCCGGCGCTTGTGGCTGCTGCTGGCGGCAGTGCTGTTGGTCTTGGGTGCGCTTTTGGGCTTGGGTCTGTCGCGCGATCGTGACCGCCTGGAGGCTCAAGAGCTTGACCGGCTGATCACCCAGACCCGCGTGATCGAAGACAACCTGACGCGCCAACTTAACGCCATCAACCAAAGCCTGTTGGCCGTGCAGCGGGTTTTGCCTTATTGGCAGAGTAACCCGGTGGGGCACATTGAGGGGCGGCAAACCCTGGAAAACATGGCTGCAGCGGTGTCATCGGTGCGCACATTTTTGGTCACGGATGCGCAAGGTGTCGTGGTTTTTTCAAGTCGCGAAGAGTTGCTGGGGCGGAATTTTTTCCATCGAGATTATGTCCAGGCACCACTGAAGACACTTGACCCGAAGCGCCTGTACGTGAGCCAGCCCTTTCTGTCTGTGCTGAACAATTACGTCATCAATTTTTCGAAGGTGCTGCTCGATGACAAGGGCCAGTTTGCCGGCGTGGTGTCGGCCGCCATTGACCCTGTCGACTTTGAGATTTTGCTCAATTCGGTGCGCTACAGTGACGACATGCGGGCCATGCTGGTTCATGGTGACGGCCAGATTTTCATTAGCCAGCCCTACACGGGCCAGGCACCGGGGCAAGATCTGGCCGCCACGCCACCTTCGCTGAGCCAGCATTTGCGCAGCCAGCAGGCTTTGAGTCATTTCAACGGCGTGTTGGATGGCAGCAAAATTTCTCGGCTGGCGGTTATCCGCACACTGGCCCCAGTCGCGCTGGCCATGAGCAAGCCGCTGGTGGTGGTGTTGGACCGTGACCTCAGCGTGTTGTATCGGTCCTGGCAGCAGGCGGTGCTGGCGCAGGTCGTGGGTTATCTGCTGTTTGTGCTCTTGAGTGTGTTTGGTCTGTCGGTATTTCAGCGCCATCGGGCGCAAAAAATCGTCACCGCAAAGCGGCTCAAATTGGCAACCGAAGCCAGTGGTGTGGGCATTTGGGAGTTTGACCTGGTGACCAAGCACTACCAGTGGGATGACGCGATGTTCACCCTGTTTGGCTTGAATCCGAAAAATGCTGGCGCGCGCAATGACGAGTGGATTGGGCTGCTGAGCCCGCAAGACCTGCAGCGCATGCGCGAGGCCACACGGGTTGCCATCAAGCAAGATCAACCCTTCAAAATGACGTTTCAGATTCGTCGCCCAGACGGGCAGGTGAGGTTCATGCGCAATCGTGCGGCCTTGTACACGGATGACCACGGTGTGCCACGCCGCTTGATTGGCGCCACAGAGGATGTGACCGCGCGCAAGCTGGAAGAGGCCGAACTGCGCGTGGCGGCAGCCGCGTTTGAGTCGCATGAAAGCATGTTTGTGACCAATGCTCAGGTAGAGATATTGCGCGTCAACCAGGCGTTTACCGCGTTGTTTGGTTATGCCGCCAGTGAGGTTGTTGGAAACAACCCACGGCTGTTCAAATCAGGGCGTCATGAGGGCGATTTTTACGCCACCATGTGGGCTGAACTGCAAGAGCATCACAGTTGGCAGGGCGAGATATGGAACACCCGCAAAGGTGGCGAGGAGTTCCCGTGCTGGCAGTGCATCACGGCGGTGTGCGACGAGGCCGGGCTCATCACGCATTACGTGGCGACACATACCGACATCACCTTGCGAAAAGCGGCCGAGGACGAAGTCAAGCGCCTGGCCTTTTTTGACCCGCTCACCAACCTGCCCAATCGCCGCCTGCTAACCGACCGCCTGGTGCATGCGGTGACCCACGCCAAGCGCGACAAGGGCCATTTGGCGCTGATCTTTGTTGATCTGGACAAGTTCAAGCCAGTGAATGACCGTTATGGTCATGCTGCGGGCGACCTGCTGCTGCAATCGGTGGCGCACCGCTTGCGCACCTGCGTGCGCGAGTCCGACACCGTGGCACGCGTCGGTGGGGATGAGTTTGTGGTGCTGCTCGATGGCATTCGCCAGTCGCTGGATGCGATGCAGGTGGCTGAAAAAATCCATGCCGTGCTGCTGGAGCCTTTTCGCTTGATGAGTGGTCAAAGCGTGCACATTTCAAGCAGCGCCGGCATCGCCATGTACCCCGAGCACGGGCAGGACGAGGCCACGCTGTCGCACCACGCCGACGTGGCCATGTACGCCGCCAAGTCTGCTGGGCGCGACCAATATGTGGTGTATGACCCGGCGCTGGATCAGCCCGTGGCCGTGCGGATGGAGCCTTGACCATGGACGAAAAGCGCCCCCGCAAGATTGTCAAAGCGGGTCTTTCGCCTGGGGAGTTTGATCTGAATTTCAGCTCGCTGGTGGGTCGTATTCAGCAAGTGCATGAGGAGTTGACAGTTCAGGCGAGCCGGGCGGTCAATGCCAGCTTGACCTTGCGTAATTGGATGATTGGCCTTTACGTTGAGGCGTATGAGCGTCGTGGTGTTGACCGGGCTGAGTATGGCGACAAGTTGATGGATCGGCTGTCCGATAGCCTGACCCGGTTGGGTATTTCGCGTTGTGACCGTCGCGAGATTTATCGGTATCGCCAGTTCTACCTGACCTATCCCCAAATTGTGGAGGCGGCGGCTCCACAATGGCTATCCTTTGGGCTGCAGGGTGTGGGTTTAGAAGGGCAAGCCGTTGGCGATGCAGCTCCGTTGTCAACTGTGGAGCCGACTCCATCCTTCAGGATAGACGGCAAAACATTGGTTTCGCGACTGTCCTTCACTCATATAGTGGAGCTCATCAATTTGCAGGACGTCGACAAACGGACTTTTTTTGAGGTGGAGTGCATTCAAGGCAACTGGTCAGTGCGGGAGCTTAAACGGCAAATCCATAGCCTTTACTACGAGCGTTGCGGTCTTTCGATAGACAAGAAGAAGCTGTCCGGCCTCGTCCAGTTGAGCGCACAAAAGGCATCGCTTGCGATGACTGTGCGTGATCCGTACGTGTTTGAATTTTTGGGTCTGACCCCTCAGGAGGTGATGAATGAATCACATCTGGAGGGGCAACTGATTGGCAAAATTGAAGATTTCTTGCTTGAGTTGGGCCATGGGTTTTGCTTTGAGGCCCGTCAAAAGCGGATTTTGATTGGCGATGAGTATTACTTTGTTGACTTGGTTTTTTACCACCGCATCCTGAAATGCCACGTCCTGGTGGAGTTGAAACTGGCCGAGTTCAGCCATGAGAACATCGGCCAACTCAATACTTATGTGAGTTGGTACAAACAAGAGATGATGTCAGAGGGGGACAACCCACCCATTGGCATCCTGTTGTGTACGCATAAAAAGCATTCCCTGGCCAAGTTTGCGCTGGCGGGCATGGACAACCAACTGTTCGTGTCAAAGTACCAGTTGGAATTACCCAAGAGCGAGGACATTGTGCGGTTTTTGGAGCAGAAGCTTCAAGAAGCGTGTGTCGACCAAGCAGATTCACCGAAAGGGGCAGGGGGAAGTGAATGCAAATAAAAGTTGAACACCTGGCAGCGGCGCTACAAGTCAAATTTCAAGGCCATGCGGGCCATGAAAGTTAACCTGAGGGAACGCGATGTTTGAGTTACTCAAGTGCCCACAGCGTCCAGCCATTCGGTATTTGCTTGGCTTGGCTGTCGTGTGCCTTTTGGGCTTGGCAGGCTGTAGCCGTGAAGAGACCACCCCCGCACCGCAGTACACCAACAAGCCCGCGGTGACCGACCCGACCACACGCTATATTTTTGCCGTGCATCCGTTGCAAAACCCGCAGCTGTTGCATCAAAAATTTGAGCCTTTGATGGCTTACCTGGAAACCCAGTTGCCCGGCACCTCGTTTGACCTTGAGACCTCTAGCGACTACGCCGACTATGAGCGCAAACTTCGCGTGGGCAAATCGCACTTTTCATTGCCCAACCCCTACCACGCGGCCCTGTCACGCGATTGGGGTTATCACGTGATTGCAAAAATGGGCAACGACGAGCTGTTTCGCGGGGTCTTCATTGTGCGCAAAGACAGCCCCATCCAAACCCCTGCCGACTTGCGTGGCAAAGTGGTGGCATACCCCGCGCCCACGGCCTTGGCGGCGGCCATGATGCCGCAGCTCTACTTGCAAAAAAATGGCATCAACGTGGCCACCGACATTACCAACAAGTACGTCGGCACGCACAACTCGTCCATCATGAACGCCTATTTGCATCAGAGCGACATCAGCGCCACCTGGCCGACGGCGTGGCAGGCATTTGAGAAGTCCAACCCGGTTGAAGCGGCTGACCTGAAAGTGATCTGGCAAACGCCCACCCTGATTCAAAACGCCATCGTTGCACGCAACGATGTGCCGCCTGAGGTGGTGGCGCAAGTCAAGCGGGTGCTCATTACTCTGCAAGACTCTGCCCCAGGGCAACAGCTCTTGAAAGGCATTGACACCACGCGTTTTGTCAGCGCCAGTGACTCGGACTTTGAGGTCGTCATGACGTTCATGGCCGAATTCAATCGGCTGGTGAAAAACCAAAAATGAGGGATCACCCCGTGCGCCTACCTGGCTGGTTGTCGGGCACGGTACGCCGCCAGTTAATCTGGGGCGTGGCGCTGGTGCATGCCGTCATGATGAGTTTGTTTGTGTACGACTTGTCGCTGCGCCAGCGCGATTTTTTGATCGAGAGCCAAACCAGCCAGGCCATCAGTCTGGCGCAAAACTTGAGCCTGATTTCTGCCACGCCCCTGCTGTCGTCAGACTTGTCCGGCTTGCAGGAGTTAACGATGGCCATCAGCGCCTATCCCGGTGTCACACATGTGATGGTGGTGTTGCCCAGCGGCAAAATTGTGGCGCATGGTCAGCCTGGCTTGCGTGGCCAGTTTTTGGCGGATGCCGACCGCTTTGCCGTTGCGGTTGACCCCAGCCCCCAGTTGCTGGTGCGCAGCAGCACCCTGGCTGATGTGGTGGTGCCGGTGCTGGTGCAGCGCGACCGAATTGGCTGGGTTCGAGTGGGTGTGTCACAAAGTGCCACTGCCACCCGGCTTGCGGCGATCACCCAAAGCGGCCTGCTTTACACCTTGCTGGCAATTGCTGTCGGTGTCGTGCTGGCGTGGTTGTTGGCCAGCCGCCTGACGCGCCGCCTGACAGCCCTGGCCAAAGTGGCTGACGAGGTGAGCACCGGCAAATCACAGGTGCGGGCCATGGCGGGCGGCAGCGACGAGGTGAGCCATCTGGCGCGGGCCTTCAACATCATGCTGGACGCGTTGGGCGTGCAGCGGCAGACCGAGCGCGACCTGAAAGACGCGCTGCAGGCAGAAAAGGAGCTGGCGCAGGTCACGCTGGCCTCGATTGGCGACGCCGTCATCACCACCGACGCCCGGGGTTTGGTGAGCTTCATGAATGAAGTGGCTCAACATCTGACCGGCTGGCCCCTGACTCAGGTGCTGGGCAAGCCCGTGGCTGGTTTCTTGGTGTTCAAAGACAGTGCCACGCAGGTGCGGCTGACCAATCCGGTGATGCAGGTGCTGGCCTCAGGCGTGGCTGCCCAGTCGAGCACGCACACCGTGCTGGTCAAGCCGCAGGGCAGCCTGGTGTCGGTAGAAAGCCTGGCCACGCCAATTTTTTCAGAACGTGGCCCGGTATTGGGGCACGTGCTGGGCTGTGTGCTGGTGCTGCGTGATGTGTCTGAGCGTGACCAGGTGCAAGAACGTCTGCAATGGCAGGCCAGTCATGACGCACTCACCGGCCTACCCAACCGCGTGCTGCTGGCCGACCGTTTTGAGCGGGCACTTGAAAAATCCAGGCGCGACAGCACCCAACTGGCCGTGTGCCTGCTTGACTTGGACAAGTTCAAGCCCGTCAATGACACCTATGGTCATTCCGTGGGTGACGCCCTGCTGGTGGCACTCACGGCGCGCTTGAACCAAGAGTTGCGCGCCGTCGACACGCTGACGCGACTGGGCGGTGACGAATTTGTGATCTTGCTTGAAGACCTGGCCGATGACGTGGATTTGACCAAGCTGCTGGCGCGCATTTTGCAAACCCTGTCTGAGCCCTTTGAGCTCCAAGGTCACCACATTGCCATCACCGGCAGCTTGGGATTTACGGTATTTCCGGCCGATGGCTCTGACCCCGACACGCTGCTGCGCCATGCTGACCAAGCCATGTACGTTGCCAAACAAACTGGGCGCAACCGCTACCACCGCTTTGATGTGCTGCAAGACATTCAGCAAGAATCCGTTCAGCAAACGCTGGCCCGGGTCAGCCAGGCGATTGTTGACAACGAGTTGCTGTTGTATTACCAGCCCAAGGTGAATTTGCGCACCGGCGACGTTGTGGGTTTTGAGGCTTTGCTGCGCTGGCAGCACCCGCAAGACGGCATGATTCCGCCGCTCTCGTTCTTGCCCCTGGTGGAGCAGTCTGATGTGATTGTGGCGATTGGCGAATGGGTCATTGAGCAAGCCCTGAAACAGCTGGCGCTGTGGCAGCAACAGGGTCAGACCTGGCCAGTGAGTGTCAACATTGCGGCGCGGCACTTTCAGCAGGAAGACTTCTTGCCGCGCCTTCAGATCTTGTTGGCTTGTTATCCGCAGGTGTCAGCGAGCTTGCTGGAGTTTGAGATTTTGGAGTCGGTGGCGTTGGGTGACGTTGGGGCCATGAAGACCTTGATTGCCAATTGCCGCGCTTTGGGCATTGATTTTTCGCTGGATGACTTCGGCACCGGTTATTCGTCGCTGAGTTACCTCAAGCGCATTCCGGTGCAAACCCTCAAAATTGACCAAAGCTTTGTGCGTGACATGTTGGAAGATGCCGACGACCGCGCCTTGGTTGAGTCCATCATCCACATTGCCTCGTTGTTCAAGCTGCATGTGATTGCCGAAGGTGTTGAAACGCAAGACCAGGGCGGGCTGCTGCTGCGCCTGGGCTGCGACGTGGTGCAGGGCTATGGCATTGCCCGGCCTATGCCTGCAGAGCAGGTGTTTGCCTGGGCCAGCGCGTTTGTGACTGACCCGCAGTGGCGCCAATGGGCTGGCGTCCAAAGCCCCCTTTACTAACCGGCTTGCTGCCTTCAGCAAGCCGCCTTGATGAAAATCGAACCACTTTAAATGACTGCCATGAAACTATTAATGATCGACAACTACGACAGCTTTACCTATAACATCGTCCAATATCTGGGTGAGCTGGGGGCTGACGTGACCGTGGCGCGCAACGATGAAATCAGCCTAGCTGACATCGATGCGATGCTGGCTGCCGGGCAGCTGGACCGGCTGGTGATCTCACCCGGCCCTTGTTCACCCAAAGAGGCGGGCATTTCGGTGCCCGCCATCCAGCACTTTGCGGGCAAGCTGCCTATTTTGGGGGTGTGCCTGGGCCATCAGGCGATTGGCGCGGCCTTTGGCGGCAATATCATCCGGGCGCAGCAGCTCATGCACGGTAAAACCAGTGTCATGACGACCACGCAAGAGGGCGTGTTTGCGGGCCTGCCTGCGCAGTTCACGGTGAACCGCTACCACTCGCTCTCCATCGAGCGCGCCACTTGCCCGGCCTGTCTGAAAGTCACCGCCTGGACCGACGACGGCGAAATCATGGGCATCAAACACACTAGCCTCGACATCGAAGGTGTGCAGTTTCACCCTGAGAGCATCCTGACCGAGCACGGCCACGCCATGTTGGCCAATTTTCTGAAACCAAGAGGCTCCTGAAGTAATAGCTGCTTGCGCTTATTTAATATGGCCTAGAGGCAATAATCATGCATAAAACACACCCCCTCATTGCTGACTTGCGCAGCGACACCGTGACGCAACCGACCTCCGCCATGCGTGCCGTGATGGCCGCCGCTCCGGTGGGTGACGACGTATTTGGCGACGACCCGAGCATCAACGCGCTGCAGGACAAATTGGCCGCGATGCTGGGGTTCGATGCTGCGCTGTTTGTGCCCACCGGCACGCAAAGCAACCTGTGCGCCATCCTGGCGCACTGCCAGCGTGGCGACGAGTACATCGTGGGCCAATACGCCCACACCTACCGCTGGGAAGGCGGTGGCGCAGCGGTGTTGGGCAGCGTGCAGCCGCAGCCCTTGAATCATCAGCCAGATGGCACGCTGGCCCTTGATGACATCGAAGCCGCCATCAAGCCCGACGATGTGCACTTTGCCAAAACCCGTTTGCTGACACTTGAGAACACTTTTGGCGGCAAATGGCTGCCGTTTGACTATGTGCAGGCGGCGACGGAACTGGCCGCGCACCACGGCTTGGCGCGGCATCTGGACGGCGCGCGCCTGTTCAATGCAGCCGTGGCGCAGGCGATATCTGCGGCTGGTGTTGCCGTGCCACCCAGCCAAGCGGCCATCGTGGCTGAAGCCCGGCGCATTGCCCAGTGTTTTGACAGTGTCTCGGTGTGCCTGAGTAAGGGCTTGGGTGCCCCGGTGGGTTCGGTGTTGTGCGGCAGCGCCGACCTGATCAAAAAAGCCCATCGCATCCGCAAGATGGCGGGCGGCGGCATGCGTCAGGCGGGCCTGTTGGCGGCGGCGGGTAGTCATGTGCTGGACCATCATCTGACCCGGCTGGCCGATGACCATGCCTTGGCGGCGCGGCTGGCGAGTGGCTTGCAGGGTTTGCCGGGCGTACAGGTAGAGCCACCCCAAACCAACATGGTGTTTGTCGATTTGATCGGCAACGCTAAGGCGCGCGCCCCTGAGTTGCTCGCTTATTTACAGCAGTATGGTGTCCTGGCCACCGGTTTGTACCGTCTGCGTTTTGTCACGCATTTGGATGTGGACCAGGCAGGCATTGACCACGCCGTGGCTGCCATCAGGGCATTTTTCAAGTGACGACGACTCGCCATGCGCCGACTTGGGCGTTGCTGCCAGGGCCAACAGCAAGGGCCTGGTGACGATGTTGCAAGCGCTGGGCGCCCAGCTGGCGGGCCTGTCACCGGGGGCCTTGGGCATTGATCACCTGGGCTTGTTTGTGCTGGCGGGTTGGTTGCTGAACCTGACCCCGGGGCCTGATGTGTTGTTTATTGTGACGAACGCGCTGCGCGGTGGGTTTCGCGCCGGCGTGGTGGCCACGCTGGGAATCAGTGCCGGTTGCTTTGTGCATGTGTTGGCAGCGGCTTTGGGGGTCAGCGCGCTGATGGCCGCGTCCAGTGCGGCGTTCACGGTGTTGAAGTGGGTGGGGGCGCTTTATTTGCTTTATGTCGGACTACAACTGATGTTGAGCAAATCTCGAAATACTATAAATTCAGTAGCTTCTAGCGTAATAGATACAAGAGCTAGAAGCCTAAAATCTATATTTTTTAAGGGCTTTGGGACGAATGCGCTCAACCCCAAGGTTGCGTTGTTTTTTCTGGCCTTTGTGCCGCAGTTCATTGCCCCGGGCGCCGCCAACAAGCCCTTGGCGTTTGGCTTGCTGGGCGTTCTGTTCACGGTCAATGCCTTGCCGATCAACCTGGCCTATGCCGGGCTGGGGGCATGGGCCTCCCGCCGCCTCACGTTGGTGCAGCGCGGCATGCATGGTCTGGAGCGTGTGGCGGGGGTGATGTTTGTGGGCTTTGGCCTCAAATTGGCCTTGACGGACAATCCAGCCCCGTGAAGCGCGGCCACTGGGTTGGCCGCCGTGACCAGACCCTATCCATCAGACCAAGGAGCGCCATGACTCACCTCATCACCATCACCCCGCAAGAAGCGCTGTTGCGCACCATTGAGCACCGTGAGATTTTTCACGACGAAATGCTCTACATCATGCGGCAAATCATGGCGGGCGAATGGAGTCCGGTGATGCTGGCGGCGTTCATCACTGGTCTGCGCGTCAAAAAGGAAACCATTGGCGAAATCACCGCCGCGGCGCAAGTGATGCGCGAGTTTTCCACCAAGGTCAATGTGGCCGACAAGACCCACATGGTTGACATCGTGGGCACCGGTGGCGATGGCGCGTTCACCTTCAACATCTCCACCTGCGCCATGTTTGTGGCGGCCGCGGCCGGGGCCAAGGTCAGTAAACACGGCGGGCGCAGTGTCTCAAGCAAAAGCGGCAGCGCTGATGTGATGGAGTCGCTGGGTGTCAATATCAACCTCACGCCGGACGCGATTGCCAAGTGCATCGAGCAAGTGGGTGTGGGCTTCATGTTTGCCCCGAACCACCATCCGGCAATGAAGAACGTGGCCCCGGTGCGCCGTGAAATGGGCGTCAAGACCATTTTCAACCTGCTCGGGCCGCTGACCAACCCAGCTGGTGCGCCGAACATTTTGATGGGCGTGTTTCACGCTGATCTGGTGGGTATTCAGGTGCGCGCGCTGGAGCGCCTGGGCACCGACCATGCCGTGGTGGTCTACGGCAAGGACGGCATGGACGAGGTGTCACTGGGCGCCGCCACGCTGGTGGGTGAGCTGAAAAACGGCCAGGTGACCGAATATGAGATTCACCCCGAAGACTTTGGTCTGACGATGGCCAGCAGCCGCGCCTTCAAGGTGGAAACGCCTGAGCAGTCGCGCGCCATGTTGCTGGGCGTGCTGGACAACGTGGATGGGCCGCCGAAAGAAATTGTGGTGCTGAACGCAGGCGTGGCGCTGTACGCGGCCAATGTGGCCAACTCGATGAAAGAGGGCGTTGACTTGGCGCGTGCTGCGCTGGAATCGGGTGCCGCCAAAGCCAAGCTGGCCGCCTTGGTGACGGCCGCACATGCCCTGAGCGGGGTTTGACATGGCACTTTTGAACACGGACGGCGCCTGGATCGCCATTGGCATCTCGGTGCTTTTTATTGTCGCGGGGCTGGTGTTGCACCGCGTGTTTATCAACATTCTCAAAAAAGGCTCGCAGGAGCCAACCCAACATGACTGATATTCTGGAAAAAATCGTGGCGGTCAAGCGCGAAGAAGTCGCCGCTGCCTTGTCGCGCAAATCGTTGGCCGATGTGCGTTATGACGCCGAGAGCCGCGTGCTGACGCGGGATTTTGTCGGCGCCATGCGCGCAAAAATTGCCTCGGGGCACGCGGCGGTGATCGCCGAAATCAAAAGAGCGAGCCCGTCCAAAGGCGTGTTGCGGGAGGACTTTATTCCCGCCGACATTGCTCAAAGCTATGCAGAATACGGTGCAGCCTGCTTGTCAGTGCTCACTGATGTGCAATTTTTCCAAGGCTGTGTGGACTTTCTCAAGCAGGCCCGGGCGTCGTGCCAATTGCCGGTGCTGCGCAAAGATTTCATGGTTGATTCCTACCAAATTTATGAGTCGCGTGCCATGGGCGCCGATGCCATTTTGCTGATCGCCGCTTGCCTAGACGATGCGCAAATGAAAGACTTTGAGCAGATCGCCCACGGTCTGGACATGGCCGTGTTGGTCGAAGTCCATGACGCCAGTGAGTTGGCGCGTGCGCTCAAGCTCAAAACGCCGCTGATCGGCGTCAATAACCGCAACCTCAAGACGTTTGAGGTGTCGCTTGACACCACGCTGAGCCTGATGCGCAACATTCCCGCTGAGCGCTTGTTGGTGTGTGAAAGCGGCATTCACAGCCGGGACGACGTGCTGCGCATGGGTGCGGCCGGGGTCAATGCGTTTCTGGTCGGTGAGGCCTTCATGCGTGCCCCAGAGCCAGGGGCGGCGCTGGCCGCGTTGTTTGATCCGACCTGATGGCAGCCCTGCGCGCGTGGGCGCCCAATGCTTGGCCGGTTGCGCCTGATTGGTCAGCTCTGGTCGATGATTATTTGCGCAGCCCCGCGGGCCAGCGACTGGCCACCCTGCTTCAGCAGCGCCTGGATGCGGGTGCCACCATCTTTCCTGTGTACCCGTTCCGCGCCCTGGAGCTCACCGCATTGGCTAGCGTCAAAGTGGTGATTCTTGGGCAAGACCCCTACCACGGCGCCGGCCAGGCGCAAGGGTTGGCCTTTTCAGTCGCGCCGGGTGTGGCCTTGCCGCCTTCGCTGCGGAATATTCTCAAGGAGTTGGCACGTGACCCGGAGTTGCAGGCCTCGGGTGCTGGGTTCCAGGGCTCACTCGTTGGATGGGCTAGGCAAGGCGTTTTGTTGCTGAATACCTGCCTAACGGTGGAGGAGGGGCGGCCTGCCAGCCACGCGCGCATCGGCTGGGATGGCTTGACCCGTGCAGTCATTCAGGCGGTGGTGCAGCGGCATCAGCCGGTGGTTTTTATGCTGTGGGGCGCCCATGCGCAAGCATACCAATCCTTGATCTTGGCAGAAGATGATTCGCAATCACCAACAGTGCTGGTCTTGACGGCTAACCATCCTTCACCCTTGTCGGCGTTGCGCCCACCCAAGCCGTTCATCGGGTGCGGCCACTTTTCGCAGGCAAACCATTTTTTGCAGTCGCATGGTCGGCCGCCCATCTATTGGACAGATTTCGGTGAAAAGTAAATTACTTGGCAATAGCGCAGATTTGGTGGCATAATCAGCGGCTCACAGTGGAGAGGTGGCCGAGTGGTTAATGGCAGCAGACTGTAAATCTGCCCTCTTACGAGTACGCTGGTTCGAATCCAGCCCTCTCCACCAATGAATTTGAGTGTGACGCTGCTGCGAAGCGTGGTGCGCTGACAGGTTGACGGGTTCAGCTTCGAGGCGGGAGTAGTTCAATGGTAGAACCCTAGCCTTCCAAGCTAATGACGCGGGTTCGATTCCCGTCTCCCGCTCCAGTGTTTGCGCAGTTGGCTAGTGCACAGGTATATCGCCCATTTGGCTCAGTGGCAGAGCACTCCCTTGGTAAGGGAGAGGTCCCGGGTCCGATTCCCGGAATGGGCACCATTTGGGTGTTTTGCATTCAACTGGTTGTTGTAGGTTGATCGCCTTTTTTATTGACCGTCTTTTAATCTTCGGAGTCTGAAAATGGGAAAAGAAAAATTCACGCGCACCAAGCCCCACGTCAACGTGGGCACCATCGGTCACGTTGACCATGGCAAAACCACCCTGACAGCGGCCATCACCTCGGTGTTGGCAGCCAAATTTGGTGG
>NZ_JAQTXM010000064.1 GCF_028688795.1 Rhodoferax sp. | reverse complement strand
CTATCATTTGACTAAAAAATAATACTCATCGACGGCTACAAAAATTCATCTCAAATGCCTCGCACGATTACCTTAACTCCTCCACCATAAACAATTTTTTGACAACAAGAAGGCTGATTTCAGAATCTGCCTAAAATCAAAAAAAATCAACGACAAAATCAACATTTTTTTATGATAAAAGACTATTAGCCCCCTGTCACGCATTATTTCAGCACGGAATTCAGTGCACAAAATTTTCCAATTTTCATATGATCGTCGCCAATTTCGACGCGTCAACTGATCAGGACGACCGTCTCTGTTCCAGACAGCATGAACATCAGGAATGTATGCTCCATGCCCACGCCTGATCAGTCTCCCAACAAAATCCACATCTTCAAAAGTCGTCATTTTCAAGTTAAATAACTCTTGTTCATAGACGCTTCTCCTGACCATCAAGGAGTTCAGATGGACGTATCTCCAGCGCAAGAATGACGTAACTTCCGGATCGCCACGGGAAACAGCAATAGTCGAACCATCCGGACCGACATGAACTGTCTGACCGTAGACAAACTCGACTTTCGGATGTTCCAGCAGATAATCCACTTCGTCCCGGATTTTATTTTCCTTGTAGACATCGTCATCATCAAGGAAGCAGATCAACTCACCCCGTGCATTTTGAACACCGAAGTGGCGCGCCCTGGAAGCCGACAACATGGAATCCGTCCGGACGATCAGACAGGAATACCTGGTATAAATATCAGCAGATCGTATGGGTTCATCGGAAGAGTTATCAACTATGACGACTTGGATGGCATCGTACGCCTGAGCATCCACGCTTTGCAGCGCTCTGTTAAGCAAGGCGATTCTATGGCGGGTCGGAATAATAATCGACACGAGTGGCATATCCACTCCTGAAACAAGATTTTTCATACCAATCATTCCAAGCAATCAAAAACCGACTCGATCAACGAGAAGCACGAAATCTTCGTGCTGAGGCGCCATATCTGGCTTATCCGGCGATACGCCTGTACAGCGCCATCAAACGGCTGTACTGGCGCCGCGCCCGCTGATCAGGCCTGCACCGTCTGTTGCAGCAAGCCTTCGAACAGGGAGGTGGCGTCCTCCCAACTGTAGCGGCGGGTCTGAGCGTAAGCGGCATCCGATATGGCCTGCCATTCTTCCTCCGGGATATGGCACAGTCGCACGATGGCATCGGCCATCTCCCGGCACAAAACGTCCTCATCCTTTGTCCCGCTCAACAACACGCCACCGCCTTGCGGCAGCAGATCCGGCGCCGCACCTATGGGCACACCGATGACCGGCGTAAGGCAGGCCATGGCTTCCAATATGGGCAGTCCGAAACTGTCCTGGCGTGATGGGAACAGCCATATGTCGCACTGGGCATACAAAGCGGGGATGAGCGACTGCGCAGGACGATAGGTGAAATCAGTGCCCGGCGGTAGCGGCCAGTCGGTGTTAGGTTGTTCTGCACCAAATGCCAGCACCCGCAGATCGGGCACCTGTTGCCGCGCCAGCGCGATGGCTTGCAGGCAACGGTCCGCACCCTTGATGGGAGTCTGTGCAAAGATGAAGCCCACGGTAGGCGGTTGCTGGCGCGGCCGACGCGGAGCATAGAACAGCTCCAGATCCACGGCATTGGTGACCACAACCATGTCGAGGTCACCCAGCACGCCCTCGATTTCCTGCTTCAAGGCCTTCGAGATAGCCACCTTGCGGTTGGGCAAGCGCAGGGCTGCATGCACATGCTCGCGCTGCTCCGGCCCGCCCCAGATTTCATAGCCCTGCACCAGATGGACATGAGCGCCCTTGGCTGCAGGCAGATCGTGCATCCAGACCGCAGTTTCCCACCAAGTAGCCACCACCACATCGGCATCGGGCAGGTCGCTCGCCATGATGGGGCGATGCCGTTCCAGTCGGCGCATCGGCACCCCTGACAAGGCGATGTGGCCGGGCCGTGGAAAGTAGCGCTGGCGCAGAATCTCCCAGTTGCGTCGACGCAGCAGGCGCAAGGCCTCGCGGACACTAGGTCTGGGCGGCGCGTTGCACACTACCAGCACCTGGTGACCGCGCGCCTGCAGCAGGCGTGCGTAGGTGGCCACCACCCGCGTTCCTCCAGTGAGGTTGTCATTTGGCAACAAAAAAGTGATGCGCATGTAGAATTTTACTTCGTAAAATGAATACTTATGACATCAACCGCGCCACGCGCTCAACAACAGGTGCACGATACTCCCGCCAGCCATTCCAACCAGCAAGGCAGGCAACCACCAACGTTCGGTACCCCAATGCAGCAGGCCTTGGCGGTACTTGAAATACAGTGACAGCGGCCAGCTGGCGAACTGGCTCAACACCACGCCAGCGATGGCGCCACGCTCTCCGGCCAGGGTGTAACCTGCTGGAACCGCGGTAGCAAGCAAGACAGCACGCAAGATGTTGTTGGTAGTGACCCAGGCCGGCATTCCGCGGGCAAACATCAGTTGTTCGACCACCTGATGGCGCATGGCCAGCAGACCCAGACTGAGCCACTGCAGCATCCAACCAGCTTCATGATAGCGGGCGTCATAGAGCAGCCAAACCACCCACTGTCCGGCCATCAGCAGCATGCCGGTGAGCAGTCCCAGGAAACCGTCGGCAATCTGTTGCACGCGGGTATAGACCCGCACCAGCCCGGTTTCATCGCCATCGCGCAAGGCCTGGCTCAGGCTGGGAAAGATCACGCGTCCATTGATGGTGCTGTATACCCCCATCGCTGCCGCCAACAGGTTACCCGCGACGGCAAAAACCCCGAAGGTGGTGAGACCCAGGGTGGCGCCTAGGATGAGTTTTTCACCATGTGCGGCCAAGAAACCTACTACCGATGACAGGAGGATCCATTTACCAAAACCCAGCAGCTCCCGCACATGGGAACGGTCCCAGCAAGGACGCACCGGCGCTCCCGGCACGACCAGATGACTGAGTAGCGTGCGCACGACGCTGCCAGTGAGCGTGCCCGCCAGCAAGGCCCAGACCGTCTGTGTCCACCAAGCCAGTCCCAGCGTCACGAACAATGCCGCCAGCTGCGAAGAGAGTTCAAGCTGTGCCATGACACGGCCATGCAGCTGGCGCTGCGCCGTAGCCAGGCGCATCGACTCACCCCCCTGCAAAAGGGCGCAGAGGGCAAACACGGACATCATCCAAGGCAGGCGTGAATCGGCATAGACCGTATCCGGCGCGAAAACCCCCGCGCCCTGCCCCAGCAGCAAACCCAGAACCATGCCCAGTACGCCCAACGCCAGCAGTCCTGCCCGCGCCATCTGCATGCTCCAGGCGGTACCGAGAAAGCGGGGGGCATCACCGTGAGGGCTCTTGACCACGCTTTGCCATACCCCCAGATCGGAAAACATCACCAGCGCGAAATACAGTGTATTGACCGCAGCCATGAGGCCGAAATCCTGCGGCAACAAGAGGCGGGTGAGCACCAGGTTGCTGGCCAGGCGCAAGACCTGCGAGCCCAGGTTGCTGCCAACCAACCAGGCGCCAGAGCGCAGCATACGGGCACGCAGCGACGTTGTGGTGGATGCTGTGCTGTGCGGCGTCACTTGTTCTGGTTCATGTAGGTGTCCACAGTCATGCCGAAAGTCAGTACTCCAATGGCGGGCGATATCTGGCGCAACAAGTAGCCAAAATCGGCTAGCCCGCTATTGGGAACGAACAGCACGTCGCCATCCTCCAAGGCATAGTTGACCTTGCGGTTGGGGCCTATCAGTTCCGAGAAGTCCAGAATCTGGGTCTGGCGGCTGGTGGCACGGTAGATACCAATCTTCTCGGGCGCTGCGTCTGAGGTCGGGCCACCGGCCTGTGCCAGCACATCCAGCACTGTCATGCTTGGCGTGAGGCGGTAGGAGCCGGGTCTGGGCACGGCACCGAGCACATACACCGCCGTTTCGGACGAATCCGGGATGAAGACGATATCGCCCTTCTTCATGCGGATGTTGTAGCCCAGGTCACCGTTGAGCAGGGCTTTGAGGTCAACCCAGATCAGCTTGTCGCGGCCACGGATGATGGCGCAACGCGTGAGGGTGGCCTGCTTGTCCAGGATGGGCATAGCGCCGGCATTGGCCAGCACCTCGGCCAGGGTCGGCGGATGGGGAAAACGCTGCTGCCCAGCGGTTTGCACACGACCCAGCACCGTGACCACATTTGAGGCATAGTCCTCCACGCCCAGGGTCACATGCGGCTGGCTGTAAAACTCGCGCAGACGACGGTCTAGCGCAGCATGCGCTTGCTCCCGGGTCAACTGGTTCAGGAACACATTGCCGACCATGGGTAGGGTGATCATGCCGTCGGGGCCTATGATGAACTTGCCGCTCACATCCTGGCGGCCGAACACATCGACCCGCACCAGATCGCCGCTGCCCAGTTGATACACTGGGTTAACAGTTTCTTCCAGCAAGGCAAGGTCCTCCTTGCTGGGCATTTCGACGCTGACCTTTTCCCGTGGCTTGAAGGAGAGGGCTTCGGCCTGTGAGCGGCCATCAGGCAGAGACTTATCGGGTACTGTGTTGGCACAGGCAGCCAGCAGCAGCGCGCCCGCTGTAGCGAGCGCCGTGGCAGGACGTAAACAATGGGTTTTCATGACAAGCCCGATTATGGTCCGCGAGAGCGGCCGGCACTTGATACCAGGCATCGTATGCAAGGATTTCACGACTCGTTCACAGTTCCGTCGCTCCCACAACGAGACAATCCCCACCTGACCCACCGCGAGTCCCATGACCAGCTACATCGTCTTCCTTGCCACCTTGCTGTCGCTGCACATGATTGCCCGGCGCGGCTTGACGCAAGCGGTATTGCTGGTATGGATCCCGATTTTCCTGGCATTTCCGTTCAATTTTTTCGTCACCATTCCCGGCCTACCCGACCCGAACTTGATGCAGGCCGCCATCCTGCCGATCCTAGTGGTGGTGCTGCGGGACAAACGGCCGCTCATGCAGTTCGGCCGCATGGAAATGTTGCTGACCATCTATGTGGTGTTCCGAGTATTCGTGGATTTTATAAATCGGGGTTATTCGGATGCACAAAACTATGCATTCTATATGCTGTCGTCGCTGATCGGCCCCTACCTGATCGGGCGTTACGTGATAGACAAACGCCAGATGGATATCGCGGTGGCTCGCATGTTCGTGCTGATGTTCGTGATTTTTTTCCCGATGTTCGTGTACGAACTGAAGTTCTGGGTCAGTCCAGTCTATAAATTGTTCAATATGTTTTTCCCTGGCGCGGGTAGCGGACTCTCCATCCGTTACGGTGTCGCGCGCACCGCCGGAACCTTCGAGCACCCGATTCTGGCCTGCGTGATGATCGTGGTGGTGTATCGCCTGCATCGCTGGCTGACCTGGCTGGGCGAGTGGGACAAGCCCCAGCGTAACTGGTTGGGCTGGTTGGACAAAAACACGCGCTGGATGCGCATTCCATTAGCAGCCAAGATTTCAATCTTGCTGATTCTGATGGCCATCATGACCATCTCACGCGGCCCCTGGATCGGCGGCTTGATCGGTGCGGCCATGACAGCAGTGGGCAACTTCAAGAACCGCAAGAAATGGCTGGTAATCTTCGCGCTGGCACTGGTGATGGGCGGCGGCGCGGGCAAGGTGGCACTGGATTCCTACATCACGCCGAGGGAGGGCGAGGTCATCAGCGGCGAGGCGCAGACCATGCTCTACCGCAAGGAGATGATCGACCGCTACAAGGAGTTCATGTACGAAAAAATGTGGACCGGCTGGGGCTTGACGACTAGGCCAAAGATCGCGGGCATGGAGTCGATCGACAACGCCTTTTTCCTGATGGCGCTACAGCATGGTGTGCCGGCACCTGCCATTTTTTTGACCATATTCCTTTATGCGATCATTTCTCAGATCAAGTTCGGGTTGAAAGCACCACCCGGTGAACCCCCCTTGGGTTTTACCTTCGCTGGCATCTACCTGGCCGCCTTCATCTCATTCGCTACGGTGTACATGGGCGCTCATACCGAGCCCATGCTGTTTCTGTTGCTAGGCTGGGGCGAAAGCATCAAGAACCGGCCCGAAACGGGTATTACCACAAGACCTGCGACCACACCTCACCACTCAGGTAGCAATGCACCGTTCCGCCGCATTCTGTACTGACACGCGACATGCTTCTTTCCAAACAACTTCCCCGCACTGACAGATGGTCCCGCCAGACCCACAGCGCCTTGCTGCTGGCTCTGGCGATACAGAGCCTGGCCGCATGCGGGGACAAGCAGCAAGCGTCATCCGCAGTGGCAATCCCGGCAATGACGGAAACATCCGCCCCACGCCATGCAGAGGCTTTTCCGCCTGCCAAAGAATTGCTAGGCGCCAACCCTCCTCCCATCGCCGACTACTCGCGCACCCATGTCTACGTCGATCTGGTCAAGCAGGCGCGGCGCTTTGGCAGCACATCTAGCCCTTGGGACGAAAAAGCCATGGTCGGCGACGACGGATGGCCGGTGGGAGATTTCGGCATCTTCCTGATGAGCGACCAACGGGGTGTGAGCGGTATTGCCGGTACCTACACGGTGACCTTCGACGGACAAGCGACCGTTACGCCTGTGGCATCAAGGGCGCAGGTCCTGCATCAGCGTTACGACCCCTCGACCAAGCGCACGAGACTTGAATTGGTCTTGCCGGCAGAGGCAGACCAACTGGCTCTCTCATTCACCCAGACCGGAGCCGGCATCAAGAATCTGCAAGTCATACGCCCCGGCTACGATGCCAGCAATCCGCCATTGTTCACCCGCGCCTTCATCAACCATGTGCAGCGCTTCGGCACCCTGCGCTTCATGGACTGGCTGCGCACCAACAACAACCCGGTCACCTCCTGGGCCACACGCACCGATCCGCAACGGATGCGCTACAACTCGGGCAAGGGAGTGCCATGGGAGCATATTGTTGCGCTGGCGAACCAGACCGGACAGCACGTCTGGATCAACATACCCGTTGCGGCGACCGATGATTACGTGAGGCAATTGGCCTGGCTGCTCAAGACCACACTCAACGCCAACAGCCGCATCTACGTCGAGTACAGCAACGAAGTCTGGAACGGCCAGTTCAAGCAATATGGCAGCAACAAGGCGTTGGCCATGGAGGAAGTCAAAGCCGATCCGAATTCGCCTCTGGCTTACGATGGCAGCCAGGATCTTAACCAGTGGGCCTACCGGCGCATCGCCAAGCGCGGCAAGGAAATCAGCGACATTTTCCGCAGCGTTTTCGGTGACTCAGAGATGATGAGTCGGGTACGGCCGGTGTTTGCCACCCAGGTGGTCAACAGCTATGCCAGCGGCTTGGGACTGAACTTCATCGCAGCCGTGTACGGACCGCCTGCCAGGTATTTTTATGCCATGGCGGGCGCACCCTACTTCAACCTGGGCAAACAGCAACGGGAAGAAGGACTCAGCACCGACCAGGTGCTGCAAGCCATGGAGCAGTCGGTGACCGACCTGCCGCGCATCAATGAGTTCGAAAAGAACCAGGCGCTGGCCAGCTGGTACGGCCTGCCCTGGCTGGCCTACGAGGGCGGCGCTGACACGTTTGGCCCTGGCAGCCATGACGCCAAGATGAATGCCAACCTGGATTCGCGCATGCAGGACTTGTGCCGGCGCTACCTGAGCACCTGGTACCAGTCTGGCGGTCAACTCTTCATGTGGTTCAACGCCGGTGCAGGCAACTGGAGTACGCAGTACGGCGCCTGGGAACTGACCACCGACCTGGCCATCACTGACACGCCCAAGATCCGCTGCATGGACCAGACGCTGGCAGGCCCTACGCCGTCATTTGAAGGACGCAACAAGGCCCCTGGCAGCTTCGAAGCCTATGCGTTCGCGGGCAATTTCCCTCCTTACAGCGAACAATCCAGGAACCAGGTGCGACACCTGGCCCCCGGCCGATCCATCGACTATCTGGTCCAGGCAACACAAGCTGGCACCTACCAATTGGTGTTGAGTACAGCTGTGGCTTCAAGCGGCAACCGCATTGATCTGCATGTCAACGGCCAACAGGTTGCTAATGCGATCGAATTGTCTGCCGATGGTTGGAACAAGACGGTTGATCAAAAGCCCATACCAATACTCTTGCACAATGGCTTCAACACCCTTCGCATCACGACACGAAGTTCCAATAATGGCTATGACCTGCAGCGATTGACGCTTCGGAATTAATATTTAAATAAGAACACTCAATCCAATCCATACCAGCAGCAACTCCCACCAGCGGATATAGCTCCGATCCAGAATAATTTATAAAAAATCTCACAGAATCTTCTGACCGAAAATAACGATATAGCAGCACTGGTAAAAAACATCCGCCACCTCAACGACAACAGGAAATAATTAGCCAAATACATGGCACACTGCCATCAAATCAGCAAACACCACACGGAAAAAGCATTTTTTTCACATCGAAGCCAACTGATCAAGAAGTACCTGAAAACTTCCACATGAACACCCAAATTCCATGGCTGGTCTGTCGTATAAATAACTGGCATTGAATCAGTGGGGGCCGCTGGGAATGACCCGGACATCACCTACAATCATCATCATGCAAAATGTGCAAATCTTTAAGGAAGTAGATCGATGCGCATTGGGGTGCTTGAGGATGACCTGACTCAGCAGGGGATGTACAAACTGTGGTTTGACACGGCAAGGTATGGCTGCGCCTGCTACG
>NZ_JAQTXM010000063.1 GCF_028688795.1 Rhodoferax sp. | reverse complement strand
GGCCTTGTGGAGGGGTACCGAAGAAGTTACGCCCCCATTTGTCTTGCGTCCATGCCTCGCGATCCCACTGTTTGATGGAATAAGGTGGATTGGCCAGGATGACATCGAACTGCCGAAGGCGGTCGCCTTCAATATGCCGGGGGTCCGCCAACGTGTCGCCTCGGATGATGGCAAAGTCTTCCACGCCATGCAGGAATAGGTTCATGCGCGCAATGCTGGAGGTGATCAGGTTGCGCTCCTGCCCATAGAGCTTGAGCGTGCGGTACTCGCCGCCAGAGCGTTTAACCTCGTCCAGCGCGGAGATCAGCATGCCGCCGGTGCCACAGGTGGGGTCGTAAATTGACTCGCCAGGCTTCGGAGCCAGCAATTGCGTCATCAGGTGGACAACGGTGCGGTTGGTGTAAAACTCTGCCGCTGTGTGGCCGGAGTCGTCTGCAAACTTCTTGATCAGATATTCATAGGCATTGCCCAACTCATCCTCGGGCACGCTGACTACCGACAGAGTTTGGGTCGAGAAATGCTCGATCAGGTTTTTCAGCGTTTCGTCGGGCAGCCGTTCACGGTTGGTCCAAGGCGCATCGCCAAAGATGCCATCCAGCATGTCGGGGTTGGCCGATTCGATGGCACGCATGGCGCGCTGAATGGCGGCACCTACGTTTTTCGGGGTTTGGCGCACATCGTTCCAATGAGCACCGTCCGGGATCTGAAAGCGGTGATTTTCTGAGAACTTCGCATAGGACAAGTCACCGCCTGTGTCAGAGACGGCCGCTTGGTACTCCTCTTCCCAGACATCGGCAACGCGCTTGTAGAACAGCAGCGGGAAAATGAACTGCTTGTAGTCGCCAGCGTCGATCAGGCCGCGTAGCAGAACGGCGGCACCCCAGAGGTAGCTTTCGAGTTCTTGTTGGGTGATACGGTTACTTGAATTCAAACTTAATCTCCTGACGCTTGATGCGCCACTCATGGCCACAACTCGTGCAGGAGCGCTCGGGACCTTCGATGTCGATACAGCAGCCGCCCAGGGCGATTTCCTTACGCTCAGCCATTTCAAAGGCTTCATGACTGGGCATGCCGTAAAGAATGTCCACTCCAGTCTTTTGCTTGCAAGCGGGACAAACATATTTTCGGACGCTCATTCCAGCCACGCCCCTTCATTCATGACCTGCGCAAGGCGCGCTTCGGCCTCGCGGCAGCGAGTGAGCGCAGCCTTGAATGCTGCAATGGCATCAGGCAACGGCGGTATGTCCTCTTGCAATGGAGGTAATACGTAGCGAGAGATGTTGAGCGTCCAGTCCTCCGCCTTGATGTCGTCAAGACTGACGATACGCACGGTATCCGGCACATCTTCGAATTTTTCGAACCAGTGCTGAATTTGCAGCGCCTGCTCCGGCTCAAGGTAGTTCTGCGCACGGCCACGCCGGAACAGGCGTGATGCGTCGGCAATCATGATCTTTTTACGCCGTTTAACGGGTTTCTTCTTACGCAACACCAATATGCAAGCAGCCAAACCAGTGCCATAGAAAAGGTTGGGTGCCAGGCCGATGACCGCTTCGACCAAATCCATCTCCAGCAGTTTCTGGCGAATCGTGCCCTCAGCGCCTTTGCGAAACAATGCGCCCTGCGGCAGAACGACGGCCATGCGCCCTTTGACCTCGGCCATTGACTTGACCATGTGCTGCACCCAGGCAAAGTCGCCAGAACTGGAGGGCGGCAGACCGGCGAAGTTGCGGCCGAACGGATCATTCACCCACTGTTCTTCACCCCACTTTTCCAGTGAAAACGGTGGATTGGCGATGACACAGTCAAAGTTGGAGAGGCGGTCACCCTCAAAAAAGGCCGGGTTGCGCAGGGTGTCGCCGCGCACGATCTGAAAGTCCTCAATGCCATGCAGGAACAAGTTCATACGCGCGATGGACGAAGTGGTGAGGTTTTTCTCCTGGCCGAAAAGCTTGCCCCACAGCCGTTTGACATCACCATGGGTGTCTTTCACGTGCTGAACGGCGGCAAGCAGCATGCCGCCGGTACCGCAGGCCGGGTCGTAGATGGTCTCGCCCTCACGCGGATCGAGCATATCGATCATCAGCCGCACCACACTGCGCGGCGTGTAAAACTCGCCCGCCTTCTTGTTGGTGGCATCGGCAAATTTCTTGATCAGGTACTCGTAGGCATCACCGAGCAGATCGGAGTTGACGTTGTGGTTGCCGAACGACAGCTTGGAAAAGTGCTCAATCAGGTCTTTGAGCAGGGGATCAGACAGTCGGTCTTTGTTAGACCACTGGGCATCACCAAAAACGCCATACAGTGAGTCAGGGTTGGCTTTTTCGATCTCCCGCATGGCGACTTGCAGTGCCGTACCGACATTGGTGGCCTTGGTACGAACGTCATTCCAGTGGCAATCCTCCGGGATCTGGAAGCGGTGCGACTCGGGGAACCAGGCCAACTGCTCATCGCCAGTGTCGTCAACGATCTCCTGGTATTCCTCGTCCCACACATCACAGATGCGTTTGAAAAACAGCAACGGGAAGATGTAAGTCTTGAAGTCAGCCGCATCTACCGGGCCGCGCAGGATGTTGGCGGATTCCCATAGGTGAGATTCAATCAGGTTGAGTGTGACAGTTTCGGCTGACAAGTGTTGCCTTGCTATGTTTGTTTTGGTGCAACTTGCATTATCCATTCGGCGCAGCACAAACCGTGGCCCGGTGGTCGTGCCCAGATCTTCATAACCATTTTGGAACCACGGCACGACACATGCTGTCGCAAGCGGTTGATCATGTCGATTAACACAAAAAACCCAGTGGTTTAGACTGGGTTGAACCCTTGCGGGCCGTTCAGGAAGGTAAAACGGGGGGCTTTAGAACCGAAAGGCATGTACCACTTGCAACAGGTTAGTTCAGTGTCGATTTGACGACTTTGCCATGGACACGGATTTCTTGTAAATCTTCCAGATTGATGAACTTACCCTGGAACCACATATAAATTGGATGCCAAAAGCTTCGATCAAGGGACAGCGCATAGGCGTCTTCGAAAGAGGTCGGGAGTTGTTCACCAGCATAGCGAACGAAAACCAGACTCAATGAATCCATCACGATTTCTACTGGATCGATGTCATTTTCGTGCACAAGTTTTTGAAGTTCATTGGGAGTTATGGCCTCAACTTCTGCTTCCAGAAGGTATTCCTCCATAAAGGCATTCCAAGCAACAGGAGCAACGTCAGTTGAACAAATGTCTATGGCGTGTTCGTCGGGCACCATGACTTCATCGAAACGGAAGTCTTGTCCCTCCTTGATGTCGAAGGCAAAAAGCAAACCGGTCTCAAACGCTTGAATTGTGCTGATTTCGGGCTTTGCACTTGCCCTTTGATCACGCAACAGATCGGCAACTTCCTTCGGTAATTCAAATTTTTGCTTGCCATTGAGAGTTGATTTCGTCAAATGATCAGCGGTCTTCCCATTTTTGGATGCTGTGCTTAACGCGGCCCAGTCTCTAAAGCCGTATTGAGAGGCTAATTTTTGCTGCGCCAGATTGAGTTTGCATGAAAGCTCTTTTTGAAGAGCACGTGCTTGACCCTTGAGGTCGTAAACAGATGGAATAGTTGACATGTTTTCTCCTGCCAGTGTTTATATGACGTGGTTCGCATTACGCCCGCACTGAAAGAATGAAAAGTGTCGGAAGTGTCTTTATCAGGATTCACCAAACCATGGAGATGGCGCGAACGGTAAGGCCTGAAACCTTGCGCTCGATCTTACCTCACCAGAATCAAAATTTTAGGGATGCAGTTCCAGCGTGGGCATGGCATCCTTGAAGTTGATTCAGTTGGTCTGATCAACCAGCCTGAGATCAAACATGACACCCTTCAAAGGAAGTTCACTTCGTATGCGAAGTGTGCGAAGTGTGCGAAGTGTTATAAATCCAAATAGATCAACAGCTTGCAGCGGGAAATCTGTTCGCAGACTTTGCGAAGAATGCGAAGTTTTCAGAGCACTACCGTGAACCATTGATCGTACGGCCGACGTTGTGAGCCTGCCAATTTTGGGACAAGCGGTCAGGTGCCATTCCTGACAAAGTGTAGGTTTGTGTCTGTGGGCCGTGCGAGCCTTTTGCCCTTGGCAGGGTCTGTACAACTACTTGGGCGGGTGATGCCAGCAGTAAATGCTCAATGGCCAAGTCGATCACAGATTTGGCAACGTGCCCCTGAAAACACTCCGTGGTGATCTGCCACCGGGTTGACGTCCCTTTCATTCTCAAAAACTCAATAATTTTCTTCGCTGCGGCACTGGTTCGAACCGAGTCTGCTGCATCGGTCGCTTTGACGAACACAAATTTGGCCGATTCAACACCATGACGAATCCAACCCATGGCGGCTTGAATATGCTGCACGTCTATTTGCGTTTGCAGATCGCAGAGGGCAAAAAGCATGGCCAGCCGCAGCAGCATTGGTGCGCGCCGCTCCAACAATGCCGTGACGCGTTCGCCACCACTGTCGTCAATCAGTTCCCCGCGATACAGGCGGGCGTAGATATTCTGGGCCTGCGCTGTCAATCCAATTTGCAAGTGATCGCGCACTGAAACGCGCTCGGCCTGAACGAAGTCCAGAACTCGGAGAATCCGGGTGGCCAAAGCGTCCACGACTTCGTGCGGCGTGGCTTGCGGAAACGGAACGATCTTTTCCCGTTCTGCCCAAATCATCAGGAACCGGTTGGCAAACCCGTTGGTCAGTTCACGCGCGCGCATCAACGCCAGGAGTTCGCTGGGCGAAATGGCACCACTCAAACACAGGTGGGGGTAACTGGCAAATAGGCGGTTGGATTTGGTCGCGGGCTTGAGGCACACCCCGTCCCAACAGTCACGCAATGCGGCCGACAAGGTGTTGCCCTCACGTCTACCCTGGTGCAGCACATTGGCAAATTCCGACTCCACAACCCACAAACGCTTGTCTTCAATGGCCGGAACTTCCACTTTGCCATTCTTGTACCCGTCGTGAAACAGTGAAACAAGGCCTTCGCGGCTGGACAGACCGCCACGGTGATTGGGTGGTGCCGCCGGTTCCCTCAACTGGCGCAGTGCCGTGTCCAGGCGGCTGACCAGCGACACGGCATCACCTTTTCGACCACGACCAGAACGACCAATGTGCAGCACAAATATACGGGTGTGATGCCAGGTGTTGCCAATCGGCAAATAGGGGCCACGCCCGACTGCACATGACAAATAAGCCATGAAATTTGCTGCAATCGCATAAGGGTTGGCCTCCGTGCCGTCACTTCCAGCTCTGGCCACGTCACCAACCAACCCGTACAGGCAGATTGGGTCTGGTTGAGGTGCGTTTCGATGGGTGTCGGGTGAGTCGTCCTCGGATCGATCATCCACAGAATTTGAAAGAGTATTTGCCACCCCAAAAAGATCATGACTGACCGGCGGATGCAAAGATCGATGGCTTGGCATTCATCTATGCGTCGAGTGATTCGGCTTCAACGATGGATTTGAACGCCGTCAATATGTCTGCATGGTGCTGTTGGAGGTATCGGTCGACTTCGACATTTGCCAGCAACTTGGACAAATAAGTGCGCGCCAGAAACAGTTGAAACACATCCTGGCTGAAATTTTGCTCGGCAAGTTTGTACTGATCTTGCAGGTTGCCCATTTCGCGTTCCATATTGGCCATCTGCGCAGGACTTACCCCCGCCACCTTTTTAGCCTTACTCGCATCGACCAGTTGTGATGCTGGTGTGGCTGCAAACAGCGCGTTGGCATAGGCCATGGTGACGTTGTTGGCTGCCACCATCAATTCAACGCACTCAACCTGTCGGGTTGGCTTCAATTTACGAAGAACAGAACCCAGATTCGCCGAGAATTGTTGATCTTTCAGGATGGCCGCCGCTTCTGCGCAGATGCCGTCAAGCAGCGTCAGCTTGCGCGTGATGCTGGTGATATCCAAGTCCAGGGCGTCCGCCAAACGCTGGGCAGTCACGCCGCGTTCCACCGCCCGGCGAAGCATAAGATGTTCTTGAATGGACGATAGCCGGTTGACGCGCGTGTTGTATCGGATGATCGAGAGCTCATTTGGCATCACGTTACTGTTGGTGTTGCCAAATTGCCATCACGTCCTGTCTTGACAGTCGTCGTCTTGACAGGGGCAAGAGACGCACACAGGGGTGATTTCTACGACCCAACTGCCGCCCTTGACCTGGCTGCTCTCTGTACAGACTGGCCTAATTCGGTAGATGCCAGCGGGGATGTTTTTGAGCCAATCCAAGTCGTCCATCTTGACGGGTGGTGGCGAAATCAGTGCAGTTTTTCTTGAGCTCGTGACGGTTTGTCCACCAGGACCGGAATTTGATTTGCGATACTTGCGCCAGTAATCTGGATTGCTTTCAGTCCAGGTTTGCTGAACCCGGCTTTTGTTGTCCCGGTAGTCTGGGTCACTTTTTTGCTTCTTTCGATCCCAGCTTTGTCGTCGCTCTTTTTGGCATTCGGGTAACGAGCAATAGGTCTGATTTGGGACTTTGTGATGCGGCTGAAAGGTTTCCCCACAGCACAGACAGATTTTGGTTGACATGTAAATTCTCCATATGAAATTGCATATGGGAACTGCACGGCAATGGTGGTCACTGCTGCTTGTCCAGAGTGACCGAATTGATTCATGAATTCAGGGGTTAGCAATGAGCCGCAGTCTTCGCAAGACACCGATTTTTGGTCACACGACAGCACGCTCGGAAGCCGACGACAAGCGCCTGTGGCATAAGCGCTGGCGCGCAAGTGAACGAGATCAACTTGCCAAGGTTGGTGTTGAGACTGATCACGTGACTGTCAATCGGAATGCTGTATCGAGCACTTGGGATATGGCCAAGGACGGCAAGTACTGGTTTGGCCCAAGCCGTCAGCGTGAGGTTGCTGAGCGCATCGCCGCCCGACGCACACGGTTGTCGCCGGAGCGTAAAGCGCTTCAGGCGCGTGTGTTGGCCAAGTGGCGTTCGAAATAGCTTGAAGCGTCTAAAGCAACACACCAATAAAACATCCATTAACACCCATTTCAACTCTTGCCATCGATGGGTGTTCAGCACTTATGAATGGGTGTAATTGGGTGTACCATTGGTTTATGCTCCGCACCGACTCCCTCCACATTACACCTGAGATCCTGGGCCTGATCGCTCGGATTGACGAATTCAAAGGCGCTTGGCGCGCTTTGGGAACGCTTGCGCCCGAACGTCTTTCAGCCTTGCGCAGGGTGGCCACAATCGAAAGTATTGGCTCGTCCACTCGTATCGAGGGCAGCAAGCTGACCGATAGGGAAGTAGAAAAGCTACTCTCAAACCTCGCGATCCAGTCTTTTGAGACCCGCGATGAGCAGGAGGTGGCTGGTTACGCAGAGTTGATGGACTTGGTGTTCAGCTCTTGGCGAGACATCCCGTTCAATGAGAACCACGTCAAGCAACTGCACCAAATCTTGTTGCGCCACAGTGAGAAAGACTCACGGCACCGGGGGCAGTACAAGACCAACTCAAATAGTGTGGCCGCGTTTGACGAAAACGGTGTACAGATTGGCATCGTTTTCGAAACGGCAAGTCCATTCGACACCCCCGGCCTCATGGCCGAACTGGTGGCATGGGTCAATGATGAGAGGGACAAAGCGCATTTGCACCCCCTGCTGATCATTGCCATCTTCGTGGTGGTGTTCCTGGAGATACACCCATTCCAGGATGGCAACGGCCGACTCAGCCGGGTTCTGACGACATTGCTGTTGATTCAGACGGGCTATGCCTATGTACCGTACAGCTCGCTGGAAAGCGTGATCGAGCTCAACAAGGAAGCCTACTACCTGGCCCTGCGGCAGACGCAGGGCTCAATCCGATCGGATGCACCCAACTGGCAACCGTGGCTGATTTTCTTCCTGCGCTCGCTGGCTGAGCAGGTCAGGCGACTTGAAAAGAAGGTCGAACGCGAAAAAATAGTGCTGGCCGCTTTGCCCGACCTGTCGTTGCAGATCGTCGAATTTGCCCGTGAGCATGGCCGTATCACGATTGGCGATGCCATCAAATTGACGGGCGTCAGTCGAAATACGCTCAAGCTTCACTTCCGCAACTTGGTCGAACGTGGTCATTTGAATCTGCAAGGCAGTGGGCGCGGTGTTTGGTACGAACTCAAGTAATGGGATTTATGGATGTTTAATTTGATTGTTTCGGGTTCCGGCTGGCAAACCCATCGTGACTCGTTTGGCAGTGGCCGCGTACTTGAGTACACCGATAATGCCGTAGCTCAGCGCTTCATGTCGAACAAGGTTTTGGATATCAATGCAGTGTCAAAACTGCCGACCCTGTTTATGTCGGAAACCCAAGGGGACGGGAACCAAGTTGCGCATGTCGGAACTATCACCCAACTCAAGTTGTCAGGAGCGGATTATCAACTCGAGTACGCAATTGATCCGGCCATTCGTCCGATTCCGAACTCGTCACTTTTGCGAATGGCCCGCGAACTTGGAATTGAAGATTTTGAATTCAGTCGGACGCATTGGGCAATAAAAGATGCCGATCTGTACAAGGCGTTGCTGAGGAGCATCCATAGCGACCTGCCAACACCAAAGGTATTTCAGTTGAGTCCTGCCCCTGCGAGCCTTCGTATGGTGTCAGCCATGATGCCTTTCAGCCCAGGTTTTGATGGCGTATATGCCGCTTTGGGAGTGGCGGCTGTGGCGGTCGGTAAGCAATGCAAAAGGGCCGATGACATTTGGAACCACGATGCGATCATTCAGGATGTGGTTTCACTGATTTGCAAATCAAGCGTAGTTATCTGTGATTTGACCGGAAAG
>NZ_JAQTXM010000062.1 GCF_028688795.1 Rhodoferax sp. | reverse complement strand
ACGAGGTCGAGACCATTGAAAACCGCCGCGCCAAATTGGAAGAACTGCTGCCCGAAGCCCGCATCAGCGTGGCCCACGGCCAAATGCCCGAGCGCCAACTGGAAGCCGTGATGCGCGACTTTGTCGCACAGCGCAGCAATGTGCTGCTGTGCTCCACCATCATCGAGACCGGCATTGACGTGCCGACGGCCAACACCATCGTCATGAGCCGCGCCGACAAGTTTGGCCTGGCCCAATTGCACCAGTTGCGTGGCCGCGTAGGCCGCAGCCACCACCAGGCCTACGCCTATTTGATGGTGCCCGACCTGCAAGGCCTGACCAAGCAGGCGCAGCAGCGGCTGGACGCGATTCAGGCCATGGAAGAACTCGGCAGCGGCTTCTACCTGGCCATGCACGACCTGGAAATTCGCGGGGCCGGTGAGGTGCTGGGTGAGAACCAGAGCGGCAACATGCTCGAAGTGGGTTTTCAGCTCTACAACGAGATGCTGAGCGAGGCGGTGCGCTGCCTGAAAGCCGGTATCGAGCCCGATTTGCTCAGCCCGCTCAACGTCACCACCGACATCAACCTACACGCCCCGGCGCTGTTGCCCGACGACTTTTGTGGCGACGTGCACCTGCGCCTGAGCTTCTACAAAAAGCTCGCCACCGCCAAAAACACCAACCAGATCGACGCGCTGATGGAGGAAATCATCGACCGCTTTGGCAAGCTGCCAGCCCAAGCCCAAACCCTGATCGACGTGCACCGCCTGCGCGTGCTGTGCCAACCCTATGGCGTGATCAAGGTCGATGCCGCGCCGGGTGTCATCACCATCACCTTCAAGCCCAACCCGCCCATCGACTCGATGAAAGTCATCCAGCTGATCCAGAAAAACAAACACATCAAGCTGGCGGGCAACGAAAAACTGCGCATTGAGCGCGCCTTGCCCGATGCCAAAGACCGGGCACAGATGGTGCGCGATGTGCTGAAGAATCTGGGGCAGCCGGTGGTGGCAGAAACGGTGGCAAACGGCGCACCATAAAGCGCAGGCAGCTATCGATTTTGACGAAACTGCCATCGACTCTTCGGTGGTGACGAATCCAATGGACATTTCAGCAATAGGTAGCCATCATTGGTAATGATCAGTTGAGGAGCACCCCATGGACACAGCACGCCTTTTCAAATCTGGCAGCAGTCAGGCCGTTCGACTCCCCAAAGAGTACCGGTTTGTCGGCACCGAAGTCGCGGTGAAACACTTCGGCAATGGCGTGTTGTTACTGCCGATGGATGACCCTTGGCAAACGCTGGCGGCTGGGCTGGACGCTTTTGAGCCTGGCTTTGTGTTGACGCGAGAGCAACCTGACGAACAGATTTGCGCCAAGATTGCACCATGATCTTGCTAGACACCAATATCTGTATCGACAACATCAACGCCAAACCCCCTGCCGTGCTGGCGCGTTTTCAGCAGTACCGGCTGGGTGACATCGGGGTGAGAAGCGTGGTGGCCGCAGAGTTGGCGTTTGGAGTGGCCAAAAGTGGCTCGGTGCGCAATCGCCAGGCATTGGAGATGTTTCTGGCCCCGTTGACGATTCTGCCCTTTGACACACCTGCTGTTTGGGCCTATGGCGACCTGCGCGCCGACCTGGAGCGCCGTGGCATCCCCATCGGCTCGCTTGACACCATGATTGCCGCCCACGCCCTGAGCCAACAGGCCCTGCTGGTCACCAACAACACCCGCGAATTTGCGAAGGTGCCGGGCCTGCAACTGGACAACTGGGTGGCAGTCACTTGATTTTTATGCCCAATTGCCATTGATCGTAGAGACGGAAATTTCACCGCGAGTTGCAGCGTGGTCGCTGGGAGCTGGCGAAACGGCAGTTCTGAGTTATGCCCTGGCCCATGCACCCCTGCGGGCGGTCATTGACGACATGGATGCACGCCGATGTGCGCAGACTTTGGGCATTCCTATTTTTGGCACTGGCGGATTGCTTGTGCTGGCCAAACGTCGTGGCTTGTTGCCATCAGTCAGTGAAGCCATCGCCAAACTTCGTCACGCCGGCCTTTGGTTGTCGGATGACATCGCGCAGGTTTTGCGGGCGCAGGCTGGTGAGCAAATGGTGGTGCTCACGCATCCTCCACCAGGCCGCAGCCCCCTGCTCGATGCCACAGACCGAGTCAAGATGGTGCGTGATGTGCTAAAGAATTTGGTGCAGCAGGTTACGCTTGTATTGAATTAGCGGCATAAGATTGAAGCTGTTCGTTGCCGATTAAGCCTGAGACGACTTGCTTTTGAGCGACCATTGACCGACTGCAAAATTGCGGGAGAAGAACTACAAATCCAAAGCAACTTTGACTACTTTGGGCCAAAAAGTGCTGATCGATTGGAACGCTGACGCAAGCCGATGGTGAGCGGCTCGAAAGTGTTATAGGTCATGCTGTCAGATAGACTTACAAACAACACGCGACAAACAAGTTATGGGACATTGGACATGTCCAATAATCTTTATACCGACAAAGGAGTTAAGAGTGACGAAATACTCAGTGACGCAGTCCCCCGTTACGCAGTTGTTGGCAGATGTCAAGAGCGACAAAATCGCGATACCAGAGCTTCAGCGACCATTCGTATGGGACAGCATCAAAGTACGCGACCTTATGGACTCGCTCTACAAGGGATATCCCGTCGGCTACCTGATCACCTGGCAGTCAGTTGGAGCGAAACTTAAAGGTGGCCAGATTGCTGCACATCAACAAATATTGATCGATGGGCAGCAGCGGATCACCGCGCTCCGTGCCGCAGTCGCCGGACTGAAGGTAATCAACAAGCGATACAAGGCTGTCCACATAACGATCTCCTTCAACCCCATCACGGAAGAGTTTGCAACGCTTACTCCGGTGATCGAAAGAAGTCCGCAATGGATCTCGGACATCAGCGAATACTTCAACACGACCTTGCCATTGGCTTTCGCTCGTAAGTATCTTGCACGGAACCCCAATACCGACGAGGCTGCTTTTGAGAAAAGCTTGGCTCGCCTCAGCAGCATTCAGAATGCCCAGATCGGGATCATCAGCCTGGACGATGGGCTCGATATCGAAACGATCTCTGAGATATTCATCCGGATCAACTCGAAGGGGGTGCCGCTGAGCAGCGCAGACTTCGCGATGAGCAAGATCGCCACCTACGGCGACCGAGGTCGAAACCTACGCAAACTCATCGATTATTTCTGCCAGTTGGCTGTGGCACCGCATGCCTATTCCGACATCGAACAGAACGACCACGAGTTCGCCAATACACCTTACCTCAAAGCTATCAGCTGGTTGAAGAACGATGCTGAGGACATCTACGACCCGGAGTACGGCGACATCATCCGTGTAGCAGGGCTTGTTGGCTTCAACCGTGGCAAAGCGTCGAGTATCGTCAGCGAGTTGTCGGGACGCGACCCAGACACAAGAAAGGTTGATGAGGAACGGATACCTGTCGCTTATGAAAAGCTTGAGCGCGCGCTGCTTCAAATCGTGAGCAAATACCACTTCGACAACTTCCTGATGATTGTCAAGTCTGCCGGCTTCATCACCCAAGGAATGGTTAATTCGAAGAATGCGCTGAACTTCGCATATGCCCTCTATCTCCGTCTTCGCGAGGACAAGGCCATGAGCGAAGGTGAGCGAAAGAGAATCGTGAAGCGCTGGTTCGTCATGTCCATGCTAACTGGCCGACACTCTGGAAGCTTCGAATCGACATGGGAGCAGGACATCCGAAGGATCGGCGAACTGGGTGCTGCGAACTATGTCAAGCAGGTCGAAGAGGCCGAACTTTCTGATGCGTTCTGGGCGGTCGCGCTGCCCGCTGCACTGGAGACGACCAGCACTACGAGTCCGTTTTTCCAGACGTTCCTCGCCGCTCAGGTGACCAACAACGCTCGCGGTTTCTTGTCTAAGGGAATCACGGTTGCAGCCATGCACCAACAATCTGGCGACATCCACCACATCGTCCCGAAGGACTACCTTCAGAAGAACGGCTATCCGGATCGAGGGGACTACAACCAAGTTGCAAATTTTGTTCTCACTGAGACGTCAATCAACATCAGCATCAGTAACAAATCTCCATCCACTTACATGGCCGAGGTCGACACGCAAATCAAGTCGGGTGTCCTCACCCTTGGAGAGATCACTGATGCCGTGGATTTGGTGCGAAACCTCGTTGAAAACGCAGTTCCAGCCAAACTTAGCACAGTGGACGCAAGCTCTTACAAAGAGTTCTTGGTTGAGCGTCGTAAGTTGATGGCGGCAACTATTCGCGATTACTACCAGACACTTTAGGTCCAAGAAGTGGCGACGTTGTCTTTGGCTCGCACCAAAATCAACCTCTAGCCCAGAAACCACCTGCGCAAGGCGCTATCAAAATCGTATTTTGATTGGGGTGAACGGTGGCATGTCGGTGAGCAGTCGTGACAAAGGGGGGGGTCTCTCAAACTGCCCCGGAACTCTTTTGTAAAAGCAGCCAATCCGCCGCCAGATGCAGCGCGACACCCGCTGGCACGGCCCCGGAGGGTGATCAACTGCAGCGCGGCCTGTGGCCAGGTGCGGGCGGCATCCTGCAGCGCACGCACCTCTCGCGCCAAGGTGGCGGGGTTGGCCAGCTCGGCGCAGACTTGAATCAGCGTCTGCTCGCCATCAACACCACGCGCCAAAAAGTCGACCTCAAAACCACCCTCGGTGTGCACATCGTTCACCTGAGCGCCTCGGCGGTGCAGTTCGTGCAACACGGCGGTTTCAAGCGCGTGGCCGACATTGGCCTTGCCAGAGCGGTCAAACAGCGCGATCAATCCGGTGTCCACCGGATACACCTTGCGCGGATTGACCTGACGGCGGCGCTCGGAGTCGGTGGCCAGGTCGATGCTGCACAGCAAAAACGCATCTTCCAGATGCGCCAGTTGCTGGTGCAAGGTGTCCTTGGCCACGGCCACGCTGCGGGGTGGCTTGTGCATCAATGATCTTCTGGCGGATGACGGCGTTGAATTGACTTTCTATAGCGGTCAATTTGAAGACAACTTGTCTTTTAAATAAGGACAAATCTATGGGATTGGCTGGCCTTTGTCAGGCGCTCCAACGATGCGAACTGCCAAGCAGCGGTCAGCGCCAGCACAGCACATTACCAGGACTTACCAGCGCCGCACTGGTACCGACCCAGCTCAATTGGTGGTACACGTGCTGGCGCATGGTTTGCCGGTGGTCACGGCGAACACGGTGGCCGAACTGCGCTCCCGCCTTTGGAAGCCCAAGTTTGACCGCTACATCTCACTTGAGCAGCGCCATGCCCTGCTACACGACCTGGAAGCCTGTGCGTATTGGGCCGAGGTGTCGCCCGCCCTCAGGCAACAAACCTTCAGCCGAGACCCAGACGACGATGCCTTCATCCATGTCGCCCTGGCCAGCCAGGCCCGATGGCTGGTAACTGGCGGTGACAATTTGCTGGTGCTGGCCGACACGCTGCCTTTTGCCATCGTCAAACCGGCACAGGCACTGCGCCAACTGTCACAGCCTGACTTCATACGCTGACTCAAAAATATCCACTCATTTCCTCAATGACCAGCGCAAAAGCCCACTTTTCACGGTCATTTTGACCTTTAGCCCGCATCAATAAAGCGCAAGAAGCTACTAAATATATAGCAAATAGATTCACAAATCCTATAAACGGCTTGCCAATTGCCCCAGCGTCGCCAAAGCTTTCTCCATACGCGCATCCCCCGGATAGCCGTAGTTGATGCGCAAGCAGTTTCCAAAGCGCCGGTCGGCTGAAAACAAATGCCCTGGCGCGATGCTGATGTTTTGCGCCGCGGCCAGGCGGTGCAATTGCAGGGCATCCACGTGAGCGGGCAACTCCAACCACAAAAAGTAGCCGCCTTCTGGCCGTGTGACCCGTGTGCCTGGCGGAAAATTTGCCTCAATCACATTCAGTGCCCAAGCTTGCTGCGCCTCCAGGGTTTGGCGCAACTGGCGCAGGTGGCGCTCAAAATGCCCGCCTTGCAAGTAGTCTGAAATTGCCAACTGTGACGGGATGGCGGTGGACAGCGTGGTCATCAGCTTCAGGCGCTGCACCTGCTGCGCATAGCGCCCTGCGGCCACCCAACCGACCCGGTAGCCGGGAGCCAGGCATTTGGAGAATGAGCTGCAATGCAGCACCAGCCCCTGGCGGTCAAACGCCTTGGCTGGCAAGGGGCGGCGCAGGCCAAAGTACAGCTCGCCATACACATCGTCTTCAATCAGCGGCACCTTGTGGCTGGCCAGCAGCTCGACCAGGGCTTGTTTGCGGTGCTCAGGCATCAGGCTGCCCAGCGGGTTCTGAAAACTGGTCATGAACCAGCAGGCTTTCACCGGGTGCTGGACCAGCACCTGTGCCAGCGAATCCAAATCCACACCCTCCCGCGGATGGGTGGCGACTTCTACCGCACGCAGGTTCAGCCGCTCCAGCGCTTGCAAGGCCGAGTAAAACGTGGGCGACTCCACCGCCACCACATCACCAGGGCGGGTCAGCACCTGCAGGCACAGGTTCAGGGCCTCCATGGCACCGTGGGTGATGACAATTTCATCCAGCTCGACAGCGGTACTGTTCATGGCATAACGCAGATTGATCTGGCGGCGCAGGCGCTCATTACCCAGGGTCAGGTCTTCCACCATGCGTTGGGGTGCCAACTGGCGCATGGCCGGTGTCAGACTGCGTGCCAGTTTGTCCAGCGGAAACAAGGCCGGGCTGGGAAAGGCCGAACCCAGTGGCACCACGTCGCCCTGGCGGGTGGATTCCAGTACCTCAAACACCAGCTCACTGATGGCCACCTCGGTTGACTGGGCGCTGATCACCGCAGTGCCCGGCTCGGCCTGCATGGGCTGGCGCGTGGCATTGACGTAGTAGCCCGAACGTGCCCGCGTCTGAACCAGCCCGCGTGCTTCCAGCAGGTAATAGGCAGCAAACACCGTGGCCGGGCTGATCTTGCGGCTTTTGCTGGCCTGGCGCACCGAGGGCAGCCGCTCGCCCGGGCGCAAAGCCTTGGTTTTGATCAGATCAGCGATTTCCTGCGCATAAGTTTCGTAGCGTTTCATGAGCGTGCAAACTGATATGGTTTTTTACGGAATATCTGAATCTACCATTTCAGATGAGGTTGCGACACAGTCATGGCCATGAACTCCAAAACCATTCCCATTGCCGTCGACGGCTCAAGAACCGAAGCTTTGATACAACTTGAGCCCAAAAACAAAATTTATGTGCGTGCGGCCTCTGGCCGCTTTGCCGCGTGGCGCTGGGCCATGGTCTGGCTCACGCAATTGGTCTTTTACGGCCTACCATGGGTGACATGGCATGGTCGGCAAGCGGTGTTGTTTGATCTGGCGCAGCAACGTTTTTTTCTGTTTGGCTTGGTGCTGTACCCGCAAGACCTGATTTACCTGACGCTGCTGCTGGTGCTGGCCGCGTTGACGCTGTTTTTTGTGACCGCCGTGGCTGGGCGCATCTGGTGCGGTTTCTCCTGCCCGCAAACGGTGTACACCAAGCTATTTGTCTGGGTGGAGCGCCTGACCGAGGGCAAACCGCACGCCAGCAAGGCGCTGGACAGCCGGGGCTGGGGCGCAGAAAAAATGCTACGCAAAGGCAGCAAACAAGCCCTGTGGCTAGGCATCAGCCTGTGGACGGGGTTCACGTTTGTGGGCTATTTCACGCCCATCCAATCGCTGGCAAGTGCTTTACCCGACTTGTCGATGGGGCCGTGGGACACGTTCTGGGTGCTGTTTTATGGCCTGTTCACCTACCTCAATGCGGGCTATCTGCGTGAACAGGTGTGTAAACACATGTGCCCCTATGCCCGCTTTCAGTCGGCCATGTTTGACCGTGACACGCTGATCATTGGCTATGACAGCGCGCGTGGAGATGCGCGCGGGCCACGCTCGCGCTCAGTCGATCACAAAGCCATCGGCCTGGGTGACTGCACGGACTGCAGCCTATGTGTACAGGTGTGCCCCACCGGCATTGACATTCGTGACGGTTTGCAAAGCAATTGCATTGGCTGTGCCGCCTGTATTGACATGTGTGATGGTGTGATGGATCAGATGAAATACCCACGCGGTTTGATCCGCTACTCAAGCCTCAACGGGCTGACCCACGACTGGAGCACATCAATCTTGCGCAAGCGCGTGTTGCGCTGGCGCGTGCTGGCTTATGGCCTGCTGCTGTGCCTGCTGACGGCAGCGCTGGTGATCGGCCTGAACCTGCGTAGCCCGTTTCGCCTGGACGTGATCCGTGACCGGGGGGTGATGGCCCGAACCTTGCACAATGGCAGCATTGAAAACGTGTACCGGCTGCACCTGATGAATGCCACCGAGCAGACACAGCGCTACCGGGTGGAGGCCGTCGGTCTTGACGGCTTGTCAATGACCCGCCCGGTGCAGATGAGTCTTGCGCCCATCGAAGCCCAAACCATCGCGGTGAGCGTACAACTGCCCGCCAGGCAAGCCGAATCACTGCTCGGGAAAACCCTGCCCATGCAGTTCAAGGTGAGCCAGATGGGTGACGACGATGGGCTTGCGCAGTTGCTTGAAAACTCGACGTTTCACGTACCACGCTGAGCTTAACGACCAAGGCGGCATGAGCGCTGCAGCACGCAAGCTCAAGTGGGGCCAACCGACTTTGAGTCGGCCGGGTTGAATCGAACGATTCGACCCACTTGAGGGCTTGACGCGACAATACGCCCAAGGGGTTACCCCGGACATCCCTCCCCCGAACGGCCCGCGATGCAGACTTTCTCAACCTACGAAGCCAAAACCCCTCCATGTGCCTGATCGCCTGGAACTGGCAGCCCGCCAGCCCGACCCCGCTGCTGTTGATCGCCAACCGCGATGAGTATTACGCCCGCCGAGCCGCCCCGCTGAGCTGGTGGACCGACGCGCCCATTCT
>NZ_JAQTXM010000061.1 GCF_028688795.1 Rhodoferax sp. | reverse complement strand
GACATGCCTGCTTTTTTTATTTGGCCAGCCAGGAGGGACTCGAACCCCCTACCCCGAACTTAGAAGGTTCGTGCTCTATCCGGATGAGCTACTGGCTGTTGGTCACTAGAAGTACAAGATTGGTGCCGAGGCCGGAACCGCGTTATGACTTGAAACCCTTACAGATATTGAAAGCTACTTTATTTATAGCAATAAAGTACCATCAAAAGTACCATCATTTATCAATCCGTCTCATTTGCGCTACACCTAGATACTTTATGAAGTGAAGTGGAGTGATTGTAACCAGCACCAGCAAGTCGCCACGATAGTTGGTTGTGCGAAAGAACAATGTTCCGCTGTCGGTGGTGTTGAACGTCTCTTCACCAGCCCGTGACCACGGGGGGGGTAGTCCGGTCATGTCGATGTTGACACTTGGTACTGAAGGCGTACCCAGATGAAGAAAATCTCAAAAACCCGAAGTTCAAAGTGCAGATGAAAGTGCAGTTACCTTATCGGGTAGATATCGCGACTATAGGGCCAATTGAGAGACTTAGGATATCGTCGACACATTAGTACATACTAATATCAGAAGTATGTAATATTCTGATCTGACATGTCACACCGGGTCATTCGGTCCGACTTTGTGTCAATAGAATGGACTTCCAAAAGCGGCAATTTGAGTCAGCCTATCGGGTATGTATCGGTTTGGTTAAAGCATTGCTTTGAGGCGATTGTGGTTTTTTCTTGTGCCGAAGTTCCCAGGGTGGCGACAGCCACGGAAATTGAGTTCTGGGCCAATGAAAAGAGGACCAACTGTGTTGGTCACTCGTTTGTCAATTAGACCTACGCATTACTCGCTACAAGTACCTGGCTTGGCAAGTTCCAGCTTTGCGACTGCAACTTTGCCCTCCTCTTCGGAGATAGATTCAAGCCCAGCTCCGCCGACGAACATACCCATCTTGATGTATTGCCGAATGAAGTAGTTCTTGCCTGCATCTACCAGCAGCATCATGGCATTAGGAGAAAATTCAGACTCCGTTGAGATTGAGTGCTCCTTGCCACCAGCAACTTCAGCATAGAAAAAAACGTCAGGGGCTGACTCACCAACACATTTCCCATTCACCCAAATATCCTTCTTGAGTGCCTTGCCGACAAAGCTATCGCGATAAATATAAAGACCAGAATTCCCAGCCTGCGGCTGCGCAAACTGCTTGGCCTTGGACGAATCCTCTTTGCTTTCCATCTTCACGGATGCGCATCCAGTGAATAAAGCCGACAACATAATAACCAATGCAATTTTTCTCATCATCCATCCCTAAAAAGTAAATTAAAACCATAACCATCTTACTGCGGAAAACGACACCTCCAGCCCATGCACAGGCACAACGCTGTCAGATGTAATGGGGAGGGGTTCGCCATTATTTGACTGGGTCAAGGCTGGAAGTAGTCCACCCGTAGGGCATGGCCTTGATGCGGTCGAATCATTGCTGACACTGGGAAATGGCTTGTTGAATCAACGTGTTGAGGTAACAAGCCTTGTAAAGCCTTGGTTGTGGTTTTTAGCCCGGTGAAGGCTCCGGTGTCATGTGCCGAAAGCAGTGCTGGGCGCCCTGTAGCAGATAAAGGCCCGGCTGCAGACGGCGACGTGTCACTTAGGCTAATGCCTGAACTCCCAGTGTGGCATTGGGTCAGGATGACGCCATAGGCCCACCTGTGCTGCTCTAGCCACCTCCTCAGCCGCTGAATAGCTCTGTTGATCAGTAAGTAGGGTTGGCAATGCGATTGCGAATGCGTCGGTCCATAAAAAGAGCGTAAACAATCGCAAGCCCGATACCACCTGGAACTCCGAAACCGCCTTGCGAAAAAGCATTAACGATGAGCAGCATCATCAAAACGAAAAAGACCCAGTACATAGCGCGATAGAAATTCGTTAACGGGTATGTGACCTTTTTTTTGCACTCTGGGCATTTAAGCCTTTGAAACCCAAGTGACGTTCGCGTAGGAACCTGATTGAATGAGGTGTTGCACGTTGTGCAAACGGCATGGATGGGCAGCATAGCCATAGGTCCTCCCGGTAGTTTTATAGATTTGCAGTGTACGCTGCTCAGGTCGATGCAAGTAAAAAGGTATGCTGATGTGCAACCTTTGGAAGCTCATCGCCCTTGCTATCGGCATTGGCTTGCTGGTCGCCAGGACGGTCTTTTAAGAAGCACCCACTGGCATGTCCCAATCAACTTCGTCATGTCGCTGAGGCCATCAAAAACTTAGGCCCAACATCCCTGCCAAACAGATGGGCACAGATCATGGCCCTGGCGAACTTGCCGAGCGGTGCTTGAGCCTTGTCGGCACGCTGTTGCAAGCCAAGCTTCATCTTGGCAGGCAGAAAGATTTTGAGTGCAAAGATGTTCTTGCCCATCTCTGGCACGGGCTCGTCGAACGCAGGCCCGTCATCTTCAAGTTCTTCACTGTCAAGCTGGTCAGCAGTGAGCAATTGCAAGTCATCGGCGTCATACAACCCCTTTTGATGGTCACGCATACGCATTACTTCATGGACACCATAGAGATAGGTCGCAAACAGTTCCGTCAAATAGACAGTGATGCTCATGCCAAGGCGATTGCAGACCTCCAGCAAGGCAGTCTTGGCTGGGTCTGGCAACCAAATGCGCAGTTGATCATCCTGCACATTGAGTCCTGCATAGTCTCGGCGCGGAATCAGGTCGGCTGAAAGCGCGAGGTCAGTTGCAGCTGGACCCCAATGCGCCATGATTTCGCGAGCAATCCTCATTTTTCCCCTACGGTTTTTGTTGTGTTGAGGCGGTGGCACCCATAGACTGACTATGCCTGTCGCCAATCAAAAGGGACAGGTCAATGAGCTAATGTAGGCTGAATTCAAGGAGGAAAAAATGGCATCAGTCAATAAGGTGATTTTGGTGGGAAATCTGGGCGCTGACCCCGAAATGCGGCAGACCAGCAGCGGCGACCCGGTGTGTACGCTGAGTGTGGCCACCACGGAAAAATACAAAAACAGGGACGGTGAGCAGCAAAGCTCAACAGAGTGGCACAAGGTGGTGCTGTTCCGGCGCTTGGCTGAGATTGCCAACCAATACCTGCGCAAGGGTTCATCAGCCTACTTTGAAGGTCAACTGAAGACCCGCAAGTGGACTGATAAGAATGGGCTTGAGCGCTACACAACCGAGGTTGAAGCCAATGAACTGAAGCTTCTGGATCGGCAGGAGTCACAGGCAGCGCCGGTCAAGCCATTAGCTGCGGTGCAACGGGCTGTTACAGCACCACACAAGCCCAGCTATCAACCGGCTGGCATTGATGAAGACATAGACATACCGTTCTGAGTGATCGTGTTAACTGAGATTCTGCACCTAAGTAGGTTGACAATACCAACATCGGCGCGGAAAGTATCTTCATATTTATGGCTTAAATTAATACTTAAGCCCAGCGATGTACAGTGATCTCAACTATTGTTAATAGATATTAAACTTTGGCATAAAGGAATAATTATTTTGAGCAGAACTAACAAATCGAGCCTCACACCAGCTTGCATAAGTGGGCATTTGTATTATGTACGCTTAAATACCGAGTTTGGTATTTTTTATAAGTTGGGCTTTACAAGTATGGCGTCGATTGAACAGCGACTTGGCTACAAGGGGTCAGGTGATGAAAAGTATATAGATAAAGTATTACTTTTCAGCTTTTACGCTGATGGATACGACATAGAACAAAAACTTCACAGTCATTTTTATTTGCGCAAGACTTTCGGAGCATACAGCAATAAATCTTACATGCCTCTTTGTAGCAATGGGCAGTCAGAGTTATATACACATGACATATTAAATCTTGACCCACAATTTACAGAAAATCAAGAGAGAGCAACAAAACGAATCATATCAAACACTTACCATAAAAGAAGAGGTAATTCTGACAGTATGATTCAAGCGGTAAATCTATTAACGTTGGTCCTTAAACCTTTGTTCACTTTTTTGGTTATTCCAATAATAGTTACTCCATTTGTGATCATAGGTAAAGTAAAAGATCTACTTTTCAAAGAAGATCCCAAAGAGGTTATCAAAAGAGAAGAAAAAAACCATCAGAATCAAAAGCAAGATAAAGAAATTAGAGATTTAATAGAGAACATAAGGAAACGAGCACAATTGGAAGTAAACCAAAAACAGGAGCAAAGTTAATCCTTTTAGGGATAGAAATATTGCTGCCGTTTTATTTGTCGAACTGACTTGCCGGGCTTCTTCGGTCAGTCGACGCCGCAAGGCGGAGTGTATTGGCGCGGGTCTGAGGGAGTCCCCATGGGGGCGGACGGGCAGACCGCGCTGGCGATGCTTGCGAAGCAAGCAAGCCTAAGGGAGGGCGGGGCAGACACAAGATGCATGGCCGTAGGCCACTGACCAAAACCACTTGCGAAGCAACTGACTAATACCCAGGTGACAGCACAGCACGAGGGCGACAGGCAACTGCACGTAAGCCGCGAAGCGGCTGGGGAGTGCAGGCGGCTGACAAGCCCGAACCAGCGTAGGCAATTTTGCATAACGCCTGCTGCGTAAACCCAAAGGGCGCAAAGCGGTGCAGGGACACAAGGAAGCTTGCGACCGACTGGACCAGCACTTTATGCAGTGCGGCGTTATGTAACTTTGCCGTAGCTGTGGATCACGCACCGACGGTCGAACCGGGAAGCCAGCACGATGCGTAAGCGAGCCGTGACCACATCCAGCGCCACAGCGCTCATGCTGCCATATTGCGAAGCACTGGCCAGACACCTCTGCAGGCTCTGTATGGGCCGCAGCAGCGCCTCATACACTCACTGGCATACCGAGGCCATCGAACTGGCAAAAGCGGTGCTGTGGGCCGGAAACAAAGCGAAGCGACTTGTAGGACCACATGACCGCGCTGCTGGCTACTGGGTGTCAGCACGATGCGTCAGCGAGCCGTAACCAAATGCATTGGCAGGGTGCAGCAGCACCTTGCCAACTGGATGAAAAACCCGGAACGTCGATCAAGCACAAAGCAGTGGTGTTGCTTGCCCTGCCGTTGGCGCGCAGCGCCAGGGGTGGGGTAAGTGACACGACTGCTTTGTTGGCCAAGGTAACGCGACAGCTTCGTGGTGCCTGGCAAGGGCGCAGCAGCGTCTTTGCCACTGATCAGACAGCCAGACCGTAGATCAGGCGAAAGTGACGATGCCCATGGCTGCAACAAAGGCACGACTTGCAGGCGGGGGCATGGTCACGCTGGTGGGCAAAGATGCCGGAGTATTCCGATCAATAACCCGCCAGATTCTCTACCCGGAAAATCTGGTCTTGCTCGTTACGACCTGTGTTGGGGAAGTACTTCACGGTCATGAAGCGACCGCTATCATCCTGCACCAGCATCAATGGCACGCCATAGAGCTTGTGTTCAGCCAGAATTTTGTCCAGTGTGTCGTCACCGTTCAGGATGTGGTTGCCCTTGGTTTCCGCCAACATCAGGCCATCACCCGCAGCGCGACCGGCGATCTTGATGGCGAAGTCGGGAAAGTAGCGGTCACCGCTGGGCATCACGATGCCAATTGACCAGGGCTTACGTGGTTCGTTGCGAAACCAGTATTCGATGGTGCCAGTGGTATCGGCATCCAGCATTTGCGCGAACGCCTGTTCCGGCCCGTTCAGGTCTTGCGGCATCACACCGTACACATTGAGGCGCGACTTCTTGACCCCCGCTGGCAACTCCACAAATTCAGGCAAGGGCGTCGTATCAAAGGTTTCCTTGAACTTGGCCGAACAGGTACGTGCAGCGTTCCGGATCAAGTGCGGGTAGGCGGCCATGATGCGGTTCAAGGCCAACGCAATTTCGGCGTCATCCTTGTCAACACCACGGTGACCGTATTCGGATTTGAGTCGAGCCAGCAGTGCATCGTGCAAATCACGCGGGTCGAGGTTATCGGCATCGAAAAGAACGCTTTGCGCGCGCCGTGCAATTTCAGCATCAGACAAACGCGCGTTAATCGTCTCCGTTTCTTCGCTGCCCTCAAACAGATCAAATGTCTGCCGGGTCACTCTCACCAGTTCCCGAAATCCGGCGCTGAAGGCCTTGTCGTCGATGGCGACATTGGCGGCGATACAAGTCAACAGATCGGTCGTTGACAGTGGCAGGCGTTCCGAGCGATAGGAGCGTGGCACCTTGGCGCGCAAGGCAAATTGCCGATTACCTGAAAGCAGTGGGGTGCTTTGCAGGGCGCCGGGCGCGCTGGGTGGGTCTGTAACGGTTGGTGCCGATGGCGGGGGCATCAACACCAGGTTCGTCAACAGCCCCGATTGTTGCCAATCAGGGGCATTTTGTGCTAACACCATCCCGTCAAGCACATTTGTTTCAGGGGTCGGCCACGCGGGCGCCATGTAGGGCACTGGCAGCAATTGCGTCTGCCCGTTGTGGGATACCTGAATTTCGTTGCTGCCAGCCACCTTCACCACCATGGTAAATGGGCATACCTGTGACAACTCACTTTGAATCGCATTGATCTTCTCGCCTGCATTGACCAGCCCGCTCTGGTTGGCGGCATCGGCCAAAAACACATAGCCACAGCGCAGCAGCTCGGGCAGTTGCTTTTCCAGCGTCGGCACTTGCAGGCGGCTGTGCACACGCAGGATGCGGCCCACCACCTGGATGCCGAAGTCGGTGTCTTTGGCCCCGCGCATGGATACAAGCGTGAAGGCACGCGGCGCATCAAAGCCGAGTGCCACAGCCACCTTGAAAATCAGCACTTCCTTGCGTTCGTCAATGGCCACCGCCAGCAAATCATCATTCGGATCGTCCGCCGTGTACCAGGCAATTTTTGATTCAGGCACGCCCAAGGTCGCAAGGCGTGCACGGGCTTCGTCCACGGCCTTGTTGCTGTTGGCCACTTGCACCAGCATGAGCGGCACCAGGCCTATGCCTGCCGCCTGCAAACCCTGCTTGATGACGTTGTGCATGTGCCAGCCATCGGCCAGCGCCGTGGCTGCAAAGTCCACCAGTTCTTTTTGATCATCGGCTGCCAGGTAGGCTATCGACTTGATGCCGTCCTTGATCAAGCCCGCATCGACCGCCTCTTTGCGGCTGACCCGGATGCGGTGCAGGTGGCCTATGCCCGCCACCTTCTTGAACTTTTCCACATCGGCATCGTCAGGTGTGGCGGTAATCATCAAGGTGAAGTCGGGCTTGAGCGATTCGCGGTAAAAGCGCACGGCCTCTTTGGCTGTTGCAAAGCCATGATGCGCTTCATCCACCACCGCACCAATGCGAAAGCCGTCGGCACGCAGCTCGGCAATCAAATCATCCAATGACAGCACGAACTCGCCACCACTACGCACCCTGCGCGTTGCTGCATTGGAAGCTGCCACCGATGCCCAGGTGGTCACATAAACATCGCCACTCTTGGTGCCGCGCGTCTTGCGGTCGCCTTGCAGGTCGCGCACGCGCAGGCCGACAAATGTGGATTTGATCGCCCCTTTGGCTTGTTCCACAAGGGTGGCGAACGGCGTAAACCAAAACCAGACAATTTGTGCATTGCTGTCGCGGTCTGGTGCGGCAAAGGACTCGGCAATCATGCCCGCCATCAGCGTCTTGCCCGAGCCGGTGGGAGCCTCCAACAACAGGCAACCATTGAAGGCGGTCGCAGCTGCCCTGCTGGCGTCGTCTCCAGCCTGGCGAAACTGGCTTTCGGCATAGCGAAATATCTCCAGCGCATTGACGACCGCCTCACGTTGGTAGCCCTTGGGTGACGGGGCGCTCATGGCCGTCCTCCCTTGGCGCCAGATCGCGCGCCAAACCGGTTCACCAGAAACGCCGGGATCGCCTCGAATGACGCACGCGGGTCGGTTAACCGCTGCGCCAGCAAAGCCGGTTGCCATGAATACACCACGGCTTGCCCAGCGCCTTGTATCGCGGTTTGCAGTGCCTCCAGAATGGCGTCAGACACCTTGGGTAAATAGATCACCACAGAGCGTTTGCCTTGCGCCGTCTGCATGGGTAATGCTGCCTGGTAGGGTGACAGGGCCACGTCATGAATGAGCTGAAGCGCCGTCCAGATTTGTGCGTGCTGAATGCCGCGAAACACCGTTGCTGCCGGAATGCGACGACAGCGCAGATAGGCAAAGCCACCGCCCAGACCAGTGACTGGTTCGCCTTTGCTGTTGGTGTAGCCTGTGATCACGCGCCGCACGCGCTCGGCGCACACGTCGCGGCAAAGGTTCTTGTCTGGTGTTTCATGAGTGGCCTCGGTGCTGGACACCAAGATGAAACGGCGATTGCCTTCATCTTCTTTATTCAGACTCATGACGGCTTGGGCAGTAGTACCTGAACCAGCGAAGAAATCCAGCACAATGTCACCGGGACTGGTTACAAATGACAACAGTTCTTGAAGAAGCCCAATGGGCTTCGGGTTATTGAACACCTTGGATTCATCGCCAAAAATTGCTTTCAGTTCATTCGGGCCAGCTCGACCATCCAATGTAACGACACTGGAAAGTTTGCGGCGATAGTCGCGGAGATAGATTTTCAGTTCAATCAGCTTCGTGTGATCATCACCGAAAAGGATGCGCTTTTCATTTAACAGATCGGTCATCGTGCCCTCTGGAAAGCGGTAGCCCATCAATGGCTGTTTACAGGGCTTGCCGGTTTCTGGGTGCAGCACGTCATAGCGGTAGCCTTCTTTGCCGGGGTTGTGTACTGATCGGCTACCGGCGTAAATGCCACCCAAGTCAATGTACTTGTAATTGTCCAATGGAGGAAGTTCGCTCTTGTGCTCTTTGAACCATGCTGAGTAAGCCTTTTGCAATTGCGCCGCTGTCCCGCCCTTGCGAAGCAAGCTCGCCTCAAGTGCAAGCATTTGATCTTTGATGTCGTGTTCTGCTGACTTCCATGGAGTTGCACAGGTGAATCGCCTCGGGTTTCGTGGAGGCCAGTTGGTTTAAGTCAGACCGTGTTTTCGGTCTTCTCGGCGAGTTGCCGATAGTAGTTTGCCTCAGCCTCGGCCGGTGGAATATACCCAATCGGCTCCAGC
>NZ_JAQTXM010000037.1 GCF_028688795.1 Rhodoferax sp. | reverse complement strand
ATAGTTCCATGGTGATCACCTTGTTTGCTCCTGCCTAAAAAGTAGGCAGCGCTAGTAAAACACCTGGCTCAGTTTTGGGTCGGCATATCCTCTAAAAGTGGCTCAGTTTTCGGTCGGCGGCAACACCCAATGGACTTGAGTTATTTGTCTTCGATCAAGCGACCAACCCGAACGGCATGAAGTACCAACTGCTGGCATGGTCGTCGCCCGTATCCTCAAAACCAACACTGCCGGTACTCAACATCAAACCAAACCAGTTGCGCCAGGGGCGTTACGCCGAACGCACTTTCAAAGTTGCTGACCGCGAGCGCCTGATGATCATGCGACCCGATAGCAACAGCGCCACCGTGATACCGATCCACTGGGATGGATGGCTGATCCTGTCCTTTAGCTTGTCGCTGGCAGGCACGCTGCTGTACTTTCAAGGCCGGCGTGAAGTGCAGGAGAAACTATTACAAGCATCGAACGCGACGCACCGGGAAGAGGCTGAGTTCATCAAACAACTGCTGGAGCAACTGCCCATCGGGGTCGCCTTGCGCACCCTGCAAGGTGACTTTATTGACGCCAACCCGGCCTTTCTGGCCCTGTTGGGACGACCGCTTGATCAACTCAAAGGATTGAGCAACCAACAAATTGCGCCCACCGAGTTCGAGGCGCGGCTTACCTCGCAAGCGCTCGCCTTGCTGGCGACTGGGAGTTACGGCCCCTATGAAAAGGAATACGTGCGCCCCGATGGCAGCCGCGTGCCGGTGCAAGTGCGCGGGTGCAACGTGGAGTTCAACGGCCGGACCGTCCTGCTGTCGGTGGCCGAAGACATCTCGGCCCGACGCAAGTCCGAGTTCCAGCTGGCGCAATCGCAAAAGATGGATGCCATTGGGCAGCTCACTGGTGGTCTGGCACACGACTTCAACAACATGCTGGGCGTCATCATCGGCAACCTGGACCTGCTGGCCAGCCTACTGGGGAATAACGAACCAGCGCAGGCCAAACTGAACACAGCCCTAACCGCCGCGTTGCGAGGGGCCGACCTGACACGCGCCTTGCTGGCGGTGGCCCGATCCCAGTCCATAAACTCGGAAGCGGTGGACTTGAGTGGCCGACTTAATGAGCTGTTGCCACTGCTGAAGCATACCGCCGGCAACGCCATTGAAGTGACGTTGATGCTGGACGGTAACCCGGTGGTGGAAGTCGACCCCGGCGGGCTGGCCAGCACCGTGTTGAACCTGGTACTCAACGCCCGCGACGCCATGCCCGACGGCGGCCACCTCACCTTGGTGACCAAGCTGTGCACGATTCATGTGGATGGAGTCGGCACCACATTGAAACCCGGCCATTACGCCGAACTGAGCGTAAGCGACACCGGAAGCGGCATGCGCCCCGAGGTGCTTGCGCGTGCGATGGACCCGTTTTTTACCACTAAGGAGCGTGGCCGGGGCACGGGCCTGGGGCTGTCGATGGCGCATGGGTTTGTCAAACAATTTGGCGGCGACCTGACGATTTACAGCGAACCCGGCTTTGGTACCACGCTGCGACTGATGTTGCCGATAGCGACGCCGTCATCCGGCGTTGGCACGGCGACGTGGACTGCAGACGAAGAATCTACTGAAACCATGCCCCGCGGCGACAAACGGGTGCTGGTGGTGGATGACGAAATTGAGCTGCTGGCCGTCACCGCCACTTGGCTCAAGGCATTGGGCTATGAGGTGACACCTTGTGCCACACCAGCTTCTGCCCTAGCTGCTTTGCAAGACAGCCTAACGTCGGGCCGACCCTACGCCCTGATGGTGACGGATGTCATCATGCCCGGCATGAATGGTTTTGAGTTGGCCCGCGCGGCCCGCGCCGTCCAACCGGCGTTGGCGCTGCTCTATATCTCAGGCTTCGCCGATGTGGCAGACCGGGGCCGCAGCCGCCCCAGCGGCGCCATTCTTGAAAAGCCGTTTCGGCAACCGACATTGGCCACTCTGGCACGCCAAGCCTTGGATCAAAAATCGAAAGAAACATCATGATCACCCGCCCTTACGTTGCGCTCCTGGATGATGATGTCGCCTTGTGTGTTTTTATGAGCGAAGTTGCGCAGGCAGCGGGCTATCACACCCTGATGGCCCACGACGGGCGCGAGTTGGCCACCTTGCTGGCGGCTCAGCCAGTGTTGCTGGTGTTGGACATTGCCATGGCGCACATGGATGGCATTGAGGTGATTCGCCAACTGGCCGCCGCCCGCTTTACTGGGCGACTGGTGATAGTGAGCGGCCACGGCGCCGCCATGCTCCAGTCGGCCAAACTGTTGGCAGAGTTGCAGGATGTGCGTGTCGCTGGCATTTTGACCAAGCCGATTCGGGCCGAGAGTTTATTGGCCCTGCTGCAAGCGCCCGAATTACGGGTCGCCACACCGCGGGTGCAGCACGAGATCAGCCAGGCGGACCTGGCACGCGGCATTGAGAACAATGAACTGCTGTTGCATTACCAGCCACAAGTCAGGTTGACCGATGGCGCCTGGGTGGGGGTGGAGGCGCTGGTGCGCTGGCAGCACCCGCAGCACGGACTGCTGTACCCAGATGCCTTCATTGCGCTGGCTGAATCCAGCGGACTGGCCCTGCCGCTCACCCGCAAAGTGATTGCCATGGCCCTGCAGCAATGCTCGCGAGGTTGCGGCACCCTAAAATTTACCGGCACCTTGTCCATCAACCTGCCACCGATCGCCATGTCCGACCTGACGTTTCCTGAGGCCGTGGAGGCCGCCGTCAATCAAGTGGGCTGCAAGGCCGAAAAAATCATGTTCGAGGTGACCGAGACCTCGGTTCCAGCCGACCCGGCCAAGGCGATTGAGATCCTGACCCGCTTGCGACTCAAGGGCTTTGCATTGTCGATTGACGACTTTGGCACAGGGCATTCGTCGCTGGAGAACCTGCAACATTTGCCATTTAACGAACTCAAAATCGATTTGATCTTTGTGCGTGCTGCCGAGACCGACGTCGCCTCGCGCCTGATCGTCGAGAGTTCTATAGCGTTGGGCTGCCAGTTGGGCATGAAGGTCCTGGCCGAAGGCGTTGAGAACCAAGCCCTGTGGCACTGGTTGCGCAACGCTGGCTGCGACCTGGCCCAAGGCTATTTCATTGCCCGACCGATGCCCCTTGAACAATTGGCGGCTTGGCAGGGCGAGTGGGAAACCCGGCGATTGGCCTTGATCTAATGCCTGTTGCCCTTTGAATCAAGCCTTGACCATGAGCTGTTCGATGCGAGATGCCCGTGCACCCAATCACGGGGGGTGAAATTTGTTATGGATTTAAAAATATTACTGCGATCACACATCCATATCGGTATCCCCTTGAAGAGGAATATTTACGACGTGAAGGGAAAGTTGCTAATCTCCAAAATGGGGGTCCTTCACACCGATCTGCAGCTTAAAAAATTGCTGAGCCATGGTGCCTATGTAGATGCAAGTCTTCCAGAAGAGGGCCTAGAAAATGTTTTGTTTGCCCAGCCCCTGCAAAGCGCTGCGCCCGTCGGTCTGCTTCAAAAGTGGGAGAAAATATCAGGTCTTCTACAGACACTTTTAAAGCACCCGGAAACGAAATATGATTTTGCGGCGCAAGTAGCAAATGTCGCCGAGCACATTCTGTCACTGCACGATCAGAATTCGGATTTCAGCATTTATCGTATCGTTAGGCAAGAGCGTTATCAGGCTTCCCATTACGGCTATACGCATGCAGTGCATACCGCTGTGTTGTGCATCTTGCTGTCGCGTCACTTTGATTGGCCAACGGATCTGATGATGAGCTTGGTCAATGCCGCACTCACCATGAATATGACCATCATGAAGTTGCAGGGGGAGATGGCCGGCCAAGCTGGCCCGGTGGAAATAGATCAGCGCGCCGAGATTTTTAGCCATCCACGAAAGACTGTGTCACTTCTTAAAGAGCTTGGTGTCACCGATGTCAACTGGTTGGCAGCAGTCGAACAACACCATGAACATATAAGCGGGAATGGTTACCCGACGGGGTGCAAAGAGGTGTGTGAAATCGCAACCGTCTTGCAGTTTGCCGATATCTTTACCGCCAAGATCAGCCCAAGAACCTTTCGTGCGGCACTGTCAGTTCATGAAGGTATTTCGCAAATTTATCGTCATGACAATGGGGGGCCCATGTCGATGGCCTTGATCAAAACCCTGGGCATTTATCCGCCGGGTGATTTTGTGCAGATGGCCTCTGGTGAACTGGGCATTGTGGTTGAGCGCACCGCCGATACAAAGGCGCCAATTGTGGCCTCCATTACTGACCCGGCTGGCCGTCCGGTCCCCCGATTATTGCGCCGTGACACACGACAATCCGAGTTTGCCATCACGGGCAATGTGAGCGACAAGTTGTTACTGCAGCGTTTACTGCCAGAGCGACTCTATGGTTTTTCCATCATTAACGCATTGGGCTGGCCACCGTTTGAATTTCTCGTTGGTTAGCCTTGCGCCAAAGCGATCAATTTTTCGATCCCTGACTGTTTTAGCAAGGTCACAGTGCCCGTCCAAACGAGTGGAAAACTTGAGCAGCAAATGTCGGCTATCTGGAAGGTAGATTAACAAGACGAATTTCGGCAACGGGTCTATTGCTGACCGACCAGTGACAAATTCACTGTGAAATCAGTGTCGATGAAACCGTCGTTTTGTTGACAATCTAGAAAGATACTTAAGAACCGCCGTTTTAGGGCGGTTTGTGTTCATCAACTGATTCACAAAACAAAGTGAAGTAAACGTATGAGTTGGTATCGCTTCGCAGAACAGTACTTCTTGTAACCGGCATCCATGGTGGTCAACCATTGTTTTCACCCGGACGAACTGTCAGCTGCTTCAACAAGCTCCGGTCACTTCTACGGCGGTCTTTCAAACTTTAAGTAAAACAAGCCTATAACCCTTGTCTAATAAGCGCATAAAGCTCTTATTTTGAGAGCGGTTTAAGCAACTCCTGCAAATCGCTTTCAGAAAACAGCGGCTGCTTGCGCCCCACCGAGCCGCTGTACATGCTCTCGGCCAGTGCCGCTTTGCGCTCTTGCAGCGCCAGAATGCGCTCCTCAATGGTGCCTTGCGCCACCAGCTTCACCACCCAGACACTTTGGGTTTGGCCGATGCGGTGGGCGCGGTCGGTGGCCTGGGCTTCTACTGCCGGGTTCCACCACGGGTCGTAGTGGATCACGGTGTCGGCTTGCGGCAGATTCAGCCCGGTGCCGCCAGCTTTCAGGCTAATCAAAAACAAGGGCACCTGGCCGCTGGTGAACTGGTCAATGATCTCGTCGCGCTTCTGGCTTTGGCCGGTGAGCTTGACCCATTTGAGGTCACGTTTTTTCAGCTCGGCCTCAATCAGCGTGAGCATGCTGGTGAACTGCGAAAACAGCAAAATGCGCCGCCCCTCTGCCAACATCTCGGGCAGCAGTTCCATCAGCTGGTCAAGCTTGGCGGAGGTTTTGACCTTTTGCGCCGCCGCAATTTTGAGCAAATGCGGGTCGCAGCAGACCTGGCGCAGCTTCAGGAGTGCATCCAGAATGGTGATTTGCGACTTGGCAAGGCCTTTGGTGTTGAGGGCCTCGCGCACAGTTTTTTCCATGCCCAAACGAATGGTTTCGTACAGGTCGGCTTGCTTGCCTGAGAGCTCGACGCGCATCACGGTTTCGACCTTGGGCGGCAGCTCATGCGCCACCAGCGCCTTGGTGCGGCGCAGCATGAACGGTGTCACGCGGGCGCGCAACTGGCGCAGCGCTTCGGGGTCACCTTGCTTTTCGATGGGGTTGCGAAACAGTTCGGTAAAGCGCTTTTGGCTGCCCAGAAAACCCGGCATCAAAAAGTGGAACAGGCTCCAGATTTCACCCAGGTTGTTTTCCATCGGCGTGCCGGACAGGCACAGGCGGTGGCGGGTGTTGAGCTGGCCCACCACTTCGGCGGCGTGGGTGTTGGCGTTTTTGATGTTTTGCGCCTCGTCCAGCACCACCAAGTGCCATTGGCCTTGCAGCCAGCCTTCGCGGTCGCGCGGCAGCAACGAATACGGCGCGATGACGATGTCGTGGTCGTGCGTGCTGCCTGTCACCTCATGCCGGTCAGCGCCGTGTATGACCAGTGTGCGCAGTTCGGGGCAAAAGCGCTCGGCCTCGCGCCGCCAGTTGCCCATCAGGCTCACCGGCGCAATGATCAGCGCCGGGTGCGTCAGGCGGCCGGCGTCTTTTTCGATCTGGATGTGGGCCAAGGTTTGCAGCGTTTTGCCCAGGCCCATGTCGTCGGCCAGGATGCCGGCCAGACCGGCTTCGCGCAAAAACTGCAGCCAGTTCACACCTTGCTGCTGGTAGGGGCGCAGCTCGGCTTTGACGCTCTTGGGTAGCGGCACGTCGGGCAGTTCGGCGCGGCCGCTGAGTTTTTTGACCACGTCGCGCAAGTGTTGCGCACCCTGCCAGACCGCGCCTTCGCCCAGCGAGGCGGTGGTGCGCATGGCGTCCAGGCGCGAAAGTTTCAGGCTTTCGCCCGTGAAGTCATGGGCGCGGTCACCCACCAATTCGAGCAGTGCGCCCAGCCAGGGTTTCAGGTTGTCGGTGGGCAGGCGAACAAAGCCGCCACCGGGTTGAGGCAGGTAGATGTAGGGCGGCAGCTCGGGCTCGCCGGTGCTGGCATCGCGCGGGCTGGTGGCAGCGGTCTTGATGAGCTCTGGCAGCCAGGGCAGGATGTTGTGGCGTTCGCCGTTAATCTCTAATCCCAAGCTCAGGTCAAACCAGGGCGAGGTGGCCTCGTCGTCACCCTGCGCCTGCAGGTTCACGTGCAGGGCATCGCCATGCTGGATCCAGTCTTTCAGCGCATCGTCCAGCGTCACATCAAAGCCGGCACGGCGAAACGGCGCATAACCCTCATCAGCCCACCGCAGCCAGGCTTGTTGCGGCTCGCTGCCAGCGATGCCAAACACGCCATTGTTTCGGGCGGACAAGCCCAAATCCATCAAATGGGTGATGGCTTCAAGCTCGGCTTGCGGGTCGCGGTGCAGCAGGCAGCGGGTTTTGCCATCGTCAATCATCACCGTGGTGCCTTGACCCACCCACCAACCGGTGTGGCCGGCGTAGTCAAAACGCAGCGTGGCCTGCATCAGGCCATCACTGGTCACATCGGCTGGGTGCACAGGCGCCAGGCGCAGTCGGGCCTTGGGCGTGATGCCGCTGAGGGTTTTAAGCTGCTCCAGCACTGGCGGCAAGGGCAGCGGACCAAGCCGCTCAACCAAGGCGGCCTGGTGTTTTTTAAGCGCCGAGGCCCGCAAAGGTGGGCTTTTCAGCAGCACCGCCACCTGGCCCAGGCTCATGCCTTGCACCCTTGCCACACCACACACGCCGTGCTGGCTGTCGAGGTAGAGCGGCGGATTGTTCATGCACAAGCGGGCCTGCGCGGTGTCGAGCAGCGGGCGCAGCACCCAGTTGCTGTCATCGCCAGACAGCTGGGTCACTTCATGCCATTGCCAGCGCACCTCCAGCGGCGGGCCCCACTTGGCCGGCAGCACCGGCTGGCCTTTGTTGTCGCCAACAAACAGCCGCCCGGTGCTGGCCGCTTGCTCCAGCGCCTGCAGGCCGTATTTGCCGTCTACCGTGACCCTTGACTTGACGCCGTAGTTGTAAAAGTAGCTGCTGGACGCGCCGGGCATGGTGCGCATGAGTTGCAACACGTCGTGGTCCACCTCGCTGGCCAGGTCGTACACGGCCTGACCGCGTTCGGGCTGAAACTTGACTGGCTTGGCCTTGGCCCAGCCGCCCGTGACCTTGGGGTAAGACACCACCATCTCCAGCGTCAGCAAGGGGTTGGGGCCGGTTGGCGCAGTGACGCCCAGCAGGTACAAAAACTGTTCATGACGCTCGGGCTTGGCGTTGCGGTCTGCAGCCGAAGCGGGCACCTGGGCCTTGGGGCCGCCGCGCTCCAGCTCACCAAGCCAGCGCAGCACCTGGTTTTCGGCTTCCAGCTGGGCGGCGGCTTGGCGCTTGGCCAGGTCGGCCTGGGCTTGTGCTTTCAGTTCTTTTTCGGTTTGCGGCTTGAAGGCGCTGGTGCCCTCGCCCAGCACCTGCTGGCCTTTGTAGGCGGCTTTGACCATCAGGGCAATGGCATGTTTGCACTGGTAACCCACCGGGCACGTGCAGTCGCTGTCCCAGTCCAGCACACGGCCTTGCGGGCTGCGGCTGACTTCAACCGAAACTTTGTACGGGTAGCGCGCCGTGCCTTGCACCTGGCCGGTGAGCAACCACACATCTTTCAGCGGTTCAATGGCGAGATCAAGCACCTTCTGGCTGCGGTAAAGGTCCAGTCCACGGGCGTAAACGGCGGCGTCACACTGTTGCACCAGCGACGCCAAATCCAGCCAAAGCCCTGGCGCTTGCCAATAATTTTGCATGAAATAGGCCTCTAGACCTTATGAATAAAGCGCAACTAGCTATATATTAAATAGCTATCAAAGAGCACTCGGGTTGACTGGCGCGACATGCCCCATGGCATGGCCGGCTTGCTGGTCAGCGTGGTAACTGCTGCGCACCATGGCGCCCACAGCGGCGTGGCTGAAACCCATCTCGTAGGCCTTGGCCTCAAACATCTTGAACACGTCCGGGTGCACATACCGCTTGACCGTCAGGTGAGAGGTAGACGGAGCCAAATATTGGCCGATGGTGAGCATGTTGATGCCGTGGTCGCGCATGTCTTGCATGACCGTCAGAATCTCGTCGTCGGTCTCTCCCAGGCCCACCATCAGGCCACTTTTGGTGGGCACATCCGGGTGCAGCGCCTTGAATTTTTTCAGCAGGTTCAGGCTGAATTGGTAATCTGAGCCCGGGCGGGCTTCTTTGTACAGGCGGGGAATGGTTTCCAGGTTGTGGTTCATCACGTCGGGCGGAGCGGCCTTCAGAATCTCAAGCGCGCGGTCGTCGCGGCCCCGAAAGTCGGGCACAAGCACCTCGATCTGCGTTTGCGGCGATTTGGCGCGAATCTGCTCGATGCAAGCGACAAAATGCGCGGCCCCGCCGTCGCGCAAGTCATCACGGTCAACGCTGGTGATCACCACGTATTTGAGCTTGAGCTGGGCAATGGTGTTGGCCAGGTTCTCCGGTTCGTTGACATCCAGCGGGTCGGGGCGGCCATGGCCCACGTCGCAAAACGGACAGCGCCGGGTGCACTTGTCACCCATGATCATGAAGGTGGCGGTGCCCTTGCCAAAACATTCACCAATGTTGGGGCAACTGGCTTCTTCGCACACGGTCACCAGTTTGTTGGCACGCAGCACGTCCTTGATTTCATAAAACCGCGTGGTCGGTGAGCCGGCCTTGACGCGAATCCAATCAGGCTTGCGCAAGATCTCGCCCTGCACCACCTTGACTGGAATGCGCGACAGCTTGGCGGCAGATTTTTGTTTGGCCAGCGGGTTGTAGTCTTCTTGCGACTGGGCTTCGCGCACAGTGGGGTTGGCAGAAGGGTTGGCGGTGGTTGGGGTGTTCATGGGGTGTGCCGTGGTTTCAAATGAAAATTTACTCTGCCAAAGGTTTGCGTCAATGCCTTGAGGTCACCCAATGTCAATCGGTGTTGGCGGCTGGCGTCCACCAAGAGGCTTCAGGGGGTTAAATAGGTGGTGAGTTTCTGGCTGAACAGCTCGGCCACTTCTTGCCAGCTGGCGTGGACGCCGATTGTAGAAAGGTCTACCGTTTGCAGCCCCGAGTAGCCGCAGGGGTTGATACGCGAGTAGGGCTCCAGGTCCATCGCCACATTGAGTGCCACGCCGTGGTAGGTGCAGTTGCGGCTGACCTTGATGCCCAAGGCGGCGATTTTTCCGAGGCCGGTGAAGTTGGGGGTGCTGGCGTGAGGCTTTAACTCAGAAAGCTTGATGTCAGAGCCATTGCGCTGCGCGGCCGGGTTCTCCCCGGACCTTTCTTGCACAGCCATCGCCTCGGAGCACAGCGGCATTGACGCCAATTCTGGCGCGATATGAACAGTCTTTTGCGGCCTTTGTGGTAGCAGCGCATGGCTGGCCGGGTCATCCAGGCGCACGTAAATGCCTGGCGCGCCCGCCACCCGGTGACCCGTCACGCCAAAGTGCATCAGCGTGCGAATCACCGCTTCTTCAATGCGGTAGACGTATTCCTTGACGAAATAGCCGGCCCGCTTCAGGTCAATCAGCGGATAAGCCACCACCTGCCCAGGACCGTGGTGAGTCACCTGGCCACCCCGGTTGGTTTGCACCACGGGAATATTGCCAGGGTTGAATATGTGCTCAGTTTTTCCAGCTAGCCCCTGTGTATAGACCGGGGTGTGCTCACAAATCCAAAGTTCATCGGGTGTGTTCTCGGTACGTGTCGCGGTGAACGCCTGCATCGCCACGTAGGTGGGCTCGTAGGCTACCTGACCCAGATGGTGTGCCTGCAAGGCCATGTCTACAACACCACCTTCACCATCGGATGCGTCGACAAGGTGCGGTAGATTTCATCCAGCTGCTCGCGGCTCGTGGCGTTGACCGTGATGGTCACCCCTAAATACTTGCCACCCTTGCTTTCGCGCAATTCAATGGTGGTGGCGTCAAACCCAGGGTCAAATTGCCCTGCAATGTGGGTGATGGCATGCACCAACCCCTCTACCTTGTTGCCCATGACCTTGATGGGGAACGCACAGGGATAAATGATGAGCGAAGGCGCCTCGCTGGCGCTTGCCACAAAGGGTGAGTGTGGGATTTGATCTGACATGATGGCTTGGCCAGCGAGGTTTGCAGCTGGTTTCTCCGTATAATGGAAGGCTAATCTAACTCGGGCTAACTGTAAAGTAAGCGTAATGTAAATGGTGACAATACCACCTTCAGAGGCGCAGGATTCCGGGTTTGAAAGTGACCCGCCTGATTTTGTACCATTGACCCGATTGCAAGCGCAGGCGCTGGCAAAGGCCAATCCCTCAGTTTCACCTTGGTGGGTTGTGTTGGGTCAGGTTCTGGTGGGTGTGCTGGCCAGTTTGATTGCTTGGGTAATTTTCGGTGAGGCGATTGCCAGGTCGGTGGCCTGCGGCGCGGTGGCGGTTGTGATTCCTGCGGCATTGTTTGCGCGGGGCCTGACCAGTCAGTTTGCCGCGGCCAACCCGGGCATGGCGGTGGTGAGCTTCTTTGTATGGGAGCTGGTGAAGATTGTGGTGACGGTGGGGGTGTTATTTGCAGCCCATCGTCTGGTGAAGGATTTGAGTTGGCCAGCCATGCTGGTCGGTCTGATTCTCACCCTTAAGGTGTACTGGCTGGCGCTGGCGTTCAAACGCAAGACCAACCCGGTGCAGTAGTAAACATCCAACGATTGCCTAACGGCAAAAGTAACTGATAAAGAGTAACTGATGGCTGCTGAAGAACACGCTGCGCAACCCGCACTGACCGCTGGAGAGTACATTGGCCACCATTTGCAACATTTGCAAACCGGCAAGCAATCCGGGGTCATCGACTTTTCCGTCTTCAACCTCGATTCAATTTTCTGGTCAGTCCTGCTGGGCTGTGTCGGTCTTTTTGTCATGTGGCGCGTCGCCAAAACCGTCACAGCTGGCGTTCCCGGACGCATGCAGGCCGCGGTTGAAATCCTGCTTGAGATGGTTGACACCCAGGCCAAGGGCATCATCCACAACGCCGAATCACGCAAGTTTGTCGGCCCGTTGGCTTTGACGGTATTTGTCTGGGTGTTTTTATTGAACTCGATGGACTTTTTGCCTGTTGATTTGATCCCCTTGATCTGGCAAATGATTTACGGCGCAGCTGGCCACGACCCTGCACATGCCTACATGCGTGTGGTCCCCACCGCTGACTTGTCGACAACTTTGGCCATGTCAACTTCGGTGTTACTGGTGTGCCTTTACTACAACATCAAGATTAAGGGCGCTGGCGGTTGGGTGCATGAATTGGTTACCGCACCTTTCGGTACCAGCAAAAATCCTTTGTTTGCCTTGATTCTGGGTGTGTTGAACTTCAGCATGCAACTGATTGAATTCACAGCCAAAACGGTATCGCATGGCATGCGGTTGTTTGGCAATATGTACGCGGGTGAGTTGGTGTTCATGCTGATTGCGCTCATGGGTGCGGTTGGGTTTGGCTCAGCCACTGGCGTAGCGTTGTGGTTGGGTCATGTGGTGGCGGGTACTGGTTGGGCAATCTTTCACATTCTGATTGTTGCCTTGCAAGCCTTCATTTTCATGATGTTGACTCTGGTGTACGTGGGCCAAGCCCATGACCATCACTAACAGTTTGTCAGTCGGTTTCTCTTTTCTTTTTTTCTTTTCAACTTGAATCCATAGGAGCTTTTAAATGGAAAACGTGCTTCGTTTTGTGGCGCTGGCCGCTGGTTTGATCATTGGTCTGGGTGCTGTTGGTGCCTGTATCGGTATTGGCATCATGGGTAGCAAATACCTTGAAGCAGCCGCTCGTCAGCCAGAGCTGATGAATGAATTGCAAACCAAAATGTTCTTGCTGGCTGGTCTGATCGACGCTGCGTTCCTGATCGGTGTTGGTATCGCGATGATGTTTGCGTTTGCCAACCCGTTCGTACTGAAATAATTCCCTTCGCCTTTCATTAACTAGAGAGGGGTCGTTGTGAGTATTAACGCAACATTCTTCGCGCAACTCGCAGTGTTTTTCATGTTGGTGATCTTTACGATGAAATTCGTATGGCCACCGATTGCAAAGGCACTTGACGAACGCGCACAGAAAATCGCAGACGGTCTGGCCGCTGCTGACAAAGCCAAAACTGAACTCTCAAGCGCCAACAAGCGCGTGGAAGTCGAGCTGGCCAAGTCACGCACTGAAACCACTGCACGCCTGGCTGACGCCGAGCGTCGTGCCCTGACCATCATTGAGGAAGCAAAGGCCAAAGCCATGGACGAAGGCAACAAAATTGTTGCAGCCGCCAAGGTCGAAGCCGAACAGCAAACCGTCAAGGCGCGTGAGACCCTGCGTGAGCAGGTCGCCGCACTGGCAGTCAAAGGCGCTGAGCAGATTCTCCGCAAGGAAGTCAATGCTGGCGTTCATGCTGATTTGCTCTCCCGTTTGAAGACCGAGCTTTAAGAGAACAACATGGCTGAACTCGCCACTATTGCCCGTCCTTACGCTGAGGCTTTGTTCAAGGCTAGCGCATCTGACCCAAAAGCTGTTCTGACTTGGCTTGATGAATTGGCCAGCGTCGCTGGTCAGGCTCAATTGCTACAGTTTGCTGACAGCCCCAAGGCAAGCGCCGACCAGGTGTATGCGGTGATTACCGGTGTCATGAAGTCTGCACTGGACAACCATGCGCAAAACTTTCTGCGCACCGTGATCGCCAACAACCGTCTGGCTTTCCTGCCCGAAATTGCCACGCAGTTTCGTGCTTTGGCGAATGTCAGCAGCGGTTCAAGCGATGCCGTGATTTACAGCGCGTTTGCCATCGACAACGGGGCGTTAGCCGATTTGACAGCTGCACTTGAGAAGCGCTTCGCGCGCAAGCTCAATGTATCTGTCGAATTGCAACCCGAACTCATCGGTGGCGTTCGTGTGGTGGTGGGTGATGAGGTTCTTGACACTTCTGTCAAAGCCCGTCTTGAACAAATGAAAATGGCATTGACAGCTTGAGGCGCAAGCCCCAGGTTGCCAGGCCCTATTAACGAAAGAAGGAAAGAGTCATGCAACTCAATCCCGCAGAGATTTCTGAACTGATCAAGAGCCGTATTGAAGGCCTGTCCGGCAATACCGACATCCGTAACCAAGGCACCGTGGTGTCCGTGACCGACGGCATCGTCCGCATTCACGGCCTCTCAGACGTGATGCAAGGCGAAATGCTCGAATTCCCAGCAGACGCTGACGGTCAGCCCAGCTACGGCTTGGCACTGAACCTCGAACGTGACTCTGTGGGTTCCGTTATTTTGGGCGCCTATGAGCACATTTCCGAAGGCGATACCGTCAAATGTACGGGTCGTATTCTTGAAGTACCCGTTGGCCCCGAGTTGAAGGGTCGTGTCGTGAATGCACTGGGTCAGCCAATTGATGGCAAAGGCCCAATCAACGCCAAACTGACTGACGTGATCGAAAAGGTCGCACCGGGTGTGATCGCTCGTCAATCAGTGGATCAACCCATGCAAACCGGTCTGAAGTCGATTGACTCAATGGTGCCTGTGGGTCGTGGTCAGCGCGAATTGATCATTGGTGATCGTCAAACCGGCAAGACTGCCGTTGCAATTGACGCGATCATTAACCAAAAAGGTCAAAACGTCACCTGCGTTTACGTGGCAATCGGTCAAAAAGCTTCCAGCGTTAAAAACGTGGTGCGCTCTTTGGAACAAGCCGGCGCTATGGAATACACCATTGTGGTTGCCGCTACAGCCTCCGAATCTGCCGCTATGCAATATGTAAGCGCGTATTCTGGTTGCACGATGGGTGAGTATTTCCGCGACCGCGGCGAAGACGCCCTGATCGTTTATGACGATCTGTCCAAACAAGCCGTTGCCTACCGTCAGGTGTCCTTGTTGCTGCGTCGCCCACCAGGCCGCGAAGCCTATCCTGGCGATGTGTTTTATCTCCACAGCCGCTTGTTGGAACGCGCTGCCCGCGTGAATGCCAAGTATGTTGAAGACTTTACCAAAGGTGAAGTCAAAGGCAAAACCGGTTCTTTGACAGCTTTGCCTATCATCGAAACACAAGCTGGCGACGTGTCTGCTTTCGTGCCAACCAACGTGATTTCGATCACTGACGGTCAGATCTTTTTGGAAACCAGCTTGTTCAATGCCGGTATTCGCCCTGCGATCAACGCCGGTATTTCGGTGTCCCGCGTGGGTGGTGCAGCACAAACCAAACTGATCAAAAACCTGTCTGGTGGCATCCGTACCGACTTGGCCCAGTACCGTGAATTGGCTGCTTTCGCGCAATTCGCGTCTGACCTCGACGAATCTACCCGCAAACAACTTGACCGCGGTGCCCGCGTTACTGAATTGCTCAAGCAAGCCCAGTACAGCCCGCAACCCATCTCGTTGATGGGCGCCACACTGTTCGCTGTCAACAAGGGTTTCCTGGATGACATCGCTGTGAACAAGGTCTTGGCTTTCGAGCACGGCTTGCACGGCTATCTGAAAGACAAGCACGCTGCGCTGTTGGCCAAGCTGGAAGCAGCCCGCGCCATGGACAAGGATGCCGAGGCCGAGTTGAACACCGCCGTTGCCGCCTTCAAAAAGACGTTTGCTTAAGGTCACCTCGTAACAGACAAGGAGACTGATATGGCAACTGGCAAGGAAATACGCGGCAAGATCAAAAACTTCGAAAGCACGAAGAAGATCACCAAGGCCATGGAGATGATTTCCGTCTCCAAAATGCGTAAAGCTCAAGAACGCATGCGCGCCGCCCGGCCGTATGCCGACAAAGTGCGCAACATCGCGGCCCATCTGGGCCAGGCTAACCCCGAGTACGTGCACGCGTTCATGAAACCCAACAACGCAAAAGTTGTGGGCATGATCGTGGTCACCACGGACAAGGGCTTGTGCGGCGGTCTCAATACCAATGTGTTGCGCGGCGTGACCCACAAGTTGCGTGACGTTCAAGCCGAAGGCATGACCACGCATGCCGTGGCTATCGGTAACAAGGGCTTGGGGTTCCTCAACCGCATCGGTGCAAAAGTTGTGGCGCATGTGACCCAGTTGGGTGACCGTCCACACCTGGAGCGGATGATTGGTCCGGTCAAGGTGTTGCTCGATGCCTATGCCAAGGGCGAAGTGAATGCGGTTTACCTCTCTTACACCCGTTTCATCAACACGATGAAACAGGAAGTGGTGATGGAACAACTGTTGCCGCTGTCGGCTGTACAGATGCAGGAAGAAGCCCGCGCAAGCGAGGCCGTCACTGGTTCCAAGCACGGCTGGGACTACATTTACGAGCCAGACGCACAGACCGTGATTGACGACCTGCTGGTCCGTTATGTCGAGGCACTGGTGTTTCAGGCTGTTGCCGAAAACATGGCTTCAGAACATGCCGCCCGCATGGTGGCCATGAAGGCGGCCACAGACAACGCTGGCAATGTGATTGGGGAACTCAAGCTGGTCTATAACAAGACCCGCCAGGCCGCCATCACCAAAGAGTTGTCAGAAATCGTCTCCGGTGCAGCCGCTATCAGCGCCTAAACCACAGCACCCCGCTAGCAAGATTCAAATTTATTGGAGCAAAACCAAATGGCTCAAGATACTCAAACTAACGCCGGCGTTCAAGGCAAGATTGTTCAGTGCATTGGCGCTGTGGTTGACGTGGAATTTCCGCGTGATCACATGCCCAGCATTTATGACGCACTCAAACTTGAAGGCTCCACCCTGACCCTCGAAGTCCAACAGCAATTGGGTGACGGTATTGTCCGTACCATTGCTTTGGGTTCCAGCGATGGCTTGCGCCGTGGTCTGATGGTGTCTAACACTGGCAAGTCCATTCAAGTGCCCGTAGGTACCGCAACGCTCGGCCGCATCATGGACGTGCTCGGCGCGCCCATCGACGAACGTGGCCCTGTCAACGCGTCCTTGCACATGTCTATTCACCGCAAAGCGCCGGTTTACGACGAACTTAGCCCATCACAAGAACTGCTGGAAACCGGCATCAAGGTGATTGACTTGGTCTGCCCGTTTGCCAAAGGCGGCAAGGTTGGCTTGTTCGGTGGTGCCGGTGTGGGCAAGACCGTGAACATGATGGAACTCATCAACAACATCGCCAAGGCGCACAGCGGCTTGTCCGTGTTTGCCGGTGTGGGTGAGCGTACCCGTGAAGGCAATGACTTCTACCATGAGATGGCCGACTCCGGCGTGGTGAACCTTGAGAACCTTGAAGAGTCTAAAGTGGCCATGGTTTACGGCCAGATGAATGAGCCTCCAGGCAATCGTTTGCGCGTGGCCCTGACAGGCTTGACCATTGCCGAGTCGTTCCGCGACGAAGGCAAAGACGTGCTGTTCTTCGTGGACAACATCTACCGCTACACCTTGGCCGGTACCGAAGTGTCCGCGCTGTTGGGTCGTATGCCTTCCGCTGTGGGTTACCAGCCAACATTGGCTGAAGAAATGGGCCGTTTGCAAGAGCGTATTACCTCAACCAAAGTCGGTTCCATCACATCCATCCAGGCCGTTTACGTGCCAGCGGATGACTTGACCGACCCAAGCCCAGCGACCACCTTTGCCCACTTGGACTCCACCGTGGTGTTGAGCCGTGACATTGCGTCATTGGGTATCTACCCTGCGGTTGATCCGCTGGACTCCACCAGTCGTCAGCTTGACCCCAACGTGGTGGGCCTGGATCACTACGAAACAGCCCGCGCCGTGCAGGGTACGCTGCAGCGCTACAAAGAGCTGCGCGACATCATTGCGATTTTGGGCATGGACGAATTGGCACCGGAAGACAAATTGACCGTGGCTCGTGCCCGCAAGATTCAACGTTTCTTGTCGCAACCGTTCCACGTGGCTGAAGTGTTCACTGGCTCACCTGGCAAGTACGTTAGCTTGGCCGAGACCATTCGCGGCTTCAAGATGATTGTGGCTGGCGAGTGTGATCACCTGCCAGAGCAAGCCTTCTACATGGTTGGCACGATCGACGAAGCCTTCGAAAAAGCTAAAAAGGTCTAAGCCATGAACACCATCCACGTTGATGTGGTGAGTGCCGAGGAGTCCATCTTCTCGGGTGAGGCACGGTTTGTGGCCTTGCCCGGTGAAGCCGGTGAGTTGGGCATTTACCCGCGCCACACGCCGCTGATCACCCGCATCAAAGCAGGTTCAGTTCGCATTGAGAAGGCTGACGGTACGGAAGAGTTTGTGTTTGTCGCCGGTGGCATTCTTGAAGTGCAACCCAATTGCGTCACCGTGTTGTCCGATACCGCCATTCGCGGCAAAGACCTCGATGATGAAAAGGCAAATGCTGCCAAGCTAGCCGCTGAAGAAGCTGTCAAAAACGCCAAGACCGATCTGGACTTGGCCCGTGCATCGTCTGAACTGGCGGTCATGGCGGCACAAATTACGGCCCTGCGTAAATACCGCAATAAACGCTAAGCAGCTTTGGCTTCGCCAAAAACCCGCACCGAAAGGCAGCGGGTTTTTTTGCGCTTAACGTGGCTTGATCATGACGGGTCGGCGCCCGCCAGCACCTCAGCCCAGGACAGGTTCATCTGGCAATTCATTGGTATTGGACTGTTTGGCGTGCAGCGAAAAGTGCTGCTGTAACAGGGCTGACACCGCTTGCACTGCTTGCGTCAAGCCGCCCTCAAAATCTCCGGCTTTGAAGGCGGCACCCATCGACGCTACCAAGTGTGGCCAAGTGCCAGGCGCCACGACCTGGTTCAAACCGCGGTCGGCCACGATTTCAATGCGTCGTTCAGTCAGCAGAAGGTAAATCAGCACGCCGTTGTTATTTGCGGTGTCCCATACCCTCAACTTGCCAAACAAGGCCAACGCCCGCTCGTGCGTGATTTGCGCCATGCTGTCGGACCGCCATAGGTAGCTAAGAGGCAGACCTGCCTCCACATAAATGCGAATTTCGCCGCTGTGACCAGCCTCGCTTTTTGCCACTTGCGCTGCCAGCTTGTCCAGCAGCGCGGGGGGAATGGCGCGCTGGGCCGCATCATCACGCTGCCAGCGATGTTTCAATATACGGATTAAACGCGTCCACATCACCAGTCTCCCGAGGCACCACCGCCACCAAAATCGCCACCACCGCCGGAGCCAAAGCCACCGCCGAAACTGCCACCGCCACCCCCACCAAACCCACCGCCGCCGTGGCCCCAACTTGTGCCTCGCCCGCCGCTACCGCGCTTTCCCAGGATGTTTTGCACCAAGGTAAAGACCAAAGCCACTACGCCGGCCAGCCCGGCTATCAGCAAACTCGCCGTGAGCACCATAGTGATGACGCCAGCTATGCCGCCTGTGGCGACTGCGCCAAGGCGGTTGCCGAAGATGCTTTTGGTGACCGCGCCAACCACCGGCACGGCGATGAACATGAAGATGCCCAGCTGCATCCAGTCAAACTCCCCAGTTGGCTGTGCGCCCGTTTTGGGGGGCTCCGGCAAGGCCTCACCGGTGATGAGCGCCATGATGCGCGTAACACCGGCATCCAGCCCGCCTGCATAGTCGCCCTGCTTGAAGCGTGGTGTGATCGCTTCATCAATGATGCGTTTGGCCGCCAAATCTGGAATGGCACCCTCCAGCGTCTTGGCCACTTCAATGCGCAGCTTGCGGTCTTGCACCGCCACGATCACCAGCAAGCCATCGCCAATGTCCTTACGGCCAATTTTCCAAGTGTTGGCCACCCGATTGGCATACGAGGCAATGTCTTCAGGTTGCGTGCTGGGCACCAGCAACAACACCACTTGCGAGCCCCTTGCCTGCTCAAATGCCGTTAATCTGGCGTTTAACGCTTCACGTTGTGCCTGGGCCAGCGTGCCAGCGGTGTCGACGACATGCCCAGTCAAAGCCGGAACGGCTTGCTGCGCCTGGGCCAGGCTGATGGCAAACAGGCAGGCCAGCCACAAGGCTGATTGCAATCCAGAGCGACAAAGTCCTATCAGGACGCGTTGCCAAGCGCTCAGGTGTGTCGCCTGCCATTGCGCCAGCAAGCGATTGAGCGCGTTCATTTCTTGTTGAAATCAACCACGGGTGGGGCGGAAATGGCGGCCTCGTTTTGCACCGCAAAATTTGGCTTCGGGGCATAACTGAACACCATGGCGGTCAGGTTGCTCGGGAAGCTACGCGCCAGCACGTTGTAAGCCTGCACGGCCTGGATGTATCGGTTGCGCGCCACCGTGATGCGGTTTTCAGTGCCTTCAAGCTGCACCCGCAAGTCGCTGAAACCCTGATTGGCTTTGAGGTTGGGGTATTGCTCCACCACCACCATCAAGCGACTCAAGGCCGAGCCCAGTTCACCCTGTGCGGCCTGAAACTTGTTGAAAGCCGCTGGGTCATTGAGCGTTTCTGGCGTCACCTGAATCGACGTTGCCTTGGAACGGGCCTCGATCACTTTGGTCAGCGTGTCTTGTTCAAAGGCCGCCTCGCCTTTGACCGTGGCCACAATGTTGGGAACCAAGTCAGCGCGGCGCTGGTATTGGTTCAACACCTCACTCCAGGCCGATTTGGTTTGCTCGTCCAGGCGTTGAAAATCGTTGTAGCCGCAGCCCGTCAGGAGCACAGCCGCCATCAGCATGAAAAACCAGCGTTTCATAAACACCTCCGTAACGTAAAGCGCAACGGTAGCACAAGGGGCCAGCCAAGGTGCTGCAAAAGCGGTCAAAATCAACGCTTCTCATCCCGATTGCGCCCATGTCCAAAGCCAAAAAAACCGCAGCCACCGTTGGTGGCTCTGCCGACGACATTGAAACCAGCTTTTACGAGGCCCTACAAACCTCCGACCTGGAGCGCCTGATGGCCTGCTGGGCGGACGAAGATGACGTGATCTGCATTCATCCGGGTGGTCCGCGCCTGATTGGACTGGGCGCCATTCGCTCTGCATTTGAAGCCATGTTTGCCAACGGCAGCCTGCGCATTGCGCCGCTCGCCGTGCGCAAAATTGAAGCCCTGGCGTGCGCCGTGCACAGCGTACGCGAGCGCATTGACATCCTCACCAACGAAGGCCCGGTGGAGGCCTTTGTGATGGCCACCAATGTTTATCACAAGACCGCCCAAGGATGGCGATTGGTTGCGCACCACGCCAGCCCCGGCAACCCGCGTGAGGCGCAAGACATCACTGAAACCCCTCCTGTTCTACATTAAATTGGCCTCTAGCCCTTTTAAATAAAGCGCAAGCAGCTATGAACACAGTAGTGCCGTGGTGGCTGCCCGGTGGTCACTTGCAAACCATCTGGCCGGCCCTGCACGCCCGCCACGCGTCGGCGAAAGACACCACCCCTGTTAGCTACCGACGCGAGCGCTGGCCCACGCCAGATGGCGACTTCATTGACGTCGACTGGCAGGACGCGCCCTGCCCGACACCGAGCCAAGCCCCTCTGCTGGTGCTGTTTCATGGGCTGGAGGGCTCGTCACAAAGCCATTACGCGCTGGCTTTTGCCCGCCATGCCCAGCGCTGCGGGCTGGCGTATGCCGTGCCGCACTTCAGGGGCTGCAGCGGTGAGATCAATCGCGCACCACGGGCCTACCACTCTGGCGATTTTGAAGAAATTGGCTGGATCCTGCAGCGCCTGCGCCAGCACGCATCCTGTCCCCTGCTGGTGGTTGGGGTGTCGCTCGGCGGTAACGCTGTGTTGCGCTGGGCGCAAGAGGCAGGCAGCCAGGCCGCACAAGTAGCCAGTGCCGTGGCCAGCATTTCAGCCCCGGTCGACTTGGCCGCCAGTGGCCACGCCATGGGCCATGGCTTTAACCGCTGGGTCTACACCCGCATGTTCTTACGCAGCATGAAGCCCAAAGCGATGTTAAAACTGGCCCAGCACCCGGGCCTGTTCAATGCACCGAAGCTGCTGGCGGCGCGCACCCTGTACGAATTTGACAACGCCTTCACCGCGCCTGTGCACGGCTTCAAAAACACCGCCGACTACTGGCAAAAAGCCTCGTCCAAACCGCACCTGGCGCGCCTTTTGTTGCCTTCGCTGCTGGTTAACGCTCAGAACGACCCGTTTATTCCTGCCGCCAGTCTGCCACCCCTTGGCGCAGCAAGCCGACACGTCAGCTTGTGGCAGCCGCGCCACGGCGGGCATGTCGGGTTTTCGCAAGGGCCATGGCCAGGCCACGCCCAGGCCTTGCCTGAAGCCGTGGTGCAATGGCTGGCGCAGCAATCCAACCTCAATTTGAAAGCCTTCCCTCATGGATGACATCGTCAAACAAGCCATGGCCAAATGGCCCAACGTGCCAGACTGCTACGGCTGGCTGGGGCTGGACGCGCGTGGCAACTGGTACATGCGTGATGACCAGGCACAGGCCCTGGGCCGGTTCGGTAGCGGCATTGCTGGAAGCAAGGGCTCGGAACTACGCCACGGCAAACTCATTGACTTCATTGCCCGCAACTATGCGGCAGACGCCCGAGGCTGCTGGTATTTTCAGAACGGACCGCAACGCGTTTTTGTTGAATTGCAAGCCGCCCCGCTGGTGTGGCGTCTGCAGCCCGACGGCGCCGTTCAAGACCACATGGGGCGCAGCGCCCAGGTCAAGCACTGCTGGCTGGACGAATCAGGGCATTTGTACCTTGAAGCGGACATCGGCTTTGGCCTGGTTCACACCCAGGACATCGGGCAGGCCGCGCTGGCCGTTGAACAAGGCCAATGGCGGCCCAAAGACGTGTTGCGGGCAGAACTGGAGCCACAGTTTGGCTTTACCAAAAGCCCCGAGTTACTACACAAATAGTAGCTGCTTGCGCAATAAATACGTGACCTAGAGGTCAAAACGCTTAGATATCTATTTTGCGGCTGAAGTCGCTGGCGCAGGTGCTGCAGCCCCTTCAGGCGCTTTGGGCTCAGCAAACTTAGCGCCGCCCGCATTGGCCATGTAAACCACCGCACGCCCCACTTCATAGTCAGAAAATGCACCGCCGCCTTGAGCGGTCATGGCATTCTTACCCTTGAGTGCCGAGTGCAGCAGCGTCTCATAACCCGTGGCAATCCGTGGCCCCCAGGCTGCCGCATCGCCCAATTTTGGCGCAGCCAACAAACCAGCGGTGTGACAGGTGGTGCACTGCGCCTTGAAAACTTCTTCGCCAGTTTTCAGCTCGCGCTTGGACTCGCCCAGCTGCAACATGCCCACTTTCTGGATACGCGCAGTCACCGCTTCTTCAGACATGCTACCGGCCTGGGCACTGTCCTGCGACTTGTAATAGCCAACCAAAGACCCCACGACGATGAGCGGCAAGCCCAACAAAACAACCAGGTTAAACACCTTCTTGGCTGCACTTGGGGTAGGCGCGGCGTGTGAATCGTGCCCGCTGGCGTGGTGGTTGTCGCTCATGGTGACCTCTTTGGAATTGTGGAAAAAAGCTTGTGCAAAATTATAGGTGCCGCCTTGCCATGTAGCCGGGGCATGCTTGGCCATCTGGCGATGGGCAGCCACTTGCCCTGAGGTTCGTGTGAGAGAATACGGCCCTTGCAAACGTCATGCAGCTTGCGGCTGTAGCTCAGTGGATAGAGTATTGGCCTCCGAAGCCAAGGGTCGTGGGTTCGATCCCCGCCAGCCGCACCAAATGATAGTGAACTTGTCGTTCATGGCGGTCAGCTTCCGCTGCGTACTTGACTTACGAAAGTACCGCGCGAATGACAGTCATCATCCTTAAAGAGTCATCTAGGGCCTGAAACCCTATGACTGGTAACGCTGCGCAAGTGCCGCTCAAAATCCTCCCCCCTGAGCCGTAGCAGAAACCAGATCAGACCAGTGGCAGGTAAAGCGTCATCGGTGAGTCGGCGCATGCCGTAAATCCGAAGTGTTCGTAAAAGCTCTTGGCCTATGCGTTTTGTTCATCGACCAACAACGCAAACGCCGCCGCCTGCTTGCGTGCTTTCAAACAGCGATCCACTGCGCATCCAATCAACACTTTGCCCAACCCAGCACCACGCCAGCCTGCGGGCCTGGTCGTGAGTCTTGGACATTAAGCGCAAAAGTAGTCGCAATACATGTGGCAAGCACTTGGAAAAACATGCAATTATTAAATGATTGTGCAAAAATGCTTCTACTGAAAGAAATTGAGACCACATGAACACTAAAACTGCGCCTAAGCCTGACCCGGGCTTCGTACTCGCTAAAGCAACAGCTCGTGCCACTGATTTGTTGGGACTGTCTGGTGCAGCCTTGGCTCGGATCATCGGTGTGAGCGAGCCAACTGTCTCGCGCATTCGCAAAGGTCAGTATCCACTTGACCCCAATTCAAAAGTCGGCGAACTGTCCTTGTTGCTGGTTCGGGTTTACCGCTCTTTGGATGCACTGGTTGGCACAGACGATCAAAAGCGCAAAGATTGGATGCGGGGGATGAATAAGGCGCTTGGCGGCGTGCCCCTGCAACTCATCGAGCGGCCTGACGGCTTGGTCGCAACCCTAAACTACCTCGATGGCATGCGGGCACCGGCATGACCGACTCCGTATGGAGCACTTCTTGGTTTGACAGCGGGGTGGTACAAAAGACCATGTTGGCTTGGCGCGGCGTTGAAGCGCAGCATGTGGTCTCAACGATGCGCTTGGTTGATGACACTGACGAGCAACTCATGCTCGAACAACTTCTGGAGGTCAGCAAGCCACCCATGCCGGCCATGAAAGTGCCGAAGCATTACCTGCTTGCAACCCCCTTTCGCTATCGACCGCAACACCCCAGCCGGTTCCGGCGTGCTGGAACCCTCGGCCTTTGGTACGGTGCTGAAGCGCTCCATGCAGCCTGCGCGGAGGTCGCCTATTGGCGCTATCGCTTCATCATGGACAGCGTGCCGTTGCTGAACACCGACCTGCTTACCGAGCACACTTTCTTTCAGGCGGAGGTTGAGGGTCGTGCTATTGATCTGATGAGCGAACCGTGGCTTGCAGCGTCTGCGGCCTGGACGCATGGCAGCGATTACACCGAAACCCAGGCGGTGGCCGATGCGGCACGGGACAAGGGTGTGCAGTGGATTTGCTACGAATCCGTGCGAGCCCCGGCAGAGCGATGTGCTGCGGTCCTGGATGTCGAAGCACTTGAGATGGTTGATCAGGGCAAGACGCAACAAACGTGGCACTGCAAGACAACACGGACATCAGTCATGATGGTCCATGGCGATGATCGCTACGTTTGGAATTTCTAGCTTGCCTCAGGTAAGGGTCATTGCTACAAAAGTCTGATACAGAATTAGTCAACCTATCGGGCGATGTAGGGGGCCATAGTATTGGGTTCTATCCCCGCCAGCCGCATCAACCGACCGCTTATTAACGCGTCACGACACCTCAACCGTATCTGCCTTCACGTTGGGGCGGACATCATCAACGGGATACGCTGGCGGCCAAAGTGCTCGGCCTTACTGGCAAACCGGCCCGCCACTGCCGCACCACAGTCAGGGCAATGGCCCTGCGCCGTCAGCCGGTACTTTTTGATCAAGTACCAATCCCGCACGATCAGTGGCGCATGGCACTCCGGGCAAAAAGTGGTGTCGCCCTCAATGTTATGCACATTGCCGGTGTACACATAGTTCAAGCCCGCCTGCAGCGCAATCTGGCGCGCACGCACCAGGGTGGCGGGCGGCGTGGCGGGCACATCGAGCATTTTGAAATCCGGGTGGAAGGCCGAAAAATGCAAGGGCACGTCGGGGCCCAGCTCGGTCATGATCCACTGGCTCATGGCAGTGAGCTCTTCGTCTGAATCGTTGTGCCCTGGAATCAGCAGCGTGGTGAGTTCAAACCACACTTGGGTTTCGCGCTTGAGGTAGACCAGCGTGTCAAGCACGGGCTGCAAATGCGCACCGGTCAGCTTGAAATAAAAATCTTCGGTGAACGCTTTCAGGTCGACGTTGGCAGCATCCATCTTGGCGTAAAAATCACGCCGGGCCACCTCATTGATGTAGCCCGCGGTGACCGCCACGGTTTGCACACCGCGCGCGTGGCAGGCATCGGCCACGTCCATGGCGTATTCGGCAAAGATCACCGGGTCGTTGTAGGTAAACGCCACACTCTTGCAGTGGTTGGCAACCGCGGCCTTGGCAATTGCCTCGGGCGAGGCCTGGTCCATCAGGCGGTCCATGTCGCGTGATTTGCTGATGTCCCAGTTTTGGCAAAACTTGCAGGCCAGGTTACAGCCCGCCGTGCCAAACGACAGCACACTGCTGCCGGGGTAAAAGTTGTTCAGCGGTTTCTTCTCGATGGGATCAATACAAAACCCGGAGGAGCGCCCGTAAGTGGTCAGAATCATCTGCTCACCCTGGCGCATGCGCACAAAACAGGCACCGCGCTGGCCCTCATGCAGCTTGCAGTCACGCGGGCACAGGTCGCATTGCATGCGACCATCGTCTAGCCAGTGCCAATAGCGGGCCTGGTAATCTGATTCGGTGTGTTCGGTCATCATGGTGCCTCCTGCTCTTGCCATTTGCGCACTTTGTAGCGCTGCAGCCGAACCCCCACGTCCCAGAATTCAGGCGGCAGGCCGGCTTTTTGCTTGAGGTGCGCCATGAACTGGTACACATCGGGCAACTGTTCCCATACCTGTGGCAAAAAAGTGCTGCGGTAGCGCCCATATTCAAACACCACCCCGTCCACGCCCGGGCGCAACTGCGCCAGCGCCTGCGCCTGGCTGTCAAAGTGCAGTGGCTGCATGGGTGACAACACGGACACCTCTAGCTTGATGGCGGTCAACTCGGCCAGGGTCAAGGGTGCAAAACGGGTGTCGTGCAGCGCAGCGGCCACGGCGTTTGACTTGACATCGGCCAGCAAACTGCGGCGCGCCTCCAGCGAGCCAATGCAGCCGCGCAACTGCCGTTGCCGGGTCAAGGTGACAAAACAGGCACCCGGCTCTTGCAGCCACGGGGCATCTTCTGGCACAGAGCGCGGCTGCCCCAAAGCGGTAGAGATGGCGGCGCGGGCAATCGGCAGCAAAATGCCGCCCGCATGCACCGGCACACCCCTTTGCATTTCCACGGCGGTATCAATGGACATGAGTTGGCTCCTGCACGAACGCAAAAGCGGCATAACCCACCACGCGGTCTTTGTCACCTGCCGTGTCGCCCGAGTTGCAATGGCCCAGCAACTGTGGCTGCAAATGGTGGTGCCGGGCGGCCATCAGCAAGCCATTGACCGGCGTACCGCCACAAGCCTGCTCGTGGGTGATGGAGCTGCTCAGCCGCATGATGCGTTGCACGGTGCCCTGGTCCACACGCTGTGCCGTGTTGTAGGGCAAAAAGTGTGAAAGGTCTGAGCTGACCACAATCAGTGTCTCAGGGCCACCCCACAGCGCCTCCAGCACCTCGGCCACTTCAGCGGGTGTGGCGTCACCCACGGCCAGCGGCACCAGCTTGAAATCTTCCAGCACGGCTTGTAAAAATGGCAATTGCACTTCCAGGGAATGCTCCAAGGCGTGTGCCGCCGGACTGACCACGACTTGGGTCAAGCCTTTGAGGCGAGCAATGGCGGCCTGATCAAGGTCGATCTGGCCCAGAGGCGTTGCAAAACCATCAACGCCCGGTAGCGCCAAACCCCTGACGGGCACCCGATGCACCGGCCCAAGCAACACCACACTGCGAATGATTTTGCGCAACGGCGCCAGCCGCGCATAGGCCAATGCCGCCGTTGAGCCCGAATAAACATAACCGGCATGCGGCACGATCAAGGCTTTGGGCACCGCGTCGTCAACCCCACTCGCAGGTACAACGGCGGACAGCAAGGCCTGCAGATGGCCGGACAACATGGCGGCGTGCCCCGAATAAAAAGCACCAGCCACTGCTGGTGGTCGAATTGACTGCATAGGTTCATCCCTCCTTGGGCGAACTTAATGCTTTTCATATCAGGGGGAATTGCGAGTTATCAACTGAAGCGCTCGCGCGGGATGAACACGCTGTGCAAACCCGCCAAGTACAGAGGGCCCGCCGCCAGGGCAAGCCCGGCGCGCAGGGACCTTAATTGCTATTTAATAAATAGCTGGTAGCGCTTACTTATAAAGGGCTACAGGCTGATTTATCATATAAATTTGCATTTATTGCTTGACCGCTTCAACTTGCACCACTAGGCGCACGTTTTTCGGAAAACCCCAGTCGATGCCGTAATTCATGCCGTAGGCAGTGCGGTCCAATGTGCCTTCAAAATCACCACCGCAGACTTCGCGCTTGAGCATCGGGCTGTCGTAGCAATTGAAGTTGGTGGCCTTGAGGGTCAGCGCATTTGTCTTGCCCAGCAGCGTCAAGGTGCCGGTGACTTCGGCCACTTTGTCACCGTTGAAGGTGAACTTGTCTGCAGCAAACGTCATGGTCGGAAATTTTTCGGTGTCAAACAGGTCTTTGCTTTGCAGATGCTTGTTGAACGCTGCAAAGCCAGTGTTGATGGATGTGGTGTCCACCACGATGCTGACCTTGCCGGACTTGGCCGCCCGGTCCAGTTCCACTGAGCCGTCCTTCTTGTCAAAGCGGCCGCGGTTGGTAGAGGTGCCAAAGTGACTGATCTCGAAAGTGACATAGGTGTGCGCCGGGTCAATGGCATAGCTAGCGGCTTGGGCAGACACGGTGCCGGCCAGCAAAACAACTGCAGCGGCGATGGGCAAAAAGGATGAACGCATGAAAAACTCCTGGAAAGGTTGAAAACAGAAAAGAAACGGTTAAAAAATGGGGCGGCAGCGGGGTCAGAGCTTGCCCACCCCGCTCAGGGCAAACTTGAACTTGACTTGCACCTCATCAGCCACCATCGAGGTGTCGGCCCAATCGCCATCGCCAATGCTGAAGGCGAGCCGCTTGATCGGCAACACGCCGCTGGCCACGGTGACCGCACCGGACTGCGTCATGCTCAAAGACACCAGGACGTCGCGCGCCTGTCCCTTGATGCTGAGCTTGCCAGCCAGCTCGTATTTTCCAGCCCCCAATGCCTTGAACGCCGACGAGGTGAAGGTGGCTTGAGGAAACTTGGGAGCGTTGAACCAAGGTGCCTTGGGCAGCTCGCTGTCAGCCTCTGCCGAGCCCATGGTGGCGCTGCCCATGTCAACCGTGAAAGTCACCTTGCTGCTAGCGAGTTTGGTGGCATCAAAGCTGACTTGCGCGTCAAACTTCTTGAAGTGCCCGCTGACCGGTACACCCATTTGTTTGGCGGCGAAGCTCAGTTCGCTTTGGGCGGGCAGCAGTTTTTGCTGGGCTGCGGCAGGCAAGGCCACGCCAGCCAGCAGGGTGGTGGTCAGGGCGGCGAGAAACAGGTGGGTTTTCATGTGGGTACTCCGGCGAAACAAAGGGGATGTAGGTGATCGGGTCAACGCAGGCCAGGCAGCATGCGCAGCAACAGGCCATCGCGGTCGATCCATTGGTGCTTGAGGGCGGCGGCCACGTGCACTGCGGCCAGCGCCACCAAGCCCCAGGCGAAAAGCTCGTGCAGCGGCTTGATCAACTCGGCCAAGGCTTTGTCCGGGCCCACAAAATCAGGCAGCGCAACCTGGCCAAACAACACAATCGGGAAGCCAGCCGCCGAGCTGTAGGCCCAGCCAATCAATGGCACGGCAAAAAACAACACATACATCAGGTGATGGGTCGCGTGGTGGGCCAGTGTCTGCCAGCCCGGCATGGCACGGGCAATGGCGGCGGGCAGCACGGGCGGCCGGTGCGTCACGCGCCACAGCAGGCGCACCACCGACAGCAGCAAAATGCTGATGCCCGCCCACTTGTGCCAATTGAACAGCTTCAGGCGCGAGGGCGAAAAGGGCAAATCAGCCATGTACACCCCCAAAGCAAAGATGCCCAGAATGGCCAGCGCCAGCAGCCAGTGCAGGACGATGGCCACGCTGGTGTAGCGCAACTGGCGCGGGGCGGGATCAACTTGGGACGGGGTCAAAACATTTCTCCAGACAGGGGTTACAGGGATAACCCTGAGGCTGACTATGAGTTTAGGAAGCAGTTAATGCAAACAAATTCAACCAGATTGATGGCATAGTTGAAATATTTCGAACATTTCGAATCCCGGCTCCCCTGGCATTACGCAGCCAGTGGCGCCGCAAGCGGTGAAATAATGCAAGACAACCCGTTAGGCTCTAGCCTGGCACCTCCACGCAAGCTGGCCGTGGGCGAATCCATACAAAACATTGACAACAAATGATGAATCACCCCCCAGAGCGCCCGCCAACGGGTCAAACCGTCCATTCATCCGATGCGAGAGCACGCCTCAAGGTGCTGGGCGCGGGCATCTTCAGCCTGCTGCTGGTGCTGGGTGTGGCGCGCTTTGCCTACACGCCGCTGCTGCCGCTGATGCAGCAGCAAGCCGGGTTGGGTGTGGCCCAGGCCGGTTGGCTGGCCGCCATCAACTACGCGGGCTACCTCAGCGGGGCCATCCTTGCATCGCAAATCAGCAGCCTGGTGCTCAAGGACAAGCTGTACCGAATTGGCATGGTGATGGCGATCGTCAGCACGCTGGTGATGGCGCTGACCACCAATGTGGTGCTGTGGGCCATTTCTCGCTATGTGGCTGGGCTGTGCAGCTCTGCCGGCATGTTGCTGGGCACTGGCCTGATCCTGAACTGGCTGATTCGCCACAACCACCGCAGCGAGCTGGGCATTCACTTTGCGGGCATCGGGCTGGGCATTGCGGGCTGTTCGGCGGCCGTGATGCTGATGAGCCCGGCGCTGGACTGGCGCGAACAGTGGTGGGCCTTCACGGCTATCGGCTGCGTGTTGCTCTACCCGGCGCTGGCCTGGCTGCCAGCGCCAGACCAGACCGGCCTGACCGCCAGCGGGCAAAAGATGGTCGACAAACCGCCCAGTGCGCTGTATTTGCGCATCTTCATGGCGGCCTATTTCTGCGCCGGCTTTGGTTATGTGGTGAGCGCCACCTTCATTGTGGCCATTGTCAACAAGCTGCCGGGGCTGGCCGGCCAGGGCAACCTGGCGTTTCTGGCGATCGGGCTGGGCGCGGCGCCAGCCTGCATCAACTGGGACTTCATTGCCCGGCGCACCGGTGACCTCAACGCACTGATTCTGGCCGCCGTGCTGCAAATTGTGGGCATCTTGCTGCCGGTGATGGTGGGCGGGCTCATTCCCACGCTGCTGGGCGCGCTGCTGTTTGGCGGCACCTTCATTGGCATGGTCAGCCTGGTGCTGAGCATGGCCGGGCGCTATTACCCCACCAAACCCGCCAAGATGATGGGCAAAATGACACTGAGCTACGGCGTGGCGCAAATCGTGGGCCCCGCCATCACCGGGCAACTGGCCGTGCGGCTGGGCAGCTACAACGCCGGGCTGTACTTTGCCGCCGGGGTGATGGTGGTGGGCACGCTGCTGCTGCTGGTGTTGAAGCTGGTGGAAAGGCGCGATGCGCAACACACGCGGCCCCAAGGCTAGGCCAGCTGCCACGGGCTTTGCACAGATGCCGCAGAGGTGATTCAATTGAAACTCAAAACAAGAATTTTGCTGCTCAGCGCCTTGCTGACCATTGCCACCGGTGCCATGGCTTGGTGGGTGGCGCGTGATCAGGCCTTGGGCATCGTGGCGCAATGGGCGATGCGCTACGCCGAAAAGCAGGTGCTGTACGACAAGGTGCGCATGATGCAGCCCATTCTGCGGGAAATCGCCTTGTCACGCCAACTGGCCAACTCGCAATTGATCAAGGACTGGGCACGCCAGCCTGATGATGCCCAACTGACGCACCGCGCGCTGGTTGAAATGGAAACCTTCAGGGCCAACTTTGCCGACCACAGCTACTTTTTGGGGCTACACCCCAGCGGCCGCTACTACCACAACAACGCCAAAAACGAGTACGCCAATGCGCCACTGCGTTACACGCTGAAGGCCGACAAGCCGGCCGACCGCTGGTTTTACGACATCATCGCGCAAAACCGCGACATGCACATCAACGTCAACCCGGACGTGACCCTGGGCGTGACCAAGCTGTGGATTGATGTACTGATCCGCGACGGCAACGACATTCTGGGCGTCGCTGGCACCGGGCTGGACCTGACCAGCTTTATCCGTGAAGTGGTCGAAAACAGCCAGCCCGGCATCACCAGCCTGTTTGTGGACCATGTCGGGGCCATTCAGGTGTACCGCGACCAAAAGCTGATTGACTTTGCCAGCATTACCAAGTCAGCCGGCACGCACAAAACGCTGGACATGCTGTTTCAAACCGACGAAGACCGGAAGACCGTGTTGGCGGCCATGAAAGAAATCGAGCAAAGCCCCAGCAAAACACTGAGCCGACTGGTTCACATGCAAGGCCAGCCATTTTTGGTAGGCCTGGCTTATTTGCCCGAAATCGACTGGTATGAGGTGACGCTGCTGGACATCAACGCCTTGCTGCCCTTACAAAATTTTGTCGGTATGTTGCTGGTGTTTGCCTTGTCTTTGCTGGTCGCTTTGATCGCCTTCAATGTGCTGCTGGGGCGCGTGGTGTTGCAGCCCTTGAACCGGCTGGCACGCGCCATCGAACAGGTGCAAAGCGAACACTTTGCACCGCAAGACCTGCCCACCGGTGGCAAAGATGAAATCGGCCACCTGATGCGCTTGTTTCGTGACATGGCGACGCGGGTTTGGGCATCGCGCAACGAGCTGGAAACGCGCGTGGCAGAACGCACCGCCGAACTGGAACAAAGCAAAGAACAGCTGCGCCACCTGGCCCAGCACGACAGCCTGACCGGCTTGCCCAACCGCGCCCTGTTGACCGACCGCTTGCAACAGGCACTGGCCGCAGCCCAGCGGGACCAGACGCATGTGGCCCTGCTGTTTTTGGACCTGGACCACTTCAAGCCCGTGAACGACGAGTTTGGCCATGCGGTGGGCGATCAGCTGCTGCAGGCGGTGGCACAGCGCATGTTGGCCTGCGTGCGCCAGTCTGACACCGTGGCGCGCATTGGGGGCGATGAATTTTTGCTGCTGCTGCGCAATGCGGCTGATCAGACTGACCAATCCGCTGTAACGGTGGCCGAAAAAATTCGCGAAGCACTGGCGCTGGTGTTTGAAGTGGCGGAGCAGCGGCTGTTCATTTCATGCTCGATTGGCATCGCCTTGTACCCCAAGCATGGGCAAACCGATATAGCGCTGGCGCACCATGCCGACCTGGCCATGTACCAGGCCAAACAAGCCGGGCGCAATCAGGTGCATCTGTTCACTGCTGCCGACTTGCCGGCAACGCCTGCTGCTGCCTGACACGTCGCCTTGCGGGTGGCGTGCGGCGGGAGCGTGTCAAACCACGCCGCGCTGGCGCAGTGCGGCAATGTCGGCAGTGCTCAAGCCCAGTTCGGCCAGTACTTCGTCGGTGTGCTCACCCAAGGCAGGTGGCGGGCGGCGCAGCACCGGCGGCGTGGCGGTCAGCCGCAGCGGGCTGGCCACGGTGCTGATTGTGGCGCTGGCTCCGCTGACAGTGTCCATGCTGGCGGCGGTGTTACCCAAGGCGTCAGACACTATTGATTTAGTAGCTGCTTGCGCTTTATTTATATGGGCTACAGGCTGTTTTATCACTAAACCCCGGGCTTGCACCTGGGGGTCGGCAAAGGCTTGGCCAATGTCATTGATGGGCCCGCAGGGCACGGCCTTGTCTTCCAGCGATTTGATCCATTGCGCGGTGCTGCGGGTGCGCGTGGCGGCCTGCATCAGGGGAATCAGGGCGTCGCGGTGCTGCACCCGCAAGGTGTTGCTGGCAAAACGGGCATCTGCAGCCCACTCGGGGTGGCCCGCCACCTCGCAAAAGCGGGCGAACTGGCCGTCGTTGCCAATCGCCAACAGCACGGCGCCATCAGCGGTGTCAAAACTTTGGTACGGCGCCAGGCTCGGGTGGGTGTTGCCTTGACGCTCTGGCACCTTGCCGGAATTCAAAAACCCCGCAGCCTGGTTCGCCAGCACCGCCATGCCGACATCAAGCAGCGCCATGTCGATGTGCTGGCCCTCCCCCGTGCGATGCCGCACCTCGATGGCGGCCAGAATCGCGCTGGTGGCGTAAACGCCGGTAAAGATATCGATCACCGCCACGCCGACCCGCATCGGGCCGCCACCGGGTGTGCCATCAGCCTGACCGGTGATGCTCATCATGCCGCTCATGGCCTGGATCATCAGGTCATAACCAGCGCGTTCGGCATACGGGCCGTTTTGGCCAAAACCGGTAACTGAGCAATAAATCAGGCGTGGGTTGATGGCTTTCAGGCTTTCGTAGTCCAGCCCGTAAACTTTCAAGCCGCCGACCTTGAAGTTCTCCACCAGGATGTCACTCTGCGCCGCCATTTGCCGGATCAGCGCCTGGCCTTCCGGCTTGGCCATGTCGAGCGTGATGGCGCGTTTGTTGCGATTGCAAGCGGTGAAGTAAGTGGCCTGGTCGGTGTCGTTGCCGTCCGCATCCTTGACAAACGGCGGGCCCCAGTGGCGCGTGTCGTCGCCAGCGCCGGGGCGTTCGACCTTGACCACGTCAGCGCCCAGGTCGGCCAGCATCTGGGTGCACCAGGGGCCAGCCAGGACGCGGGACAGGTCCAGGACCTTGAGGTGAGCGAGGGCTGAGGGCTTGGTTGTCATGGTGCTTGTTTTGTTGCTGTTGTGGGGGTGAAGTCAGGGCGTCATTCGTTGACTGACTGACAGTTTGGGTAGGCCATGCGCAGTGGGGTTGCTTGGGCGGACCCACAGTCTTGGTGGGCCATGCGGGTTTGGGCCGGGGGCCTCAACGCGCTCCGCTTTGCGAAGTCGGCCCCCAGCCCAAACCCGCATGGCCTGCGGTGCGGTAAGGGTCGTCGAAGTAAAAAAGCACGAGACACTTCCTGCACAGAAGACGCTCATCCGGTCTTCAAAACCTTGGCACCCCAGCGGCGCATGCAGCAGCGGGTGGGGTATTGGGACCCGCCGACTTCGCAAAGCGCAGCGCGTTGAGGCGGGGCCCAATACCCCGTCCGCTGCCGCCAAAAAAGCTGGCATCCCCATTGCCCCTCGCACCCCTGCATGCCAATTTAATTGGAATCTGACTCCAATTAATTAAACGCCGCAATCCCTGTTTGCGCGCGGCCAAGAATCAGCGCATGAATGTCATGCGTGCCTTCATAGGTGTTGACCACCTCCAGATTCACCAAATGCCGCGCCACACCAAACTCGTCGCTGATGCCATTGCCACCCATCATGTCGCGCGCCAGGCGGGCCACATCGAGCGCCTTGCCGCAACTGTTGCGCTTCAAAATCGACGTGATTTCGACCGACGCCGTGCCTTCGTCCTTCATGCGGCCCAGGCGCAGGCAGCCTTGCAAGCCCAGCGCAATGTCGGTCTGCATGTCGGCCAGTTTCTTTTGAATCAGCTGGTTGGCAGCCAAGGGGCGTCCAAACTGAATGCGGTCCATCACGTATTGGCGTGAGCGAAACCAGCAGTCTTCTGCCGCACCCAACGCACCCCAGGCAATGCCGTAGCGGGCGCTGTTGAGGCAAGTGAACGGGCCTTTCAGGCCTTGCACTTCAGGAAAAGCGTTTTCTTCAGGGCAAAACACGCCGTCCATGACGATCTCGCCGGTGATGCTGGCACGCAAGCCCACCTTGCCATGAATGGCCGGGGCGCTTAAGCCCGCCGCGCCTTTTTCCAGCACAAAGCCGCGAATCGGGCCGACTGTGCCGGTCTCAGACACCTCTTTGGCCCAGACCACGAACACGTCGGCAATCGGGCTGTTGGAAATCCACATCTTGTTGCCGCTGAGCTTGTAACCGCCGGGCACTTTCACGGCACGGCTGAGCATGCTGGCCGGGTCCGAGCCGTGGTTGGGTTCGGTCAGGCCGAAGCAGCCAATCCACTCGCCAGTGGCCAGTTTGGGCAGGTACTTTTGTTTGGTGGCTTCGTTGCCAAATTCAAAAATCGGCACCATCACCAGCGAGCTTTGCACACTCATCATGCTGCGGTAACCGCTGTCGACACGCTCCACCTCACGGGCAATCACGCCGTACGCCACGTAATTCAGGCCAGGGCCGCCATAAGCTTCGGGAATGGTGGGGCCAAGCAGGCCCAGTTCACCCATTTCGCGAAAGATGGCGGGGTCGGTTTGCTCGTTGCGAAAAGCCTGCACCACACGCGGTTGCAGCTTGTCCTGGCAGTAGGCGGCAGCGGCTTCCTTGATCATGCGTTCTTCGTCGGTGAGTTGCTGCTCCAGCAAAAAGGGGTCTTGCCAGTTGAATGATGCGTGGGCCATTTCGGTGTCTCCTGAGGGTGGGGGTGTTCGGTTAATTCAGGTCTGGCCTGAATGGAATAACTGCATGGTAGCGCGCAGCCAGTGCTTGACACAACCGATTTGTTGTCACTTTGATATTCAAATAACTCATAACTTGCTTTCACAAACCCTTTCAAGCATCAAATATTTCATATGGAAAATGACGCTATATCCCATAATAAGTAAGCGCAAACAGCTATTTATACAATAGCAAATCACAAGCAATTTTTAAAACAAATGTGTACATTACGCACATCATGCGCAGAAAAATTCCGTCCCTTCAAGCCCTCGCCTGTTTTGATGCCGCCGCCCGCCACCAAAGCTACACCCGCGCCGCTCAAGAACTGGCGCTGACTCAGGGCGCGGTGTCGCGCCAGTTGACCGCACTGGAAGACTTTGTGGGCGTGGCGCTGTTCAAGCGCACGCGCCATGGCGTGGCACTCACCGAGCGCGGGCGCGACTACGCCGCCCAAGTGGCGCTGCGCCTGCAGGCACTGGAGCAAGACACGCTCGATGTCATGAGCACCCAGGGGCGCGAAAGCCGGCTGCACCTGGCCGCCGTACCAACTTTTGCCACCCGCTGGCTGATTCCGCGCCTGCCAAAGCTCAAAAGTCAGCACCCCGAACTCACCGTGCACCTTGAAACCCGCACCCGCCCCTTCATGTTTGCCGACACACCGTTTGATGCAGCGCTGTTTGCCGGCACGCCCGAGCAGGTCAGCCAATGGGCCGGCACCCAGGCGGTGAAACTGCTGGACGAAGTGGTGCTGCCGGTCTGCGCCCCAAGCCTGCTGCAAGGTGCTGCCAGCTTGTCACCCGAGGCCATTGCCAAGCTGCCGCTGTTGCAACAAAGCACCCGCCCGGACGCCTGGCGGCAATGGTTTGAAGCGCAAGGCGTGGCCACAGCGCTGGCCTTGTCGGGTGCGCGTTTTGAGCTGTTTTCCATGACCGCCGCCGCCGCCGTGTGCGGCATGGGCCTGGCCCTGGTGCCACGGCTACTGGTCACCACGGAACTGGCACGCGGCGAACTGGTGGTGGCCTGCGAGCAGCCTTTGGCAAGCCAGCGCGCCTACTATTTTGTGCAACCTGAAGGCACAGACAACCCATCTGCCAACCACACCTTTCTAGCCTGGCTGCTGCAGGCAGTGCAAACCAGCGCTTGAGCTGCACGCACCTGCGCGCGCGGCAAAAGCTTGCGTATTGTCAATAAGCCGCTGCCCTGACATTTCAAAATTGCGCTTCCTGGACATGGGTTTGTCCCCTCGCATATGCAGGTCCAGATGGATGCCACGGATGCCACCACACAAGCCACACTGCTGCTCATTGACGACGCCACTAAAAGCCTGGGCATGCTGCTGACACCGCCCGGCCGGGTACTTCCCTGGGGGTGCAAAGGTCAACACCCGTGCTAAGCTAATCAACGTTACCCCCCACTTACAGGAGCGCACCATGCCCGGACTTCTTCCCAACATTGACCCTGACGGCTTGCTTGAGTTCTCGGTGGTCTATACCGACCGCGCACTGAACCACATGTCGCAACGCTTTCAGGGCGTGATGACCGACATTTCACGCATTCTCAAAGAGGTTTACGCTGCCAAATCAGCTGTGCTGGTGCCTGGCAGCGGCACTTTTGGCATGGAAGCCGTGGCGCGGCAATTCGCCACTGGCAAAAAAGCGTTAGTGATCCGCAACGGCTGGTTCAGCTACCGCTGGACGCAGATTTTTGACATGGGCAGCATCCCAGCCGAGTCCACCGTGCTGAAAGCCCGCCGCGTCAACACCACCAAACAGTCGCCATGGGTTCCCTGCCCAATTGATGAGGTGGTGGCCACCATCCGCGCCAAAAAACCCGACGTGGTGTTTGCCCCGCATGTGGAAACCGCCGCCGGCATGATTCTGCCCGACGACTATTTGAAAGCCGTGGCAGATGCGGTGCATGAGGTTGGCGGCCTGTTTGTGCTCGACTGCATCGCCTCGGGCGCGATGTGGGTCGACATGAAAGCCACCGGCGTGGACGTGCTGGTGAGCGCACCGCAAAAAGGCTGGAGCGGCTCGCCCTGCTGCGCCATGGTGATGCTGAGTGAGCGCGCCCGCGCCGCCATCGACAGCACCATCAGCACCAGCTTTGCCTGCGATTTGAAGAAATGGCTGCAGATCATGGAAGCCTATGAGGGCGGTGGCCACGCCTACCACGCCACCATGCCAACCGATGCGCTGATGCGCCTGCGCGAGGTGATGCAGGAAACGCGTGACTACGGCTTTGAGAAAGTCAAGGCCGAGCAGCAAGCGCTGGGCTCGGCGGTGCGCGCGCTGTTTGAGAGCCGCGGCATCCAGAGCGTGGCAGCCGACGGCTTCAAGGCACCCGGTGTGGTGGTGAGCTACACCGAAGACGCTGGCATTCAAAACAGCAAGAAGTTTTTGGCGCTGGGTCTGCAAACCGCGGCCGGCGTACCGCTGCAATGTGACGAACCGGCTGATTTCATGACGTTTCGCGTGGGCCTGTTTGGGCTGGAAAAGCTTCACAACGTGCCGCGCAGCGTGGCGCAACTGGCGGCAGCGCTGGACGCCATGGGCATTCCGGCACCGGAAGCTGCGCTGGCCTGACCGACCGTTAAAAACCAAACCAACAAGCACCAGCAAGCCGGCGCTTGTTGGTGCTTGCTTTCAATACGGCTTGAAATTTCCGGCGCTGCCGGTCCGTGGCAGCTTGGTCATGGTGGGTGTTGTTTTGCCCGACGTCAGCGCCCGGCGTTCACCCCGCACGGGTACCCCCCGCTGCCGCAAAGTGGCCCCATCATCCTGCCCGGTTTTAAAAAACGCCACCGACTGCTGCAATTGCTCCGCCTGACCTGACAGCTCTTCACTGGTGGCCGCCAATTCTTCTGAAGCCGATGCGTTTTGCTGCGTGGCTTTGGACAATTGGCCCATGGCACCGCCAATCTGGGTGATGGACTCGCCTTGCTCGTTGGAGGCTGCCGCGATTTCCTGCACCAGTTCGCTGGTTTTCTGGATGCTGGGCACGATTTCATCGAGCAGCTTGCCAGCACGTTCTGCTGTGGTCACGCTTGAGCTTGCGAGTTCGCCAATTTCTTTCGCCGCATCCTGGCTGCGCTCGGCGAGTTTGCGTACTTCGGCGGCCACCACGGCAAAGCCTTTGCCGTGCTCACCCGCCCGTGCCGCTTCTATGGCCGCGTTCAAGGCCAGCAAGTTGGTTTGGTAGGCAATGTCGTCAACGATGCCAATCTTGGCGGCAATTTGCTTCATGGCCGCTACCGTTTGGCTGACAGCCTGGCCACCGTCCACGGCCTCTTTGCTGGTTTTGGCGGCCATGCCATCGGTCACGCGGGCGTTGTCGCTGTTTTGCGAAATGCTGGCGCTCATCACATCAATGCTGGCCGTGGTTTGCTCCACGCTGGCGGCTTGCTCACTGGCGGCCTGGCTCAGGGACTGCGCCGTGGCCGACACCTGGTTGGCCGCGCCGGTGAGGGCATCGGCCGCGCCGCGCACCTCTTGCATGACTCGGGTCAGGTTCTCGCTGGACGCATTGACACTGTCCTTGAGCTTGCCAAACAAGCCCTGGTAATCACGTGTGATGCGCTTGGTCAGGTCGCCTTCGGCCACCGAAGCCAACACGTTGGCCACATCGGTCATGGCGTCTTCGCTGGTGTCAAGCAACAGGTTCATGCCGTTAGACAAGTTGGCAAAAAAGCCGGTTTTGCCAACCAAGCTGAGCCGTTGGTTCAAATCACCCTTGGTGGCAGCTTGCACCACTTGGTCAATCTCGCCCTCAGCGGCCAACTGGTCGGTCACGTCTTGCCATTGGCCCACGGTGCCCAGGCGTTCACCGGTGTCTGATGTGACTGGGGTGGTGGTCAAGTCATACAGACGTCCACCCAAATTCAGGCGCGAATGGGCCACGGTGTTGAGGCTGCGCAGACGCGCCAAAGCGGCTTGCGGCTCGGCGTAAAACACCCCCACGCTGCCCCCCACCACCTTGTCGGGGTCAAACCCCGGTATTTGCTGGCGAAAGCCTTCGGCGTGTTGCTTGAGCGTGGCTTGCAAGGCGTGGTTGAGGTAAATCAGCGTGCCATCGTCATCTGCAATGCGCACCGGCAAGCTGACGTTGTCCAGAGCGGTTCTCACCCGGGCGTTAAAACGTGCCGCTTTGCTGGCCTCCAGCAACGAATGCTGCACTTTGTCGACAGCTTCGCTGATACGCGCGCGCTGACCGGGCAGGCGTTCCATGACCACATCAAGCCGCCCTTCAGAGTAGCCCGTGACGATGTCCACCACCTTCATCTTCACGGCAATGTGTGATTTGACAATTTGGTTGATGCTTTGCGCCATGGCACCGTAAACGCCCGGCAGACTGGCAGCGGGCATGACGTGGTCAATGTTGCCGGCTTCGTGCTGGATCGCCATCTCAGCCTGTGCGGCCTGAAAAGTGGTCAAAACGGTTTGCATCCTGCCCATAGCGGTGATGAGTTGACCCACCTCATCCTGGCGGTCTGTGACCAGCGTGGTGCTAAGGTCGCCCTGTGCGATTTTTTCAGCGGCGCCGCTCACCATGGCCATAGGGCGCACCACCATGCGACGAATCAGCAACAGCCAAATGGCTGAGATGACCAACACAATCACCAGGCCCGCCACCGCGTAAATGTTGCGCAGACGGTTGATCTCTGCGGTGTATTCGTCCACATAAGTGCCACCGGCCACCACCCAATCCCAACTTTTCAGGTAGCTGAATGCCACCACTTTCTCACGCGGGGTGGTTTCACCCAGTGCGGCGTTCAACCAGGGGTAACGGATCTCGCCATCTTTTTGCTGCAGGATGTCCTTGATGAACTCACGCCCGCTGGCGTCTTTGGTGGCCAACAGGTTTTTGCCTTCCATGGCCGGGTGAATGATCAGGTCACCCAGTTTGTCCCCGGGCTGGGCATTGAGCACATAAAAATACCCGGTCTGACCAATCTTGAGGCCCCGCACCGCGTCTTTAAGCGCAATTATAGATAAGGCCCGATAAAGTATGAACTTTCTATGATTTTCCGGATCAGAAGTTCATGGAAAAAGAAAACGCAAGAAAACAAACGCTCGAACAACTTCACGAGCGGCGCAAGCAAGTCGTGCGGTTGCACAAGAAGGCAATCAAGATCATGCAAATCGTGGCCATGACGGGGCTGAGCTACCCGGCAGTTCGAGTCACCATTGATCTGTTCGATGCTGGTGGTTGGTCCGCCATTCGTCCGGCCTGCCGAGGTCGCATTAGAGGCGATGGACGTGTGCTCACTGCGGTGCAAGAAGACACGATTCAGAAAATGATCATCGACAGGCGCCCCGAGCAACTCAAGATGGACTTCAGCCTGTGGAGTCGTGCTGCAGTAGGCCAACTCATCGAGCAGGAATACGGCATCAAACTGCAAGTTCGCAGCATCGGAAAGTACCTTGCCCGCTGGGGCTTCACACCTCAAAAACCCATCAAGCGCGCCTACGAGCAAAGCCCTGCGGCAGTACAGGCGTGGCTGGAGGGCGAATACCCTGGAATAGAGCAACGCGCCAGAGCTGAAGGAGCCGAAATTCACTGGGGTGATGAGACTGCATTGGTCAACACGGATGTGCGTGGCAGAAGCTACGCGCCAGCAGGTAAAACCCCGGTCGCTTTTGCAATTGGTGGCACCCGCCAAAAGCTCTCGATGATCGCCACAGTGACCAACCAGGGCAAGGCACGCTGGATGATCATTGAGGACGCATTTGACTCAGAAAAGCTCGTTGAATTTCTACAAGCTTTGATCAAAGAT
>NZ_JAQTXM010000060.1 GCF_028688795.1 Rhodoferax sp. | reverse complement strand
TGATGCTTTTAGTGCTGTTTATGTCAGTAGGGACGGGAGGATTGCGGAGTGCGGAGGCGGCGACACAGGAACAGATTGATACGGCGATTACGAACGGCATAGCGTATCTGTTGAGTCAACAGTCAGGTGATGGCTCTTTTACTGGTGATTTTCCTCCTGCCACGACCGGCTTTGCTCTCACTGCGTTGGCTCATTATGCTGAAAAGTTGGGCAAAACGCCGACAGATGCGACTTTTGCCTACAGAACTCAATATCTGAATGGTCTCAATTTTCTTTTTAACAATGTACAGTATGACTCGACCAATGGATGGGTCTATTGGGACCTTGGTGGTGATAATACCTATCAGACCGGCATACCGCTGATGGCAATCTCGCGGTCTGGCAATCCTGATACGCAAGTAACAACCGGAGTCCTTGCGGGTTATACTTATAAACAGGTTGGTCAGATGGTTATAAACTGGCTTAAGTCTGCTCAAAATGCCGGGGGTGCCTGGGCGTACAATAAAGGAGATGCTACGCGTGACCAATCCACGGTAGGGTGGGTTACCATGGGTGTGGCGTATGCAGTCCATAGTATGGGCTGCACATTTCCGGCTGGTTTCCTGACCGGTCTTGATCTTCATAACACCTATATCCAGTCAACAACACCCGGTGGCAACTTTGGAGGAGCGGGATATACGTCTCCGGATGGATGGAATAATGTTTATAAGACGGGGCACCTGCTGTTTAATCTGGCGCTGGTTGGCAAGAGCGTCAATGATACGACCGTTCAAAATGCACTGACGTTTATGAACAGTCACTGGGCTGATTTAACAAACGGTCTTAACTCAAGCGCTGACTACGGCTGGCGCGGTAACCCTGGTGCCGGAGTGCTTCCATCCTATTCCGGTATGTTTGCTTCGGCAAAAGGTTTCTCGGAATACGCCATTGATACGTTCAGCGGTCACAACTGGTATAACGATTTTGCGGACGTGATCGTAGCCAATCAGAATGCCAGCGGATGGTGGCTTGGTGGAGGTTATGGTGAGCAAAATCACACTGCTTATGTACGCAGTACTTCTTTTGCTCTTCTCACACTTCTTCGCGCACAGTCTCACCTGCCCCCAAAAGTGACCTCAAGCGCGGCCACCAACATTACTACAACTACTGCGACAATCAACGGAACGCTGACAGACATGGGTACATCCACCTCGGTTGATGTAATATTTGAATACGGCACAAATTCGTCGAGTCTCAATTTGACGACTGCACCTCAAACATTTACATCGGCACCCAGCAACTTTACCGTTAATTTGACAGGCCTGAGTATCAATACCACATTCTATTATCGCTCTAAAGCAGTCGGCACAGCAGGCGGGGTATCAACAGGCACCGGTTACTCCGACATAGTCAGTTTTACGACACCCGATACCCTTACGTATACTCCGTCAATCACCAACGGTACTTCAACTCCCTCTGCACCAATATCCGGGATTTCGCCGGAAAGCAACAATACGGTTTACTCGTTTTCCTTTGCTTCCAGCGCCGGTTACCACATTACCGGCATAACAGCAAGCCCAGCAGCTTGTGTTGGAACTCCAACACCTGCATCTTTTCCTTATACAAATGACACTAATGGAATAATCTCCGGTTCTTATAATGTTGCAACTCCGGCAAGTACCAGCTGTGTAGTCACGGCTGCAACGGCTCCCAATGTTTACAGCATCACCGCGACTGCCACCGATAACAACGGCACTGCCAACGTCGGCGGCTCGGTATCCTGTCCCGCAACGGTCAACTACGGCGTCGATCCGACCTGCACCTTTACTCCTGCAGCAGGCTACCACGTCTATGATGTGATCGTTGACGGCTCCTCCGTATGGAGCAATTTCAGCGCAGTCGGTGTTAACACGACGCTCGCTTCCCGTGCGCTGGGAGTTGTCGCAGACGCCCGCACTGTGCTGGTCAAATTCCGCAAGGACACCTTCCTGATTACAACCACACCGGGCACAAACGGAACCATCTCCCCGGCCAACAGCTACTTTGACTACGGCACCACCCCCACCCTGACCGTAGCCGGCGATTCCGGTTATTACGTTGTATCCATCGGCGGCACCTGCGGCGCAGCCTACAGCAACACGCTCCCCGACTACAACGTCATGAGCAAACCATACACGACAAATACCATAACCGCTCCATGCAGCATAACTTCCAGCTATGCACTAGGCTACCGATATATCTCAACCTCGGTCACACCGGTGGGTAATGCCACAGTCACCTGTCCAGCATCCGTCATTCACGGCCAGACCGACTCCTGCACGGTTACACCCAACAGCGGCTATCATATCACCTCCGTCAGCGGCTGCTTTGGCAGCACCTACACCGCCCCTGCCTACACAAACGGTACCTCCGGAGTGACTAGCAACACATTCTCGCTGGGTACGGTAACCAACGACTGCACCGTCAGCGCCGTTGTTGCCATCAACCAGTTCGACATCACCGCTACACCCGACACGCACTCCAAAGTTGACAGCTATGCTCTGAACACGCCGCATACCTACAGCAATATAAATTACAACAGCTCACAGGCCGTGACCTTTACCTCCGACACCGGCTACCACCTGACAGGCATAACCAACAACTGCAGCGGCACCGGCTCGGCAACCTATTCAGATGTAGTCAATGGTCCCTGGACGACAAGCGCCACCTTCACACCGTCCGGCACCATCACCAACGGTGTAGCAGACAACTGCGGCATATCAGCCGTTAGTGCCATCAATGTCTACAGCATCACGCCGAGTGTGGTAATTGTGCCGTAATAAAATTTTCAAGATTTAATTCATGCGAGAGTTAGCAATGAAATCCGTCCTGTCCTCAATATCGGTAGCAAAAAAGCTTGCAACGTGGTTTGCACTGGTTGTGTCTTTTTTTGCGCCACTGACGTATGTTTCGATAAGTCAGGCAGTCACAGGGGCAGTTTCGGTCAGTGGCAGCGGGCCTAATGACGCCCCAGCATCGACCGGTAGCGAAGTTGTCGTTATTGATAGATCACTGCCTGATCTCCAGGTCCTGCTGGCAGGATTAAGACCCGGAGTTCATGTCGAATATTTTACTGAAGGCAAGGATATTGTTTCGTCGCTGAGCAGCATAATCAAGACACATCAGCCGGTGAAAACGTTGCATATTGTCACCCATGGTGCTCCCGGCGTAATTTCCGCCGTGGGTGATGTTCTTACTCAGCAGTCATTCGAGGTGAAGGCACCGGAAGTCCGCTCATGGCAGAAGTTCCTGCAGGCAGACGCCGAAATTCTCCTGTATGGCTGTGAAACAGGGAAGGGCGCATCCGGTGATAGTCTTATAAAGACTCTTGCGGAACTAACGTCGGCAAAAGTTGCTGCTTCGACAAACCGTACCGGTTATAAACACTTGGGGGGGGATTGGCAGTTGGAGCGGCAGACCGCTCAGATGATGTCAACTATCTGTTTTACAAAGACAATAGAAAATTATTCTTTTACTTTGGCAAATGTCTATGTTCACGATGGTGGAAGTTATGCTTCATCCGTCGCCAGTTATTACAATACCCTGTCGGGGCACTCGGCAACATATGCAAGTGACGGTTCAACAACTATTCCTGATCTGTCTGCATATTCAATGGCCTTTATTTGTCTTCCTAGTCGTGCACTAAACGCAACCGAACTAAATAATCTTACTGCCCTTCGCAATCGTGGCGGTCGAATTGTACTCATTGGTGAACACTCGGGTTTTGCTACGCAGAACACGAATGTGACTAATATCGTTATTGCCCTGGGGGGGCATCTGTCGATTCAGTCGCTCATGCTTGATAGCGGGCCGACCTATGATTATTTACCGAACACTAACTTCAATACTGCATCTCCTCTATTTCAGGGAGTGTCGTTATTGAATACGGGGGGAGCTGCATCCGCTGTCAATATTGGCGGAGATGCCACTGTTCTGAACAAATCTATATCTGATCCCACGAAAATTGTAATGGCACAGGAACGATTGGGAGTTGGTGATTTTGTTGCCTGGGCTGATGTTAACTTTTGGGCTAAGATCAGTGATCCCGCCTACGGTACTGGAAGATTCTTCAAGAATCTCCTTGAAAATGCGGCAGGAAATATTGTGAGTATTCTGGTGGCTCAGCTGTCGACAACGCCTGCGTACTCCGTTTCCGGGAATTCAGCCTGGAGCGGTGGCACTATTACTAGTGACAACGGTCACGCGATTACACAGCGGGGAATATGCTATAGCACCACAAATTCCGAGCCGACCACTTATGATTCCAAGGTTACCGATTCTGCGGGCGGAACCGGCTCCTTTGCCGGACAAATGACAGGACTGTCGTTGAACACCACCTACTACGTGAGAGCCTACGCTGTCAGCGACCTCGGCACAGCCTACGGGAACACAATTTCATTTACAACGCCTTCCATTGCGGGCACTGCACCAACGGCGGTTGCGGACTCCATCAGTTGTCCGCGAAGCGGAACCATTACAGGGAACGTTAAGTCCAATGACATTGCCGGAAGCAATGGTCTCGGCAATGCCGTTATGGTTGTGAGCCCGAGCTATATCAGTGGCGGTTTTACGCTGAATTCGGACGGATCGTTCTCCTACACGAACAACGGCAACGCCGGGGTCTCGGACTTTTTTACCTATTACCTGACCGATGGAACCTTCACCAGCGGTACGGTCGGGGTCAGCATATCCATTTACACACCTACCACCCCGCCTACTGGAGGAAACAGCACAATAACAACGCTCAGCGATGGGACTTACGGTTTTAAAACCAGCGATTTTCCTTTTAGTTCTTCCAGCAGTACTTTTAACGGGATAACGGTAGCTGCTCTTCCGTCAAAAGGTATTCTTAAATACAACGGGCTGACTATCTCTCCCGGCGCAACCTGTAACGATGTCACCAGATTGACGTACGATCAAAACGGAGAAGCCGGGATCAATCCCCTGACGACCTTTACGTTCAAGGTTCTCGATATGACCGGCCAGCCCAGTTCCTCTGCTTACACCATGACAATCAACTCAGGATTGATACCGCCAACATACGCTGTATCAACATCTCCCGGTGCGAACGGGACACTTTCATGTACGCCCACAACGGTTGATAACGGAGCAACCTCGAGCTGTACGGCAACTGCTGACACGGGCTATTACGTCTCTGACATAAGTGGTTGCGGAATCAGCTACACAAACACGAGCACGTCCATTAATTCTCACACGGTAAGCACAACTGCCTACAACACTGACTGCACGGTGAGCGTTACATTCAGTATCAATCAGTACAACGTCTCGGCAGTTCCAAGTGCCAACGGAACGATAACCGGCGGTGCATCCGGTGCCACGGTGAGCAGGACGACCAACTACGGAGCAACGCAAACATTCACTTATAACGCCAACACAGGTTACCACCTGACTCAGATTGACAACGGCTGTGGCGGCTCAGTACAGAACTTCATCTACAGTAACGGAGATGCTGGCACGGTCAACGCAAGCTACACTACCGCCGGTGTCACGGGCAACTGTACGACGACCGCTACCACTGCCATCAACGTTTACAGCATCACTCCGAGTGTGGCGGTAGTGCCATGATTTGTTAAAAGCATCCGTCTGAACTTGCGAGAGAAAAACCTTTTAAATTAAGCAATTGTAAATAGATAGTGTGGGTATCATTCGGTAAGAGTTTAGAAAATATAGCCGGCATTAAATTTATAATCATCGCTTTAAGAAGGAGCGTACTATGAACAGCATAATCAATAATCCCAAGAAATTACGGATTGGAAAAACTTCTTTGACCATTTACTTGGTTTCTGCTCTGCTGTTTATGCTCCTTGCCGGAATTTTATCGCCGCAGTCGGCAACGGCTTTGACCGCTTCAGGCAGCGGGGGCGCAGTCGTCTGTCCGGATACCGCTAACTGGGGTACGAATCCGTCATGTACTATAACACCGGCTACCGGATATCATGTTTATGGTGTGTGGGTTGATACTGTTGAAGATGCTGCTGCGCGCAATCAGAGCATAACCGGTCTTAACAGTTCGGTGGCAGCCCTTTATCTGCTTGGTAATACAACTGCTCCACGAGCTGTTGAAGCGAAATTCCGCAAAAACACCTATCTGGTGTCAGCCGCTGTATCAGGTAGCGGAACCAACAGCGTAAATTCCACCTTCAATCCGTCTAATTATGCCGATTACGGAACTGCCGCCACGTTTCTGATTGACGAAATTGACGGTTTCCAGATTGACAGCATAACCGGCGATGCCGCCTGTGGAGCAGTAACCGGGACTCCATGGAGAGATAATCCCGCACCACCGACTACTCACGGTACCAACGCAACCTATACTGCTGCATCAGTAATCGGTCCATGCACAGTAACCGCTTCTTTCAGTCCCGATACGACAAAACCGGTTACTACATTTGCGGTTCCTGCAAGCGTTACTTCACTAAATGTTCCGATTATTACACTTACGGCTACCGATAACGTCCATGTAAAAGAGTATTGCATTCTTCAGAACAGTACTGACGTAAATGCCTGCGTCTGGAGCGGACCCGACGCACCCGCTTCATTTCTTATGGCTGGTTCGGAAGGTCTTCATCGTCTCTATGCATGGAGTCGGGATTACGCAGGGAACATTTCAGATATGGAGTTTGCAGATATAACATTTGATTCTGCAAACCGGATAAATCTGCCTCGTAGTGGACAGAATCGTTGTTATAATTCGGCTGGAACAATAATAGCCTGCCCCTCTACCGGTCAGGATGGCGAAAGTCTCTCCGGGCTTGTATGGCCAACAGTTCGTTTTGCCAGCGGAGTAGGTGCAGACACTACTACAGCTGTTATGACTGATACGCTCACAGGTCTTATGTATCCAAAAGACTTCAGTAAAGTGCCGGCAGCTCAGAACTGGCAAACGGCACTTGCAACAGTTGCATCAATGAATGCTGCAAATTATGGTGGTTATACAGACTGGCGTTTGCCAAATCGCAATGAAATGGCATCATTGATTAACCGTGTTCGCCCTGATAGCGCATCATGGTTGACGACGCTTGGTTTTATCAATGTAAAACCGAACTCTTACTGGACCAGTACAACTGAAACGGCGACTCCGGCTGAAGCATGGTCAGTCAATATGCTGGAAGGTTCCATAATAAGTCAGGATAAAACTGTAGTTAATTATGTTGTTCCTGTTCGTGCCTGGCAGGGACTTGGCTTGGCGCAGCCAATTCAGACAGGTCAGACAGTTTGCTACGACACAGTAACCAATAACCCCACCCCTTGCGTCAACTCTACAACAGGCATTCATACCGGGCAGGATGGTGATCAGAAAGCCGGTATTCCTTGGCCAGCCGCCCGTTTTGGAAATGCTGACGGTACCGCACCTGTCAACAGCAGTATTGCGCTTGACAGATTGACTGGTCTGATGTGGCAGATTGATGCATCAAATTCTGGTCTGCTTTCATGGCAGCAGGCTCTGGATTATGTAAAAGCTCTGAATGCGTCACATTATCTTAACTATAGCGACTGGCGTCTGGCTAACAGTGTTGAACTGCTCAGTCTCTACAACGGTGCTGAAGAGAGTGGCAAAACCTGGTTGGAGGGGGAGGGCTTTAGCAATGTCCAGACAACCGGATACTGGACTGGTACTACAGGGGTCAATCAGGCTAAAAATGCCTGGATATACAATATAGAAGATGGAAAATTAATTTATAGTGATAAAACAACAGGTTTATTCCACGCTTTAGCTGTTCGTGGCGGTTTGATCGGCAGCGGTTCGATAGCTATAACTCCGCCAAGTCCGGATCTTGGACAGCAGGCTTATGGAAGCGCTTCCGCTACGCAGGAAATAACCATCAGCAATACCGGTGCATCAGAACTTCAAATCAGTTCGATAATACTTGATAACGGAAACGACGGTGCTTTCTCACTGAATATAGCTTACGGATCAAAACCTTGTACCATCTATGCACCGGCTCTTCCGGCTGGAGATTTCTGTACGGTTGGTTTGGCATTTACACCGGCTACGTCAGGTAATAAAACCGGCACGCTGACCATAACAAACTCGGACAGCAGTAGTCCGGCTCTTGAAGTGCCGCTTACCGGTGTCGGCGTTTCGATAGTGAGCGGGGCAGTTCCCGGAGGACATGGTTCTGTTGTTTGTCCCGGTACAGCTGTCAGCGGCGGGAGCAGTGTCTGCAGCATCACACCGGAAGTCGGCTATCATCTGACTTCGCTCGCTGATTCCATCGACGGCGACGTTTATACCGGTACGGAACAAACCAGCTACACTGTATCCAATATCACCGTCAATCGTACCGTAACTGCCGGTTTTACAATAGATACCTTTGCGCCTGCTGTGGCTGCAGTCGGAGCCGGTACGCTCTCCTGTAGTACTGCTGATTACGGCACATCGTCCAACTGTTCTGTAGCTCCAACTGACCCTGCCAGTCATCACCTGGCGAGCCTGACCGATAATGGTGTAGATGTAACCAGCGCTGTAATCGGAACAGTATATTCCATTGTAAATGTCACTACAGCTCATAACCTGATTGCCACATTTGAGCTTAATACTTATATGGTATCAGCAACAAGCAGTGGTGACGGCACTATAAGCTGCAGTCCGGGTATTGTTAATCACGGCAGTTCAACTGTTTGCAGTATGAGTACTACTCTCCCCGGTCATCATCTTTCTGCTTTGAGAGATGGCGGCTCGTCTGTAGCAGCAACCGGTCCGACCATTACAGACGGTATCGCAGCTTACAGCTACACAATTAGCAATGTTACGGCTTCACATACTATGGAAGCAGAATTTGCCATTAATCAGTACACTATATCCATACCTGCTGCCGCCAACGGAGTTTCCGAGCCGGCAGACTCTACTATTGTTCCATATAATGCGACTGCTGCTATTACATTCACACCTGCTGCAAATTATCGACTTGCTTCTGCCAGCGGTTGCAGCGGTGTGCTGGCTGGTAATCAGTTTACGCTTGATCCGGTTAACGCAGACTGCACACTTAATTCTGCTTACGAACGAATTACACACCAGGTTTCAATTACAGCCACGTCCGGTGGAACTGTCACTCCGGATACAAGCCAGACGGTAAACGAGGGTGATGTCAAGTTATTCACGATCGTACCTGCCTCCGGTTATACTATGACGCAGGCAAGCGGATGTGGAATAACAAATACAGGAGGGGATAACTACTCTACTTCTGTAATTACTGCCGATTGTACAGTGAGTGTAGTCTTTGCAGATACACAAGCTCCTGAAATAACAGCCTTTGCGCTTCAAACTACAGGCTCAACACTGACGATTCCAATTCCTCGCTTGACTGAAACTGATAATGCAGCCGTAACCGGATGGTATATAAGCGATCAATCAGTTCGACCTGTCCCGACACCATGGTTGAATAGCTCTCCTTCAAGCTATACCATTCCTGCCAAACAGCCGGATGGCTCCTTAACAGCAGCAGGTGAGAAAACCCTTTATGTATGGGTTCGTGATGCCGCAGGCAATGTTTCATCTGTTAG
>NZ_JAQTXM010000036.1 GCF_028688795.1 Rhodoferax sp. | reverse complement strand
CGTTGTAGGTGGATCCGAATTTCGGCCCATTGGCCAATGTGGCAGGTGCCGTAGTGATGTCTGGCGGCTGGTATGCACCAAATCGGTTTTGCAAGCGCCCCAGACTGAGCGCATAGTGGACGGCCGAGGCTTTGGTTTGCGTCGCCTTGTCCAGCATGTTGGCCTCGAAAATCAAACCTGATTTGACTTTCACCACACTCAGCCCTCTGGCGGCGCAAGCGCCGTGGAACTCTTGCCAGTTCTGCGTTGCAAGGAGCTCCGGCGCAACCCTGTTTTTGAGCCAGCCTGCCAGTGATGGCAGTCCTGCCTTGACTTCGCCCATTCGTGCCTTAACGGCCGGTGCATAAGGCGCCAGTGACTTGTCGGTTTCAAGTCCGAGCTGGCGACGCAGGGCATGCGTCAACCGCTTGATTTGCCCGTCGATGACCACGTGGGGGCCGTTGTCGTGTTGCCAGCCCTGCTCCAGTTCGATTTCTCGACAGGTTTTGTCCAACACCAGGAAGTCATATCGAGGTGGCCCAGTCAATATCAAATGGTCAGGGTGAACACGGTTGGCAATGATGTGAATGTGGTGGTGGTGATCTTTATCGCGGTGGATCGCAAAGAATGCCTGGTTGTTGGCCATGCCAACCGCGTTGAGCGCCTTGGCGGCGGCGGCCGTAGCTTGCTCAATGGTGGCCTGCTCGCCCTCCTTCCATGACAAGACCACGTGATAAAACGGATTGGTTTTGGAATTAGCCTTTGATCTTGAGGCCCAGGCCCGCGCCGTGCCATCCATCAATTTGATGATTTGGCGACGGTCGTCCGGATCAGTGGGGTTCAGTCCCTCCAGGTTGAAGGATGCAGCTTCCAGCACACCCTCACGTGCAAGGTAATTGACGGCGTCCTCCGATTCGTAGCGGCCTGGTTCTGCTTGCTCCGGACTCCTTTTCAGGTCATCGACCACATAGTTCGCTGCGCTGGCCACGGTCTTCCAGGACTTTTTCAGCAGAATGACTTTAGCCAGCATGTACCAATCCGACTGCTTTGTCTTTGCCACCAGATGCGGTTGATTCAAGCATGTCAGCGCGTTCCCGCAACTCGTTGATCAACGCCCACCATTTTTTTCGGTCTTCTGCTGTCCAGCGGCTATCTCTGGCTGGGTACAGGTGTTTGAGCATGGCTCCCAGGCGGCGAAATTCGTAACCCGCCTGCGCTTTTTCAAGGGTGACATAGACGGCACCATGCAATGCGGTGTCACGGATCAGCTGAGACACGCTGACACCCAGGGCTGCTGCACGCGCATTGAAGCGTTCGGCTTCGTCAAGCGAAACCCTAAGTTTTAAGAACGTTGAGCGTTGCATGATCAGACGGAATCATTCACCGGCTGACCGCGTTGAGGCGCCCGGACGTTGCCATGACGGCAGTGGCACTGACAGGTGAAGCCACCAGGCACATTCTTTTCATTTGCATCTCCAATCGACTAGCCGGCACGACGGCGGATAGCCAATACTGGTAAGTCGCAAGTGTGAGCGCGCGATTGAATGGTGGGGTTTGCTGCCGGGCTGAAACGGACTGGCAAAGCGAACCAAGCGAAGCGACTTTGTTTTGACAGTCCGTTTGAGCGTCGTCCAGGGGTTAGCCTTACGGCTGGGGTTGTCGAACGACATCCCCAATGAGTTGAACCCGGACTTCGGATGTTGCGATAGCGATCGTTACCCGAATGGGACAAGACAATCCGGGCGTTCTGCAGTATTGGCTTGGTTCAACGAATAGAGCGCGGGCTGAAAGCATCGCCAAAATTTCCTGGCTTGAACGCAGAAAAAAATTCGACTTATCTCAAAAACCGCATCTCAGGAGACACCGGCACAAAACGGGCACATCAAAAAGGCAAGCAACGGGCACAGTTCCGGCACAAAACGGGCACACTTCCGGCGCAAAACGGGCGCAATTTTGGGGGAAATTAAGTAATTTGCCATCAAAAAAAATTGCATCCAAAAGCGTACAGGCGAAAAAAATCCCTTGTAAGTTATTGATTTACAAGGGATTTTCTAAACTATCTGGCGGAGCAGGGGGGATTCGAACCCCCGGGGGATTTAACTCCCCGCACGCTTTCCAGGCGTGTGACTTAAACCGCTCATCCACCGCTCCGCAAGCCCTCAATTCTAACTGAGCTATTCGGCCGTTTCCCCCGACCCGCACTTTATGAAAACAAAAAAGCCGCCCAAAGGCGGCATTTTTGAGGATGAAACCGGTCGCTGATCAGTTCAGAGCAGTTTTCTTGCCAGCCTTGTACACAGACAAAGTGATGGCGGGGTTTTTCATCTCGCCACTGGTTTCAAAAGCGATGGTGTTCGTCACGCCCTTGAAGTTGCTGTCAGCCAATTTAGTGATGTAAACCTTAGGGTCAGTCGAGTTGGCACGTTTCATTGCATCGACCAAGACAAAGGTCGCGTCATAGGTATACGGGCTGTAAACCTGGAATTGGCCAGGGTACTTAGCGTCATAGCGTTTTTTCCAAGCCTCGCCGCCAGGCATCTTGGCCAAGGAAGCACCGCCGTCTGCGCACACCACGTTGTCCAGAATTTTGGCGCCATCAGCGAGTTTGGCAAGCTCAGCAGTACAAATGCCATCGCCACCAAAGTACTTGACATTGCTCATACCAAGTTGCTCCATTTGACGCAACATCGGGCCGGCCTGGGGATCCATGCCACCGAAGAAGACGGCATCAGGTTTTTTGGCCTTGATGGCTGTCAAAATGGACATAAAGTCAGTCGCTTTGTCAGTGGTGAACTGATCGTCCACAACCTTGATGCCCTTGGTCAGCGCGATTTTTTTGAACACTTCAGCCACACCCTGGCCGTAAGCAGTACGGTCATCAATCATCGCGACAGTTTTGACCTTCAGCGTATCAGCAGCGTAAAAAGCCAAGCCAGCGCCCAGCGACAGGTCATTGGCAATGATTCGGTACGTTGTCTTGTAACCTGGCTTGGTCAAGTTGGGGTTTGTGGCTGCACCAGTGACCATGGGAATACCACAGTCATGGTAAATCTTTGATGCAGGAATGGTGGTACCTGAATTCAGGTGACCAACAACGCCAGCGACCTTGCTGTCGCACAATTTTTGTGCCACTGCTGTGCCCTGTTTTGGATCAGCAGCGTCGTCTTCGGCCTGAAGTTCAAACTTGATCTTCTTGCCACCGATGACGATGTTCTGGGCGTTCAAATCTTCAATAGCCATCATCGCGCCATTGGTGTTGTCCTTGCCGTAGTGCGACTGCGCACCTGACATTGGGGCAACGTGACCGATCTTGACCACCTGCACATCTTGTGCAGAAGCCAAACCAGCAACCACGGCAATGGCTGCCGCAACGGTAATTTTCAATTTCATTTGCATAGACAACTCCAGGTTAAAAAAATTGTGAATTGGTTAATTCAGCAACACAAACGATAACGCAATTTTTACGCCAAGTGCTTAGGGTAGACACCAAGATCGCACCCTTATAGGCCATGAATCACGCTTATTTTTGTGTTTTGCCAATACTTTGTTCGCTCAATGCGTCTGCAACGGCCTGACGGACAAACATATCCATTTCATCTTGCAACCTGGCGCTAAGGTCAGACCACTGCTTGGCCACCATGGTGCGTATCAAGCGGTCAAGTTCTTCCTGCAACCGCCGCTCAAAAATCGGCTGAATCTGGCGCTGCACCAAATTGATGACCGCTTGCACATCCGGTTGTGGATTTGGAGCCAAACGGCTCAAGCTGGCGGGGTCAACCACCTCGGTCAGGGTCGGAACGAAGCGTGGCGGAGGGCGAGGGGTATTGTTCATGCGGGCGCCTTCTGCAGGTCATGACGAATCAGGTGAAAGCCCGCCTCTGCATAGTATTTCCAGCGGCCGCGGGCGAGTTGCCGATCTTGCGCATCCGGAGTCACCACCTCAATGAGTCTTTGAAACTGCTCAAACCCATCCGGCACCGATTCGCCCAAGTTCACCAAGATGTCAAAAAAAGGTGAGATGCGTGCGGACTGAGCCAGCACAACAGGCGACTTGGACACCACGGTACGGTCAGCATCCAGGGCGCAGTGCGCTATGAAGTCAGTGGGCGAAAGCATCCACAGGGCTGAGTCAAGTTGCGACAGCGCATCTGCAGGCCCAGTTACTACCACCTTTGCACCGCTGCCCACCGCTTTGCGCAGCAAGCGACAAACGTGGTTCAGCCGATCAGGCGCATTGAAGTGAAAAGCAATCTCGGTCAAGCGCTCGGTCCAGCAGGGTCATGATCCAGCAAATAATCCAGCAGCAAGCCAACAGGCCGGCCCGTTGCGCCCTTGGCCGCTCCACTCTTCCAGGCGGTGCCTGCAATGTCCAGATGCGCCCAACGGTATTTGCCCGTGAATCGTTGAAGAAATTTGGCCGCCGTGACGGCACCGCCAGCACGCCCGGCCACATTGGCCACATCGGCAAAGCTGGTTTTCAGACCCTCGGCGTAGTCCTCGTCCAGCGGCATCTGCCAGCACAGGTCTTGTGAAGACTCTCCCGCAGCCAGCAAAGCGGCTGACACCCCTGCGTCATCAGTGAAAAACCCGCTGCGCACGCCCCCTAAGGCAACCACGCAAGCTCCCGTCAGGGTCGCAATGTCCAATACAGCCTTGGGCTTGAAGCGTTCTGCATAGGTCAGCGCGTCACACAGCACCAAGCGGCCCTCTGCGTCGGTATTGAGCACTTCAATGGTCTGACCACTCATACTTGTCACCACGTCGCCCGGCTTCAGAGCACAGTTGCTGGGCAAATTCTCACAAGATGCGATCAAGCCCACCACGTTGATGTCCGGCTGAAGTTCAGCCAGGGCACGGAACACGCCCAACACGCTGGCCGCACCACACATGTCGTACTTCATCTCATCCATTTCAGCTGCAGGCTTGATGGAAATACCACCACTGTCAAAGGTGATGCCTTTGCCTACCAGCACCACGGGCGCATCAGACTTTGCCGCACCGTGGTAGTGCAACACAATAAAACGCAAGGGCTCATCAGACCCTTTGGCAACCGCCAGAAACGCACCCATGCCGAGCTTAACTACATCCTTGTGGCCCAACACCTCGACTTTGATGCGAGAAAACTTGGCCAAGGCCTTGGCCACACCCGCCAAGTGCGTTGGTGTGGCGTAGTTTGCGGGCCGATTGCTCCACTCCTTGGCCAGCTCAATTCCATTTACCGCCGCCACGGCCCGCGCAAAAATGGCGCCCAGAGCTTGCTCATCCGGCACGGCAATTGCCACTGCCTCCAAGCTGTGGCCTTCCTGGTCAGACTTGGTGGTGGTGTACACATAGCTCGCGTCAGCCAACGTGGTGATGGCCACCCGAAGCCCCTGCGCGGTGGGTTGCTGCAGAAAGCTCACGGTCATTTGACGGGCTTTAAAAGCCTTGACGAGCACCATGGCGGCGCTGAGGCCTTTGCGCATATCCGCGGGTGTGCCGTCTGCCACCTGAACCAACACCACATGGGTGGCACAGAAACCCAGGGGACGGTAAATATCTAATATTTGCCCGGCCTTGGCCTTCAAATCGCCCGATTTAATCGCTTTGGCAATCAATACCGACAGGGCGTCTTTACCCGCTTGAAAGGTATTTGTCACCAGTACCAAGGAAACATCGCATTTTTCAATGGATACGTTCGACGGCACAAAATTCTTGAGTTCAAAGTTCATAATTAGCGGTTTCCTTTGCAGCAATGTTATTCCATTCCTCCCTACGCAAAGAGTTGTCGCGCAGTTTTGGCGCCACCCTGGTGGTGCTGGTCACCGTCGTCATGACCATGACCCTGATCCGCACGCTGGGCCAAGCCTCGCGCGGCAGCTTTAACCCATCTGACGTGACACTGGTCATGGGCTACACCGTGCTTGCCTACACGCCTACGCTCTTGAGCATGAGCCTCTTTATTGCCATCATCGCCACCTTGTCCAGAATGTACCGGGACAGTGAAATGGTCATCTGGTTCTGTAGCGGCAAGGGACTGTCTGCATTGATCAGCCCCTTGATGCGTTTTTCCTGGCCGATCTTTGCAGTGATCGCAGCGCTTGCCTTGCTGGTGTTACCTTGGACCAACCAGCGCATTGATGATCTGAAAAGCCAGTACGAAAAACGCGGAGATCTTGAGCGTATCGAACCCGGCCAGTTTCAAGAGTCTGCCAATGGCGCAAGGGTTTTCTTTGTCGAAAAAAACACTCAAGGCCAACAGTCAGGCACCAATGTCTTTATTGCCACCACAGAAAACGGCAAAGAAACAGTGACATCGGCCCGCAGTGGGCGCATCGACCAGCTACCTCAAGGCCGATTCCTGATACTCAAAAACGGTCAGCGCCTGGAGACAGTCACCAAAACCAACGACCTCAAGGTCAGTGAGTTTGCCGAATACGGCACCCAAATTACCTCAGACCCACTGCCAGGCGCTGATACAGCGTTTGTTAACACCTACACCACTCTGACACTGCTCAAACAGCCCACAGGCGCAGCCTTAGGTGAGTTGTCATGGCGCATCGGGCTGATTCTGGCGGCGATTAACTTTGTGATCATTGGCATTGCCATCTCCAGCGTTAATCCGCGGGTCGGTAAAAGCCTGAACCTTGTGTTTTCGCTGTTCGCATTTGTCATCTATTTCAACCTGCTGAGCTTGGGGCAAAGCTGGATAGCCTCCAGCAAGATGAGCTTCACCACATTCATGCTTGGCTTGCACGGAGGCGTGTTCGTGCTGGCCGCGCTCTGGCTGGCCAAGGGCCACAACAACTGGCAGTGGCAAACACTGGTTGGCAAGCGTCCAGCGGCTGCAAAGTTGCCTGAGGCCAGCGCATGAAGACACTGCGCCGCCTGATTTACGGTGAGATCATTACCTCGGTGGCATTTGTCACGCTCGGATTTTTGTCACTCTTTTTCTTTTTTGACTTTGTTGAAGAGGTTCAATCGGTGGGCCGGCATGCCGCCACGGGATACCGCCTGATACACGCGCTGACCTACGTCACGCTGATGATTCCCAGTCATTTGTATGAGCTGATGCCGATCGCAGTGCTGATCGGCACCATTTTTGTCATGTCCAGACTGGCGCAAAGCTCTGAATACACCATCTTGCGCACTAGCGGCTTGGGCCCCTGGCGTGCGCTTAAAACCCTGCTGCTGCTGGGCCTTGGATTTGTGGTGCTGACCTTTGCTATCGGAGACTATGTTTCCCCCTTGGCTGACCGCACGGGACAGCTGCTTAAAGCCCGCTACACCGGCCGGCTTACGGTCGGCCAAACGGGTGCTTGGCTGAAAGAGCGACAAGACTATGGCCAATATGCGGTGAATGTGGGCGAGCTCACCCCCGAAGGCCATTTGCGAAGCGTGCGCATTTTTGAATTCGACAACCGGGGCTTTCTGATGTCGATGATGCGGGCCGACACCGCCACACTTAATGAAGACGATGCCTGGGAACTGCAGCAGGTTCACCGTACAGAGTTTCCCCAGCATGGCGCCGAGACCGCGCAAATCGAGCGCACCTTGATTCCAACCTTGCGTTGGCCCAACCGCATCAGCTCTGAAATGGTGTCTGCTGCCCTGCTCAAGCCCGAGCGCATGAGCACGATTGACCTCTTTCAATACATTCAGCACCTTCAAAACAATGCGCAAACCGCCCAGCGCTACGAAATAGAGTTTTGGAAAAAAGTGTTTTATCCCTTGAGTTGTCTGGTGATGGTGGTGCTGGCGCTGCCCTTTGCCTACCTGCACTTTCGCTCTGGCAGTATCACCAGCTATGTGTTTGGCGGGGTGTTGGCCGGCATCAGCTTCTTTTTACTCAACAACGTGTTTGGCTACATCGGCAACCTGCAAAACTGGCAGCCGTGGTTGACGGCAGCGCTGCCGGGACTCATATATTCCGTCATCTCTCTCACGGCATTTGGCTGGCTGGTTCTCAGGCGATGAGTCCGCTCAACTGCCAAACACCCTTCACTTCCCACCCTTCAACCAAAAGGTACACACCATGCATGCAACCATCCTCTTTGGCCACGGCTCGCGCGATCCGGCTTGGCGCAAACCCATCGACAGTGTGGCCGAGAGCATGCGCGAGCTTAAGCCCCAGTGCGTTGTGCGCTGCGCGTTTCTGGAGCTGACGCAGCCCGACCTGGCCAGCGTCACGGCCGACTTGGTGGCCACTGAGGTCAAACACATCACCATCGTGCCGATGTTTTTAGGTGTTGGGCGGCATGCCCGGGAGGACCTACCCGTGTTGGTCACCGCGCTTCAGCAAACTTACCCTGCAGTCAACTTTATCCTTCGCCCCTCGGTGGGTGAAGACCCCCGCGTGGTTGCCATGCTGGCCAGACTATCCCTGCCTGATGCAGAGGTCAGCGTCGCCCAAGGGTGACATGAATCACAACGCATCATGAACTTGCACCAGTTTCGATTTGTCCAAGAGGCCGTTCGGCGCAACCTGAACCTGACCGAGGCAGCCAAGGCGCTGCACACCTCGCAGCCCGGTGTATCCAAAGCCATCATCGAACTGGAAGAAGAACTTGGCATAGACATCTTTGCCCGCCACGGCAAACGCCTTAAACGCGTCACCGAGCCGGGCCTGCAAGTGCTAAAAAGCATCGATGCCATCATGCGTGAAGTGACCAATCTCAAGCGCATTGGCGAGCAATACAGTGCCGAAGACAGTGGCACCTTGTCCATTGCTACCACGCACACCCAGGCGCGCTATGTGTTACCTGAGCCAGTGGCCAAGTTGCGCCAAGCCTACCCCAAGGTCAACGTCAGTCTTCACCAAGGCTCTCCCGACCAAGTGGCGCGCATGCTGATTGACGAGGTGGCTGAAATCGGCATTGCCACCGAATCCCTTGATGGCTACAGCGAACTCGTCACTCTCCCCTGCTACGAATGGCAGCATGTGCTGGTGTTACCAACTGGCCATGCCCTTTGCACCAAAGAGCACATCACGCTGGAAGACATTGCCCGCGAACCGCTCATCACCTACCACCCGTCCTACACCGGGCGCACCAAAATTGACCATGCATTTGCCGTGCGCAAGCTGGAACCCCGCATTGCACTAGAAGCCATTGACTCAGACGTGATCAAGACCTACGTCAAATTGGGCTTGGGTGTGGGCATTGCCGCAGAAATGTCAGTGCGCGACGTGGTCGACAACGAGGCGCAAACCGGTCTGGTGGTGCGCCCTGCCGGCCAGCTCTTTGGCCAGAACGTGGCCCGGGTGGCCTTCAAGCGCGGTGCTTATCTTCGGAATTTTGTCTACAAATTCGCTGAGCTTCTGAGTAGCCGCCTCGACCGCAATTTGGTCGCCCGTGCCATGACCGGTCATGTGAATGATTATGAATTGTGAAACCTTGCGGGACAGACCGCAGCTACACGAAGTGAGCCAGCTCTGTCCTCAACTGATTAGCGCCATATGATCACTATAAATAGCAAACTGCCAAACGTCGGCACCACCATCTTCACGGTCATGTCAGCCCTGGCCACCGAGAAAAAGGCCGTCAATCTGGGCCAAGGCTTTCCGGATTTTGACTGCGACCCGGAATTGGTCAACGCCGTAACGTGTGCCATGCAAAGCGGCCTCAACCAGTACCCACCCATGGCTGGGGTACCCGCCCTGCGCGAGGCTATTGCTACAAAAATACGAGTGCTTTACGACCATGAATACTCGGCTACAGATGAAATAACCATCACAGCCGGTGCCACTCAGGCCATCCTCACCGCCATCCTGGCCGTGGTGCATGCGGGCGACGAGGTCATCGTGCTGGAGCCTTGTTATGACAGTTATGTGCCCAACATCGAGCTGGCCGGTGGCGTGCCGGTGCGGGTGCCGTTGACGCCAGGCACTTTTCGTCCAGACTTCAATCGCATTGCTGCGGCCCTCACACCCAAGACACGGGCCATCATTGTCAACTCGCCGCACAACCCAAGCGGCACAGTGTGGACTGCCGCTGAGATGCAACAGCTGGAAGCCTTGCTTGCCCCAACCAAGGTGTTGCTGATCAGCGACGAAGTTTATGAACACATGGTGTTTGATGGCCTAAGCCACCAAAGTGCAGCCAGCTTTCCCGGTCTGGCCGAGCGCTCGTTTGTGGTGTCAAGTTTCGGCAAAACCTTTCACGTGACCGGCTGGAAAGTTGGCTATGTTGCCGCCCCTGGGTTTCTGAGCCACGAATTTCGCAAGGTGCACCAGTTCAATGTGTTCACGGTCAATACCCCCGTGCAGCATGCGCTGGCGCATTTCATGAGCAACCCCGCGCCCTACCTGACCCTGCCCGATTTCTACCAGAACAAGCGCGATCTGTTTCGCGCCGGGCTAGTCCAAACGCGCTTCAAACTGCTGCCGTGTGAGGGCACTTACTTTCAAAGCGTGGATATTTCAGAAGTGAGCCCCTTGAATGAGGCTGATTTTTGCAAATGGCTAACGTCTGAAGTCGGTGTGGCGGCCATTCCGACCTCGGCTTTTTACGGCAACGGCTTTGATCAGCACGTGATCCGTTTTTGCTTCGCCAAAAAAACCGAGACACTGGAATTGGCTCTGAACAAGCTCAACAAACTTTAACGGCGACACGCCCCATCGCCCTGTGGGTCACATGAAGCGCGGATGACGCGCTACCTGACAGCACAACCCACCCTATTCCACCCGCGTGATCTTGTTGGGCTTGAAGCCCAGATCAGCCATCTTGCCCTTGCGCGCCCGCGCAGCCCGGGCGTTGTTGAGACTGCGAATTTCCAGCGTTTCATCACGTACTTTGCCACCTCGGCCAATGCCGTCAATGCGCACGCTGCGGGTGTAGGCCGCCGCACCGGCCAACGCATCCTTGTCTTCGAGGTCAATCAACATCAGGCCCCGGCCGCCATTGGTCATGGTTTTTAATTCGGCAAGCTCGAAGGTCAAGATGCGTCCACCGGTAGACGCGCAGGCCACGTGCGTCGCAATCGGCACTGACAAAGCCGCATTAGCCACCAGCGAAGGCTGGCACAGCGTCTCACCCTCGTTCACAGTCACAAAGGCCTTACCGGCTTTTTGCCGCGAGATCATGTTCGCCACCGTGGCGGTAAAGCCGTAGCCGGCCGAGCTTGACATCAGCAAACCGGCCTCAACAGGGCCAGCAAAGTAATAAAGCAGTTGGGTGCCAGACTCCAGCTCAATCAGGCTGGTGATCGGTTGGCCATCGCCCCGGCCACCGGGAAGCAGCGACACAGCCACTGAATAGACGCGTCCGTTCGAGCCAAACGCCAGCAAAGTGTCCACGGTGCGGCACTCAAAGGTGCCATACAGCGCGTCACCTGCCTTGAAGTTGTACTCAGCGGGAGCTGCACCTGATGCATTTGCGCCACCATTGACGCCCGCAGCGCCACTGAGTCGGTCACGTGCCCAGCCTTTTTGGGCCCGCACCCAGCCTTTTTGACTGACCACCACGGTGACAGGTTCGTCCACCACTTTCACCTCAAGCGTGACTTTCTTCTCAGCCTGAATCAGCGTGCGGCGCGGGTCGGCAAAGGTTTTGGCGTCGGCTTCAATTTCTTTCACCATCAAGCGGCGCAGGGTAGCGGGGTTACCCAGAATTTCTTCCAGTTTTGTTTGCTCGCCACGCAAGCCGACGAGTTCCTGCTCGATCTTGATGGCTTCCAGCCGGGCCAGTTGACGCAGGCGAATGTCAAGAATGTCTTCGGCTTGCCGCTCAGACAGGTTGAAGCGCGCTATCAAAGCCGCCTTGGGGTCATCCGCCTGGCGGATGATGGCAATCACCTCATCAATGTTCAGCAGCACCAGCGCCCTGCCCTCCAGGATGTGGATGCGATCCAGCACCTTGGCGAGGCGGTGGCGCGTACGGCGCTCAATGGTGGTCTGCCTGAAGGCAATCCACTCAGTGAACATCTGGCGCAGCGACTTTTGCGTGGGCCGCCCATCGAGCCCAATCATGGTCAGGTTGATTGGGTTTGACGATTCCAGGCTGGTGTGGGCCAGCAACGTGTTGATGAGTTCCTGCTGGCCGACTTTGCTGGTTTTGGGCTCGCACACCAGGCGCACGGCGGCATCTTTGCTGGACTCGTCACGCACAACATCTAGCACCGACAGCACAGAGGCCTTTAGCTGGTTTTGCTCCAGCGACAAGGCTTTTTTGCCGGTCTTGATTTTAGGGTTGGTGAGCTCTTCAATTTCTTCCAGCACGCGCTGGGTGCTGACGCCGGGTGGCAGCTCGGTCACCACCAGTTGCCACTGACCACGCGCCAGTTCCTCAATCTTCCAGCGGGCTCGGCATTTGAGCGAGCCACGGCCAGAACGGTACGCATCGGCAATGTCAGCCGTGCTGCTGATGATCTGGCCACCACCGGGAAAATCGGGGCCGGGCACCAACGCAAACAGTTCGTCGTCGGACAGGTTGGGCGACTTGATCAGGGCCACACAGGCATCGGCCACTTCGCGCAGGTTGTGGCTGGGAATTTCGGTGGCTAAACCGACCGCAATGCCGCTGGCGCCGTTGAGCAGGGCAAACGGCAGGCGCGCCGGCAGCTGGCGGGGTTCCTCAGTTGACCCATCGTAATTAGGGGTGAAGTCGACCGTGCCTTCGTCAATTTCATCGAGCAACAGGCTGGTGATTTTGGCAAGACGCGCCTCGGTGTAACGCATGGCGGCGGCGCCGTCACCGTCACGGCTGCCAAAGTTACCCTGGCCGTCAACCAACGGGTAGCGCAACGAGAAGTCCTGCGCCATGCGGACCGCAGCGTCATACACCGACGAGTCCCCGTGCGGGTGAAAACGGCCCAGCACATCGCCCACCACACGGGCGCATTTGACCGGTTTGGCCGCTGTGTTGCCATTGGCCCCGCCAAATCCCAGGCCCATGCGGCTCATGGAATACAAAATACGCCGCTGCACGGGCTTTTGGCCGTCGGTGACGTCCGGCAAGGCACGGCCCTTGACCACGCTCAGGGCATATTCAAGGTAGGCGCGCTGGGCGTAGGTAGCCAGGTTCAGCGCGTCGTCGCCCTCTGGCTGGGCGGGTGTCGGCAGATCAAAAATCAGTTCATCAGTCATAAGAGATACAAAACAGGTTTATGTCTTCAAAAAATCACAGTGAATTCAGCATCGGCGAACGGTCGCGGTGTCACCCGTGAGGCGGTCTGGGCAACTCGCTAAACGAATCTGCATTTGATATATTTATAACAAATCAGCCTCTAGACCTTATATATATTGCGCAAGTAGCTATGCAATAAATAGCTAAACATCCAAATCCACCGAGTCGCCATGCAACTCCATCAACTCCCGGCGTGCGCCCGCCTCGCCCTTGCCCATCAATTTGGTCATGAGTTCAGACGTCTGCAAAACACTCTGGCTGCCCAAATGCACCGGCAACAAGCGCCGCGTGTCCGGGTTTAGCGTGGTGTCCCACAACTGCTCAGCATTCATCTCACCCAGGCCTTTGAAGCGGCTGATAGACCAGGCGCCTTCGCGCACTCCCTCTTTGCGCAGCTTGTCCAGAATGGCTGTGAGTTCGCCTTCATCTAGCGCGTAGGCCTTGGACGCCGGTTTTTTACCGCGGGCCGGCGCGTCGACTCGGTACAAGGGCGGACGCGCCACGTACACATGACCGGTGTCGATGAGCTTGGGAAAGTGTTTGAAAAACAGCGTGAGCAACAGCACCTGAATGTGTGAGCCGTCTACGTCGGCGTCGCTCAAAATGCAAATCTTGCCGTATCGCAGGCCAGTTAAATCCGGCGTGTCATCCGGCCCATGCGGGTCGACACCTATGGCCACGGAAATGTCATGGATTTCATTGTTGGCAAAGAGGCGGTCCCGGTCCACTTCCCAGGTGTTTAGCACCTTGCCGCGCAAGGGCAAAATCGCCTGGCTTTCCTTGTTTCGGCCCATCTTGGCGCTACCACCAGCCGAGTCGCCTTCGACCAGGAAGACCTCGTTCTCTGCTATGTCGCGGCTCTCACAGTCGGTCAATTTGCCGGGCAGCACAGCCACGCCGGAGCCTTTGCGTTTTTCAACTTTTTGTCCAGCTTTTTGGCGACTTTGCGCGGCCTTGATGGCAATTTCGGCCAGCTTTTTGCCGTATTCAACGTTCTGGTTCAACCACAGTTCCAGTGCCGGGCGCACAAAGCCGGACACCAAACGCACCGCATCGCGCGAATTCAGGCGTTCTTTGATCTGGCCCTGAAACTGCGGGTCAAGCACTTTGGTAGAGAGCACATAACTGGCCCTGGCAAAAACGTCGTCGGGCAGCAATTTGACGCCTTTGGGCAAGAGCGAATGCAGCTCCACAAAACTCTTGACGGCGGTGTAGAGGCCATCGCGCAAACCAGACTCGTGTGTGCCGCCAGCGCTGGTGGGAATCAGGTTGACATAGCTTTCACGCACCGGCTGGCCGTCTTCGGTGAAGGCAACGCACCAGGTGGCACCTTCACCATCGGCAAAACTGTCGTTCTGAGCGTCGGCGAAACCCTCGCCTTCAAACAGGGGAATGACGGGCTCGCCAGAAAGCGTCTGAGTCAGGTAGTCGCGCAGGCCGCCTTTGAACACCCAGGTTTTCGTTTCTTTGGTTTTCTCTTGCACCAGCGTCACGGTCACGCCTGGCATCAACACGGCCTTGCTGCGCAGCAAGTGTTCCAGATGTGCCATGGGCCAGGTCAAGGTCTCAAAGTATTTGCCATCGGGCCAAACGCGCACCGTGGTGCCTGATTTGCGGTCACCCTCACCTGCGGGGCGAATCACCAGCGGCTCGATCACGTCGCCGCCGGCAAACACCAAGCGCGCCACCTGGCCTTCGCGGTAGGTGGTGGCATCCAGACGCAATGCCAAGGCATTGGTCACGCTGACACCCACGCCGTGCAGGCCGCCCGAGAAGCTGTAAGCCCCGCCTTTGCCTTTGTCGAACTTGCCGCCAGCATGCAACTGGGTGAACACCAGCTCAATCACCGGCGCGTGTTCGGTGGGGTGCATGCCAAACGGGATGCCGCGCCCGTCGTCTTCCACGGTGATGGAGCCATCGTCATGCACGATCACCTTGATTTTTTTGCCATGCCCGGCCAATGCTTCGTCGGCGGCGTTGTCCAGCACTTCCTGGATCACGTGAGCCGGGTTGTCGGTGCGGGTGTACATGCCCGGACGCTGTTTGACTGGCTCCAGGCCTTTCAGGACACGGATTGAATTTTCGGAATACTCGGGGTTTTCAGGGGTGGTTTTGGTGGCCATAGCGGCGCATTGTAATCATCAGGGCAAAAAATCACTGTATGCCCAAACAGCCTTGTCGCGCGAGTGACGGTCCTGTACTTCCAGCCTGACCGTTTCGGTATATTCCATACATGCCACACCACCCAAAATCGCTTTCCATCAACCAGGTTCTCATCTGCGGTGCCGCCATCGTGACCGTGTCCATGGGCATTCGGCATGGCTTTGGCCTGTGGTTGCAGCCGATCACGCAAGACCAGAACTGGAGCCGCGAGACCTTTGCTTTCGCCATTGCCATCCAGAACCTGGTGTGGGGGTTTTCTGGCATTTTTGCTGGCATGCTGGCCGACCGTTTTGGGGCTTTCCGGGTCATTGTCGCGGGTGCGCTACTTTACGCCCTGGGCCTGTATGGCATGGCACACGCCACGTCAGCGCTGGGGTTTTCCTTGACAGCCGGCGTGTTGATTGGTATGGCCCAAGCCGGCACCACCTATGCCATCATTTACGGCGTGATTGGCCGCAACATCAGCGCCAACCGGCGCTCCTGGGCCATGGGCATTGCCGCCGCAGCAGGCTCGTTTGGTCAGTTTTTGATGGTGCCCACCGAAGGCTTTCTGATTGACCATTTCGGCTGGCAACAAGCTCTGGTAACGCTGGCTGTCGCCGCGCTGTTGATGATGCCGCTGGCCTGGGGCTTGCGCGAGCCGCATTTTCGCGGTGGTGCTGGCCATTTTCGCGAGCAATCCATCATGCAGGCGCTGCGTGAGGCGTTTCAATACCGCAGCTTTCAATTGCTGATGGCCGGCTACTTTGTGTGTGGGTTTCAGGTGGTGTTCATTGGCGTACACATGCCAAGCTACCTGAAAGACCACGGCCTGGCGCCTCAGGTGGCCAGTTATTCGCTGGCGTTGATTGGGTTGTTCAATGTGTTTGGCACCTACGCGTCAGGCGTTTTGGGGCAGCGCATGCAAAAGAAAAACATCCTGGCGTTCATCTATTTCACCCGAGCCGTGGTCATCAGCATCTTTTTACTGGTGCCGCTAACACCTATGAGTGTCTATGTGTTCTCTGCGGTCATGGGCTTGCTTTGGCTGTCTACGGTCCCACCTACCAACGCTGCTGTGGCGCAGATTTTTGGCGTAGCGCATCTTTCCATGCTAAGCGGTTTTGTGTTCTTCAGTCACCAGATCGGATCCTTCATGGGGGTCTGGTTGGGAGGCTTCTTGTATGACCGCACGGGCAGCTACGACATTGTCTGGTACATCGCCATTGGTTTGGGTGTGCTGGCGTCATTGGTGAACCTGCCGATCAAAGAGGCTGCAATTATTCGCGCACCTTTGCCGCAGGGTGCATAGGGTTATGAAGCCACTTCAAAAAGCGCTTCTATTCACGTCCCTGGCTGCCATATTGGCTCTGGTGTTTTCCCTGTACGCCCGCCCGGACTTCGCAATGACCATAGCCAACCAGATATGGGGATGTTTTTGATAGCGCTACACGCCAACCCAGAGCCTTCCGAGTGGGTGCAACGCTGGAGCCATCTGGTACAGCCACGTGCGCGCCTGCTCGATGTTGCCTGCGGTAGCGGCCGCCACATGGCATGGTTTGCCGCTCTTGGCTGCCATGTCACCGGTGTGGATCGATCAGCGGAAGCTATCAAAGAAGCCAGCCAATATGGCGCAGTGCTGCAAGCTGACATTGAGAATGACCCCTGGCCCTTGGTCACAGCCGGTCAACCCCAGCCATTTGATGTGGTGCTGGTGACCAATTACCTTTGGCGGCCGCTGTTTCCAACCTTGCTGCGCAGCCTGGCGCCAGGCGGCCTGCTACTTTACGAAACCTTTGCCAGCGGCAATGAAACAGTCGGCAAACCTTCTCGACCTGATTTTTTGCTACAACCCGGCGAACTGCTACAGCGCTGCCAGAGCTTGCAAATCGTCGCCTTTGAAGAGGGATTCCTGCCGCGCCCAGAGCGTTTTACCCAGCGCATCGCCGCCTTTAAGCCAACCGATACAGGCAGCACAATGCAGCAGCCAACGCGTCACCTACTCTCGCTAAAATAAGCGGCTAACCTATCACCGGCCCATCAAGATGACACTTTCCCAGCGCCCCATCACCGGCAGCATCGTTGCCCTGGTCACTCCCATGCTTGCCGACGGCAACGTCGACTACCCGGCTCTGCGAAAGCTGATCGATTGGCACATAGCCGAAGGCACAGACTGCATCGGCGTGGTAGGTACCACCGGCGAGTCGCCAACCGTGAGCGCACAGGAAAACTGCGAAATCATTCGAGTAGCAGTCGAGCAGTCAGCCGGCCGGGTGCCGATCATGGCGGGTTGTGGTTCCAACTGCACGGCAGAAGCCATTGAGTACGCCAGATTTGCAAAATCAGTCGGCGCAGACTGCCAGCTTCAGGTCGTGCCTTACTACAACAAGCCAACACAAGAAGGCCAGTTTCAACACTTCAAGGCGATTGCAGAAGCCGTTGACTTGCCCCTGATTTTGTACAACGTGCCAGGCCGCTCAGTGGCCGACATGTTGCCAGAAACAGTGTTGCGCCTGGCAGAAGTGCCCGGCATCGTCGGCATCAAGGAAGCCACCGGCGACATTGGGCGAGCCCAATGGCTGATCAAGCAAGCACCAAAAAACTTTGCCATCTACTCAGGCGACGACCCAACAGCCGTGGCGCTGATGCTTTGCGGCGGCCACGGCAACATCAGCGTGACAGCCAACGTGGCGCCACGCCTGATGCACGAATTGTGCGTGGCAGCCATTGCCGGCGATGTCAAACGCGCCATGGAAATTCAATTCAAGGTGTTGCCGCTGCACAAGCACCTGTTTGTAGAAGCTAACCCCATTCCAGTGAAATGGGCTGTAGCCCGCATGGGTCTGTGCGGCGGTACGCTGCGACTGCCCATGACTGAACTGACAACAGCCAATGAGGCGGTGGTTGAAGCTGCTTTGCGCGACGTTGGCTTGATCTAAGCCCTCCCTTTTTATTCGATCATTGACCCGAAGGACTTTCGTGAACCCTATTTCCAGAATTGCATTGCTTGGCTTGACGTTCACCCTTGGAGCCTGTTCGGTTCTGCAAGGTGACAAGGTGGATTACAAAAGCGCAGCTAAGTCGGCGACCCCGACGCTTGAAGTGCCGCCCGACTTGACACAACTCAGCCGCGACACACGCTACGCCGTTCCCGGTGCGCCAGTGACAGCATCAAGCTTTCAGTTAGGCCAGGCCAATGTCCAGACGGCACCTACTGCCGCGACCGCGTTGGGCGATGTGCGCATCGAACGCGCGGGCACGCAGCGCTGGCTGGTCATTGACCGCCCAGCCGACAAGCTTTGGGAACCCGTGAAAGACTTCTGGCAAGAAAACGGCTTCTTACTGGCCATGGACCAGTCCAATCTAGGCATCATGGAAACGGATTGGGCTGAAAACCGGGCCAAGATCCCACAGGACTTCATTCGCAACACACTTGGCAAGGTATTTGACTCGCTTTACTCCACGGGTGAGCGCGACAAGTTTCGCACCCGCCTGGAACGCAATGCCGCTGGCGGCACCGATGTATTCATCAGCCATCGCGGCATGATTGAGGTCTACGACTCAGCCGCAAAAGACCGCACAGTTTGGCAACCCCGTGCCGCCGACCCCGAGCTGGAGGCCGAGTTTTTGCGCCGCTTGATGGTCAAGCTCGGCGTCGCCCAAGAGCAATCCAAAGTACTTGTAGCCGCCGGTGCTGCCAAAAACAGCTCGCGTGTCAGCCAAGCCAACGGCCAGCCGGTGGTTCAAATCGATGACGGGTTTGATCGCGCCTGGCGCCGGGTTGGCCTGTCGCTGGACCGCACCAACTTCACGGTAGAAGACCGCGACCGCAGCAAAGGCATTTACTTTGTTCGCTATGTGGCACCAACCGCAGACAAGGCCGAACCAGGCTTCCTGAGCAAGTTGTTCAGTTCATCCAAAAAAGACAGTGCACCACAGAAATTCAGAATTTCCGTGGTCAGTCTGGACAATGCCAGCACCATATCAGTCCAAAACGGTGACGGCACTGCGGCTCAGGCTGCAGACGCGCAACGCATTATTCAGGTGCTTGCGGACGACCTCAAGTAAGTAGCATCCCTTGTGTCCCGCTGCGAAAATTTCGCTACCGGGGCACAGTCAATGCATTTCAATCAGCCAACCAGTGGGTGAAGGCTTCCACCGGAACCCTTGGGGTTTTAAAGGTATTCACAACGGCTTGCTCATCGGCATATCCCAACGCCATGCCACACACTAGCATCTCATCAACGCCCGCACCGATGTGCGGCAAGATGATGCTGGCAAACGAATTCCACGCGGCTTGCGGACAAGTGTGCAAACCGCGGGAACGGGCCGCCACCATCAGGTTCTGCAAAAACATCCCATAGTCGAGCAGTGAGCCGCGGCCCATGACACGGTCGATGGTGAACATCAGCCCCACCGGTGCGTCAAAAAAACGGTAATTGCGCTGATGCTGCAGGTGCATCTTGTCCTTGTCGCCCTTGCCTATGCCAAGCACCCCATAAAGACCCCAGCCGTTTTCACGACGGCGATCAATATATGGACTCACCCATCTTTCAGGGTAATAGTCATAGGCTTCCGCGTACTCGGCGGCCAACCCCGGGTCTGCACGCACGGCATCATGTGCTGCGCACACCTTGTCCACCAGCGTTTGCCGACTATCGCCCTGCATGACGTAAACCTTCCAGGGTTGGGTGTTGGTGCCCGATGGTGCCCGACTGGCCACCTGCAGGATGTCTTGTAGCGTCTCGCGCGACACGTCTTGCGGCGTAAACGCCCGCACCGACATGCGCGAAGTGATGGCGGCGTCCACAGCTGCCATTGTTTCCGCCAGGTCGACAGGCTTAGTTTCATGCATATAAATCCTCCAAAACGCATTTGATGCCTATTTTGTCAGCGTCAAACCGTTTCCAGAGGAAATAAACATGTTTAAGGCTGTCGATCCTTCATCAAATCACGCAAACGCTTCGACGCGGGAACCAGAGGCGTGCGGCTTCGTGTCCAAGCCCCTTGCTCGGAAGGCGAAAGCGATCTGCCTCGGCTCATGAACCAGGAAGCCAATTTGTAAAGTCCTGACTTGCTATAAACCTGGGACCAGATGCTCCACACGGTGGAAGCGGCCACCGTGCGAGCCGCACCACTACCGCGCAAGGTCGCATCTTCTGTCTCGGGCTTGGCCTGCGCCTCGGTACGCAGACGCACCAGAATGTCGGTGATGGGAATCTTGACGGGACACACCTCGTTACAGGCACCGCACAAGGTTGAGGCAAACGCCAACGGGTAAGTAGCCTCCAGCCCCAGCATATGCGGCGAAATGATGGCACCAATTGGCCCGGGGTAAGTGGTGCCGTACGCGTGCCCACCGATGCGCGCGTAAACCGGGCAGTGGTTCATGCAAGCGCCGCAGCGAATGCACTGCAGGGTCGCACGCAATTCATCATCTGCGTAGGCTTGGGTGCGCCCGTTGTCGAGCAGGATCAGGTGAACTTCTTGTGGTCCGTCCTTTTCACCAGCTTTGCGTGGACCACTGATCATGTTGACATAGGTGGTCACTGGCTGTCCGGTGGCAGAGCGCGTTAACAGGCTCAAAAGCGGTGGAACGTGTTCGAGCTTTTCCACAACTTTTTCAATGCCGGTTATGGCAATGTGAACACGCGGCACAGTGGTGCACATGCGACCATTGCCTTCGTTTTCTATCAAGCAAAGCGTACCGGTTTCAGCCACCGCGAAATTCACGCCAGACAAACCAATGTCAGCGTCAGCAAACTTGCGCCGCAGCACCCTCCGACCAATTTGAATCAGGGCGTCTACGTCTTCGGTGTAGGTCACGCCGGGCACCTCATCTGCAAACAGCTGGGCAATTTCCTGCTTGGTTTTATGAATGGCCGGCATGATGATGTGCGACGGCGCCTCGCCTGCCAACTGAACAATGTACTCACCCATGTCCGACTCAAAGGCCTCAATGCCGGCAGCCTCCATGGCATGGTTAAAGCCTATTTCTTCGCTCACCATGGACTTGCCCTTGATGATGCGCGTGGCATTCACTCGCGCTGCAATCTTGAGTGCGATGGCGTTGGCATCCGTTGAGTTTTGCGCCCAGTGCACCTGCACGCCGTTGGCTATCAAATTGGCTTCGAGTTGCTCCAACAATCGAGGCAAGTTGGCCAAGCTATAGCGCCTGATGGATGCCCCCAGCTCGCGCAGCCCTTGCAATTCGTCCTGATCGGTAAATTGCGCGCGACGCTTGGCTTGCAGAAAATCCATGGCACCACGAAAGTTCTTGCGTTGCCCGGGGTTGTCCAGCACGGTCTTGCTTCGGGCTTTGAAATCTTTGGCTGGGTGGATTTGGACGATTTTGCTCATGCCATGCTCCCGTCTGCGTGACGCAACAACACCACGAGCTCTTTGGGACCGTGGGCGCCGTAGGCCAGAGTTTGCTGAATATCCGCCGTTTTGGAGGGTCCACAAATCAACAGGGCATTCGTAGGCATGCCTTTTGACCAGCCTTCCGCTGTCATGACAGCATAGAAATCGGCATGAATCGTGTCCACATCCAGCAGCACAAAGTGCGTGGACGGCACCAACGACATCAAACGTGGCTCATCCGGACTGGGCCACAGAATCAAACTGCCGGTTTCAGCCACCGCACCACGCGCCAGGGTCAGGGCCGAGTCAACACCGTCAAACAGCAAATCGCGCCAACTGTCGATGGGTTTGTCATAAGCCATGATCTGAATCGCGCCCGATTCACGCGCCTGGAGCTCAGTGCCATGCGGCGTATTCGTGCCAATCAGAATTTGGTGTAAACCCTTTGCGGTAGCCACTTGCAACAACACGTCTGCCCAATTGGCATGCGTGACATCATGCAGTTCCGTGTGCACCGCCTCAAGCGCTGTACGGAGCCTCGCAGTGCGCTGTGCCACGTCCTCAGCGCGGCGATGGGATTCAAACCAATGAGCCACGTCTGGCAAAATCGGTTGGGCTGTCACGTTGGGCTTGCGCAAGCGGTTCAGAATTTGTTCCCGGGCGCTCATGCTTCACTCCCCTGGGTACGCCGCCACAAGAAGCTGGCTAAATGCTCCCCCGGCAGGCTTGGCGTGGTGCGGCCCGCCAATTCGTCTTGTTTGGCTGCACGGCCTGTGATGTTGAGCAGGCAGCCACAGTCAGCGCTGACCACGCAGGCTGCACCAGTGGCTTTGATACTGGCCACCTTGTCGGTTGCAATGGCCTCTGAAATATCTGGATACAGCAGCGCAAACGTGCCGCCAAATCCACAACACTCTTCAATGCGCGCTTGCTCCACCACCTGAACCTGATCCAGACTGTCAAGCAACGCAACACTGGTGTCGTGCACCCCCATCTGTCGACGTGCATGACAAGAGGTGTGCAAGGCAATGGTGCAAGGTGCGCCGGTATCGGCATGGTCAAAGTTCACCACATGCACCAGAAATTCACTAAGCTCATAAACCCGATCAGCCAAGGCCACCGCTTTGGCATGTAACTCAGGGTCACCGGCAAACAAGTGCGGGTAATGGGAGCGAATCATGCCGCCGCATGAGCCTGATGGCACCACAACAGGCCAGGGCTCGACAAACAAATTCAGTTGTGCCAGTGCGACCGAACGGGCTTCGTCAGCGTAACCGCTGCTGTGGGCAGGTTGCCCGCAACATGTTTGAGCCAGCGGGTAATGCACCCGAATGCCCTCGCGCTCAAGTAAATTCACTGTATCCAGCCCAGCCTGGGGCGTGAATTGGTCAATCAGGCAGGTTGCAAACAAATAAACATCAGTGGGGTTTTTTGGGTAGTTGCGCTTTGTCAGGCCATTCGGATTCATCAAGATTCTCCTGCTTTATGATTTTTGTAACTTGTCAATTGTTAAACAGATCACCATTCTCAGCGTGTGAAATTCGCCCGACTTCCCTGTCAATTATTTCAAGATACAGCAGCACAATGTCATGTTGACATTGGGTTACGCAACTGCCAACGCTGCCAATAGGACAGCGCAATGCGGTAAGTCGTCAACTGAATCTGAACCGTTTCTTCGATTTGCTGGCCGTATCCGCCGGCCATCACAAAGGCTACCGGAATCTGGCGGCCAAAACACCAGTCAAACACTCGCCGATCACGGGCCTCAAGCCCGTCTGCCGACACGCTCAACCGACCGAGTCGGTCCCCCACGAAGGGGTCTGCGCCGGCCAGGTAAATGATCAACCCCGGATCAAAACGGTTGCTTAAAGTGTGTAGCGCCAGGTCGAGCGCGGCCAAGTAATCACTGTCGCAGCAGCCATCCGCCAACGCCACATCCAGATCACTGGCCTCCTTGCGAAAGGGAAAATTTTTGTCACCATGCAGCGACAAGGTAAATACAGTGGGATCGGCTTGAAAAATATGCGCAGTGCCGTTACCCTGATGGACATCGAGATCAATCACCGCCACTTGTAAAGGCTTGTGATGAACTTTGGCCCACTCAATTTGCGCCAGACGGGAGGCCACAGCCACATCGTTAAAGACGCAAAAACCACTACCCTTGTCGGCATAGGCGTGGTGCGTGCCACCAGCGAGGTTGGCGCCAAGCCCAGTGGTCATTGCCGCATGAACTGCTGCCACCGTCGCACCCACAGAACGACGCGCGCGCTCAGCCATCATCTCGCTCCACGGAAATCCAATCTCACGCAAGGCAACTGCGGTGATGCTTCCACTGAGCACAGCATCGATGTAACTCGGGGTATGTACCAAAGCAAGTTGACCCTCCGTGGCAGCAGGTGCCTCATGCAAAATGATTTGCGACAACGCACTTTTAATCCCGGCACGCAACATTTCGTACTTTGCCATTGGAAAACGGTGCCCCTCAGGCAGCGGGAGTACGAAACGGTCTGAATAAAAAGCCTGCATATCAATATTGTGTCTTGTTGCAAAAAATTGACTGTTTTAGGAAAGATTGCCTAAATTGCTGCAATGCAACAGAAAAAACTTGCATCAGAACGGGTTAACCCTATAATTAAAGTCATGCTGCACCGCAACATAAACCGAGTCAGACTCAGGTTCAAAGCGGTTACTGTTTTTTTTACTTAGTGGAGAAATAAATATGCTGACCGTAGAACAAGTCCTCGCCTCGCAAAAAGCCAACATCGAAACCCTGTTGGGTCTGACCTCCAAAGCCTTCGAAGGCGTGGAAAAAATCGTCGAACTCAACCTCAGCGCATCCAAAGCTGCTCTCAATGAAACTGGCGAAAACGCCAAAGCAATGTTGAGCGTTAAAGATGCTCAAGAGCTGATGGCTCTGCAACAAAGCCTGCTGCAGCCTTTGGCTGAAAAGACTGCTGCATACAGCCGTCATCTTTATGAAATCGCCACCGGCACGACAGGCGAATTCACCAAGGCAATGGAAGCTCAAGTTTCTGAAGTTCAACAACAATTCACTGGCATGGTCGAGTCCGCTGCTAAAAATGCTCCCGCTGGCTCTGAGCCTGCCGTGACAATGATGAAAAGCGCGGTGGCTGCTGCCACCAACGCCCTTGAATCCGTGCAAAAAGCAGTCAAACAAGCCACAGATGTCGCTGAAACAAATTTCAATGCAGTGGCCAATTCCGCTGCTAGCGCTGCCAAGCCCGCAGCAAAAAAACGTTAATTTTTAACGGCATGCCAATATTTGGATGTCACTTAAAAATTAAGCTTACCGGCTCTGAAGTTCAAGGGAAAACCCTGAGATACTCACACCAATGATAGTTTTTTGAAACCCTGGTTTCTGCAAGTTGTCTCCTCGGGTCCTTTCGAAACCTTCAGGTTCAGGGATCCCTTAAGGGCTGATCGTAAGATCAGCCCTTTTTTTTCGACTTATCTCCTTACCTCGATTTGGACTGTATGGCGCTACGCAGCTTGTCAATCCAGGGCAACATCGCTTGATGCCCAGCAGAAATCGCTTGCGCCCTTGAGGCAAAGCTTGCACTGGACAAACCCGTCAAAGATGGCTTTACCACCACATCAGCTTCCCGCAATTCAAATGCGCTGATGCTTTTGCCCATGATCGAGAACGTCTGCATCAGTATCTGGAAGGTGTCTGAAGCAGAGTTACCTTGAGGTGTCCCTGAGATATCAACAGCAATCACCACCTGAGCGCCCATTTGCCGCGCAAATTGCACCGGCACTGGAGCCACCAAGCCACCATCAACGTACTCACGACCGGCGATCAACACTGGCTGGAACAAGGCCGGAATGGCACTCGACGCTCGCACTGCAGTCGCCACATCACCACGCTGAAAGAGTATGCCCCGGCCACTGTCAAGGTCTGTGGCTACGACACCAAGTGCAATTGGCAGCTCCTGGATCTGCCTGCCACCAACCTGGCCGCTGATGAATCTTGCCAGTGCCTCACCTTTGAGAACACCTGGCTTGAAAACCGGTAAACGCCAGTCTGAGAACGATGCCTCTTCCATCGACTCGGCTACCTTCTGCAAGTCTTTCCCATTTTTACCGCTGGCGTAGAGCGCCGCAACCACACTCCCCGCAGAGGTACCCACCACCAGATCAGGACGTATACCAGCCTGTTCCAGAGCTTGAATCACGCCAATGTGCGCAAACCCACGGGCCGCGCCACCACCCAGAACCAACCCGATGATGGGCGGTTTAAGGACTGCAGGCGCGGGCGTCATCACTGGCACTGGTGTTGGCTTTTGCGTTGAAACGCTTGAACAAGCTGCCAAAACCAACGCAATTGCAAGCGTCGTCAAACGCATGACTAGAAATTGTATTTTCATTTAATAGGAATGATTCGCATTTGTGTTAAAGTCAAGTCACAACCACAACCAATTGAATTCACCATGAACTTGACCCAAATCACCACAACCGGCATGCTCGCAGTTCTTTGCAGTACTGGCTTTGCTCAGACCAATGAACTCAATATTTACTCCGCCCGGCACTACCCGACGGACGAGGCGCTGTATGGCAATTTCACCAAGGCCACAGGCATCAAAATCAACCGGGTTGATGCTGATGATGCCGGCATTATTGCCCGCCTGAAAGCTGAAGGCGCCGCCTCACCAGCCGACGTGATCCTGTTGGTGGATGCTTCACGCTTGTGGCGCGGAGAAGCTGAGGGCTTATTCAAACCCATCTCGTCAAAACTGCTCAACGACGCCATTCCCGAACAATTCAGGGCTAACACAGACAGCGCCGGTCAAACGCCTTGGTATGGGTTTTCAACTCGGGCGCGTGTCATTGTTTACAACAAGACCAGCGTCAAGTCGCAGGATGTAGACACCTACGAAGAGTTGGCCGACCCAAAAAACAAAGGCAAACTGTGCATCCGTTCCGGCTCGCACCCCTACAACCTATCACTGTTTGGTGCGGTGATGGAACACCTGGGCGAAAAACAAACCGAGCAATGGCTCAAGGGCATGGTGAGCAACATGGCCCGCTCACCCAAAGGCGGCGACACCGACCAGATCAAAGGCGTGGCCTCTGGCGAATGTGGCGTCGCAGTTACCAACAGTTACTACTTGGCCCGACTGATGCGCTCGACCAACCCAGAGGACAAAGCGGTTGTAGAAAAGGTAGGCGTGGTATTCCCCAACCAATCCAGTTGGGGAACCCATGTGAACATCGCAGGGGGTGCGGTGGCCAAACATGCACCAAACACGGCAAATGCCATCAAATTTTTGGAGTACTTGGCCAGCCCGTCTGCTCAAAACCACTTTGCTGATGGCAACAACGAATGGCCGGCGGCGCGTGGGGTTCACATTAACAACCCGGCGCTACAAGCTATGACGGGCGGTAATTTCAAAAGCGAAACTGTTCATGTCAGTGTCGTTGGCATGAACCAGGTAAAGGTCCAGCAACTGCTGGACCGTGTGGGTTTTAAATAACACTGGCTTCCTGCGGCTCTGGTTTAGCCCTGCCCTCTTTCTTGGGCAAGGGCTGAATATCCAGCAAGACTTCGGTCTTGGTTTCATCGGTCTCATCCAGGTCTACCGTCAAGCGACCACCCTCGGTTAAGCGACCAAACAACAACTCATCAGCCAAGGCACGGCGGATGGTGTCCTGAATCAGGCGCTGCATCGGCCGGGCACCCATCAATGGATCGAAACCCTTCTTGGCCAGGTGTTTGCGCAACTTGTCTGTGAATGTGACATCCACTTTTTTGTCGGACAGCTGGGCTTCCAGCTGCAACAGGAACTTATCCACCACCCGCAGAATCACGTTTTCATCGAGCGCCTTGAAGCTGACGATGGCGTCCAGTCGATTGCGGAACTCAGGCGTGAACAAACGCTTGATATCCGCCATTTCATCACCGGCCTCACGTGCGTTGGTAAAGCCAATGCTGGCCTTATTCATGGTCTCCGCACCGGCATTGGTCGTCATGATGATGATGACGTTGCGGAAATCGGCCTTGCGACCATTGTTGTCAGTGAGCGTGCCGTGGTCCATCACCTGCAACAGCACATTGAAAATCGCCGGGTGCGCCTTCTCAATCTCATCAAGCAGCAACACGCAGTGTGGCTTCTTGGTGATGGCTTCCGTCAACAAGCCCCCCTGATCAAACCCTACATAGCCGGGAGGCGCACCAATCAAGCGACTCACGGCATGCTGCTCCATGTATTCGCTCATGTCGAAACGGATCAGTTCAATGCCCATGATGTAGGCCAGTTGCTTGGCGGCCTCGGTCTTGCCCACGCCGGTGGGGCCGCTGAACAAGAAGGACCCGATCGGCTTGTCGCCCTTGCCCAAGCCCGAACGAGCCATCTTGACGGCGGATGCAAGCTTGTCGATGGCCAAATCCTGCCCAAACACCACGTTGCGCAGATCACGCTCAAGCGTTTTGAGTTTGCCGCGGTCATCGTTTGACACATTGGCTGGCGGTATACGGGCAATCTTGGCCACGATCTCTTCGACCTCAGTCTTGGTGATGATTTTTTTACGGCGGCTAGGTGGCAGAATTCGCTGGGCGGCGCCGGCCTCGTCAATCACGTCGATGGCTTTGTCTGGCAAGTGCCGGTCATTGATGTACTTTGCGCTTAACTCGGCTGCGGCTTGCAGTGCAGCCACAGCGTACTTGACGTTATGGTGCTCCTCAAAGCGGGACTTGAGTCCCTTGAGGATTTCAACCGTTTCTTCCACGGTGGGTTCGAGCACATCCACTTTTTGGAAACGACGGCTCAGCGCCGCATCTTTCTCAAAAATACCCCGGTACTCGGTAAAGGTGGTCGCACCAATGCACTTGAGTGCACCAGAACTCAGCGCAGGTTTCAGCAGGTTAGAGGCATCCAGCGTGCCGCCTGAAGCCGCACCGGCACCAATCAAGGTGTGGATTTCATCAATGAAAAGCACCGTGTTGGGCTTGTCCTTAAGCGCCTTCAACACGCCCTTGAGCCGTTGCTCAAAGTCACCACGGTATTTGGTGCCAGCCAGCAGCGCTCCCATGTCAAGGGAGTACACGATGGAGTCGGCCAAAATATCAGGCACAGCTTTTTGCGTGATGCGCCAGGCCAGTCCCTCGGCAATCGCCGTTTTGCCCACGCCAGCTTCGCCCACCAGCAGCGGATTATTTTTGCGGCGGCGACACAAAATTTGAATCACGCGCTCAACCTCGTACTCGCGCCCAATCAGCGGGTCAATCTTGCCATCTTTCGCCAGTTGGTTGAGGTTTTGCGTGTAAAGCTCAAGCGGAGAAGACTTTTCATTCTTCTCAGACGCACCCTCTTCTGTCTCAGGCTGACTTTCACCGGTCTTGGTGGGTTCGGGTGGGTCGCTCTTTTTAATGCCATGGGCAATGAAATTCACCACATCCAGCCTTGTCACGCCCTGCTGGTGCAGGTAATACACGGCGTGCGAGTCTTTTTCACCAAAAATGGCCACTAACACGTTGGCCCCGGTCACTTCTTTTTTGCCACTGCCAGTGCTTTGCACATGCATGATGGCACGCTGAATCACACGCTGAAAACCCAAGGTGGGTTGCGTGTCCACATCGTCAGTACCCGCCACTTGCGGTGTGTTGTCTTTGATGAAGGTAACCAGCGACTTGCGCAGGTCGTCGATGTTGGCGGAGCAGGCCCGCAACACCTCGGCGGCGCTGGGGTTGTCCAGCAGCGCCAGCAGCAAATGCTCCACAGTGATGAATTCATGGCGCTGTTGACGCGCCTCGACAAACGCCATGTGAAGACTGACTTCCAGTTCTTGGGCAATCATGTGAGTCCTTTAATAGCTTTGGTTCAGAAGTTAACTGTAATCTGATTTCAAATTCAGTTCAGGGTAAATGGATTACAAATCCATCAGGGTTCCAACGGTTCACTCACACACTGCAGGGGATGCCCGGCCTTGTTGGCTGCATCCATCACCTGATCCACTTTGGTGGCTGCCACGTCACGCGAAAACACACCACACACGCCCCGGCCATCCAAGTGAATTTTCAACATGATCTGGGTGGCCGTTTCTAGATCTTTGCCAAAGAATTCCTGAATCACGATCACCACAAACTCCATCGGCGTGTAGTCGTCATTGAGCATTAGCACCTGATACATCGGCGGCGGACGGGTTTTTTGCGTGCGCCGCTCTAGCACCACTGTGCCGTCACTGTCGCCCTCTAACACTTTTGGCTTCTTGGGCATGATGATTTTTGGAGTTTTTGTAACCATGAATTGATTCTATCGGGCCCAGCTTTGACAGGTGCGAGTACAGGACATGGCACCAATGACACAAATTTCAAGCCAAAAACTGTCCGGCACCAAGAAATACGCGTTGCGCTTTCAGCCAATTGGCCACATCTGCGGGATCGTGGAAGGTACGCACGGCCACAAACGCAACTTGCGCCTGGGGGTGTGCGCGCCGCAACAGGTTAAGCCACTGCTTGAGTCGCCCGGTCTGCTGGCCACGGTCCAGATGTGCCACCACCAGCAGCCAAAACTGCTCCATCAAATCAAATAATTCTGGCCAGGTCATCGTCACAGGCAGCGAACTGCCCGAATCCGCAGCACGAATAGCGTTGGCCAGGGCGGGATCAGCCACCATACCGCGCCCCAGCATCAGGTTCTGACAGCCCGACACCTCACGACAGCGCAGCGCGTCTGCCACCGTCCAGATTTCGCCGTTGGCCACCAGCGGCAAATTCACCACCAGGCGCATGTCGGAAATACGCTCCCAATAAGCGGGCGGGCGATAACCGTCTTGCTTGGTGCGCGCGTGCACCACAATCTCAGCCGCTCCGGCGGCCTCAATCGCCAGCGCACATTCTTCGGCACGACGGTCATCATGCAGCCCAAGGCGCATCTTGGCCGATACCGGCAAGTGAGGTGGAACCGCCCGACGCACCGCCGACACAATGCGGTACAGCAATTCAGGCTCTTCCAGCAAGGCGGAACCACCTCGGTGCCGATTGACCACGGGCGACGGGCAACCAAAGTTCAGGTCAATGCCCTCGGCGCCCAATTGGGCCAGACTGGCGGCGTTCTCGGCCAGACACATCGGGTCTGAACCCAGCAACTGGGGTCGCACCGGCACACCTGACGTGGTTTTGCTGCCCTGCAACAGTTCAGGCACGTAGCGCAAAAACACACGTTCAGGCATCAACGTGTCGGTGACACGGATGAACTCTGACACGCAGCGGTCAACCCCGCCCACACGGGTCAATATGTCGCGCAGCACGAAGTCCAGCAGGCCTTCCATGGGCGCAAGTAGCAAAGTTGTCATAGATTTCTCGTTGGGGACCGGTATTGTGGTGGCAAACTCGGGCCCCGGCTTTTGGCCGGGCCCCACGTCTCCCCACATGAGCCGTGCGAATTAATCAACAACATACTGGAGACACCCATGACCATCAAAGTTGCCATCGACTTGGGTTACGAATTTGCCGTCAAAGCTGACTACGCCACGGTTTTTGACACCCTGAGCAATGTGCCGGTGTCTGCCAGCTTCTTCCCCAAGGTCGATCAATTGGTGGATCTGGGGGACAACGTCTACCGCTGGGAAATGGCCAAGATTGGTTTGGCACAGATCAACCTGCAAACCATTTACGCCTCCAAATACACAGCCAACAAGGCCAATGGAAGCGTGGTTTGGACACCGGTTGCAGGCGAGGGCAACGCGCTGGTGTCGGGCAGCTGGCAGGTCACCGACAAGAAAAAGTCCACACACCTGGTGCTCAAGCTTCAAGGCGAGTTGACCCTGCCGCTGCCGGGTTTGATGAAAATGGTGGTCAGCCCGGTGGTTGAGGCTGAGTTTGAAAAGCTGGTGGAGCAGTACATCGACAAGCTCGCCGAGCACTTTGGCGGCGAGGCTTGACGTTAGCAATTGACAAAAATTATAGCTGCTCGCGCTTTATTTAAAAGGGCTAGAGGCCTATAACATCTTTTTTTTACACAAAGCAGCGCCATCATTCATTGTTTAGCCGCAAGCTTTGTGCGTTGTCGCCGGGTGGTTGAATCTCGCGCTGGCAGCCGCACCGGCACAGTCGAATGCATTGAAAATAAATAGAAGCCTAAGCAATGATTGTCTAAGCAATTAGAATTTCTGGGTGACTTCAAAAACTCCCCCACCATCCCCGGCCAGTGCGCCGCCAGACGCCGCCACGTCTTTTTATAACGCCCATGATTACAAGCCCAGCGAGAGCGTGGGCTTCATGATGCGGCGCATCGTTACCCACATCTCACGCGAGGTCGACCGCGAGTTCGAGCCCCTTGGCCTGACCAACGCGCAATGGGTGCCGCTGTTTAAGTTGCACCTGGGCTGCGGCTCCACCGCGGCCGAACTGGCCCGCGCGTGCGATCTGGACGCGGGCTCCATGACACGCCTGCTTGACAGGCTGGAGGCCAAGCAGCTGTGCCGGCGGGTGCGATCGGAGGACGACCGGCGCGTTGTCCACATCGAGCTCACCCCCACTGGCGTCGCCGCAGCCAAGCAGATTCCGGCCGTACTCAGCCAAGTACAAAACACGCATCTGGCCGGCTTCTCGCTGGAAGAATGGCACACCCTCAAAGGGCTGCTGCGCCGCATTCTCACCACCGCCCAAACCCTGCGCGAACCCAAGGACAGCCATGAAAACTAAGTTCACACCCTCCCCCACCAAGCCTGTCGCACTGTTTGCGAGCACACGGTTTGGCATCAGCGCGTTGACTGCCGCTCTGGCGCTGGCCACCCTGGCGGGCTGCGCCGACTTTTCCGGCATCACGCCCAAAGCCGAACTGCGCGATGCCACCTCCTTCGGGCTGACCGCAGCACCTGCCCAAGCCAACGCCAACGCACTGCAAGATGCCCAATGGTGGCGCGGTTTTGGCGACGACACACTGAACCAGTTGGAGGCGCAAGCACTGCAAGCCAACCCCAGCCTCAAACTGGCACAAGCCAGAATCGCCGCTGCGCAGGCCACCGCCCGGCTCATCCACGCTGCCACAGGTCCGCAACTGGTCGCGCAAGTCAATGCCACGCAGCAGCGCTACACGGCCAACGGTGCCGTTCCACCCCCCTTGGCGGGATCTGTGGAAAGCAGCGGCACAGCCCAACTCGCCGCCAATTGGGAGTTGGACTTTTTTGGCAAAAACCGTGCTGCCCTGCAAGCCGCGCTGGGCGCAGAGCGCGCTGCGCAAGCCGACGCGCAAGCAGCCCGACTGCTGCTCGCCGCCCAAGTGGCGCAAACCTACCTGGGCTGGGTTGGCCTGAACGAGCAGCACGCGGTTGCCAGCCGTACGCTGGCGCAACGCACGCAAACCCTGCAACTGGTGCAAGACAGGGTGAACGCCGGGCTGGACACCCCGCTTGATTTGCGCCTGACCCAAGCTGCGTTGCCAGAGGCACGCCTGCAACTGGCGCTGCTGGATGAGCAAATTACCCTGACCCGCAACGCGCTGGCAGCACTTATTGGAGAGCCTAATCAGGCTATAGCCCTTATTCCACAAGCGCAAGAAGCTATTAAATCCATAACAATAGACAGCACCATCAGCGCCAACCTGCTGGGCCAGCGCGCCGATGTAGCGGCAGCGCGTTGGCGCGTGCAGGCGGCCGAACTTGGCGTGGACAGCGCCAAAGCGCAGTTCTACCCCAACATCAACCTCACGGCGTTTGCCGGTTTTTCCAGCATCGGGCTGGGTGAGTTGCTGCAGTCGGGCAGCCGCCAGTGGGGCGTGGGCCCGGCCATCAGCCTGCCGCTGTTTGACAGTGGCCGGCTGCGCGCCAACCTGGGCGGCAAGACCGCCGAGCGCGACGCTGCAGTAGAAAGCTACAACGCCACCGTGATCAATGCCGTGCACGACGCCGCCGACCAACTCGCTTCCAGACAAGCCCTGACCCGCCAGCAAGCCGAGCAGACGCAAGTCGCTCAGGCTGCGCAAGAGGTTTATGCCGCCGCGCAGCAGCGCTACGCCAGCGGCCTGCTCAACGCCTTGCAGGTGCTCAGCGCTGAATCAGCCGTGCTGGCGCAGCTCCGCCAAAGCGTGGACCTGACCACCCGCGCACTGCAAAACCAGGTGGCGCTGGCGCGGGCGTTAGGCGGCGGGCTGGGCCCGTCAACGCCGCTATCGCTTGAATGAATGCTTTATTTAATATAGCTACTTACGCATATATATAAAGGGCTATAGCCCATTTTTATCTAAATAATTGACCAGACACCGACAGGAATCACCACCATGACCGACACCGCCACTTCTTCCCCGCCAGCCCGCAGCGGCAACCCCAAACGCAAACAAGGCCTGACGATTCTGGTCGCCGTGGTGGTGCTTGCCGGCCTGGGTTGGACCGCCTATGAGTACCTGGTGGCCAGTCACTTTGAAAACACTGACAACGCCTATGTGCAGGGTGATGTGATCCAGATCACCCCGCAAATCAGCGGTACGGTGCTGGGCATCCTGGCCAATGACACCGACTTTGTCAAAGCCGGGCAAACGCTGGTGCAGTTGGACCCTGCCGACTCGAAGGTCGCGCTGGACCAGGCGCAGGCGGCCCTGGCGCAAGCGGTGCGCCAGGCGCGCACGCTTTACGCCAACAATGGCACGCTCACAGCGCAAATTGCCCTGCGCGATGCCGATATCACACGAGCCCGCGTGGACGTGGAGCGCACCAGCGACGACCTGAAACGCCGCCAGTCGCTCAGCGGCAACGGTGCCGTATCACAAGAAGAGTTAAAGCACGCGCAGCAACAATTCAATAGCGCTCAAAGCACACTGGCTGCCGCACAGGCTGGGGTTTTGGCAGCACGCGAACAATTGAACAGCAACCAGGCCTTGACCGAAGGCACCCAGGTAGAACAACAGCCCAGCGTGCAACTGGCTGGCGCCCGCCTGCGCGAAGCCTTTCTGGCCACCCAGCGCGCTGCCCTGATGGCCCCAGTAGACGGTTACGTGGCTAAACGCACGGTGCAACTCGGCCAGCGCGTGGCGGCGGGCACACCGCTCATGTCAGTGATTGCCTTGAACAAGGTCTGGGTCGAGGCCAACTTCAAGGAAGTGCAGTTGCGCAATATCCGTATTGGTCAGCCGGTGACACTGGTGGCTGACCAATATGGCAAAAAGGTCAGCTACAGCGGCACGGTGAGCGGTCTGGGCGCAGGTACGGGTGCGGCTTTTTCGCTGTTGCCCGCCCAAAACGCCACGGGTAACTGGATCAAGGTGGTACAGCGCGTGCCGGTGCGTATTGCGCTGGATGCCAAGCAACTGGCCGCGCACCCTTTACGCGTGGGCTTGTCGATGACGGTCGAGGTCGATGTGAGCAAGACCGATGGTCTGGCGCTGGCGGATGTGCCGCGAGTTGCCGTTGTGCCGCCTGTGGCTTTGCCCACCGATGACGCTGCTCAACAGCTGGTTCAGCGTGTGATTGCGGCCAATCTGGGGCAGTCGGGTGCCGCCAAACAACCTGTCAAGCCCTGAAATTCAATTGTGCCGGACGGGTTGCAGCTGCGCCGGGCACAGCCAACGGCGTGCCAAACCAACCAGTTGATTGGTCTGATCATCCCACCGAAATTCCCCAAGCCTCATGTCTCAATCCACCCCCGCCGCCGGTTACATCCACCCGCCGCCCCTGACCGGCTCGGCCCGGCTGTGGGGCACGCTGGCGCTGTCCGCCGCCACGTTCATGAACGTGCTCGACAGCTCGATTGCCAACGTGTCGCTTCCAGCCATTGCTGGCGACCTGGGCGTCAGCCCCAATCAGGGCACCTGGGTCATCACAAGTTTTGGCGTGGCCAACGCCATTGCCGTGCCACTCACCGGCTGGCTGGCGCAGCGTTTTGGTCAAGTGCGACTGTTTGTGACCAGCGTCATCCTGTTCGTCATCACATCCTGGCTGTGCGGGCTGGCACCCAACATGACCACACTGATCATCTTTCGCGTGTTGCAAGGGCTGGTGGCCGGGCCAATGATTCCGCTCTCTCAAGCGCTGCTGCTTTCCAGCTACCCGCCCGCGCTGGCCGGCCTAGCGATGGCGCTGTGGTCGATGACGACACTGATCGCCCCGGTGCTGGGGCCGCTGCTGGGTGGCTGGATCACCGACAACATCTCCTGGCCGTGGATTTTCTACATCAACATCCCGGTGGGCGTGGGCGCTGCTTTCATCACCTGGCGCATTTTTCACAAACGCGAAACCCAAACCCGCAAGCTGCCAATTGACTCGGTGGGCCTCACGCTGCTGGTACTTTGGGTGGGCTCGCTGCAGATCATGCTCGACAAAGGGCAGGAGCTAGACTGGTTTCATTCGCAGGAAATGGTGGCACTGGCCGTGCTGGCAGCCGTGGGCTTTGTGGCGTTTCTGATCTGGGAGCTGACCGAAGAGCACCCAGTGGTCGATTTGACGCTGTTCAAACGTCGCAACTTCTGGGCCGGAGTAGTGGCGCTGTCGGTGGGTTACGGGCTGTTTTTTGGCAACGTGGTGCTGTTGCCGCTGTGGCTGCAGCAGTACATGAGCTACACCTCCACGCAAGCCGGCATGATTCTGGCCCCGGTCGGCCTGATGGCGCTGATTTTGTCGCCCCTAGTGGGCAAGAATATTGCCAAATTTGACCCCCGCAAGTTTGCCGCCTTTGCCTTCATGGTGTTTGGCCTGGTGCTGTGGATGCGCTCCAACTTCAACACCCAGGCTGACTTTGGCACCATTTTGGTCCCGACGTTGATCCAGGGCGTGGCCATGGCGTTTTTCTTCATCCCGCTGATGACCATCACGCTTTCTGGCCTGTCGCCAGATCGCATTGCGGCTGCGTCAGGCCTGTCGAACTTTGTGCGCATCACGGCCGGTGCGTTCGGCACCTCCATTGCTACCACGCTGTGGCAAGACCGCGCCGCCCTGCACCACGCGCAACTCAGCGAATACGTCAACCTGGGCAGCAGTGCCACCACCAGCAGCCTGTCAGGCTTGGCTTCAAGCGGCTTGACACCGCAGCAATCGTTGGCCGTGGTCGACCGGCTGGTGAATCAACAGGCTTACATGCTGGCCGCCAACGACATCTTTTTTGCCTCGGCGCTGATTTTTCTGGCCTTGATTCCGGTGGTGTTTCTGACGCGCCATGTGAGGGCAGGTGCGGCAGGCGCCAATGCCGCCGCCGGGTCGCACTGAACTCGAACGCTAAAAAAATCGGGTTTTGAGCCGACCCAACAGGGTCATTGCCAACAGCGCCGCAGCACCCGCTGCCACACCTACCAGCGTGTTCAAGCCCAAACCGACCAAGGGCTGAGCCAAGCTGCCTGCGGTCGCGCTGATCTGCTCAATACCATCGCCAACCGCGTGCCAGCCATGCGCCAAAATGCCGCCGCCAACCAAAAACATGGCCAGCGTGCCAACCACGGTCAGGGCTTTCATCAGCAGGGGTGCCGTCAGCACCAAACCACGCCCCAGCGCTTGCTGCAAGTTCTGCAACACACGGGTTTTGCGCTGGCTCAGGTACAGCCCCAGGTCGTCAATCTTGACAATGCCGGCCACCAAACCGTAAACCCCCACCGTCATCAGCACGGCCACACCGGCCAACACGGTCAATTGGGTCACAAACGGGCTAGCCGCCACCGTGCCCAGCGTGATGACGATGATCTCTGTCGACAAGATGAAATCGGTGCGCACGGCGCCTTTGATCTTGTCTTTCTCCAGCGCCACCAGGTCCACCGAATCGTCGCTCAAGGCCTGCACCAGCTTGTCATGCTCGGCCGCCACGTCCTCAGGGCGATGCAGCAGCTTGTGGGCCACTTTCTCGAAGCCTTCAAAACACAAAAACAGGCCGCCCGCCATCAGCAGTGGTGTGATGGACCACGGGGCCACAGCGCTGAGTACCAAGGCTCCCGGCACCAGAATGGCTTTGTTGATCATGGAGCCTTTGAACACGGCCCACACCACCGGCAGCTCGCGGTCAGCCTTGACACCAGCCACCTGTTGCGCGTTTAGTGCCAGATCGTCGCCCAGCACGCCTGCGGTCTTTTTGGCCGCGACTTTAGTGAGCATTGCCACGTCGTCAAGCACCGTGGCAATGTCGTCCAGCAATAAAAGCAGGCTACCAGCCATGAGTAGTTACGTCAGGTCGCGCTTGAAGCGGATTTCTTCAATGCGTGTCAAACCCACCAACACGGTTTTGATGCTGGTCATTTCACGCTTGAAACCGGCCATGTCAAAAAAGCGCAAGGCGCGCTCGTAACCCAGCGGCACCCAGGCAGTGACTTTTGTGCAACCTTCTTCGGCCAAGCCGTCGCGTGCGGCATCCCACAGCGCCAGCCCAACGCCCTGGCCCCAATGGCTAGGCAGAGCAAACAGCGCCCAGATTTCACCCATGGTGGCGGGGGTTTTGGGGTCGCGTGAGCGGTCATAACCAACAAAACCCACCACGTCTTCCCCGATCGTGGCCACAAATACCTGCGGGTCGCTGAACTCAATGGCTTCGCGCCAGTAGGCCTGGCTCTTTTTCAGGCTGTCAAATTCAGGCATGGCCTCGCCTGGAAACTGCGCCTTGAAGGCACTCTGGCTGGCACTGGCCTGAATCTGGGCAATGGCTTTGGCATCGCGCTCAACAGCGCGGCGAACTTCTAACGTGGAAATGTCGAACATGAATCAAGGCCGGGGACATGCCCGGTGGTCAATCAAAAAAAGGAGACGCATTGTCGCAGTACGGTGCCAGCACCCTTCGGCGCCAACACGCAATTTGCATTTTTATATATAAAAATAGGCTCTAGCCCTTATTAAATAAGCGCAAGCAGCTATATTTTTAGTAGCTGTAGACGCCCTGCCCGGTTTTGCGACCCAAGCGGCCAGCAGCTACCATTTCTTTCAGTAAGGGGCAGGCGCGGTATTTGCTGTCACCAAATTCACTCAAGTACACATCCATCACCGCCAGACACACATCGAGCCCCACCATGTCGGCCAGCGCCAGTGGGCCAATCGGCTGGTTGCAGCCCAATTTCATGCCTGCGTCAATGTCTTCAGCCGTGGCCAAGCCTTCGGCCAACACAAAAAACGCCTCATTGATCATTGGCACCAGGATGCGGTTCACCACAAAACCGGGGGAATTCTTTACCGTGATTGGGGTTTTACCCAGCGTCGTGGCCATGGCATGCACGGCAGCGTGGGTGGCGTCGCTGGTTTGCAGGCCACGAATGATCTCCACCAGCGCCATCATCGGCACCGGGTTGAAGAAGTGCATGCCAATGAAACGGTCGGCGCGCTGCGTCACAGCGGCCAGCTTGGTGATGGAAATGGAGGAGGTGTTAGACGCCACGATCACATTTGGGGGCAACATTTCGTCGAGCTGCTTGACGATTTTGACCTTGAGGTCATAGTTTTCTGTAGCGGCTTCGATCACCAACTGGGCACTGGTGAGGTCACCATAGTGCGTGCTGCCCTTGATGCGGGCCAGTGCGGCGGTCTTGTCGTCGGCCGTGATTTTTTCCTTTTTCACCAACCGGTCCAGGCTGCCAGAAACTGTGGCAATGCCTTTGGCCACGGCCGCGTCAGAAATGTCGACCATGACCACATTCAAGCCAGAAACCGCACACGCCTGCGCAATGCCGTTGCCCATGGTGCCCGCGCCAATGATGCCTACTGTTGTGATGACCATTTTTAAAAATTCCTTTGAAAATAAGCCGTGATGGTAACGGCTTGGGCACGCCAAAACCCTGACATGCACCGGATGCAAGGCGGCGTCGGCAGTGATAATCCGCGAACCTAAAACCCTGGAGACATTCCACATGAATCTCACCGAACAACTGCTGCACGCGCTCAAAAAGCACGGTGCACAGCAGATTTTTGGCATCCCTGGCGACTTTGCCCTGCCCTACTTTCGCATCATTGAAGAGTCGCAAATTTTGCCGCTCTACACCTTGAGCCACGAACCCGGCGTCGGGTTTGCGGCCGATGCAGCAGCCCGCATCAATGGCAGCCTGGGCGTGGCTGCCGTCACTTACGGCGCGGGCGCGCTGAACATGATCAATTCGGTGGCGGCGGCGTTTGCTGAAAAATCGCCGCTGGTGGTGCTGTCGGGCGGGCCGGGAAAAAACGAGTCGCGCTCCGGGCTGCTGCTGCACCACCAGGCCAAAACGCTCGACAGCCAGTTTCAAATCTTCAAGGAAATCACCTGCGACCAGGTGCGCTTGGACGATGCCGAGCGCGCCCCGGCCGACATTGCGCGGGTGCTGGCCAGCTGCCTGCGCCACTCTGAGCCGGTGTACATCGAGATTCCACGCGACATGGTGGCTGAACCCTGTGCCGAGGTGGTGCCTGAAGCCGCACAAAAAGTTGACCCGGACGCGCTGGATGCCTGTGTGGACGAGATTCTGGAACGGCTGGCGCAAGCCAAGTCTCCGGTGCTGATGGTGGGCGTGGAAGTGCGCCGTTATGGCCTGGAAGACAAAGTGGCCACCTTGTCGCGCCGCCTGGGACTGCCAGTGGTGACAAGTTTCATGGGGCGCGGCCTGCTGTCTGAACAAGACGCACCGCTGGTGGGCACCTACATGGGTGTGGCCGGGTTCCCGGAAGTGACCCAGCTGGTGGAAAGCTCGGACAGCCTGTTTCTGCTGGGTGAGATCATTTGCGATACGAACTTCGCCGTGTCCGAAACCAAGATCGACATGCGCAAGACCATTCAGGCGCTCAATGGGCAGGTCAACATTGGCTACCACACCTACTCAAAGCTGCCTTTGGCCGCCGTGGTGAACCGCATGCTGGAACGTGTGCCGGGGCCGGACAAGGCGTTCAGTGTCACGCCCCAGCTATTCCCGGTGGGTTTGCCAGACGATGGCCAAAGCATCACCCCCACTGACATTGCCACGGCGGTGAATGACCTGATGGCCAAACACAGCAAGATGCCGATTGCCTCTGATATGGGCGACTGCCTGTTCACCGCGATGGAAATCAAACACACCGCGTTGGTCGCCCCCGGCTACTACGCCACCATGGGTTTTGGCGTGCCCGCCGGGCTGGGCCTGCAGGCCGCCACGGGTGAGCGCCCGTTGATTCTGGTAGGCGACGGCGCGTTTCAGATGACTGGCTGGGAGCTGGGCAACTGCCGCCGCTACGGCTGGGACCCGATCGTGCTGGTGTTCAACAACGCCAGCTGGGAAATGCTGCGCACGTTCCAGCCCGAATCGTCCTTCAACAACCTGGACCACTGGGGTTTTGCCGAAATGGCCAGCGGCATGGGCGGCGACGGGGTGCGCGTGGGCACACGGGCTGAACTGAAAGCCGCGCTGGACAACGCCGTGGCGACGCGCGGCAAGTTTCAGCTGATTGAGATCACCATTCCACGCGGCGTGCTGTCTGACACGCTGGCACGCTTTGTGGCGGGCGTGAAGAGGCTGAACGCGGCCAAGTGAAAATCGCATGAGGCTGTCTCTTCGTTTTACCCCTGCGCTGGTGGCGGTTCTCAGCGTTTTGCTCATGGTTGCCTACTCAGCCAATCTGGTGCTTGGCGCGCGTGCCGTGACGATTGAGCGCGCAAACGTGCAAACCGAGAATTTTTCACGGGTGTTGGAGGAGCATGCCCGCCAGACCCTGCGACGGGTGGGCGGTCGTCTTACCCAAGCCGATATTGCCCTGCAGCGCTTACTGGACACGGGCAAGCTGGATGTGCCACTAGCGCGCCAGCAATTGACCAGGCTGTTGCCTGACGACCAACTGATTCAAAATTTTCTGGTGCTTGACCACACCGGCACCGTGGTGCTGTCCACCATGGCTGAGCCAGACGCCGGGAATGGGCCAGACACGACGCTTGACTACTTCGCGCCGCATATTCGCGGCGCCGACCGGGAGCTGGTGTTTGGCAGACCGATCAAGACCGCCAATGGACAGTGGCTGCTGCCTGTCAGCTGCCGCCTGGGTGGCACGGGCGGGGCATTTTCTGGCATCGTGGTGGCCATGGTTAGGGCAACGTATTTCCAGACCTTTTACGACTCGATCGAGCGGGGAGCAGACGGTTTTGTCACGCTCTTCCTGTCTTCAGGCTGGGCCGTGGTCACCTCGCCTATGGCTGATTCGGTCATCGGCAAAAACTGGTCTGACACGGCCATGTTTCGCCAGCACATGCCAAGCTGGCCCACTGGAACGGTGCGCCAGGTTGTCGACCGCGATGGCATTGAGCGCATCTACAGCTACCGTGCCTTGAACGACTTCCCGGTGGTGGTGTCGTACGGCTTATCGCTTGCGTCTGTGCTGAGCCCATGGCAATACGGTGCCTGGCGCCACGGTTTGCTGTTGGCCGCAGCGGCGCTGCTGTTGGCGGGTGCAGCCGTCAAAATGAAGCAGCAGGAGGCAGCGCGGCTGCGAACGGTGCGGGAGTTACAGGCCAGCGAAGACAAATACCGTACCTTGATTGAATGGACGCCAGAAGCGGTTCTGGTGCACCGCCGGGGCAAAATTCTTTACGGCAATCCGGCTGCCATCAAGTTGTTTGGGGCCAGCAACGCGCAGGCCTTGTTGCGCAAAACAACGCAGCAACTGATTCACCCAGACGAACAGGCCTACCAAGCGGCACGCATGAAAAATATCGTTGACGGTGCACCACAAGCACCTTCGACGGAATCCAGATTCCTCAAACTGGATGGCACAAGCATCGATGTCATCGTTCAGGGCACCTCGGTTGTCTACGAGGGCGAGCCCGCCATACATGTCTCCATTCATGACATCACCGAGCGCAAACAAGCCCAGCAAGCACAAGCCCTTGCAGCCTCTGAAATTGACAATCTGGCGTTCTACGACCCGTTGACCCACCTGCCTAACCGCCGCCTGCTGATGGACCGGCTGGCTCAGGCGCTCACCGCCAGCATTCACCACACGCGCAAAAGCGCCTTGCTCTTTGTCGACCTGGACAACTTCAAAACGCTCAATGACACTCTGGGTCACCACCAGGGCGACGCGCTGCTGGTGCAGGTTGCCCAGCGCCTGAAATCATGTGTGCGCGAAGGCGACAGCGTGGCCCGCCTGGGCAGCGATGAATTTGTGGTGATGCTTGAAGACCTGAGCGAAAACGCGCTGGATGCCGCCACCCAGGTCGAGGCGGTGGGCGAAAAAATACTGGCCACACTCGGGCAAAGCTACCCGCTGGACAACGGTGCGCACCACAGCACAGCCAGCATTGGGGTCACTTTGTTTGGTGACACCTTGCCGGAAAGCAGCGAGGAGCCGCTCAAGCGCGCCGAGCTGGCCATGTTCCAGGCCAAAGCTGTGGGGCGCAATACGCTGCGCTTTTTTGATGCGCAAATGCAGGCCGAGGTGTCGGCCCATGCGGCGCTGGAAGCCGACTTGCGCGAAGCTGTGGCCAAGCAGCAGTTTTTGCTGCACTACCAGGCGCAGGTGGTGGGCAGCGGGCGCGTCACTGGAGTGGAAGCTCTGGTGCGCTGGCAGCATCCGCAGCGCGGCATGGTGTCACCGGCGGCGTTCATTCCCCTGGCTGAGGCGAGCGGCCTGATTTTGCCGATTGGCCAATGGGTGCTGGAAACCGCTTGCGCGCAATTGGCAGCGTGGGCCAGTCAGCCGGCGCTGGCGCACCTGACCATCGCCGTCAATGTGAGCGCGCGTCAGTTCCGCCAGGCCGATTTTGTCGACACGGTGTTGGCCACCTTGGCACGCACCCGTGCTAGGCCCAAACTGCTCAAGCTGGAGTTGACCGAGAGCATGCTGGTAGACGATGTGGAGGGCATCATCGCCAAGATGGGCACACTCAAGGGAACTGGTGTGGGCTTCTCGCTGGATGACTTTGGCACCGGCTACTCGTCGCTGACCTATTTGAAACGCTTGCCGCTGGACCAGCTCAAGATTGACCAGGGGTTTGTCAGAAACATCGTCACAGACACCAACGATGCGGCCATTGCCAGGATGGTGATTGCACTGGCCGAGAGCACCGGGCTCTCAGTGATCGCGGAAGGCGTTGAGTTGCAGGCGCAGGCTGATTTTCTGGCCCACCTGGGCTGCCATGCGTACCAGGGCTATTTGTTCAGCAAACCGCTGCCGCTGGCGGCGTTTGAGGCGTTTGCCAAACGGGTTTGACAGCTTGCAGTGGTTTCGGCCGTCAAGCCAATTTGCCATGTTAAACATAGCGTGTTACGCATATAAAATAAGGGCTATAGGCCAAAAAATCTTATAACCATCTTACTCACCCACTCAAGCACACTCGCAGGTGAAATGCCGCAAATACTGCGACTGCTTGATGATCATTGGACTCTTGCACCAGACCAAATAGCCGGCATGCTCACTTTTCTCATTGGTCGAACAACCCAGAACTGTGAATTGGCGACCCTGCTTTCAGAATTTCAAAGAAGCCTGCATTGAGCGCGCCCTGAACGCAGAGACGGGCAACCACCTGGGCTACGGTGACCTGGAAAACTGTTCGGCGCACCCACCATCATCAAAACTAGACCCGCAGGAATCGTTCAGGGTTTGGGCTTGGTGGCGAGGTTACACCCCTTATGCACAGTTCCCAGTTATCAACAGTTGGGGTTCATTGGGTTGGCGGTCTCGTTTGCAAAGGGCAAAACAGGATGTCTTTGCCCTTTACATAATTACAGGCTCTTC
>NZ_JAQTXM010000059.1 GCF_028688795.1 Rhodoferax sp. | reverse complement strand
CGCCTTTCACTTCGATGAATTTGAGCCTGGTGATTTCGTCTGGAAATGTGGTTTGACTTGCAAAAATTCGGTGGGTTGCGCCATTTTTTCTGACTGTCCGATCCGTGCCCATGGCCACCAACTTTTCTTGTTCGGCAGAGCTGCAAGTCAGACCGGTTGCTATGGGCGCAGAGTCGGCTTCAGCAGCAGGGGCAGAGGATGGCGCTGCACTTGAAGCTTTAGCCGGTGCAGGCGGCTGAATTTGAGGGTCGGACATTGATGTGGCCTGGGTTGAAGCGCCAGGGGACCTGGATTTTCTGCCTCTTGTCAATGGCTTCAGCCCGCGCTCTTCCCGAACTATGCCAAGGTGGCGAACAAGGTGCCCCTTGGTGATCTTTATGTCATGTTTTTGAAGCGCAGATGCGATTCTCTCCAGCGACATGCCCTGACCCAAAAAATCTTCAATGACCTCGAAGGCCGACCGCACGATCAGAGCGGGGTCGTCCTTTTGGGCAAGTTCAATTTCTTCACGAAGAATTGAATCGATTTCTGAGCTGATGCTTTGCATAATCCCCATACCGACAGGGTGCAAGTTGTGGTGCGACAGGCGGCACGACAGCAGGCACAACCTGCATGACAGGCACGCTGACAGGCGAATCAATTCACCAGCAACGTGGGGGGTAGCCGCAACTGAATTGTGCAGGGTGAGGGATATCTGGTAGGTTGGCCGAATGAGTCCACCGGCCATCTACTGTCCCTGAGTTGGAAAATACTTCCCCCATTTGGGTGATATTTGCAGTGCAAAGCCAAAAAAATCAACGTTTGCTATGCCGATATTCCCAAGGCGGCAACGGTTCGGTATCAGCCCATAAGCCACGTCTGCCGTTGCGAGCTTCTTGTTCAGCGAAGTCTTAAAGCTTTCTGTCGTTAGCTGATTGCTCTCGCTGGTATTCTTTGTAATGCCAGGCAAAACCGCGTGTGATTTGCTCCAGATTTACATCCTGCCCGGTGGCGAGAAGGATTTTCCCGATGTCCCGCCCATAACGGTCTTTCTTGTCGCTTTCGATGGTCACTTGTTTTTCAAACACTAGGTCACTCAGGCTTTGTTTTGATCGCGCCCCATAAGGTTGTTTCTTTTCGGGCGCATCAATCCCGGACAAACGGATTTTGTGCTGGGTGTTGAATGCGTCAATCACAGTCACCGTATCGCCATCAGTTACACCAACTACCTGTCCGGTGATTGTGGTTGAATGAGCGCAAAGTAAAGCGCTGGACAACAGGAGTGTGAGGACGAGCTTGAATTTCATAGCGAAGGGGCATCAAAAAAAACCCGGTACGAGACCGGGTCGAATCCCGTAAACGGGACGTGCTCAGGGAGGTAAAGCACGGGGACAGTTAAGACCCGCAGAGATCATACCCCCGCGACCCGAGTAACGCCTCAATCAAGACCTCAATGTGGATAAACGTCAAAAGCCCGATCAAGCCACACCACGTAGAACACCTCTTCTCGCCGAAAACCAACCATGGGAGCCTTGCCGCTAAATCGAAAGGACAGGATGGGCGTATCTTCGGTAATGGAGGGTGGAACAACAACCTTCATTGAAGTTCTCGCTATCGTCTCACTACCTTGCCCGTGGCGGGGCGCTTGCTGAATCTGTTGCCAAGTCAATTGGCTTAGTTCATGCAGACGATCAGCCAATGCAGCTTTCTCGTCCTTGGATTGGAGCACAACGACAAACAGTGGCTCTTTTGAAGATACTCCAGCGAAAACTTGGGTATCAATTGATTGGGACTGGGTTTGGCGTTTTCAGTCGTCTTGAAGCGTCCTGTTGCCGACTGCGAGCCAAGGGCTTTTATGTGCTTGCCCATCACGCTCGCTTATTCAACCAGCAGCGTCTTGAAAAAATCCTGCATTGACGAAGTTGCAATCTCTGCCCCCGCACCGCGCCCAAACGCTTGCACCCAAGGTGCCTCACCATGTGTCATGTTGCGCAACTTCCAGGCAGAAAATTGGCCGTACGTGTTGTAGACCTCATTCAGCAACCCGCGCACCGGCTCGTCAATCGCAGTGATGTCGAATCCATGAGGCATAGGGATTGCCCCCGAACCATGGACTTTGTATAAATGGTACAGATCGGGCACCACTGGCCCATGCTGCCAAGCCTCAATGCGGTCATAAAACAAAGGCTTGCCAAACAATGCCAAATGGAAACCTTGCGAGTAGTAGCACAGCTTTTGCAACTTGAGGTTAGACAGAAAGTCCCCGGCATCTTCGTCCCCGAGTGTCAGGAAATACTTCGCGACCTCATGTACTGATGTCATTGCCAAGTCCTTGTGAGTGAAATTTTATTTTAGGCTCCATTCAATGATTTTAACCTGTTTAAGTTAAGTTAATGTACGTTCGTACACTAAAATAAGCAAATGGCCCGCCCCAACAACGACGAAACTCATCTCAAGCGACTGAGAGATCACTTCGCTACCAATCAGTGCATGCCATCGTATGCGGGCATCAGTCGCTTGGTTGGGTTCAAGACCAAGAACGCGGCGGTTCAGCTTGTTCGACGTTTGAGTGATACCGGGTACTTCAAAATGGTTGACGGAGGCAAGGTGGTGCCACTACGTCGTTTTTTCGAATTGCCGCTGATGGACATGCACGTTCGAGCTGGCGTGCCCGATGCGATTGATCCTCAGACTTGGACTAAAGAGACTTTCACTCTTGAAGGCTTCCTGTTTGGCAAGCCATCCAATTCTGTGGTGATTCGGGTCAAGGGTGACTCCATGTGTGACGCTGGAATATTTGATGGTGATTTCGCCGTAGTCGAAAGGTCACAGACCGCACATGGCGGGCAATTTGTGGTTGCAGATGTGGATGGCGAATTTACTCTAAAAGAGTTGAGGTATGAGAACCGGCGTCCTGTGCTGATGGCGCACAACCCAAAGTACGCGCCGATTCACCCTAAAACTGATTTGTCAATTTTCGGCATTGTTCAAGGCATCGTCCGAAACTATGTTTCAGAGAAACCAATACAAGTTACATCCACAACAGGAGCAAAGAAATGACGGCTACAAGTCGAATTGAGTGGACAGAGCAAACTTGGAATCCAACAGTTGGATGCACCAAAATTTCCGCAGGATGCAAACATTGTTATGCCGAAGCGATGGCACATCGATTGCAAGCGATGGGTACGCCAGGTTACGAAAAAGGTTTTGAGCTAGTTGTTCTGCCGCAGCGATTGGACGATCCTCTAAAACGAAAGAAACCGACAACGTACTTTGTCAACTCGATGTCGGATTTGTTTCATGACCTGGTTCCGGATGAACACATTGATGCCGTCTTTCGTGTTATCCAACAAACACCTCACCACACGTATCAAATCTTGACAAAACGTGCTGCACGTATGGCACGCTACTTCAAAACACGTCCAGCGCCGGCCAATGCATGGCTTGGTGTCTCAGTGGAGAACCGCAAGCAAGGTGTGCCACGAATTAACCACTTGCGCAAAGTACCTGCGCATATCCGTTTTCTGTCTGTAGAGCCACTTCTGGAAGACGTTGGTGAACTTGATTTGACAAACATTCATTGGGTGATTGTTGGCGGCGAATCGGGGCCAAAAGCTCGACCCATGAAACAGGAGTGGGCAGATTCGGTGCGTGCGCAATGTGAAGATCAGGGTGTTGCATTTTTCTTCAAGCAATGGGGCGGCTGGGGTGTTGATGGAAAAAAGCGAGCAAAGGCCGCAAATGGTCGGTTATTGAACGGGCGCACCTGGGACGCAATGCCCGAGAATGTAGGCATGCAAATGCAAGCTTGACTGACAGGGACAGGGCAGTGGCTTGCTAAATTAAATTAACAACAGCACACCCATGGTCAAACGCGCAGACAAATACCGCTGGGAAATCGGCACGTTACCCCCGCCCATCGATCCCCATAGTTTGGTGAAGCACAAGATTGTGCGGGGTTACTTGGAACGTTACATCCAGGTGCTGATGAGCAACTACAACATGGAAAAACTCACGCTGTCCATTGTTGATGGATTTGCCGGTGGCGGCGAATATTCATCAGTGGACGGGACGCAGTTTCATGAAGGGTCACCACTGATTGCGTTGACCACCATTGCAGCCAAAGAAGTCGAGCTAAATGTTGGCCGCTCAAAGCCTCGAAAGGTTGATGCTAAGTATTACTTTGTTGAAAAAATAAAATCCAACTTCGACTATCTTGATCAGATGTTGCGTGCTCGGTTTCCCGCTCCAAGATTTGGCTCTGACATCGAGTTGCTGAAAGGTACATTTCAGGAAAAGGCGAACGGAATCATTGCCGACATCCAACGACGCGCTGGGGGTGAGAGGGCAATTTTTCTTCTTGATCAATATGCCTATGATCAAGTGACCGGGCCAATGCTTAAATCGATTTTTTCGCAAGTGAAGGGTGCAGAGATTATCCTGACCTTCGCCGTTGACTCTCTGATTTCGTTTCTCTCTGACAACGAGGCAAGCCGAGCAAAGTTGGCTCAAATGGGGATGGACGCGCACATTGATTGGATCGCACTGGAAGCCTTGAGGTCAGCACCACCTGCCACATGGCGAGCGGCCATTCAACGTAACCTGGCCAAAGGACTTATCGAGGCCAGTGGCGCAAAAAACTTCACCATTTTTTATATCACGCCAATGGGCAACACGTCATGGACGTATTGGTTCATTCATCTTTCAAACAGTGCCAAGGCGCGTGATGTCATGATGGAACTTCATTGGCAGTCTGCCAATCACTTTTCACACTATTTAGAACCAGATATTTTCACGCTCGGGTATCAAGCGAACCTTGACCGAAACGCCACCATGCAGGATGCACTTGAATTGGGCGAAAGTCATCAGTTTGACGCACTGGCAGCCGACCGCTGTAAGTCTGGATTGATTGAGAAATTAGTGCCAGCTATTTACAACGGAAAGCCAACCCAATTTTCCCAATTGCTGGATTCAATGGGAAGCCTGACACCAGCTACGGCAGACATGATTCGAGATGTTCTCGACCCAGCGATCCGTTGCGGTGATCTCTTGGTCAGATCGACAGACGGTGTTAAAAGAGCCAAAGGACATTCCGTGAAAGTGAACGACGTGCTAGAACGGTCATCTCAAATGTCGCTGATTTCCTTACCCGGAATGAGCTACAGTCAGCTGTAGCCGCTCGGTTTTTTCAAAATGAAGTGGCCGCTTCGGGCGTTTGGTTTTGGAGTCCAAATTGATGACTTGTCCGGTGGCGATTAAACGTGACAGGGATGTTTGAAGGGTATCTGGCAACCAATCCGTTTCTTCAAGAATGTCCGCAAACGCAGTTTGACCAATCGCCTGCATACCAGAGGATAAAAGTCTCACCCAATAGGCATCAACGGCTGTTTCGTCAACTGTTACCGATTCAGTGTTTGTGGCTGGCTCGTCCGAGAACATGTCGCGCACGCCCGAGTCCGCCTCTCGTTTGTCGAATTTCTTTGTAGCTCGAATTTGTTTCTGAATTAGGTCAACGCCCTGTGAAATTTCCATGAACTCAATCAAGCCTTTTGGATGAGATGTTAAGTAGATCAAATGGTATTTGGGGCGTTCTTTGCTTGGGTCCATCACTCGAACGTAGCCAGTGCGCGGACGATATTCGTTTTTGGCTGGGGATGGCACACGACTTTTTAATCCTTCACGGTAACTGGTCAGAAGCAACCTTTCCCGCTCGTGTGGCAATTGGCCGTCAAACGCTTGAACCGTTTCGCGAGTTGTACCGAGAAATGCTGCAATGTCAGTCTCCCAACTGGCCATCGCGGCTGTACGATTGATAAAGTCATAAATGAAGTTGATCAAAAATTCAGACCGGGGTCTTTGAAGCAATGGGCGCAATTGATCCACACCCACGTCCTTCCATCCCTTGGGATCGATGAAGAAAAACACAAATGCCTGGTTACCACACCAAGTCAATATGTCATCGCGGAGATCCAAAAAACTCCCTTGGAGGCAGTTCGAGTTGATACCTTCTGGTGTTGAAGATTGAAGGTATGCATTCAATCGATTGAAGGCACGCGGGCTTTTTTCAATGTAGAGAGCGCGTATGTTCGCTTGAACACCCATGTCCGCAAGTTTATTCCGGCACGAGTCCATGGTCTGCAACGAAATGGCAATCGAAGTGCCAGCCATTGACTCTGACTCATCACCCCAAGGGCCTGCAAAGCAGTCAACGTACCCGATTTCCACACTCCGCTCACGTTTGGCACTCATGCCGATGATGAGGATCATCTTTTCAAGATACGCTTCAAGTAACTTGTGCTTCACCAGGGCCTGTTCACGGTCAATGTAAGCGTCGGGGATGATTTGTGGGATTCGAGTCATATTGACTGTTGATCATAAATGGCAACTTTAGTCACCGGACGGCATACTGGCGTGTGTGCCCTGAGTGTCCGGGCGGTCAAGAACATTCATTGCCAATGACTCCCGAGAGCTATCAGCCGTTCACGCAACTGATTCAGTAGCCGGGGAACCAGCAAACGTGTCCGTCACGTCGGGCAGGACAGTGACATATAAAAGCCACGACACGCATATTGACAGGCGAGCCAATTCCGTCATTGCTGCTGGCGATACCCGAATCGACAGGCAAAACAAAATCCAACGACAGTCGTGCTGACAGGCGAATCAATTCACTAGCAGCGTGGGAGTAACAGAGACTGCACTGTGCAGGGTAAGGGCCTTGTGCCCACGTTTTCTGCTGCGCAAAAAACTTGGCAGCGGCCCCCTGCTCAGGGCGTTGCCCCGAGACCCAAGTCAAACAACCACGTCGCGCTTCGCTTGACTTCTATCGGTCGAGCATCCGTTCAGCGTGCCGGTTTGCTTGTTGCAAGAAGTCGAACGATGCTGCGAACCCTGATTGGGTGAAAAGCCATAAATGTTAGCCCCTTGTAGCCACAGTCATACTTAAATCAGCATCATTTTGATGCTGATAATTTAATCGTGTGATCATAATGACACACAACAATCGCCACCTTATACTCACAGCGATCTACTTCCGCCCATTGGAAAACAAGTCACTCAAGATGAGCACTAACCGCCTGCAAGACCTTGGCCACGCCCAGCGCGACCGGATGGCGTACATCGAGCTACGGTTATGGTTCGTGGGCGAAATCCGCCGTCAAGACCTGGCATTGCGTTTCGGAATCCAGACCGCAGCCGCTACGCGTGACCTTGGGCTATATAAAGAGTTGGCGCCGGCCAATATCGAATACGACGGCAGCTCCAAGATGTACATCATCGGGCGAGCTTTCAAGCCGATGTTTGACTTTCCGACTGAGAGGGTCTTAACCTGGTTGTCTGAAGGCTTTGGTGATGGAGAGCCCGTCAGATCCCGCACCGGCATCACCTGCGATATCCCCAACAAACTTGGTCAACCTGACCTCAGCGTCTTGGCCAGCGTCACAAGGGCAATCAGCCACAAGTGCCCGCTGCGTATCAAGTACCAATCAGTCAAAAATGGCAAAAGCGAGCGAGAAATCGTCCCTTTCGCCTTACTGGACACTGGCTTGCGCTGGCACACCCGCGCTTTTGATCGCAAAACAGGCGAGTTCCGGGACTTTGTCTTGACCCGGATTCAGGGCCCCGATGTTTTGAAGGATGCTCCAGTTAGCGCAAATGAACGCGCGGATCAAGATATTCAGTGGACGCGAATCGTGGAACTGGAACTGGTTCCCCATCCAGATCAATTACGACCAGAAATCACCATGCTGGATTACGGTATGCGTGAAGGCGTACTCAAAATGAATCTGCGTGCAGCCACAGCTGGTTATGTGCTGCGCAAGTGGAGCGTGGACTGCTCTCCTGATCACAACCTGAGCGGACCTGAATATCGTCTGTGGTTGAAAGACCCCTTGGCCCTATATGGCGTCAAGAATGCCCTTCTGGCCCCAGGCTACCGCTCACCAGATCAACCCCGATCTGACGGAAAACGAACTGACGGAGGCCCCAGATGATCGAAAAATTGGTGCATCTTGTCGATGAAGTCGGCGCCCTGCAAAGCAAACTCGTTCTGCTCATTGGTGCGCCTCGTTCGGGAAAGACGGTCTTGCTGCAGTCCCTCGCAAAAATCATGGGTGTCAAGCCGCTGAATGTCGGGGCTGATTTGGGCGGTCGTCTGGCGACCATTCCACAAAGACAACGCCATCTGCAGACCACGACCATCCTGCGTGAATTGGCCGATCAGCATGCCACGGGTGATTTGCTGCTGCTGGACAACCTTGAGCTCTTGTTTGACAAGTCGCTTCAGCTCGATCCACTGGACCTGCTGAAACGGCACGCCCATGTCAAACGCGTCGTGGCTGTTTGGCCTGGCGAACTGCGCGATGGACGGCTAACTTATGCCGAAATGGGACATTCAGAACACCAGGACTACGGCATCGCTGGTCTGGTGCCTTTTGAAATTTAGTAACAGGGAGAGAGAAGAATATGCGCTACAGCGATCTCATTCAATTCGAACCAATCGAATCAGTCATTCAACTGCTTGACGCCAACAGGCCCATTGAAGCTAAAAAACTGGTAACAACCTACGTCATGTCAGATGACATGGCCGAGCGAATTGCCAAGCAGATGATTCCGCAACTCTCTTTTGATGAGTCCGTTGACCACATGGGCGTTCTGGTGGTCGGCAACTACGGCACAGGTAAGTCACATTTGATGTCGGTGTTGTCCTTGGTGGCTGAAGACGCGGCTTACCTGCCAATGATCCGACATCCCAAGGTTGCGACCGCAGCCGAGAAAATCGCTGGCAAATTCAAGGTTCACCGTATTGAGATCTCCAGTCAGATGTCGCTGCGGGACATCATTACCCAGGAACTTGAACACTTCCTTGAAAAGCAAGGCGTCAGCTACTCTTTCCCGGCCGCTGACAAGGTGGTCAACAACAAGGCGGCCTTTGAGGAGATGATGGCCGCGTTCACCGAGGTTCACCCCAACCACGGCGTGCTGTTGGTGGTTGACGAGTTTCTGGATTACCTGCGGTCTCGCAAAGATCACGATCTGGTGCTGGATTTGTCTTTCCTTCGCGAGATTGGTGAAGTCACCAAGCACCTGCGCTTTCGCTTTGTGGCTGGTGTCCAAGATGCCATCTTTGACAGCAACCGCTTCCAGCACGTCGCCGACAGCCTGCGGCGTGTCAAGGACCGGTTCACTCAAGTTCTGCTGGCTCGACAAGATGTCAGCTTTGTGGTCGCCGAACGCCTGCTGAAAAAAACCGCTGACCAGCAAAACAAGATCAGAACCTACCTCACCAAGTTCGCCAAGTTCTACAGCTCGATGAACGAGCGCATGGACGAGTACGTGCGGCTGTTCCCCGTTCACCCAGAGTACATCGGCACTTTTGAGCGGCTAATCTTTACAGAAAAACGAGGCGCACTGGTGACTTTGCGCGACCAGATCCAGGCTGTTTTGAATGACGAGGTTCCCAATGACCGCCCAGGCCTTATCGGCTATGACAAGTTTTGGGACACCGTGACCTCAAATTCAGTGCTCCGCTCAGACCCCAGCATCGGTCCGGTCTTGAAGGTATCGGAGGTGTTGACCGAGCGCGTGCTCAAAGCGTTCACCCGCCCACCCTATAAAGCCATGGCACAACGCGTGATCGCTGGGCTGTCGGTGCACCGACTCACCACCGGCGGCGACATCTACGTGCCAGTCGGGCCAACTGCTGTCGAGCTGCGGGACACGTTGTGCCTGTACCAACCCGGCATTGAGGACATGGGTGGCGACCCGGCCGACGATCTGCTCACCGCTGTGCAGACTACGCTGCGGGAGATCGTCAAAACAGTCAACGGCCAGTTCATCTCCAAAGCGCCTGACACCGAGCAGTATTACCTCGACCTC
>NZ_JAQTXM010000035.1 GCF_028688795.1 Rhodoferax sp. | reverse complement strand
TGTAGAGAAAGAAACCTTGCATTGGTATGAATTTGCCAATGACAGGCAACTCACTTCAAACGGCAATTGCCCATAACTGGGAACTGTGCATAACAGCCTCTATGTACATCTCTGCATAAAGACCCATTGCGGTCATCCAAGTTTCCAGACAGCAGACATTCAAACTACCAGATCTGATACCTTAACGTTGGAGGCAACCGGACCTCAACCATTGCGGCGAAGCCGCCTCCTGCAGTTGTAGTTCCGTATTGGCCGACCAGTTATGACTCATTGCTCTTCCCATATGGACCAACTTTCCGTCCAAGTACTGAGCCGACGAGCGCGAACGGTATGTAAATGACAAAAACAATGAAGGCGCCGGTCAGGGAAGCTTGCGGCGTGACCCAGTCCAGTGCCATTCCCATTTGGCCGGCCGCCCAGTGTATGACGGCACCCATCAGTGCCAGAAGGCCCACAAGAACAACCGTCCACATGAGGTGGGTTCGATAAACAATAAAGCCTACGGTGAACCCGTACAGCACCGACGCAGGGAACATCCAATAATTCTGCGCGAAGATGCTCCATTCAGATCTTCCCGGTATTGGCCCGGTCGTCTTCGACGCGTACCAAAAGCAAAGCAACGCGGCGTGCAATACGGCGACGCTCGCCAGTACATAGATCGTTCGCTTAGTGAGAACGCTGCGCATTGAGTCTTTACGATAGATGTATCCCGCAGTTTCGCGGGATAACAAGGCAACCAGTCAGATGACACTGAGGAAGAATTCCAATAATCCCTTTGAAAATCATGTGCTTACGTCTGACGGCTGGTTGAATGTACAGGTATATTGGAAACGACAAAGTCGCCGGGAAGCTTAGCGTATTTTTGATACGTTCTGTGCAAATTGGAAGCCAAGTCTGTATGGCCGCAAACGCTGCAAAAGAGCCATTGACGCCTGGACCCGAAACCCACAATTTTTCGATGGCCGACTTGGTGAAGCACCAGAGTGCAACCCAATGTCGACTCAAGCCGCAAAAGAGGCCAATGCCTGCACTCCGACTACTATCATATGAATAGCTAGTTGCGCTTATTTTAAAAGGCCTGTAGGCTAATTTCATACATAAATTTCCCAAGCACTGCAAGATGGCATGCGCTTGCGCCCGCTCAGATGTAAGTCGAATTGACGCGTGTGGGCGCGTGCCGCATGTGCAGCGACAGGCCCAGGGCAGCCATATGGTGTGAATTGCGCCCAAGGATGGTTTGCGACAGCGGCAAAAATGCCTGTTCCTCAAACTCGGCGTGGGCGCGGTACTGGCTAATCAGACGCCCGATGTCTGCCGCGCTGATGTCACTTTGCTGGCCTTTGGCAACTTTTTTCAGCTGTGACTCCAGCCGTTTCCACATGCCTTCCAGTTCACGGTGTTCATCCGTGAGGCGTTTGGCCATGGACTTGACGTGTGCATACTCTTCGCCCTCGTTGGCGCTGGCCAAAACAGCGGGAAACAGCTCGCGCTCTTCGTCCAGGTGGTGCTCAAAAATGGCTTCGCGGAAAAATTCAAGCGCCTTTTCCGCAATATCGCGCGCGCGGGCAGCGGGCTCCAGCAACGCAGGCAACTCACCCAGCATGTCGAGTTTTTTCAGGATGCCGGCGTGGCAATGCGAGAAGTCCTGGATCGGCTCATTGGGTGCCGCAGGGGTGGATGGATTGGCCATGTGGAGTCCCTTCAATGCGAAAAAATAAGTCAGGCCAGGCTACTTGGCGGTCATCAGCGCAGGCAGCCAGGTCGACAGCGCCGGCACGGCGGCAATCAGCACAAGCACCAGCAGCACTGCCGCTAGAAACGGCAGGGTGGCCTTAAACAGCGGCCCCATGCGGATGTCTGCCTGCACCATGGCGATGTACAGTCCCGGGCCCACCGGCGGCGTCACCAGACCAATCACCGTAGCCAAGGTGCACACCACACCAAAGTGAATGGGGTCGATACCCAATGTGACCACCACCGGCATCAGCAACGGCACGGTGACGATCAGCACGCTGATGCTTTCCAGGAACATGCCCAGAATGATCATCATCAAAATCACCAGCAACAAAAAGACAAACGGCGAATCCGTCAGGCCCTGCATGTAGGCCACCACCAGATCGGGCACGCCCTGAAAGGCCAGCACCCAACTCAGCACCGACGCAGCCGCAATCAACCCGGTGATGGTGGCGGTGTTGGTGGCCACGTCCAGAAAGATCTTGCTCAGGTCACGCAGCTTGATTTCGCGGTACACAAAACCCAGCGCCAGCGAGATGATGGCCGCCACCGCACCGGACTCGGTTGGGGTCATCACACCCAGCATGATGCCGGCAATCACCACCAGCGGGATCACGGCGGGCACCAGGCCTTCGAGCAACACCTTGATGGAGGCGGAGCGGCCGCTGCGGGTGCCCGCAGGTAAACCGGGGCCGAAAAAGTTGTGCGCAAAAATCACCAGCGCCAGCGCCACCACAATCAGAATGCCCGGCAATATGCCGGCAATGAACAGCGGCGCAATCGGCTGCACCGCCACCACGCCATAGATGATCATCAGCATCGACGGTGGAATGATGGGCCCCAGCAGGCCAGACGTGACCGTGACCGCACCGGAGAATGCGCGGTTGTAGCCCATGCGCTCCATGGCCGGAATCATCACCTTGCTCATCACACCAATCTGCGCCACAGCCGAGCCCAGAATCGACGCCGCCATGGCGTTGGTGAACAGGTTGGCATAGGCCAGCCCACCCCTCATGCTGCCCACCAGCACCTCGGCCACGGCGATCAGGCGCTGGGTCAAACCGGCCTTGTTCATGATTTCACCGACCAGCAGAAACAGCGGAATGGCCAGCAGGCTGTTGATTTCCAGCGCACCAAAAAACTGGATCGGGATTGAGTCGTACAGTACCGACAAATCGTTGGTGAGCATGAAGGCAAGCGCGCCCGCCAGAATGGCGCCGACAATCGGCAGGCCCGCAAACAACAGGCCAAAAAAGACAATCAGGGTGATCATTTGGACGCTCCCGTCAAGGCGCGCAGGTCACGCAAGATAGCGGCCAGTTGGTGCCAGGCCATGCATGCAAACGCCAGCGGCAGGGCCGAGAAGTTGTACCAGCGTGGCAGTTGTGTCGTGGCGCCGCGCTCCAGCCGGACGTCGGCACGGTTAACCCACTCCCACCCCAGCCAGGCAATGAAGACCAACAGCGCAAGCATCACCAGGCCCAGCACGGCCAGCAGGGCATGGCGGGCGCGTGGCGGCAAAGCCCGGGGCAAAAAGTCAATGGTGACCAGTTGCACTTGCTGGATGAGTAAAGAAAGACCGAACAGGGTCACAAAAACCAGCAACTGCACCGCAACCTCTTCGGCCCAGAAGATGGGTGCGCTGAAAAAATAGCGCATCACCACCTGCGTCATCATGATGCCGGCGATGCCGGCGGTGAGCGCAATGACCATTGCGCGCTCCAGCACGGCCAGGCGGCGGTCGATCAGTTGAATGGTCTGGAACATTGCCAGGGGCTCCTGTAGAAGGGATGTCGTCTCTGGCTGTCATCCCGGACCCGATCAGGTATCCATGGATGGCGGGCAGTGACCCGCAATGACAGCCGTTATTTCTTGCTGCGGCGTGGCATTGCGGCCACGCCAGTTGAAGCCGGAATCAAAGATCCTTGGCTTGCTTGTAGAAGTCAGCAATCAGCGGGTTTTTAGCGGTGTACTTGTCACGCACCTGTCCGCCAACAGCCTGGAAGGACTTGATGTCAAAGGGGATGACCTTGGCGCCGTCGGCCGTGGCTTTTTTCAGGTTGTTCACATCAGCATCAATGGCGGTCTGGTAGCCCCATTTTTCGGCATCCGTCACCACTTTGGTGACCATGGCGCGGTCCGCATCACTGCGGGTTGCCCACCATTTTTTCGACACCACAATCACTGCCGGAAAAGCCATGTGGTTGGTCAATGTCAGGTTGGGGGCTTGCTGGTGAAACTTCAGGCCGACGAGGGCATCCAGGTCCACATCGACCGCATCAAGCAGCTTTGTGGTCAGGGATGGCGCCACTTCTGACAAGGGCATGGCGGTGGGTGCGGCACCGTTGGCAATCCACCAGTCGTTGTAGATCGGGCTGGGGAATGAGCGGATTTTTTTGTTGGTCAGGTCTTTGGCACTGGTCACCGGTTGCAGCGACAGCACATGGCGCATGCCGGCAAAGGTGTAGCCCAGGCCAACGAGGCCGTGCTGGTCCAGGCGTTTGAGCATTTCCTTGGCAGCAGGCGTACCCGCCGCGCGAGATGCGTGCGCCACATCTTTGAACACATAGGGCAAGGACCAGCCCAGCAAGGATTCTTCGCGGTTGGACAGGCCACCCACGGTGAAGATGCCGAACTGTTGTGCACCTGCTTGCATCAGGTTGATCATCTGGGCTTCGGTACCGAGCTTTTGCAGGGGGCTGACCGCAATTTTCATCTTGCCGCCGGAGGCAATGTCCAGGTCAGCGGCGATTTTTTCCGACACCTGATGCCAGACGTGGGTGGGTGGCACGATATGGCCAAGCTTCAAGGCCTGGGCGCTGGCACCAAATGCGGTGCTGGCAAGCGTGGCAGCAAGCGCCAGAACGCGAAAGGATTTCAATGATTTCATGACAGTCTCCGATAGTTTTTTAGGCTTGTGGCAAGTTGCCATTCACCCTTGGTTTAAGAACTTTTTTTGCTTTCAGGCGGCGTCAGGCTGCACGGCGGGTGCAGCTTGTTTGAACGCATCCAGTTCTGCACAGGCACGGTCCACCGCGGTGATGAGCGGCCACCGGCTGACATCGACCTTAAAGCGGCGAGCACTTTCCACTTGCGGAATCAGGTAGACATCGGCCACCGTGGGGGTGTCGCCAAAGCTGTAGCTGCCACGCTTTGTGTCCGCGGCCAACAAGGCTTCATAGGCGTCAAAACCCGCCGTGATCCAGGTGGCACACCAGGTGTTGACCGCGGCCTCGTCTGCGCCCAGGGATTTGCGCAGGTACTCAAGAATGCGGCGGTTGTTGATGGGATGAATGTCACAGCCCACCAGCGCGGCCAGCGCCCGCACATGGGCGCGGTCATCTACACCGCTGGGCAGTAGCGCCGGGCTCGGGTGGGTTTCTTCCAGCCACTCGATGATGGCGGGGGACTGAATCAGCACCTTGCCATCAACCTCCAGCGCGGGCACCAACATTTGCGGGTTGACGGCCTTGAACTCGTCTTTGAGGTGCTGTTCGGTACGCAAATCAACCGGCACGTACTGCGTTTGCAGCCCTTTGAGGTTGAGCGCAATGCGCAGCCGGTGCGAGGTGCCGCTGCGAAAGAAGTTGTAGAGCTTCATGCTGGAGCGGGTGTTTATTCGGCGGAGCCAACCGTCAGGCTGACCTCTGACACGCCTTCAACACGGCCGGAGATCTTGTCGCCTGCCAGCACCGCGCCCACGCCTTCTGGCGTGCCGGTGTAAATCAGGTCACCAGGTTGCAGGTGGTAGAACAAGGACAAGTCGGCGATGATTTCGCGCACGTTCCAGATCAGCTTGTCGACGTTGGATTTCTGTTTGGTGACGCCATTGACCTCCAGCGCGATCTCGCCTTGGTCGATCACCACACCCGGCATGGGCACAATTTCAGAGCAGACCGAAGACTGCTCCACATCTTTGCCCAAATCCCAGGGGCGGCCCTTGTCACGGGCGACAAGTTGCAGGTCGCGCCGTGTCATGTCCAGGCCTGCGCCATAGCCAAAAATAATGTCGTGGGCATCTTCGGCCTTGACCCGGAAACCGGGTTTGCCGATGGCGACCACCATTTCCATCTCGAAATGGTAGTTGCTCGTCTCCGGCGGGTAGGCCACGGTTGCACCACTTTCAGTCAGTGTCTGCGGTGCCTTGGTGAAGTAAAACGGCCGCTCGACTGTTTTGTCGACCGGGCGGCCCATTTCGACGGCATGCGCATGGTAATTGCGCCCGACAAAAAACAGGCGGTTGATGGGCAGGCGCTCGGTCATGCCGCGTACCGGCAGGGATTGAACGGCGGGTGGGGTCCAGAGGTATTGGGTCATAGGGTCTTCCTTTAAGTGGTGGGCAGGCGCTTAGCCACGGTTCTCAAACACACCCAGCTTGCGGTGCAACGGCGATTCATCGGCGATAAAAACGAACGATGGCTTGTCAGCCGACAGGTTGGACAGCGTCACCCGCTCGTAGCCTGGCGCGCAACAGGTGTCGGCTTCTGCCAAGGTGAAGGTGCTGTCGACAATTTGGGCCCGGACGCTGCCTTCGATCAGGTGAAAGACTTGCGCTGGAGAGCGGGCGGGCAAGGTCAGCACCTGACCAGGTCGCAGCATCAACGCGTAGAACCCCAGGATGTTTTCCGCGTCCAAGCCGTTCTCAGGCTGGGCATAGGTGACTTGCACGGCTTCCACGTTCGAGTCGTCGTCTGCCAGTTCCAACAGGGCGGCGCGGGCTTGCGCCCAGGGGTAGCGCAGCATCGGGTAGGCCTTGGTTGCACGCTCAAACATTGGACTGGGGCGCAGACCGCCACGCGCATAGGCCTTGTGGCCTTGGCCTGGCAGCACGGTCTGATTCGGAACTTCCTCGTGGTACGAGGCTTCCATGTAATAAACCAGCGGCAGGTCCAATACATCAAGCCAGACCACGGGTTTGTCACCATCGTGTCCATGTTCGTGCCACAGCCCGGTTGGCGTCAGGATCAGGTCGCCGCGGCTCATCGGGCATTTTTCACCGTTCACGATGGTCCAGGCACCGTCACCCTCAACCACCATACGCACCGCGTTTGGCGTGTGTTTGTGGGCTGGGGCGCGTTCACCCGGCAACAGCAATTGCATCCCCAGATACATGGCGGCGCTGGCCTGCATCTTTTCCAGGCCATGGCCCGGGTTGGCCAGCACGAGCACACGACGTTCGGCTTTTTCAATCGGGGTCAGTTCACCGGCTTTTATCAGCAGCGGCCGGATAGTGTCATACGCCCAGCAAGTCGGCTGGGTTTTGCGGGCAGGGATTCCGGGTGGTAACACGGCCCGCAGACTGGGCCACAGCGGGACCAGATTTTTGCTGGTCAACTCATCGCGGTAGTCCTGTGGCAGGTCTTCCAGACGGCCCAGGGTGTCAAAACGATCTTGCGGTTGCATGAGATTTCCTTCAGTCGTGGTTGGTGAAAGTGGTCAAGCTTTGGCCAGGCAATTGGTCACGTTCCAGCCGTAGAGCCATTCCATTGCGTCGTAAAACCGCTCAGCCGAACGACCTCTCCACAAATCGTTGCGCACCAGCCGCTCCACCCCTTCAGCGTGGTACAGGCGACCCATTTCTCGCCCCGACAACACGATGCGGGCGGTGCGGGCCACACGTGAGCGTTGGTACAAGTCAAGGGCCTTGGGCCAGTCGTTGTGGTTCACGCGCAGCGCTTCACCCAGCGTCACCGCATCTTCCAGTGCCATACACGCACCTTGCGCCATGTACTGCGTGGTGGGGTGTGCGGCATCGCCCAGGAGGGTGGCGCGGCCAAATGCCCAGGTGGCGATGGGTTCGCGGTCGGCGGTGGCCCAGCGTTTCCAGCTCTTGGGCAGGTCGATCAGCTGGCGCGCTTTGGGGCAGATGTCCTTGAAATAGCTTTGCACTTCTTCCTTGCTGCCGTCGGTCACGCCCCACTCTTCGGTCTTGCGGCTATGGAAGGTGACCACCACGTTGTACTGTTCCCCGCCACGCAGCGGGTAGTGCACCAGGTGGCATTTGGGGCCGACCCAGATGCTGGCGGCGTTCCATTGCAGGTTTTCCGGAAAGTCTTTTTTGTCGATCACCGCACGGTACACCACATGACCAGTCACCCGGGGCGGGTCGTTGACGTATTGCTTGCGCACCACCGATTTGCCGCCATCGGCACCAATCAGTGCCACGCCCTTCCAGGCCTTGCCGTTTTGGTCAAACACGGTCACGCTGGTGTCGTCTTGCTCGACGCGCTCAATGCGTGTGTTGGTGTGGAAATCCACCTTGCCGGTGTCCGTTGCCCCTTCAAGCAGCGTGGTGTGGATGTCCACCCGATGGATCACCGCGTAAGGGTTGCCAAAACGTTTGCGAAAGGCCTCGTCGGTCGGAATCTTGCCTACCTGGTATTCGTCCAGCGCATCGTGCATCACCATGTAGTCGGTGAACACCGAGCGGCTACGCGCCTTGTCGCCCACACCCAGGGCGTCAAAGGCATGAAAAGCGTTGGGGCCGAGCTGGATGCCGGCACCGATTTCGCCGATTTCTGGCGCTTGCTCCAGCACCGTCACCCGAAAACCCTGGCGTACCAGAGCCAGGGCGGCCGCCAGGCCACCGATACCACCGCCCGCTACCAAGACGGGCAGATTTGATTGTTTGTCGCTCATCGTTTGAACTCCTGGATTGGTCTTTTCCGTTAATTATCAGTACACTGACGATAAGTATACTGATGCTTTGATTTTCCAAACCTAGGAGAAACCCTTAGATGAGGTGCTCCCTAAAATCAATTGAATGAACACCCCTGCCTTGAAAAACGTGCGTCTTGAGTTGCAACCTGGTCACGCCATTCGCCGGCTACACCAGATTTCTGTGGCTTTTTTTTCCCAGGAGACCCAGGGCTTGGGCATCACCCCGGTGCAATACGCCATTCTGCAAATGGTTCATAACCACCCGGGCTTTGACCAGCGCACCCTGGCGCGCAACATTGCGCTTGACACCTCAACCACGGCAGGCGTGGTGGACCGGCTGGAAGCCCGCGGACTGATGGCGCGCAGCGCATCGCCCGACGATCGCCGGGTTCGGCTACTAACACTCACCCCTGAAGGGGAACAGCTGCTGGCCGACGCCATTGGACCCATGGAACGCGCGCAAGAACTCATCCTGGCCCCGCTGACAAGCCCGCAACGTGATGAATTCATGCAGCTGCTGTCTTTGCTGGTCACCGACAACAGCATCCAAAACCCTGCTGCAACCGACACCAGCGCATAGTCTGCAAGTGCGAATTTGCCGGCTGCGCAGCCTGTGCATGGTAAGCATCCCCCCGCCTGACAGGTGCTTGCATCGGCCTTAATTTGCTATGTATAAAATAGCTACTTACGCATATAAAACAAGGGATACAGGCCGATTTATCATAAATTTTTAATACAGATGAACAAAGTGACATGGTCCCGGCGCACTTGAAAAATGGGGGTGATGGGGCCATCTGCCAACTTGTTGAAACCCATTCGGAAGCGATTCATGCCAGTTTTCATCGTTGCCTGTCTGGGCCTGCTGCTGGTGCTGTGGCTTTTGGGCGCGCCTTGGCTGACCGAGCGCAAACGCGCCAAACTGCGCGCCCAACCGTTTCCAGCCACCTGGCGCGTCATCTTGAAGCGGCGTGTGCCTTATGTGCGCCACTTACCGGCCGACCTGCAACTGCAACTCAAACAACACATGCAGGTGTTTCTGGCGGAAAAAGCTTTCATCGGCTGCAACGGCCTGCACATCACCGATGACATACGGGTCACGATTGCCGCCCACGCCTGCCTGCTGATCCTCAATCGCCCCAGCAACTATTACCCTAACCTGCGCCAAATCCTGGTCTACCCCGACAGTTTTGTGGTGGAGCGCGACCAGATTGACCCCGTCGGGCTGACGCACCGCGCACGTCAGGTGTTGTCAGGTGAGTCGTGGTCAGACGGCCAGGTCATCCTGTCGTGGCAAGACACCCTGGCCGGTGCCGCCGTGGTGGACGACGGGCAAAACGTGGCCATTCATGAATTTGCCCACCAACTGGATCAGGAAACGGGTAGCGCCAACGGTGCGCCAATGCTGGCCCGGCGCGCGCATTACAAGCGCTGGTCAAAGGTATTGGGAGCCGAATTTGCTGCACTGCAGGCGCGCGCTGCGCGTGGCGAAGCGTCGTTGCTGAACGACTACGGCGCCACCGACCCTGGCGAATTTTTCGCCGTGATCTCAGAGGTCTTTTTTGAGCAGCCCGCCCCCATGGCCGAGGCACACCCAAGCCTTTACCGTGAACTTTGCCAGTTTTACCAGTTGGACCCGCTGAGTTGGTAGCAACAAATCAGCGCTGCAGCCAACCAGATGCGTGAACCACGCGTGGCACCCCCCGCTGTTTGAGCCCGCCGCAGCGTTGCATCGCCACGGTGGCAGTGGTTACCATTGCCGGCAATGATCAAACCTCAAAAATTCACCCCGCCCGGGAAACCTCCCGCCAAACCTCCAGCTAGAACGCCAGAGCCAAGCGGCGAGCGTCTGTCCAAACACGTGGCGCACCTTATGCACTGCTCACGCCGCGAGGCCGAGCAATACATTGAGGGTGGCTGGGTCAGTGTCAACGGCAAAATCGTTGAAGAACCGATGGCGCGTGTGCTCGACCAGACCGTGGTGGTCGACCCACACGCCAGCCTGATGGCGCTCACCGACGTCACGCTGCTGTTGCACAAACCTGCTGGGTTTGAGGCCATGGCGGCACCGGGTGAGGCGGGCAAACGGGTCAAACCCGCACACCAGTTGCTGCTGCCCGCCAACCACTGGACGCAAGACCCATCAGGCATGCGCCTGCTGAAACACCACTTTGCCAAACTCACCGCCTGCGTGCCGCTGGAAGTGGCCGCCACTGGACTGGTGGTGTTCACGCAAGACTGGCGCGTGCTGCGCAAGCTGACCGAAGACGCTTCGGTGATGGAACACGAGCTGGTGGTGGAAGTGGCCGGTGAAGTGCCGCCCGAGGTGTTGCAGCGCCTGAACGCAGGCCTGACCACCGATGGCCACCCACTGCCACCGGTGAAGGTCAGCATCAACAGCACGTCAGACACATCAACCCGCTTGCGCGTGGCACTCAAAGGCACGCACCCGGGGCTGATGGCCTACCTGTGCGAGCGCGTTGGGCTGCAAATCAAAAGCCTGAAACGCCAGCGGGTTGGCCGTGTGGCCTTGTCCAATCTGCCCGAGGGTCAGTGGCGCTATCTGCAGGACGGAGAGCGGTTTTAGGCCGTTCAATCCATCAAGCAACTTCCCTCGGCGCCGTCGCTGAGCAACGGGTAACGGGTCGCGTCGGGCAAGTTGTAGTGCCACCACTCGCAGGGGTGATGGGTCCAGCCCGCCAAGGTCATCAACCCCAGCAACAAGCAACGGTGCTGCTGCGCCGCCGGGGCGATGTCAGTTGCCCCATGAAACGACTGCACGGTCATCTCGTCAAAGTCCGTGCCCATATCCAGCGCGTTTCCTGAAGCATCAACCAGCGTCAGGTCAACCGCCACACCTCGGGTGTGGATGGAGCCCAAGTGCGGGTCGGCGACAAATCTGGGGTCTGGCACCGCTGCCCACAAGCGCCATTGAGCGGCAGTTGGCCGGTACGCATCCAGCACACGCACGCGCAGGCCTTGCGCAGCAGACAATTCAGCAACCCGCACCAAGGCGGCCAAGGCATCCTGGTGCAAATAAGCCACAGCGTGGTCGTATATGGTTTTGCCGGTGAAATTGTCTGGCGTGGCATAGCGCAGGTCAATGTCAATGGCGGCGTGGGAAATTTCTCGCAGAGGCATAGGATGTGATTATCCGGGTGCGGCCAGCCAGCCAGATCACACGCTGAACAGCTGTCCGCGAGCCGCATCGGTGATAGCCAACACGCATGGGTGCGTGATGCGCCGTTCAACCGACACCGCAAAAAACTCTTCAACCAATTCAGACGTGCGGCCAATCACCGTCACACCAAATTGGCTACAGGTTTCCTCCTCAAGCACGCTAGAGGTCATGAAGACGCCCTGGCCTTCGCGGCCAAAAGCCTTCATCAGCGCGGCATCATCAAACTCACCCACCACCACAGGTGCAATTCGGTACTGGGCAAACCAACCCTCCAACTGCCGCCGCACGGACACTGCAGCCCCAGGCACCAGCATCGGCACACCATCAAGGCAAGCCGGAAAACTGCCCTTGATGAGCGATGCCACGGCAGGCGCGGCAAAAAAACTCATGGCAGTGCGCCCCAGCGGGTGGCTAAAAGCTTTCACACTCACGCGCTTGGGCATGGGCTCGTCAGCGATCACCAAATCCAGCCGATGCAGGGCCAGTTGCGCCAGCAAGTCGTCGAACTTACCTTCGCTGGCCAACAATTTAACCGGTTGATCAAGCAAAAACGCCGGCTCCAGCAAGCGATATGCCACCGATTTGGAGACCGAGTCAGCCACCCCCACCCGAAAATCCAACCTGCGTTGGGCGCCGCGAGTCTGCCGCAGCGCGGTTTCCAGGTCTTGCCCCAAGCTGAAGATCTGATCGGCATAACCCAGCGCCAGCCGGCCGTGCTCGGTAAGCTCCAATTGCCGACCCTTTTTTTGAAACAGCTTGCGCCCCAACCAATCTTCCAGCAACTTGATCTGGCCCGAGAGCGTTTGGGGCGTGGTGTGCAGTTGCTCACCCGCGCGCATGATGCCGCCCGCTTTTGCAGTGACCCAAAAATAGTAAAGATGCTTGAAATTCATGCGGATCACCTCATTTATATGACCTATTATTCATTTTTTACGAAGTGAATTAGTCAATATTTCGAATTTACGCGAAGTGATTTGAACTTTATAGTTTGGACTGTGTCTGACTTACCGACATTGACAGGAGTAATAAATATGCGTTTAAGTACAAAAGGTCGTTTTGCCGTCACCGCGATGATTGATGTGGCGTTGCGTGAAAAGCTGGGCCCCGTGCCGCTGTCCGACATTGCTGTACGTCAGCAAATTTCGCTGTCTTACCTTGAGCAGATGTTCAGCAAGTTGCGCCAACAAGGTTTGGTGAGTAGTACGCGTGGGCCAGGTGGTGGTTACACGCTGGGCCATCGCACTGATGCCATCACTGTGGCAGACATCATCACTGCCGTGGAAGATGCGCCGCCAAAGACCAAGGTCCAGGAAACGGCGTCAGCGCAGGACATGGCGCAAGACTTGTGGGATTCCATGAACGCCAAAGTGCTGGATTTCATGCAGTCAGTAACCTTGCGCTCATTGGTGCTAGAGCAGTTGGCCAAGGGCGTGAAGATTGAACAAAAGCCTGCGCCAAATCGTGGCGTGTTCAAAAAGCCAGGGCACCAGCCGATGCGCACCAACGCGCCCAATTCGGTGTTTGCGCTGGGCCAGACACTGCTGGCACGCGGTTAAACGGTGAATCCTTGACGCCCGCCTGCCATGGCGGTGGCGCGAAGTAAAAAAGTGTGAAGCCCACCGATAAGCCGGATTTTGTGCACACCAGCACATCTTGCGATGTGCCAGCATGTGACTGCCATTAATCTGGGCCACTGATCACTCAGTGGCTCGGTGCTACCTACCCGCACACTCCGGGGGCCCCGTCAACGTGTGCCTACTTGGTATTGCTGCGCGTAGAGATTGCCCGTTTCACCCGAACTAAATCGGCTCGTCTCTGTTGCTCTGATCCTCACCTTATACCCAGCTCTTTCAAGCCAGGCTTTCAGTGGACAGCCGTTAGCTGCTACGCTGCCCTATGCAGTCCGGACGTTCCTCCAGTGCGGTGTTTCCACCCGACGCTTGCGCGTCGTCCTTGCGGCTTGCACCAGCGACAGTCTGGCGGGCTTCACACGTGCATTATCGGGGGTTCGAGCCGGCTTAAGGTCTAAGCCTTGTAGACAATTAATCAATTGGTAGAAATCGCCATTTGATCAACAAAAGACAAAGAAAAAGCCTGCAACTCTTTTGAAGTTGCAGGCTTTACTTTTTTGGTGCGGCTGGCAGGAATTGAACCCACGACCCCTTGGTTCGTAGCCAAGTACTCTATCCAACTGAGCTACAGCCGCGAAGCTATGAATTATAGCCTAAATAAAATGGTGGGCCGTCACAGACTTGAACTGTGGACCAAAGGATTATGAGTCCTCTGCTCTAACCAACTGAGCTAACGGCCCGAACCAGCATTGGATTGTAAGGGAGCTACTTGTGATGGCTCAGCGCGTTACTGACCAATTTGGAAGTGATATCCACGATCTGGATCATGCGGTCATAGGGCATGCGGGTGGGGCCGACCACACCCAACGTGCCAACCACCTGACCATCCACTTCATAAGGCGCACAAACGATCGACAAGTCTTCAAATGGAACCACCTGACTTTCCCCACCTATAAATATGCGAACACCCTCAGCTTGACCCGTCACATCAAGCAGACGCATCAATTGCGCTTTCTGCTCAAAAAGGTCAAAGGCCCGTCGAAGATGTCCCATGTCGTTGGAGAAGTCGCTCACAGAGAGCAAGTTTCGCTCACCTGAAATCACGACTTCGTCCTTGGTTTCAGACAGCACTTCTGAATTAGCCGCCACGGCGGCATTCATCAAGCTGGCGATTTCAGCGCGCAATGAGTCCACCTCATTCTTCAAGCGCTCGCGCACCTGCTCGATAGCCAGCCCCACGTAGTTGGCGTTCAGGTAATTGGCAGCTTCTACCAAATGCGCTTGGGAAAAGTCGACTTCGGTAAAGATAACCCGGTTTTGTACATCACCCTCAGGCGAAACGATGATGACCAATAAACGGCGCTCTGAAAGACGCAAGAACTCGATGTGACGAAACACCGAGGTCCGCCGAGGTGCAATCACGATACCTACAAACTGCGACAGGCTCGACAACAAATTGGCAGCATTTGAGATGACTTTTTGCGGCTGATCGGGCGCCAGGCTGTGGGCACCCAAATGTCCCCGTTGCACCGTCAACATGGTGTCAACAAACAACCGGTATCCGCGCGCTGTAGGAATACGTCCAGCAGAGGTGTGTGGGCTTGCAATGAGCCCCAACTCTTCCAGGTCGGACATGACATTGCGGATGGTGGCCGGCGACAACTCCAGCCCAGACGCGCGTGACAAGGTGCGAGAACCCACGGGTTGCCCGTCGGCAATATAACGCTCAACCAGCGCTTTTAACAATAACTTGGCACGGTCATCCAACATCGTTTCATTTTAGTGATGTAATTTGAAAATGAAGTCTAAATTCCATCACGTGGCATTGATCGGTAAATACCAGGCCATGGCTTCGGGCGCATCTGGCACAAGTTCGCGCAGCGCGCTGGAAGCCATCCTGGATTTTCTGGACGAACAGGGCTGCGAGGTGGTCATAGAACACGACACCGCCCGCAACATGGATTTGGCAGGTTACCCACTGCTCAGCTTGGCGGAAATCGGTGCGCAATGCGATTTGGGGCTGGTCGTGGGTGGTGACGGCACCATGCTAGGTATTGGCCGCCAGTTGGCTCCTTTCGGCGTCCCCCTGATCGGGATCAACCAGGGGCGACTGGGCTTCATCACCGATATTCCCTATGGCAGTTTTAAAGAAAGCCTTCGCCAGATGCTGCGCGGCGAATATGTGGAAGATCAACGTAGCCTGATTAATGCTCGGGTCATTCGTGATGGTCATTGCGTGTACAAGGCCATGGCCATGAACGATGTGGTGGTCAACCGCGGTGCAACCTCTGGCATGGTGGAATTGCGGGTGGAGGTCGACGGGCGTTTTGTGGCAAACCAACGTGCCGATGGCCTGATCATTGCCACGCCTACGGGCTCCACGGCCTACGCTCTGTCGTCAGGCGGCCCACTGCTACACCCATCAATTCCTGGCTGGGTGATGGTGCCGATTGCGCCACACACTTTATCAAATCGGCCTATAGTCCTTGCAAACACGTCACATATAGCTATTGAATTAGTAGCAGGACGAGATGCCAGCGCCAGTTTTGACCAACAGTCACTGGCCTCCCTGATGCATGGTGACCGCATCGAGGTGGTGCGCTCAGACCACCATGTGCGGTTTTTGCACCCCAAAGGCTGGTCTTACTTTGACACCTTGCGAGAAAAATTACACTGGAACGAAGGGGTGACCGCACCGTGAGCCTCAAACGCATTGTCCTGCGCGACTTTGTCATCGTCAGCGAGTTAGACCTGGATTTGGCAGAAAGCTTCACCGTGCTGACGGGTGAGACCGGCGCCGGCAAGTCCATTTTGATTGACGCGCTGCAACTTGTTACCGGCGGACGCGCCGACGTGAACGTGATCCGCGAGGGATGCGCCCGCACCGATGTCAGTGCCGAGTTCGACGTCACACCTGATATCAAACATTGGCTGGCGGACGCAGGTTTCGACCAAGACACCTCCCTGCTTCTGCGCCGCACCGTCGACAGTCAGGGAAAAAGCCGTGCCTGGATCAACGCCAGCCCTGCCACGGCCACCCAATTGCGTGCCATAGGTGAGCAATTGCTGGACATTCATGGCCAACACGCCTGGCAGAGCCTGACCCGGGCAGACGCCATACGCGCCTTGCTCGATGCCTACGCGCAGGTGTCGCCAGCCGCCACCGCCGCGGCCTGGCAACAGTGGCGCGCAGCACAAGACAAGCTGACCCAGGCGCGCGCATCACAGTCCACTCGGCTGAGTGAGCGTGAGCGCCTGACCTGGCAAATTGGCGAACTGGAGAAGCTGGCGCCGGGCACTGACGAGTGGCACACCCTGAACGCTGAGCACAGCAAGTTATCAAATGCGCAAGGTCTGCTTGACGCTGCGCAACTGGCCCTGCAAAGGCTTGAGGAAGACGATGACAGCGCCAGAAGCCGGGTCGGTACTGGCTTGGAAACACTGCAAAAACAAGAGCATATAGAGCCTATCTTTCAAGGTCTAGCACAGGTTTTAGCATCAAGCTTGGCGCAACTGGACGATGTGGTGCACTCGTTGCGCGCCTACCTGCATAAGACTGAGCTTGACCCGCAACGTTTAACCGAACTTGATGACCGCATGGGCCTCTGGATGTCCCTGGCCAGGCGCTACAAGCGCAATCCTCAAGACTTGCCAGAGTTGCTCCACAGTTGGCAAGACGAACTCGCCCAGCTTGATGCAGCGGCAGATCTGCAAGCCCTTGAACAAGCGCAAGAGGCGGCTTTGCAGAGCTACAAAAACCAGGCCCAATTGCTGACACAGGCCCGCCAAAAGCACGCACCAACACTCGGCAAAACCATCACCGCGGCCATGCAAGGCTTGGGCATGCAAGGTGGCCAGTTTGAGGTTAATTTGCAGACTTGCGAACAGCCCATGCAAAGCGGCATGGAGGACGTCAGCTTTCTGGTGGCCGGGCACGCTGGTAGCACACCACGCCCGATCAACAAAGTGGCCTCGGGCGGTGAACTGTCACGCATCGCGTTGGCCATTGCGGTCACCACCAGCCAGCTTGGTAGCGCACAAACATTGATTTTCGATGAGGTGGACGCCGGCGTTGGCGGGGCCGTGGCAGAGACAGTCGGCCGCCTGATGCGCCAGCTTGGCGCTGATCGCCAGGTGCTGGCCGTCACCCATCTGCCGCAAGTAGCAGCCTGTGCCGACCACCATCTAGTGGTACGCAAGCAGATGCAAGGTGCTCACACCGTAAGCCAGGTGACACCTGTCGCGGGTGAAGAGCGCGTGCTGGAGTTGGCGCGCATGCTGGGCGGCGAACGCTTGTTAAACAGCACATTGGCCCACGCGCGCGACATGCTTCAAACCCAGAACCCATAACATGACCAAAAAATCAGACACATTGCACCTGGTCTTGCTGACAGGCATGTCGGGCTCGGGCAAATCGGTGGCGTTGCATGCGCTGGAAGACCTGGGCTTTTACTGCGTCGACAACCTGCCACCTGAGTTGCTCACCTCGTTGGTCACACTGGAGCGAAGCGGTTTTACCAACCAGTTGGCCATTGCCATGGACGTGCGCAGCGCCGGTTCGCTGCCACAGGTACCCAAGCAACTGCAAGCGCTGAAAGCCCAAGGCATCCAGGTCGACTCCATTTTTCTGGATGCCACCACGGGCACCCTGATCCGCCGCTTTTCCGAAACGCGCAGGCGACATCCGCTGTCGCAAATCGCCCAGGACCGCACCCAACAAGACCAACGGCGCGCCTTGGCAGAAGCCATTGAGCTGGAACGTGACCTGCTTAGTGAGCTGCGCGCCGAGGCCCATGTGATTGACACCAGCATCATTAGGCCGACGCAGTTGCAGAGCTATATCAAAGCCATGATTGCCGCACCCGGCAATCAGCTGACCTTGGTGTTTGAGTCCTTTGCCTTCAAGCGCGGTATTCCTAGCGATGCCGACTACGTGTTTGATGTGCGGATGCTGCCCAATCCCCACTATGAACCAGGCTTGAAGGACCTCACAGGGCGCGACGCCGCTGTCATCGAGTTTTTACAGCAAGAGCCCGAAGTGGCCCGCATGCTCAGGCAAATTCATGATTTCTTGGATGGCTGGCTGGAGGCGCTTGCACTAAATCATCGCAGCTATGTCACCGTGGCAATTGGCTGCACCGGTGGTCAGCACCGGTCCGTTTACTTGGTAGAACAACTGGCCGCCCTCTTCCAACGCAAGTGGGACACCCTCAAAAGGCACCGCGAAATGGATGCCCGACAGGCCTAGCGAAGCAACTTGCTGATGGGTGCCGGCAAGCCCAAACGTTGCCACTGCAAAGGCTCAAACCAATCCCCTGAGGCCTCCGGGCGACTCGAACGCGGCATCACCACCTGCACCGGGTGAAGGTAAAGGTCCTTGTGGGTCAGCACGTGTTTGAAGGCCGGTATATCAACCAAGCCCGCACAACCATCCTTGGCTACGGCCGCCTGCAACGCCTGATAACTGTCAAACAACGCAAAGCAATACAGGCCGGCCCAGACACCCGGCGTGGGTCGTTGACTAAGCCAGAGCGCACCATCTTCGGACCGCGCCCACAACAACCACAGCGATTGCGCGCTGCGCTTGAGCTTGCGAGATTTCACCGGAAACGCCAGCGGATTGCCATTTGCGTAAGCCACACAACGTGCTTGCACCGGACAACTTGGGCAGTCAGGATTTTTGGTGGTGCACAGCGTGGCTCCCAAATCCATCATGCCCTGGGTGTAGCGTGGCATGTTGCGCCCCAATTCTTCGTCGGGCAGCAAGCGCGTGGCCTCTTGCCACAAGACCCTCTCATTTTTGGCTTGCGCCAGGTCAGCATCAAAACCCAGGTAACGGGTCAGCACGCGTTTGACATTGCCATCCAGAATTGCCACCCGCTCACTGAAACACAGCGAGGCCACTGCTGCTGCCGTGGACGGCCCGATGCCGGGCAACCCTTGCAATTGCTGGGCTGTGGCCGGAAAAAATCCCGCATGATGAGACATGACTTCTTGCGCACAGCGGTGCATGTTCCGGGCGCGGCTGTAGTACCCCAGACCGCTCCACAGACTCAGCACATCATCCAATGAGGCATTCGCCAGTGCTCCCACATCAGGAAAACGGGACAAAAAACGAGCAAAATAATCCAACACGGTGACCACTTGGGTCTGCTGCAGCATGATTTCAGACAGCCAAACCCGATACGGGTCACGGGTGTTTTGCCAGGGTAAATCGTGCCGACCATGGCGCACCTGCCAGGCGACCACAGCCTGCGCCAAAAACTGATCAGATCCGACTGTCAAACGGTCAACCTGCCGTGCCATTCATGGCAACACCGAACCGCTCGGGCGCTGTCATCAGAATCAAATAGTCGGTCAATTCAGCCAACTTGCGCTCAGCCTGATCAAGGTCTGCGCTGCGCCCGCTAATTTCTGCAATGCGCTCATCCAAGCCACCTGAGGCTTGCTCAATGCGATCAATCGCCTCCAGGCGACGCACAAAATTCTTGCGGCGCTCACGAAGTTGCGCATCCAATTGCGCAGCAGCAGACTTGCTCCAGGCCTCGATGTCGGTCAGAGCCATCTCATGCACCGTGCGCAAACGTGTCGACAAGGCCCGGACCAGCCGATCAGTGAACGCGGGCTGAGCCAAGCGAAAGGCATTACCCAGCCCCAGATACTGCACATGGCTGCGCTCGATCAGTTGCATGTCATGCAAATAGGCATCCACCTGAGGTTCGTCTGGCACCTGCAGGGAAAAGCCGTAATCGGTGTTCAACTGCAAAAAAGTGGCCAACAACATGGCGTGAATTTCAAGCCCCTTCGTGTGAACCTGATGCATGTTGGTTCGCAAGCGCTCAAAGGTGTCGCCATAGGCGCGCTTGATGCCTAACTTAAAGCCTTTTTGCTGCAGCGCAGCGGTCAGTTGCGCCATTTCCCGCTTGAGGTTGCTCGGGCCTAACAACGCAAATATCTCACGCAGCAATTTCAGGTGAACCGAGCGTACTGCGTGAATCTTGACGCCTCCCGCATCAAATTCAGCCTGCTCCTGCGCAATGCGCGAGCGCATGTTTTTGATCACCGGGGTGTTTTTTCCGCGCAAGCCCTTGAGTTCCATGGACTGCTCAAGCAAGTCACCCCGACGCATGTGCACCACGCGTGAGGTCTCGTTGCGCAATTCATTGATGCCACGCGCCACCGCTGCAGCCAGAATTTTTTGCCGTCGCCCCATGATGTTTTGACTGAGCGCATCTTCCAGAGCACCCAAACAGCTGCGCTGCAACAAGGCTGCGTCGTTGTTAACTTTGGCCAGCAGGCCTTTTTGCGCCGACACAGCCACCACCTGTTGCTCGGGCACGCCCAAAATACTGGCTGTGGTCTGCTTCTGCCCTTCAATCTGCAATTGCACCTGTAGCGGGCTATCCAGCGCGTCCCAAAGGGTGTCAATCTTGTTGAGTACTACCACTCGGGTTGAGGTGTCGCGGTCATCCTGCACCAAGTGCTCACGCCAGATCGACAGGTCAGACTGGGTGACACCTGTATCAGCCGCCAAAATAAACACAATTGCTTGGGCTTGAGGGATCAAACTCACCGTCAGCTCAGGTTCTGCACCAATTGCGTTCAGCCCGGGTGTGTCGAGAATCACCAAGCCTTGCTTGAGCAACGGGTGTGCAATATTGATCAAGGCGTGGCGCCACTTGGGCACTTCAATCAAGCCCTGCGCGTCCATCAGGACCGCAGACTGGTCGGCATTTTCTTGCCAAAACCCAAGCGCCTTGGCATCTTCGAGTGTGACGCGACGGGTTTCGGCCACTTTGGCAAAGGCCTCGGCAAGTTGCTTGGGGTTGGCCACGTCAAGGTCGGTGCGCTCCCATTTCTCAGGCGCCATGCGCCACTCCATCAAGCTCTGCGGCTGCAAACGTGACTCAATAGGCAACAAACGCAGACACGGCGGCACATCAGGGTCGTATCCCATCTCAGTCGGGCACATGGTGGTGCGCCCGGCGCTGGCCGGCATGATGCGTCGGCCATAGTCGGCAAAAAAGATGGCGTTGATCAACTCCGACTTGCCGCGCGAGAACTCGGCCACAAAAGCCACCATGACCTTGTCAACGCGCACCTGGGCTTCGAGTCGATGCAAGCGGTCTTCCACCGATGCGTCAAGCAAGTCCTGGTCTTTCAGCCACTGCGCGAGCAGTTTCAGGCGCAAGGCAAACTCACGTCGCCAAACACCATGCTGGTCAAATTTCTCGTTGAATGAACTTCCCAATGTGCCTCCGGGCTTACGGTTTGGTTTCAATATAGCACTGCTGCGGGAAACGCTTGGCGAAAGCGGATCAGCGTTTTTGACAACTGGGGCAGTAAAAAGTGGACCTCTGCCCCTGCCTGATCATTTTGATGGTGCTACCGCAGGCTTTGCACGGCAGCTCGGCCCGGCCATAGACCATGGCCTCCAGCTGAAAGTAGCCAGTCTGCCCGTCCGCGCTTGAAAAATCACGCAGGGTGCTGCCCCCTTTTTCAACCGCACGCGCCAACACATCGCGAATGGCGACCTGCAAGCGCGCCACCCGGGGCTTACTCAAGTCGGCAGCACTGATGGTGGGACGGATGCCAGCCAAAAACAAGGCTTCAGAGGCATAAATATTCCCTACCCCCACCACCACGTCGCCCGCCAGCAGCACCTGCTTGATGGCCGCCTTGCGCTGACCCAGCCCAGCCTGAAACTGACGCAAGTCAAACGCATCGGACAGCGGCTCCATGCCCAGACGCCCCAAAAGCTTGTGTGCCTGAGGGTCGGTCAAATTGTCCACATACACCACGGCACCAAAGCGCCTGGGGTCATTGAGCCGCAGGGTGCCCAGTGTGGTCACCAACTCAAAATGGTCATAAACACCGGACGGTGGCAGTTCCTGGGCAAATCGCAAGCTGCCCGACATGCCAAGGTGCACCAACAGCCAGCCCTGGCTCATTTCAATGAGCAAATATTTACCGCGCCGCTGCACCGATCGCACCTGTCGCCCCACCAACTGCGCCACATCGCAGCCCAGCGGCCAACGCAGTGGTTTCCCCAGGCGAGCGGCCAGCACACCAGCCCCCTGGATGTCTTTCGCAAAACTCAAGCGAGTGACTTCAACTTCGGGTAATTCAGGCATGAAAAATCTTTAATGCGGACATGAATTATTATGACCGGATGCGCCTCAAACACTGTCTTTTAATACCCTTGCTGCTGACGCTTGCCGTCACCGCGCAAGCCCAAACCACGCCCAGCCCAGAACCTGGCGGCAAAGTTTCAGCGCTGGACAGTGGCTTGTTTTATCAGCTCCTGCTGGGCGAATTGAACGCCCGTAGCGGCGAACCCGCAGCGGCTTTTTCGCTGATGCTTGATGCCGCGCGAAAAACAAACGACCCCAATTTATTCAGACGAGCGGTGCAGATCGCGCTGCAAGCCCGCTCCGGCGAATCAGCCTTGCTGGCCGCCAGGGCCTGGCTCCAGGCGGTGCCTGCGTCCCGCGAAGCCAACCGCTATGTCTTGCAGGTGCTGCTTGGGCTAAACCGCATCGCAGATACGCTTGAGCCCCTGAAACGCGACATCGCTCTGACCCCGGTTCAAGAACAGCGCGATGTCATTTGGTCCATTCCCGGTATTTTTGAGCGTGCAAGTGACCGCGCATTAGCAGCCAGCACGGTCAAAAAAGCGCTGGCCAGCTTTTTTCAAGACCGCGTGATGAGTCCTACCGCCTGGGCCGTGGTGGGCCGCATGGCCTTGAGTGCCGGCGACAAACCTGCGGCCTTGAGCGCAGCCGCCAATGGATTGGGTCAGGATCCCCGGTCTGAACACCCCGCATTGCTGGCACTTTCCCTGATGAGCCCCGAACTGCCCGCCGCAGAAGACTTGGTAGGTAAGCACTTGCCCCACGCGCGGCCGGAATTTCGCATGGCCTACGTCAAGGCGCTACTGAACGCCAAGCGCGAGGCAGATGCCAAGGCACAACTGGAAAGCATCAGGATTCAAAGCCCGGACTATCCCGACACTTGGCTGATCAACGGCGCACTGGCTTTGCAGGACGGGCAGTTCGATGATGCCCAGCGGCAACTGCAACGCTATCTTGACCTGACTGAGGCAACCACACCCAACGAGCCGCGCCCGGAATTTGTCCGCGGGCGCACGCAAGCGTTCCTGTCTCTGGCACAAATTGCGCAGCAGCGCAAAGATTTCAAAGCGGCCGATGCTTGGCTGCAGCGGGTTGACACGCCCGATGAACTCTTACGCGCCCAAATTCGGCGCGCCGCCCTGCTGGCCCAACAAGGCCAGCTAGAAGCCGGGCTCACATTGATCCGCAATCACGCGGCGCGTTCGGCGGAAGAGGCGCAGCAAAAAAGCGCAGCTGAGGTGCAATTACTCAAGGACGACAAGCAATTTGCGCGTGCTCGCAACCTGCTGCAAAGCAGCCTGCTACAGACCCCGGACGACCCAGACCTGATCTATGACCTGGCCATGGTGCATGAAAAACTGGGGGAGCTCGGTGACATGGAGCGACTACTGCGCGGCTTGATCGCCAGCAAGCCAGATGACCCACATGCCTACAACGCTTTGGGTTATTCATTTGCAGAACACGGCATGCGTTTGCCTGAAGCCAAGGCCCTGATCAGCAAGGCGCTGGAACTCTCCCCCAACGACCCCTTCATCATTGACAGCCTGGGTTGGGTTGAATTTCGCAGTGGCAACCTCAACGTGGCACTGGAGCTGCTGCAAGGCGCCTTCAAGGCCAAGCCCGATGCCGAAATTGCGGCGCATCTAGGTGAAGTGCTTTGGGCGCTCAAGCGCCAGCCTGAGGCGCTGCAGGTCTGGCGCGAAGGCGTCAAGCTCAACCCGACCAACGAGACTCTGGTGAATACCCTGAAACGTCTACAGGTCACCTTGTGACTCGCCGCGCCATTGTTTGGGTCAGCCAGCTAGTTGCTATTTTTTTAATAGCTGGTTGCGCTTTAAATCAGAGGGCTAGAGACCTAAATGATATAAATATGCCGAGCTGGCATGGACGTCTGGCCATGCAGGTGGAAGCCGACCCGGGCAACCCGCTGTCGCAGCGTCAGTCTTTCAGTGCGGCATTTGAGCTCACGGGCACACCAGACACCGGCACACTCACCTTTTTCACCCCCGTGGGAAGCACCGCCGCAGCCATCCGCTGGACACCCTATTTGGCGACACTGGCATCGCCCGGTGACACACGCACATTCACCGGTCTGAGCCCGTTGATTCAAAACCTGCTTGGCACCGATGTGCCGGTGCAGGCGCTGTTTGCCTGGCTGGACGGACGTGAACTGGCGGCCGACGGCTGGGAGGTCGACCTGGTGCAATTTGCGCAGGGCAAAATCACCGCGCATCGGCGCATGCCGCTGCCCCAGGCACAACTTCGCCTGATCTTGGAACCCTGAACGCGCCCCTGGTTGCCATGAAATCGTTGTACGACATTCCCGCCCCCGCCAAACTCAACTTGTTTTTGCACATCGTCGGTCGGCGCGCCGATGGCTACCACCTGCTCGAATCGGTATTCATGCTGATCGACTGGGTCGACACCCTGCACTTTGAACTGAGGGATGACGGACACATCAGCCGCGAAGACCTCAGCGTGCCACTGCCGCAGGATGACCTGGTGGTGCGCGCCGCGCATGCCCTGCAAAAACTCACCGGCACGCGTTTTGGCGCGCACATTGCCATCGACAAGCGCATTCCATCACAAGCCGGTCTGGGCGGTGGTTCGTCCGACGCGGCCAGCACCCTGCTGGCGCTGAACCGCTTGTGGCAACTCAATCTTGGGCTGGATGCCCTGCTGCCACTGGGTTTGGCGCTCGGCGCTGACGTGCCGTTTTTTCTGGGTGGCCGTAACGCCTGGGTCAGCGGGATTGGCGAAAAAATGGCCCCCATTGCACTGCCACCAGCGCAATTTTTGGTTGTCAAACCAGCGGATGGACTCGCCACCCAACGAATTTTTTCACATCCGCAATTAAAAAGAGACACTGAACCCGCTATACTTTCAGGCTTCGCTGCAGACGCATACGGCTTTGGCTGTAACGACTTGCAGGGCGTTGCTCAGCAAATTTGTCCTGATGTTTCCCAAGCTCTGGCTTGGTTAAGCAACTTGGGGTTAAATGGCAGAATGACTGGCTCTGGAAGCGCTGTGTTTGCTCGAACATTGCAAGACATGAACATTCCGGCACCGCCAGGTTTTCAGGTCAAGCAATGTAACAATCTGCCAGTCCACCCGCTTGAAGGCTGGGCTGCATAGGCTTCAAGCGCAGATTGTCAAAGTTATCGGTGATTCATGTCTCATGAGTCACCCGTGTAGGGGAGTCGCCAAGTTGGTTAAGGCACTGGATTTTGATTCCAGCATGCGAAGGTTCGAGTCCTTCTTCCCCTGCCAAATTTTTCAGGTGTGCACGTGAGGCACACCACCGCAAACAGCGACCTATAAGTTGGGATTTTCATGCAAGCCGAACAACCCCCTGAGTTCATGGTTTTTACAGGCAATGCCAATCCCTCGCTGGCAGCCGACATTGCGCGCTGCCTGAAGACCGAGCTGGGCGCCGCTGAAGTCGGGCGTTTTTCAGACGGTGAAGTCACCGTTGAAATCAAACAAAACGTGCGTGCCCGTGATGTCTTTGTCATTCAAAGCACCTGCGCCCCCACCAACGAAAACCTGATGGAATTGCTGATCATGGTTGATGCACTCAAGCGTGCCTCAGCTGAACGCATCAGCGCAGTGATACCCTACTTTGGTTACGCCCGCCAAGACCGCCGCCCGCGCTCTAGCCGGGTACCCATCTCGGCCAAAGTAGTAGCCAACATGTTGCAAGCCGTGGGCGTGGCCCGGGTTTTGACCATGGACTTGCACGCAGACCAGATTCAGGGCTTTTTTGACATCCCGGTCGACAACATTTACGCTTCACCCGTGCTGCTAGGTGATTTGCGGCAAAAAAATTACGACGACTTGATCGTGGTGTCGCCCGACGTGGGCGGTGTGGTGCGCGCACGTGCCCTGGCCAAGCAGCTCAATTGCGATCTGGCCATCATCGACAAGCGTCGGCCCAAAGCCAATGTCAGCGAAGTCATGCATGTGATCGGCGAAATTGAAGGCCGCAACTGCGTTGTCATGGACGACATGATTGACACCGCAGGCACATTGGTCAAGGCGGCTGAAGTATTGAAACAGCGTGGCGCCAAAAAGGTGTATGCCTACTGCACGCACCCCATTTTTTCAGGTCCGGCCATTGACCGCATCACCCATGGTGAAGCGCTTGATGAGGTAGTCGTCACCAACACCATTCCACTGAGCGCCGCAGGCTTGGCGTGCCCAAAAATCAGGCAACTCAATGTGGCCCCGCTAATCGCTGAAACCATTCAGCGCATCGCCGCAGGCCAATCAGTGATGAGTTTATTTTCTGACCAGGACAACCTGTTCTGATCAGAACTTCAAGTGGCTGGTGCATCCATTCGGGGTGCCCGGCTTTTTTTAATTGGGGTCACACTGGTCGCGGTGGACTCTTCCAGGAGTTAAGCATATGAAATTTACCGCTTTTGAGCGTTCCAAGCAGGGCACGGGTGCGAGCCGCCGTCTCCGCATCACCGGTCGCACACCGGGTATCGTTTATGGTGGCGGCACCACCCCACAAGCGATCGAAATTGATCACAACACGTTGTGGCACGCCCTTAAAAAAGAAGCGTTTCATGCCAGCGTGTTGACCATGGACATCGGCGGCACCGAGAGCCCCGTGTTGTTGCGCGACGTGCAAGTTCACCCCTTCAAGCAACTCATCTTGCATGTGGACTTTCAACGCGTAGACGCCACCACACGTTTGCACATGAAAGTGCCATTGCACTTCGTTGGCGATGAAAACTCATCCGCCATCAAGTCTGAAGGCTGCATTGCTAACCACGTCATCAGCGAACTGAACGTGCTGTGCCTGCCAAGCGACCTGCCAGAGTTCATCAAGGTGGACTTGAGCGGCTTGAAAAAGGGTTCTTCTCTGCATCTGGCAGCGATTCCCCTGCCCAAGGGTGTGAGCGTGGTCGTTCACGGTGGCGACAAGAACCCGGTCGTGGTGTCCGTGGTGGTGGTTGCAGCGCCAGAAGTCATTGCTGAGCCAGACGCAGCTGCCAAGCCGGCTGGTAAAGCGGGCGCCAAGCCAGCTGCCAAAACAGCTAAAAAATAAGCCTCCCCTGGCATGCAAAACGGCTCACTGTGTGGGCCGTTTTTTTTCGCCATCACTTTTGCATAATCACACCATGATTCGACTTTTTGTTGGCCTGGGAAACCCCGGCCCAGACTATGCAGACACCCGTCACAACGCAGGTTTTTGGTGGATTGATGCCTTGGCACGGGAACTCAAAACGACCTTGGTCATGGACAAGAGCTACCACGGCATAGTGGCCAGAGCCAATGTACAGGGCCAACCGATTTGGTTACTAAAGCCACAGACCTTTATGAACCTAAGCGGTAAATCGGTGGCGGCGCTGGCGAATTTTTTCAAGATCCCACCGCAGGACATTTTGGTCGCGCATGACGAGTTGGACATCGTCCCCGGGGAAGCCAAACTCAAACTGGGTGGCAGCCACGCCGGGCACAACGGCCTGCGCGACATTCACGCACAACTGGGCACCGACCAATATTGGCGCCTGCGGCTGGGCGTTGGGCATCCTGGCGTTAAGGCCGAAGTGATTCACTGGGTGCTGAAAAAGCCCTCACTCGACCACCGCATTGCGATTGAGCAGACGATTGACCGTGCCCTCAAGGCCTTGCCACAATTTTTGGCAGGTGACATGGAGCAAGCCATCCGACTGGTGCACACCAGCAAGCCGCCGCGCCCCAAACCACCGCGCCCAGCGACCAGCCCACCACCGGATGCACTAACGGACGACCCCATCAAACCAGCAAAGGCCGACACATGACCAAAGCAGCCCAAAGGACGCGGAAAAAAGGGACAAGAATTGCTACGTTATTGATACTTCTCTGCACTGTATCAAGTGGGCTACAGGCTCAAAACGTCTACAAATGTGGCAACACCTACAGCCAGACCCCTTGCCCGGGTGCCAGCACCTTGAACTTAAACGATGCACGTGAGCCTACGCAAAAACTGCAGATGGATGACGCCACACGACGTGATGCCAAGTTAGCAGACGAGCTTGAGAAAACCCGGTTGGCGCAGGAAAAAGCAGCACGCGTCCGACTGCCTGCAACGCAGCCTGCGACCGCGCCCACACCCAAACAAAGTGCAAACACCGTGGTCAGCAAAATCACGCCCAAGCGCATCAAACCAAAACACCACAAGCCAGATGCCTTCATCGCACTGGTGCCCGGATCGGACAAACAACCAGTCAAGACGAAACGGGCGAAGAAGAAAGCCACTCTGCCCGAATAAGGCGAGGCAGGCAGCACGCCACCAGCGTATCAGTGCGACGGCATCGGCACTGGTTGCGTCTCAATGATGGCACCCGTGCCATCGCCCCCCCCGCCAAGCGGGGTCGCCAGAGCTTGCAAGCGACGGTATTTTTGCCACAGGGTTTCCTGATCTTCCACCCATTGTGAATTCACCGGAATGCAATTCACCGGACACACCTGCACACACTGTGGCTCATCAAAATGGCCCACGCATTCGGTGCACTTTTGGGGGTCAATCTCGTAGATTTCAAGCCCCATGTAAATGGCCTCATTGGGGCATTCAGGCTCGCACACATCGCAGTTGATGCATTCATCGGTAATCAACAAGGCCATGTGCGCCATCCAAAGTCAGTGAACATGACCGGATTTTAAAAGGCTGGCCTATTCCGCGAGGTCAGCAGTGTCTTGCTCTTGGTCTGAACCTTTGACGATCATCACCGGCACACCAGCCGCATGCAACACTTCATTGGACACGGAGCCCAGCAAGGCGCTGCGCAGGGCACTGGTGCCACTGGCGCCGATCACCACCAGGTCACAGCCATAGTTTTCAAGAATATCGACCAGCGTGTGCGCGGGGTCTCCAGAAGCCACCTCGGTCTCGTATGGCAGGCCGGCTTCATCCAGTAAGGCCTGCGCCGGGCGCAAGGTGTTTGTACCGGCCGCCGCGCTGACCTGCTCAATCACTTGCGGGTCATGCGCCACCATCAACTCATATAAGCTGGCGGGCTCTTGCACGTTGGCCAACACGATGCTGGTGTTGAGGCCTTCCCCCGCCATGCGAATGGCGAAACGAACGGCGTCCAGGGCGGCAGCAGAGCCGTCAAAAGGCAAAAGAATCTTCATGGTTTCTCCAAAATGGTTGTCAAGGTGTTGCTGACTGGCTGCGCACTTTTTGCAATATGCGCAGGTTCACGCCCGGCGACACAAACTTGTCGACCTCTCCGCCCAGCGTGGCAATTTCGCGCACAAACGTGCTGGAAATGAATTGGAATTTGTCGCCAGGCGTCAAAAATACGGTTTCCACATCGGGCATCAGGCTGCGGTTCATGCCGGCCAGCTGGAATTCGTAGTCGAAATCGGTAACGGCCCGCAGGCCGCGCACCATGGCCCGAGCGCCGCGCGCCACCACAAAATCGCGCATCAGACCTTCAAAGCTTTCAACCTGCACGCCGGGGTAAGCCTGGACGGATTCACGCGCCATCTCAATGCGTTCAGTCAGCGAAAACAAGGTTTTTTTGTGGTGCCCTGCGGCCACGGCCACGATCACATGGCCAAACAACTGGGCGGCACGGCGCACCACGTCTTCATGGCCGAGCGTGATCGGGTCGAATGTGCCCGGATAGACGGCGATCAGGTCACTGGCCATGGCGATCTTTCTGCATCAATAGACACGTTTTCATTATCAACCCGCAGCGAGCGGGTCAGCGGCCAGGCGCTTAAGCAAATGGGCATGCACCATGCCCGCCTTGAGGTGGCGATGCAGTTGCAGGCCCATGGGCTGAAGTTGTTCATCGGTCCACTTTTTTGGCGCCTCCAGATAGACAAAACCAGCCAAGGCCACGGCCTGCGCTGCTGCCGAAATGGCTGAATCAAACACGTCAGAGTCAAACGGCGGGTCAATAAAAATCAGGTCCAGGCTAGCCAACGTGGCATGGCGCAACACCGCCACGCCGTCGCCGCGGGTGATTTGCACCGCATCCGCCTGCAACTGGATCTGCACGCGCTTGAGTTGAGCCACCAGCGCCGCATCGTGCTCCACCAATTGCACCTGCGCCGCCCCGCGTGAGGCGGCCTCGAAACCCAGCACGCCGGTGCCGGCAAAGGCATCCAGACAACGCCAGCCAGACAGGTCCTGGCCAAGCCAGTTGAAGAGGGTTTCACGTACCCGGTCAGGGGTCGGGCGCAAGCCGGGTTTGTCGGCCACCTGAAGCTTGGTGCGCTTCCAATCGCCGCCGATGATGCGCACTTCGTGGCTTTGCACCGCTTGTGAGCGGTGCGGTCGAACGGGTCGCTTGTTGGGGTCTTGTTTCTTCATGCGCTGCATCTTACCTGCGGGGCATCAAGCCCCAATGCCTGTGCAATCAGAGTTTGCTGGGTGCGCCGCCCAGCACCACCGTGGCCATGGTTTGCGGCTGCAATTTGCGCTGGAAGGCGGCACGTATGTCCGCAGCGGTAACTTTGTCAATCTGCTGGGTCCAAGTGTCCAGGTAGGTGAGCGGCAGATGGTTCCAGGCGATGTTGGCCACGTTGTCGAGCAGTTTTCGGTTGCTGTCGATGCGCAGGGCAAAACCACCAATCAGGTTGTCCTTGGCGGCTTTCAGCTCGTGCTGAGTTGGGCCGTCTGCCACAAAACGGGTTAACACCTCACGCGACACCTGCAGCGCCTGGTCTGCCTGGTCGGGGCGGGTTTGCAGGCCGATGGTGAACGCACCAGCGTGCAAGGCGGGCGAAAAATAACTGTAGACGCTGTAGCTGAGGCCGCGTTTTTCACGCACCTGGTTGGTCAACCTTGAGACAAAACCGCCGCCACCCAAAATGTAATTGCCCACGGTGAGCGCAAAGAAATCAGGGTCGTCACGTTTGAAGCCGGGCTGGCCCAGCAACACATGCGCCTGGGCTGACTCAAAGGCGATGCGTTGCTCGCTGGGTTGTTGCAGTGGCGCCACTTCCGCCACAGCGGGCAGTGCCGGACAGCTTACCACTGCGGCGGTTCCAGCAAGTTGCGCCTTGGCGCGCGGGCTGCCCTGCGATTGGTGCGTCAGGTCGGCTTCAGACGACAAGCGCCCCAGCAACTTCGCCACCAGCTGGTCGGCCTGGCTGCGGTTCAACGCCCCCACCACCGTCACCTTGGCGCGACACGGCAAAATCATCTGGCGGTACAAGGCGGCCATCTGCGACACGTCAATACGCGCCAACGACTCTTGCGTCATCTCGTAGCCATAAGGATGGCTGCCATACACGGCTTGGTTGAAGGCGCGACCTGCGATGGTGGCCGGACGGGTGTTGGCCTCGCGAATGGAAGCCTGCATGCCCTCGCGCTCACGTCCCCACACATCGGCCGGAAACGACGGCTCGGCCAGCTGGCGGGCTGCCAATTGCACGGCTTTAGCGAGTAAATCGGGGTAGGTGAGGGAACGCAAGGCAAAACTCATGCGGTCACTGGTGGCATGCGCCACAAAGCTGGCCCCCAAATCGGCCCAGGCCTCGCCCACAGCGTTTTCATCCAGTGCGGGCTCGGCGGGCGAAGTGCTGGCACGCACACCCTTGGCGGTCATAGCGGCGGCCACGCTGGCCAGACCCGCTTGATCGGCTGGGTCTCGGCGGCCACCGGCGTCAAAGTCAAGCTGCACGTCAACCATCGGAATGGCGGCACTTTGCACCAGATACACCTGCGCGCCACTGGGCTGCGTCCAGTGCTCAATGGGAATGCCGGCCCATGAGAAATTTATAAGAAATAAGGCGCTAACCCCTATGGATAATGCGTAGATAGCTATTTTTTTAATAGTATTCATAACTTGGGGTTTGTTGCGACGATCAATGCCGGGCGCCAGCTGGGGCGACGCGTGGCTTACGGGTTTTGTCCAGGGGCTGTGGCACCAGCTGCGCCACGGTGAGCGCATCGTCGCCAAAATAGCGCTGAGCCACCGACTGCACCTGCTCGGCTGTGACGCCACGCAGTTGCGTGATCAATTGGTCACCGGCGTCCAATGCCCAACCCTGCGCCCACTGCGTGCCAAGCTCACGCGCCTGGTTGAAGATCGAGTCAAGCTTGTAAATCTCGCCCGCCACCCACTGGGTCTTGACACGCGCCAACTCCTGCGGCGTGACTCCCTCACGGGCAATGCGCGCCACCTGCGCCTTCAGGGCTTCTTCGACTTGCGTGGCCGTTTTGCCCTGTGCCGGTACACCCATCAACAAAAACAGTTGCGGGCCGCGGCCCCACAAACCGTTGTCAGCCCCCGCGCTGTCAGCCACGCGGTCAGGGCCTTGCGTCAGGGCGCGCTCCAGACGTGCGCCGCTGTAGCCGTCCAGCACCGCAGCCAGCACGGTCAGGGCCAAGGCGTCGGGGTCATCTTTGGCATCCGGGCGCAATTGAAAGCTGGGCACCTTGAAGGCCAGCGTGACCGTGGCCTGATCGGCAGGGGCTTTGAATGCAATGCGCTTGTAGCCACTCTGCAACGGTTCTTCACGCGGTTTGCGGACTGGTACGGCCCGGCTGGGCAAAGACCCATAATATTTTTCAGCCAGGGCCTTGACCTGGTTCACATCCACGTCACCAGCCACCACCACTGCCGCATTGGCAGGCCCATACCAGCGTTGGTAAAAGGCACGGGCATCATCGGCGGTCAGGGCGTCCAAGTCGCTCATCCAGCCCACGATGGGGCGGCGATACGGCGACGCCACAAACACCGCGGCGTTCAGCGCCTCATTCATCAGGGCGCGGGGGTTGTCCTCGGTGCGCATGCGGCGCTCTTCCTTGACCACTTCAAGTTCTTTTTTAAATTCGTCGTCCGACCACTGGTTGTGGGCAAAACGGTCAGCCTCCAGCTTCATCACGTCTTCGAGCCGATTGGCTGGAATTTGTTGGTAATAACCGGTGTAGTCGCGGCTGGTGAACGCGTTTTCGCGCCCACCCAAGGCCGCCACGCGGCGCGAAAACTCACCCGCCGGCACCGTGGGCGTGCCCTTGAACAACATGTGCTCCAGCACATGGGCCACGCCAGATGTGCCATCGACCTCGTCCATCGACCCCACGCGCACCCAGAGCATATGCACCGCAGTGGGGGCGCGCCGGTCAGGTTTGACGATCAGCGTCATGCCGTTGGACAAGGTAAATTGCTGGGCGTTGGCTGTGGCGGGCGCCGTTGCGCTTGGTGCTGGCACCGACACAGGTGCGGTAGCGGTCGCTTCAGCTGCTGCAGTCACTGCGGTTGCGGCCAAAGCAGTAAAGATGACGCCAGCCATTGCCCAGCGGGGCAAGGCGGGGCCAAAAGAAAGAGTTGCGTTGTGTTTCATAGAATGTAGTGATACCACGAACCCACAAAATGTTCAGTTTTTTCAAAAAAAAGCCCCCCACACCGATCACGCCTGCCATCAACCCGGCCACGCAAGCGCTGCCCGTCAGCGTGCCAGCGCCGGTGACACTGCCAACAGCGGGCGCAGTCACGCCTGAAGCGCCCAGCAAGACGCCAGCTACACCGGCGCTTGCAAGCGCGCCCATGGTGGTGCCGGCCGATGCGCCTGCCCCGGCGCGCAAATCGTGGATCGACAAGCTTAAAACCGGCTTGCGCAAGACCGGTGCCAGCATTGCCACGGTGTTCACCGGCACGCAAATTGACGACGCACTCTATGAAGACTTGGAAACCGCCCTACTGATGGCCGACACGGGCGTCAAAGCCACCGAGCATTTGCTGCAAGACCTGAAACGCCGCGTCAAAGAGATCAAGGCCACCGACCCGGCGGCGGTCAAGGGCTTGCTGGTTGAATCGCTCACCAGCCTGCTGACACCGCTGCAAAAATCGCTGGTCATTGGCCGTTTCAAACCCAGCGTGATCATGGTTGCGGGGGTCAATGGCGCGGGCAAGACCACCTCGATTGGCAAGCTCACGCGGCATCTGGCCGCATCGAACGCCAGCGTGCTGTTGGCTGCAGCTGACACCTTTCGGGCGGCCGCCCGCGAGCAACTGACCGTCTGGGCCGACCGCACCGCCGTCGACATCATCAGCCAGGAGGGTGGCGACCCGGCGGCCGTGGCCTTTGACGCGGTGAGCGCAGGCAAAGCGCGTGGCCGTGACGTGGTGCTGGTAGACACCGCCGGGCGGCTACCGACCCAGCTGCACCTGATGGAAGAGCTGAAGAAAATCAAGCGCGTGATCCAGAAAGCCGGGCCGACCGACACCGGCGCGCCAGATAGCTTGCCGCCGCATGAAATTTTGCTGGTGATTGATGGCAACACCGGGCAAAACGCGCTGAGCCAGGTCAAGGCCTTTGACGATGCGCTGGGCCTGACCGGCCTGATCGTCACCAAGCTCGACGGCACTGCCAAGGGCGGCGTGCTGGCTGCCATTGCGCGCGAGCGACCGATACCGGTGTACTTCATCGGCGTGGGCGAAAAGCTCGAAGATCTGGAAACTTTCAACGCCCGGGAATTTGCCCAGGCGCTGCTGTCCTGACGTTTTATTTTCATTGCTTTATGACCCCTGTGCTCCCCCACGTTCAAATCGAGACCACCTCCAACCCAACCGCTGCCGTGATCTGGCTGCATGGCCTGGGCGCGGATGGCCATGACTTTGCGGGCCTGGTGCCTGAGCTGGACCTTTCCGGCTGCCCCGGGATTCGCTTCATTTTTCCCCACGCGCCCAGCATGCCAGTGACCGTCAACGGCGGCTACGTGATGCCCGCCTGGTATGACATTCGGGGGGCTGACCTGCTCAGCCAGCAGGATGAGGCGGGGATCCGCACCTCTGAGCGAGCCATTCAGGCGCTAATCGCGCGCGAAGTCGCACGCGGCATTCCCACTGAGCGCATCGTGCTGGCCGGATTCTCACAGGGCTGCGCCATGGCCTTGCACACCGGCTTGCGCTACCCGCAACGCCTGGCGGGCATTGTGGCGCTGTCGGGCTACTTGCCGCTGGCGCAGACCTTTGCAGCAGAACGCGCTGAGGCCAACGCAAAAACCCCCATTTTCATGGCGCACGGCAGCCAGGACCCTGTGGTGATCCCGGCGCGCGGCGAAGCCTCGCGCGAGCTGCTGAGCGACTTGGGTTATGCGGTGCAATGGCACAGCTACCCCATGCCACACAGCGTGCACCCACGTGAAATTGCGGACATCTCCGCCTTCTTGACACACGAGCTGGCGCGCCCCGCCCTTTAAGCAAGATGGTTCGAGAACTCGCCGCGTCACGGCCATCTGTACCCACGCCTGAAACTATCGCCACCGGCCCGGTGCTGGGCATCGACTTTGGCACCTCCAATTCTGCTGCCGCTCTGGTCGATGCCCGTGGGCAGCTGCACACCATCGCCCTGGAAGGCGCGCGCACCTCCATGCCCACGGCGCTGTACTTCTCCAGCGAAGACGCCCACCTGTCCTTTGGCACAGCGGCCATGCAGGACTACCTGAACGATGTGCAGGATGGCTTTGGCGCCGGGCGCCTGATGCGCGCCATCAAGAGCCTGCTGGGCAGCACCCTGATGGACGAGCAGACCATGGTGAACGGGCAGGCCATGAGTTTTTTTGACGTGGTGGTGCTGTTTTTCAAAGAGCTGAAACGCCGCGCTGAAGCCCAACTGGGCTACCCGGTCAGCGCCGCCATGCTGGGGCGCCCGGTGCATTTTGTCGACGACAACCCACAGCGTGACGCACTGGCGCAGGCTACCCTGCAACGCGCAGCCGTGGCCGCGGGCTTTGAGCGCGTGGCGTTTGAGTTGGAACCGATAGCCGCAGCGTTTGATTTCGAGCGCCGCATTCAAACCCAAGCGCAGGTGCTGGTGGTTGACATTGGCGGCGGCACCTCGGACTTCACCGTGATTCAGCTGCGCCCCGGGCAGCCGCTGGGGCATGACCGCCGCAGTGACATTCTGGCCACCAGCGGCATCCACCTGGGCGGCACCGACTTTGACCGCCTGCTTGATTTGGGCTGCGTCATGCCCCTGCTGGGCTACGGCCAACGCACCCCCGGCGGGCGCGAGCTGCCCAACCGCGTTTTTTACGAACTGGCCACCTGGCACCTGGTGCACCACGCCAGCAGCCGCAAAAGCCTGGCTGAAACACGCGGCTTGTGGCGCGACTTCACCGACCAAGCGCAGCACCAGCGCTTGCTGCATGTGCTGACCGAACGGCTTGGACACCAGTTGCTCGCCGTTGTGGAGATGGCCAAAATTGGATGCTCCGAAAGCCAACGTAGCCAGCGCATCGACCTGAGCTGCCTGCACTTGCCCAGCCAAACCCAAGCCGCGCTGGCCGAACTCAGCCCCGCCACCTTGCACAGCCTGCTGCGAACCCAGTTGACGGCCATCACCCAATGCGCCCGCCAATGCGTGGCCGATGCCGGGCTGGCGCAACCCAGCACGCTGTACCTCACCGGCGGCTCATCGGCCCTGAGCCCGTTGGTGGGCGAACTGCAGGCAGCCTTCCCGAATGCCCACCTGGTGCATGGCGACCGGTTTGGTGGTGTCGCCAGTGGGCTGGCCTGGGCCGCGCAACAACACCCGCACTGGGAACGTTAGCCAACATCATCTGGTAGCTATTAAAAATATAGCTACTTGCGCAATATTTAAAAGGGCTAGAGGCCTATTTAGCTAATATTTTTCAAGCCTGATCAAAGCAGCGCGCCAGTGCGAAAATAACGCACTCCAAAAGCGTCACGCCATGCCTCACACGCCCACTGCCGTCATTCCACTTGCCATACGCCAGCGTCGCTGGTGGCTGGTTTTTTTACTGGTCTGGGCGGCCGTGGTGGGTGGCGCGTTCTACGCACACACCTTGAACATGCGCCAACAGGGCATTGCGGTGGCCCTGGAAGGGGCACGCAACATGTTCAACATGGTGGTGCTCACACGCAGCTGGAACGCCAGCCACGGCGGCGTCTACGTGCCCATTACCCCCGAAACCCAGCCCAACCCCTACCTGGAAGACCCGCAGCGCGACGTGCTCACCACCACTGGCGTGGCGCTGACCAAAGTCAACCCGGCTTACATGACGCGTCTGATTGGCAACCTGGCCAACGCACAAAGCGGCGCTGTTTTCCGCCTCACCAGCCTGCACCCGATTCGCCCGGCCAACGCGCCTGATGCCTGGGAGTTGGGCGCCCTGAGCTTGTTCGAGCAAGGCCAAAAAGAAGTCATGTCGGTGCAAGCCGACGCGCAAGGTGGGCACCTGCGCTACATGGCGCCGCTCCCGGTGTTGCAGTCGTGTCTGGCCTGTCACGCCAAGCAGGGCTACAAGGTGGGCGATGTGCGCGGTGGCATCAGCGTGTCGCTGCCATTCGCCCCCATTACGCGGGCCACGCAAGCCAACGTACAAGAAGACGCGCTGATCTATGGCTTGGTCTTTTTGCTGGTGGCCGGGTCGGGCTGGGCTCTGCTGGAATTGCTACGTCGGCGCTGGTTTGACCTGGTGGAGAAGGCGCTGGCCTTGAGCGAATCACAGCGCCAGCTGCTGCAGGCCGAGAAACTGGCCTCAGTCGGCCAACTTGCGGCTGGCATGGCCCATGAAATCAACAACCCAGTGGGCTTTGTCACATCCAACCTGGGCAGCCTGAAGCACTACACCGACAACTTGATGCAACTGCTGGAAGCCAGCCGCGCCGGGCGTGCCACGGCGGCCGACTTTGCCGCAGCCGACATCGACTTCATCAAAGAAGACCTTGGCGATCTATTTCAGGAGTCGCAAGACGGCCTCAAACGTGTCAAGACGCTGGTGGCACAGCTCACCAGCTTTTCACAAGTTGACAAAGTGGCGTGGCAGTTGACCGACCTGAATGCCAACCTGGAAGACGCCTTGCAAATGGCTTGGCCCCGCCTTCAGGACAAGGCTGAGATGGTGCGTGAATTTGACCAGTTGCCCCCGGTGCCCTGCAAGGTGGCCCACATCAACCAGGTGGCGATGGCCCTGCTGCTGAACGCCGCGCAGGCCATCGCGGGTCGTGGCCAGATCACCGTGCGCACCGGTGCTGACGCCACACACGCCTGGTTTGAGGTCAGTGACACCGGCTGCGGCATGTCTGCAGAGGTGAGACAGCGCCTGTTTGAGCCGTTTTTTACCACCCGTGAGGTCGGCCAGGGCACAGGCCTGGGGCTATCGGTTGCTTATGACACCGTGCGGGCCCACGGTGGTCGTATTGAGGTTCACAGCACACCGGGCCACGGCAGCACGCTGCGCGTTTGGCTACCGCTCAAACCACACGCGCCCCAGCCTGACATCTGAGCCTGCCAGATCGCCCGCAAGCGTTGGATAATGACACGTTGTATGCGCCACTGACGCTGTTTTTTTCACCCCTGTACAGCCACCCGCCCAGCCAGCACACCTGTTCAAGTACATTCCTGCCATATGCATGCCCCTGACTCGTTCCTGCCCGCAGCTACTGACATCACCCTAACGGGCTTGGGGCGCACGCTGGTCATGTCAGGAAAGCTTGGGCAAAAGTTTGCCCAAGACATTTTTCGCAAGGCGCAGGTCAATCGCTCCAGCTTTATCGCCGAGCTCACCGGCTCGGGCGCGGTGTCGGCCACCGATTTGGCGCACACCTTGTCGTTGGCGTTTGGCGCCCCGCAAATTGACCTCGCCGCCGTGGACCCGCAACGCTTGCCCAAGGGCTTGCTGGACAACAAGATTTGCCAGGATTACCGCTTGGTGGTGCTGGGCAAGCGGCAAAACCGCCTGATTGTGGCCACCGCCGACCCAACCGATCACAAGGCAGCGGAAAGAATCAAGTTCTCGACCCAGCTGACGGTCGACTGGGTCATTGCCGAATACGACAAGCTGCTCAAACTGGTGTCAACCAACTCGGCCTCAGCCACCGAATCGATCGAAAACATCGTCGGCACCGACTTTGAATTTGATGAGCTGGCGGCCGAGCCCGCCGGTGACGACGTGGCCATGACCAGCTCTGAGGTCGACGACGCGCCAGTGGTCAAGTTCCTGCACAAGATGCTGATTGACGCCTTCACCATGCGCGCCTCCGATTTGCACTTTGAGCCCTATGAGCACAACTACCGGGTGCGCTTTCGCATTGACGGCGAGCTGCGCGAAATTGCCTCGCCCCCGATTGCCATCAAGGACAAACTGGCCTCGCGCATCAAGGTGATCTCGCGCATGGACATCTCCGAAAAGCGGGTACCACAAGACGGCAAGATGAAGCTCAAGATCGGCCCCGACCGAATGATCGATTTCCGCGTCAGCACCCTGCCCACGCTGTTTGGCGAAAAAATCGTGATCCGTATCCTGGACCCGAACAGCGCCAAACTGGGCATTGACGCGCTAGGCTACGAGCCAGTGGAAAAAGAGCGCCTGATGCAGGCCATCTCCCGGCCCTACGGCATGATTTTGGTCACGGGCCCAACCGGCTCAGGCAAAACCGTGTCGCTCTACACCTGCCTGAACCTGCTCAACAAGCCCGGCGTGAACATTGCCACGGCCGAAGACCCTTCTGAAATCAACCTGCCCGGCGTCAACCAGGTCAATGTGAACGACAAGGCTGGGCTGACCTTTGCCGTGGCGCTAAGAGCGTTCCTGCGGCAAGACCCAGACATCATCATGGTGGGTGAAATTCGCGACCTTGAAACGGCAGATATTGCCATCAAGGCGGCCCAAACCGGTCACCTGGTGCTATCAACCTTGCACACCAATGACGCGCCATCCACCCTGGTGCGCATGCGCAACATGGGTGTGGCGCCGTTCAACGTGGCGTCCAGCGTGATTTTGATCACCGCCCAGCGCCTGGCGCGCCGCCTGTGCCCTGCTTGCAAAAAAGTCATCAACATTCCTGACAAGGCACTGCTCGCCGCCGGCTTCAAACCTGATGAGCTGGACGGTAGCTGGAAACCCTACCACCCGGTGGGCTGCAGCGCCTGCAACAACGGCTACAAGGGCCGCGTCGGGCTTTACCAGGTGATGCCCATCAGCGATGAAATCCAGCGCATCATCTTGCGCGATGGCAGCGCCCTGGAAATCGGTGAGCAGGCCAAGCGCGAGGGCGTGCGCAGTCTGCGCGACGCCGGTTTGCACAAAGTCAAAATGGGACTGACCTCACTCGAAGAAGTGCTGAACGTCAGCAACGAATAATCAAGGGACCCGAACACCATGGCCACTGACAAGTCAAAACCCAAAGAATTTGTCTTTGAATGGGAAGGCAAAGACCGCAACGGCAAACAAGTGCGCGGCGAGATTCGCGCTGGCGGCGAGAACCAGGTCAAGTCGTCCCTGCGCCGCCAGGGTGTGATGCCGAGCAAAATCAAAAAACGGCGCATGAGTGCCGGCAAGCGCATCAAGCCCAAAGACATGGCCATTTTCACGCGCCAGCTGGCCACCATGATGAAAGCCGGTGTGCCGCTGTTGCAGGCGTTTGACATTGTGGGCCGGGGCAACCCCAACCCCAGCGTGACCCGGCTGCTCAACGACATTCGCACCGATGTCGAAACTGGCACATCGCTCTCGGTGGCCTTTCGCAAATACCCGCTGTACTTTGACGCGTTGTACTGCAACCTGGTCGAGGCTGGTGAAGCTGCCGGTATTCTGGACCAGCTGCTGGACCGCTTGGCGGTCTACATGGAAAAGACCGAGGCCATGAAGTCCAAGATCAAAAGTGCCCTGATGTACCCGATCTCGGTGCTGGTGGTGGCCTTTGTGGTCACGGCAGTGATCATGATTTTTGTCGTGCCGGCGTTCAAAGAGGTGTTTTCCAACTTTGGCGCTGACCTGCCCGGCCCCACGCTGGTGGTGATTGCCATCAGTGAAATTTTTGTGAGCTATTGGTGGCTGATTTTTGGCGGCATTGGTGGCGGCTTCTACTTTTTCATGCAGGCTTGGCGACGCAACGTCAAGATGCAGCAGGTCATGGACCGCCTGTTGCTGAAAATGCCGATTTTTGGCGTGCTGGTCGACAAATCATGCACCGCACGCTGGACGCGCACCCTGTCCACCATGTTTGCCGCCGGTGTGCCACTGGTGGAAGCGCTGGACTCGGTGGGCGGCGCCTCTGGCAACTGGGTATACGAGTCAGCCACGCTCAAAATCCAGCAGGAAGTGTCAACCGGCACAGCGCTCACGGCGGCCATGACCAATGCCAACCTGTTTCCCAGCATGGTGCTGCAAATGTGCGCCATTGGTGAAGAATCCGGCTCGATTGACCACATGCTGGGCAAAGCGGCCGACTTCTACGAGTCCGAGGTGGACGACATGGTGGCCGGTATTTCCAGCCTGATGGAGCCCATCATCATCGTCATTCTGGGCACCGTGATTGGCGGCATTGTGGTCGCCATGTACCTGCCCATCTTCAAATTGGGACAGGTGGTTTGATGCTGGTATTGTAGGGACTCAATATACATTGCAGCGAATCACTATAGTTTGCACCTACTTTGCACTAAAGTCAAATCCAATCACTATTTTGCACCGAACCTGATAGACTCCCCACCTCTTTAACGGATGAGGTGTCATGGGTACTGGCCACGACGAACAGCTGATTTCGCTCATTCTTGCTTCTGGAGAACTTATCCAGAAGCGAGAGATTGCGTTAATCACTAAGTTCGAACGAAGTGAGCTGGCGCTTTTCAGGGTGCCCGGTGTTCACAAGACTCAAAAGCACATCCCCGGATTCTTCTGGGTGTCGCAGGTGAATGAACTGGTTTGGTATGAGAGCCGGCTTGAGATGTTTATCCTTAAACAGCTTGATTTCAGTCAAAAAATCAAGGCTATCCTTCCACAACCGTTCTGCTTGCACTTCAAATCAGACGGGGAGCGCAGACGCCACATCCCGGATTTTTTGGTATGGCTAGAAGGTGGGAAACGACTCTTGGTCAATGTCAAGCCAAGACGCCATGTAGAAAAGCCACTCAACCAGAGGTCATTCAAAGCTTGTACCGAGTTGTGCGAAGCCTTTGGCTGGGCGTATGTAACCCTGAGCGAACCAAATCCCATCTTTTTGGCCAACTTGAACTGGCTTGCTGGTTATCGCCGAATTCCAGCCAAATTCAATGACTTCGCTGCACCGATCATTGACAAAGCGTCTAAACGTCAATCGATTCAAGACCTTTTAGCTGATCTTGGACCTGAAGCCTTGGTGCGCCCCGTGCTTTTTTTCTTAATGTGGAAACGACAGCTCGACTTTGATACACGCTCCCTCTTAACCAATAAATCCGAAGTTTGGTTAGCGGCCTAACACCATCACCAAAGATGCTCTCGACAACCAAGCAGGACCCGCCATGATGAAAATGCCCAAACTTACCATTGGCGCCGAAATCGAGTTTGAGGCTACAGCCTATGTTGTTGAAGGGTTCGCTGGTTCGGTAATTGTTATGCGCTCCAATCAAGGCGAAGTCATCAGGATAGGGCTGAGACATCTCGTCACGTCCGATTCGTTCAAACTAATCGGACGAGTTGACGATGAGGTGGTGCCAATTTTTATTGAGGGCGTTTCTAACGCTGAACTGAAGGCCATCAAAGAATTGGCTGCTCACTTAATGGAAGCAATGACCGGGTATCGATCTGGTACAGAGGCTGACGCACTGCCAGGTGAACCAAGAGCAGGATATGACTCCGTAGCCACTACGATGCGGTCCAGATTTGAATTAAAGGCGAATGAACTCAAGGTTAGTTTACGAACACTGTGGAATCAAAAAAAATCTTATGAAAACCATGGTCTGCATGGTTTGCTGGATGGCCGAAAGTCCAAACTGGGCACTGCAAAGCTTGATGACCGCATTCAGAAAGCCATTTTTATGGTTACTGACTCACTTGTTGATGTATCGAATACCACCAACAATCGAATCCGCCGACTTGTTGAACGCGAACTAAAGGCACAGTACCCCAACGAAGATATTTCATTGCCATCAGAGGCCACTTTCAACCGTAGGCTGAAAGAGTTGACAAAGGGTGTCGGGCTCAAAGGTGCGGCCAAACAGCGTCGAAGCATCTCAAATAGACCAGACAAACCGTACTCACACTTTGTGGCCACAAGACCAGGAGAGATGGTTTTGATCGACTCCACCCCACTGGATGCCTACGCCATGGATCCGTACTCATTCGAGTGGATCCCAGTTGAGTTAACCATCGCGCTTGACCTTTTTACACGGTCCCTGGTGGCTTGGCGATTTACCCCCAGGGGCACCAAAGCGGTGGATGCTGCGTTTCTATTGGCAGACATGATCAAGCCCAAATTCAAAGGTTATGACTGGGCCGAAACCACAAAGTTTGCATATATTGGCATTCCCGAGAGCATCGTTGTTGAGGTTGGTGATGACGCACCTGGATCGCCACTTGCAGCCATTCCTTTTATTCACCCAGAATCCGTGATCGTTGATCGAGGCCGCGTGTTTCTTTCCGAAGCGTTCTCCAGTGCTTGTAACTACCTTGGCATCAATTTGTTTATAGCGAGGCCGTACACCCCAACAGACAAGGCTCATGTTGAAAGGATTTTCAAGACTATCCGCGAAAGTTTTGTCCTAAATTTGGATGGTTACAAAGGTCCAGACGTCTGGTCACGAGGAAGCGATCCGGGCGAAAAAGCATTTTGGTTTCTCGATGAAATCGAAATGAAATTCGCAGAATGGGTGGCGACCTACTGGCAGCCCAAGCATCATGACGGGCTGTCACTGCCAAACGTCCCCCACTTGCACATTAGCCCCAATCATATGTTCGAGGAAGGAATTGCCAGGGCAGGCTTTCTCTATGTTGTCCCCGATAAGAACTTGTACTACGAGCTGCTACCAACGGATTGGCGAACCATTCAGCACTATGGCATCGACCTAAGAGGCTTGCGCTATGACGGCGACATTTTGAATGATTTCCGTGATCAGACATCTCCATACCACGCTCAAAATGGCAAATGGCCCATCCGTTATGACCCCCGGGACAGGACGTTTGTAGCCTTTTACGACCACACGTTGAACCAATGGCATGAGCTTCACTGGACTGGAATGGGCCCGATTCATCGTCCCTTCAATGAAATGACCGTCAGCTATGCGAAGGCGTTGGTCATTCAGAATGGCGGAAACAAAAACAACCAAAAAGAACTGGAGACCAGTCTCCATAAATTGCTCAATCGTATTGACGATCAACAGATGCTTGGGCGAAAAGAGCGACGGCTTGCCGCCGTCAACATGATGAACACAACAGCAGCAGCTAGGGACCGACCGCTCAAACCCTCCATTGCCGCGCCAGATACAGAAATGCAAGTCTTAAACTCCGATGGTGATCTTGACATCTGGGCACCTGCCAAACCGGCTGCGGACAATGACGTCACCAAAAACGCCACGGGTTCGAAGCTGTTTAGAACCGTTGCCGAGGCTCAAGAGGAAGATGACGACGACGACATGTTCAACTTTTGATCCTAAACATGGCATTTCGCTCGGCAAGTACACACAGCAGCAGGATACCGCTTCGCGGCGCTTACTGCGTGCCCGGGCGGCTCGAACTTTTTGCCCACAAATAAACACAACAACGGGAAATCATGGCAACCAACAACATTATTGAGCTCGATTTCAACGACAAGCTGCAAATCACGATCAACAACACAAAGCCGGTGGTTCTCACTGACCTGACTATGGCTCTGCTTGGTGTTGGTCTGTCAGCGCCGATTGAATATTGAGCCACCCTGCCGATTCAATATTGAGCCAGGGCGTGTTGCCGAATTTTGAATTGGCAACTGTGGACAAGTGTACTGAATTGCTGGTTTTGGCTATCCCCTGACTT
>NZ_JAQTXM010000058.1 GCF_028688795.1 Rhodoferax sp. | reverse complement strand
TGCTGGCCGCCCAGTCCCGCGGCTGCGCCGTGCAGGTCGGCTCGGACATGCTGTTTGAGCAGATTCCGGCCTACCTGGCGTACTTCAAGCTGCCCAGCGCCACGCCGCAAGAATTGCGGGCGGCGGCGCGACTGGCGGATTAACACGATTGCTATACTATTGATAGCTACTCAGGCAATGGATACGCAGGCTAATGGCCAATTTTGCCGCAAAAAATCAGCATGGCAAGCCTGCTCACCCAACCCATACGCAGCGCTGACGCGCGTCCTGCTCAGGCCGCCCGCGCGGTGACCTTGATGTGGTCCAGCACCCCAAACAGTTCGTCCATTTGGGCGGACGTGAACAGCGCGTCCGGCCCCTGCGGTGCGTAGCTGGTGAAGGGCGGCTCGTACAGAAGGGTCGGGTCCATGATGCCGCGCTCGGTCAGGTGGGTGACGATCAGGTTCACAAACTCCAGTTGGTTGGCGCTCAGCGTCTTGCCAGCCACAAAACCGTTGAGCGCTTGTGTGGCCGCCTCGCGGTCCAGCCCCACCAGTGAGCGCACAAACAGGCCCAGGCCATGCGCTTCTTGCCCGGCGCGGGCCACGTCTTCAGCAGTGGCTGTGCCGCTGTCGATCAGCAAGCGCTCCAGCTCGGTCAGGTCGGTGGCGGTCAGCGGCAGATTGCGGCGCAGCTTGTGCAGGGTGATGTGGTCTTCATGCGCACGCAGATAGGCGCGCACCTTGAGGCGAAAGCGCTCAAAGTCCCCCGCACTGCCGCCCAGGGGCAAGGCGACCTCAGAAGTCTCGCCCACGGCATCACAGAAGTCGGTGTACACCACTTTGCGCCGCGTCTTTTCCAGCAGCTTGATCAGCCCGCGCAAGTGCCTGCGCGCCTGCTCCAGCATGGGCAGGGTCACGTCCTGCCACCATTCTTCGCCTGCTACCGCTTCGATCAGCACCATGTGCTTCTTCACTTCGGGGATGCTGCCCAGCTCCAGCAGCCCATCGGCCAGCGAGCGCACCTGCTCACGCAGGCGGGCAAAGCCCACATCGCCACGGGCGCTGCCCAACTGGGTGCGCAGCATCAGCAAGTCAAAGCGCTTGGCTTCTTCATCGTCGTCCCGCACGGCGCTGGGCAGGCCCGACACATGTTCGGCCAACTCCACCAATTGCTCATGGCTGACCTTGTGCCAAGCTGGGGCGTTGCTCCAGTGTTCTACCCAGCGACGCTTGGGGCGCACCACAAAGTTGTCCAGCCGCATGCCAGCCACCACCGTGTGCAAGTAGCTGGCCGTGTCGACCCGCATGGCCGCCGCCGTGAGGCCGTAACCTGCCGCAGACTCGGCCACCTTGGCAGCACCCACACCCGGCTCCTGCGCCAGCTGTTCATCCAACACCGACAGCAATTCGAGTCGGACCTTAAAGGTGCGCTGGCTCAAGGGCTCCGCCACGTTGCCCTTGCTGCCCTCCAAGTTCTGGCTGAAGAACTCCAGGTTCTGGCAGAAGTCGAAGATCACAAACTCTTTTTTATCTTGCTCGGGCCCAAACAGGTCTTTGCACAAGCGCGTGCCGCGGCCCACCATCTGCCAGAACTTGGCCTTGGAGCGCACGATTTTGAAGAACACCAGGTTCAGCACCTCGGGCACGTCAATGCCGGTGTCGAGCATGTCCACCGAAATCGCCATGTGCGGGGCTTTCTCCTTGACCGAGAAGTCGTCAATCAGGCTCTGCGCGTATTCAGTCTGGTAGGTGATGACGCGCGCGAACTGCCCCGCATAGTGCGGGTAGTTGGCGTTGAAGCGCTCGGCGATGAAGTTAGCGTGTGCATTGTTCTTGGCAAAGATGATGGTCTTGCCCAGCCGGTCGCCGCCCGCCACCTTGTGGCCCTGGGTCATCAGCAGCTCCAGCACCTTGTCCACGGTATCGGTGTTGAACAGCCATTTGTTCACCGCCTCGGCCCCCACCTCGTCGGGGGTGTGGCCTTCATCGTCCCAATCCAGTTCGTCCCACTGGGCGCGCTCGTCCTCGCTCAGCTCGGCGTACTTGATGCCCTCGCGCTGGAACTTCAGCGGCACTGACACGGCGCGCGGTGGCACCAGGTAGCCTTCGGCAATCGCGTCCTCCAGGCCATAGGCATCGGTGGGTACACCGTTTTCCAGCTCAAACAGGCTGTAGGTGTTGCGGTCGATCTCGTCCTTGGGCGTGGCCGTCAGCCCCACCAGCAGCGCATCAAAGTAGGCAAAGATGGCGCGGTACTTTTGGTAGATGGAGCGGTGCGCCTCGTCCACGATGATCAGGTCAAAGTGCCCCACGCCAAAGCGCCTGAGACCTCCGTCGGTCTCGTTGATCAAGCCCATCATCGTGGGGTAGGTGCTCACAAACACGCGGCCTTCGGTGTCCTTGTCGGTCACCAGGTTCACCGCCGCCGCATCGGGAAGATGCGCCTTGAATGCGTTGCAGGCCTGGTTCACCAGCGCCACGCGGTCCGCCAGAAACAAGACACGCTTGGCCCAGTTGGCGCGCTGCAGCAGGTCCACCAGCGCGATCACGGTGCGGGTTTTGCCTGCGCCGGTAGCCATCACTACCAGGGCTTTGCGCTGGCGGTCGCGCTCAAAGGTTTCGCCAATGCGGCGAATGGCGCGCAGTTGGTAGTGCCGCTCCACGATCTCTGGGTTGATGTTCACACCCGCCAAGGGCTTGGCAAACGTGCGCCGCTGCACCAGCAGTTGCAGTTCGTCCTTTTTGTGAAAGCCCTGCACCGGTCGCGGCGGGTAGGTGGTGTCGTCCCAAAACCAGTGCTCGTAACCGTTGGTGGTGTAGATCAGCGGGCGCTGGCCAAACTGGCTTTGCAGGCAGTCTGCATACAGCTTGGCCTGCTGCTGGCCCACGCGGGCATCGCGCCTTGTGCGCTTGGCCTCCACCACGGCCAACGGCTTCCCATCGTCGCCCCAGAGCACGTAGTCCACGTAGCCCACACCTTGGTTGTTGGGCATACCTTGCACTTCAAACTCGCGGTCGCGCGGCTGGTCCAGCTTCCAGCCCGCTTCTTTGAGCAGCAGGTCGATGTAGAGGTCGCGCGTCTGCGCTTCGTTGTAGTCGTGGGTGTCGGGCGTGGCGGTGTTGGCGGCTTTGGCGGCGGCTACTTCGGCGCGCAGTTGGGCCAGCTCGGCATCCAGCGCTTCCTGCCGATGCTGGGCGGCGGCCAAGGCGGCATCGCGCACAGCCAGCTCATCGGCCAGGGTCGCGAGCTTTTGCAACGCGGCCTGGGTGGCTTGCGCACTGGCTTGTGCAGCCGCTTGTGCAGCGCTGGTGTCCGCAGGGCGGGGCAATAGGTCAGCACGGAATTGCAGCACCGGGTCGGGCCGCGCAGCCACATTGCGACCGTAGTTGCGCGCCAGCCAAAAGGCCACCTGAAACAACTCGCGCAGCACCGCTGTGGCATCAGCCGCCGTGATGGGCCGTGCGCTGTGCACGGCGTTGTTGCCCTGTTTGCGCACCACGTCCATCTTGGCGTGCAGCGCCGGGCCGACCAGCACCTTGAAACTGGGCTCAAACAAAAAGGCAGACAGATCGGTCTTGTAGGGTGTTTGCAGCTTGCCACCGCGCCCGCCCTCGGCTTGATAGAGCCACACCACCGCCAGCTCCAGTGTGCGCCGGGCGTAGAAGCAGGCAGTGCGCGGGTCAGTCAGCGCTGCCTGCTCGGCCTTAGCAGCCTCGGCACACAGAGCGGGCCATTCGGCTTGCAGAAAAGTGAAATTGGACGCCATCAAACTCCCTTTGGTCTGTTTCTTCTGCCTGCTTCGCGTCTTATTGCGCGTTCAAAGCGGCTTCTGCCTCTGCCAGCCGCCGCATCAGCTCCGCAAACGGTGGCGGTTCGGACATGAACATGGGCCGCATCGTCGCATAGTCTTGCGCCAAATCGGTTTGCCGCTGTGGGGCCGGGGTCAGGCGGAACGTGCCATGCGCAGCCAAGTCATAGCGCGCCCAGCCACGGGCGAACACGCGGCTTTTCCAGTCCACCACGCGCTGGCACTGGGCCTTGTCGGCCAAATACTGCGCAGCCTTGGGGTGGCCCAGCAGCTTGGCCATGTCAAAGTAATGCCGCGCATAGCGGGTGGGCGTGGGTGACTCTGCCGGGCGGTGAAACTCGGCATGCAGGATGGTCGCCTTTTCCCAAAACGTGCGCTCCAACTCCAACGCCGTCACCTTGCAAGTCCATGCTGTAAACAACTGCGGAAAAGCATCCGCCAGCAAGGGCTGGATGGCATAGCTGCCCGTGGGCTGCTGGTCGGTGAGTGTGCCCAGCTCCAACTTGACCTCGCGTTTCAGATAAGCAAAACCGCCGCCCTGCGTGGTTGGGTAGGCAAAGTACACGATGGGCGACTTGGCATCGGCATCCACCTCAAAGCGCAACCATGCGCCATGCGCTGGTGCTCCCAAGGCGGTAGTAATGGCGGCCTCCAGCGCCGGCATCAGCACCGCTTGCGCCTTGGCGCTGCACAGGGCCTGCATTTCTATCACCGCAGCGTCACGCTTGCCCCGGCTGGTGAGTGCGTCAAACCCTGCCGCATCTGCGCCCACAAACTCGGGCACCAGGCACAGGTCGATGTCCTCCGAAAACCGGTCAATCACCCCAAATACCTTGGACAGTGACGTGCCGCCCTTGAACACCAGATGCGGCGCAATCTCTGGCAGCGTGAACAGCACGCCCAGTAGCCAGCTCACCCAGAAGTCTTTTTCCAGAATGACTGCCTCCGTCTTGAGAGTGAGCGCGGCATTCTGGTAGGCCAGCTTTTGATCGGCTTGCGATACAGACAGAAATTGATGAATCATGGCTTGGCAATCTCCTTCAGGTGTGCGTGCATCCAGGCCGGTGCCAGGGACAAGTCTTGCAGCACTTTGGCCCGCTCTTCTGCTGGAATGCGGCTGCGCAAACTCTCAATGTGCTTGGGTTTGACATGCTTCACGCCCATGCTGCGAAAGCCCTGAATCAGCAAGCCGCTAAGCCGCCCCGCAGCGGCCATTTGGCGCGGTGTGGTGCGTTTGAACACAATCTCCATCGGCCCGACTTTGACCTTGCGCGTGGCGCCATCGGTCAGGTACACCACCTGCGCTGGCACCTGCTCTGACAGGCCCAGCAAGTTGGCCGCATACACCCCAATGGGTTGCAGGCGCAGCCCATCTTTGCGGGCAATGGCATCAACCATTTGCTCCACCGACGGCCACAAGGTGCCCAACAGATCATGCTGACAGGGCACGTCGTACAAGCCGCGGCCCAACAGCCGAATCGTGCCAGCGGCCTTGTGCCGCTTGAGTGCGGTGGCCACTGCGTCGCGGCTGCCAAGGTCTGCAAAGTCGGCAGGCGTGAACACCCAGCCCGCCTCATGTGACTGGATGCGCTGCAGAACCTGTGTGTCAGTAGATGTTTCGTGCTTGCCCATATTTGCCACGAAAAATAACAGTTATTTGTGGCAAAAACAAGTGATTTGAGAGCGGGGAGCCATTTTTGCCACAAAATATATGCATTATTTGTGGCAAAAATGCGAGCTACACCTCCCCCAAAAACGCCCGCTGCTGTAGCTTAGGCGTTCAGGGCATCCAGCTTGGCCAGGGCGGCGCGGTGGCTGACTTTGAGGGCTTCAGAGCGGGTAACTTCGCTGTGCCTAAAGGACGGCTTTGCACCCTTCATCTGCATCTAAATGTTTTATAAGTATTTGTTTTTATTGGTTTTCGTCACGCAACTCATGCATCAATGCTTGAACAGAGCTGGAAGGCAATGCGGGAAGCACTTGGCGCAACTCTGCCAATGGTGCGCCCTGCGCTTGCTGCTTGGTGACGTGTTTCAAGAGCAAGGCCTTATTGGTCTAATGGTCTGCCCTTCTTGTGTGTGTGCGTGCCACTGGCACCCAGCGCTGCGTGGAACGCGGCTGACAAGATGTACCGAACCCCTCGGCCACGCCCCACGGACTCCACTGCCCCCACAGAAATCAAACCCGGCAAGCGCTCTTTGAGTGCTGGTGACAAGGACTGTTCTCGGTGTAATGCGTCCAGCGCCAAAAAGTCGTCCGTCGCAAACGACCGTAGGGTTTGTTCGCCCAAACGCTCCAGAAAACGCACTGCGAGCTCAGCCAAAGAATCGCCGTTGCGCCGCTTCTGGCAGAGTGCGGATGATGGTTTCAATTGCTATGGGGGTATGGAGCGCAGTGGCAAGGTAGGCTGAATCGTGGGATACGGTCTTGGTATCACCAAAGTTCATGGGGCCGTAATACTTGATGGCCCAATCCAGGCTTTTGCGCTCGGCGGCACTGAGCAGTTCAAAGTCTGCATCACGCGCAGGAATCAACTGGTTTCCGATGCGCTGCAAGGGGATCGACATGGGCTCATCGGCAAAGAGGTTGCTGGAGGCAGCCTCCTCCAACCTCTTGGTGAGTGCGTAAGCCGCTTTGGGCACCGGGCCATGCTCCCAGGCTTCGTAAGTCTCCCCATAGATCAAACAGCCATGGTGTTCCAGATGCTGCCTGTCACCCGCATACAACGCCTTGAGCGACTTGTAGAAGTCGTGCCCCGGCATACGCTTGGCCACATAAATCATCGCCTCCAGCATTTTCTTGACATCCAGCGTGCACATTGCGCTGAGGTCAGGCTTGGTGTGCATGGACACAGCCGCAGAAGCGGGCCGGGTCAGCTCACCGCTGAACGCCCGCTGCTGCAGCGATGCGAACAGGGCATCGAGCTGGGCCAGGGCGGCGCGGTGGGTGGCTTTGAGGGCTTCGATGGCTTGGATGCGGGTGGCGAAGGTTTGTTGGAGGGATAGAGGGGGCACCAGCAAAGGGAAGCCCTTCAACTGTGTCATGTTGATCGAAGCAATGCCGGTCGTTTGCTTGGCAGAACGCAAGAAATACTTCTTACCGCGTGGGCTACCAACAAGCCAGTTCAGAAACAGCGGAGTCAAAAGTTCTGTGGTGAGGCGCACCCGAAAGATGTGGTTCTGGTGAATGCACTCCGGCAACTCGTCATTCCAAAGCGTGCCACGACCCAGCTTGTCGGGGTCGCCGCCCTCCGTTAACAATAGGTCATTCTTGCGCAAGCGATAGCGTTGAATTTCATCTTCCGTCGCTTCGATGCTCTTGATTCCGTCCAAACGCAGCGATTTGTCCTGCACGTTGGCCACCGCTAAGTACGGCAGTTCACGCGTGACCTTGCCTTCAAGATTGCGTCCTTTTGTCACGCCAGAAGCGATGTCAGCGACTTCACCCAAAGTCAGCGAATCCGGCCAGCCACGGTCATTGGCCACCGGGTCGCCAAACATATCGAGAAAGAGGGACTGGGTGAGGGTGTCGAGGTGGGCCAGGGCTTGGCGGCGTTGGGTTCGGAGGGTTTCGGCCTGGTCCAGGATGGCGGCGATGCGGCGTTGCTCTTCCAGCGGTGGCAGCGGGACTTTCAATTCACCCAGCTGAGTCAAGCTGAGGTTTGAGATTGTTCCGGTCACAGTGGAGCCGATCATCTGGCTGCGCGCAGCCTGACTCTCAAGCCAGTGACGCAGATAACTGCGGTCAATCTGCGCCGTAGGTCGCACGATTGCAACGGCTTGGTTGCAATTCATGGATGGTGCGTCTAAAGGTACGACGCCGGTTCGACCAATAGTGCCCGCGATGGTTACGAGGACATCACCACCTTGAATCTGCGAACGCTTGAGCGCAGCGTGGGTATCCTCCCCAATGAACAACGTGTCTTCTTCAAAGTTAACTTGGCCACCGAAGATGTTCTGGACACGCAAAAACGGGATGCCAGAGTCTGCGTGGGCATATCCCAAGGTCGTTGGCGTCGTCCCCTTGGTAATCAAGGTTGATAGCGAGGCAAGCGAAGAAACTGTGCCGCTCACTTCAACATCCCCTCCAACGCCTTCATCCCCGCCGCAATCTCGTCCTCCAGCTTGGCCAGCTCCGCCAAGATGTCCGACGGTGCGCGGTGCTGGACCTGCGCATGCACCACTTCCTTGTAGCGGTTGATGCTCAGGTCGTAGCCGTTGGCGGCGATGTCGGCCTTGGGCACGCAGAAACTTTGCTCGGTGCGGCTGCGCTGGCGCTCAGCCTCTTCGCGCTGCGCCCAGCGGGCCAGTACGTCAGGCAGGTTGTTTTTCGAATGTTCCTCTTTTGATAGCTGGTTGCGCACGTAGGACGGGCGCTGGAGGCCTAATTTGTCTTCAGACAGCAAGGGCTGGCGCTTGTCGTCCAGGCTGTAGCCGTCGGACTGCATGTCGTAGAACCACACCTGATCCGTGCCGCCGCTGTTGGTTTTGGTGAAGAACAAAATGGCCGTGCTGACACCCGCGTAGGGCTTGAACACGCCGCCGGGCAGGCTGACGATGCCGTCGAGCTTTTGGTCTTCCACCAGCATTTTGCGCAGGGCCATGTGCGCGGTGCTGCTGCCGAACAGCACGCCGTCGGGCACGATCACCGCCGCACGGCCACCGGGTTTGAGCAGGCGCAGGAACAGGGCCAGAAACAGTAGCTCGGTCTTTTTGGTCTTGACGGTTTGCAGCAGGTCTTTGGCCACGTTCTCGTAGTCCAGGCTGCCGGCGAAGGGCGGATTGGCCAGCACCAGGCTGTAGCGGCCTTCTTCGCCACTGTGCTCCTGGCCCAGCGAGTCGCGGTAAGTGATGGCAGGGTTGTCCACGCCGTGCAGCATCATGTTCATGCTGCCGATGCGCAGCATGGTGTTGTCAAAGTCGTAGCCATGGAACATGGCTTGGTTGAAGTGGTGGTTGAGCTTGGTGTCGTGGAACAGCGTGGGGTGCGCCTGGCGCAGGTACTCGCCCGCCGCCACCAAGAAGCCGCAAGTGCCGCTGGCCGGGTCGCAAATGGTGTCCGTGGGCGTGGGGGCGGTCATTTCCACCATGAGCTGAATGATGTGGCGCGGGGTGCGGAACTGGCCGTTTTGCCCGGCGCTGGCGATTTTGCCGAGCATGTACTCGTAGAGGTCGCCCTTGGTGTCGCGGTTGTCCATGGGCACGGCATCCAGCAGGTCTACCACCTTGGCCAGAAGCGCTGGCGTGGGGATGGTGAAGCGTGCATCTTTCATGTGGTGGGCATAGGTGGAGTCATCGCTGCCCAGGGTGCGCAGGAAGGGGAAGACGTGTTCGCCGACGATGACAAACATCTCGCTGGGCGCTTCGTTTTTAAAGCGGCTCCAGCGCAGGCTGTCATAGGCGCGGCCCCGCGCGTCTTTGCCCTCAGGGAAGAGGCGGCGCTCCATGGGCTTTTTGAGGCGGGTGGCCTTGTTTTCTTCCAGGGTGTGCAGGTCGTCCAGGCGGCGCAGAAAGAGCAGGTAGGTGATTTGCTCAATGACTTCGATGGGGTTGGCAATGCCGCCGGACCAGAAGGCGTTCCAGATCTGGTCGATTTTGTTTTTGATGTCGCCGGTGAGCATGGGGAAGTGTCGAAAACGGGGTTGGTCAGGCAGGGTAGGAGAATAGCCGATGGCTGGCTGACCCTGTTTGGGAGATCTCAAAAGCGTCAATATGCTATATATTTAATAGCTATTGAGGAAGATTACATCCGGGCTAGAGCATGATTTTTCCATCACCAAATGCCAACACATGGCAGACCAGCTCAGTCGAGCTGGACCAGGGCGGTGCGGTGGGTGGCTTTGAGGGCTTGGATGCGGGTGGCGAAGGTTTGTTGGAGGGGTAGCGAGCCCGGACGTGGCAGGCTAATCACCTCGAAACTGCCGCCGATAGGCCGAAGGTGAGGTTCGCAGTGACCGGGCAAAGTGCTGGCGCAGCGAGATGGCGGAACCAAAACCGGCCTCAAAGGCGATATCCTCAATGGCACGTGTGCTGTGTTCAAGCAGCCGCTGGGCATAGGCCAGCCGCTGCGTCTGCAACCACGACCCAACCGTGGTGCCGGTCGCGGCACGAAAGTGGCGCGTGAAGGTGCGTCGGCTCATGAGCACACGCGCGGCCAGGGCGTCCAGGCTGTGTGGCTCATGCAAATGGGTGCCCAGCCAGTCCAGCAAGGGCGACAGCCGGTCACGCTCACTGG
>NZ_JAQTXM010000034.1 GCF_028688795.1 Rhodoferax sp. | reverse complement strand
CTGCCAGATAAGCGAAATTATGTCCAGCGCAACGCTCAAACTAATCGCAAATCGCAAGCGTTTACGCGGCTTGCCAGCCTACTCTGAAGGCGAACTTCTCATAACTGGGGTCTTTGCATAACGCTGCTTATGGAAATCTTTCCATAAGCGGCGTTAAGAGTCAGTCACGAGTACCCGCTATGGGGCAGTCCAATTAACCAATTTCTATTGTCGGGCTTCTGCCTGTCATGGCAGATTTCTTCGTGACCACGGTGTTTCGCCATGGGGTAAGGCGGCATTGGTTCAAACCGGTGCATCGAGATCACTAAGCTGGCCTTGGCCAACGATAATCCTGATGCGTGCACCTTGCGCTCTAGAATGAAGCTTACCCATGACTGACTCTGACGATTCAACCGCCAATTCGGAGAAGCTTGTCTTGGCGCTCAAGGATGAACTCGTCTCGATCGGCATTCCCCCGCGCCCAACCATTCTGCAAAGCATTGAGCGGGAGATGCGTAAGGATGAGCCAGATTTTTCGACACTCGAAATCGTCATCAGTCTCGATGTCGGGGTCGCAGCAAGTTTGCTGAAAATCGCAAACTCTTCATTTTTTGGAATTTCATCCACCCACGTCAACACCATCAAAGATGCGCTTCAAATTCTGGGGCTCAAAGTTGTCGGTACGGCCATTGCGGGCCTGTCACTGAGAAAAGCGTTTGCTAATGTCCCCAATCTGGAGCGATTCTGGGATGGTTCTGCCTGTATCGCACAAATATCAGCTTGGCTGACTTTGCAGGTTCCCTGTTCAGACAGAACGGTCAGGCCAGCGGAGGCCTACACGCTTGGTTTGTTCAGGGATGCGGGTATCCCAGTGTTGATGTCAAATTTCTCGGATTACATAGATACCTTGAAGATTGCCAACTCCGACGCGGTTCAACCCTTTACAGCCATCGAGGACCTTGAGTTCGGTGTTAATCACGCGTTCATTGGCGCTAAGTTAGCGAAGGAATGGGCGTTGTCGTCAGAGTATGGGTATGCCATTGAGTTCCATCATGACAGGTCCATGATTGAAGGGGTCGGACCGACCGCAATTCCCGATGTTTCAAGATACTTTATTGCAATATCTCAGTTGGCTGAGCTTTTTCATCAGCGTGCGACACACCAGAGCCATACCCTTGAATGGGATAAGTTGGGCTCGGCTTGTTTGGATGTGCTTCACATCACGCAAGAGCGCCAAACGGAACTGTATGAGCAGATGCTGGCTGAAAAAGTGCCCCTGCGTCCAGCGTTTTGATGACCATGCATTGAGTTGGGCTACCCTCCAACGTCAGCTATCTGATGCCAAATTCTTCAACCAGTCAAATGTTCGACACCTGGGTTTGCGTGTGGGGGTATCATTAAGTCCGGTAGGAAAACATATGAAGCAGTCAACATACCCTATCTCTGCAATTTGAACCCAGCACCGATATGGGTTGCTTCATCAAAATTCAATGAATCCCTCTAAAACCGAAAAAATAGACATCATTGCACGTATGAAGAAGCTGAAGTCCAGTCTGCTGATATTTGGCATTCTGAGCATTCACCTCAGCGTAGTAGCAGCAGGCAATATCAAGATCGCCGTCGATGCCGAGTTTGGCATTCCGTTAAGCACCTCGGCACAAGCCGTTCGCAATGGCGCACAAGTTGCTGTCAACGAGATCAATGCCGCAGGTGGCCTTCTCGGTCGCAAGCTCGAAATCATTGAGCGCGATAACCGGGCGGTTCCAGCCAGGTCTTTGAATAATCTGCGGGAACTGGCGGCCGACCCGGATGTGGTTGCTGTCTTGTGTGCAAGGTACAGTCCGGTCGTTGTCGAACTTTTGCCTGAAATTCACCGACTCAAGATGGTGGTCCTCGACCCATGGGCGGCAGCCAACGCCATCACGGACAACGATTACTCTCCCAACTTCGTGTTTCGCCTGTCCCTGAGGGATTCGTGGGCTTTGCCGGTCATGATGCGCCATGCCCTCAAATCAGGCGCACGCAAAGTCGGGCTCATGCTCCCCAACACTGAGTGGGGTCGCAGCAGCCTCAAGTCTGCTGAAATCACCGCCACTAAAGACACCCACCAGGAAATAGTTGACATCCAGTGGTACAACTGGGGCGACCCCAGCATGATTGAACGCTATCAGGCCATGCGCAAGGCAGGTGCCGAGTCTGTGATCTTTGTTGCCAATGACCGCGAGGCTGTCATTCTGGTCAAAGAAATGGCCAAACTGCCCAAGGAACAGCGCTTGCCCCTCGTCGCACACTGGGGCCTGACCGGAGGCCAGTTCTTTGAACAAACCGGTGCAGCCCTGAGCGCCGTAGACTTATCGGTAGTGCAAACTTACACCTTTATTGGCAAAACCGACCCGGTCGCCAAACGCGTTCTTATGGGGTTGAAGTCAGTGACTGGCAACGATGATCCCCGAAAAGTGGTGTCGCAGGTGGGCGTGGCTCATGCCTATGATCTGGTGCAATTGCTTGCCAGGGCCATCAAGCAAGCCAAGAGCACCGATCGACTACTTGTTCGCAGTGCGTTGGAGAAACTCGGACCGTATCAGGGCCTTCTCGGACAAATCGACAAACCGTTTACATCCAAACGCCATGATGCGTTGACCATCAGCGATGTCTACATGGCGCGTTATGCGGATGACGGTGCGATCGAGCCAGTTGGCAGAACCAATCGCTGAATCGATTCCGTGAACATGCCATGGACCCGTGACGCCCTTCGGCGTTGGAGCCAATATAGTCTGGCCAATGCCTTTGCACTGCGCTCCGCGCTGATTGCCATTGGCAGTAGCATGGTGGTGGCAGCCATTTTCCTTACCGTTGTATTTTGGACAGAAGAGTCCACACTACACACGCATTTGCAAGAAAAATCCAATCGCCTGGCGGAGCGGGTCGAACGCACTATTGATGTCGTCGAAAGTGCCGTCTCTGATCTTGCAACCAGTGCCATGTTCATGACGGCCTTGCTAGATTCCCCGGGCCGTAACACTTACGTTGCACCATTTTTAGAAAACTATAAGTTTCCGATTGCAGCGTCAAGTGGGTTGGCGTTGTGTGACATCAATGGTGCGCGCTTGGCCGGTACGCGATCCTCCCTGTCGAAATGTCATGCGAACTCGCCACTGTTCAAACAAGTGATTGCACAAGGTCAGTTACTTAGGGAATTGACACGACTGAGTAACGGCCACCTTGGATGGGTGATATATCACGCGGTCGTGTTTCCCTATACCGGGACAGTTGAAGGTGTCGTTGTCACCGAACTTGATTTGGTCGACATCTTGGCCAGCGTGCCGAAGGATCTTGATCTGCAGGGTGTCGAGTTGGTGCGTTCGGGCACGTTAGAAAGTATGGTTGGCGTAGGCGTGACCATGTCGGCAAATTCTTCGCTGGAATCAGAACGGACTTTGCTATTCAAAGGGAAACCAGGTGCCACGCCTTTTTCAATTGATGTTGTCGCCACGGATGACATCACGCCTTTTAAGAACGGGCTATTGCCACTCGTCCTTAGTTTCATTTTGAGTGTCTTGCTGTTAGTGTTGGCCGTTGTGTATTGGGCACGCCGCACTTCCCGCCATGCGATCAAGCCACTTACTGAATTGACCGAGGTCGCCCAGAAAATTGCAGCTTCTGGCGACTTGACTATCAAAGTTCCACACTTTGAGGCCAATGAGGTCGGGCAATTGGCCAGTGCGTTCTCGGTCATGGTCGATACGATTCGGTTGTCAGAGGCGTCACTTGAAAGCAAGGTCGCTGAACGCACTGCGGCCTTGGTCAAATCGGAGGCTGCTGCCGAAGCAGCCAACCTGGCCAAATCCCAGTTTCTTGCCACCATGTCGCATGAAATTCGCACTCCAATGAACGGCATTCTGGGTATGGCGCAATTGCTGTTGACGCCGAAGCTCACGGTCACCAATCAGCATGACTACGCACGCACCATATTGAACTCTGGACAGACCTTACTGAGCCTGCTCAATGACATTCTTGATTTGTCCAAAATTGAAGCCGGAAAATTTCAACTCGAGAGTGTGGCGGTGGAGCCAGAACAACTGGTCCACGAAATTCATTCACTGTTTGAAGGTTCTGCCAAAGCGAAAAACTTGCGGCTTGAGGGTAAATGGTCAGGGCCGGATGGCCAGCGCTACATGACTGATTCCCACCGCTTGCGCCAGATGATCTCCAATTTGGTGGGTAACGCCATCAAGTTCACCGAGCGGGGTCATATCCATATTGATGGCACCGAGATCGAACGCGATGACAAATCAGCTCTGTTGGAGTTTTCAGTGACAGACACCGGGATCGGCATACCCGCAGACAAACTTGACTTGTTGTTTAAGCCGTTTTCTCAAACCGACAGTTCCATGACACGTCAATTCGGCGGCTCCGGACTCGGTTTATCGATTGTGAATAGCTTGGCCAAACTGGTAGGCGGTGATGTAGGTGTTCAGAGCGAAGCGGGCAAAGGCTCGCGCTTCTGGTTTCGCATTCGTGCTGATCTCGTTGCCAACGGCGCAAACAGCCGAATGGGCGAACGTTCGCTTGAAGCGGTCTCGCGAACGGAGGTGTCAGACACCGCGTTATCTGGACACGTACTGGTGGTTGAAGACAACCCGGTGAACTGCATGGTGATTGAGGCACTGCTGGATCAGCTTGGGGTGCGTGTGACTCTGGTAAATGACGGTCAACAGGCCGTTGACGCCGTTACCCAAGGTGAATCACCGGATGCGATTCTGATGGACCTGCACATGCCGGTGATGGATGGTTATACCGCCACCGAACAGATACGCCATTGGGAAGTTGAAAACCTGAGGCACCGACTGCCGATCATTGCCCTGACGGCTGACGCCTTCGAGGAGGATCGTCAGCACTGCATGGTGGTGGGCATGGATGACTTCCTGACCAAACCGATTGCCCTGGATGCCCTGAAGCTGACACTTGCCAAGTGGCTGCCCAACACCGCTCAGGCGAAGACAACAAGCAGTGTGCCGCTAAAGCCAGTTGACATTGATGCGTTTATCGCCCTGGTCAGCGAACTGACACCTTTGCTGCAAGAAAACCAATTCGCCGCCTTCGATCGCTTCAATGAGCTTCAGAATCTTGTAACTGGCACCCACTTGGCCGAAGCGGTTGAAGCCCTGGCACCCATGCTGCAAGAAATGCGTTTCGACCAGGTGCTGACGCGCCTGCGCCTCATCTCCACTGATTACGTCACCATTGCCAGTGAAATCCCGTCATGACAGCCCGGCGAGCGCGAATTCTTGTCATTGATGACACACCAGCCAATCTGATGACGCTGTGCTCGGTGCTCAAGGACGAGTTCGAGTTGCAATTTGCCACTTCAGGTCCGAGTGGCATCGCGTTGGCCTTGCGAAATCCGCCTAATCTGATACTGCTGGATGTGATGATGCCAGAGGTTGATGGTTTTGAAACCTTCAGCCGACTTGCGGCACAACCTACTCTGCAGGACATTCCTGTGATATTTGTGACTGCGTTGAATGATGAGGATTCCGAAGTGACTGGCCTGTCGCTTGGTGCCGCCGACTACATCACCAAGCCCATCAATGTGACCATCGCGCGCCACCGTATTCGTAATCTGGTGGAACGTGAGCGCTTGCGTAAAGAAGTCGGGGTGCAGCGAGATCTGCTGCAAGGAGAAATAGCCCGACGCGTGAAGTCCGAGGAGCGGGTGCGCCATCTCGCCTTGCACGACACACTCACTGGGCTACCCAACCGCCGTATGTTGGGAGACCGCCTAAATCAAACGATGGCCGCAAGTAAACGCAGTGGGTTATATGGTGCGCTGATGTTTTTGGATCTTGATAACTTCAAGCCCCTCAACGATGCCCAGGGCCACGAAGTAGGCGACTTGCTGTTGATCGAGGTGGCCCATCGCTTAACCGACTGTGTACGTGAAATGGATACAGTGGTTCGATTTGGGGGCGATGAGTTTGTGGTGATGCTCAGGGAGTTGGATGCCGACAAAACCATGTCAACTGAACAGGCCACAGCCGTGGCGGAGAAGATCCGCCTCAGGCTTGCGAAACCCTATCAATTGACAGTATCGTTACCAGGACGAATCGAGCACATCGTGGAGCACTATTGCAGTGCCAGCATTGGTGTGGTCGTGTTTAACAACCACGAAGAGTCTCAGGCCGACATCTTGAAATGGGCTGATGCGGCGATGTACCAGGCCAAAGGAGCCGGGCGCAATGTGGTTCGGGTTCATTAAGTGACCATGGCGACGGGGGCAACCTTGTCAAAATACTAGCCACATTTACAAAAAATCAGGGAATAAAAAATGAATTTCGACACTGTAAAAGTCCTTGTGATTGACGATGATCCAATAATGATCTCTTATGTGGTCAACTTGCTGCAGCGCATTGGCGTTGGTCAGGTGATACAAGCCAAAGACGGATCAACAGGATTGGCCATTGCTGCCAGCGACAAGCCCGACGTCATCCTTTCTGATATTCACATGACACCCATGGATGGACTTGAGTTTGTCAGGAACCTACGCAAACACCCGGTGACCGACCTGCGTAGAACCCCAGTTCTGATCATGAGTGCAGACAGCAGCACTGACAAGCTCAATGAAGCGCTGCCCTTGGGCATCGCCGGGTACATCGTCAAGCCACCGGCGATTTCGGCTTTGCAGGTGAAACTGGAACAAGCGTTGAAGTTTCGATATGTTCGATAGATCCATGCACTTAAGCGTGTCGCAGCAAGGCACTTTATTGCCGAGGGTCAATTGAGCCAAGGATCGACGCGTTGGGCATCCAAACCGAAATACACAAAAATACTGACAAACCGGCTGCCGACTCTCTCTTGTTGATGACTGGTATAGGGCGACAAATTCAACAAGTCTATTGACCGGAGTGGGTCTTTATGCAGAGATGTACATAGAGGCTGTTATGCACAGTTCCCAGTTATGGGCAATTGCCGTTTGAAGTGAGTTGCCTGTCATTGGCAAATTCATACCAATGCAAGGTTTCTTTCTCTACATAATTTCATCGGTCAGCATTTGACTAAGCCTCGGAACGGCGAGCCAATGATGAGCGTGGTTTTACGTGTTCTGAGCACTATTTGATACTCGCCTCCATTGGGCGGGGGTGACTTTGACACAAATGCGTGGCATGTACGCACTACAGCGGAAACGCACGACTAGAAAATTTTGAGGTGTAAGAATCAGCAGAATTATGGTGAGTTGCAACTTCCAGACATCCGAAGAAAGTCAACATCCATGCGGCTTCCACGCGAAATGCCAAATCAAACTGTTCATAACTGGGAACTGTGCATAAGGGTCTTGAAGAGTCAGTCGCCCTCCCTAGATAACACAGACTGTGCCGCTGCCTTCAGTAACATCCATACGCCCATCGCCGCTGTCAGCACAAACAGCCCGATCCAGAGCCACACCTGCCAAGCAAGCCAATCCACGCGATGCAACTGAAGATCGACGATTACAAGCGCAAGAATCGGCAACAGTCCCCAAGCAAGTTGCGTGAAACCCAACGTGAACCAGTCGATACGGGTTACCGAGCGCAGCAGAGAGAGCGCGCCGACCGCCGGTGTCAGGAAGGTGACGCTGTAAAGTTGTGCATGGAAGGCATCAAGCTTCCAGGGCCAGAGACGGGCGGATGGTTCAGGTGCTATCAGAAGTGCAAGCCCGTAACCACCGAGCACAATTGTCTGAGCGAGCAGAACGACACGTGACCGGGAGCTGGGCGAACTGCCCGCTGCCGCAATGCTGCGATACCACCAGAGGTGCGCACCAGCGTTCAGGCAAACGCCGATATAGAGGACAAACCAAACCCAGACTTCCACCTTGGCTGGATCGAAGCGATCCCAGTGAAGGAAAGAACAGGCTGTCACCACCAATGTAAAGACGAAGATCATCGTCGTCACGGTCCGGGCTGGTGCCCATTTTCCGAACCAGGACTGCAGGAATGCCGCCAGCAAAGCGGCTGTGTATAGCGCCCCAAGGAAACGCAGATTAAATGGTGCCAACGTCCACGGCCAAATACCAATCACAAGTGGATGGGCAATCAACAGCCCGCCACCGGCGACCACAAGCACGGCAACTTCCAGCCAGGTTACAGCGCTGAGTAAGGGCGAAATCCGCGGATTGCTGGAAGATGGACGGATCATGGAGATCTCAGCGTTGGACCTTCAAGTTGATGACATGAAAAATGCACCAAAGAATATTTTCAATGTCCACCATTGGTGACTGATATGCACTGGAGCAACAGGTCGGAAAGTCGACCTGAAAATTATTATGGCATTACTTTTCACGCCATGCGCCCATTTTGACAACGCAGAAATGCCCTTCGGCTCACAGATGGCCACTCAAAGTGCTCCGCTTTTGGCCAATCAAACTGCTTTGCTAGCGGATGTAAAAAGGGCGTAAATCTGGCGGAGATTGAAGCTGTCTGCGCGCAAAAGCTAAGGGGCTTAGCGTTTTTTGAGGTTCTGACTTACTGCATCGACATAGACTTGACCAGCCTCACCAAGTCGCCAAGTATCAATGTCCGTAAATTCAAGTCGGCAACCTGTGCATTGATACGTTCCCGACATCGTCATGGCACCAAGTTCATCACGTTTGATGACTGGTTTGTAGCTCGTCGCACCACATTGGTGGCATCTGTTAATTGACTTCATTCTCCAAGGATACCCTCTCTGACGCTGGGCAAACGCGGGCGCATTGCCAATACCCCAAAGCCAATTGCGCACATGCTGATTCGTCGAGCTTCACAAACATCCCACGTGACCGGACCTGGTGTTCAAATCATGGTGCGGGAGCATAATTCACACGAACACCAAGCAGTGTCAGATAGTGACCCGAAACAACCTCCACACGGCTGATCAATATGAACGCATCCGACCGTTACCTGCACAACTCCGACGCACTGCCAGTGATGCCCGAAACGGCTGTCCAGCTCATGCGTACTCTGGAGCGCGATGACACTTCAATGACCAACGTGGCGGCGCTGATTGAGCGTGATCCCAGCCTGGCTGTCAAGGTCCTGCGGGTAGCCAACTCAGCCGGCGTTGGGGCACAGCGTGAAGTGGCGAACCTACGCGATGCAGCCAACCTCATTGGCATGCGACGCCTACGCGATTTGTCGATGGCTGCCTGTGTGGCCAACATTTTTCCTACGGACGGCAATTTTGACCGCGAACGCTTCTGGCGACACGGGCTTGCTACCGCCGGCCATGCCAAGGTGCTGGCTGGCTTGTGCAACATCGACCCCGATACCGCCTACCTTGCCGGCTTGGTGATGCGTATTGGCCGGGTGCTGATGCTGATGGTGGAGCCGGAAATTGTGGCCCGCTGTGACGAACTGAATGACAGTCCCGACAGTCTGATTGGCCATGAGATTGAGTGGCTGGGTTGCAGTCATCTGGAAGTGAGCGCGGCACTTGCCAAGCACTGGAACTTCCCCAAGGAAATCGTGGATGCACTGGTGGCTGCCCGTGATCCGATGAGCGCCCTTCCATTTTCTGTCCTGGGCGCAGTGCTGCGCCTTGCCAGCACTTTGGCTGACGCCGGTGACCTGAAACTCGCTGAGGTCGACACTCTGGTTGCCATCCACCCTGAGTTAATCGCCCGCATGGAACTGTCCGCCGATGATTTAGTTGCATATCTGAAGCCCTGGGACAGCCTTACGCTGGGGGTCGATCAACTGTTGTCCTGAACGGTTCGGACGAGCGCTGCCAGCGCGTTGGATCTGACCAGACTCACCATTAACTGCAGTGATCTTCGCGGGTGAAACCAAACGCATAGACTGGTTTGAGAATTTTGGCTGTCAAATTTTTAGCGGGTGAAATTGGTCAAAAATCGGTATGCGCCTATTTGAATTGCCTGCCCTCCCCTGATCTCAACCGAAGCCATCATTTCCATGCACATTCAAATGACCACCCCGACTGGCGATGAACTCAAAGCGGCGAGGGTCAAGGCAGGCTTGAGCCAGGTCGAAGCTGCGATTTTGATGGGCTACCCCGTGCAGTCAGGCAGTCGGGGAGGACAGCAATCCCGCACTTGGCAAGCACTTGAGAGTTCCAGTGATCCGCGAAATATGCCAGGCCCCATCTTTGCAATGTTCCAACTGCTTACAGACAGTCACCCGATCTACTCGCTGATCAAGAAAAATGCCTGCGCTGAGTTGGATGTTGATGAAATCGGTTGACGCAGTACACCAACCCAAGTGGACGGTGGTTGCCGCTTAAACTTGTCGCGGCCACTGTCGACGGTGATTGGAAATTCTTCAATTTGTTGTCTCTCGTAGCCAATGGCGCGCATCCTCAGTCAGTCAAATTAGCGGACCACCATTCGCATGGGCCTCATTGACCTTTTCCCGCAACTCTTTTCCTGGCTTGAAACGGGCTACACGCCGTTCTGGCACGGCAACGCTATCACCCTTTTCGTGGATTTCGCCCCATGCGCGGTGCTTGTTGCTTGACGGAGAAAGCGCCAAACCCACGAATCTCAATGCGGTGTCCACGCGCAATTGCAGCGCCCATCGCCTCCAGAAGTGTGGTCACGGCCATGGAGGCATCACTTTGGGAGAGTTGCTCAAACCGAGCTGCCATTTCTGTAACAAGATCAGAGCGATTCATTGGGGTCTAGTGGGTCAGTGGGTTGTGGATGAGATTCGTATTCAAGTATCACCGCTGGGCAGTTCGCAGTGGATAAAGTCAGAGACTTGATCTTTTGGCCCAACAAACCGCTCCAGTGAATGTGTTCACACAAGGCATTTCACTGAAGGGGTGTTTTTCATATTCATCTCCAGTCAGAGCAGACCATTCTGTCGATTTAAGACGCGCTGCCTGCCTCGGCGGACAAAGCATCATCCACAGCAACAACCGGCTCAGCGGCTTGTACGCTTTGGGTGTCTCTTTCTTACTTGAGCGGTGTCAACTGGAACAACTTGGACCCATCACGCATCCCAGCTTCAATGAGGTCACCTTTCTTGACCGCCGAGTAAGCCCAGGCCTTGGCACGGGTAACGATGACATTTTTCGCTGAGTCATCTAATTTGAGTTTCTTCAGTGCCACATCTGCCAACTGAGCGACCGTGACCTTTTTACGTCCAAGGCATTTAAACCAAAGCACTGCACCTGTTGCCGGTAACTTAACCGGCACAGCCACTGGCTCTGGCACAACAACCTTTGCTTTTGTCACCTTGGGTTTTTCCGCTTTGACCTTGACAGTCAATTTGGATTTGGCTTTCTTCTTCGCTTGCACTTCAGCATTCACAACGTTCAGGTCTTCAACGGGTTGCGCTTGGGAAGATATTGTGAATGTCAGAGTAGTTGTCGCAGCATCAACGGTGATGAGAGGCTTAAGACCTTCGAGCGCCTGCTCCAAGTTTGTCAAGTGCTGGCGAGTGCGTTCAATCTCTTGGGCAATGTGGTTGGCCGCTTCGAACAATGTTTGCATGAAGTATGTTTCCTTCTTGAGTTATGCCGCACGACGTCCGGCTTTGTAAATAGAAAATGATAGTCGAATGTTGACATTCTTATTGTTAGCTACACCGCACACGATGTTGCAAACTAAGGATTGCCCAGCTACCGCTCTACTGGCCACCGTAACAGCTTCGGGCAAGATTGCCGAAGTTGAAGCCACATGCAGCAAGACATACATTTCTCAAACATGGCGCCCCGAAAAGGACAATATTTCCTGCCTCAACATCGATAGCAAATTTGCGCGAAAATGGAGCAACCTTAGACAAGCCAAGTGACTGCACAGTCAGTCTCTCAAGCCAAGTGTCACAGCAAATGCGACCATGCTCGCACTCGCAAAACTGGACTCCAACCGGGTTCAGCCATCAGCACATTGATCAACCGCTAACCACACACGGTGTTCTCACATCTCGTTGTGTCTGGCCTATGCATTTTGCAAACATGACACATGGACGTCACAAGCCAAAGGTACGCTCACGAACAGAAAAGACAAAATATCAGGAGAACTTCATATGTCTGCAACCACTTACCGAGTCGAAAGCTCACACCCCATCGTGGGGCCACTTTGGCCAAGCTTCAAAGCATCCAAATTCCATACCTTTGTTGACCGTGCCTTCGCAGTGGTGATGGCTGCAAAAAGTATGACGTCCCCTTCAGGTCATGAAATCAGGGTGGTCCACGTCCCCACTGGAGAGGTTGTATTTCGCAAAACTACAGCGTGAATTTTGGCACCATGGGATTTAGTCGTAGCGATTGCTGGATTGACGTCACCACCCCAGGAGCTCAGTGAGTCTGCGAACAATCCAATCGGCCTCAGCCTCAGTCACAACTGCGCCCTCACCTTTCAAGCCGAGTCGGCACCGCTCAATGACTTCGCGCTCGCTGACCAAGCTGAAAACCATGTTGCCTGCAGATGTTGTCAGCATATTCGCGAGGTCTTCACACAGCTCATACCTTGCAGCAACCTCATCCCTTGGCGCATTCGTTTTGGTGCGAACGGGATCAACAAACAGTGCCATGAAAGACTGCGGGATTTCGACTTGGTACTCTTCATACATGCAATTGAACTCCAGTTATGGCACCTTACAGGGTAACTCTTTCAGCCGCTTTATCTGCTCTGGCCACAAGGCAATCATTCAAATAGCCCAACGCTCGACGCCGCGCTGTAAGGCCGTGACTTCGACAGCCTCCCTGAAGCGTGAAAACAACCCACTCGTGCGTGACCTGATCACCTGAGTGGGAAACCCCAGCAGATGGCTGGCCTGGCGGTCAAACATATATGGCAACGCAGATCGCAACACGTCCCAATCCTCCAAGATGGCATGTTTTCTGTCAGCCAAGAGCTTAACGCCTGTGGCAAGACAGCAACTTTCCGTGTGAAGTTGAGTGAACGCCTGCTTTGGAGTGATTTCTACAGCCGGATCGCAGCGTATCCGGTCACAGAGATTTGCGATCTACTTTCTCCTAAGTGGCCATTGCAATCTAGGGATCGACAGGCAGCTATGTGGCGAACCTTTCGTCAAAGTGAACTCTGGACTCAACCATGAACAATCGTTCAACTCAGGCCTCTTGGTGATTGGAGTCAGAGGTACCAAAATCCTCACCCTAATGCAGTCCAATGACCACGGCTTGTGCATCACCCGTTGTGGTCATCAACAGCGTAATGCCCGTGTTGTCTGCCGATTTGACTGCGATACCACTCAGTTGCGTCACCGTTGGGCAACTCTCAGTGATGACTGCGTCCACCACGGCCTTGGCTTCTGGGCGCAAGCTTACCTGGCCGGTGTAAGTGCAACCCGTGGTGCGGGTGCCGGTAATTACACCAGAGTTGCTAATTGTCCAATTCACAGTGCCCGGCCCCAGGGTGGCGCTCCAGCTGCCAGCAAAGCTCGCTACAGTGATTGGCGTGTCATAGCGACTCTGGTACGCCAGGCTGTAAGACTCAGTTTGCGCTGTGCTGCTGATAGAGCCGCTCAAGCTGCTCTTGGCCACTGCCGTGGCCGTCAGTATGATGGCCTCGACCGTGTTAGCGCCCAGCACAAACGCTTTGCCGGTGCCAGTAAAGCCCGTACCACTCGCGGCCAAACTGGCTTTGACCAGCCGCGTCGCGCCCGCGGTAGTGAACACGCTCCAGACTTGTCCGTTGTCCGTGACCACGGTTGAGGTGACGGTTTCCGCACCTGCTCCACTTTGCCAGAGTCCTTGGGCAGTGATACCCGTCAGGGTGATTGGGGGTACTGGATCGGGCAAGGGGGCTGGCGTACTACTGTCACCACCCGGCGGGACTGGATCGACGAATGGGGTCGGTGAACCACCACCGCCTCCACACGCTAGTAAAAAGCTGCAGGCCAAGGCAGCAGCCGCTGTTTTATAAATAGTTGTTGGGTTCATCATGGGTAAAACGTCAGGGTGTTGGTTGATTAATCAGGCTTAAAACCAGAAATAAGTGCCTGCTGCCAGCTCAGGCGCGTAGCCGACCAGACTCAAAGGTATGAAGCCCGCAGCACCAGGGTCGGTGATCGTGCCGTTGACAGTGTGGTCGGCATCAAACTCACCGCCATCTGTGAGCTTGAAGTCCAGCCGCGTTTTTCCACCCTCGGGCACGATCTGGCCGCCATAGACTGCACTGGCCAGATTGACCCAGGTGCCTGCTGCACTTTCTTTCCAGTAACCGTTAGTACCCAGCGCGGGGTCCACATATAGACTAAAGGTCTCGGTGATACCTGCGCCCAGAGTGCCGCTCAATCCCACGATGGCGTCAAATGAGATCAAGCCCAGCGGCATCTTGATGGCTGCGGGCAGATTGACTGGGGCGTCGAGCTGCTTCACATTGCTCAAAGTGGCTGTGTTGGCGTCCATCGTGTCGATCTTGCCGTCTTTGGCATCGGCCACCAAGCTCATATACACCGGCGCGGCATTGCCGGGGCTAGTTTGTGCGGTGGCGGTATTGAGAAAGGACACGGAGGTCACGTTCGACTGCAAAGAATCAGCCACACCATCGCCATTGCCGTCACCCATCTTGTTGCCAGTGAGCGCTGGCGCATGGTCCTCGACATTCTGCGTGCTGCCATCGGAGTCATTCATGACCACCGGACCGCTGCCGGAGATACGTACGATCACACCATCAGGCAGGTTGCTGATGTTGACGGTGCCAGACCCCAGGTTGTCGATGGTGACCACCTGGCCGGCCTTCATGCCCGACAGATCAACCATTTGAGCACCCGTGCCCGTGACGTTCAAGGTTGTGTCGCCCTGAATGCCGCTGGTGGTTACCGTGCCGGTGCCGGTGTTGTTGAGTGTGACCGTGGCGCCGGGGTGGTTGACGGTTGTATCGCCACTGCCCGTGGTATTTACCGTGCTGCCTGTGCTTGGGTTGGGTACGGTGGTGGTACCGGTGCCGTTGTTATTGACGGTGGTGTTGCCGTTTGCGTCGGTGGTGACGCTGCTACCACCAGTGGGTGTCGGTGTCGGTGTCGGTGTCGGTGTACCGCCACCACCTGAATTGATACCGGCCGTGATGTTGCTTGCCGTCGTCGCCGTCAGTGTGGCTGCATCGTTGCCTGCGGCATCCTGTAACGCCAACGTGTCGTTATTGGCCGTAGGGTCGTTGTAGGCCACCGTGACGGCTTGCCCGTTGGTGATGGCTGAAGCCAGGGTCAGGGTCGCAGTCTTGGCAGTGCTGTTGACCACCACGCTGTTGACCACCACGGCGCTGCCAGCCACTTGCACGGAAAAGGTGCTGCCTGCAGGTGCGTTAGTGGCATCAAGGTTGCTGGCATCGGTGTACGTGATCGTGAGTGTGCTGGCGTTGACTGTGGCGAAGCCGAAGACGGGGCCTGCGGTATCGCCCGGTGCCGGGCCGGACTCGTTGACGATATTGACCACATTCACCGCCAGGGCTGACTCGGTGTAAGCGCCTTCCTTGTTGCTGGCTCGCACCACCACGTTGTAGACGTTGTTAACGCCAGAGTCGGTCGGTGTTTCGTAGTCTGGTGCCGCTACAAAGCTCAGCGTGCCCGTAGTCGCATCGATCGTGAATTTGGCAGAGTCGGCATTGGTGCCGCCCACGATCGTGCTGACGCTGAAGATGATGGGTAGTTTGGGTGCCGTGTCCGACGCCGCCATTACCGTCACCAGGCTGGTGTTTTCTGATACATAAAAGCCGTTGCCGCTCAGGAACGATGGGCCACCCACCGGGATATTCACCTGCACTTGCGACGCCAGCGAGGTCGCGCCCTGGTCGTCAGACAGCGTGATGCGAATGCCGCGCGAGTTGACCGCAGGTGCCACATCGGTGTTGTTGAACTGGATGGCGTGGATCAACGCCTCGACGGCGGCCTTGTCGGCGCTGCTGTTAAGCGTGACCTCCAGGTCAGCCGCGCTGGTTCCGCCGGTGTAGCTGCCGATCACCGTTGTACCAAGGCGAACGTTTGCGCCAGACAGGTTGATCTCACCGCTGGCCGTGCCCACGTTTTTGATGCTCAACACATCGTGCACCGCATCGCCATTGAAGAACAGGCTCACGCGCAGTACCCCTCCGGTGAAGACGGTCGAGTCCGGGTCGGAGACGGTGGCGTTACTGCCCACATCAATCAGCATGGCAGCGCTCAGTGGCGGGTAGGTCAACACATCGCCATCGAGCCCGACCAATACCGGCGCGTCGTTAACAGCAGTGCGGGTAACTGCAATCGTTGCGGCGCTGGACGAACCATAACCATCACTGACGGTGATCTGAAAGCTGTCATCTTTCTCGTTGCCATCGTGCTGGTAGCGCACTTTGCCACTGGTCAGGTCGGCCTGCAAGAAAGTGCTGTTGAGCGCCAGCGTGGTGTCGCCCGCATCGTTCACCGCATTGCCGTTGTTGTCGATGTAGAGCAGGCCAGCCGACTGGGCGCTGGTAATTTTGTAGCTGAAGCTGCTGCTGGACGAATCCGCATCCGTGGCCGCCAGGTGCGTGGTGTTCAGGGTAAACGCGCCGCCCTCCAACATGGCCTGGGTCTGCGCGCCGGTGCCGGTTTGCAGGCTTGGGGTGTCGTTGACCGCACTCACGGTCACGTTGCTGCTCACCGTCAGTGAGGCTGTGTTCAGGTTGGGCAAAGTGCTGCTACCACTGTCAACCAACTGCGTGATACTGACAGAACGAACACCCATGGTGGGGTTGGTGCTGGTGTTCTCGTAGGTCAGGCCAGTGACCAGGGTTTGCACCTCTGTCGCGGTCAAACCGGTGTGGGTTAGCGTGATCGTGACTGTTGAGCCTGAGACCGATGCGCTGTAGCCCAAGTTGACGCTGTGGAGCGTGCCAGCGTTGCCGGTGGTGGTGGCGGTGCTCAAACCCAGGGCTGTGCCGTTGATGCTGAGTTTTTCAAGCGCACCGTCGCTCACATTGCTGACCCGAATGGTCAGGCTGGACAAGGTTTGTGCTGTGCCCAGCGTGTCGCCTGTGCTTGCTGTGGCGGCGCTGAACAGTGCTTTGGCGCTGTTGCCTTCGGCAAAGGCTGGGTTGCTTGCCGTAGCGGTCAGCGTAGGTGCATCGTTGATCGGCGTGATGCGCATCACAAATGGCATGGCGGTGGTGGTCGCCGTGCCATCACTCACAGTAAAGCTGAGCTGGTCGCTGGCGGTTTCGCTGCTGTCGTGGCGGTATTTGATGCTGCCATTGATCAACTCCAGCTGCGTGAAGCTGCCATTCAGGGCGATTGCTTCTGTGCCATCGACCAATCCATTGCCGTTGCTGTCGCGGAACAAGGTGCCATGCGTGGGCAAAGCCACCAGTTTGAAGACCAGACTGCCCGCAGACTGCTGCACGTCGGTGGCGGCCAGTTGGGTGGCGGTCAGGGTAAAAGTGTTGCCCTCATCGACCGTCAGCCCGGCGTTGGTGCTGACCACTGGTGCGGTGTTGGTGACCGTGCCTACCGGCACAGTGCTGTGGACACCCGGAACAGGCACCGTGGTTTGCTCGTGCGGCTCGGCGGCGCTTTCTTTGACCACATCATTCACCGTCACATCCCGTGCACCGGGTGTGGGTGGATTGGACTTGTTGGTGTAGCTGATGCCGTCAATGATGGCATTGGCCTCGCTCTGGCTGAAGTTTGGCACCAGGGCAGGCGTGCCCAGCACCAGTGTGGCATTGCCATTGCTGTCAAGGGTCACCGTGTAGGTATAGCCCTTGGCATCGGTGGTCACGCCTGCCACCAACGGGATAGCCTGGCCGTTGATGTTGACGATTTCATTAACGCCGTCTTTCACACCCGACACACCAATCGTCAGGCTGTCTATGGTGTCATCGTTGGCAATGGTCGGTGCAACCGGCAAGTTGGCAGCCGGAAGGGTAAACACATCGATGCTAGGGGTGCCCACCACGGTCACCGGACCGGTGATGGCTGGGCTGGGTGCCACATGGCTGGTTGTGCCTGCCGGGCTGCCCACGCCAGTTTCTTCCTTCACGTCGGTCAGCGTCACGTTGCGTGGGCCACCGGTTGCAGGCGTTGCGCTGTTGTTGTAAATCGCGTCCTTAACAACGGTGTCCGCTTGGACTTGGGTGTAATTGATGGCATCAGCATTTGGCGCATCCGGCGTGTCAATCAGCACCGTGGCTGTGCCAGCGGCATCGACCGTGACGGTCACCGTGAACTTCACGCCACTGGTACCGGTGTACAGCGTACCCGCCTCTGTGGCTACCAGCGGGATCACCTTGCCATCGACTGTTAACGATTCGTGGGCACCGTCTTTGACACCGCTCACGGTGAAGGTCAGGGCATCTACCGTGCTGCCGCTGGTCACGGGCAGTGTGGCGGGAGACAAGGGCGTGCTGGCGGGTACGGGGGCGTACGTGACGGGGCCTGTGTCTGTGGGCACGTCGTGCGTCAGCGTGGGCGTGGTAATGGGCGTCGGTGTAGTCGACGGAATCGGGGTGCCGCCACCCCCTGGCGTTTGAGCCTCCACCACACTCACCAGCGACACCACGCGGTTGCCTGCTGTCGCCGGATTGCTGTTGTTGCTGTAGGTGGCAGCGTCGAGCAACGCTTCGGATTGCACTTCGGTCCAGCCAGCGGGGTTGGTCACCGCCAGGGTGAAATTGCCGCTGCTGGCCGGGCTTTCTGCCACGGTGTAGTTCACGCCGCTCACCGTGGTAATACCCACCGCCATTGGTACCTCATGGCCGTTAATCTTGATGAATTCGTTGCTACCGTTCTTGACGCCGGTCACCGTGAAATTCAGCGTGGTGATGAGGTCATTGGGTGTGGTGGGTGCGTGTACTGCTGCTTGTGCCTCAGTCAGCGTCCACAAGTCGGTGGACGATGCCAGCGTCACGACGGTGCTGATGGCTACCGGTGTGGTTGGGCCTGTCGTCCCGTCTGCTAGCCAGTCCGTTACCTCGCCCAGCGATGCGCCGCGCACACCGGCGGTGGCTGGCACCTGGGTGTTGGTATAGCGGGCTCCGTTGACGATGGCGCTGGCATCAGCGCTGTTCCAGCCGAGGTTGGTGGTATCGGTCACCGTGATGCTAAAACTGCCTCCGGAGTTGTTGACCACGGTGTAGGTGATGTCGCCTACCGTCATCGTTCCGGCTTCCATTGGAATAGCCTGCCCATTGAGCGTCAGAATTTCCTTGTTGCTATCCGCCACACCGGTCAAGGTAAAGCCCATGCTCTTGATGGTATTGCCCGGCCCTGGCGTAACAACCACGCCACTGAACAGCGGGTCGCTGCCGTCGGTGCTGTTGGCGCCGCTGCTGCCACCGCCAGTGGCACCCGGTGTCGTCGTGCCTGCCGCAGTGATGCTCAGGTTGAAGGTGGCCGCCGTCAGTGTGGTGGTGGCGTCTTTGACAGTGAAGGTGAAGCTGTCTGGGTTGTTGTCAGCTCCGTCATGGCGGTATTTGATCTTGCCCGCTGCCACGTCGGCCTGGGTAAAGGTACGGCCTGCGCTCAGGGCTTCGCTGCCTTCGATGGTGCCGCTGCCATTGGCATCCAGAAACAGCGTGCCTTTGGTGGCGGCGGTTCCCACGGTATAGACGATGGCGCTGGCGGGCGAAGTGTCGCTATCGGTGGCACTGAGTTGCGCCGTGCTGAGCACCGTCAGTGCGCCGTTGATCAGTGTGGCACCGGTGTTGGTCGCCAGCACCGGTGGCGTGTCGTTGCCAGTGACATGGATGGTGGAGGTGATGTTCAGGGCGGTGGTGTCCACCCCCGTGCTGGTGCCGCCACTGTCCTGCACCGAGACCAGCATTGCCACGCGGTCGGTGCTGGTGGGCGCGGTGCTGGTGTTGCTGTAGGCCAGGTTGTCGATCAGCGTTTGCGCCTGGGCAGCCGTCATACCGGCGTGTGTCAGGGTAATGGTGACGGTGCTGCCGCTCAGGGTAATGGAATAACTCACACCGGTCAGCATGCCGCCGGTCACGGCTGTTGTGCCAATGGCCTGCAGTGCAAAGGCCGCGCCACCATCAACAACCAGCATTTCTGCTGCGCCATCAGCCAGCCCGCTGACCGTGAGCACCAGTTGCTTGATGGTCTGCGTGCTCTCAACCGCACTGACGGCGCTGGCGCTGAAAAGTTTGACGGACGTGCCGGGGAACTCCACAAACGTCGGGCTGAGACCAGTGGCGCTCAAAGTGGGCGCATCGTTCACGGCCGTAATGGTCAGGGCCAGCGTGCCGGTGGGCGCCGTCACGCCGTTTTCCATGCCGTCTTGCACCTTGAACGCGAAGCTATCGCTGGCGTAGTCGGTCACGCTGCCCGCCGCTGTGTCAGTCTGCTGGTACTTGACCAGACCAGCCGCAATATCGGCCTGGGTAAAGCTGGTCATCACGCCCGTGGCGGCCACTGCTGCCAGGGTCTCGCCCGTGTCGATCAGCCCGTTGCCGTTGCCATCGCGAAACAGCACACCCTTGGTCGGCGCGGTGGTCACGACAAAGTTCAAGGTTGATTGGGTGTCGTCCACATCGGTGGCGTTGATGTCGGTGGTGGTCAGCGTAACCAATCCACCTTCAAGAACGGTGGCAGCCAGATCAGGCGTGCCGCCGCCCGGAATCACTGGCGCATCGTTCACCGGGACGATGTTGATCGTGGTCTTGGCCCCCACTCCGCTGTTGTTAATGTCCACCACGGACACGTTCACTTCACGGTTGGCGACGTTGGGGTTTTGTGAACTGTTCACATACTGCACAGCGCGCAGCCCCAACTGCATGTTTTCAGCAGATACGCCGCTGTTGACCGCACCATACGTGCTGCCGCTGTACCCACCCACCGAGTTGGTGGCTACCAGTGTGACCGTGTGGCTGTCGTTGCTCTGCACCGTGATGCCGCGGTTGGTCAGGAAGGTGACCAGATCGGTACCGATAAACAACTTTTCAGCACTGCCGTCCGGCACCGGGCTGAGCGCCAGTGTGACGGTCTTGATATTGACGGCCTGGTTGTCCAGGCTGGCGGTGGAAACCGCGACCGCTACACCTGGAGTGTCTTCGGTGAAGGTGGCTGTGTGGTCGCGCCCGGTGGCCGAGCCGTTCAGATCGGCGACGGTGGTCCAGGGGGTTTGCACTGTGGCCGTTGCCGGTGTCGATGCCAACCTGGCGCCGCTGGCTTCGCCCACCGTCAGAGCGCCGTCGGTCACCGTGACCGTGACCGTGCGGTCACCGGTGGCGGCGTTCGGGTTGGCGTTGATGTAATACACCGACTTGATCGCGCTCTGGTAATCGGCCCAGGTGCCCTTGCCGGTCAGCGTCAGTGACGGGGTGCCATTACCTGCGATGGTGATGGCGCCCTGGCTGCCTGCGTATGTGGTGACATCGGTGCCTAATGCGCCACCGCTCTTGAACGACAGGGTCTCGAACGTGGAACCAAACAAGTTGTCCACTGCGCCATGGGTGATGGACACCGTGGTGCCCGAGATGTAGTCGGGCCCGGTGGCCAGTTTGTCCACATCGGCAATGGTAATGTCGGTATCCACCACAGCCACGGCTTCGCCACGCGGGCGGAAGGTGGTGGTGAAACTGGTTCCTGCGGCTGTGGAGTCGTTTCCGTCCAGGTCCAGCGTGGGGTTGTCGTTGACGTGCGTAACCGTGATAGAGGCCACATCACCCGCACTGGAGAATGCCGACGTGCCGCCACGCGTGCTCACGTCCACCTTGCTGCCGGCGCCGCCAGAAGACCCGTCCCAGACGTAGTAGCTGAATGTGGCCGTGGTGCCATTAAGCGTGTCGGGCAGGAAGCGGATGCTGTCCGCGCTGCTCAGAAGCAGTGCGGAGGATGCGGACACCAAACCAACATCGGTCCAGTTCCCCCCCCCTGTTTTGTACTGCCATTTGCCGCCATCGGCAGGGCCGTCATTGGTCAGTCCGTAGATGGCCACCCCACCATCCCACGCCTCGTTGGGGTTGCCGCCGGTGATGCCCTGCGTGACAAAGTCGACGTCGGTGATAACGCTGCGGAGGTTGTCAGTTGGGTTGGTTTCATCGACCGCGCGCACCAGCGTGCTGATCAGGTTGCCGGTGTTGGCGGTGGCGTTCTCATCAATAGTGACCAACACCGGCGCGCTGGTACCGGCGTTTTGCAATACGGGCGCGTCGTTGACAGCAGTCACCGTGGTGCCCAGCGTGACGGCAGTCTGTGCAACCGAGCCGGTGGCCGAGTAATCGGCCGTGGTGTAGGTGGAGCGGGTCGTACCCGAGGTGTAGGTGTACGCCGTGCCGCTGTTGTCGATGGCCAGCACCGACAGGCCGCCGGGGGTTCCGTTCCAGTTGGTGTCTGTGGGCACAAAGCGCAGCATCGAGGTGACTGCGCTGGAGAGTAGCAAGGCCGTGGTGGTGGAAACGGTGCCGATAGCAAACCATGTAGTGCCGGTGTCGGTGGAGTATTGCCAGACACCATCGGCAGAGATACTGGCATCGGCGGTGATGGCTATACCGGCGAAGGTATTACTGTCAACATCGGAAAACTTGGCGCTGAGCAACGCGGTCACTGTCGCGCCCGCTGGGGCGGTGGCACCCTCGTTGACGGCGGCGAGCGTGGCACCGGCCGTAAAGGTGGGCGCATCTGCGACGGCGTTGACCGTGATGGTGGCGGTATTTGTACTGTTAGCGTACGAATCAGTCACCGTAAAAGTAAAGGTGGTGGTGCCGTAGAAGTTGGCATTTGGCGTAAAGCTGAACGCACCGGTTGCCGTATTGGTGATGGAAGCCGTGCCGTTAGCGGATGGGGTGGTGACGGCGTAGCTGATGTTGTTGTCAGCGTCTGTCGCAGACAAGGTTCCCGTGATGGTCGTGTCTTCGTTACCGGAGGCGCCGCTGGCGTTGGCGACGGGAGGGTAGTTGTAATATGTGCCACTCCAGGTCGTCCAGCCAATCTCAGTGTCATACTGCGTAATGCTCCATGACTCTCCAGCATGACCTGTGTAATATGGTATTAACCACTGTATTTGCTCAGCGTCGGCATTGTAAGAAACTACAGAGTAACCGACAACATTGCTCGTTGAATCAAGTCCAGCAATCCCAGGCGTGCCACCCTCCCAGTCGGCTATCACATAATATCCTGCAGGGTAAATGAGGTTACCGAAAAATGGAGTGGTGAAAGGAGCGTACCACGCCAACGTACCGCTGTAATTAGCAACCGCAATGGCAGTTGCCTCAATGGCCCCGGTCTGCGCCTCCAACACCCAATCGCCGCCTTTATTCGCCGCCCCGGTCAGGTTGGTGGAGGCCGCCACATCGGCTCCGCTCAAGGTAGCCAGTTGCTGGATGAACGCCGCGCCCTGCACGCCCTCGCCCACATTGCAGCCATACAGCAGGATGTCGCCGGTGGCAGTGAGCGCACGGCCAAGCGTGGCAATGTCGGCGGCGCGCTCTGTGAGTGTTTGTGTGGTCACGCTGGTGCTGCCCAGGTCAATCAGCCCCGATGCGCCGTGGCCGATGAGGTGAATCGCGTCCAGTCCGCTGCGCCCGTCCAGCGCGGTCAGCATCTGGCTCAAGCCGTCTTGCGTCGGGTCCAGCAGCACCACCTCGGCCCCCTGCGGCACGCCCGCCAGCATTGTGGCCAGGTCGGCCAGGTCGCTGTTGACGAAATAAACCGCGTTGAGTTGATGAATGGCAAGCTGGCTGATGGCGGTATCGGTAGAAGACATGCGAGAACTCCGGCAGGAAGATATTTGAAGTTCGCGATGCTAGTGACGAACACCCAAAACATCACGCATCAAAAATCACGCGCAGCGCACGTTTATTCACCGAGATTCACATTCCTGCGTTTATTGCCTTGGGCGCCGCCGTTTTTTGCCACACAGGCCGGAAAATCGACGAAAATTTATGATAAATCAGCCTCTAGCCCCCGTCCTACTTTCGTAAGCAGCTATTTAGTTAATAGCAATTTATTGAGGCCACATCAGGCATTAAAGACGTAACCCACGCCCCGCACCGACTGCAGGGGCAGGCTGCCCAGCCCGGCTTGCTCGGTGCGTTTGCGCAGGCGGCTGATAACGGCGTCAAGCCGGTGCGGGTCGTAGTCGTCAACGTCTTGCGCGAAGGCGGCGATGAGCTTTTCGCGTTCGACCATTTGGCCGGAGGCCGCCACCATGATTTTGAGAAAACGCCGCTCGGCTTCGCTGACGCTTAACTCGTCACCCTGCGGGTTACGCAAAGCCCAGTCACCGGGGCTGAGCGTCCAGCGTGCAGCCTGGGTTGCCGTTTGAATTTCGACGGCGTCGGGCGGGGCGACCAGCAGGGGTTCCGCTTTGGAGCGCAGGCGGCGATTGACCGCGTGCAGGGTGGCGGCGAGTTCCCTCACGTCAACCGGTTTGACCATGTAGGCATCCGCCCCCAGATTAAGGCCGTGCAGGCGGTCGTCAAGCGTGGCACGGGCGGTGAGAAAAACGATACCCAAACTGGGATTGCTGCGCAGGTGTTGGGCAATAGAGAAGCCGTCCTCGCCCGGCAGACCCACATCAATGACGACCAGGTCGCAGTCCTTCACGGCCAAGTCTCGGTAGAGTCCGACTGCATCGCCAAAGCCGCTGACTTCCAGGCCCAACGCGGTCAGACCAAAGACGATTTCCTCGCGCAGATCAGCGGTGTCTTCAACCAGAAAAACGCGCAATTTATCGGGGACGGTGGGGGTCATTTCAATAGCCCAATTAAATGAGCCAAGTCTATCGGCGCTGGGGTCATCGGTCACGTACGCTGATTGACGTTTATTCACCATTTCTCACCTATTTTTCACATTGCGTTATGCAAAATAAACACGCAGATGCGCGTGATAATTGCGTTTTAACAACGATGCATCCATTTTTTTTCATGTTGAAAATCCTGCTTGCACTGTTGATCGCGGCTTTTTTCTGGCCCGCCCAGGCGCTGACGCTGTCGCCGCAAATGGGGCTGCATGAGCCGGCCAGTTTGGTGGGGCATTTGACGGCTTTGGTTGATGCGAGTGGGACATTGCGGATTGAAGATGTTGTGGCGTCGGCCAAAGCCACTGAGTTTTCGGCGCTGCCTGGTTTTCTCGGTGCCGGTTACACCGCCGATACTTACTGGCTGCGCTTTACCCTTCAACGGACACCCGAGTCTCCCGCAGCTTGGTTCATCGAAGTTTCACCACCCTACCTCGATGAGGTGACGCTGTTTGTGCCACGCGATGGTGGCGGGTTCCATGCAACGCACCTGGGTGATTTGCAGCCTTACACAGAGCGACCCGTACCTCATCGCAACTTCGTTTTTCCGCTTGTCCTACAGGATGTTCAACCCGTCACGCTCTACCTGCGCGTGAAAACCACTAGCACGATGCTGGTGCGTGTACAGGCCTGGCAGTACGCAGGCTTGCTGGCGGACTCGCAAGTAGATACCAGCCTGTGCAGCATTTATTTCGGGATTTTGGTGCTGGGCTTATTGTCCAATTTAATATTTTGGTTTTGGCTTCGCGAAAGCCTTTACTTGGATTACTGCGGCTATCTGGCCATGATGGCGATGTCGGGGCTGGCAACGGGTGGGTTCGCTTCACAATGGCTGTTTCCGCACTCACCGCTGGTGGCTGACCGCCTGGTCGGCGTCTGCATCAGTCTCGTTTTCTTGTTTGGAGCGAAGTTCTTTATCGGGGTGCTACGCCTGCGCGAGCACTTTCCAAAACTCAACCGGTTCTTTGATGCCATCTTCATTTTTTACGTTTTATGTGCGCTGGCCGCCATGTCGGGCAATTATGGGCTGATTGCGCCCTGGCTCATGCGGCTGGCGTTTGTCGTCACTGCTGGCGTCGCCCTGGCGGGCCCTTGGTTGCTGTGGCGTGGGCACCGTGAATACCTGTTTTATACCTTGGCTTTTACCGCCAACTTCGCTGTAACCCCAATCATCATCGCGAAGCTCATGGGGTGGATTACGATCAATCTTTCCACTGATTACATCGGGATGCTGGGCGCTTTCATCCACATCGTCCTACTCAACGTTGCAGTTGTAGACCGGATGCGTTTATCTGAGCGAAAAATGCTTGCTGCTGTCAAACTGACGGCAGAACTGGCGGCCGAACGAGATGCGGCGCAACAGCAACGACAGTTCGTGGCCATGGTGTCGCATGAATTCCGCACGCCGCTGGCGGTGATTGATGCGACCGCTCAGTCGGTAGAAATCGCCTGTTCGCAGGCGGCAACGGCGTCGTATGAATTCATTGCCCCAAGGCAGGAGAAAATTCGCCGTGCGGTGCGCCGCATGGTGTCGCTGCTGGATAACTTCCTGACCAGCGAACGGCTTGATTTTCACCAAACCAAGGCCCAGGGTCAGACCATGGATCTGCGTGACCTGGCACTGGAGGCCGCAAAAAACTGGTCCCACTTGTTGCATGCCCCCGGTCAGTTGCAGCTTGAGTTGGGAGAAGCGGCCATGCCGGTGTTTGCCGAGCGTTCAATGATGTCATTGGCACTGTCCAATTTGATCGACAACGCCATTAAATATTCGCCACTGGGTAGTCCCATTACGCTACGCGTTGGCCAGTCCCATGAGACCGGATGGATTGAGGTCGAGGATCATGGCGTCGGTGTCTCGGCGAATGAGATCGGGCTGATCTTTGACAAGTTCTACCGCAGCGGCGATGCCCAGATCGTGCCGGGCGCTGGCCTGGGCCTGTACCTGGTGCGCACCATCGCCCGCAGCCAGGGCTGCGAGATTGACGTCGAAAGCAAACCAGGCAAGGGCTCAAGGTTTCGCATTCGGTTTGCGCTGGTGACGTAGTTTCTGTCTTTTACTGTTGCCTTCTGTCAAATAACGGCCCGCGATTTTGTGTGTGTTCAATGAAATTGTTGCCGTCAAATTTATTTGTTGCTGACCGGTAATACAGAGATAACACTGATTCTGGAAGGGTTGATTGACGCCACATAATTATCGTAATGAGCTGCAGGTTTCACTTTGAGGAGACCGGCCATATTCGAGAGTATTTTTGTGGCACCACAGACTCAGCAGCGGCATCGTGAGACGGGCTTTACTCGCTATTCATTGAGGCAAACCGCAGTGCATCTGGTGTGGCTGGCATTGCGGATGCTGCCTGAAGCGCGCAATGGCATGGATACGGATGGGCTGACGGGCATCCACACCGTGCTGGACTTGGCTCGGTTAACGTGAAAGACACCACTCACAAGGCGCGACTCACCCTGGCCTGAGGTTGGCCAAACCGCCACGAAGTAGAAGGTAAACAGCTACGAGACCATCAAGCGGCAAATGCTGCTGAAGTTGTCGCAGTAGTTTCGGTGGTGGGCAAGAATCCGTATTTCTTGAGCATCTTCAGCCAGCGTGGTGCGTTTTTCTGGACACTCAACGCCTCGTAATCGACTGCCAAGTCGCGATACGGCTTATTGTCTTTAAGCATGGCAAAGATGATGCGCAGCATCTTGTGCGCCAGCGCCACGATTGACTTCTTGTGCCCCTTGCGAATGCTCAGAGCCACAAACTTGTCCTTCAAGGCACAACGACTTCGGCTGGCGGCTTGGGCGAACTCGCATAACAACCGCCTGACCCAGGCATTGCCCTTGCGGGTTTTGCCACTCTTACGTTTACCGGCGCTCTCGTTGTTGCCCGGACAAATGCCCACCCAAGAGGCCAGTTTCTCGGCGCTGCCAAAGCTGTCCATGTCGGCACTGATCTCCACCAGCAGCATGGCTGCACCCATTTGGTCGATGCCGGGGATGGTCTGCAGCAGGGTCAACTGAGGTTGCCAGGCAGACAAACCTTGCAGCAACGCATGCTCGAAGCGACCCATGCGCGCCTCCAAGTCCTCAATGTGCCCCATGATCTCAGTCAGCACAAACAGATGGGCGTCGCTGAGTTCCTCGGGTTGCAGGGCTTCAAACAACTCCGAGCGACTCGCGCGCAGGCGACCAGCAAGATCGAGAACACGGGCCATTGGTTTACCAGAAATGATCGCTTTAACCATGGCGCGTGCAGCTTGACCGTGAATGTCCGACACCAAAACGCCCAGGCGGATGCCCGCATCGGACAGGATTTTGTGCAGCCGGTTTTTCTCGCTGGCGAGCATGCCGCCGAGCTTTTGGCGCTGGCGGGCAATCAGTCGCAAGTGACGGATGTGTGCTGGGGGGATAAATGAGCCGCGCAGCAGACCGGCACGCGCCAAGGTGGCAAGCCACTGGGCATCGGCCACATCCGTCTTGCGCCCGGGCACGGTCTTGACGTGGCGGGCGTTGACAACCCAGGCGACAATGCCCACGCTCTCCAAGGCTGCATACGGGCTTTTCCAGTAAATGCCGGTACTCTCCATCACGACAATCTCGGGGTCAAACGACTTGGTCCATTGGGCCAGCGCTCGCCGGTCACGCTTGAAACCACCAAACTCCTGCATCTCCACGATCACTGATCCATCGCTTTGTTCACGCACTGCGCAGGCGCTGATCTTGGCTTGGTGAATGTCCAAGCCAATCACGCGCCGGTAGATCGGTTTGAGTTCCATCACAGTTCTCCTTTGACGATAAACACTACACTTCCATGCGTGTTGTCGCCCAGGGGCACTGCCATTCAACGGCCTATCAGGACAAAGCCCGACGGCTCTTTTTAACGTGCGCTGTCCACCACCTCGCAAGAAGTGGCGCCAAGCAATCCGGGGTACGAGTGAATGGCTGCGGGTCGAGTTAGATTTCGCGGTCGCAAACCATCAAAGATTTTCACGACCTCAGCCTCTGCGCGACTGCACACCCTCACAGTGTCTTTCATCATCGGGGGTGCTGCTCACTCGATGCATGACAGTTAGACCCGGCAATGGTGCGCAACCGCTGGGGCGTGGTGCTGGAGCACACGGTGAGTGAGTTCCAGGGCATGCCGTGCATTGAGCTGTAGCATGCACCACCGCCAAAGCAAGAGATTGCCTGTACCCGTTCGTTTGGCCACCTCGTGACAGAACTGGTGGATTAGCGAAAGCAATAACCGAATTCGCCAGTCTGGCGGCCACCAAATTGCGCAAGCAAGGACGTCTGGCCGGATAAATACTGGTCTTTATTCGAACCAGCCCGTTTCGCCCGGACGCTCAATACAGCCGCTCCACTTGCTTACCATTGCGACGCCCAACGGCTGACACGGCGGTTCTGGTGGCGGCAGCACTTGTCGGTTTGCGTTCAATCTACCGGCCAGGTTTTAAACTGGCCAAGGCCGGAGTCATGATGCAGGAGCTGCAGCCCGACACGGTGCAGCAAGGAGAGTTGGCGCTGGAAAATGAAGAGGGACCGGACCGCACGCTTTTAATGTCAGCCCTCGATAAACTGAACCAGCGCTATGGCCGAGGTACGGTACTAATGGCCAGTGCCGGACTGGCCGGAGAACGCCGTGTTTGGTCGATGAAGCAGGAACGCCGAACGCCAGGGTACACCACCTGTTGGGCGGACGCCAGTAGCTAGGGCATAGGTAAGGAGGTTAAGCGTCAACGTTGAAAGTCGGCAATGGAACTGTACTTCTGTTGCACAGCGATTGCTGTGTACAAGCCAAACTCAATTGACGAACTGGTCCGGGCACGTTGAAGTCCGCCACGAACGGCTTCTGACGGGTAATAAATTTGGCAACCCGTAAGCTGCCTGTCGTGACCAGCGGCAACGGGTCTTTATGCAGAGCGCCCAGTTATGAATAGATCGGCACTGGCAAGCATGTTGGCCGCTGGCATTGCGGCCAAAAACACACTCGTCAGCTATTCATAAGTTCGGTGGATTGCCCCCGGACCCCTGGGCATGATAACTTTACTGCCAGACTTGGTTGGGGTTTGGAAAGTTCAGGTACAGATGGTGTCCGATATTGCGGCGACATACGGCAAGACGGGAACATTGACCCAAGAACAGATGGTGTTCTGCCTTTTCAAACACTCTGCTGCCCAATTGTTGCGTGATGTCATCGTGCGCGAAGGAGGACGATACCTGGTGCTCCCGATGAGCTTGCGCATGATGCGAAGCTTGGCAACAAAGATTGGCATCAAAGTCGGTCAGCGCAGTGTCGGCAAGGCAATCGCGCGTTACGCACCCTTGGTTGGCGCCATGGGTGTCGGAGCCTACGCATACTATGACACGCAGAAAGTGGCCGATACCGCCATAGCGTTGTTCAGCAGCGAGGTTGTGGTGCGAACCGAAAGTCCCAAAGATTAAGGTAGGCTGAGTTACTGGCCAGTCAAAGCAATCGTACTGACAAAAGTGACCTTGACTATCAGCCAAGTTGCTATCACTAAAGCCCATGTTTTCCATTTAACCCGTGGCGTATTGAATGCATTTTCCGCAGGAGTGAATACGACAGTGCATGCAGCGCCAAAAAGCAAACCAGCCAAAGCTTGATTAACCTTTTGTTGCCAAAGTTGGTCGAGGTTATCAACGACCGGTTGAAATACGCTGACTGCCAATCCAAACAATATCCATCGAACCGCATAACCTCGCCATCTATACCAAAGTCCAAGGGGCGCACCTGACCAATGCGTCTTTGTATGCGTTGTCGTCATCATTCGTTGTATTCAGTGGAGTTTTCCAAGGGCTTTAGATGCCGCCTACGCAATTTCAGGAATCCGTCTTGAGGCCAGAATTGAGTCAATCGACTCGGTTTTTCTGAAAATTTTAAGGATTTCATCGCGCTCAGACACAGAGCCACTGATGACAAGGCGCTCCAGAAACTCCACAGAGACCATCCCGGATGCGTCATCAAGATTGGTATTGCGTCTCAAAAGTGCCAACTGAGTCAGTGCGCCAATTGTCAAGACGGCCCTTTGAGTATTGTCAATTGTCATTAGAAACCTGTAAATTTTTGATGCGCTTGGGCTCACTCAACTAAAAGTTGGGCAGCAATATAGTTCAATGATTCATATTTTATCTGCAGCGTGTGACTGTTCAATGAATCCATGTCCGGTATGTCCACATGACGCAATCCGCCACATTGCTGCTTTTAAGACCTCCATAAAGTGCGTGTGGCTGAATACATTTACGGTCCACATGGTTACCACGTGTGTGCTTTGACTGGTCTCATCGAATGGTTCACTACCATCAGACTGTCTGTTGGCACAGACAACATCATCACAAACGCCATCATTTCTTCAATCCGATATTGCTAATCCGACCACTGGTTGCATGAACTTTTTGGCATAACCAGTCGGAATTTTTGCTACGGTTGCAGCCTTCTTTCTTGAGCGTGGCGTTGACTGCCCAATGACAACTTTGCTCGATGCTTGACCTTTATTTTTTTTTCCAAGAAATTTAGACTGTACGACTACTGAATATCCAGCAGCTTTAACATTTGAAGCACATTGGTACCGAAAGCTGTAGGGTGTGACGCCCTTATTTTCACCAAATAGCTGAATCTGCGCAACACGAAAACCATTTGAACTCAGCGCAAGATATTTTTTGTTGAAGTCTATTCCAGAATTTTCAAAACCAACTTCTTTTTTCCACTGATTGATTGATTCGACTTGTTGGCGGACGGCGTCACATGCATCAGCACCAGTGATCAATATTTTTCTACTCACAGTGCGTTCACCTCCCGTCTGATTTTTAAAATCAGGGATGACAAGCTGAAATTTTGATTCGTCTTCTTCAATGCGCGCATGTTCCCACTCACACGGACGCAATCCCGTGTACAGAATTGCAATGCACATTTTTAATCCCCGATGTTGCCAAATGCTTCTGCCCTCTTTTATGTACTGTTCAATTCGAAACAAAAAATCTGCATTGACTAACTTCTGTTTACCACTACCATTTTTCTCTGGCAACTCTTTTGAACGCTGTGCAGCGCTCTTGCCGACGTTTGTGCTTGCGTCGGACCATTTGAATTTTTTTAAATGAAAAATTGAGCCCTCAAGTTCATTCAGCTCTTCATTGATCGCCTCTTCTGAAATGAGATCGTTCTGACTATCTGCGATAAGGTCAAGATAAGTGAGTGCCCGTTCAAACAAATTTACTATGCTTGCCTTGGCAAATCTCCATGCGTCTACTCTGTACACCTGTCGAAGTAAAGATATATGATGAAGGATTTCTTCGCAAGTGATTTCATCGATCGATGTCTTATTGTTGTCACGCCTAATTTTCTCCACCAAATATTTCGAGTTAGCGATGTAGGCAGCTTCTGTAGAATGTGCCCGATTTGGCTTTGATAATTCCATCTTTTCCTCAGGTTGACATGCATCCACAAAAGATGTCGATTTCAAACTGTCAAGATTTGACCATTTAATGTACATCACCTAGTTACCCCACTTTTTTTCAACATTATTTGAATTGACAAATGAACAATCTTTTGGTTGACAAATGACAAAGAATTTGATTGACAAATGAAATTTTACTGGAATTCAAATGAACAAATAAAGGATAAAAAAGCAGATTTTTAACCGAAATTTTGTGCACTTGACAAAGGAAAACACCAAAAAACATTGATTGCAAAATTGGTCTTCACGTCAATTTAGTGGCAAAAAACACTTCGTTTACTGTTTGATGTCGCTCATCTAATGAGTGTTTATCTACAAATTGTGGAGAAGTTTTAAAAAAAATCAACGTACATGTGCTTACGTTAGATGCATCCAATGCACACAGATGATCATCCATTGATAATTTATTCGTAGAAAAAACGCAGTCTAAGAACACTCGTTCAACACTCGTCCAACACTCGTCCAACACTCGACCAACATTAAAAATACAGACTGTCATCATCGATTAATGATTACGACTGCATTGTGTTGTAGCCTTACATGTTTTGGTAATTGCGTGGTCAATGTGCTCAATCGATATCTGGTGTGTTACGGAAAATCATCCATGATACAGATGTCTGTAGCTTTCAATCCAGCAAAGGAAGCGTGTCAAGTTGATGGCGACGCGATATCAAAACGATCTCTGACAGCAGAAAATTTTATTGCAGATGCTGTATTAAAATCAACGGCGACGACATCTTGTGGAGATTCGTACACGTCATATTTTTGATACGCGGCATTGGCACATCGTATGTTTTAGCGATAGCGCTTGTGCCTGCATTGATGTAGACGTGTTGATGTGGCGTCATCTGACGTTGCACCTGTTCATGTAATGCGGAACACATCTTCTGTACAGTCGGCACACACTGCTGCAACAGTTGTTTCAGTTTTAAAGCAGAATTTATGAGTCGATCAGTGCATGCGTCGGAAGAAAATTATGTGGCTGACGGTAAAAAAAACACACACTAAATAAAAATTTAGTAGCTGCCAATGTGAATGATATTAACATTCGATGTTGCAAAAATTAATACTTGGAACACATAGACGCCGCTATGCGGGACGGAGAAACCATTGCATCGCCACGCATGCGATAGTCCCCAAAACACCGGCAATTGCACACAGTTGATACACACCGTCGTGACTCACCAGACCCATCAATGGATTTCCATTTGAAAACGGGAACAAGGGCTGAATGTCGTGGTGAATCAGGCTGTCAAGGACAACATGGCTCAAGGTGCCGAAAAAAGCACTTGCAGTCATGGCAGTCCTGGAGGGCGTGTCGGATTGTGCGAGCCATGACAGCTTATGGTGAATGACCTCGTTGTTCCAATTTCTCAACAAAAATTTGCAAATGCCTGGGGCAACAAGCCTGACTAAGAATGCAATGGCGATTGCGCCAAGAATAGTGTGTGAGTGTCCGTGAAGAACGTCCGCGCCGGTTAGCATACCAACGCCTGGTTCAATATCCATGGAAACCTGAGCAATTCCGAAAGTGATCAAGCTTCAGTTTTGATTCAGCCCAGGCTTGGCGAAAATCGCAACCCCCATATGGAAAGGCGTGAAAGGCAAGTTCAATCTCCTGACACTTCACACAATGCTCCGATTGATTTAAAAATCGGCTTGCACGAGGACGCGCTGAATGGTAGCTGAATGTCGTCTGAAATCTAAATTTCTCCAAACAAAGCGACATTGAAAAGCTTGCAACCGTAATGGAAGCGTAAACCTTCAAATGCGGCGAGCGATGACAAACGCCAGTTCCCGCTATCTGACTACCCAGCTTTTCGGGGTGCCGACTGGTTACTTTTTTTTGTTATTTTTCGAGTGCTGCAACGGTACCGCGTATTGCTCTGACAGTGCGGCAATTCTCATCTTTGCGAGCGCTGATGCCTCAGGGTAATCTTTTTCATCGCACCACTCGACGCGAATATTGCTTTCACGCATTCCGCAAATTAAAACGACTCGACGGTCCATTGGATAAAGTTGTTCCTTTGCCATGCACATGGACTCGATGAGTGCCTCCGTTTTACCCGATCGAAGCTCTGACCAGAGCTCTGGCTTTGAGCGAGTGAAGACCATTAATAGATCTTCATAGTCTGGAACTTCACGACCCAAAGCTCTGTTCCAGGCAACATTTGCTAATAAAAGTGATGCATGTACGGCTTCCGAAGATGGCACAGTTTTGGTGTCTCGAAAACACAGCATTGCCAAATTCTTCATGATTTCTGACATTTTTGAATCAATCGCCATCACTTCCAAACCTCAAAAAAGGTTTAATGGTAAGGGGAGATGCCATCGGTAACCTGTCTGCTGGAAAAGTCTGAACGAAACAGCCATACGGAGTCCACCACTTTTCTCTGAATCTGACCTTCATAATTGGACGGCTGCAATTTCGAAATATTTGGACCAGCAACACTGACGCTCTCCCCCCAACCGAGTTACCAACAGCTTTTGCAATGGTGTGAAAATAGCCGTTTGTCCAGATAAGGCCATCCGATGGAATTGCAGGCATCTGCCACTTACTAATTTGATTCAAAGCATACTTCGTTTATGTTCAAGACTTCTTCGCTAGCCGTCGTGATTGCTGTCTTGATAGCACCACTCGCTCTTGAAGCTGCAGCTCCGGTGTTCAAGTGTGCCATCGAAGGTTCAGTAACCTATCAGAGTGTTCCATGCCCATCAAGTAAGAGAAGTGCTGCTCCAACTGTCGAAAAACTAAATGCCGATCGCCAGAAAAAGCTGAGTCAAGGTGGCATCAGGCCCCCAGTCTCATCAACGAATGCCCCGGAAGGGGAACCATCAACGACCACTGGTGGCACTTGGTCGAGTTCTTCGGGAAAAAAAGTACGTCCTCAAGCCACTGTCGCACCAACTGCATCACCAATCGATTCGTTCAAATGTGATGGTCGCATTCACTGCTCCCAAATGACTTCGTGCCCAGAAGCGAAGTTCTTCCTGAGTCACTGCCCAGGAGTCAAGATTGACGGAGACGGGGATGGAATACCCTGTGAAAATCAACTGTGCAATAAGTAGTCAAAGTTGAAATTCGGTAATGGGTGGAGAGTGGCGTACTTCACTTGAGCAGCGTTTGCTGTCGCCCACGATCAGGCAACTGTAGTGAAGTCCAATATGACAGTTCGTCAGTTCACTTTCCCATGCGTTTGTCGGACTTTGATTTGTGGACTGTTGAAAAGCACCTTCGACAGCACCATTTTCACCTCTCCCTCACCGCCCTGAGTGACCTGCCAACCATGAAACCGGACCAGACGAACAATTTCATTACCAATTTATTCAATGCAGGGTGATGTCTGCGCCGTCCAGTCGCGGGCTGATACTCAGGAACTGAACTTCCCGGCCAAGCATGACGATGCTGCCTGACTGTCGATTATTCCCAGTGTCACTGTACTCAAAAGTGTAGGTGCGTTTGAGTATGCGGCGTCCGTCTTCATCTCGTACCGGTTTGATATTCGCGAGGGCGACAGTATCGTCAAGGAATTGCACCTCATTCACATGACATTGGCTGCGGGCGCGCTCCACTGCGATCTCGTGGACACGGGTACTGTCGAACCATAGCCAAAAAAGAACTCCCAGAATGACTACGCTGATGATTTCAAACCATGACATGATAAAAAAGGGTGAGCCTGCCGCCTTAATGGCTACAGGTTAAAGATCAAGGCAGCCACGGGTAGCTGATATTTGGGTAGATTGGCATTGCAATTTTCCCCGCTGCGATAGCCAATCGTTGTACTCGCAGAAACAAACACACGTGAACCGAGATGAATTTTTGGCCCATCTGGCCGATCATGTTTGTTGGAGAGTAACACTTGCCCAAAGAAACTGCCCGATGCTGCCATTTTCTGCGGATTCATTGTTGCCCTTACGACGCAAACATCGTTTGCAGCTTGTTCTCGAACGTCTAAGAGGCAGATATCTAGTAAATCGTAGACCCGCATGGCAGCGTAAAGAGTCGCTCACCGCGTGCCAGGAATTTCTGTCAGGTTCTCCTGAGCGGTCATTGCCAGTGCTGGTCCAGTTTGGGCATTCGTCGATCCCAGGAACTCGGAAGCTGTCGCTCAACTCTGGACGCCAGTTTTCTCAGTCGACAGACTCTTGAGCAGCGATTCCGGTCGTTCGCGGCGAAGACGAAAATCGAACAGTTTTCTCCATAGCATCCCAACCCCGCACGCGGGCCAGGCGTTCTCAAAGAAACTAGGGGCTATGGCAGTGCTGTTGTTACGCCACCATGCGACCTGCGCAAATTTGCGCTAAAAAGGTGAATGGCAGCGCCGACATGACCGACACAGCATTGGTGTGAGCTCACAGTGGTTACTGCCACAGTTGGGTAAGCCCGCCCCATAGCATGGTCCGGGAATCGTCGGCGACATTGGTGAGCGCAGCGATGTGCATCCCGTTTGTGAGATTGAGTCAAATTCGACGCTTCCCATGGCGCTGCCATTCATCGACTATTTTGGAGGATGACATGGCAGTTCGCAAGAGAGAAGACGAGGTATTTCCCAACGCTGCAGGAATTGATGTGGGTGGATCAAGCCACTGGGTGGCCGTTCCCGCACGATCAAGCCCTGAGCCGGTACGCGAGTTTGGTGCGATGACGGATGACTTGAACGCGATGGCGACCTGGCTGATCGCGTCTGGTGTCGATACGGTGGCACTGGAATCTACCGGTGTGTACTGGATCCCCGTATTTGAAGTGCTCGAGCAGCGAGGACTCAACGTCTGGCTGGTCGATGCGCGACAAATGAAGTACGTGCCCGGACGCAAAAGTGATGTGCAAGACTGCCAGTGGCTGCAAAAGCTCATGAGCCTGGGCTTTTTGCGCGCTGCATTTCGCCCCGACGTTGAGGTGTGTGAATTGCGCGCCGTGGCGCGTCAGCGCGACATTTTGGTCGCAGAGCAAGCCAGTTGGGTACAGCGCATGCAAAAGGCACTGGTACAGATGAACATCCAGCTCACCGAAGTCCTCAGCGACGTCATGGGCCGGACGGGCGAATTGATCATCCGCAGCATTGTGGCGGGTGAGCGCGACCCCAAGGCACTGGCACGTCATCGGGACAGCCGTGTCAAAGCCAGCACTGAGGAAATCATCAAAGCCTTAACCGGTAACTGGCGCGAAGAGCACCTGTTTGTATTGCGTCAGTCGCTGGGGATGTATGACGACATCGCACGCCACCTGGCTGACTGCGATACCAAGCTCAACGCCGGACTGAAAAATTTGGGCCAAAAGAGCATTGATCTGGGCAAGACACCGCGTGCGGGCAGCAAACAGCGCAAAGAATATGACATGCGCCAGGTACTGGCCAACTGGGCCGGTGTTGACCTCACCCGCATCAACGGCCTTGGCTTGGCGGCAGTGACGAAGATACTCACAGAAATCGGCCCGGATTTGAGTCGCTTTCCAACTGTCAAGCACTTCTGTTCATGGCTGGGACTGTGCCCAGGCACCAAAATCAGCGGGGGCAAGGTGCTATCAGCCAAGACCAAGCGCTCGGTCAACCGGGTGCGACAAGCTCTAAAAGTGGCGGCGATGAGTTTGTCGCACTGTGACTCTGCCTTGGGCGCGTTCTACCGACGGCTGTGCGCCCGCATGGACAAACCTAGCGCCAACACGGCGGTGGCACACAAGCTTGCACGCATGGTGTACTTCATGATGACGCGCGGTGAAGCCTTCGTAGATCAAGGGCAGCAGCGCTACGAAGAGCAGCAGCTTCAGCGCAGTGTCGCCGCTCTCAAACGTCGTGCCACGGCACTGGGGTTCGTAATCGCTCCGGCTATAGCTGGAGTCTGAAAATTTCAGTCAGCAGGTTTTGTTTCTTGTGAGCATCCCAACCCCGCACGCGGGCCAGGCGTTCTCAAAGAAACTAGGGGCTATGGCAGTGCTGTTGTTACGCCACCATGCGACCTGCGCAAATTTGCGCTAAAAAGGTGAATGGCAGCGCCGACATGACCGACACAGCATTGGTGTGAGCTCACAGTGGTTACTGCCACAGTTGGGTAAGCCCGCCCCATAGCATGGTCCGGGAATCGTCGGCGACATTGGTGAGCGCAGCGATGTGCATCCCGTTTGTGAGATTGAGTCAAATTCGACGCTTCCCATGGCGCTGCCATTCATCGACTATTTTGGAGGATGACATGGCAGTTCGCAAGAGAGAAGACGAGGTATTTCCCAACGCTGCAGGAATTGATGTGGGTGGATCAAGCCACTGGGTGGCCGTTCCCGCACGATCAAGCCCTGAGCCGGTACGCGAGTTTGGTGCGATGACGGATGACTTGAACGCGATGGCGACCTGGCTGATCGCGTCTGGTGTCGATACGGTGGCACTGGAATCTACCGGTGTGTACTGGATCCCCGTATTTGAAGTGCTCGAGCAGCGAGGACTCAACGTCTGGCTGGTCGATGCGCGACAAATGAAGTACGTGCCCGGACGCAAAAGTGATGTGCAAGACTGCCAGTGGCTGCAAAAGCTCATGAGCCTGGGCTTTTTGCGCGCTGCATTTCGCCCCGACGTTGAGGTGTGTGAATTGCGCGCCGTGGCGCGTCAGCGCGACATTTTGGTCGCAGAGCAAGCCAGTTGGGTACAGCGCATGCAAAAGGCACTGGTACAGATGAACATCCAGCTCACCGAAGTCCTCAGCGACGTCATGGGCCGGACGGGCGAATTGATCATCCGCAGCATTGTGGCGGGTGAGCGCGACCCCAAGGCACTGGCACGTCATCGGGACAGCCGTGTCAAAGCCAGCACTGAGGAAATCATCAAAGCCTTAACCGGTAACTGGCGCGAAGAGCACCTGTTTGTATTGCGTCAGTCGCTGGGGATGTATGACGACATCGCACGCCACCTGGCTGACTGCGATACCAAGCTCAACGCCGGACTGAAAAATTTGGGCCAAAAGAGCATTGATCTGGGCAAGACACCGCGTGCGGGCAGCAAACAGCGCAAAGAATATGACATGCGCCAGGTACTGGCCAACTGGGCCGGTGTTGACCTCACCCGCATCAACGGCCTTGGCTTGGCGGCAGTGACGAAGATACTCACAGAAATCGGCCCGGATTTGAGTCGCTTTCCAACTGTCAAGCACTTCTGTTCATGGCTGGGACTGTGCCCAGGCACCAAAATCAGCGGGGGCAAGGTGCTATCAGCCAAGACCAAGCGCTCGGTCAACCGGGTGCGACAAGCTCTAAAAGTGGCGGCGATGAGTTTGTCGCACTGTGACTCTGCCTTGGGCGCGTTCTACCGACGGCTGTGCGCCCGCATGGACAAACCTAGCGCCAACACGGCGGTGGCACACAAGCTTGCACGCATGGTGTACTTCATGATGACGCGCGGTGAAGCCTTCGTAGATCAAGGGCAGCAGCGCTACGAAGAGCAGCAGCTTCAGCGCAGTGTCGCCGCTCTCAAACGTCGTGCCACGGCACTGGGGTTCGTAATCGCTCCGGCTATAGCTGGAGTCTGAAAATTTCAGTCAGCAGGTTTTGTTTCTTGTGAGCTGACCTTGCCGATGCGGGTCCAATTTCATCGGGTTTCAACCACCGAATCTAGGGGGAAGCCGCCATACGTGGGGCCGCCTTCGATTTCTCTTCGTGGCGGACGGCACGGCAGCGTAAGCGGACTTCCAGCGGATTTGATTCTTTGACTTGATCAAACAGACTATCCAAGACCTTTAGCACTATGGACTGTCGTGGGAGACTGCCTAAATAGTTTGTTCCATCATTCATACACTCATGGTCAGGAATTTCCCATCATTGCTGCCTTGGGTTTTCATTTTTTGCTTCAGGTGCATCACATTGGCTTGGAAAATTCTATAACAGTGTCGGATTTGTTGACATATTTAATTTTCAAATCTAACCGTCAGATGTAATATGCGGCACGAGCCGTTGATTTTATTGAATTTTGTCAAATAATTTGACTAATGGCCCGAAAATTGCTTGCTTAGCTGCGGGGTATGCGTCGCGGTTTTCCCAGAGTTTTTTATTAGTCCAAACCTTTCAGGGCCTACTCAGTGATCAAAAGAATTTTCTTGGCTTTAGGCCTCTTGTCTGCTGGCTCAACATTTGCGAGCCCCAACAACTTAATTAGATAACTCTCATTCTCTCAATCACTTAGGGCAATTCTTGCCTTTTTTATGCAATATTCAGGATAGATGGTGATTCGGTGAAATACTTTTCTTCTGTGATTTTAATGTTGGTTTTAAGTAGTGTTGGGATCAATGCCCAAGCTACATTGGTGGCCCATACAAACATCCTCCTACCAACAGCGCCTGGACAACCAGTCACGCTATCAGCTAATCTGTTCGCAGGAGTCAATCCCTTGCTTGGTTGGGTACCGACCGCGCAAAATTTCGACTCAATTTCCTATTCGTTTTCGTCAGGCGATGGTCAGACCGCAAGCGGAACTTATGATGGCTCAAGTGGCTTGGGTCCTTATTTCTCTGCACCATTCACATATTCACAGGCTGGCACCTACGATCCGACATTTACAGCCGACGCTTCGGTCACAACTAAATACTCTCTGTTCGAAAACGTTTCGACCCCTCACGTTATTTTGGTACCGAAACAACCTATAACTTATTGCACCCCCGTTCCCTACTATCCTTTTACGATTTGTTACACTGCGCCTAGTAATGGTTTTGATGTTTACACTTACTATACGACAGAGAGACGGCTAGCTAACACTACGTCAATAACAACTCTTGAATCCATAACGGCGACGTTCCCTGCACTGAGCTTTTCCGTTGATTCAGCATCAGGATTAACGAAGTTGACCCAAGCTGGATCATTTGCTCCGTCCGGAGGTGCGAGATACAATCAATTCGGCGGGTGCAATCAGGGCGATACAATAGCTCCGGATGGGCTATGCATTTCTCCCACAGTAGTCGGACCTGTCATAACGACTGACTACTCAAGCGTACCAGAGCCAGGCACATTAACATTGTTAGCAATTGGCTTCTTGTTGATTCTTGTGTTCAACGGTCGTCGTGCGCGTGTACAAAAGACTGGTGACCTTGCAGGCAATGTCTCCACATCTCGTGTTTAGCGTTATTTGCTACCCAACGATCTTCACCCACCGCTCTGCAGGCGCTGACTCTGCCCTATCATTCAGGGGCAAGCGTGTTGGCGCTGGCTCCGAATTGACCCAGCTCCGTAGGGCGGGTGCAACCCGCGCGGCACAATAACGAACGTCGTGTCAATTGATGCAAGCCCGATTTTGCCGTCCGTTGTGGCTATCTGGCAGGCAGATCAACAAGTTTAATTTCGGTTAAGGGTCTTTACAAGACTGCCACGATCGCAAATCCTATGACTGGTATCGCTGCTCAAGAGCCGGACAGGTAAGACCACTGGCAACCTCGTTTGGTTGACAGCTTCCAAGTTTTTTGCACTGCCGGTGAGCGACTGCTTCCGGCAAAATTGAAGGTCAGCTTTCCCACTTATCGGTGGGTTTCATGCGTATCCCGTGTGCGGCAGGTATGGGTCTTGGCCTGCCGGCTGCCCGAAAAAATGCCCGGCACCCAGGCTCATGACTCTTTAAGACACAAACCCGACCCTTAGCCGACCATCAACTTTCAGAACTGCCTTCTCTAGACCGGTCATTCGCCTATACATATCGTCGGTCAGCAAAGTGGCGTTGATTTCAGCGACCTCGGGACCCCCCCCGACCAGTTGCGGGTACTCATGGGTGCCGGCTTTCGGGCAGCAGAAAGATTTTCACTGCCGAGGTTCCATAAAGCTGTCATTCAATTAGCGGTGTCCGATCCGCATTGCTGACATTGGCCACAGGCAACAATGAGACAGGACTGCAGCGGGTCTACAGAAATTGAACTTGCCCGCCTGACACCCGACTTTGGCGCCTGCAAGTAGTTTGGCAGCTATGTGCCGGCGGTTTTGTCCCAGGTAACACCTGCAATCGACCAGCCGCTGTTGGTCATGTTTGTGGTTCCGGGCATCCGCTGAACACTGTGGACTACGCTTGGATTAGTACTGGGCGTCAGAATCTGCTTTCTGAACACTTGAAAAAAATGCACAGAGTTCGGCATCTGGAATTTGGTCATTTGCATATTTGAAGGTGCCCTGCTGCATTATCTCTAGGGCTGCTTTTCGAATCAGTGCGAATGTGGCGCGGGCGAGGCTGCCCCCAATTGAGACGCGCCGAACGCCCAAATCTTCCAGTTGGGTGACCGTGAAAGTCTTACCCTTCAACCCCATAACAACTGAGATTGGCCCGTCAATTTCCTTCACCAACTGAGCAACTATTTCCGGCTCCGCAGCGCCTGGGATAAACAGGCAATCTGCCCCAGCCTCCCGATACAGATTCGCTCTGCGAACTGATTCAGTAAACGGGTTGTCAACTCCAACGAGATAGCAGTCTGTGCGAGCCGTCAACGTGAACGGAATGCCTTTATCATCGGCCGCCTTTCGGGCCGCCCGGATTCTTTCGACAGCCATAGATACGTCGAATAGTGGGAGGGCAGCATTGCCAGTGAAATCTTCTATGTTTCCTCCGACGATGCCCGCATTTATGGCAAGGCTTATGGTTTCGCTTACTTGGTCTGAATTTTCTCCGTAACCTGCTTCCAAGTCGGCACTTACCGGAACTGCAACAGAATGAGCAATCGTTTTAATGCAGTCAAGCATTTCTGCACGACTTACTGACCCTTCGCTATCTGGTTGCCCCTTTGAAAATGCGATACCCGCACTTGTGGTTCCAATTGCTTGAAAGCCATGAGAAGCGAGCATTCGTGCGCTCCCGGCGTCCCAAGCATTGGGCATTACAAACAGTTTCGAAGATGTATGTAAATCCAAAAATTTTTGAGCTTTACATTCTTGAGTGTTCATGTCGTATTGTGTCGTGTTGGTTGGTCTGCGGTGCGAGCAAACGGTGCATCTATCGGCCAATTCTGACATCTGAGCTAGAGTGAAGTCGATTTTCGGCTCAACTACTATGCTCATCGGTAGTCAATTGAAACCAGTACTGACTATCTGTGGCACGACGCAAAATGCCCAAACGGCTTCTGCCTGGAGCCGCATTGGACAGCCCGCAAGCTGCCGTTCGTGAACGACGCCTGACAGCCTGTTGAAGTCAGCCGCCCAAAATTTCGACCGTTTTCACTCAACGGGCTCCAAAAGACCCTTGTGTATAGCTATACATAAGGGTCTTCTGAGGACAATCAACTCTCTCCAAGCCGACTACCAAAATTGATCGCCAAGAATGCAGTAAACCTCAATCAGTGGATTTTTGGTCGATCATCTTGCAGTCTCTTCTTGCAGTCTCTTCTTGCAGTCTCTGCCAGAACGCACAAATGATCACTATAGATGCATCATCCGCGTTGGATTCGCCGGTGGCAGCAAGCAACGCGGGGTTGACTCCCCACAATCCAAGGTGGTTCTGGACCCATTGACCAAGCCCAAAGTGGAGCGTCATCAAGTCACCTTCCAGCATGGCTACGAGCTTTGACTGTTCACTTTCAGGTACAGCACCCTGAAGCAGTCTGACGGCGGCCTCCACCGAAGTCGGGAATGCGTCTTGATGATCAGTCATTTGGTCGTGCCCCCGGTAAAAATGTTATCCCTGTGCGTTTGACCAACTCCGAGTAGCTGATGGGTCGGGATCCGCGGGTTGAATCGTCATTGAGGTGCCAATGTGCCCAGGCTCGGTTCCTGTCTTCGTCATAGACAAGTTTAAATAGATATTTGGGCACCCTCACCTGCCCAGGTCCAATGCCTTGACTTGCAGTAAAGCTGGGTTCATAAACTGGGCCAGTAATGACAAACACATCCCCACGTGCCCGAGACGCATATTTTCGTGTTGCTTGCTCAACAGTTTTGGCCCATGCACCCCCATTGTGTTTGGCTGCTTGCGGCACCATGTTGGCCAACGAAAAACTTTGAGCCATCGCCTGTACGGTCGGCATGTCACCCGCTGGCGCCATGTGCCCGCGTGACCAGCCACTGTGTTTGTAATCCTCCAACGTGGCTCGCTCCGCCTCTGGCAAGCGCGCATCAGCAAAAAACTTGGTAGCCCGCTTTTCATCGGCATCTTCCACCGATGCACGATTCAGCTTTTGTGCCACGAAAACTGCAGTCTTGCTCTCGCCTGAATGAAGGATCGCAAAAGCGTCGTAACACAGGGCACGGTTGGTGGGATTTGGTGCTACTTTGGGCGGTTGGGATTTGGCGAAAAATTGCGGACAAGCTGAAAAATCAGTGGTGGCGAAGCTGGTGGCGGCCGTTGTCGAAAACAACACGCTGAGAACGAAACGGAAAAGAAAGTGCATGAAATATTGCAATGAAAACTTAAGCGACAAGTAGAACACGCGGGCTAGGCTTTCGCTCGAACTACACCTGCTAACTGAGCAACAGCTATGTGGATCAGATCAAGTGCTACTGGGTCTTTGAAGTGCCAGCACAGGTTTACCAACCAACCAAAGTGAAAGACGTCCAGAACTGCTTCACCGGCCCTTGCCGTCAAGTCGTCCCTAGTGAATAACTTGCATCGACCAAGAGCCCGTCAGGCAGCAATTGAGCATCGAACAGGCTAAAAATCGCAATTTCGCAGTGAGACTATGACAGTACTGTCAAAACTGACAAAACTCGAATGCTTGAACTATTGGTAGTTTTGTCAGTTTCGACAGTGGCAACCACTTCGGCTTATCATCAAATGCCGGATCAACTTTTATCAGTTTTGGCAGTGTCTACCCTCCCCTTTTTTTGAAATATACAGGGACTTCAATGAAACCAATTTCTGAACTTCTGAAAAAGCATGACTCAATGCTTTACCAAATAGCCCCAACGGTCAGCGTTTTTGAAGCGCTGCAGTTGTTGGCCAAACTGGAGGTGGGTGCCTTGCTCGTAATGCAGGACGGCAAACTACTGGGCGTGGTGTCGGAACGCGACTACACCCGCAAGGTTGCCTTGCAGGGCCGCAACTCAAAAGAGATGACCGTTGCCGAGATCATGACGCGTGACGTGATTACCGTTGTGCCTCAAACCGGTACCCGTGATTGCATGAGCCTGATGAGCCACAGGAAATTTCGGCACTTGCCAGTGGTCGACAATGGCAAAGTGCTTGGACTGATCTCTATTCGTGACATCATGGACGACATCATTGCTGCCAATGAACAAACCATTTCACAGTTGACCGTAAGTGCTCCATGAACCCCAGACTTGTTGTTGGCGGCTGAAATAGACAAGCTCAATCCATCACAAACCAGATGGAGAGATGAGCATGAAGAACGCGCGGCACTATTGGTCAAACCACGTAGCGGC
>NZ_JAQTXM010000033.1 GCF_028688795.1 Rhodoferax sp. | reverse complement strand
AACGAAGGCAAAGTTACGCGAAGCGGCCACCGCGCATATGACTATGTTGGAGCAAACTCCTGAGCGCGTTCTTGGCTACTTTCAGGATCGGCGGGTTCGCTATGCCGCTTAATACTTCACTAGGCCGGAGCAATAGGTAGTCAGAAAAATCCAGCCCAATGAAGCTCAGGCCGACGATTTGGCCCTGCCCATTGCGAATCGGGTCGTACTGCGTCATGTATTGGCGACCAAACAAGGTCGCCAGGCCGGTGAAACTGCTGCCCGCCAACGCGGCTTTGTAGCCGGGGTGCTTGCGGTCCAACAGGGTGCCAATGGCGCGCTCGTCTTTGTCGGTCTTGAGCGATGTGGTCACCCGCACAAAATCGTCACCCGACTTGGCAAACACGGTGGCCACCGCGCCCGTCGTGGCGGTGAATCGGTCTACCGGCGCAAAGTCAAGGTTGAGCACCTTGCCGTCAAGCTTGAGGGTGGGCGTGGCGCGGCCTTTGATGTCAATGGTGACCGGCAGCAGCTCAAAATCGCCTTTGAGCGTGCCCTGAAACGCCTTGGCCAGTGCCCCGGTGCGCACGCGCAGGTCGCGGTCAGTGCCTTCAATCAGGTTGGTGAGCATTTTGGTTTTGTCAGTTACCTCGGCAATGGCCCGACTCTCAATGGTGTTGGACACCGAATAACCGATGGCCAACACACAGGCCATGAGCACCACCGCCACCAACACAAAATTACTCAGGGCCAGTTTGGCGCCCAAGCCCATTTGACGCAGATTGAAACCACTATGTTGCATTGCCAAACCTCAATAAATAAAACGAACCGTTCAAGTCAAACCAGCAAATCAGCGTGATTTACGATTCAGCAAAGCATACAAGCCAATTGCGCCAAAGGTGGCGGTACCGATACCGCCCAGGGCAAAATCTCCAAACTTCAAGGTGAAGTCGCCGGTGCCCAAAATCAGGGTGATGGCGGCCACGATCAGGTTTTTGTTGTCAGAAAAATCCACTTTGTTTTCAACCCAGATGCGCGCACCGGCGACGGCAATCAGGCCAAACACCACAATGCTCACACCGCCCATCACCGGCAGCGGAATGGTCTGAATCACCGCGCCAAACTTGGGGCTGAAACCCAGAACCACGGCCAGCAAGGCCGCCACCAGAAACATCGCGGTCGAGTAGATTTTGGTGGCGGCCATGACACCAATGTTCTCGGCATAAGTGGTGACACCCGTGCCGCCGGCGCTGCCGCTCACCATGGTGGCGATGCCATCACCAATGAAGGCACGGCCCATGTAACGGTCCAGGTTTTTGCCGGTCATGGCGGTCACGGCCTTGATGTGGCCCAGGTTTTCAGCCACCAGAATGATCGCAACTGGCGCCATCATCAACATGGCTTTGGAATCAAATACCGGTGCGGCAAAGCCGGGCATGCCGACCCAGGCCGCGTTAAACAGGCCACTCAGGTCCATCGGCTTGCCCAGTCCCAGCCCGTTGGTCAGCAGGGCATAAAGCAAACTGGCCACCAGCAGCCCCACCAGAATCAGCAAGCGCTGCACCATGCCGCGCGTGAACACCGCTACCAGCGCCACGCAAACAAAGGTGGCCGCCTGCATCCAGCTGTCGAAGTTGCTCGCTGCCATGTTCTTGATCGGCACGCTGGCCAGGTTCAGGCCAATCACGGCCACCACCGAGCCAGTCACCACCGGGGGCATCAGCCGCTCCACCCAGCCAGTGCCCACCATCTGCACCAGCAAACCAATGACGGTGTAAAGCGCGCCGCAGGCGATGATGCCACCCAGGGCCACACCAATGTTGGGATTCAGGCCCTTGCCGGCGTAGCCGGTGGCCGCGATCACCACACCGATGAAAGCAAAGCTCGAACCCAGATAGCTTGGCACCTTGCCGCCGGTGATGAAGAAGAAGATCAGCGTGCCAATGCCGCTCATCAAAATGGCCAGGTTGGGGTCGAACCCCATCAGAATCGGCGCCAGCACAGTGGCGCCAAACATGGCAATCACGTGCTGCAGGCCCATCACCGCGGTCTGCGGCCAGGGCAGGCGCTCATCCGGGGCGATCACGCCGCCTTGGCGCAACACATCAGGACTTTTTTCGGTCCAATCAAATAAGCTCATGAGAATCCTTGCAGTTGGTGAATGCGCTTGATTGTCGACGCCTTCAGACTGCAGTTAACGAGGGCTCAAGCGTCGCCCCCATCCCGGACAAAAGCTGCGCACGCCAAGGCCACGCCAGACAGATCAAGTCACGCCAAGTATGCGAATTTTTGCAAGGTTTTTTAGGCTTCAAGCGCTTATTTGAATTGCGCAAGCAGCTATTTATTAGATAGCATTTATTCTGCCAGAACTAATGCGCCAACCGCTTGGCTCGTCCCGCCATTTCTTCTGCCAGGCGCGCCTTGGCCTCCGGGTAAATCAGGGTTTCTTCCAGCACGATGTGGTCGCGGCACAGGTTCAGAAACACCTCGGCGTTGTGTTTAAGCTCCGCCATGTCCGCCCAATCTTCACCCTGCGCAATGGCGCGCAGCATGGGCGCCAGTTCAATCCAGTTTTGCTCGATCCAGCCGTGGTCCTGCTTGAGCATTTGCACGGCTTGGACCACCTCTGGTTTGTCACTCGCCAGCAGGCCAGGAAACACATCTTTTTCTTCTGCTGCATGGTGCGTGCGCGCGGTTTCTGAAAAGAACGCCTCGATGGTTTTGGCCTTTTGCCGGCAATGGGCACTGTCACTGTCGGCGTCGAGTCGGTCCATCAGGTCAGACAGCTCCGTCAGGTGCTCGTGAATTTGCTGGTGGCAGGCATCCAGTGCTTTAAATCGTTCAGTTTGCAGGTCGGCTTTCATCAGTGGTTCTCCTTGATATTGGTTTGTTATTTTGGCGGGCGTTTGTTTTGCCAGTTTGATGTAAATCAAAAACCAGCTTTTTGATCTCAACCCAATTTTTTGACTTAGATCAGTAAAGCAGCAGATTTCGGGAATGCCGCCATAGTCAAGCGCCGGCCAACGGCGTAGGATGATTTTTTCCGCGGCGGTGCGACGCATCGCCAGGCGGAAGAAGACAAGAGGAGACCACTTTGCAAGCGACCAACATCACCAACCCGGCCTATTTTCACAAGGTCGTGGACTGCCAATGGGCCTGCCCGGCCCATACCCCCGTACCCGAATACATTCGCCTGATTGGTCAGGGTCGCTACAGCGATGCCTACATGATCAACTGGGTCAGCAACGTGTTTCCGGGCGTTTTGGGCCGCACCTGCGACCGCCCCTGCGAGCCCGCCTGCCGACGTGGCCGCGTCGAGGAAAACAACGGTGCCAAGCCAGAACCGGTGGCTATTTGCCGCCTGAAACGCGTGGCCGCCGACTTCAAGGATGACGTGTCCGCACGCATGCCCGCCATTGCACCGCCCAATGGCAAGCGTGTGGCCTGCGTGGGTGCCGGGCCTGCTTCACTGACCGTGGCACGAGATTTGGTGCCCTGCGGCTACGCCGTGACGGTGTTTGAAGGCGAGGCGAAAGCCGGGGGATTTGTGCGTACGCAAATTCCCAAATTCAGGTTGCCCGAGTCGGTGCTGGACGAAGAAACCGGCCAGATCTTGAACCTGGGCGTGGACTTTCAACCTGGCAAGCGCATTGAGTCCATGAAAGCACTGCTGGATCAAGGTTATGACGCGATTTTTGTCGGCAGCGGCGCACCACGCGGGCGCGATCTGGAGGCACCCGGGCGCAAGGAAGCCGCCGCACACATCCACATTGGCATCGATTGGCTGATGTCGGTGTCGTTCGGCCACATCACCCAAACTTCTGAGCGCGTGATTGTGCTGGGCGGCGGCAACACCGCCATGGATTGCTGCCGCAGCGCCCGGCGTATGGGCGGCAAAGAGGTGAAGGTGATCGTGCGCAGCGGCTTTGAAGAAATGAAAGCCTCGCCCTGGGAAAAAGAAGACGCGGCCCACGAAGGCATTCCGATCCTGAACTTCCACGTACCCAAAACCTTCGAGCACACCGACGGCAAGCTCACCGGCATGACGTTTGAGTTGGTGCGCGCCGAATACGATGCTAAAGGCAAACGCAGCTTGGTGCCCACCGGCGAGCCTGATGTGTTGGTGCCGTGTGACGAGGTGCTGATTGCAGTGGGCCAGGAAAACTCATTCCACTGGATCGAGCGCGACCTGGGCCTTGAATTTGACAAATGGGGCCTGCCGGTGCTGGGTGAAGGCACCTTCCAATCCACCTTGCCCCAGGTCTTCTTTGGCGGTGATGCCGCCTATGGCCCCAAAAACATCATCACCGCTGTGGCGCACGGGCACGAGGCTGCTGTGTCGATTGACCGCTTGCTCAACGGAGAAGACGTGACGCAGCGCCCGCCGCCCATGGTCAACCTGATGTCACAAAAAATGGGCATCCATGAGTGGAGCTACAAAAACGCCGTGTCGAACGACCATCGCTTCAAAGTGCCATGGACAGCGGCTGAAAAGGCCCTGGCCAGCATCAAGGTCGAGGTGGAGCTGGGCTTTGACGCCGCCACCGCCTTCAAGGAAGCCAGCCGCTGCCTGAACTGTGATGTGCAAACCGTGTTCAACCGCAACACCTGCATTGAATGCGACGCCTGTGTCGACATTTGCCCGATGGACTGCATCAGCTTCACCAGCAATGGCGAAGAGGCAGATTTGCGAGGCCGACTCCAGGCACCTGCCACCCATACCAAGCAGGACCTGTATGTGTCGGCCGAGCTCAAGACCGGGCGCGTCATGGTGAAAGACGAAGACGTGTGCCTACACTGCGGTTTTTGTGCCGAGCGTTGCCCCACGGGCGCCTGGGACATGCAGAAGTTTTTGCTCAACACCACACAGGCCGGGCCGCGTGCGCGCGACACCAAATCTGCGGCTGCTCACTTGAACGCGACGGAGGCCGCATGAAACGCATTGAAGCCATCAACGATTTCGTCATCAAATTTGCCAACATCAACGGCTCGGGTTCGGCCAGCGCCAACGAGTTGTTTGCCAAGGCCGTGATGCGCATGGGTGTGCCAGTGAGCCCGCGCAACATTTTCCCCAGCAACATTCAGGGCATGCCCACCTGGTACGAAGCCCGCGTGTGTGAAAAGGGCTACCACGGCAGGCGCGGCGGGGTGGACATGATGGTCGCCATGAACCCGCAAACCTGGGACGCCGACGTGGCCGAAATCGAGCCCGGCGGCTACCTGTTTTATGACAGCACGCGGCCTATTCCCGAGAACAAATTTCGCAAGGATGTGCATGTCATCGGTGTGCCCCTGACCGAAATCACCAACGCCGTCTACACCGACCCACGGCAGCGCCAGTTGTTCAAGAACATCGTGTATGTGGGTGCGCTGTCGGTGCTGCTGGATGTGGATGCCAGCGTGTTCGAAAAGCTCTTTGCCGAGCAGTTCAAGGGCAAAGAGCGGCTGTTGGCCTCCAATTTGCAGGCCATCAACCTGGGCCGTGACTACGTCAAGCAGCACATCGAAGCGCCGCTGGGCATTCGGGTGCGTCAGTCAGACAAAGTGGGCGACCAGATTTTTACCGACGGCAACAGTGCGCTGGCGCTGGGCTGCGTGTATGGCGGCGCCACGGTGGCGGCTTGGTATCCGATCACACCATCGTCCTCGGTTCCTGAAAACTTTCAAAAATATTGCGACAAGTTCCGGGTCGACCCCAGCACCGGGCAACACCGTTTTGCCATCGTGCAAGCTGAAGACGAGCTGGCGTCGATTGGCATGGCCATTGGCGCCGGCTGGAACGGTGCACGGGCCTTTACCGCCACCTCTGGCGCGGGTATTTCGCTGATGACCGAGTTTCTTGGCCTGGCTTATTTTGCCGAGATACCGGTGACGCTGATCAACGTGCAGCGCGGTGGCCCCAGCACCGGCATGCCCACGCGCACCCAGCAATCTGACCTGCTGTCTTGCGCCTATGCCTCGCACGGTGACACCAAGCATGTGATGCTGTTCCCGCAAGATCCGCATGAGTGTTTTGAGCACGCCGCCGCCGCACTTGACTTGGCTGACCGGCTACAAACCCCGATTTTTGTCATGAGTGACCTCGACATCGGCATGAACCAGCGCCTGTGCAAACCCTTTGTGTGGGACGACGCGCGCACCTACGACACCGGCAAGGTCATGACCGCGGCAGAACTCGAAGCTGGCAAAGACTTTGGCCGCTACAACGATGTGGATGGCGACGGCATCCCGTGGCGCACCCTGCCCGGCACGCACCCCACCAAAGGCAGTTACTTCACCCGTGGCACATCCAAAGATGCTTATGCACGCTACTCGGAGCGCGGACCGGACTACGTCTACAACATGGAGCGCCTGCTGAAAAAGTTCAAAACCGCAGCCGACCTGGTGCCCCAACCCATCATCCACATGGCAGTACAAGACACCCGACTGGGCGTGATTTACTTTGGATCCACCACCCCGGCCATGCGTGAAGCCATTGATGTGCTGGAGGCCGACGGTGTGCATTTGGACGCCCTGCGGTTGCAGGCTTTTCCGTTCCCGGCCTCGGTTGAGAAATTCCTGGCTACCCACGACACAGTGTTTGTGGTGGAGCAAAACCGCGACGCGCAAATGCGCACCCTGCTGGTCAACGAGTTGGATGCCAACCCCAAACAACTGGTCAAAGTGCTGCACTATGACGGCACACCCATTACCGCGCGCTTCATCGTGAGTGCCATTGCCGCCAAGCTGGCGCTTCTGAAGGAAACCGTATGACCTACCTTGCCAAACCCCGGTTGCACCACCCCACCCTGACCAAAAACAAGGTTGGTTACACCCGGCGCGACTACGAAGGCCCAGTGTCTACCCTGTGCGCTGGTTGCGGCCACGACTCGATTTCAGCCGCCATCATCCAGGCTTGCTGGGAGCTTGACATTGAGCCGCACCGTGTGGCCAAGTTGTCGGGCATTGGTTGCAGCAGCAAAACGCCCACTTATTTCTTGGGGGCCTCGCATGGTTTCAACACCGTGCACGGGCGCATGCCCAGCGTGCTCACTGGTGCCAACCTGGCCAACCGCGAGCTGCTGTATTTGGGTGTGTCGGGCGATGGCGACTCAGCGTCCATCGGGCTGGGACAGTTTGCCAACGCCATGCGCCGCGGCGTCAACATGGCCTACATCGTGGAAAACAACGGCGTTTATGGCCTGACCAAAGGCCAGTTTTCTCCCACCGCAGACCGCGGCTCCAAAAGCAAAAAAGGCGTGGTCAACACCGACAGCCCAGTCGACCTGGTGGGCATTGCGCTGCAACTGGGGGCTACTTATGTGGCACGCAGTTTCTCGGGCGACAAAGAGCAGCTGGTGCCGCTCATCAAGGGCGCGCTGGCACATGGCGGGGCCGCGTTCATTGACGTGATCAGCCCCTGCGTCACCTTCAACAACCACAGCGGCAGCACCAAGAGCTACGACTACGTGCGCCAGCACGACGAGGCGGTGAGTGTCATCGACTTCTTCACCCCCGGCACCGAGATCACCACCCAATACGCCCCAGGCGAAGTGGTGGACGTGGAGCAGCACGACGGCTCCATATTGCGGCTGCGCAAACTGCATGACGACTACGACCCCACCGACCGCTACGCCGCCATGAGCTATATGAACGCGCACGCGGCACGCGGCGAAGTGGTCACCGGCTTGCTCTACCTTGACCCGCTGCCGACTGACCTGCACACCTCGCTCAACACCTGCGCGCAACCGCTCAACACGCTGGGCGTACAGCAGCTTTGCCCTGGTGCGCAGGCGCTGGAAAAGATCAACGCTGCGTTGCGTTAATTTATAGAAAATCGGGCTGTAGCCCTTTTAAATAAATCGTAAGCAGCTATTGTTTTTGACTTGAACCCGAAGGAGCCCAGCATGACCGAACGCACTGTATTTCAATCGATGGCGCAGCGCCATGTGGTCAGCGTGGTACCCAGCGCCACGGCCTACACCGCCGCTTGCGTCATGACACGCGCCAACTGTGGCAGCGTGTTGATCATCGACACGTCGGGCAGCCTGCTGGGCATCGTGACCGAGCGTGACTTGATGACCCGCCTACTGGCCAAGGCACTTGACCCGGCCAGCACCACGGTGGCCGACATCATGACGCGCAGCCCCTTGTGCGTGGTGCCCGAAACCAAGGTAGCCGATGCGGTGCTGATCATGATCGAGCGTGGTTTTCGGCACCTGCCTGTCGTCACCGAAGCCAACAAGATCATGGGGGTGTTTTCCATCCGCGATGCCATGCCACGCGAAGTGCAGGCAGCCGAGAGCCTGGCTGAATTCAACGAGCAGGTGAACGACGCGCTGGGCTGACCGCATGATGCGTTGCATCAATATACGACGCCATTTCTTGTGCTCAACTTGACTTGTCTGCGCACCCCGCCCAGGCTTCTCGCTACTTGATGGACTGGAGAACTTGATGCACTACAAGATGATGAACAAAGACAAAAGCGCAGCCGCAGAAGTGCCGCATCTCAGTCCGGTGGCCGCCTTGGCTGCGTCGCTGCAGCAAAGCCTGGACCCCTACGGCATGATGACCTCGGTGGCCAATGCTCAGGCCGCCTGGTTGATGCATCCGCAAGAGTTGTCACAGGCCGCCAACAGCCTGTTTGTCGATTCCATGGCTTTTCAGGCCCACCTGACACGCCTGGCCATGGGCTGGCCCACTGAGGACGTGATCAAGCCCAAGGTGGATGACGTGCGTTTTGCCGATGCCGACTGGGACGAAAACCCGGTCTGGGACACCATCAAGGAGTTTTACCTGGGCGTCACCCACCGCACCGAAGACATGTTATTTGACACGCCGGGGCTCTCTGACATGCAACGCCGGCGCGCCGCGTTCTGGGCGCGGCAGTGGCTCAACGCGATGTCTCCAACCAATTTTTTCTTCAGCAACCCGGTCGCCATGCGCCGGTTTATTGAAACCCGTGGCGACAGCCTGAAGCATGGCCTGATGCACCTGATGCGTGATGCCAAGGCCAAAAACATCCGCATGGTGGAAGCCGACGCCTTCAAGGTCGGTACTGACCTGGCCACCACGCCTGGGCGCGTGGTGCTGCGCAACCGCCTGGTGGAGCTGATTCACTACACACCCACCACGGCGCAGGTGCACCAGACACCGATCTTGATCGTCACCCCGTGGATCAATAAATACTATGTGCTTGACTTGACGCCACAAAAGAGCCTGGTCAAGTTCCTGACTGACCAAGGCTACAGTGTCTTCATCACCAGTTGGAAAAATCCCACCGCCGACATGGCCAGCATCACCTATGACGATTATTTGCGCGAAGGGGTCGACCAGTCGGTGCAAGCCGTGTGCAAGATTTGCCAGGTGCCGCAGGTGCACCTGACCGGTTATTGCATTGGCGGCACGCTGGTGGCCACCTACCTGGCCTGGGCCAGTCGCCATTACACCGAAAAGACCAATCCGGTGGCGCACTGGACGCTGCTGACCACACTGACCAATTTTGCCAAGCCCGGCGACATCGACGTGTTCATCGACGAAGGCGCCATTACCGAGCTGGAGAAAAAGATGGCGCAATCCGGCTACCTGGATGGTGGCGACATGGCCAGCAGTTTCCGCCTGCTGCGCTCCAACAGCTTGATCTGGCACTATCTGGAGCACAGCTATTTGCTGGGCGAAGAGCTGCCCGCGTTTGACGTGCTGTTCTGGAACATGGACACCACGCGCATGCCCGCCGCCATGCACTCGTTTTACCTGCGCCAGATGTACCTGCACAACAACCTGGTCAAGCCCGACGCCCTGACCATTGGTGGCGAAAAAATTGACCTGACGCGTATCACCCAGCCCCTGTATGCCGTGGGCGCTGAAGACGATCACATCGTGCCGTGGCACCAGTCGTACCGCATTCGCCAACACATCAACGTGGCAGCACCCGTGCGCTTTGTGCTGACCACCTCGGGCCACATTTTTGGCGTGGTTAACCCGGTGGTCACCCCCCCGAAGCGCAGTTTCTGGGTGGCTGAGCCGGCCAGCAACGAGCACAGCGCGCATTGGCTTGAGCACGCCAGCAAAAAACCAGGCAGCTGGTGGCCAGACTGGTTGGCCTGGCTGGCGCCCAAGTGCGGGCCGATGGTGGACGCCCCTAATGTCAAAGCCAAGTCTTACCCTGACCTGGGGGCCGCGCCCGGCACCTACGTCTTCGAATAGACCAGTTGTCATGCCGGGTGTTAACCTTGCCCCCCTCAAGATTCACCAGCGCACCAGCGCTACAACTGCAAGGAACTCCCCAAAATGGGCGCACAGTGGAAAGCAAAACACAAGGATTTGGCGGCAAACGTTCGGGGCCGCATCTTCGGCAAACTGGCAAAAGACATCATGCTGGCGGCCCGCAGCGGGGCTGACCCTGCCGCCAACTCGCACCTGCGGCTGGTGATGGAGCAGGCCCGCAAAGCCTCCATGCCCAAAGAAACCCTCGAGCGCGCCATCAAGAAAGGCGCCGGCCTGACTGGCGAGGTGGTCAATTTTGAGCGTGTGATTTACGAAGGTTTTGCGCCGCACCAAGTGCCCGTGATGGTTGAATGCCTGACCGACAACGTGAACCGCACCGCGCCTGAAATGCGCGTGTTGTTTCGCAAAGGCCAGTTGGGCACCTCTGGCTCCGTGGCTTGGGACTTTGACCATGTCGGCATGATCGAAGCCGAGCCCAAAGCCCCCGGCGCAGACGCCGAAGTGGCCGCCATCGAAGCCGGTGCGCAAGATTTTGAGGCCGGTGAAGAAGAAGGCAACACGCTGTTTCTGACCGACCCCGCCGACCTTGACCTGGTCAGCCGCGCGCTGCCCAACCACGGCTTTACCGTGTTGTCGGCCAAGTTGGGCTACAAGCCCAAAAACCCGGTGAACCCGGCCAGCCTGAGCGCCGAACATCTGGAAGAAGTCGAGGCCTTCTTGGCCGCCATCGATGCCAATGACGACGTGCAGAACGTGTATGTGGGCTTGGCAGGTTAACGGCCAAGGCGTTCGGATCAGCGAGGGGTTCCCATGAAACTGAAAATGTCAGAGAACTCGCTGTTTGCGATTTTGCTACGCTCGTCGTGGTGGATCAGCTTCTGCGTCGTTGCCGTGATCACGCTGGCGTCCGTCGCCTTGTTGCCCAAGGATTACGTGGCTTTTGGCGTGATGGGGAGTTTCCCCTTTTTGGTGATTGGCCTGATGGCGGCGCGCAAACAGTGGCACGCTCCCAACCCAGCCCGCGTGGCTGAGGCACTGACGCAATCCGGCGCCATGTCGTGGCGTGATTTCTCGGCGCAGATGCAAGCCATTTACACCAGCCAAGGTTATGCCGTGACGCGCTTGAACAGCTCGGCGGCAGATTTCGCGCTGCTTAAGAATGGTCAAACCACCTTGGTGAGTTGCAAGCGCTGGAAAGCCGCCAGCCAGGGCGTGGACGGGCTGCGGGACTTGTTGGCGGCCAAAGCGGCACAAGGCGCGCAACAGTGCACTTACGTTAGCTTGGTGCCCGTCAGCGACACCGCCAGACGCTTCGCGGTAGCGCAACAGGTCACGCTGCTGTGTGACCAGGATTTGGGCCGTTTTCTAATTAAAAAATCACGGCCCTGAGGCTGGCTCACTGACCAGCCAACTTATTCGCCCGTATTCGCCCCACCACGGACAGCACATCGGGGTCCTTCAAGCCTTGGGCTGACGCATCCGCTGCGGCATTGCGCACCATGCGCTCCAGCGTTTGCGCCTGTGGTGTCAGTGGGCCAAAAAAGTGCGGCACAGCACCCACGGCAATCAGCAAGGTGGGGAAGTCTTCAACATCCAACGGGTGCAACAGATCAGCTTCGTCTTCGATGTCAAGCCAGACAAACTGTGCCTGCGGGTAGTCGGCTGTGACGGCGGCCTGCACTTGCTCAAAGCGGCTGCGGTACTCACCACACACGTTGCACCACTCGGCGCACAGACACACCACCAGCAAGGGCGGCAGGGTTTCAAGGGTCACGGCGCGACCTCAATCCCCAAAACTGATGCCAAGATCGCGGCCGGTTTGCAGGGTGTCACTGTCCATGGGCACATTGCGAATGTGGCCAGCCACCTCCTCCAGGGCCACGTGATCCACGCCGTGCAAACCCAGCGCCACCATGATGCCGGTCTGGCCTTCGTCGAGCGCACGCACGGCGGCGGCGCCAAAGCGCAAAGCTGCCAAGCGGTCAAACGCGGTGGGGCTGCCACCGCGCAGCAAGTGTCCCAGTACCACCACCCGGGTGTCCTTGCCAGTGCTGTTGGCCAAGGCGTGGGCAATGTTCTCGCCAATACCACCCAGGCGTTCCGCATGGCCCACCTCAGCCTGAGCCACCAGCTCGCGGTGGCCGTCCTTGGCCTGGGCACCTTCAGCCACCACGACGATCGAGTACAGGTGGCCATTGGCCTCACGCTCACGGATCTTGGCGCTGACCTGGTCCAGGTCAAAAGGGATCTCAGGAATCAGGATGGCATGGGCATTGCCCGCAATGCCAGCGTGCAACGCAATCCAGCCGGCGTAACGGCCCATCACCTCCACCACCATGACGCGCTGGTGACTTTCGGCCGTGCTGTGCAGCCGATCCAGGCACTCGGTGGCAAAACCCACGGCGGTATCAAAGCCAAAGGTTGTGTAGGTTTTATCCAAGTCGTTGTCAATGGTTTTGGGCACGCCCACCACGCGCAGGCCCTTGCGGTGCAGCGCGTCGGCAATGGTCAGCGAGCCGTCACCGCCAATGGACACCAGGGCATCAATCTCGTGCGTGCCAAAGTAGGTCAGAATCTCGTCCGAGCGGTCAATCTCACGCACCGAGCCGTCTGGCATGTTCACCGGGAAATGCAAGGGGTTGCCCTTGTTGGTGGTGCCCAGAATGGTGCCGCCCAGGTGGCCGATACCGCGCACCTTGTCCCGCGTCAGCCGGTACACACCGCCTTCGGGGTAGCGCTCGGGAAACATGATGCCGTTGAAACCATCGCGAATGCCATAACACTGCCAGCCCAGGTTGTCGGCGGCAATCACGACCGACTGAATCACCGCGTTCAGCCCTGGTGCGTCGCCACCACCGGTATTGATTGCAATGCGTTTGATGGGCTTACTCATGAAAATATCCTTGAAAAAAGCGCTGCGAACCCGCGCATCTGCTGATTTTGCCGCGAAATTGCGGGCCGCCATTAGCTATATTTAACATAGCCATCCGCGCTCATTAAATAAGGGCTGCAGGCCAATTTTATGTTCAACTTGTCGACTGCAATCGCCCCAGTTTGTGGGCCAGTTCAATGGCCGAGCTGACACCCATTTTCTCAAAAATATTGGACCGGTGAAATTCCACCGTGCGCGGCGTGATGCCCAGATGGTCGGCGATGTTTTTGTTGTAGTGCCCGCGCACCAGCTCATCAAGCACCTCGCGCTCACGCGGGCTCAAGGACAACAGCGCCTGGCGCAGTCGCTGCGTCTCGCTGTCGTCCTGCTGCGCGGCACTGGCGGCCGCCAGCGCTTGCTGTACGCGGTCCACCAGCTCATTGTCCTGAAACGGCTTTTCCAGAAAGTCCCAGGCGCCCTGTTTGACGGCGGCCACTGCTGTGCCGACATCACCGTGGCCAGTCAAAAACAGGACGGGCCACGGGCAGCTCAGGGCTTTCAGGCGCTCAAAGGTCATGCTGCCCGACAGCGGGGCCATGCGCATGTCGAGCAGCACCACGGCGCAACCCCAGTCGCCGTTGAGGGCTCTTGCGCCGTCCAGAAACGATGGGCCACCGTCCCAGGTGGCGCACTGAAAACCGCGCGAGTCAAACAGCCAGGCCAGGCCATCGCGGATGTCGGGGTCGTCATCGACGATGTGCACGCGGGGACGGGTCATGGTTTTTCCTTGGGTTGACTTTGATTGGCCAGCGGCAACAACACGGTAAAACAGGCACCACCCAGCAGTGGATCGCGCGCCACCTCGATGCGACCATGGTGGGCTTCGACAATCGAGCGGCAAATGGCCAGGCCCATGCCCATGCCGCCTTCTTTTCGGCTGACAAAGGCATTGAAGATGGTGGCCTGCGCGTCTTCGCTGACACCCGGGCCGGTATCAGTTACCGACAACACCGCCATGCCCTGCGCCGCATCCAGCCGCAAACTGACCCAGACCTGGGGCAACTGGCCCCCGTGGGGCGCCCAGTCTTGCGCATTGCCAACCAGATTGGTCACCAAATGCTCCAGCAGCAACTCGTCAGCATCCACCCAGATCGGGTGATCCGGCAGCGCCCAGGCCGGAGGCACCGCCTGCTCGTCATCCAACAACACCAGCACACGTTGCAACAAGGCCACCAGATCGAGCCGCTGACGCGATAACTCACGCCGGCGCGCAAAGGCGTTCACGCGTTTGATGATGCCACCCGCCCGCTCGGCCAGGCCTGCCATGCGCGTCACCACCGGTAACAGCTCAGGCAAGCTGATGCTGCTGTCGTTCAACCGGTTGAGCAGGCCATTGGCAAAACTGCTCAAAGCACCCAAGGGTTGGTTCAATTCGTGCGCCAAGGTCGACGCGACTTCACCCACTGCCACCAAACGGCCAGAGGCTTCGAGCTTTTCCTGCTGCTGGGCGGCCATGCGCTGGGCGCGTTTGCGCTCGCTGATGTCTAGCACCGAGCTCATCCAGCCCATTTGCTCGCCCCGGGCCGTGTTCAGGGGCGCTTCGTGAATCAATACATCCACCAGATGGCCATCGCGGTGCTGAAACTGCACCTCGACGCCTTCACCGCTGGTGCCTTGCGCCATGATGCTGTGGTGCACGCGCTGCAACGGTTCCATCTGGTCTGGTGGCCAATAGGGGAAAGGCGTTGAGCGGCCAATGAGCTCAGCCGCGCTGTAGCCCACCATTCGGCAAAAAGCCTCGTTGACGTACAAAATCCTGCCGTTCATGTCCCACGCACGCAAACCAATGGTGACTGAGTTTTCCATGGCCGTGCGTAAAGCGACCTGGGCCTGCAACAAGGCTTCCACTTGCTGGCGCTTGGCAAAATCCCGCCGCAAAGCATACAGGCTCACGAGCATGCCCGACAAGAACAGCAAGGCCACCAAGAAGAAAATGCGCGGCACGGTAGTGGGTTGCGTCTGGGTCAGGGCCACCTGCACAAACAAATCGGTGCCCGGCAGGTTAAGCCCCACCCGGTACGCGGTGTCAGGTTGCCCCGTGGCCTCATCGGTGAGCAGCTGCACGCTGTGGTCCTGCGTGAACCAGCCCGGCACCAGGGCTGCCAGCGCCCGCTCCACCGACACCGCCGCCAGGTAGTTGCCGGCAAACTGGCCCCGGTCAAAGAAGGGCACGGCCAGCCAGATGACATCGGTGGGCTGGCCATCGGCCTGCAGCATCAGGCCCGCATAGGCGGCGCGGCGCAGCCCCTGGCTGGTGCTTTGCATGAGCGCCAGGGCCTGTGTGTTGTCAGGGTGGGCGCGCCAGTCCAGCTGCCAGCGCTCAGGGCCTACCCGCAAGTCATTGACCTGCCCGGCAGCAATCCAGCCGCGGGAGAGGATGATCCCCGGTTCGCGCCACAACAGGCCAGCCTTCAGGTCATGTGGGTCCGCAAGCAAACGACTGTCTGCCGCCGTGCGGTTTTGCACCGCCTGACGCGCCAGCACCAGCAAATCATCTTCAAGCCGACGGAAGTGAAACTGCACGCTTTGCTCCAGCCACTGGGCGTCAGCCGCACGGCGGCGCGCGGCTTCCTCAAGCTCAAAATTGTTCAGGTACAGCATCAGTGTGACCACTGATCCCAGCAGCAGCGTCAGCAAGCCCAGCAGCCACCAAAGCGCGCGGCGGTTGCGCCCGCCATGGCGTGCAGCCGACTCCTGCAACAGGGCAAAGTCAAGCGTGTGGTCAGCAGCAGGTGTAGTGGTTTGGGGCATAACAAGCCAGGGTGGTGAGTTGCATGATAGCCAAGTGGTGTACCCTGAAGGTCAAGTCTTCAACTTCATTCAAGGAGCTCACCATGCGCATACGCAGCCTGTTTTTAATTTTGATTCTCACGCTCATTGGTGCATTTACAGCGCTGAACTGGAGCGTTTTTCTGACCAACAGCACGTTGTCGTTTGGTGTCGCCACCCTGCAGGCGCCCATTGGCATGATCATGCTGGGGCTGCTGGTGTTTGTGGTGGCCTACTTCATGGTGTATGTGCTGTACCTTCAGTCCACCGTGCTGTTTGATACGCGCCGCAACGCCAAAGAGCTGCAACTTAACCGCGAGCTGGCCGACAAAGCCGAGGCCTCACGCTTTACCGAACTGCGCACTTTTCTGGAGGCCGGCCTGAAACAACGCGCCGAGCAAGACAGTGCCGGGCAGCAGGCTGTGCTGGTGCGTCTGGATGCGCTGGAAAAAACCCTGCGCACCTCGGTCGAGCAAAGCGGGAACTCGCTCAGTGCCTACATTGGCGAGTTGGAAGACCGACTGAATACGCAAGGCACGGGTGCTGCCCGTAACCAATAGGCTCAAGCATTCGCCAACGCTACCCGAACCATCAAGGATCGCGCGATGAAGGCCGTTGTCACCACTGGTCAGGGTGGCTATGAAAAGCTGGTTTATACCGACGTACCGCTGCCAAGCCTGGCTGCAGGCGATGTCCTGTTACAGGTGCTGGCCTCCAGCGTCAACCCCACCGACATCAACACCCGGATTGGCTGGTATGGTGACGGTGGCTGGCAGCAGACCACCCCGTTTCCCCTCATTCAAGGCACAGACTGCTGTGGCCGAGTGGTGGCTGTGACCAACCCCGAGCACCAACCCTTAATGGGGCTGCGCGTGCTAGTGCGGCCATGTATGCGACCGCGGGGATTTCCCTCGATGGACAACGTCTGGCTGGGGTCTGACTTTGACGGCGCATTTGCCCAATTTGTCACAGCGCCGGCCTCAGAGGTCTTCCCGGTGAACAGCGCGTGGAGCGATGCGGAACTTGGCACCATGCCTTGCACTTTTGGCACCGCAGAAAATATGTTGCACCGCGCCAATCTGGTGGCGGGTGAACACGTGGTGGTCACAGGCGCCTCCGGCGGGGTGGGCTCGGCCGTGGTTCAACTCGCGAAGCGCCGCGGGGCCTTTGTCACCGCCATTTGCGGGCGCGCCAAGATGGCGCAGGTTGCAGCCCTGGGCGCCGACCGCGTGCTGGCTAGAGACGGCGATGATTTGGCAGGTTTACCCGCACACATGGCCGATCTTGTGGTCGACAACGTGGCCGGACCAAGTTTTGCACTGATGCTCAAGTTGATCAAAAGTGGTGGGCGCTATGTCACCTCTGGGGCCATTGCCGGCCCACAAGTCAGCCTGGATTTGCGCACCCTTTACCTCAACAACATCAGCCTGCTGGGCTGTACCACTTGGGCTGAGCCAGTCTTTGCCAACCTGATCACCTACATTGAACGCGGTGAGATTCGGCCCATGCTGGTCAAGACCTTTGCGCTGCAAGACATGGCGCAAGCTCAACGCGAATTTCTCAATAAAACCCACGTTGGCAAATTTGCGCTGGTGCCACCCCAGTGACGCGTGGGTCAGTTTGTGGGAGATAGCCTCAGGCAGAAGGTTCGCGCACAGTGTCGGCCGACTCACCCCGTGGGTCAAGTTGCAACAACGCGGGTGAGCTGCTGCCCATGGCCACGAAGCCGTCTTTTTGACCGGGCTCACCCCGGTTTTTCGGTATGGCCCGGATGAAATACACAATCAACACGGCCAATGACACCAGCACGCCGGTGAAATAAAGCAGCAGGCTGCCCGGGCCCAACCAGTCCATCAGGCCGCCTGCCAGCGTTGGCCCCACGGTGGCACCCACACCGTGCAACAACAGCAAACCGCTTGTCACCTGCAGCACCCTGCTGCGGTCAATCAGGTCATTAACGTGTGCCACGCACAGCCCATACACCGTGAAGGTCAGGCCGCCGTAAACCACACCCAAGACGATCAAGGCCGCTTCGGACTTCAGTGCAAAATAAAACCCGGCCATGGCCACTGCCGCGCCTGCCGCGCACACCCAGAACAGCACCCAACGCCGGTCGTTTCTGTCAGACAGGTGCCCCACCGGCCACTGAAACGCCGCCCCACCCAGAATGGTGGCGGCCATGAAGGTGGCAATACCCAGCTCGCTAAACCCCACCCGCTGGCCAAACACATGGCCCAGGCTGTAAAAAGCACCCGTCAACAAGCCCGACGCAACGGCGCCCAGCACACCAATGGGCGAGGTGGCAAACAACGCCATCAAGGCCAGCTTGGGCGCGGCTGTGGGCTCGGGCTCGGCCACCGGTGTCAGGGTGATCGGCAGCAGGGCAAAAGAAAACATGATGGAAACCATCACAAAAGGAACAAAGCCCAGCCGGTCACCCACCAGAATCAGCCAATTGCCCAGCGCCATGGCGACACCGCTGATGGCCATGTAGGCAGCAAACACCTTGCCGCGCTGGTGGCTTTGCGCCAGCACGTTCAACCAACTCTCCACCACAATGTAAAGGCCAACCAGACAGACCCCCGTCACAAAACGCAAACCGCCCCAAAACCACGGGTTCAGCCACAGGGCATGCAAAAGCGGCACGGTTGAGGCGATGGACGCCATGGCGGCAAAGGCGCGAATGTGCCCCACGCGCCGGATCACCGCGGGGCACCAGTAGGTGCCAAAAATGAAACCGCCAAAATAAGCCGACATGATCAGCCCCGTGACCAGCACCGGAAAATTGGCGGACCCAGCCTGGGCGCCAATCACGGAAAACAACAAACCGGTGCCCACCACCAGCAGACCAACGCCGCTCAGAAGCGACATCAGCGGCAGCAACAAATTTCGCAAAAGGACTCCTTAGCTTTTAGGGTTGCGCGGAGCGCGTCAACTGCCCGTGATGAAACTTGACTTCTTTTGTCCTCGTTCGTGAACTGCAATTGACCGCGCGCATGCAGGACAACTGGTGTTTTGGTGATGCCTGCGGGGCATCAATGCGACATAAATCACCAAAAATGAATATCGACTGAGTTTTATATTCTTGACTGAGTATTAAAAGACAGCGACAATTACATTTGATCAAATATAATTGTTTGTCGTTACAAGACACAGTAGGGATCGTTTTAATCCCTTTTCCTACGCTTTTCTGAGTGCCTGGATTCTGTGTTTTGCCTCTTTGCCCTGCCGCAAGTTCCGCAGTTGTCGCCTTGAGTGTGCGCTAACAGACTGACTGTTGGTTTCAAAACCGATTAAATCGTCGTCCACGCACTTGGTGGCATTTTTTGCTGCAGCACACGTTTTTAACCTTATTAAGAGATGCCATGAAAAAATCCCCACAACTCGCGTTGACAGTCCTCGCTGCAGTCATTGCCTTATCAGCTTGTAGCAAAAAGGAAGAGGCAGCAGCGCCTATCGCGGCGATGCAACCCGCAGCGACGGCCTGTGGCAAGGTCACCGTGGCCAACATGAACTGGCAGTCGGCAGAAGTACTGGCACACATCGACAAGATTATTCTGAGCAAGGGTTACGGCTGTGATGTGGAACTCGTCCCTGGCGACACCATGCCCACACTGACCGCCATGATGGAAAAGGGCAAGCCCGATGTGGCGCCCGAAGCCTGGATCAATGCCGTGCGTGAGCCGCTGGATGCTGCCGTAAAAGCGGGCCGCTTGCATTACGCTGCCGAGGCCCTGACAGACGGCGGCATTGAAGGCTGGTGGATTCCCAAGTACCTGGCCGAAGCCCACCCCGAGATCAAAACCATTGACGACGCCCTGAAGCAACCCAAACTGTTCCCGGCCCCTGAAGTCAAAGACAAAGGCGGCATTTACAACTGTCCGGCCGGCTGGAACTGCCAGCTCACCACCGGGGCCGCGTTCAAGGCCTGGGATGCCGCCAAAAAAGGGTTTGTTTTGGTCAACACTGGCTCCGCTGCGGGCCTGGATGGCTCCATCGCCAAAGCCTATGAGCGTAAGCAAGGCTGGCTGGGCTACTACTGGGCACCCACATCAATTCTGGGCAAGTACGAAATGGTCAAGTTGGACGCCGGGGTGCCGCTCGACAAAAAAGGCTTTGAGGGCTGTAACACCAAGGTGGACTGTGAAAAACCCGTCAAGAGCGACTGGCCTAAAGCAGTGGTCTTTACCGTGATCACAGACAGCTTCAAGAAGGCAGGTGGTCCGGCTGTTGGCTACCTGGAAACGCGCAGCTGGCGCAATGACACCGTGAACCAGTTGCTGGCCTGGATGACCGACAACCAGGCCACCGGCGAAGACGGTGCCAAATACTTCTTGAAGTCGCACCCAGAAATCTGGACCACCTGGGTAGCCCCTGACGTAGCCGAAAAAATCAAGGCCGGGCTTTGACCGTCATGAGTTCGCTGGTTGACTTCCCCGCCATGGGCGCCGAGCAGCTCAGCAGCTTGCGGCGCTTCATCGACGGCGGCTTCAGAAGCTTCTCACGCGAATACGGTGAAACGCTGGAACGCCTATTTGACCCGCTGCGTGAGTTTTTGATCTTCTCCGAGCGGCTGCTGACGCAGTCGCCCTGGCCGGTGGTGATTGGCGTCATTGCCCTGATCGCCTGGCTGGCCTCGCGTTCCCTGAAGATCACGGTGGGCACCGTGCTGACCTTGCTGGCCATTGGCTACTTTGGCATGTGGATTGACACCATGAAGACGGTGTCGATGATCTTCGTCTGCACCGTGGTGGCGCTGGCGGTGGGCCTGCCCATTGGCATTGCCATGAGTCGCTGGGACCGCTTGCAACGCGCCGTCAACCCGGCGTTGGATGTGATGCAAACCATGCCCAGTTTTGTCTACCTGATTCCGGTCGTGATGCTGCTGGGCATTGGCCGGGTAGCGGGCATGATTGCAGTGGTGGTGTACGCCATACCGCCGGTCATTCGCTTCACCAACCTGGGCATTCGCCTGGTCAGCACGGACTTGCTGGAGGCCGCCGACGCCTTTGGCTCGTCGATTTGGCAAAAAATGTTCAAGGTGCAACTGCCACTGGCGCTGCCAACCATCATGGCCGGCATCAACCAGACCATCATGCTGTCACTGGCCATGGTGGTAATTGCCTCAATGATTGGCGTGCAGGGCCTGGGTCAACCAGTGCTCAAGGCCATTGCCAACCAGTACTTCACCATGGGCATGTTCAACGGCCTGGCGATTGTGGGCATCGCCATTATTTTTGACCGGGTGTCGCAAACCTACGGCAAGCGTCTGCAAAAACACCTGGAGGTGGTCCATGGTTGAGCAACTGAACCCCACGCCAGTGGTGACCACCACGCCAGATGCAACGCCTAGCACTGCGGTGGGCATCTCCATCAAGCACCTGTACAAGATTTTTGGCCCGAATCCGGCGCAACACCTGGACGCCGTGCAGCAAGGCATGAGCAAGCAAGAACTGCGCGATGTGCATGGCCATGTGCTGGGCCTGCGAGACATCAACATCGACATGCCAGGTGGCGGTATCCAGGTGGTGATGGGTTTGTCAGGCTCGGGCAAGAGCACCTTGATCCGGCACATCAACCGCCTGATTGAGCCCACGGCAGGCGAACTTTGGGCCGGTGACCAGAATGTGATGGCCATGAGCCCTGGCGAGCTGCGCCGCTTCAGGCGTGAACGCACCGCCATGGTGTTCCAGAACTTTGCATTGTTCCCACACCTGACAGTGCAAGAGAACACTGAATACGGCCTGCAAGTCCAGCATGTGAAACAGAAAGTGCGCCGCGAGGCATCGGCGCGCTGGATTGAGCGTGTCGGTCTGAAAGGCTACGAAGACAGCTACCCCAACCAGCTGTCAGGCGGTATGCAACAGCGCGTAGGGCTGGCCCGAGCCCTGACCAATGACGCACCGATTTTATTGATGGACGAGGCGTTTTCAGCGCTCGACCCGATGATCCGCGGCGACATGCAATCGGTGCTGCTGGATTTGCAGCAAGAGCTGGGGAAAACCATCGTCTTCATCACGCACGACCTGGAAGAAGCGTTGCGCCTGGGCGACCGAATTGCAATCCTGCGCGACGGTGAGGTGATCCAGCAAGGCACCGGGCAACAAATTGTGCTCAAGCCGGCTGACGACTACATCAGCAGCTTCACCAAAGACGTGAACCGTGGCCGCGTCATCCGCTGCCGCACATTGATGACTCCCGGTATTAGCGTCGAAGGCCCCAGCGTGGATGCCAGCCTGGTGATTGAAGAAGTGGCGCGCGTGCTCAGCGCCGAGGGTTTTGACGCTGCCAACGTGACCAACAGCCGTGGCAAGCTGCTGGGCAACATCAGCATGGGAGACATCATCGCGGCCATGGTCCCGCCGAAATCCTCGGATGCGGCAGCGGAGCCGGGCTGACAGATCCTTGACCGAGTTTGAATAGCCTGCGACAGCTGTCGCAGCCGGTCAAGGGAGCGCACAGTCGTCAGCAAAATGGTCTGAATGAATGGCTCCCAATTTGAGGACACCATGAAAAAATTCACTAAAGTTTTGTTGGCGGGTTTTGGCCTTGTTGTACTGGCTGGTGCGGCCATGGTCTGGTGGCCATCGGGCGAACAGGCCAGCCCATTGCAAAGCCCTTCGGTCAGCACGCCGTTGCCGCCGCCATTGGCACCGCAAACCCCGGCCGCCGCACCGGTGATCCCACCGACCATCAAGCATCCCATCGAGGCCATACCAACGCAGGCCGTGCCAACACGGCTGCCGTTACCAGCGCTGGATGCGGCCGAAACCCATGTGCGCCGCGCGCTGGCCGAATTCATCTCAGACAAAGACGTATTGCGCTATTTGCAGCTTGACCAATTTGTGCGCCACGTGGTCGCCACCGTGGACAATTTGCCACGCGAACACGCCGCTGCGGCGTTATGGCCTGTCGCGCCAATGCCTGGGCGCTTCAGCGCGGGCGCAGGTGATGGCAGCGATCCTTTGGGGCCGACCAGAATTCATGCCAATAACAGCACGCGCTACACCCCGTTTGTCAACTTCATTGCGTCCATTGACACGACCAAGGCAGTGTCACTCTATGTGCAACTCTACCCGTTGTTCCAACAGGCCTATGTCGAATTGGGCTACCCAAAAGGCTATTTCAACGACCGGCTGGTCACGGTGATTGACCACCTGTTGGCCGCACCCGTGCACATCGCTTCCCTTGAAGTCAGCCGCATCCAAGTCAACGGACCGTACCAGCCCGTCAGACCCTGGGTCACCTACGAATTCACCAAACCGGAAATGCGCGCGATGTCGTCAGGGCAAAAGATGCTGCTTCGCACAGGCGCCATCAACCACCAGCGTCTGCGCACCAAGCTGATGAGCATCAGGGCGCAGCTGACCCAACCAGGGCTGGCCGCGCAAGCCCATGCCGACCCAAAGTAGCTCGGCTTGAACCCGGCGTTTACCGACGCCACAAGCCGCCAATTTTCTGGGCACCGCAGTGCCCTACTTGAAGGAAATCCCCTCAGATGTTTTTAACCCATCAACAAGCAGTACCCATGCTGACCCACCAATTGGTTCTGGCCACCGATCTTGACGGCACCCTGCTGGCTGGCACACAGGAAGCCCGACGCCGTGTGCGCGACCTGTTCAGCGGTGGCCTGGCCGGTGCCAAACTGGTCTATGTCACGGGCCGTGGGCTGGAGTCGATCATCCCACTGCTAAGCGACCCAACCCTGCCACAACCCGACTACATCATTGCAGACGTGGGTGCCACGGTCGTACATGGCGACCTGCGCCCGGTCGACCCGTTGCACCACGACATCGCAGCGCGCTGGCCCGGCTCGCAAGCCGTTTTGCAACAGTTGGCCGCCTTCCCTTCGCTGCAGCGACAAACTGTGCCGCAGGAACGGCGCTGCTCATTTTTTATGAGCGAGGGCAGCATCAGCGCAGAACTGCGGGCGGCGGTTGAGGCCCTTGACTGCGACCTGCTGTTCTCCGCCGGGCGCTATCTGGATGTGTTGCCGCGCGGCATCAACAAGGGAGCCACGCTGCGCCAACTGGCCATTGCCGAGGGCTTTAACCTGGAAGGCGTCGTGGTGGCTGGCGACACCTTGAATGACCTGTCGATGTATGCGGCCGGATTCAAAGGCATTGTGGTGGGTGGGGCCGAACCTGCATTGATCCAGCATGTGCGCAAAATGCAACGTGTCTACATTGCCTCGGAGGAAGGCTGCGGTGGCATTCTGTCCGGATTGGCGCACCACGGCACAAAGACTGAAAGCAGCTCAAAAGCCCAAAGCCGCCTGGACGAACGGGGCGATGCCGAGCTGGTGATGGTTTATCACCGTCCACCGTTTGACGAGGTGGTCGAAGACGGTGTCCTCAAGCGCAAACGCCCCAAGAGCCCTAACGGCATTATTCCAACGCTGCTGGGATTTTTTGCGGGCGAACGAAAGGGCTCGTGGGTCGCCTGGTCAATGCAGGAAAGCCGCGCACCTGAGGGCTTTGTCCGCCATGTGCCTGTGGACGCAAAACGATTTCCCAACTTGAAAGTGGCGCGCATTGCGCTGACCCCGGATGACGTGGACATCTTCTACAAAAAATTCTCCAAGGAGGCATTCTGGCCGATCATTTTTTCGTTCCCTGACAAGGCCGAATTCAACGATGCCCATTGGCAGCGTTTTCTGGAAGTTAACCGCATTTTTGCCGTACAGACTGCATTTGAAGCCGCCGAAGGTGCGGTGGTATGGATTCATGACTACAACCTGTGGATGGTGCCGGCGTTTTTACGTCCGCTTCGCCCTGACTTGCGCATTGCGTTTTTTCACCACACCGCATTTCCGTCAAGCGATATCTTCAACATCTTGCCTTGGTACCGCGAGATCATTGGCAGCCTGCTGCAGTGTGACTACATTGGCTTTCACATTCCACGCTACGTGGAAAACTTTGTCGATGCCGTACGGTCTTACACGCCAGTGGAGGTGTTGGAATCGATACCGTGCGCGCCCCGTTTCATCACCTATGGCTGTGCGTTAGGTGTGGACACCGTCACCTCGGCAATTGATGTCGGCGGCCGACGTGTCGCCCTGGGGGCGCACCCAGTGGGTATTGATGTGGCGTTGATTGAGCAAATCGTCAACAAGCCGGTGGTGCAAAAGAAAATCGCCCTGATCAACGAACTTCTGCACGGTGTCAAAGGCATCGTCTCGATTGAGCGACTGGACTACGTCAAGGGCTCGCTGGAAAAGCTGCAGGCGTTTGAGCGCTTATTGGAAGAACACCCCGAGCTGATCGGCGGCGTGACCCTGCTCAACATCATCACCCCCGCTGCACCGGGGATGGAAATCTATGAAACGCTGCGAACCGAGGTAGATCGCCTTGTGGGCCGCATCAACGGACGGTTTTCAACGCTGGAGTGGACCCCCGTGCGCTACTTCTACCGTTCCCTTGCATTTGAAGATGTGGTGGCCCATTACGCCGCGTGCGATGTGGCCTGGATCACACCACTGCGCGACGGGCTCAACCTGGTCGCCAAGGAATTTGTTGCCACAAAAAAAGCCACGGGCACATCAGGCGTGTTGATTCTTTCTGAATTTGCCGGCGCTGCGGTGGAGTTACATGGTGCGTTATTGACCAATCCCTACGATGCCAACTCCATGTCAAAAGTGCTGCACCAGGGGCTCACCATGGGGGCGGATGAGATGACCTACCGCTGCCAGCGCATGGCCGCCATCGTTGCGGACAACAACGTGGCGCGCTGGGGCGACGAGTTCATGCGTGCCGTGTACGCAGCATAGTTTTGCTGTTCCTTTCATGTTTGTATATTTTTTGATCTGGAGTCACATGTTTAAGCTGAAAAACCTGTTCGGTTTGTCGTTGGTATGGATATCTTTGGCATTTGCGCCAGTGCTGCAAGCCAAAGAGATGGTGAGTGTGAATCGACCGCAAATCTACTTGCGTTCAGGCGCAGGCACACAACATGATGCGCTATGGGCACTGTCCAAAGGTTTCCCTCTGGAGGTCACTGGCCACCGCGGCAACTGGGTGAAAGTGCGTGACTTTGAGAATGATGTTGGGTGGGTCTACCGCCCACTGGTGAGCAAAACGCCCCACATGATCGTCAAGTCAGCTACGGCAAACGTGCGCAGCTCACCAAGCACCCACGGCCGCCTTCTCGGCAAGGTTACGCACGGCGAAGTGTTGCGCACACTTGAACACCGTAACAAATGGGTCAACATCCAGAGCGAAGGCGGGCTCAAGGGCTGGATTGCGCGCCGCCTGCTCTGGGGCTGGTGAGCGCGCCATGACTGACCTCGTTGTTATCGGCTTGGCCTACTTTGAAGTGTTCGTGCCACCGCACGTGCGCCCACCAGCAGGTGAAGAAGTGTTTGTGGACGGTATCCAGTTGGCGCTCGGCGGAGCGCTCAACACGGCCAGCGTTGCCGCCGCGCTGGGCTTGAAAGTCACCCTGTGCCTGCCAATGGGCCAGGGCCTGGTGGATCAGGCCGTGACCTTGCTGGCGCAGCGCCTGGGCATCACGCTGGTGCCGTTGGCTGCACGGGACAACCCTGCGATTTCACTGGTTTTCTCAGATGCCCATGACCGTGCGTTTGTCAGCACCGCCGAGCTCGATGTGCTCAGCAGCGTCAAGCACCTGCCTGCCAGCACATGGGTGCATGTGCCCGGGCTGGAGGAAGCGGCCCGCCTTGTATTGCCGCTGGCCCTAGCGCGACAGAACGGCGCAAATATATCAGTCAGTGGCAGTTGGAGTCCACTCCAGCTGAGCCAACTGGCCAGCCGCCAGGATCGCGCCTGGGATTTGTTGGTGCTCAACGAAAAAGAAGCTTTGGCAGCGTGTGGCACGGTTGACGCCGCGCCACAGCGCCTGGCACACACGGCATCCTCGGTGCTGGTCACGCAAGGCTCACAAGGTATTTTTGGCATGCTCAATGGCACTCCACTGCGGTTGCCCGCAGTGCCTACAGCCGTGCTTGACGCCACAGGTGCCGGCGATGCTTTTTGTGCGGGGGTGATCACTGGCTTGGTGCGTGGTGCCCTCCCCAAGGCCGCAGTGCAATTAGGTGCGCGAACCGCCGGGAAAATTTTGAAACAAGCTGGCGGACTGGTCACCGATTCCAGGCTGATGGCCGATTTAACCTGCGACAACTTATGCAAACCTTGACCATCTTGGGGGGCGGCAGCGCCTACACCCCCGGCCTGTTGCAAGCCTTGATTGCGCATAGCGCCGAGCTGCCACTGAAAACCGTACGACTTTATGACACCAATGCCCTGCACTTGGCCATCGTGGCCCGCCTGGGCACTGCCATGGCGCAGCACGCTGGCGCGTTCAAAGTTGAAATAGCCGACACACTGGAGGCGGCCATTGAAGGCGCTGACCTGGTGCTCAATTCGACTCGGCCGGGCGGACTTGCCGCACGCCGTCTTGATGAGACCCTGCCGCTTGAATTTGACATTCCGGGCCAGGAAACGGTCGGCCCGGGTGGCTTCTTTTTTGCGCTGCGCTCGGTGCCCGAGGCCCTACGGGTGGCGAACACGATGCAAGCCTTGGCACCACTTGCCATTCTGCTCAACTACACCAACCCCAGCAACATCGTCACGCAAGCGCTGGTGGACCACGGTGGTGTGCGTGTGATTGGGCTATGTGACCAGTCAGACGAAGACCTGCTGGCCATTTGCCATGCTTTAGGTCGACCGGGGCGCTATGCATTTCGCTGTAACGGGCTCAACCACGCCACCTGGTACAGCCGCATCGTCATTGATGGCGTGCCACTTGCCAAACACACCGCCGCCCTGCTGACGCCTGACGACTGTGACGAAGAGCACAAATTGCGCTTTGAGTTGTCACTGGTTTTGGCCCGTGACAACCCCGGTTTTTGGCCCAACTCCTACCTTCCGTATTATCTTTTCCCCGAGGCTTTTGTGGCGCAGGCGCGCCGACTGGGCCCACGCAGTGACGTGGTCATGGCATCGTTGGACAGGTTTTACGCACACTTTGAGGCCGAAGGCCAAAAAGCCAACCCGCAACTTCGCTTTTACCGTGGCTCAGCCGGCTTTGGCGACTTGGCGGTGAAGGTCATCCGCGCACTCGCCTCAAACACGCCCCAAGAGCTGGTGTTGAACCTGCCCAACCACGGTGCCACATTGGCTTTTGCGCACGACACCGTGATCGAAACCCGCGTACGAATCTCACGCTCTGGCATCGAACGGCTGGCTGCGCCGAAACTGCCCACTTCTTTTTACGGACTGGCGGCAAAGCTTGAGCGCTACCAACGACTCACAGCCAATGCAGCCCATGCCGGCGATGGCCAATCGCGGGTGGCTGCCCTGGCTGCACATCCGATGGTTCGGCAGCCCCTGCTTGCCGCACGCATGCTCAGGCGCGCCCAGGAAAGCTACGGCGCATTGATTACGACCGCGCCATGAAAACGATGCCCCTTTTGGCGCGCTTTGACTGGGATGAATTTGAGCGCGTGGTGATTTTGTCGCCACATCTTGACGATGCGGCCTTGAGCTGCGGTGCCTTGCTGCATGCGCTCAAAGATCGCATCTCCACCCTGGTAGTAAGCATCAGTTGCGGCACCTCACGCAGGCTGAGCAGCGACGGCAGCAACAAAATTGAACACCGCCACGGCCACGTGAGCTCGCGCCTGCGTCGCGCGGAGGACATCGCCGCCATGCACTCGGTCAATGCTGATTTTGTACATCTGAGCTTTGCCGATGGCATCTACCGAAGAAGCCCACTGACGGGTAGGCTGATTTACCGCAGCGCCCGTGAGCGCTGGGTATCGCCCCGCATTGACGACATGGCACACATTGAGGAGTTGTACCTGGTGCTGCGTCGTCTCTGCCTTGACCTGGGTCGGATTTTGCTGGTCAGCCCAATGGGGGTGGGACACCACGTGGACCACCAAATCGCCGCACAGGTAGCGGTGCGCCTGGCAGCAACGGCGACGGGTGCCGAATTGCTCTTTTATGAAGATTTCCCTTACGTGGCCGATCCCAGCATCGGAAAGGGCGACCAGGACGGCCCACTGCAAGCGCTCAACCGCCTGCACCAGGCTGCCAGTAAACGCTTTGCGCTGCCGGTGGATGTGGATGCAAAGGTGGCCTTGCTGCGGCACTACGCCAGCCAAGTGCCCGCTCTGTTCGGCGACGAGGACGGCATGCGTACGCGCATGGCCAACCACCGTCATCTCACACAACCCAGCGAGTTTTACTGGCAAACCCAGCCTGTGCCCGCCTACACCCACAAGGAGAATTGACATGCTGAATAGTCTGATGGCCAGTGAGGCCCGCTTTGCCCCTCAAGTGCTTGTCAGCCAGGCAACACGCTGGCAACAAGAGGCTGTGGCCATTCGCCGCCATGTCGCCAATCGCCCCACCACCGTGCTGCTCGGGCGAGGCAGCTCAGGCAATGTGTGCTCATTTGCCACGTATTTGTTTGCGCTTCAAAGCGGGCGCCATCCGATTGAGTTTCGACCCTGGTTAGCCACCCAGCCCCTACCTGAAGCGGATTGGAGCGATGCGGTGGTCTATGCTTTTTCGTATTCCGGCAAATCCACCGACATTGCAGCCAGTGCCGAATGGCTGCGCGCACGCGGTGCCCTGGTGGTGGCCGTCACACAGGCCAACACACCCGATGCCCACCTGCTAAAGCACGCACACCACAACATCCATTTGGGATGCGGCGAAGAATTCGCGGTGCCCGCCACCAAAAGCGTGATTGCAGAACTGTTTGTGGCCGCCGCGTTGGCCGGGTTCGATATCGAATTGGCCGCCAAACAAACGGCCGACTGCATGTTGCACATCGATGCAGCAGGCGTCCCGGCCCAGTTAGCGACGTTTCTGGCAGGCGCGCGCACTGTTACCTGGCTGGCGCGTGGTCCTTCCTTTGGCGGCGCGCTTGATGCCGCGCTCAAGCTACAGGAAAGTGCCGGTATTCCGGCTTTCGGATTTTCTACAGCCGAGTACCTGCACGGGCCAATTGCTGCTGCTAGCCCAGCAGACCGTGTGGTGCTGTTCACGGCATCCGATGAGCCCATGGAAACCAAACAAGCCGTCGCTGCAGCCTTGCTGGCGCGCGGCGTGCCGTTCATCTGCATGGGTTGCAATCAGAGCCAGGACGCTCAAATCCCGTTGCCATTCCCAACTGCACGCTGGGCCCGCACTGCGCTGTTGGCCTACATCGCGCAACTGACGTGCGCCACCCTGGCTGAGCGCAGCGGGATCGATCCTGACACCCACCCCGCACTGCGTAAAGTCACACAAACGCAGTGACATCACGGGTCACCCAAAAGCACCAGTCCATCCTTTCTCCGATTTCTGCATTTCATCTACATGTTTAGACAACTGATCACCCAAAATTCCCTGCAAGACTGGACCTACGCACTGCTGGTGGCAGCCGCCTTCATTTTGGTGCTGCACCTGCTACGGCGACTGGCATTGCATCACTTGGAACGGGTTGCCCAAAATACCAAAACCGTCATAGACGACTTTTTGGTTGACGTACTGTCAGCCACCCGAGTCTTGCTGACCACGGCGATCGGCCTCTATCTAGGCACCCATTTTTTGACGCTGCCCGATGCGCTGGAAAAATGGGTCGGCCGTATTTTTGTCACCGTGATGATTCTGCAGGCTGGATTTTGGTGCATTCGTGGGCTCATTTTCTGGCTGCGGCACCATTTCGCTCAGGGCGGACCAGAAGACGAGGGCGCGCGTAGCATGAGCCTTTCACTGCTGTCCTTTCTGGGCCAAGTGGTGATTTGGGTGCTGGTGCTCCTGCTGATGCTGGACAACCTGGGCATCAACGTCACGGCGCTGGTGGCTAGTCTGGGCATTGGCGGCATCGCTGTGGCACTGGCCATGCAGAACATATTGGGCGACCTGTTTGCATCGTTGTCGATTGCCATCGACAAGCCGTTTGTGATCGGCGACTTCATCATTGTGGATGACATGATGGGCAACGTGGAACATGTTGGTCTGAAGACCACGCGCATACGAAGTCTCAGCGGCGAGCAAATCATTTTGTCCAATAACGACCTGCTCAAAAGCCGCATCCGAAACTACAAGCGTATGCAGGAACGCCGGGTGGCGTTTGCCATTGGTGTCACTTACGACACCCCGGCAGAACAACTCGCGCACATTCCCAGCCTGATTGAGCAGGCCGTTGCGGCACAGTCTGATGTGCGCTTTGACCGTGCCCACCTCAAAGGTTTTGGCGCATTTTCTTTGGACTATGAGGCGGTTTACTATGTGCTCAGCGCCGATTACAACATGTTCATGAACGTACAGCAGGGCATCAACCTGCAATTGGTGCGCAGCTTCGCGGAGGAAAAGATCGAGTTTGCTTTCCCGACCCAAACCTTGAACCTGAACCACAGCGCCATCCCCGGACTGGCCAACGCAGCAGAACCCATCGCAAAAACAGCACCCACATCAGCCTCAGCACCAGCGGCGGTGAACCCTGCTTAATTTATAAGCTTTTTAGGCCTCTGGCCCTTATGATAAAAGCGTAAGCAGCTATTAATTAAATAGCAATTTAAGCCTACATTTTGGTCTGAACTGCACGGCTTGCCAGCGTGCGCATAATCGCGGGCATGACTCTGCCCGGCCCCTATGCCATCCAACGCCGCCATTGGCTGGCAGCGTGCGCCAGCGCTGCCCTGCTGCCAGCGTCCGCCCATGCCAGCCTGCGGACCGACATCACGCTACGTTTCTCGCACGTGGTGGCCGAAGAAACACCAAAAGGCCTGGCAGCCAACCGCTTCAAGGTGTTGGTGGAACAGCGCTCTGGCGGGCGTATTGGCGTGCAGGTGTACCCCAACGCCCAACTGTACGGTGACCATGATGAGATGCAGGCGCTGCAACTGGGCGCAGTCGACCTGGTGGCGCCTTCACTGTCCAAATTTGGTCGAATCGGCCTACCTGAGTTTGAGCTGTTTGACCTGCCGTTTCTGTTTGACGACTTGGCGGCTGTGCGGCGCATCACGCTGGGGCCACTGGGCCAAAAACTACTGGACGGATTGCAGCACCAGGGGCTGGTGGGCCTGGGATTTTTTGACAACGGCTTCAAGCAGATGAGCGCAAATAGGCCACTGCTGGAGCCCCGGGACTTTGTCGATTTGCGCATGCGCGTACAGGCATCAAAGGTGATTGCAGCGCAAATGCGGGCCTTGGGCGCACGGCCCGTCACACTGGCCTTCAGCGAGACCCGCCGCGCCTTGGCCGCTGGCGTGGTCGATGGCACAGAAAACCCGGTGTCCAACTTCTGGACACAAGCCATGCACCAGGTGCAAAGTGATTTGAGCCTGACCGAGCATGGCTACCTGGGCTACGCCGTGGTCACCAACCAGCGCTTTTGGCAAAGCCTGGCCAGGCCTGACCGGGCGCTGATCAACCAGGCGCTGCAAGAATCGCTGGCCTTTGCCAACCAGATTGCCGACACGCAAAACGACCAGGCCCTGCAAGCCTTACGTCTGACCGGCACCACCCGCATACACGTTCTCAGTGATACCCAACGTACACGGTTGCGGCTGGTGGTTAAACCAGTGCAACAGGCTTTGGCACAACGCATTGGCCCGAGCTGGACGCGTGCCCTGCAAGAAGCCATGCGCCAAACCAGCGCCTGACGCACAGGCCTCATGGTTAACCCTAGCTGAGGAAGGCCACAGTTCGCAAAAGGTCCGCCAAGGTTTATGCTGTTTTCTTTTATTCAGGATGTTTTGCATGAAGCCTTTTTCGCACATGAACATGGCGGCACGCCTGACCTTTGGCTTTGGCGTGATCCTGGCAATGATGCTGGGCATGGCCACCCTGTCACTGCTGCGCATGCAGGCTTTGACTTCAGCCCTGGAAGTCATCACCGTCACCAACGCTGAGCGCGCCCAAACCATCAATGTCATGAAACGCCAACTGGCCACCTACGTGCAAACCCTGGGTGACTTGGGCAGCACCGACCTGGCGGGTGGACCAGCCGTACTCAAGCGGATTCGCGCCGCACAGAACGACTACAACGCGGCCCAAACCAAAGTAGCCGGCTTGTTGCCAGCCGATACCACTGTGCAAGCGGTATTGACCGAAGTGCAAAATGCCGCGCTTGCGGCCACCGAGTTACAAACTATCGGCGACAAGCTCGCTGAAGGCCGTGGCGAGGCAGCACAAGCGTTTCAGGTGCGCAACGAGTACGGCAAAGACACCGCCACCTGGAGTGCCAGGCAACAAGCCTGGAGCAAGGCCGTCTACCAGTTGAGCGACTGGCATGACCAAACCAACGCAACACACTCCGCCCAAGCCACGGCCACCGCGAAAACCGCCCGCCAGACCATCATGGCCGGGGCCTTGTTAGCTTGGCTGCTGGGTAGCCTGATTGCCGTGTGGCTGGTGCATGACACGCGCAAAGCCATTCACGCGGCGGTGGCAGCTACCGCGCGCATGGCCCAGCACGACCTGTCCCAGGCGATTGACACCGGTCGCCAAGACGAAATTGGCGCACTGCTGGTCGCACTGGAGACCATGCGGGTGAACCTGCACAAGCTAGCCACTGGCGTGGGCACCGCTTCGGAAGATGTCAACAACTCCAGCGGCGAAATCGCCCAGGGCAGCATGGACTTGAGTGACCGCACCGAAGAGGCCGCCAACACCTTACAAACCGCCATGGCCGCCATCTCGCAGCTCAACGCCTCGGTCAATGAAACCACCACTGCGTCGCGCTCGGCAGAGTCCCTGACCCAGCATGCGGTGGAAGTAGCCAAGCGCAGTGGTAACGAAATGACGCTGGTGGTCGCCACCATGGGTGAGATTGACACCGCTGCACACAAGATTGCGGACATCATTTCACTCATTGACGGCATTGCGTTTCAAACCAACATCCTGGCACTTAACGCTGCGGTGGAGGCGGCCCGTGCGGGCGAGCAGGGCCGTGGTTTTGCCGTGGTGGCCAGCGAGGTGCGCTCGTTGGCCGGGCGCACGACAGAAGCGGCCAAAGAAATCAAGATGCTGATTGAAGCCTCGCTGAACAAGGTGCAGTCTGGCACCGCGCAGGTCAACAAAGCCGGCAACACCACGCATGAGGTCACGGCCTCGGTGCAACGCGTGAGTGACACGGTCAACGGCATCACCGCACAAGCCAGTGATCAACTCCTGCACATTGAACAAGCCAATCAACTCATTGGCCAGTTGGATGTGGTGGCGCATCAAAACGCGGCCCTGGCCGAAGAATCTGCCGCCGCCGCCGCCTCGCTGCGTCAGCAGGCCAGCCACCTCAGTGGCTTGGTGCACCAGTTCCAGCTTGGCAGCCCAAGTGCACAAGACGTTGCTGCGGCAAAAACGGCGCAGCTGGCCTAGGGCGGCATCATCCCCAGGGTAAACCCTAGCTGTTGAACGCCACAGTTGCAAGCACTTGCGCAGGCTTCTACATTCGCCCTGTCGTTTGAGACATTTATTCAACTGAGGAGACACACAATGAAATTGAAATTGAAACTGGTTGCTGCTGGCATGTTGTTGGCATTTGGCATGGCGGCACACGCCGCCCCTATCGTTATCAAATACAGCCACGTGGTGGCAGACGTGACACCCAAGGGCCAAGCCGCCCTGAAGTTCAAGGAACTGGCTGAAAAGAAGTTGCCCGGCAAGGTGGATATTCAGATCTTCCCAAACAGCCAGCTGTTTGGCGACGGCAAGGAAATGGAGGCCCTGCTGCTGGGAGACGTGCAAATCCTGGCACCCTCATTGGCCAAGTTTGGTAAATACACCAAGCAAATCCAGATTTTCGATTTGCCTTTCCTGTTTGACGACATCCAGGCTGTGGACCGCTTCCAGGCCAGCAAAGAAGGCCAGGGCTTGCTGAACTCCATGGAGAAAAAGGGCATCAAGGGCTTTGGCTTTTTGCACAATGGCATGAAGCAGTTGTCGGCCAACAAGCCACTGGGTTACCCGACCGATGCCAAAGGTTTGAAGTTCCGCATCCAGGCCTCTGATGTGCTTGAAGAGCAGTTCAAGGCCGTCGGGGGCAACCCGCAAAAGCTGGCGTTTGCCGAGGTTTACCAAGCCCTGCAAACCGGCGTGGTTGACGGCACCGAAAACCCCTGGTCGAACATTTACAGCAAGAAATTCCACGAAGTGCAAAAGTACATCATGGACAGCAACCACGGCGTTTTGGACTACATGGTGATTGGCAACGCCAAGTGGTGGGCTGGCCTGCCACCCGATGTGCAAAAGGGGTTGTCTGAAGCCATGGCGGAATCCATCAAGTTTGGCAACAAGGTCGCATTTGACGAAGACATGGCTTTCCGCAAAAAAGTGATCGACGAAAACAAGGCCAAGGTGCTGCCTATGAACAAGGAGCAAACCGCCGCCTGGCGCTCCGCCATGCAGCCGGTGTGGAAAAAGTTTGAAGGCGAGATCGGCAAACCGCTGATCGATGCTGCCCTCAAAGCCAACAAGTAAGCCCGGTTCATACCGATCCCAACTCCCCGGCTTTGCCCGGGGTTTTTTTGGAGTATTCCATGAAGATTCTTGACCACCTGGAAGAGTGGATCATTGGGCTGATGCTGGCCGCAATGACCGGCCTGACCTTTTTGCAGGTCGTGATGCGCTACGTGTTCAACAGCGGTTTTTCCTGGGCGCTTGAGCTCACCACCGTTTTTTTTGCCTTCATGATCTTCGTGGGCATTTCGTACGGCGTGCGGGTGGGCTCGCACATTGGCGTGGATGCGCTGGTGAAAATGATGCGCCCCACGCTGCGGCGCAATGTGTCTATCCTGGCCGTTTTGCTCAGTCTGCTGTATGTAGGCTTCGTGCTCACCGGCTCCATGACCTATGTGCTGAAGATGAAAGATGTCGGCATTGAGTTTGACGACATGCCGATCCAGCGCTGGCAAGTACTGGCCGTGATGCCGCTGGGCTTTGCGCTCACTGGCTGGCGTTTTCTGCAAATCCTGATTGGCCTGGTAACAGGTAAAACCGACAGCCTGCACCTGGCAGACGAAGCCGCTGAAGCCCTGAAACTCAAGTCTGACGAGGCTCAATCATGAACACCCTGGTACTTTTTGCCGTCCTGTTTTTCTGCATGGCCATCGGCATGCCGATTGCCGTGAGCCTAGGGCTCTCCAGCCTGCTGACGATCTTTTTCTTCTCGCAAGACTCGCTGGCGTCGATGTCGATCAAGATCTTCGAGACCAGCGAACACTACACGCTGATGAGCATTCCGTTCTTCGTGCTGGCCGGGGCCCTGATGAGCACCGGTGGTGTGGCCAAGCGCATGGTGGTGTTTGCCATTGCCGCAGTGGGCCACTTGCGTGGTGGTCTGGCCATTGCGTCCATTCTGGCGTGCATGCTGTTTGCTGCGGTGTCAGGTTCCAGCCCGGCAACGGTGGTGGCGATTGGCTCGATCGTGATTGCTGGCATGGTCAAGAACGGCTACCCGAAAGAGTTTGCTGCAGGCGTGATCTGCAACGCCGGCACGCTGGGCATCTTGATTCCGCCTTCCATCGTGATGGTGGTTTATGCGGCCGTGACCGAAGTGTCGGTGGGGCGCATCTTCATGGCCGGTGTCATTCCTGGCTTGCTGCTGGGCTTGATGCTGATGGTGGCAGTGTGGTGGCGGGCCGGCAAGCTCAAGATCAAGCCGCCGCCCAAGGCCAGCGTGCCTGAAGTGTTGCGCGCGTTCAAGGACTCCATGTGGGGGCTGGCGCTGCTGGTCATCATCATGGGCGGTATTTACGGCGGCATATTCACACCCACTGAGGCGGCTGCCGTGTCGGCGGTGTATGCGCTGGTGGTGGCGGTTTTCATTTACAAGGACCTGAGCACTAAACAGTTGCCGCATGTGTTTCTGGATGCGGCGCGCACCACGGTGATGCTGATGTTCATTGTGGCCAACGCCCTGCTGTTTGCCCACGTGCTGACCACCGAGCGCATTCCGCAAACCATTGCCGAGCATATCGTCAGCATGGGCATGACACCGTGGATGTTCCTGCTGGTGGTCAACATCATCTTGCTGATTGCCGGCAACTTCATGGAGCCGACCGGCATCATTTTGATTCTGGCCCCGATCTTTTTCCCGATTGCCACCAAGCTCGGCATTGACCCGATTCACCTCGGTGTGATCATGGTGGTGAACATGGAGATTGGCATGGTGACGCCGCCGGTGGGGCTGAACCTGTTTGTCACCAACGGGGTCACCGGCATGAGCCTGGTGCAGGTGACCAAGGCGGCGCTGCCGTGGCTGTCGGTGTTGCTGGTGTTTTTGGTCATGATCACCTACATCCCGCAAATCACGTTGTTCCTGCCTGACATGATTTTTGGCAAATAGCAGGCGGTTTCGATTGTTATAAGCTTTTTAGGGCTCTAGCCCTTATTTGGTGGGCGCAGGCAGCTATTACAAAAATAGCAGTTTGCGCCCATTTTTTGCCTGGTGTGTGGGTGCAGACTTAGGCGCCGTCCGCCACATAGGGGTTCGTGCGCCGCTCGCGTCCAAACGTACTCTCAGGCCCGTGACCGGGGATGAACACCGTGTCGTCGCCCATCGGCCACAGGCGATTTTTGATGCTGGCTATTAACGTGTCGTGGTCCCCTTGCGGAAAGTCCGTGCGGCCAATGGAGCCAGCAAACAACACATCACCGACAAAGGCACGCTTGGCCTCACTCGAGTAAAACACCACATGGCCCGGCGTGTGGCCCGGGCAGTGCCGCACCGTGAGCGTGCATTCACCCACTGTGACGGTGTCGCCATCATGCAGCCAACGCGTCGGCTTGAAGGGTTTGGCAGGTGGAAAGCCAAACATCTTGCTTTGCTCAGGCAGGCCATCTATCCAGAACTGGTCGGCCTCCTGCGGGCCGATGATGGGCAAATGCAGCCGCTCGGCCAGCTCGCCCGTGCCACCCGCGTGGTCAATGTGGGCATGGGTCAGCCAGATTTGTTCCAGCGTCAAGCCCAGGCGCTTGACCTCAGCCAAGATCACATCCAGGTCGCCACCGGGGTCAATCACGGCGGCCTGCAAGGTCTGGTCACACCAGACCAGTGAACAATTTTGGGCAAAAGGGGTAACGGGAATGGTGAGATATCGAAACATGGTCGCTGAGAAGTTTGCTGGCAATTTGGATGTTTCAAGTATGCATTGAAGTTGCCTCCAGCCTCAAACGCCAAATTCCGCACAAAAATCTTTCCTTCCCATCGCCATTTTGGGACACCGCCGGCTTGACAAACTACATTTGCACAAATATAGTAGCAGCCTATGAACAAGGCCTGCATGTCACCATCCAATCCAAGCAGCGGAATTCGAGCAGCTCAGCACCACACCAGCAAGATGATGTTGGTCTTCGGACAGGGCGAGGTTCAACTTTCCATGACAGAGATCGAGGCGTTGAAAAATTGGGTTGTGACTTGGTCGGCGATGCGCAAGCGCAACACGGTTGCCATGAGCGGCGCCAGTGAAGCTTCCCGCACTGGTCGGTTGCGGCGCGTCTATTCCTTGGTCCAGGCGCTGATACACCTTGGAGTAAGAGCCAAAAGCATCCGCCAGGAGGAAGACTTGGCCAAACCCACAAGAATGGGGCTCATGGATGATCTGCCCGCCGATGTGGTCTGGCTAGAGTTTGTCGAACCGCGGGGCGACATACGCCCCAGCGGGCAGCAAGCACCGACATCCTAAATGCCACCTTCAACCAAGATGAGCCCATGTACAAACGAATATTGATTGTGTTAGACGATCAGGCAGCGGCCCAGACTGCACTCAGACAAGGTGTTGAGGTGGCGCGAGCCCACCACGCCAGCGTTATCTTTTTGTACGTTTTGCCTGCCGACCCTCACTATGCATTCCCCATGGTGAGTGGCATGCCCGTTGTACCCATGCTGTCTGCTGAAGAGTTCAAGGCGCAGGCGCACAACATGGCTTCTCGTGTGCTTATGGCAGCGTCAGCTCATGCAGAATCTTGGGGTGTTCTTAGTACGCGGAGCATGGGCTCAGGTGCAGACGCCGCAGAGTACGTGGCGCTGGCAGCCGTCAACCGCCGATGCGGGCTCATCGTGGTCGCTTCAGAGCGGAAGAATGCAGTGATGCGTTTGCTAAACGGCAGCATCGTTCCTGGGCTGATCACCAAATCTTCAGTTCCGGTCATGGTTTGCCCGCATGATGATCCTGCCCCGGCGGGCGCTCTTTTGGGCAGCAATATGGCTAAAAGAACTCGGCGCATCAGAGCTGTCGCCAGTGTCGGCGCAGCCGATGGTCCAGGCAGCGACTGATCACAGTCGCCACAGAATCAAGCCAGTAAATCAAACTGCTCTCTACATCAACACCGCGCCAGCGCCCGACCTGGCCGCGTTTTGATGCGCTCACATAAAAAAATTGCTCATGAAAAAAACAATCAAGAAAATGACCTGGCTGGCCAGTTTGATGCTGTCGCTTGGCGCTGTGGCCAACCCTGCCTATGACAGTTATCGCATCGCAGCCAAGCAGGAAAATCCGGCATTCAAAGACTTTTCTGTCGAGGCCGGACGCAGGCTCTACACGACCAGAGTGAGCGAGTTGATGTGTACCTCCTGTCATACCGACTCCCCGATGCTGCAAGGCCAACATGTCAAGACAAACAAGATCATTTCCCCAATGGCACCGGCTGCCAACCCGAAGCGTTTAACTGACGCGGCGAAAGTAGAAAAGTGGTTTAAGCGCGATTGCAATGACGTTTTGAACCGCGACTGCAGCGCGCAAGAAAAGGGAAACTTCATGGCTTACCTGTTTTCCCAATAGGGTGCGCTGCGTGAAATTTCACACCTGTGGGGTCTCGCAGCCCTTGCGTTTGTGAAGCGTCAAGCCAACTATTCAACGTGTCGTGAGAACGCCGCCTGAGGCGTGCTTAACAGGCGTGGCGCCAGCAAAGCGCGATGCGGCATGGTGATGTGTTCCTGGAGTTTTGGATTTTTTTAACCTGGAGATTTGATATGCATATTCATAGGCAAGCGACACTCAGCATCGCGATGGCAACCACTGTTTTCTTGGCAGCTTGCAGCAGTACCCCCATTGCAACGCCTGTAGCTGCGACGCCCAGCCCAGCCCCTGCCGCGGCTGGTGGCCAGGCTGCAAATCAACCTGCATTGCCCGCTGTGGTGGTTGCCGCTCCGCTGGCTCCTTACCTCGATCCAAAAAATCCACTGTACAAAGAACGCAGCGTTTATTTCGATTTTGATCAGTCGACTGTCCAACCCGGCGCTGCGCCGCTGTTAGAACTGCACGGCAAGTACCTAGCCAGCCATCCGCAGGTCGTCATCAAGATAGAGGGCAATACCGACCAACAGGGTGGCGCCGAGTACAACCTTGCACTGGGGCAAAAGCGGTCTGAAGCCGTGTTGAAAGCACTCAAAATCTTTGGTGCAAAAGAAGGACAAATGGAAGCCGTCAGTCTGGGCGCGGAAAAACCAAAAGCCTTGGGCCGCGACGAGACTGCCTATGCTCAAAATCGGCGTGCTGATCTCTCCTACCCGCAGAAGTAGTTCACGCGCGTAAATGTGAAGGCGGCGAGCCAAGAGTCGATCTTCTGACCGCATCGACCCCTCGGTGGTTTTACCAATATGCTCAGACGTGGCACACTGCACCGCCCGTGCCGGTGGCCAACCCCAACGGCCACCCGTTGCCTGTTTTGAGAGTCTATCTTGCCAACTTCCGATACCTTTGCGCCCACCGTTTCCCAAGTCCTGGGCCAGGCCGTGCGCGTCTATCACTGCCAGTGCGGACGCCCAACATTCTTCCGAAACAGCACCTGCCTGGCTTGCAATACACCACTTGGCTATCACCCGGAGCAGGCGACACTGTTGCCGCTAAAACCTGGGGTCGAGCCAGGTACCTGGGTCGACTGGCAAACGGATGGGCCCGCCTACGATCGATGTGCCAACCTTCACACCGCAGCCGCCTGCAACTGGCTGCTACCGGTGGGTGAGCGCCAGGTACATGAGCAATTGTGCCGAGCCTGCAGACTCAATCGCACTATTCCCGATCTGGCCGACCCCAAGCACCCGGACAACGGTGAATTGTGGGGACGCATTGAATTAGCAAAACGGCGGTTGGTGTCGGCACTGCTGGTGATGGGGCTTCCGGTCGCATCGCGCGAGACGGAAGACACTGAGAGTGGCCTGATGTTTGACTTTCTGCGCGCAACTGACGATGCATCGCCTGTGATGACTGGGCATCACAAGGGATTGATCACCCTCAACATCACAGAGGCCGATCACGCCAAACGCGAATTCACCCGACAAGCCTTGAACGAGCCCTACCGCACATTGCTAGGGCATTTCCGCCATGAGGTAGGTCACTATTATTGGGACCGACTGGTAGCTGGCACTGAATGGGTGAACCCTTGCCGGACCTTGTTCGGAGATGAGCGGCGAGACTATGCCGCCAGCCTGAAGGCGCATTACAAAAAGGGGCCGCGCCAGGACTGGCAACAGCACTTTGTAAGTTCTTATGCCAGCGTACACCCCTTTGAGGATTGGGCCGAATGCTGGGCGCACTACATGCATATGCGCGACACGGTCGATACGGCAATGAGTTTCGGTCTCAGCGTCGACGCCGATCAACTTGAATTCACCCCATTTACGCTGGACGCTTTGTACCAGGCGGATCATCCTGAAGCGGTGCTTTTTCTGGCGTTTCTGAACCATTGGAGGCAATTGACCATGCTGCTTAACGGCATGTCGCGCGCCATGGGACAAGCTGATTTTTACCCCTTTGTGCTGGCAAATGACGTTGTAGCCAAACTCCACTTTATTCACTTGGTTGTGAGTGCAGCCGGGCAACACAACGCCGCGCCGACCCATCTCGCGCAAGGAAACGGCCCACGCAGGCATCAAAGTCAGGCAAAAACGCCGTCCACAGACCATCCCTACTAGTTGGGCGAACAGTGTCACGACGATAAGTCTGCGCGACATGCCTGCAAAAAAATTTCAGGGCCTGGATGAACATTTGAGACAAACTGCCTCAGCTGCATTGGGCCGCAGCTATGCCCCGGTTTCGCTGCTCACCACGCGGTGCGCCACCAGGTCAAGCGCCGGCTTGGTGTTGCCCTGCTTGTCGGTCCACACCTTGGGGTTAAGGTGGCCGGCGGCGGCTACGGAGTCGCCGTCGCGCAGCGCCAGCAAGGCGACACAGGGGGCGTCATCAAAGGCAATCACATTGACCATCAGGCTCTCGCCCTCATTGCTTTGCGCCTTGACCCTGGCCACCACAAAGGTACTTTCACCCTTGCCCTGGCGGCGCTCTGGGTCACCCATCAACCTGCCCGCAATCAGCCCGTCAATCATCTCAGCACCCCTTCAGCCATTTGGCCTTAGAAAACAAAGCTGCATGGTAGCTGCACAGCCGGGACGCAGCCGTGCTGGCTATAGTCTGGCCATCCTTCTTTTTTGGAACTTCTCATGCGCATTTGGCAGCAAGACATCTCAGTGGCAGAACTCACCCGCACCAGCCTCAACACGGCTGTGAGCCACTTGGGCATTGAGTTTTTGGAGGTGGGTGACGACTTCATCACCGCCCGCGTACCGGTAGACGCGCGCACCCGCCAACCGTTTGGTCTGTTGCATGGCGGCGTGAGCGTGGTGCTGGCCGAAACACTGGGCTCGGTGGCGGCCAACTATGCCTGCCCGAGCGGGCACCAAGCGGTGGGGCTGGACATCAATGCCAACCATTTGCGCAGCGCAAAAAGCGGCTGGGTAACTGGCACCACCCGGCCCGTGCACATTGGCCGTACCACCCAGGTCTGGCAGATTGACATGGTCAATGAAGCCGGCGAGCCCACCTGTGTGTCGCGCATCACCATGGCAGTGCTGGCCCCTAAGTAAATGATTATTTTAATAAAAATTAGGCTCTAGCCCTTTATATATAAGCGTAAGCAGCTATATAAAAGATAGTGAAAAAATGACGCAAAGTGCCCACTGGTGTGGAGTAAAGTCGGGGTTTGGCGCGAGCCAAAACCACCCCAACCGGTTTAACTTGAGGATATTGCATGTTTCCTGAATACCGCGAACTCATCACCCAGCTGAAAACCAGCGACGCCCACTTTGTCAGCCTTTTCCAGCAACACAACGCGTTGGACCAGCAGGTCAAACGCATGGTGTCGCGCACCGACCCCAGCTCGCCTGAACAAATTGAAACGCTCAAGAAAGAGAAGCTGCGCTTGAAAGACGAGATATTCGCTTTGCTTAAAAAGGCGGCGCAGGCCTGAACCCTAGGTCTCGTCAACCTGGCCCGACTTGCGCCAGGCCGGTGGCTACTGCGCTTGGTCGCGCGCCAGTTTCTCGCTGTGCCAATACACATCGTCCCCGGTGCTGCCGTCAGTGCGGTATCGGTTGAGCACGCGGGCCAGCACAAACATCAGGTCTGACAGGCGGTTAAGGTACTGGCGGGGCGTGTCTTTCAGGGCGTCTTGCGCACCCAGCGCCACCACCGCGCGCTCAGCCCGGCGCGCCACTGTGCGACACACATGGGCCAGCGAGGCGGCCCGGGTGCCGGCTGGCAAGATGAATTCCTGCAGCTTCGGCAGCGCCGCGTTGTGCACTTCAAGCGCTTCGTCGAGCGCCAGCACCGCGTCTGCTTTCAATAATTCAAACCCCGGAATCGACAACTCACCGCCCAGGTTGAACAGCTGGTGCTGGATTTCAACCAGCAGGCTACGCACCGATTCAGGCATGGCTTCGCACAGCAACACGCCCAGGTTGGAATTGAGCTCGTCCACATCGCCCATGGCGTGCACGCGCAAGCTGTTTTTGGAGACCCGGGTGTTGTCACCCAGGCCGGTGGTGCCGTTGTCACCCGTTCGGGTGGCGATTTGTGTCAGTCGGTTGCCCATGATGGCCTCGTTAAAAATTGATTGGGTCAGGTGCCGGGTTGAGCGGCGTCAAAGGTGTGGCGCGGCAAGGTCACGGTCAGCGCCGTGAGATGGTCCTTGTCGCTGGTGACCATGCTGATGTCGCCCTGCTGCGCGCGGGCCAACATCAGGGCCGAATAGGTGCCAATGCCAATGCCACCTTGCTTGCCGCTGGTGGCGAACTTGTCAAAAAACCGCTCGCGCAGCTCTGGCGGCACCACGCCGGCGTTGCTGATCAGCACGCGCAGCGGGTTTTCATCACGCAGGGCCACCACCACGCGGCTACCCGGTGGGGCAGCTTCGCATGCGTTTTTGATCAAGTTTTGAAACAGCGAATAACACAGCGTGGTCTCGCCAGACGCGTGTGGCAGCTCATTGCCCACCGGCGTGTCGGTGTCGACCTCAAGGGTGAGCTGCTTGTGCGCAAACCCAGCCCGTGACAGGTCCACGATACGGTGCAAGATGTCACCCACGTCCACCGCAGTAGCCTTGGGTTTGTAGCGGCCCATCTCGATCTTGTAAAGCTCACCGGCCAGGTTAACCATGTCCATGACCTGCTGGGCCGTTTGCTGCACCAAGCGCAATTGGGCGGCGTGTTTGGGCGCCATGTCTTCGTCATCGGCCAATGTCTGCACCATGCCGACAATGCCCGCCAACGAGCCCTTGAGGTCGTGCCGAGTCATGTGTTCGGCGTCTTCGCGCATGCGGGCTTCGTCCAGCATGGTGTCGTAATCCGCTTGCAGCTTGCGACGCATGTCGACAAACTGAATGAAGTTGCGCACCCGCGCCCGCAGCGCCTTGGGGTTGTCGGTTTTGGAGACAAAGTCCACCGCACCCAGCTCCATGCCCTTAAGGCGGGCCGCGTCGTCGCTCAGGCCGGTAACAAAAATCACAGGCAGTTGGGCCGTGGCGGGTACCTCGCGCAGGCGGCGTACCACCTCGAAGCCGTCCATGCCGGGCATCATCACGTCCATCAGCACCAAGTCTGGCAAAGTTTCGCCCTGGCACAGCGCCAGCGCTTGCGGGCCGTCGGTGGCGGTGAGCACCTGGTACTCGTCGGCAAACAATTTTTCAAGCAATTTAAGGCTGACCGGGTAATCGTCCACCACCAGAATGCGCGACGGTGGCAGTGCGCCTGGCGTCAACCCGGCGTCGGCACGGTCTGCTGTACCGGGCAAGGGCGTGTTTGATGCGGACTTGGGCGGCAGACGGCCTTGCGGCGTCAGCATGCGATCAAGCCGGTTTTTGAGGCTACCCGCGGTGTACGGCTTGACCAGCAGACCGCTGACGCCGGCAGAAATCACATCTTCGATGCGCTGGCGCTCAGCCTCAGCGGTGATCATCAGAAACGGCATCTTGGCCAGCCGGGCATCGGCGCGAATGGTTTTGAGCAGCTCCAGGCCAGACATCACCGGCATGTTCCAGTCTGACAGCACCGCGTCAAACTTGGCGTGACGCAGCATGTCCAGCGCCTCGGCGCCGTTGCGGGCCGACTTGATTTTCTCGAAACCCATGCTGCGCAGCTGGTTGATGGTGACCGCCCGCATCAGCTCCAGATCGTCCACCACCAGGTAGGTCAGTTCGTGCAGCTTCATACGGTTGTACAGTGGCGTTTCATATTGAATCATTATCACGGAGTCACGCCATGAACGCACCCACCCCCGCGCCCCAATTGCTACCTGAAATCAAGGCCCGCGCCGTGCCACCCGCCCTGCTTGACGCGCTGCTAGCCCGCTTTGGCACCCAGTTTTCGACCGCGCTGGTGGTGCGCGAGCAGCATGGCCGCGACGAATCGGCCTTTTCCGTGCCGCCACCTGCGGCCGTGGTGTTTGTCCAAAACACGCAGGATGTGGCGGATGCGGTCAAACTGGCCGCCCAATTCAAGGTGCCGGTGATACCGTTTGGCGTGGGCTCGTCACTCGAAGGGCACCTGCTGGCCGTGCAAGGCGGCATCAGCCTGGATGTGAGCCGCATGAACGAGGTGTTGCGCATCGACGCCAATGACTTGACCGTGACGGTGCAGCCCGGTGTGACGCGCAAGCAGCTCAACGAAGCCGTCAAGTCGACCGGCCTGTTCTTTCCGATAGACCCCGGCGCCGACGCCACGCTGGGCGGCATGTCGGCCACCCGCGCCAGCGGCACCAACGCCGTGCGCTACGGCACCATGCGCGAAAACGTGCTGGCGCTGGAGGTGGTGACTGCGCAGGGCGAGGTGATTCGCACCGGGACGCGCGCCAAAAAATCCTCAGCGGGCTACGACCTGACGCGCCTGATGGTGGGCAGTGAAGGCACGCTGGGCGTGATCACCGAGGTGACCGTCAAGCTCTACCCGCTGCCCGAGGCGGTGATGGCCGCCACCTGCAGCTTTGACAGTCTGGCCGATGCGGTCAACACCACCATCCAGATCATTCAACTAGGCATACCGATTGCCCGCTGCGAGCTGCTGGACGCCAACACCATCCGCATGGTGAATGCGCACTCCAAACTCAGCTTGCGCGAAGGTGCCATGCTGTTGATGGAGTTTCATGGCTCGCCAGCCAGCGTGCAAGAGCAGGTTGAGATCGTGCAAGAGCTTGCCGCCGACCAAGGTGGCCAGACCTTTGAATGGGCCGCCACCCCCGAGGAGCGCACCCGCCTGTGGACGGCGCGGCACAACGCCTACTTTGCCGGCATCCAGTCCCGCCCGGGCTGCAAGGCCATTACCACCGACACCTGCGTGCCGATCTCGCACCTGGCCGACGCACTGCTGGACTCCGTGACCGAGGCTGAGCAAAGTGGCCTGACCTACTTTCTGGTCGGCCACGTGGGCGATGGCAACTTTCACATGGGTTATTTGATTGACCCCGACATTCCCCAGGAGCGTGACACGGCCGAGCAGCTTAACCACCAATTGGTGCAGCGCGCGCTCAAGCTGGGTGGCACCTGCACCGGCGAACACGGCGTGGGCCTGCACAAAATGGGCTTTTTGGTGGAAGAAACTGGCAGCGGCGCCGTGGCCATGATGCGCAGCATCAAACAAGCGCTGGACCCCGACAACATCATGAATCCGGGAAAGATATTTACTATTATTTAAGTAGCTATCTACGCTTGTTTCATAAGGGCTACAAGCAAAAATAACCACATATTTTGTAACTACTCAGCTTAACGAGCAAAGCTGGGCTGAATTATCTGGCGGTTAAACACGCTGACCAAACAGTCAAACAGATTGTTTTTCTGCTTGGTCATGGTTGCCAAGTAGGAGCGGATGG
>NZ_JAQTXM010000032.1 GCF_028688795.1 Rhodoferax sp. | reverse complement strand
CGGAAAGAATGCGAATGTGTTCTATGAGGCTGGAATTGCACATTCCCTGGGCAAGGATGTCATTCTGATAACCCAGTCTGCGGACGATGTGCCTTTTGACCTGCGACATCTCCGGTATATCCAATACCTAAACAATGGGGAGGGACTCCAGCAACTTACAGTCAAAGTTAGCGAACGCCTTCAGACGCTTGCAGAAGGGCAATAGTGGAAGATGTTTCGGTATGCGGTTGGGATCATATTTCGCTCAATGGTGGAAATGGTTAACTCATAAAGTGATTGATAGTTTCATCGACTCGGGTGTGTTTCGAAACGTCGGCGCTTATCAACATTTGCCGACGAAACGCACCATTTCTCAGTCGCACCTGACCGGAGCCGCAAGGGCCTTGGTCGATGTTGACAGGCACGACTGTTCAAAGACTTCGACATCCACCTGCCAGTAGAGGACGCGACCACAGAGCTTGAGAAACTTTGGGCCAACGCCTTTTAGCACTACGACGTCCAAGCTAGTGACTGATCCGGGGGAGCTCCGCGATACGAATTCATTAAAAAAGCTTGTTATGCGAAATAATTTAAGTATAGAATCCACTTATGCGAAATTCGACACTGGAGTTGCCAATGGCCAAGCCTACAAAAGACACGATCCCAGACCTGCTCGTAAGGAACTTGCCTCGAGAAGTAGTCCTGGGTGTTGAAGAGGCTTTGGTGGTTGGTGCGCAACGTGCCTACGCCGCCGCCCGCGGCATGGATGATGGGCATCTTCCGAGCGTAGTGGGCCAGTTACGCCACTTTCACATGAATGAGGCTTTCCAGCGAACACTTGCTGTTAATGATGGTGCGCCTTCACCAATTAGGGGCAATGCAATTGTCGTTGGTCGTACTGGTGTTTTCACGCTGGCGCGATTCAATATCAAAGAAGGCATTTGGACCAATGGTCGCCGCAGTCAAACCCGTAGACAGATGTCGATGGCGAATCAGGCGATTGAGCCTTTGGTTCAACCAGAGCTTTTTGCCGACTATGTGCCTCCGTCGGATGCAGTTGCCTTTTTTGTGGCCTGCTTCTCCGGATCTCTACAAATTCACCCTGATTCACCGGTTTCTATCCAAATAGCTGTCCCAGACCGAAATATGGAAGGTTGGCTCTTTCGGGAGCCCATTGATGCTTTCCTCAAGCGATATGACCAGAAACCGGCAACGATGCAGGATGACCTTGCAATGCCGAAGCTGAAAAAGAACAGCGGCAAGCAGGACAAAGATGGAACAACACAATGAGCCGAGGTGGAATCCAAGGTTTTCAACAGGATCGGCTTAGCCAGATCCTGGCTGTGCGTCGCTTGACCCAGGTGCAGCTCGCCACCATGGTTGGTGTGTCGCCAGCGACAGTCAGCAAATGGAGAGCAGGCTCTCAAGCGCCTGAGCGAGAGGCTCTTGATCGTCTTGCGGGCGTGGTGAATGTCACACCCGAGTGGTTCACCCGGGCACCAACAGAAAAAATCTCTTTGCCACTGTTTCGCAGCAATGCGTCTGCTCACGTTGCTGCACGCGCGATGCTTGAGGCTCGCCTGGAATGGGCGCAGGATATCGCTGTCGCGTTGATGGAATTCGTCGACTATCCGGATCTGAATCTGCCGAAACGCAGTTTTCTCAATCCAGAAGAAATCACGTCTGAAGACATTGAGCGGGCAGCCTGTGAATGCCGTGATATGTGGCGACTGGGGCGTGTGGCAGTTCAAGACCTTGCGCTCGCCGTTGAGGGCGCAGGTGTCATCTTGGTTCGCGAAGAAACAGGTATTGCCCAAATCGAGGGGCTTTCAGCTTGGAGCGAGGTCCTTGGGCGTCCGCTCATTTTGTTGTCAGCTGACAAAGATAATGGTTACCGCAGCCGATTCGATCTTGCACATGAGTTGGGTCACCTGGTGCTGCACCGACTTATCCAACGCACGACCGATCGCGAGCGCCATAACTTGATGGAAAAGCAAGCCCATCAATTTGCTGGAGCATTTCTGCTACCTGCCGAAACCTTTGCATCTGATGTGCGCATGCCTGTCACGCTTGACGACATGTTGTTGCTCAAACGTCGGTGGGGCGTTTCGGTCGCAGCGATCACGATGAGGTTGTATGCCTTGGGATTGCTGGATGAAGAAGGCAAGTTGTCACTGTTCAAGCGGCGATCTGCTCGGTGGGGAGGCAAATCAGAGCCTGGTGACGGCGATCGAAAGCCCGAGCAACCGCGTCTGCTTCGACGCACTATCGATCTATTGGTCGACGAAAATGTGATGCCACTTGATGCGATTCCTAGGCATATCGGACTGTCAGAAACTGACGTGGAAATGCTGACAGGGCTCCCGGATGGGTACTTTCGGGGCAAAAGCAATGTCGTTCAACTTGCGCGGCTGCGCGTTGCGCCTTCAGATGGAACTGAACAGAAATCCCAAACTAATCCCGTTGTATTGCCATTCAAGAGTTTGCTGAAGAACTGATCACATTAAGAAGCCCATCATGTCCAAAAACACGAAACAGACGTCTGCTCAGATCGCTAAGCTGGCAGCCGAAACGTTGCAAGACAACCGGGCATCTCAGATTGCCAAGAGTCTTGCCGCATCCGCTTTGGCTCAGTGCGGAGGCGGCAAACAGACAGGGGCAGAGATGGAAGACAAGGCTGCGCGCGTTCTGGCCAGTGATCGCTATTCTGATGACACTAGGCAATTGGCTGCGTCGGTTTTGGCCCAGGCAAACAAAGAGCGCTGATTGACGGGCACTCAGGTCGGGTCACCATGCCGAAAGAATTGAGCGATTTGGACCTGAAGGCGCCAGTAGTCAGGATTTCTGTCTGACCATGCACGCTGAACCCGGTTTTTGTTGTCACGGTATTCATGGGACGCTTTGTTGCTTCTTTCGATCCCAAAGTTGCCGTCGCTTCCGCTGACAGTCTGGGGACGAGCAGTTACTATCCCATCTTGTCAGCCAATTTTTCAGCCTGAAGGTGGGTGTATTTTTTCAGCATTTGCAGAGTTTTGTGGCCGGAGATAGAGGCGAGCTCAAGAATCGAGAAATCATTCTTTTCGCTCAGGCGGCTCATGGCCTCATGGCGCAAGTCGTGCCAGGTGTAGTCTTGAATTTTTGCGCGCTGGCAGGCATAGCGGAAAACACTCAAAAGGCAAGTCCGGTCAATAGGGAAGGGCCGATCCGTTGGGTTGAACTTGCCTGCGGGCTTTGGCTTTGGCAATGCATCCAGCACCTCAATCGCTTTTGATGACAGCGGAGCCGCCCGTTCTTCGCCGTTTTTAGTGTCTTTTAAGAGGGCAAACTTGCGTTCAAGGTTCACGTGCTCCCAAGTCAGCGACAAAATTTCATTTTGTCGCGCTGCGGTTTCGATGGCGAACTGGAAGGCCGGGTAGAGAAGTTTGTTTCGTGACCGCTTGATTTCAGCTTCCAGGCGGGCGAACTCTTCTTTTGTGAGGCGTCTCTCGCGGCCTTTACCTTCTGATGGCTTGCGCACGTTGTCGACCGGGTTGCCACGAGGTAACAGGATGCCGCACTCAATTTGAGCGAATCTCATCAGTTTGGACAGCATGAAAATTTCTTTGCGGACGGTAGAGTCACCGACCGCTGGCATCTGGCTGTTGCCAGCCAATCGCAGATCGCGGTACGCACCAACAACTTTTTGGTCTATGGCAGCGAGGGAGTATTTGCCAATCAAGGAGTCAAGCCTGGCGAGCTGAAAGCGCCAGGCTTCCTTTTCATCTTCGCGCTTTCGATAGTGGAAGGGGGCGTACTCTTTTTTGAAGCGATCGATCAGGTCGGTGAGCGTAGTCTTCTCGGCATCAGACGAGCTTTGGAAAATGCCTTTATCGATGTCGGTTTCAATCTTGCGAGCCCAAATATCAGCGTCGATTTTTCGCTCGAAAGTTTTCGATTGAGATGGGTATCCAGTCATTCGAACGGTGGCTTGCCAGAGCCCGGATTCACGTTTTCGAAAGCTTGCCATTTCTGCCTTTCACACGAATTTGATGGGTGAAAGTGTAAAGCGAGTGTGCCCGTTTTGTGCCGGAAATGCTTTTTAAACTGTTATAAATGTTGTAAGTATTTGATTTATATAGATAAATATTTATTAATTTACACGCCTGGAAAGCGTGCGGGGAGTTAAATCCCCCGGGGGTTCGAATCCCCCCTGCTCCGCCAATTAATTATGAAAATCCCTTGTAAATCAATGACTTACAAGGGATTTTTTTTCGTCTGATTGCTTTGTAACCAGATGTTGCACGATGCCAAAAACCTCCTAAATTCATTGAAAATAGGTCCTGAGTGTCTCTGTTTGTACCAAATCCAGCTTTTCATGAGGTCAAGCTGAAAAGTGTTGGTGATGCCCTGGGCACTCGCCCTATCCTTCAGGCAAGGCGAATCCTGCACAGAGTCCAGCACTGCAATTCTGGTGATTTGTGGGCCGTTAAATTTGAGTCGCTGTCTGGAAAAAATAGCGAATAAGGGCAGACAACTTTAGTAGTCTGATTGAACTATTGTTCTCATGCGAAGAATTGAGCAGACTCGTGCACTAACTTGAAACGACTGACGGCACAAACCATTTATCCAATGTTCATATCCTTACCGCTAGCTTGGCCCAATCCATGAGCCATTCTGTAACACCGCTGCTGGGTTTCGAGCACATGACCCAATTGGGGAGCGCCTCGGGTTATTTGGACGAGATTTACGAAGTTGTCAAAGCGTTGTCGTTGTTTGAGGGCTTTTCTGTCTCTGAATACAGTAAGTTTTGTGAATACATGTCGTGTTACGGCGCGCTCCGGGGCGACACCATTTTGAATGAAGGTACCGAGGGCAGCTTTTTGGTGATTGTGCTGACGGGACAGGTCGATGTGATGAAAAATGACGGTACTGGCAGGCGAAAGTTGGTGACACGTGTGGGGCCTGGCGGCTTTTTAGGCGAAATGTCATTGATTGACGGGCGCCAGCGTTTTGCCAGCTGTGTAGCCACCCAACCCACTGACTTTGCCGTGCTGACGCGCGACAAGCTGAACACGATCATGCTGGAGTACCCACGCCTTGCCAACAAGGTTTTGCTGCTGGTGTTGCAGCTGATGACCAGCCGCCTGCGCGACACCACCACCCGCATGCTGCCTACCATTGTGAGTGAGGCGATTTAAGGCTGTGACCGCCCCGCGGCCACACCGCGCAAAAATTCTGCCAAGCCCGGGTTCAGATCCTGCCGGGCTATAAATGCCATTGCCTGCGTGAAGTCGCGTGTTACTCCGATGGCGCTTTGCACGTTGGTGGCCTGCTGAACCCAGCGCTTGGTGCGCTTGGCTGGCAGCAGCGATTGCAGCGCCTCCAGGCAGTAGCGAAGACGCTTGGCAAGAATACGCGCGCCGTGCTGGGCCTCAAGGGTATTGGCCGCTTGAAAGGCCTGTTTGTATTTGGCATGCAGACGTTTGATGCGTTGACGGCTCCAACGGCGCAAGGATTGTTTCTGTAAAGCCGCCGATTCAACCGTTCCAGGCACGGCCGTTAAGCCTTCGATCCATTGTGTGGTGGCCAGCAAAGCGGCACCAAGACTGGGGTCCCGCAGTGCGTAGCGCACCGCTTTACGCTGCAGCTCAGCGTCATGCGCAAGGGCCTGTGTCATGGCCTCCCACGTGCGCGCGCGGGGCTCATTGCCCGCTATGTAGGCATCGGCAAATGGTGGCAGTGTCTCCGTTAGGGCCACCTCAAGGTTGCGCAGCTCCCCCAGGCAGGTCAATAGCGCATGCAGCGGCTCCCAGGACGGTAAAGCGTCTGGCGCAAGAGCCGGGCGAAACAGGCGGCAGGCACTTTTAAATCGACGCCAACCGACCCGGGCCTGGTGCACCACTTCTGGGTCTTCCGACGCGTGCAGTGCGTTCATATTACTGGTGAATTGGCAAAACATCTCGCTCAGCACACGCTGTGCCGCTGCCAGCACGGGCAGGTCGGGTGTCAGTTTGGGCGGCAGGGCGCGCACCGGTGTGGCCAAGCCACCTTGCGCCAAGGCGTAGCCACGCTCGGCTTTGCTTTGGGTTGCCGGGAGCACGGCAACGCTGCGGGCCACTTGCTGGGCCACGTCGAACAAGGCGGCTGGCTGGCCGGCCTTGAGCTCAAATTCGAGCTCGCAAATCACGGCGGTTTGGTCACCGGCCACGATTTGGCCCACGTCGAGAGCGACCTCAACCACACTGCCATCACGCCGGCGCACCAGCCAGATCGTGCGCTCAAAACGCGTGGTGAAGCATGGTCGCAGCGACTTGAACAGGCTGCCATCAGGGTCAAGCGCGGTCCAAGGCGTGGCTTTGAGGGCTTTGGCTGACAAACGCTCATTGGGCACAGGGGTTTCCCACTCGCCACGCTGACTCAGAGCCGAGTTGTTTTGCTTGCCTGTCTTCAGGGTCTGCAGCCACTGGGGCTTGGCTGAGTTGCCCACACGACGAATGCGCAAGGCGATGCTTTGTTGGTGCAGGTGTTGCTCGGGCGTGTCGTAATAGACGTTGTGCAGTTGCAGTTGGGTCGGCTGGCGACGCGCCAGAATTGGTGTGCGGGACAATTGCTTGAGCAGTTGTGCCGGGTTGGCACCGGGTAGCGCCAGCTTGAGTTCAATCTCTTGCGGGTGATGGGGTGGGTCGACGGGTTTCATAGGCTTTATCCCCTTAGGTCAAATTCTCAGTGTGAGCTTTGCTGGCGCAAAGTGGACGGATACTCTGGGCTCTTGCGGGCTAAATTGCTGCGAAAACCCGGTGATTGTTGGCGATGCTACTCGCACCCGGCCCAACGCCTTCTTAAACTCATCCCTTTATCTATTCCTCGGAGTCTGTCTTGTGTGCTTGTGTTTCATGTGTTTGCTGCAGGTGCTTGATTGAGTGACGCTGCTTTGGCCGACGTGGCACTGGGCGCGTTTGACCAGGTTGTGGCGGCTACGCCGGGCTTTCGCGCCCGCATGGGTCAGCGCGACATGGCCCAGCGCATTGCCAGTGCTTTGGAATGTGTGACGCTGGGCGAACACGACGAGCCACAAAGCGCAGTGGCGGTGATTCAGGCGGGCACTGGCGTTGGCAAATCTGCCGCTTACTTATCGACCACGGTGGCCATGGCATTGGCGCGCAAAACGCGGGTGGTGGTGTCGACTGCCACCGTAGCGCTGCAAGAGCAATTGATGACCAAAGACCTGCCTGCGCTGGCCGCCGTGCTTGACACACCGTTTGTGTTTGCCTTGGCAAAAGGCCGTGGCCGCTATGTGTGCAAGCTCAAATTGGAGCGGTTGGTGGGCGGTGGCGATGCCGTTGACATGTTCGAGGGCGACGACGAACCAGCAGCGCAGCCGCTCCAATCCCCCAAACCCGTCAGGGGCCAGGTCTGGCAAGACCCGCTGGAGCGGCGCATGCAGCTTTACGACACGCTGGCCTCCGGCTTGGCCACCGGTAAATGGGACGGCGACCGCGACAGCCTGGCCGAGCAACCCGACCCCTCTGATTGGGGTACCGTGGCCGCTGAGCGCCACACCTGCACTGCCCGCCATTGCCCACGGTTTTCTGCGTGCAGCTACTACCAGGCGCGCATGCAACTGGCACAGGCGCAAGTGATCGTAGCCAACCATGACCTGGTGCTGGCCTCCTTGGGCATGAAGGCGCTGCCTGACCTGGACAACTGCCTGGTGGTGTTTGACGAAGGCCACCACTTGCCGGCGGTGGCCCTGGACCAGTTTTCCAGTGCCATGGACTTGGGCAGCCTGCGCTGGCTTGAAAAGCTGCCCAAAATTCTGGTCGAGGTAGCTGACAAGCTGGGCTTTGTGCTGGCGCAAGACGTCACCACCCTGGCACAACAGCTCAAAACCGCCATGCTGGAAGCGAGTCGCCTGGCTATGGAGTTTTTGCGGGGTGTAGCCAGCACTTACGACACGGTTTATCGTTTCAAGGAAGGCGTTGTGCCCGAGGTGATGCTGGAGCCCTTCAAGCTGATCCACGGCCACGCCGTGGCGCTCTCAGATTCGTTGGAAGCTCTGGGTGCCGAGCTTAAATTACGGGCCAAAGAAGACCCGTCACAGGCCGCGCAGTGTTCGCTTGAATACGCCAAACTTGGCCAGCTGGCACCCAAAATCAACAGTGTGGTGGCCACCAGCGCCATGTGGCTGGCCACTGACGAGCCGCCCCTGGCCAAATGGCTCAAATCAGACACCAGTTCTGGCTTGGTGTCGCTCAGCGCAAACGCCTGTCCGATCGTGCCGGGCGACTTGTTGCGTCGGCATTTGTGGCGCCAAGTGCGTGGCGCGGTGGTGACATCTGCGTCACTCACCACCTGTGGCAGTTTTGACTATTTTCTGAGCGAAACCGGCTTGGCCGGCTTGCCGCAAGTGAGCACCTTGGCGGTGGACAGTCCGTTTGACTACCAGCGCCAAGGCGAGTTGATCGTGACAGACACCTTGGCCGATGCGCGTCAGGTGGACCAGTACACCGCTGAGATGGTGGCGGCCCTGCTAACGGATTTGCGCGACGTGCCGCATGGCGCGCTGGTGTTGTTTACCTCGCGTGTGCAAATGCAGGCGGCAGTGAATGCGCTGGATGCCGCCTTGCTGGAGGTGGTGCTGGTACAGGGCCAGTTGGCGCGTGGCAAGCTGCTGGGCATTCATCAGGCCCGGGTCGAGGCGGGCGCTGCCTCGGTGATTTTTGGTCTCCAATCGTTTGGCGAAGGGCTGGACTTGCCTGGTACGCTGTGTGAAACGGTGTTCATCACCAAACTGCCCTTCAGCCCGCCGAGCGATCCGGTCGAAGAGGCGCGCGCCGAGTGGCTCAAGCGCAGCGGGCGCGACCCTTTCTCGGAACTGGTGGTGCCCGCCACTGGTATCAAGCTGCTGCAGTGGACAGGGCGGGCGATTCGCAGTGAGACCGATCAGGCGCGGGTGATTTGTTATGACAAGCGTTTGCTGAACATGGCTTACGGCCGGCGCATGCTGCAGGGTCTGCCGCCGTATGCGGTTTCGCGCCGCCCACTTCCTTGAGCCGCTCGGCGTAAAGAAATGTCAATCGGCTTGTATGTGCGCCGCATGGCCGCACCTAAAAGCATCAAAAGGAGTTTGAATGGGTAATTTTGTAAGATCAATTTTGGGGCTGATGCTGCGCCTGGGGCTGCTGCTGGCAGGGCTGGTGTTTTTTGCCAGTGTGCTTGCGGTTGGCTTGGTGCTGCTGTCGTTGTGGCTGCTGCGTGCGCTGTGGGCCAAAGTCACAGGCAAACCGGTGCAGCCTTGGGTGTTTCAGATGATGCGCCGCCCACCGTGGCAGCAGGCCGGCCGTGGTGCAGGGTTTGGTGGCGCGCCGCAGGCAGCCTCTGACGATGTGATTGACGCTGAGGTGCGTGATGTTTCCGTGGTGACCGATGTCGAGCCCAAGCGCATTGACCCGATGCGCTGATTTTAGCTATATTTTATATAGCTGCTTACGAATTATTCATAAGGTCTAGAGGCTTATTTCATGTAAATTCAATGAGCTCGGCATGCACTTTGCCAGCGGGCCGCAAATGTTTCATCGAAAGTCGGTAGGTGTCCAGATCAAACGCCAACGGGCTTTTTTGGCTTTGCAGGGCGTCTTGTAACTCATCGTCTGAGTGCACGGTGGCCAGATGGCACCATTGGTCAAACACATGAATATCGGTGCGATCAGTCCTTGCATTGTGCTCACGCAAACCCACCTTGCCGGCAAACGGCCACACCTGCAGCTTGTGGGTAATCAGGGCCATTTGCAGGCGCAAGTGGTGCCGCTCAGGCGCTTCTTCACCACAACACACACCTTTGCAATGGCCGATCTGGTGCGCAAAGCAGCGGCCTTTGCCTGATTCGAGTCCCATCGCCTGCAGGCACAGACCATGTGTGTCGGCCAGTTCGCGCAGGTGACTTTGCGCCTGGTTTTTGGAGCGGTAGGGGCCATAGAGTGCACCAAATTCAGCTGGGACCAGGTCGCTACCGCGCACCAGTGTCAGTAAAGGGCGGCTGCTGGGGTTGGCCTCCAGGCGCCAGGCGCACAGGTTGTTTTCGCGGCGCAGCTGGCGGTTGTGAATGGGTTGCTGCTCTTTCACCAGACGCGCTTCCAGCAACAGCGCCCCGAGTTCGCCAGCGGTCTCGATCCACTCGATGCGGCGAATTTCTTGCGCCATGCGCATCTCGCGTGCGTTGCGGCTGGCGGCCTGAAAGTGCGACATGACCCGGCTGCGCAGCTTGACGCTTTTGCCGACATAAAGCGGCAGCGGACTTTCGCCGTAAAAAATGTACACACCGGGTGTGTCGGGAATGTCGGCCACGTTGGTGTCAAGTTGCGGCGGCAGGGCGGCACTGCCTTGCAGCAGACTCTGGGCTTGGCCCTTCAGGCAATCCGCGCCCAGTTCACTGCTGGCAAGCCCAAGCCAGCTTTGCATCACCTCAACGTCACCCATGGCGCGGTGCCGTGCCGTGCTCACCAAGCCGTGGCGTTGCATGATGGCGTCGAGCCCATGGCTTTTGAACTGCGGGTAAAGCAGGCGTGATAGGCGTACCGTGCACAGGGTTTTAACGCGCAGCGCCACGTCCAGCCGTGCCAATTCGTTCAGCAAAAAGCCGTGGTCAAAACGCACGTTGTGGGCCACCAGCACGGCGCCGTCCAGCAGCGCCAGCAAGGGCTTGGCCACCTCACTGAACGCGGGTGCGTTGGCCACCATGGCGTTGCTGATGCCAGTGAGCTGCTCAATGAAACCTGAAATGTGTGTGCCGGGGTTGACCAGCGTGCTCCAGCGGGCCACTTCCACGCCGTGTTCGATGCGCACTGCGGCGATCTCGGTGATGCGGTCATTGACCGGGTTGCCGCCTGTGGTTTCCAGGTCAAGCAGTACGTAGCAGGGCAGCATGGGTGTTTATAGCAATGTCAAAAATAATAGCTGCTTGCGCATGTTCTATAAGGGCTAGAGGCCTAAAACACTAACAAAACATCAGGGCAAGCCAAGCGGGATCATCCAGCACATTGGCGACCAAGTAGGTGCCCACGCGGTAGAACCAGAATTCAAAGCTGGCTTGTAGTTCAGGTGATGTCAAAGACATGAATGGCATAACGGCCCAGGCGGCGGTCTGCAAAAAAACGTTTCAGGGTTTCGCCTACGGTCTTGAAAGCGATGTCTTCCCAGGGAATGTCTTCCTCGGTAAACAGGCGTGCCTCAATGGTCTCAAATCCCGGCTCAAACTGGTCGCTGAGCAGCTGTGCGCGGTAAAACAAATGCACCTGGCCGACCCGCGGGATGTTGACCAGTGAGAAAAATTCGCCCATTTCAAACTGCGCACCGGCTTCCTCAAGCGTTTCACGCGCGGCGCCTTCACTCACGGTCTCGTTCAATTCCATGAAGCCGGCGGGCAGCGTCCACTTGCCAAAACGCGGCTCGATGTTGCGCTTACACAGCAACACTTTGTCGTTCCACACGGGAATCGTGCCCACCACGTTGAGCGGGTTTTCATAGTGAACCGTGTCGCAGGCCGGGCACACCGCGCGCAGCTTGGTGTCGCCGTCATCTGGTAGCCGGTACACCACGGATGTGCCGCAGCTTTTGCAATGTTTGATGGGGGGGCGGTGCATCGTTGGAGTGTAATTTCAAAAGTACATGCCGGTCATGTGCAGGGTGGGTTGGCGCAAGCCATGGTCGACTAAGGTCGACCGCACTAGCTGCCCGCCGATGTCAGCTTACTTTCAATTCAATGCTCGTCAGGCCGCTGATGCTGCCGTTCAGGATGTCCCCACGCACCACCGCGCCCACGCCAGCGGGTGTGCCGGTGTAAATCAGGTCACCGGGTTGCAGTGCCCAGGCGGCTGAGAGCTGGGCAATCGTTTCCGAGATGTTCCAGATCAACTGGTCAATCGTGCCATGTTGGCGCTGCACACCATTGACCTGCAAGTCAATCGCTGCCTGGCTGATGCTGCCTGCCGCGGCCTTGGGCGTGATCGGTCCAATCGGGGCAGATTGGTCAAAGCCTTTGCCAATGCACCAAGGGCGGCCTTGTGCCTTCATGTCGTTTTGCAGGTCGCGGCGTGTCATGTCCAGGCCCACGGCGTAGCCAAAAATATGGCTTGGGGCCTGTTCTACCGTGATGTTCTTTCCGCCAGTGCCAATCGCCACCACAAGCTCGATTTCATGGTGAAAGTTACTGGTCAAGCTGGGGTAGGGCAGGGCAGTGACGCTGCCAGGCGGTACCACCAGCACGGCATCGGCCGGCTTCATGAAGAAAAAAGGTGGCTCACGCCCGGTGTGCCCCATCTCTTGTGCGTGCTCGGCATAGTTGCGACCGACACAGTAGACGCGGTGTACCGGAAACAGCGCGCCAGAGCCAAGCACGGGCACGGACACGGTGGGGGCAGGTGGAAATGCAAACGTCATGTCAGTATGGCCTGGGTGGGGTTAGGGAATTTGGCATGGCTATTCTTTGGGCTTGAACGTAGTGGCAAGCTTAGGCTGACTTGGCCAACAGGTTGAAGTGCTCCACCACCGGCGGGCTGGCAAAAAACGGGCCGACGATGGCACGCCATTCGCCAAACGCAGGGGAGCCACGAAAACCAACAGTATGGTCTTCCAAAGTGGTCCAGATAATTTGCAAGATGTAGCGCTGTGGGTTTTCAATGCCGTGGTTTAGCGTGAAGCCTTGAAAACCTTTGGCGTGTGCAATGACCGTTTGCAGTCCGCGCTGAATGGCTTCTTCAAAGGCTGCGTTTTGTCCGGGCTGGATGGAAAAATCGGCTAGTTCAAGAATCATGAAGGTCTTTCGCAATTGGGGGGCTGATTGGGCAAAACCTCAAGTCTAGCGTTTTCAGCACGGTGCCTGCGCGGGTGCGGTCGGGCCATGGGTTATGCTGGAGTGATGACACACACTACCTTTATTCCTGGCAAAGATGCCGCCCTCGAAACCACCATCAGCACGCTCTTGGGCAAGCTGCAGGCCTTGGGTTTCCACATTGAAGAACGCAGCTGGCTCAACCCGGTGGACGGCATCTGGTCGGTGCACATTCGTGACCGTGATTGCCCATTGTTGTTCACCAACGGCAAAGGTGCCAGCCGCCTGGCCTGCCTGGCCAGCGCTTTGGGCGAGTTTTTTGAGCGCTTGTCGACCCATTATTTCTGGACCCATTTCTACCTCGGCCCCGATCTGACCAGCCGCGCTCATGTGCATTTTCCGCAAGAGCGCTGGTTTGCCGTGCCAGAAGACGAAACCTGGCCTGCCGAGTTGTTGACGCCTGAACTGCACAAGCTCTACAACCCACAGGGCAACGTGGACGCCAGCGCGCTGGTTGACTTCAATTCAGGCGCCACGGATCGCGGCATTTGTGCCCTGCCTTACGTGCGCCAGAGCGATGGCCAAACCGTGTATTTCCCGGTCAATATAATTGGCAACCTGTATGTCAGCAACGGCATGTCAGCTGGCAACACCCAAATGGAAGCCCGCACGCAGGCGCTGTCGGAGATTTTTGAGCGCTCAGTCAAAGCCCGCATCATCAGCGAAGGTATTTGCCTGCCGGATGTGCCCGAGGCCGTGATTGCCCGCTACCCGCGAATTGCCCGTGGCATTGCAGCCCTGCGTGAGGCCGGCTTTGGCATTCTGGTGAAAGACGCCTCGTTGGGTGGCCAATACCCGGTGATGAATGTCACGCTGCTGAATCCGCTGGATCAGGGTTGCTTTGCCAGCTTTGGCGCGCACCCGCGCTTTGAGGTGGCGCTGGAGCGCGCCTTGACCGAATTGCTGCAAGGCCGTGCGCTGGATGCACTGTCAGGCTTTCCTGCACCCGGCTTTGACCTGGAAGAAACCGCTAGCTCGACCAACATCGAGATCCATTTTGTCGACTCAAGCGGCGTCATTCACTGGAAGTTTTTGGGTGATGTGGCCGACTATGAGTTTGTTGACTGGAACTTCAGCAGCACCACCGCCGAAGACTACGCCTGGAGCCTGGAGCGCCTGCAGCACGACGGCCATCAGGTCTACATTGCCGATTTTGTGCAGCTGGGCGTGTACGCCTGCCGCGTGCTGGTGCCGGGCCTGTCAGAAATTTACCCGATTGACGACCTGGAGTTTGAGAACAACAGCATTGCGAATGACTTCCGCGAAGCCATCTTGAACCTGCCCGATCTGGACGACGAAGAGTGCGTCGATCTGCTCGACACCCTGAACGATTCCAACCTGGCGGACCACCGCCCTGTGCCGGGTCTGATTGGTTTGGCTGCTGATGCCGGGTCGTTCTGGAGCGATTTGCGTCTGGGAGAGCTCAAGACCCTGCTGGCGTTGGCCGTGGGCGACGAAGCCGCCACGCTGGAAGGTTGTGAATGGATTTTGAACTTTGACCAGTGCAACCCCGAGCGCAAACGCGTTTATGCCTGCATCAAGAACCTGATCAACCTGGCGGACATGGGCGACAGTGGCCCGTATCTGGACACCTTAGCCTTGCTCTACGGCGCCGGTCCGCTGGCGCAAGCGCATGCCTTGATCATGCAGGAAGACCGCTTCATGGGTCTCGGCGCACCTGGCTTGGCGCTGGATGGGTTTGAGATGCACCACAAACTGCTGGCTGCCTACGACAAGGTTCACGCCTTTGCCTGACTTGCAAAGCGCTGATCATCAGCAAGATGAAACGCGCCATGCTGAAAAGCATGGCGCGTTGACACAGTGAACAAAATTTCGCCATGAACCCCGATTGGCTGATCCCCGACTGGCCCGCGCCCGCCGGAGTGCGCGCCGTGTGCAGCACGCGCGCAGGCGGCGTGTCACGCGCACCCTACGACAGCTTGAATTTGGGTGACCACGTGGGCGACAACCCAGCCGATGTGGCGGCCAACCGGGCCACCCTGCAAGCTGCATTGGCCGTACGCCCGGTGTTTTTGAACCAGGTGCATGGCGCTGACGTGGTGTTTTTAGACGCCAACAGCCAGGACGGCACGGTGGCAGACGCCTGCATCACCAATCAATTTGGTGTGGCCTGCACCGTGATGGTGGCTGACTGCTTGCCGGTGTTGTTCACCACCCGGCAGGGCCAAGCGGTGGCTGCTGCGCACGCTGGCTGGCGAGGTTTGGCCGGGCAGGGTGGTGTGGGTGTGCTTGAAGCAACTTACAAGAGTTTTAGTGCTCTAGCCCTTATGGATAAAGCGCAATCAGCTACTGAAATAATAGCGTGGTTGGGCCCGTGCATTGGGCCTGACGCGTTTGAGGTGGGTGACGAGGTGCGCACGGCATTCAACTCACAAGACCGGTCTGCTGCTGCGTGTTTTCAGCCCCTGGCGTCAGGCAAATGGTTGGCGGATTTGGCCGGCCTGGCCCGCTTACGCCTGCGCGCGCTTGGCGTGACACAGGTTTACGGCAACAACAGCAGCGCAGCCTGGTGCACGGTTGGCAATGCGTCACGCCTCTTTTCGCACCGGCGTGACCGGGTCAGTGGGCGTTTTTGCGTGAGCATCTGGCGCGGTGTCTGATGCCGCACTTGACGCCGCTTGTGTGGCAACTATTTCGGCCTGTTCTTTGGCCTTGATGGCGCGTTTGCGCCCGGGTGCACCCATCACATACACCACCAGCCCCACGGGCAGCAGTCCGTATAAAACAAAGGTGATGAGCCCGCCCAGCACGGTGCCGTTGGTGTTGGTGGCTTCGGCCGCAGCCATCAGAACAGCCACATAAAGCCAGCCTATGGGAACGATGTACATAGGGTGAAGATGAAAATTTTTGGGGTTGATTGGAAAATGTCAGGATCTCGAAGGGCTTGCCCTAAGATACTAGCCTTGTTTGACATTGATGATTACTCAGAGGGTAAAGAATGAACGAAAAAGCTCAAGAACAATGGCTCCAGTCGGCCCAACAAATGCAACAAACCATGACCGAAAGCTGGACCAAGACTTTTGAGTCGTTTCAGAACATGGACTTGGGCGCAGCGGCTCCCAAACTGATGGCCCCCACCACCAAGCCCCCCAAAATCAAGTTTTCCCCTGAAAAGCTGCAAGCGCTACAAAAGCAGTACTTGGAAGAAGCCAGTGAGCTCTTTACCAGCAGCCTGCAAGGTGCTGCCAAGCTCACTGACCGGCGTTTTGCCAATGAGGCCTGGACGGCTAACCCGGCGGCGGCTTTCTCAGCTGCGGCTTATTTACTGAACGCCAAAACCCTCACACAGATGGCAGACGCCGTCGATACGGACGCCAAAACCCGTGCCCGCATTCAATTTGCGGTTGAGCAGCTCACCGCCGCTGCAGCCCCCAGCAACTTCATGGCAACCAATGCCGAAGCCCAGAAGAGAGCCATTGACACCAAAGGCGAGAGCATTGCCAAAGGCATTCAAAACCTGCTGCACGACATCAAGCAAGGCCATGTGTCAATGACCGACGAAAGCGTGTTTGAGGTCGGCAAAAACGTGGCGACCACCGAAGGTGCTGTGGTCTTTGAAAACGAATACTTTCAGCTCCTTGAGTACAAGCCTCTGACCGACAAGGTCTTTGAGAAACCTTTCCTGATGGTGCCACCGAGCATCAACAAGTTTTACATTCTTGACCTGCAAGCTGAAAACTCGCTGGTGCGGTACGCCGTGGCGCAAGGTCATCGCACGTTTCTGGTGAGCTGGCGTAACCCCGATGCGTCTTTGGCCAAGGCCACTTGGGACGATTACATTGAGAAAGCGGTGATCAAGGCGATTTCGGTCACGCAAGAAATATCTGGCTCAAAAACCATCAATGCACTGGGTTTCTGCGTGGGCGGCACGATGCTTGGCACGGCGTTGGCAGTGCTGGCAGCGCGTGGTGAAAAACCAGTGGCCAGCGTCACGCTCCTGACCTCCATGCTCGACTTTTCTGATACGGGCGTGTTGGACGTGTTCATTGATGAAGGCTTTGTCAAATACCGCGAACAGGAAATGGGCAAAGGCGGCCTGATGAAGGGCAAAGACCTGGGCAGCACGTTCAGCTTTTTGCGCCCGAATGATCTGGTGTGGAACTACGTGGTGGGCAACTACCTCAAAGGCGAAACGCCTCCCCCGTTTGACCTGCTGTACTGGAACAGCGATGGCACCAACCTGTCTGGCCCGTTTTACGCTTGGTACTTGCGCAACACCTACCTTGAAAATAACCTGACCAAGCCGGGCAAGGCGATTGTGTGTGGCGAAAAAATTGACCTGAATTTGGTCGATATTCCCGCGTACATCTATGGTTCGCGCGAAGATCACATTGTGCCGATTGGCGGCGCCTATGCCACCACCCAGTTTCTGCCAGGAAAAAAGCGTTTTGTCATGGGCGCATCCGGCCACATTGCCGGCGTGATCAACCCGCCCGCTAAAGGCAAACGCAGCCACTGGATTCGTGATGACGGCAAGTTGCCTAAAACGGTTGATCAGTGGTTAACCACCGCCGTTGAACACAAAGGCAGTTGGTGGACGGACTGGTCTAATTGGCTGGCTGCACAAGCCGGTAAAGAAATTTCCGCGCCCAAAACCTATGGCAAGGGCAAATACAAGGCCATCGAGCCTGCACCCGGCAGCTATGTCAAAGCTCGGGCTTGATTTTTAATTTTTTGGTATTGTTTGATTTTTTAACCAGGACTCAGGAGACAACATGGAAGACATCGTTATCGTTTCAGCGGCGCGTACAGCCGTAGGTAAATTTGGTGGTTCACTGGCAAAAGTTGCTGCCCCGGAATTGGGTGCCACCGTCATCAAGGCCTTGTTGGCACGCACGGGTTTGAGCGCTGACCAAATTGGTGAAGTGATTCTGGGCCAAGTGCTGGCCGCAGGTTCAGGACAAAACCCGGCGCGCCAGTCCACCCTGAAAGCCGGTTTGGCGCAGGAAACGCCCGCATTGACCATCAATGCGGTGTGTGGCTCTGGTCTGAAGGCCGTCATGCTGGCTGCGCAGTCAGTGGCTTGGGGCGACAGCGACATCGTGATTGCCGGTGGCCAGGAAAACATGAGCGCGTCACCTCATGTGCTGATGGGCTCGCGCGACGGCATGCGCATGGGCGACTGGAAGATGATTGACTCCATGATTGTGGACGGCCTGTGGGACGTTTACAACCAGTACCACATGGGTATCACCGCAGAAAACGTGGCAAAAGCTTGCAGCATCAGCCGCGACATGCAAGATGCCCTGGCATTGTCCAGCCAGCAAAAAGCCGCTGCCGCCCAAGATGCTGGCAAGTTCAAGGACGAAATCGTTGACGTGTTGATTCCTCAGCGCAAGGGCGACCCGCTGGTTTTTAACACCGACGAGTTCCTGAACCGCAAATCCAATGCAGAAGCTTTAGCAGGTTTGCGCCCAGCGTTTGACAAGGCCGGCTCGGTCACTGCCGGTAACGCATCAGGCATCAATGACGGTGCAGCTGCCGTGATGGTCATGACGGCCAAAAAAGCCGCAGCCCTGGGCTTGACTCCTTTGGCACGCATTGCTGCGTTTGGTACCACCGGTGTGGATCCAGCGCAAATGGGCTTGGGCCCAGTGTCTGCTTCGCGCAAGGCGCTGGCCCGTGCCGGCTGGAGCGTGGGTGATGTGGATCTGTTTGAATTGAACGAGGCCTTTGCTGCACAAGCTTGCGCTGTGAATCAATTGCTTGAGGTCGACCCATCCAAAGTGAACGTGAACGGTGGCGCCATTGCCATTGGCCACCCGATTGGCGCGTCCGGTTGCCGCATTTTGGTTACCTTGCTGCACGAAATGCAGCGCCGCAACGCCAAGAAGGGCTTGGCTGCCCTGTGTATTGGCGGCGGTATGGGGGTTTCCCTTGCGTTGGAGCGCTGATTTAGCCTTCATAATTGAGTTTTAAGCAGATTTCGTATTAACAAAGAGGAGAATTGAATGAGTCAAAAAGTAGCATATGTCACCGGCGGTATGGGTGGCATCGGAACCGCCATTTGCCAGCGTTTGAGCAAAGAAGGTTTCACGGTCATCGCAGGTTGCGGCCCAACCCGTGACCATGCCAAATGGGTGGCTGAGCAAGCTGCGCTGGGCTACACGTTTTACGCGTCGGCCGGCAACGTGGGTGACTGGGATTCCACCGTGGAAGCCTTCACCAAAGCCAAGGCCGAGCACGGCAGCATTGACCTGCTGGTCAACAACGCCGGTATCACCCGTGACCGCATGTTCCTGAAAATGTCGCGCGAAGACTGGGACGCCGTGATCGAGACCAACCTGAACTCCATGTTCAACGTGACCAAACAAGTGGTCGGTGACATGGTTGAAAAAGGCTGGGGTCGCATCATTAACATCTCCAGCGTGAACGGCGTTAAGGGTCAAGCTGGTCAAACCAACTACTCGGCTGCCAAAGCCGGTATGCATGGTTTCAGCATGGCGTTGGCCCAAGAGTTGGCCACCAAAGGCGTCACGGTCAACACCGTGAGCCCAGGTTACATTGGCACCGACATGGTCAAGGCCATTCGCCAGGAAGTGCTCGACAAGATCATTGCCACCGTGCCTGTGAAGCGCTTGGGTGAGCCGTCTGAGATTGCGTCCATCATCGCCTGGTTGGCGTCTAACGAAGGCGGCTACGCGACCGGTGCCGAGTTCTCGGTCAACGGTGGTTTGCACATGGGCTAAATGTGATGCGCAGTCTGTGACTGCGCAGTCACCTTGCCGCAAAAAACCCGCTTTTAGCGGGTTTTTTTATGTCCAGATTCCTGCAGACTTGCAGTGTGTATTTTATCTTCAGGGAAAAACTTCAGCGCTGTCCAGGGTCGCAGCGGCTTTGTCCTTGGCGGCCAACAGCGGCTCGGCATGAAGCGGCCATTGCACGCCCACCGTTGGGTCGTTCCACAGCAGGCTGCGCTCGAACTCGGGGTGGTAGTAATCGGTGGTTTTGTACAAAAACTCAGCGCTTTCACTTGTCACTAAAAAACCGTGGGCAAAGCCCGGTGGCACCCAGAGCTGGTGTTTGTTCTCGGCCGACAACACCACGCCTTCCCACTTGCCAAAGGTGGGGGAACTGCGCCGCAGGTCAACCGCTACGTCAAAGACTTCGCCGTGCGTTACCCGCACCAGCTTGCCCTGGGGGTGTTGAATCTGGTAATGCAGGCCGCGCAATACGCCTTTGGCAGACTTGCTGTGGTTGTCTTGTACAAACTGCACATCAAGCCCGGTGCAATTGGCAAAGTCACGCGCGTTGAAGCTTTCAAAAAAGAAGCCACGCGCGTCACCAAAGACTTTGGGCTCAAGGATCAGGACTTCGGGCAGGGAGGTGGGGGTGACGGTGTAAGGCATGGTGGTCACTTCAACAGGCTCAGCAAATACTGGCCGTAGCCGTTTTTCGCCAGCGGCGCAGCCAGCTTTTGAATCTGCGCGGCATCTATCCATTTTTGCGCAAAGGCAATCTCTTCCGGACAAGCCACCTGCAGGCCCTGGCGTTTTTGCAGGGTCGCAATGAAGCTGGCAGCCTCCAGCAGGCTGTCATGGGTGCCGGTGTCGAGCCAAGCGTAGCCGCGGCCCATCATTTCGACGCTGAGTTGACCTTTTTCAAGGTAGACGCGATTCACATCGGTGATTTCAAGCTCGCCCCGGGCAGAAGGCTTTATGCTGGCAGCAATGTCGCACACCTGGTTGTCATAAAAATAAAGGCCGGTGACGGCGTAATTGCTCTTGGGTTGTGCCGGCTTTTCTTCGATGCTGATGGCGCGCTTGTCCGCGTCAAACGCCACCACGCCGTAGCGTTCGGGGTCGGTCACATGGTAGGCAAACACACTGGCACCACTGGTGCGGGCATCGGCATTTGCCAATTGTTTGCTGAGGTCATGGCCGTAAAAAATGTTATCGCCCAGCACCAGCGCACTGGGCAGGCCATTGACGAAATCACGACCAATGATGAAGGCCTGCGCCAAGCCGTCTGGCGAAGGCTGAACGGCGTAGCTGATGCTCATGCCCCACTGGCTGCCGTCGCCGAGCAAATCGGCAAAACGCGGTGTGTCTTGCGGTGTGGAGATGATCAACACCTCTCGGATTCCGGCGAGCATCAGCGTGCTCAAGGGGTAGTAAATCATCGGCTTGTCATACACCGGCATGAGTTGCTTGCTGACGGCCTGTGTGACCGGGTAAAGCCGTGTGCCGGAGCCGCCGGCCAGGATGATGCCTTTGCGTTGTGTCATGGTGTGAATTCCAAGGGTTGTGAGTGTTGCTGGCGTTTTGTAGGGTCGACTTCAGTCGACCAGTCGGGTGCAGGCCCACCCTGCGGAACCCACTGATGCGATCAGCTTCAATTGAGGGTTTCTCTAAGCATGCGATTGACCCCGGACTGCCATGCGGGAAGCGTCAACGCAAAGGTGCGCTGCAATTTGCTTGTGTCCAAGCGCGAGTTGTGCGGCCGCTTGGCGGGTGTCGGGAAGGCGCTGGTGGGTACAGGTAATACCTCGGTAGCTTTAATTTTGATAGCTGGTAGCGCTTGTTCTGCCTGGTCTAGGACATGTTTCGCATAGTCAAACCAGGTGGTGGTGCCGCTAGCGACCAAATGGTAAATGCCGGCCAGCTCGGCTGCTTTGGCCCCACTTTGAACCAACTGACGAATGGCGTGAGCCGTCACGTCAGCAATCAAATCAGCGCCGGTGGGCGCACCAAATTGGTCGTTGATGACGGTCAGCTTGTCGCGCTCCTGACCCAGCCGCAGCATGGTTTTGGCAAAGTTGCCACCGCGTGCCGCGTAAACCCAGCTGGTTCTGAAGATCAAATGCTTGGAGTAATGCTGGGCGATCAAGGCCTCGCCTTCGCGCTTGGTGGCACCGTAAACGCTCAAAGGAGCGGTGGCATCAGACTCGATCCAGGGCTTGTCGCCACTGCCATCAAACACGTAGTCGGTGCTGTAGTGCACCAGCCAGGCGCCAAGCTTGGCGGCTTCAATTGCCAACACTTGGGGCGCTTGCGCATTGAGCGTGCGTGCCAGTTCGGGCTCGGATTCGGCCTTGTCCACAGCCGTGTGCGCGGCGGCGTTGACAATCACGTCCGGCTTCACGGCCCGCACCGTTTCTGCCAAACCGCTCAGGTTACTGAGGTCACCGCAATAGTCGGTGCTGTGACGGTCAAGCGCGATGAGCTCGCCCAAAGGCGCCAGGCTTCGTTGCAGTTCCCAGCCGACCTGGCCGTTTTTACCCAAAAGGAGAATTTTCAAACCAGGCCCTGAAAAAAATTGGAATCTGACCCCAATTAGTTGTATTGCTTTTGTACCCAATCCCTGTAGGCACCACTTTGCACATGAGCCACCCAGTCGGGGTTGTCCAGGTACCACTGCACGGTCTTGCGGATGCCTGATTCAAAGGTTTCCGCCGGTTTCCAGCCGAGTTCACTTTCCAGCTTGCGGGCGTCGATGGCGTAGCGGCGGTCGTGGCCGGGGCGGTCGGTCACATAGGTGATCTGGTCTTTGTAGGGCTTACCATCCGCACGCGGACGCAACTCATCCAGCAAGCTGCACACCGTGTGGACGATCTCCAGGTTGGCCTTTTCGTTCCAGCCACCCACGTTGTAGATTTCACCCAGGCGACCGGCCTCTAAGACGCGACGGATGGCGCTGCAGTGGTCTTTGACATACAACCAGTCGCGAATCTGCTGGCCATCCCCATACACCGGTAACGGCTTGCCGGCCAATGAGTTGACGATCAGCAGCGGGATGAGCTTTTCAGGAAAGTGATACGGCCCGTAATTGTTGGAGCAATTGGTGGTGAGCACCGGCAGGCCGTAGGTGTGGTGCCAGGCGCGTACCAGATGGTCGCTGGCGGCTTTGCTGGCGCTGTACGGGCTGTTGGGCTCAATGTGGCTGGACTCGGTGAAAGCCGGGTCGTCTTTGGCCAGTGAGCCATAAACTTCGTCAGTGGACACATGCAGGAAGCGAAAAGCTGCTTTTTGATTAGCCGGCAAGTCGCTCCAATATCCGCGCACCGATTCGAGCAGGTTGAAGGTGCCTACGATGTTGGTCTGGATGAATTCACCTGGGCCGTGGATGGAGCGGTCCACATGGCTCTCAGCGGCAAAGTTGATGACGGCGCGCGGTTGGTGCTGGGTCAGCAGTTGGGTGACCAGCGTGGCGTCACCAATGTCGCCTTGCACCAGAGTGTGGCGCGCATCACCCTGCAGGCTTTGCAGGGTTTCGGGGTTGCCGGCGTAGGTGAGTTTGTCGAGGTTGATGACGGGCTCATCATTCAAAGCCAGCCAGTCAAGAACGAAATTGGCACCAATAAAACCGGCGCCGCCTGTGACCATGATCATTTTGTTACTCCCTAAAGTTGGCTTTTCCTAAGCACCCATTGACGTGAGCTGAACCTTTACAGCGTTGACTTCAGTCGGCCCGACAGGATGTCTGTGTTAACCGGCAGATTCTATTTCTGTCGAGACTGCCAGCCATTGCTCTTCCAGTGTCTGCAGCTCTTCATTGACCGCTTTCAGTCGCTTGCCTTGGTTTGCAAAGTCGGACGGTGGCGGTGACTGGCTGAGATGGCCTTCCAGCGCGGCGCCTTCACCATTGAGCACGGCCATGCGGGCCTCAATGTCTGACAATTTGCGTTTGAGCGAGCCGGTGGGCGCTGGCTTGTGCTTGACTTTGGCTGCTGCGGCGATGGCTTCAGCCTGTGCCTTGCGTTCGGCCTTCGCCGCAGCGCTGCTGGCTTCCTTGATGGCTTCGCGCTGGCGCTTGGCTTCATCCAGCAGGTAGCGCTGGTAGTCGTCCAGGTCACCGTCAAAGGGCTCGACGCCGCCGCGCGACACCATCCAGAATTCGTCGCACACGCTCCGCAACAAGGCCCGGTCGTGGCTGACCAGCATGACGGTGCCTTCAAACTCATTCAGCGCCATGGCCAACGCCTCGCGGGTGGCCAGGTCCAGGTGGTTGGTCGGCTCATCAAGCAACAACAGGTTAGGGCGCTGCCAGACGATCATGCACAGCACCAGGCGGGCTTTTTCGCCACCGCTCATGCTGCCCACGGCTTGCTTGACCATGTCGCCACCAAAATTGAAGGTGCCCAGGAAACTGCGCAGGTCTTGCTCGCGGGTTTGCTGGCCGACGATTTTTCCGGCGGCGGTCATGTCTTTCACTAGGCGGATCATGTGCTCCAGTGGGGTGTCGGCGGGGCGCAGCACGTCGAGCTCTTGCTGGGCAAAATAGCCAATGCTCAGGCCCTTGCCTTCGGTGATTTCGCCGCTGATGGGCAACAAATCGCGCGCGATGGTTTTCACCACAGTTGATTTACCTTGTCCGTTGGCGCCCAAAATGCCGATACGCTGGCCGGCCAGCACCGACTTGCTGACGTTGCGCACGATCACGGTGGGCGGTGTGCCTTCGGGTGCATCTTCGGCTGGCGGGTAGCCAAAGTCCACGCCCGACATTGACAGCATCGGATTGGGCAGGTTGGCCGGCTCTTTGAATTCAAAGGTGAAGTCAGCCTCAGACAGCAGCGGTGCAATTTTTTCCATGCGGTCCAGCGCCTTGACCCGGCTTTGCGCCTGTTTGGCTTTGCTGGCCTTGGCCTTGAATCGGGCAATGAACTTTTGCAGGTGGGCAATTTTGTCTTGCTGTTTGGCAAAGGCGTTTTGCTGCAGGTTCATCTGCTCGGCACGCATGTCCTCGAACTTGCTGTAGTTACCGCCGTAGCGCACCAGCTTGCCCGCGTCAATGTGCAGGGTGACGTTGGTGATGGCGTCCAGAAACTCGCGGTCATGGCTGATGACGATCATGGTGCCTTCGTAACGCTTGAGCCAGGCTTCCAGCCACACCAGCGCGTCAAGGTCCAAGTGATTGGTAGGTTCGTCAAGCAGCAGCAAATCGCTTGGGCACATCAAGGCGCGCGCCAGTTGCAGGCGCATGCGCCAGCCGCCCGAGAAGCTGTTGACCGGGTTGGTGAGCTCGGTGGTCTTGAAGCCCAGGCCCTGGATGAGCGCTTGCGCACGCGCTGGGGCGTCATTGGCGCCAGCATCTTGCAGCGCCATGTAGGCGTGGGCCATGCGGTCGTAGTCGTCGGTGGCCTCGGCCGCGGTGACTTCTTGTTGCGCGGCCAGCAGATTCACGTCGCCTTCAACCACAAAGTCAGTGGCGCTTTGCTCGGTTTCGGGCATGTCCTGAGCCACCTGGCCCATGCGCCATTGGGTGGGAATGTAGTACTCGCCGCCATCTTCGTGCAGGTTGCCATTGAACAGCGCGAACAAGGAGGATTTGCCAGCGCCGTTGCGCCCGACCAGACCGACTTTTTCACCGGGGTTGAGGGTGACGTTGGCGCCGTCAAGCAAGACTTTGGCGCCGCGGCGCAGGGTGACATTTTTTAGGGTGATCAAAAGAAATTTTTCGCAAGAAGTTAGATGAATAGGGGCGTGGATGGCAGGTCAAACCCGCGATGACAAGCTATGTGTCATCCCGGAGGTGATCCAGGATCCAGAAATTTGGGGACGTGGGCGTTCACTAGGGCTTCGCGGGTGACCAGCAACACCTGGTCTTCGCCGGCGCTGGTGGCCAGCCAGTAGACCTCAAGCTGGGGAAAAGCGGCCTCAAAGTGTTCGCGTTCGTGGCCCACTTCCAGCACCAAAACGGCTTGCTCGCTCATGCAGGCGGGCGCATCGGCCAGGAGCTGGCGCACAAAGTCCATGCCGTCGCTGCCACCAGCCATGTTGCCGTCCAGCGCCAAGGCGGGTTCCGCCTTGAATTCCGGTGGCAGGGTGGCCATGCTTTGGGCATTGACATAGGGCGGGTTGCACAAAATCAGGTCGTAATGGGTGCCGCTTTTTGGCAGACCGTCGCCCTGGCGCAAGATGATGCGGTCATGCAGGCCATGGCGGTCCACATTGATACGTGCCACTTCCAGCGCCTCGGCACTGATGTCAGAGGCTTGCAAGAGCACGTCGGGGTAAACCATGGCGGCAATCACGGCCAGGCTGCCGTTGCCGGTGCACAGGTCGAGCACACGGTGGGTGGTTTCGCTCAGCCAGTAGTCCAAACTGCCTTCGACCAGCACCTCTGCAATGAGCGAACGTGGCACGATGACACGTTCGTCCACATAAAACGCAACACCCTGCAGCCAGGCTTCATGCGTCAGGTAGGCGGCTGGTTTTCGGGTATCGATACGCGCTCTCAAAAGAGTAGCTATCTGCGCTTGTTCTATAAGGGTTACAGGTCGATTTGATATAAATTCTTCAGCTGGCTCAATCGCTGTTGCCATTGCGTCTTCAGGGGTCGGTGAAGACTCTGACAGCGGCTCAGCGGTGGGCAACAAGGGCGTGTCCAGGGGCAAACCGAGCTGCCACAACACCAGCCAGGCAGCTTCGTCAAAGGCATTGGTGGTGCCATGGCCAAACGCGACACCCGCCTCGGTGAGCTGCTGGGCGGCTGCCTTCACGCAGTCCAGTAGCGTGATCGGCTCGGCAGTGCTGGCCAAGCCGGGCGGCTGGCCAAGGCCTTCGGCTGGCATTTTCGGCGTGCTCATGTCAGCAACTGCGCGTGCAGGTTCTCAAGCACGCCCTGGTAAATCCGGGTAAGAGGCTCGATGTCAGCCAGCGCAATGTGTTCGTTGATTTTGTGAATGCTGCCGTTGGGGGGGCCAAGCTCAATCACCTGTGGGCAAATCTTGGCAATGAAGCGGCCGTCACTGGTGCCCCCGGTGGTGGATAGCTCGGGTGTGATGCCAACCTCGGCCTGAATGGCAGCGACCACCGCATCCACCAAGGTGCCTGGCGTGGTCAAAAACGGTGTGCCGCCCAGCGTCCAGGTTAAATCAAAGGCGAGCTCATGGCGATCAAGCACCGCTTGCAGGCGCTGTTGCAGGGACTCAGGGGTGGACTCGGTGGAAAACCGAAAGTTGAAATCAACCACCACCGCGCCTGGAATCACGTTGCTGGCGCCCGTGCCACCGTGGATGTTGCTGACCTGCCAGGACGTGGGCGGGAAAAATGCGTTGCCTTTGTCCCATTCGATGCCCACCAACTCGTCCAGTGCCGGGGCCAGCAGATGGATCGGGTTCTTGGCCAAGTGCGGGTAGGCAATGTGGCCCTGTACACCCTTCACCGTGAGCTTGCCGCTCAGGGTGCCGCGGCGGCCGTTTTTGATCATGTCGCCGGTGCGCGCCACCGAGGTGGGCTCGCCGACGATGCAATAGTCAAGTTGCTCGCCATTGGCGGTCAGCCATTCGCAGACCTTGACCGTGCCGTCCAGCGCCGGGCCTTCTTCGTCGCTGGTGAGTAAAAAGCCGATGCTCAGGGGTGTGTCCGGGTGCGCTGCCACAAAGGCTTCTGTGGCCACCACAAATGCTGCCAGTGAGGTTTTCATGTCGGCGGAACCGCGGCCAAATAACTTGCCGTCGCGCTCGGTGGGGGTGAAGGGGTCGCTGTCCCAGTGGTTCAAGGGGCCGGTCGGTACAACATCGGTGTGGCCTGCAAATACTATTAACTTAGTAGCTTCTTGCGCTTTATTTATAAGGGCTACAGGTCGTTTTGCCCATAAATTAGTAACGGCAGATTCAGCCGGTCCGCTGACCAGCGTGTGCAGATTAAAGCCTGCTGCGGCAAGCCTTTGGCCAATGATTTGCTGGCATTGGCCGTCAGACGGGGTTTCAGAGCGGCAGGCAATCAATTGGCGCGCCAAGGCAAGGGTAGGGCTCATAAAGAATCAGTGGTTCACGTCGAGCGTGATTTCGGTGAAAGTGGCTTCGTCGTCGGCCTCGGGGGCCGGCGTGGGCACGGATTTTTTGCTTTGGGCGGCAAATTCGTTTTGCAGGCGCCACATCAAGTTGGTGGGTGAGTCGGCATTGGCCAGGCCTTCCTTGCGGTCGACAATGCCGGCGGTGATCAGGCGGGCAATGTCCTGCTCGTAAGTCTGGCTGCCCTCCACAATGGATTTTTCCATGGCCTCCAGGATGCTGGAGAAGTCCCCTTTTTCGATCATTTCAGCCACCAACCGGGTATTGAGCATGATCTCAACAGCCGGTGTGCGGGTGTCGGCTATGGTGCGCAACAGACGTTGCGACACGATGGCTTTCAGCGATGAGGCCAGGTCGCCCAGCATGGTAGGGCGCACCTCAACCGGGTAAAAACTCAAGACGCGATTCAGCGCCTGGTAGCTGTTGTTGGCATGCATGGTGGCCAGGCACAGGTGACCGGTCTGCGCGTAGGCAATGGCCGCGCTCATGGTGTCACGGTCGCGAATTTCACCAATCAGGATCACATCCGGGGCTTGTCGCAAGGCGTTTTTCAGTGCCAGTTGGGTCGACTGGGTATCGGTGCCCACTTCGCGCTGGTTGACCACGGAGCGTTTGTTCTTGAACAAAAACTCGATCGGGTCCTCGATGGTCAGGATGTGACCTGTCGTGCTGGCGTTGCGGTGGTCAATCATTGACGCCAGGGTGGTGCTTTTGCCGGCCCCTGTGGCCCCCACCATCAGCACCAGACCGCGCTTCTCCAGCATCAAATTGGCCAGACTCAAAGGCAAGGACAACGAGGCCAGCGCCGGAATGTCGCTGGTGATGTAGCGAATCACAGCGGCAATGGTGCCGCGCTGGCGCATCGCGCTGATGCGAAAACGGCCAACCCCGCTCATCGACCAACCCATATTGAGCTCATTGAGCTCCAACAATTCTTCGATGCGCTCTGGCGGCAGGATTTCCCGCAACAAGGTGATGGCAGCATCGGGTGGCAACACTTGGCTGTTGATGGGCACGCAAAGGCCGTTGATGCGGATCATGGCCGGGGAATGCGCTGACAGGTACACGTCAGACGCGCGCTTTTCGGCCATCAGCCGAAGAATCCGGTCCATGGTGCCGTTGGTTGCGGGTGTGGTTGCCATGTTGTTACCTGGTCAGGTGAGGACAGAACTAAGCCTTAATCTCGCAACAAATCGTTCAAACTGGTCTTGGCGCGGGTTTGGGCATCAACGCGTTTGACGATGATGGCCGCGTACAGGCTGTATTTGCCGCCATCTTTGGGCAGGTTACCGCTGATCACCACCGAGCCGGCCGGAATGCGGCCGTAGCTCACGGTGTCGCTGGCGCGGTCATAAATCGGGGTGCTCTGGCCAATGTAGACACCCATCGAGATGACTGAGTTTTCTTCGACGATGACGCCTTCCACAATTTCGGAGCGGGCACCGATGAAGCAGTTGTCCTCGATGATGGTCGGGTTGGCCTGCATTGGTTCCAGCACGCCACCGATACCGACGCCACCGCTCAAGTGCACGTTTTTGCCGATCTGCGCGCACGAGCCCACAGCCGCCCAGGTGTCAACCATGGTGCCTTCGTCGACAAATGCGCCAATGTTCACAAACGAGGGCATCAAAATCACACCTTTTGCCAGATAGCTGCCACGGCGCGCCACTGCCGGCGGCACGATGCGCACGCCGGTGGCTTGCAGGCCCGAGGCTGTCATGTTGGAGAATTTGGTTGGCACTTTGTCGTAAAAAGCCAGGTCACCGGCGTGCATGATGGCGTTGTCGTTCAGGCGAAAGCTCAGCAACACGGCTTTTTTAATCCACTGGTGGGTGGTCCATTGGCCCACACCTTCGCGGGTGGCCACGCGCAAATGGCCGGTGTTGAGCGAACTGATGACATGTTCGACAGCGTCAATGACTTCCTTGGATGCATTGGTGGCAGAGATGTTGGCACGGTCGTCCCAAGCGGCGTCAAGAATGGTTTGAAGTTGTTGTGTCATGAAAATGATAGGGTTGGTTCAACGTGAGGAATGATATACAGGTGGCTGGCTGGCAGCGCGACTAGTGCAGTGGCTGGCTTTGGCGGCCGACGATTTCTGCTACCCCAGTATGAGGAGGCCGCCAAAGCCAGCCACTGCGCGGGTACAGTCAACAAAGTTTCAATTCAGGCTCGGGTTTTAACAAATTCAACAATGCGCTCCGCAGCCTCCACACACTCTGTGGTGTCGGCCACCAAGGCCATGCGGATGCGGCACAAGCCGGGGTTGTGGCCTTGGGCTGTACGAGCCAAAAAGCTGCCCGGCAGCACCGTCACATTGTAGTTAGCGTAAAGCTCGCGAGCAAAAGCAGTGTCATCCCCGGCCACATCGGCCCACAAGTAGAAGCCGGCATCGGGCAGCGACAGCTTCAACACCTGGGCCAGCCGTGGCGTCACTTCGGCAAACTTGGTGCGGTACAGGGCCCGATTGGCCACCACGTGGGCCTCGTCTTGCCAAGCTGCCGTGCTGGCCGCCTGCACCACAGGGCTCATGGCGCTGCCGTGATAGGTGCGGTAGAGCAAAAACGGTTTGATCAGGGCCGCATCGCCGGCGACAAAGCCGCTGCGCATGCCGGGCACATTGCTGCGCTTGGACAGGCTGGTGAGCGAGATCATGTTTTTAAAGTCAGCGCGGCCAAGTTTGGCGGCGGCTTCCATGCCACCCAAGGGCGGTTCGTCGCGGAAGTAAATCTCGCTGTAGCACTCGTCTGATCCAATCACAAAGCCAAACTTGTCGCTGAGCTCAAACAGCATTTGCCATTCTGACAACGGCATCACTGCGCCGGTGGGGTTGCCCGGAGAGCAGACGATGAGCAGTTGGGTGCGCGCCCACACCGCATCGGGCACGCTGGCCCAGTCAGGGGCAAAGTTGCGCGCTGGGTCACTCGCCACAAAGTAGGGTTCAGCACCGGCCAGTAGGGCGGCGCCTTCGTAGATTTGATAGAACGGGTTGGGGCAAACCACCAGGGGTTTGGGATCTGCCGCGTTGGCCGGGCGATTGATCACGGTTTGCGCCAGGGCAAACAGCGCTTCGCGCGAACCAAGCACCGGCAACATTTGTGTGGCGGGGTCAAGCGCCAGGCCGTAGCGGCGCAACATCCATTGGGCAAAGGCCTCGCGCAGCGCGGGTTCACCGGCGGTGGCCGGATAGCTGGCCAAGCCGCTCGGTGCGCGGGTGATGGCCTGGATCATGGCGTTCTGGATCAGCTGTGGCGTGGCGTGGCGTGGTTCGCCCAAGCCCAGACTGATAGCCTTGTAGGCAGGGTTGGGGGTGATGTCAGCAAAGAGCTGGCGCAGCCGCTCAAAGGGGTAGGGCTGCAGGAGCGTTAAGAGGTCATTCATGGGGCGTGATTATCCGGGATTGCGTTGCCCGGGCGTTGTCTACAAGCCCAATGTTTGAGTTAGAGTCAGGCGGTGCGTCGCCCCAACGCCTTTACCGCTTTGCCATACTGATGGCCAGGTTTCAATTTTCATCACTGCGCATGCAATACGACCGACATGGACCTGATTGAATTTCGACCAGAATTGCTTTATATCGGCATGTCTTTGCCGTTTACGCTGCGCGACGGCTCCGGTGCTATTTTGTTGGCCAAGGGGCAAAAAATTGACTCCCCTCTGCAACTGACAGGTATCCAGAGTCGACCCAAAATTTTTGTTGAGATCGATGAAACCGACGAAGGCGTGCGGGCCATGATGTCGGGTATCACTGAGCTGAACCGAATGGGTGCACCCATTAAGGACTTTTCCAAATACCTGGGGGTCAGGCCCGCCGCAAAAGCCGAAGACAAAGAGGCGGGTACCTTGAGCCAGCGCTGGGGCGATGTTGAGTCAAAGTTGGGCGGTCTTTTGGCCAGCGTCCAGAGCACCAGCGGTTTTGACAGCAAGATTGGTTCGCTGGAAGACGCAATCGGGCGCTTGCTCGGCCAGGATATCTATGGCTCGCAGTTTTTACTTTTTAACCGGGCCGTGACACACTTTGGTGGCTACAGCGCCCTGCATTCCCTGCTTTGTGCAGCCTTGGTGAATTCACTGGCAAGCCCGTTTGGGTTGTCTGATGACGAACGCCGCAGCCTGGTGTGTGCCGCGCTCACCATGAATGTGGCCATGACGCATTTACAAGACCTGTTGGCCTTGCAAAAAGGGGCACCCAGCCCCAGCCAACGCAACATGATCGACACGCATTCGGTCATGGGGCGCCAGCTGTTGGTGCAGTCAGGTGTCACCGATGAACTCTGGTTGCAGGTGGTTGAGCAGCACCATGCGGCACTTTCAGGCCCTGAGAAATTGGTTGATTGGCCGGTGGCACAGCGCATGACACGCATCTTGCAAATCGTTGACCGTTACACGGCTGCCATGAGCCCACGCAAGTCCAGAGCCGGGCGTAACGCGCGTGATTCGGTGCGCAGCGTGGTGTTGCCGGTGGGTGAAACCAAACACGATGAGGTGGGCACTGCATTGGTCAGGCTGCTGGGTGTGAGCCCGCCAGGCACTTTTGTCACCCTGGCCAATGGCGAAACGGCCGTGGTGGTACGTAGGGGTATCAAGCCTGGAGAGCCCTGGGTGGCTTCGGTGATCAACCGCAGCGGCCAGCCCATTGCCGAACCCCGCTTGCGCGACACGGCCAAGCCAGATTTTGCAGTTGAGTCCACGCTGGCCCCCACCTCGGTGAAGCTGAGTTTGAACATGGAACTGATGCTCAAACTGATGCCCCGGGGGCAATTGGCGTAATTGCTGTCACTGGCTTCAGGGCCAGGGCCTAACTTGTCAGGCGCTGGACATTTACATTGACGTCAAGCCAGCGCTTCGCCGCTGCCTGCAGCGCATCAGGGTTACCAGTTGACAACAGCACCAGCTTCCCGAGTTGACCGCTGTTGGCCAGCAGGGGCAGCACGCGGCGCGTTTGCCGGGCGACGGGCTCACCGTTATCCACCAGGCGCACCTCTGGGCCGACCAAAGTCTGCAGGTGATGGCTGGCAAACGGGTAATGGGTACACCCCAGTACCAAGGTGTCAATTTGATCTTTTTTTAAGCCAAATTGGCCTATAGCCCCCGTGTAATCAGCGCAAAGCGCTATTATTTTTGAGGTTTCGTCGCGCTCGATCGCATCGGCCAAGCCATCGCAAGGTTGGCAAATGAATTCGGCCTGGCCTGCCAAAGAATCTCTCAGGGCCTTGAATTTGCGGCTGGCCAGGGTGCCTCGGGTAGCCATGACACCGATGCGTTTGGTATGGCTCAAGGCAACGGCGGGTTTGAGTGCGGGCTCGACCCCGATGATGGGCAGTGCAGGGTCGTCCTCGCGTAGCAGGTGCACGGCGGCTGCAGTGGCGGTGTTGCAGGCAATCACCAGCGCCTTGATGCTCAGGCGATCGTGATCCTGCAAATACCGGGCAATCGTGCGCGAGCGCGTAATGACAAAGCCTTCGTCACGCTCGCCATACGGTGCATAGCCGCTGTCGGCCACATAAACAAAATCCTCAAAGGGCAGCTCGGTGCGCAAGGCCTTGAGGATGCTCAGGCCGCCAACACCGCTGTCAAACACCCCGATGGGGCGCTTGACTTGCCCAATCAGGCCCGGTTGTGTCAACTCACTGGCCTGAGACGGCAATGCCCTTGAATTCGCCGCTGGCAATGCGTTGCTGCCACTCGGCCGGGCCCGTGTTGTGCACACTGATGCCTTGGGCGTCGACTGCCACGGTCACTGGCATGTCAACCACGTCGAATTCGTAAATGGCTTCCATGCCCAGATCGGCAAAGCCCAGTACCTTGGCAGTCTTGATGGCTTTGCTGACCAGGTAAGCGGCGCCGCCTACCGCCATCAAATAGGCGCTCTTGTGTTTTTTGATGGCTTCAATGGCGACCGGGCCACGCTCGGATTTGCCGATCATGGCGATCAGGCCGGTCTCGGCCAGCATCATTTCGGTGAAGCCATCCATGCGAGTGGCCGTGGTTGGGCCGGCAGGGCCTACCGCCTCGTCACCGACAGGGTCCACCGGGCCAACGTAATAAATCACGCGATTGGTGAAATCGACCGGCAGCTTCTCGCCTTTTGCCAGCATGTCCTTGATGCGTTTGTGCGCGGCATCGCGGCCGGTGAGCATCTTGCCGTTGAGCAGCAGGGTGTCGCCGGGTTTCCAGCTGGCGACTTCTTCACGGGTGAGGGTGTTGAGGTCAACCTTTTTGCTCTTGATGTAGTCAGGTGCCCACTGCACGTCGGGCCAGGTGTCGAGCGAGGGTGGGGTCAGGTAAACCGGGCCGCTGCCATCCATCACAAAATGCGCATGGCGGGTGGCCGCGCAGTTGGGAATCATGGCAATCGGCTTGCTGGCGGCGTGGGTGGGGTACATCTTGATCTTGACGTCAAGCACGGTGGTCAGGCCACCCAGACCTTGTGCGCCAATGCCCAGCGCGTTGACCTTGTTGAACAGCTCCAGGCGCAGCTCTTCGGTTTTGTCCAGTGCCGCACCACTGGCGGCCTTGGCTTGCAATTCGTACATGTCAAGGTTGTCCATCAGGCTTTCCTTGGCCATGAGCACGGCTTTTTCAGCGGTGCCGCCAATGCCGATGCCGAGCATGCCCGGTGGGCACCAACCGGCACCCATGGTCGGCACGGTCTTCAGCACCCAATCCACCACCGAGTCACCGGGGTTGAGCATGTACATCTTGCTTTTGTTTTCACTGCCGCCGCCCTTGGCTGCCACCGTGACTTCCACCGTGTTGCCGGGCACGATTTCGGTGTTGATGACGGCGGGGGTGTTGTCTTTGGTGTTTTTGCGCAAAAACTCGGGGTCTGCAACCACACTGGCGCGCAGCGTGTTGCCGGGAAAGTTGTAGGCGCGGCGCACGCCTTCGTTGATGGCGTCGTCCAGGCTGCCGGTGAAACCTTCCCAGCGCACGTCCATGCCCACTTTGAGGAACACGTTGACGATACCGGTGTCCTGACAAATCGGCCGATGGCCGGTGGCGCTCATCTTGCTGTTGGTCAGAATTTGTGCAATGGCGTCTTTGGCAGCCGGGCTTTGTTCGCGTTCATAGGCCCGAGCCAAGTGCGCAATGTAGTCAGCGGGGTGGTAGTACGAAATGTATTGCAGGGCTGCGGCGACAGATTCAATCAGGTCGTTTTGACGGATGGCGGTGCTCATGGAAGGCGTCCTCGAAGTGGTGGCAAATGGGGGTGAATCAGCGCGGAATCAACGCAAACTAGAAGTTTAACCACCCAGCCCCAACGCCTGGCTGACGCTGCCCCTGGGAGCGCTTGGTTTACTTTTGCTCGGCTGGGTGTGTGGGTGCAGATGCGGGCGCGGGTATGTCATCAGGCAGTGGTGTCACAGACGGCAAGCGCAGATGCAGTGCCGCCTTGGCCAGCAGGTGCGCTGAAATCGGGGCGGTGATGAACAAATACAGCGTGACCAGAATTTCATGGAGGCTTAAATCCTGAGTCGTCACGCTGAAGAAAATCGAGGATGCAACCAGCAGGCAGCCCACCCCCAGCGTGGTGGCCTTGGTGGGGCCATGCAGACGGGTGTAAAAATCCTTGAAGCGCAGCAGGCTGAGCGAACCGACAAAGGTGAAAGCCGCTCCCACCAGGACCAGCACCGACAAAAGAATTTCAGTGCTGGTGCTCATTCGATGATGTCTCCGCGCAGCAAAAACTTGCACAGCGCCACGGTGCCAACAAAGCCCATCAGGGCAATCAGCAATGCGGCTTCAAAATACAGCGGGCTGGCTAAATGAATGCCCAGCAGCACCAGCAGGGCAATGGCATTGATGTACAGGGTGTCCAGCGCCAAAATGCGGTCTGGCGCGCTGGGGCCCTTCATCAATCTGAAAAAACTGATGCCAAAGGCGGCGGCAACCAGGCCAAAGGCGAGGGTGAGGGCGATGCTCAGCATTCAAAAATCTCCATGAGCGGGGTTTCAAACCGCGTCTTGATGGTGCGCACCAGTTCGTCCGGGTCGGTGCAATCCAGCGCGTGCACCAGCAGATGGCGCTGGTCTGGTGACAAGTTGGCGGACACGGTGCCCGGTGTCAGGCAAATGGTGTTAGCCAGCAGGCTGAGCGCCAGGTCGTTGGATAAATCAAGGGGCACCCACACAAACAGCGGGTTCAGCACCTTGGGCCCGGCCAGCACCAGGCGCGCCACGGCCACGTTGGACACCAGCACATCCCACAGAAAAACACCAACAAAACGCAGCAGGCTCAACGGGCGGTAGATGCGCACCCGGTCTGGCCAAAACGCCAGGGTGAAACGGGGAATGGCCCAGCCCAGCAGCAAGCCCAGCACCACTTGGCCGGGGGCCCGTGTGTTGTTGAGCAACAGCCAGACCAGGGCCAGGATCGGGGTCAGCAGGGGGTGGGGTAACCAATGCTTCATGGTTTGCCTGACAAAACGGCAGTTATGTAGAGCGCGGGGTTGGCCAACTGCTGCGCGCTGGCACGGGCAAAGTCGACCGCAGGCCCTGCTGCCACGGTTAACGCCAGAATAAGACCGAGCAAGCCACCAATGGCCCATAGCTCCCTGGCAGAAGACCGCATGGCCACACTGTCAGAAACTGCAGAAGTCCCGATTGAAGCGGTGGGCGTGATTAAGGCGGTCGAAACCGTCGCCGTCGTGGCTGTTGCTGGCGCTGTCGCCATGGGTGTGGACGCGAAAAAGATGCGGCTACCGGCGCGTGCCAGCGCGATCAAACTCAGCAACGCCCCCAGCAAGATCACGGCCCAAACCCACGGCTGCCCAGGCGTTGCCCGCAAAATCAGAAACTTGCCAATGAACCCGGACAGTGGGGGCAAACCGGCCACGGCCACAGCCGCCGCAAAAAACAGCGAGCCCCAAAGCACATGGCGTGGCATGTCCGCATCAACCGCAAAACTGTCGCCACTGACCAGACGGCGGCGCTTGATGGCATCCGCCAGCAAAAACAGTAAGGCAGCGGTGAAGGTGCTGTGCGGCATGTAATAAAGTGCCGCGGCGATGCCTTCAGTGCTCACCGAGATGCCGGCAAGCAATGTGCCCACCGACACCAGCACCAGGTAGGCGGCCAGTCGCGCCAGGCTGCTCGCGGCCAAGGCACCCAGTGTGCCGACGGCGATGGTGGTGAGCGCCAGCGGCAACAACCAGGGCGTGAATAAATCGGCGAGCTCCCCCGCTTCGTTGCCAAAAAGCAAGGTGTGAGTACGCAAAATGGCGTACAGGCCCACCTTGGTCATGATGGCAAACAGCGCAGCCACCGGGGCCGAGGTGCCCACATAGGCGCGTGGCAGCCACAAGTGCAGTGGCAGCAATGCCGCTTTGAGCCCAAACACCAGCAGCAGCAGCAAGCCACCCGCGCGTGCCAGCCCCAATTGGTCGGGCGCCAGGGTGGCCGCTTTGGCCGCCAGGTCGGCCAGGTTCAAGCTGCCCAGTGCCGCGTAGGTGAGGCCGGCGCCGAACAAAAAAACGGTGGAGCCCGCCAGATTCATCACCACATAGTGCAGGCCGGCGCGGGTGCGTGTGGCGCCACCGCCGTGCAAGGCCAAGCCGTAGGAGGCGATTAACAAAATCTCAAAGAAGACAAACAGGTTGAATAAATCTCCGGTCAAAAAGGCACCTGCCAAGCCAAACAATTGCATCTGGAACAGCACATGAAAATGACGGCCCTGGGCATCCACGCCGCCGCCGGCAAAAATCGCAGCAAAAAGGGCGAGCAGCGTGGTGATCAACACCATCCATGCGGCCAGCCGGTCGGCCACCAGCACAATGCCCCAAGGCGCCGGCCAGTCACCCAAACGGTAAACCAGAATATCGCCATTTGAGACGGCCACCAGCAGGGCGATGGCGGCAGCGATCTGGGCCAGCACGGAACCCACTGCCACCCAGCGTTGGGTAGGAAGGGAAAGCCGACCCATGGCCAGCAGCAAAGCCCCCGAGACGAACGGCAGCAAGATCGGGGCAATCACCAAATGCGCCATCATGCGGCGTCACCTTTGGCTGGGACTGTGGTGTCTGTGCCGTCAACATGGTCGTTGCCGAATTCGTCACGGGCGCGCAAGCTGAGCATGATGACAAACGCCGTCATGGCAAAGCCGATCACGATGGCGGTGAGCACCAGGGCTTGCGGCAGTGGGTCGGCATGACCCAGCGCACCCGAGATCACGGGGGGCTGGCCAATCACCAGTCGGCCTGTCGCAAACAAAAACAGGTTGACGCCGTACGACAGCAATGTCAGCCCAAGCACCACCGCAAAGGTGCGTGCCCGCAAGATCAAATAGACGCCGCAGCCCGTCAAGGTGCCAATGGCCAGGGCAATCAGGGCTTCCATGGCTGGGCCTCCTTGTCATGGTTGGCGCGGTGGGCCAGACCAAGGTTGATCAAAATCAGCAGGGTGGCACCCACCACCACCAAAAAGACGCCCAAATCAAACGCCATGGCAGAGGCGAGTTCAAATTCACCCACCAGCGGCCAGTTGACATGCCCGAACGTTGAGGTCAGGAACGGGCGACCAAACAACCAGCTTGCCAGCCCGGTCAGCAGCGCGATGAGCAAGCCTGCTGCAATTACGGGTTGCGTGCGCTCTGGCAATCGCGCATGCGTCCAGATAACGCCGTTGGCCAGGTATTGCATGATCAGGGCAATGGCGGTGATCAGGCCGGCAATGAAGCCACCGCCCGGCAGGTTGTGGCCGCGCAAAAAGATGAACACCGACACCAGCAAGGCAAGTGGCAGCAAGAGCCGGGCAAAGGTGGCCAGAATCATGGGATGGGTGTCAAAGTTCCAGGCGCGTCCGTTGGCATCTTTCGTCGGGCCTGGCAATTGCAATTCGCCCAGCAGGGCAAAAATACCCAAGCCCGCCAGTGCCAGCACGGTGATTTCACCAAAGGTGTCAAAGCCGCGGAAATCAACCAGAATCACGTTCACCACGTTGTGCCCGCCGCCGCCGGGCACGCTGTTTTGAATGAAAAAGCCGGCAATGTTGTCACTGGAACGCGTCAGCACCGCCCAGGCCATTGCTGCGGCCCCGCCACCCGCCAGCAGGCCAATGCCGGCATCACGCCAACGCCTTGCTGCACCCGACTCGCGTGGTGTGTGGGCTGGCAAAAAGTACAGCGCCAGCAGCAGCAAGATAACCGTGACCACCTCCACTGACAGCTGCGTCAGTGCCAAGTCAGGCGCAGAAAACTTGACAAACACCAGCGCCACGATCAAGCCCACCGCGCCGGTCAAGATCAGCGCAGTGAGTCGCTGACGATGCATCACTGTGGCCGCCAGCGTGGCCAACACCAGGGCCACAGCAGCGGTCAGGCTGACCAGATCAACTGGCAGCAGGGTGCGCGTGCCTGTCAACGGGGCGGCTACCAGTGTCAAACCAGCACCACCGAGGACCAGTGCGCAAAGCACAAACAGCATCAACTGACGCTGCAGAGAGCCGGTGTCAAGCCAATAGGTGATGCGCCGGGCAACGGCCAACACGGCATTCAAACCGGCATCAAATATCAGCCGGCCCTGCAAACGCTCGTCCAGCCGGTCATGCAGGGCAAACAGCGGTTTGCGGCCCCAGTAAAGTACGGCACCGCCACCCAAGGCGATGATGCTCATCCACAGTGCCGGACTGAAGCCGTGCCAAATAGCCAGGTTGTGCACGGGCAGCGGCCCCTGCAGCACGGCACTTGCCGCAATGGCCAGCAAAGGCTCAACGGTTTGAGCTGGGAAGATACCGACCAACAACACCACTACCACCAAAATTTCAACCGGCACCTTCATCCAGCGCGGTGGCTCATGCGGTGTTTTGGGCAGGTTGATGGGCTCACCATTAAAAAACACATCATGGATAAAGCGTATGGAATAGGCCACCGCAAAAATCCCCGCCAACGTGACCACCACAGGCAGCAACCAGCCCAGGCGCAGGTCACTGCTGGCCGCCACGGCTTCGGCAAAAAACATTTCCTTGGACAAAAAGCCATTGGCCAACGGCACCCCCGCCATGGCGGCAGAGGCCACCATGGCCAAGGTGGCGGTGTGTGGCATGTAGTGCCAAAGGCCATTGATACGGCGCATGTCGCGGGTGCCGCATTCGTGGTCAATGATGCCTGCCGCCATGAACAGGCCGGCCTTGAAAATGGCGTGGTTGATGATGTGAAATACACCAGCCACAGCCGCCAGCGGCGTGCCAATGCCAAACAGCGCGGTGATCAGGCCAAGATGGCTGATGGTTGAGTAGGCCAGTAAGCCCTTGAGGTCGTGTTTGAACAAGGCCAACACCGCACCCAGCAAGAAAGTGGTTAGGCCGACACCACCCACCCACCAGGTCCAGGCATCGGTGCCCGAGAGCACTGGGAACAGCCGGGCCAGCAAAAAAACACCGGCTTTCACCATCGTGGCCGAGTGCAGGTAGGCCGACACGGGTGTGGGCGCCGCCATGGCGTTTGGCAGCCAGAAATGGAAAGGAAACTGCGCTGATTTGGTAAACGCACCGAGCAAAATCAGCAACAGGGCGGGCAAGTAAAGCGGGTGGGCGCGAACCAGGTCGCCACTGGCCAGCACAGTGGTGAGCTCATAGCTGCCGACCATCTCACCCAGCAAGATAAAGCCGCCCAGCAGCGCGAGCCCCCCTGCGCCAGTAATCGCCAGTGCCATTTTGGCGCCTGCGCGTGCGGCCTCGCGGTGGCGCCAGTAAGCGATCAACATAAAAGATGACAGGCTGGTCAGCTCCCAGAAAATCAGCAACTGGATCAGGTTTTCAGACAGCACCACGCCCAGCATTGACCCCATGAACATCAGCAGGTAGGTGTAGAGCCTGCTCAAGCTGTCGCGCGGTGACAGGTAATAGTGCGCATACAAAATCACCAGCAGGCCGATGAGCAGAATCAACAGCGAAAACAGCACGCCCAAGCCATCCATGCGAAAGCTCAGGTCGAGTCCGGCACTTGGTATCCAGCCCACGCGCTGAATGGTTGTTTTACCGGCAAAACTGTCAATGAGCGAGGGTGCAAGAACAGCGAGCGCCAAAACCGTGGTCCCTGCGGTTGTCCAGGCCGACACGCTGCGACCGCGGTGCGCCAGCAGGGCCACCAGTACAGAGCCAAAAAATGGGATCAGGATAGCAAGAAGCAAATGCATCAGACTATTTTTTCACGTCGACGCATTTGTGCACGCGTACTGACCGGTTAACCCAACAGGGCGTGTGATGAATTGCCGCACGCCAGCGCCTGCGTCATCGGCTGGGGTAGAGCCGTCAATGTGATGACGCTGGGCCATGCGACATCAGCTTGTCGGTGTAGGCAATGGCAATGGCTGAAAGCAAAAATGTGATGTGGATGACAGTTTGCGCAATCAACACCTTGTCGCTGTAATTGGCAGCGTTGATAAAGGTTTTGAGCAGGTGAATCGAGCTGATGCCGATGATCGCCGTGGCCAACTTGACCTTGAGCACTGATGCGTTCACGTGGTCTAGCCACTCGGGTTGGTCATCGTGCCCTTCCAGGTTCAGACGGCTCACAAAGGTTTCGTAGCCGCCAACAATCACCATAATCAGCAAATTGGAGATCATCACCACGTCGATCAGCGCCAACACCACCAGCATGATGATGGTCTCGTTCAGGTGCGTGATGGGCACATCGGTCTTGTAACCAATGCCGTCAATCAACGCTTGCAGTGCCGTCTGGCTGCCAAAGGCGGCCTCAAGCAGATGCACCAGTTCCACCCAGAAGTGAAAGACATACACACACTGCGCAGCAATCAACCCAAGGTACAGCGGCAACTGAAGCCAGCGGCTGGCAAATATCAGGCGGGGAATTGGGCGCAAAGGGCGCGGGCTTGAAATGGGTTCGGACATAGGGGGTACTCGGTAATGGAAACAACGTGGGGAGTTTACCGGGCAGGTGATGAGTGCTTGATAGTCAGTAGCATGTAAGTGCCAGCCATGACATTACTGGGCGAACATTGTTTAACTAGAGGAGACTTATCTGTGACTACACCTAAAACTGCTGTTGAATCCACATTGGTTGAAAACCGCGTGTTCCCACCCAGCGAAGCGACCGTCAAGGCGGCCCGCATTCAAGGCATGGAGGGCTACAACGCCTTGTGCGCTGAAGCAGAAAAAGATTTTGAAGGTTTCTGGGCCCGCCTGGCCCGTGAAAATGTGGTGTGGAGCAAACCCTTCACCAAGACACTGGACGAGTCGAATGCGCCGTTCTACAAGTGGTTTGAAGACGGCGAACTCAACGCTTCAGCCAACTGCCTTGACAAGCACATGGGTACGCCCAATGAGAACAAAGTCGCTGTCATTTTTGAAGCTGATGGTGGTGAAGTCACCAAGACAACTTACAAAGAATTGCTGGCCAAGGTCAGCCAGTTCGCCAACGCCCTCAAGGCACGTGGCATCCAAAAGGGTGACCGTGTCCTGATTTACATGCCCATGACGCTCGAAGGCGTGGTGGCCATGCAAGCTTGCGCCCGTATTGGCGCCACCCACAGCGTGGTGTTCGGCGGTTTCTCGGCCAAGGCCTTGCAAGAACGCATCATTGACGCGGGCGCCGTGGCCGTCGTCACTGCCAACTTCCAGATGCGTGGTGGCAAGCAGTTGCCCCTCAAAGGCATTGTGGACGAAGGCCTGGGCCTGGGTGGCTGTGAATCCATCAAGTCGGTGTTTGTGTTTGAACGCACCACCGCTGCCTGCAACATGGTGGCTGGCCGTGACGTGACCTTCACTGAAGCACTCGCTGGTCAAAGCACCGAATGCGCGCCGGTGATGGTGGGTGCCGAGCACCCGTTGTTCATCTTGTTTACCTCTGGTTCAACTGGCAAGCCCAAAGGCGTGCAGCACGCCACCGGTGGTTTTGTGTTGTGGTCCAAGTTGACCATGGACTGGACCTTTGACTTGAAAGCAGACGACGTGTTCTGGTGCACGGCTGACATCGGCTGGATCACCGGTCACGCCTACGTGGCTTACGGCCCGCTGGCAGCTGGCGCCACACAAATCATTTTTGAAGGCATCCCAACCTACCCCAACGCTGGCCGTTTCTGGCAGATGATCGAGCGCCACAAGTGCAGCATTTTCTACACCGCACCTACTGCCATTCGCTCGCTGATCAAGTCGGCTGAGTCTGACGAAAAAGTGCACCCAGACCGTTCTGACCTGAGCAGCCTGCGCATTCTGGGTTCGGTGGGTGAACCCATCAACCCAGAAGCCTGGATGTGGTACTACAAAAACATCGGCCATGAAAAATGCCCGATTGTGGACACCTTCTGGCAGACCGAAACCGGTGGCCACATGATCACGCCACTGCCTGGTGCTACACCTTTGGTTCCAGGTAGCTGCACCTTGCCGTTGCCCGGCATCATGGCCGCCATCGTGGATGAAGCGGGTCAGGACGTACCCAACGGCTCAGGCGGCATGCTGGTCATCAAGCGCCCATGGCCATCGATGATTCGCACCATCTGGAATGACCCTGAGCGTTTCAAGAGCAGCTACTTTCCGCCAGAAATGGGTGGTACCTACTACCTCGCCGGCGACGGCGCGGTGCGCAGTGAAGACCGCGGTTACTTCCGCATCACCGGCCGTATTGATGACGTGTTGAACGTGTCGGGTCACCGCATGGGCACCATGGAAATCGAATCAGCTTTGGTGGCCAAGACCGACCTGGTGGCAGAAGCCGCCGTGGTGGGCCGTCCTGATGACCTGACCGGTGAAGCCATCTGCGCCTTTGTGGTGCTGAAGCGTGGCGTGCCGACTGGCGACGAAGCCAAGCAAATCGCCAAAGAATTGCGTGACTGGGTGGCCAAGGAAATTGGCCCCATTGCCAAGCCGAAAGACATTCGCTTTGGTGAAAACTTGCCCAAGACCCGTTCTGGCAAGATCATGCGTCGCCTGCTTCGCTCGCTGGCCAAGGGTGAAACCATCACCCAAGACACCTCGACACTGGAAAACCCAGCCATTCTGGGTCAGTTGGGTCAAGCCTACTGATGCTATAAAAATAGAAGCTGCTTGCGCTTATTTCATAAGGGCCAGCGGCTTATTTTTTATAAATATGCTGGCACGATGCCGGCATGAAAAAAGCCCGCTACAGCGGGCTTTTTTTTGGCCGGTCGTGCCGCCTATTTCATCGATAGCACCCACTTCACCAAGGTGTCAGCGTCGGCTTGGCTCACTTGTGGATTGGCGGGCATGGGGATTGCACCCCACACACCCGAGCCGCCTTTCATCACCTTAGTGGCCAGTTTGGCGGCCACGTCTTGACCAGCGTATTTCTTGGCCACATCTTTGTAAGCAGGCCCCACCACTTTTTTTTCGACCGCATGGCAGGCCATGCAGTTTTTGCTTTGCGCCAAGGCCTGATCCGCCAGCACCGGTGCCGCAAAAGAGGCGGCAGCAAGCAATGCAAAGAGAGAGCGATTCATCGTGTCGTCCTTCGTTAAAGTGGGTTAGAGTAGCTTTAACGTCATTGTAGGCGGCACGGTTGACTGGTGCTGCTTGCCGATTGATCAGACTGATTTGGAGAATGAACCATGTATTTGCTCGGCTTGGGGCTGATTTTGTTGGTGCTGAAGTACACAGAGACAGGTCCTGTGGCCGCGTTGTCGTGGTGGTGGGTGCTGGCGCCGTTCGCCCTGGCCGTGGCGTGGTGGGCATGGGCCGATAGCTCGGGCTACACCAAGCGCAAAGCCATGGCGCACGAAGACAAACTCCGGGACGCCCGCCGTGAGCGCACCAAAAACGCATTGGACGCCAATTTCCAGAAAACACGCAAACGATAAGCCGCAGGCAGCCAGTGTGATTGCCAGCAGGCCATTGATGCCGCCTGAACTGGCCCTGTTCCAGTCACCTTGACGCCAGCCCGGGCATTCAAGATTCAAGGCCTCTGGGACATAATCCGGTAGCCCTATTTCCTTGTTTTTAACCCCACTTTGCACCAATCACCATGCCTGTCTACCGTTCAAAAACCACCACCGCCGGCCGCAACATGGCGGGCGCCCGTTCACTTTGGCGTGCCACCGGCATGAAAGATGGCGATTTTGAAAAACCGATCATCGCCGTGGTCAATTCTTTCACCCAGTTTGTGCCTGGGCACGTTCACTTGAAAGACCTGGGTCAGTTGGTGGCACGCGAGATCGAGGCTGCGGGCGGTGTGGCCAAAGAGTTCAACACCATTGCGGTAGACGACGGCATCGCCATGGGTCATGACGGCATGCTGTATTCGCTGCCCAGCCGCGACATCATTGCCGACAGTGTCGAATACATGGTTAACGCCCACTGTGCGGATGCCATGGTGTGCATCTCCAATTGCGACAAGATCACCCCCGGCATGCTGATGGCTGCCATGCGCCTGAACATCCCGGTCGTTTTTGTGTCTGGCGGCCCAATGGAAGCGGGCAAAACCCGTTTGAGCGTGTTCAAGCTGGACTTGGTCGATGCCATGGTGATGGCGGTCGACGACAAGGTATCCGACGAAGACTTGGCTGAGGTAGAGCGCTCGGCTTGTCCCACCTGCGGGTCATGCTCAGGCATGTTCACCGCCAATTCCATGAACTGCCTGACCGAGGCCCTGGGCTTGTCGCTGCCGGGCAATGGCACGGTGGTAGCCACGCACGCTGATCGCGAGCAATTGTTCAAGCGTGCTGGGCAAGTGGCCGTTGACTTGTGCAAACGCTATTACGAGCAAGACGACGCTTCGGTGTTGCCGCGCGCCATAGGTTTCAAGGCTTTCGAGAACGCCATCACCCTGGACATCGCCATGGGCGGCTCGACCAACACCATTTTGCATATCTTGGCGATTGCCCAAGAGGCTGAGATTGACTTCACCATGGCCGACATTGACCGCATTTCGCGCGATGTGCCGCAGCTTTGCAAGGTGGCCCCCAACACACCCAAGTACCACATCGAAGACGTGCACCGCGCGGGCGGCATCATGGCCATCCTGGGTGAGCTTGACCGCGTTGGCAAGCTGCACACTGACGTGCCCACGGTGCATACCAAAACCCTGAAAGATGCGCTTGACCAGTGGGACATCGCGCGCAACCCCAGCCCCGAGGTGCAAACCTTTTACAAGGCGGGCCCTGCGGGCGTGCCCTCGCAGGTGGCGTTCAGCCAGAAGTCGCGCTGGCCCAGCCTGGACATTGACCGTGTGGAAGGCTGCATTCGCTCCGGCGCGCACGCTTACTCGCAAGAAGGCGGTTTGGCGGTGCTGGTGGGCAACATCGCCCTGAATGGCTGCGTCGTCAAAACCGCCGGCGTGGATGACACACTGATGGTATTTGAAGGCCCGGCCTACGTGACCGAGTCGCAAGACGAAGCTGTGGCTGACATTCTGGCCGACAAGGTCAAGGCCGGTGATGTGGTCATCGTGCGCTACGAAGGCCCTAAGGGTGGCCCCGGCATGCAGGAAATGCTCTACCCCACGTCGTACATCAAGTCCAAGGGGCTGGGCAAAGCCTGTGCGCTGCTGACCGATGGCCGTTTCTCGGGCGGCACCTCGGGCTTGTCGATTGGCCACGCATCGCCAGAAGCAGCCGGTGGCGGCGCCATTGGCCTGATTCGCCAGGGTGACCGCATTCGCATTGACATTCCCAATAGGTCCATCAACGTGCTGGTGTCCGATGAAGAGCTGGCTCGACGCCGTATCGAGCAGGACGCCTTGGGTTGGAAACCCGCCAAACCGCGTCCACGCAAGGTCTCGGCTGCACTGCGGGCTTATGCCAAGCTGGTGATGTCGGCCGACAAAGGTGCTGTGCGCGATCTGTCCCTGCTTGCCGACTGATGCTGGTTCATCCCGAAATTAACCCCGTGGCCCTGCAATTGGGGCCATTGGCGGTGCACTGGTATGGTCTGACTTATCTGGCGGCTTTTGGCCTGTTCATGTGGTTGGGCACGCGGCGCTTGCGGCATGAGCCCTACGCATCCATGCGCGGCGCCCAGGCCTGGAACCGCCAGCATGTCGAAGACTTTCTGTTTTTGGGTGTGATGGGTGTGGTGTTGGGCGGGCGCCTGGGCTACTGCCTGTTTTACAAACCGCTGTATTACGCTGCCCACCCGCTGGAGGTATTTTCCGTGTGGCAAGGCGGCATGAGTTTTCATGGCGGTTTGCTGGGTGTGATTGTGGCGATGGTCTGGTTTGCTCATTCGCGCGGCAAACCTTGGCTGCAGGTGGCCGACTTTGTGGCACCTTGTGTGCCAACCGGGTTGGCAGCGGGGCGCGTTGGCAATTTCATTAACGGCGAGCTGTGGGGCCGTGTGGCCAGCCCGGATTTGCCTTGGGGCATGGTGTTTCGTGGTGCCGGTGACTTACCACGGCACCCTTCGCAAATTTACCAATTTTTGCTGGAAGGCTTGCTGCTGTTCGTGCTGCTATGGCTGTACGCGCGCAAACCCAGGGCACGCGGACAAGTGGCGGCGGCGTTCTTGTTTGGTTATGGATTGTTCAGGTTCATTGCCGAATTTTTCCGTGAGCCTGATGCACACCTCGGCCTGCTGAGTTTGGGCATGAGCATGGGGCAGTGGCTGTGTGTGCCGATGATTCTGGGCGGCATTGGACTTTGGTGGTGGGCCAGGTTGCAGCCTAAAAATTTGTAACTACTCAGCTCCCAATGGAGATTAATTTGAGTTCGCTATGAAATAGTGAGCGAGAATTGGTTTTGATGCCAACCCTGCCCGACCTCACCGAACTCAGCCATGCACAAAAGGATGAGCTGA
>NZ_JAQTXM010000057.1 GCF_028688795.1 Rhodoferax sp. | reverse complement strand
GCTAGCCTGGGATCAAAAGCAAGGTGCCATCCTGGCTTTGATGGGGTTTGGCGCATGGTTGACAGTTTGCAGATTTGTTTTTCCGGTATTGTGGTTTATATCTATCGAGGTCATAAAACGGTTATTTATATATATTAATTATCGCTTCTTGTAAAACTTTCTCTATGACGGGTAAATATTGAATTACAACAATGATTCACATTTATTTCGCCATTCCAATCGATTATTTTGTTTTTTTAAAATGATTACTTTTACGGTGGAAATGAATGAAGTACTGGCAAGCGCGCGGGCCCAATTTGTCAAGCGGGTTGGATTCTCAGAAATGCGCAGCAATGCAGTGGACGATTTTGAGGCGTACCTCATTCGTGATGCCCTTGACAGAGTGCGCACAGGGCTGGCAAACGCTGGCTTTTCTCCTCGGTGAAGCTCACCAGCAGCATGGTGGTGGCCATGGTCTTCATGGTGACGGCCACTTTTTCCCGGGCAGAAAAAGAGGCTTGGAGAGATCACGTTGTTGCAGCAGTTCGACCCGGATCCGTTGTGGCGCGGCGCGGCCTTGACAATGACCCCATCACGCAAGCGGTGCTTTTCGGCCAGGGTGGCGGCAAATGGAGTCATGTGGGCATCGCCGTGCAGTTGATACCGGATGGCCAAATCTACATTGAAAGTGCCATGCCAGGCGTTGGCACCAAGCTCGAAAAACCGGAGGTATTTTTCAATGCCGAGCAGGCTTCAGCGGGTGAAGTATTGCTGATACCCGAGGACAAGGTCGATGCCGTTCAAGGCGCTGCCAAATCGTTTTTGGGGCGGCCCTTTGACGACCAGTTAGCGCTGGATGATGACGGCAAAAAACTCTATTGCACAGAGCTAGTGGCCGTGGCACTTCAAAGCGCTGGGGTGATCAAAAATTTGCCAATGCGGTCGACTCCCTTTTTGACTCAAAAAGTCATTGCCCCTGACGATCTGGTTGCCGCAGTTCGCTCAACAGTGCTTTAAGAGCGAGGTTCGTGTGGTAATCTGACCAATGAAGCCGCTCCATCCGGCGCAAAACCGCCACCAGTTCCGACCTGAATATAGCCACCTTATGTGGCTACAAACTGTTGGGGCGAGCACCGGCTAGGCAGCGGAAGCTGACGGCCATGAGTGCCCGGTTCCGGGAAGTCCAGCGATGCATCCAATTTGGGTCTTATAACGACATCAACTGCAGAATTCACACCTGCAAGGTGGGGACAGATGTTTGATGCACGCAAAGGTCTTAACGCTAAAGCTACTACAATGTTCGAATGCGTTTCTGGTTAATCATTCTTTTGACGATTTTGATGCCGTTGCAACTCTCCTGGGCGGCAACAGGGCGCTATTGTCAACACGAAAGCGATATCACAAGCAAGCACGTTGGCCATCACACACACCAACATCAGGTCACGGAACGCACAGACTCAGGTGGAGATTTCGCAAAAACAATCTCAGTCGATTTGGATTGCGGCACCTGCCATGCTGGCTGTTCGGTGGCTATCCAGGAACCCGATGCCGTAAAAACCGTCGCCCTGACCTTGATGCTCGCCCCACTGCGCATGGTGCGATCAAGTCCTGGCCACGGAGATCGCCCGGAACGGCCACAGTGGGACGCCCTGGTTTGACCAGGGTATCGATCTAGACACAAGCTTAAACGCTTCGAGAAATCGATCCCTGTCAATCTCTTCAGCACTCGATGCTGATCTGGTCAACAGTTTTCGGGGTTTCTACTCATGTTTCTTACCTATTGGCGGCAACGCCAGCGCGTGTTTTGGGTCATTCTGGTCGGGGCACTGATTGGCCTGGATCAACTGACAAAGTCTTATTTTACGAACACCATCGCACTGGGTGAAGCCATGCCAGTGACCGATTGGTTCAATCTCGTGCACGTGCTCAACAAAGGTGCGGCCTTTTCTTTTCTTGCCAACGCTGATGGCTGGCAACGGCCCGTGCTGATTGGCGTGAGCATTCTCGTGATTGTGCCGGTAACGCTCGTTTGCTTGTTCAAGAAAACTGCCTCTTTAGAACGCTGGGCCGGTGGCTTGGTGGTGGCTGGTGGCACGAGCAATCTGATCGACCGCATTCAAACTGGGGCGGTAGTGGACTTCCTTGATTTGCATTGGCGCGGATGGCACTGGCCAGCCTTCAACTTGGCTGACAGTTACATTTTCTGCGCCATATTCGTATGGGTCTTGTTATGCAACAAGACCGATCTTGCACAAGCGATGCCAGAAAAAAACAAGGTTCAAGCATGAAACGCAGTTGGTACTTGCTTGTTTTCGCCTGGCTGACTGCGACTGCTGCAACGGCCAGCGCTTTTTTCATTGGTGAGGTCATGGGAATGACACCCTGTGTGTTGTGCTGGTACCAGCGAATTTTCATGTTCCCTTTGGTCATTGTGCTGGGTATTGCCTGTTACAGCGATGACCGACGCGGCGCAATTTACGGACTGCCGCTTGCTCTGGGCGGCGTCCTCGTGGCCGGATACCACTCTTTACTGATTGCCGGGCTGGTGTCGAAAACATGGATTCCTTGCGGTTCAGGCGTTTCCTGCACTGAACAGAAACTGGAAATACTCAACGGTCTGCAGATTCCCTGGCTTTCGCTAATCGCCTTTTTTACCATCACTTCATTGCTTTTCGTGTACCTCAAGAGGACTTCAAAATGAATTCAAAAAAAATGACTGTTGTCGTTCTGCTGGTTATTGTGCTTGTCGCTTTCTTTTTAGGGATGAATTCTTATCAAAAGCGTGTTCAGGAATCACAAACCGAAAAAGTGAGTAAAGCAGAAAACCGAATGGTCCGCTTCAACTCCACCACATTGGGGCCACAAAATGCACCAGTGACCATCGTTGAGTTTTTTGATCCGGCGTGTGAAACCTGTCGCGATTTTTATCCGATCGTCAAGGATTTGATGAAGATGTACCCCAATGATGTTCGACTGGTACTCAGATACGCCCCTTTCCATGCTGGCTCAGACAAGGTAGTCAAGCTGTTGGAAGCATCCAAAAGACAGGGCAAATACTGGCAAACGCTAGAAGCACTTCTGGCTGCGCAACCATCCTGGGCTGGTCATGGCTCGCCCAACCTCGAAGCGGCCTATCAAGCGGCTGCCCAGATAGGTTTGGATGTGAAGAAGGGGTTGGCCGATGCACAAACGCCAGAAATTGAGGCGGTAGTAAAACAAGACGTTGAGGATTTGACATTTCTGGAAGTCACGAAAACACCGACTTTCTTCGTCAATGGCAGAGGATTACCCAGTTTCGGCCCTGATCAGCTTGCCGCCTTGGTTGCTGACGAAGTCGCCAAAAGTAAAAAATAGCTCAAATTCGGAGAGAACAGGCCATGTGAGGAATCGGTTTGACAAAGCGGCTTCTGAGCCACAGTCCAATTTAACGCCACTGAGGAATTATGAATATGAAAAAAAACTACATTGCAGTTGCAGTTTTGACGGCATGCATGACCATGACGGTATCAACCAGTCAGGCGGAAGTTGCTTACACCGGAGCATGGGTGCGCGCTACGGCGCCAAATCAACAAGCGACAGGAGCCTTCATGCAACTGGTGTCAAAGAAGGACACCACGCTGGTTGCTGCGCGTTCCGACATCGCGGGTATTGTGGAAGTCCATGAAATGAAAATGGAAAATGATGTCATGCGAATGCGTGCTGTTGATGGGCTGCGTTTACCTGCAAATCAGCCAGTGGAGCTCAAGTCCGGTGGATACCATTTGATGTTGATGGACCTCAAAAAGCAGCTTAAGGTCGGCACCGAAGCACAAATCACGTTAGTTTTCAAAAATGCTGACGGCCAAAGTGAAACCGTCTATGTTCACGCACCTGTCGCATTGATAAAACCAAAGTGAAGATCAGCCCAGGGATTTTCGAGTCCTCACACCCGGATGCGCGCCGTGCACATGACCAGCCATGTCGGCTGAGGTCGTTTGTTTTTGCGACATGACATTGAGTTCATTGAGGATTCCACAATGCTCTGCATTCTGTGCGCTACGGCACATCTCACGAAGCGCTTTGAGCTGCATTTCCAATTGCCGCAGTTCTTTGACCCGATGTGCCACATGTCCAATGTGTTCATCCAAAAGCGCGTTGACCTCGCCACAATTCTCGGTGGGGGCGTCCCTGAAACGAAGCAGAACACGAATTTCATCGAGGGTCATGTCCAGACTGCGGCAGTGGCGGATGAACGACAAACGATGCCCGTGCGATTCGGCGTAGACGCGGTAGTTACCTTCAGATCGCATGGTGTGCGGCAACAAACCTTCGCGTTCGTAGTGTCGAATAGTTTCTATCTGTACGCCTGTCAGATTGGCCAATTCACCGATTTTCATGTTTCCGATGATAACCGCTTGACTCTTTAGTGGCTACAGGGTTCCCAATAGTCATCCGATCAGGAGTTTTCAATGAACACAGCACCTTTAAAGCCATCAACAACAGCGCCAACATGCGGGTGTACAAGTGCCTGTGCGCCCTCAAAATTGGATTCGCCGCAGGCGTTGCCGCATGGTTCAAAAGCGGGTGTTCCTGTTTTCCGAATTCCAACCATGGATTGTGCCGCTGAGGAGGGTGAAATTCGCCATGCAGTGGCAGACATTGCTGGCGTACGTAGCCTTCAATTCCAACTTGCTGCCCGAACGCTTTCAATTGATGCCGAGGCTGAATCGTTGCCACTGGTTCTGGAAGCGATTCGTAAAGCCGGATTTAAACCTGTACCGCTCGGCAGCAATCTGTCTGATGTCGATAATCAGAGTCAAGGGCACGATGGGCATAGCCATGACCACGGCCGTTCTCATGGCAACGCCAATTTTCCCAGCGGGATTCAAAAATATGCGCTCGCTTTACTTTTCGCAGTGGGCGCGGAATCCGTTTCATTTTTTGCCCCCGATACACGCATTTTCCAAGGACTGGGGATGGTGCTATCGGTTGTGGCAATTGCGCTGGCTGGTTTCTCAACCTATGTCAAAGGCTTGGCCGCTTTACGGAACTTTCGACTCAATATCAACGCGTTGATGACTGTCGCGGTCACCGGTGCATTTCTGATTGGACAATGGCCCGAGGCCGCAATGGTCATGGCACTGTATGCCATTGCTGAATTGATTGAAGCGCGTGCAGTGGATCGAGCCAGAGGGGCTATCAAAAGCCTGCTGGACCTTACTCCGGAAACCGCTGAAATTCGCCAGGCCGATGGATCGTGGCAAACTTTCCCTGTTGACAGTGTTGCGCTGGACGCCGTTGTGCGCATCAAGCCTGGTGCGCGTATCCCGGTAGACGGGGTGATTTCCATTGGCAGCACCGCCGTAGATCAAGCTTCGGTAACTGGTGAAAGCATTCCGGTAGACAAGGCGCCAGGGGACACCGTATTCGCAGGGACCATCAATGCCACGGCCACCATTGAAGTGCGAGTAACCGCCCTACCCAACAACTCGGTACTTTCGCGCATCATTCACGCGGTTGAACAAGCACAAGGTTCCCGTGCTCCCACTCAGCAGTTTGTCGACAAATTTGCTGCCATCTACACACCCGCCGTATTCGTTCTGGCCCTGGGGGTCGCCTTACTCACACCCTGGGTCTTGGATTGGACCTGGACTCAAGCCATCTACAAGGCGTTGGTTCTGTTGGTGATTGCATGCCCTTGTGCACTGGTAATTTCTACGCCTGTCACGGTGGTCAGTGGGCTGGCTGCGGCAGCTCGGCGTGGCATTTTGATCAAGGGAGGTGTTTACCTCGAAGGTGCCCGAAAAATCAAGGCGCTTGCGCTGGACAAGACTGGCACGATCACCGAGGGTAAGCCAGTCCTAGTGGATACCGAATTTGTCAAATCACCAATTCCCGAGCGGCAAATCTTACGCTGGGCAGCTGACCTTTCAGCGCATTCTGATCACCCGGTATCCAAGGCTATTGCACAAAGCCTTGATTCTGGAAATAGTGTTCTTGAGGTCTTCAAGGTGGTCGCTGGAAGGGGGGTAGAAGCCCTTGTTGATGGGCAACTGCTGATACTCGGTAATCACCGCTTGATTGAAGAACGAGGACTATGCAGTAGCAGCATCGAAGCGCGATTAGCGGAACATGAAACGCTGGGTCGTACTGTCACCATGCTGGCAACGCAAACGCAGGTGTTGGCCATCTTTGCAGTGGCCGACACCATCAAAGAATCTTCTCGGGAAGCATTGGCCCAATTGCACGGCCTGGGTGTCACCACCGTCATGCTTACGGGTGATAACGCAGCCACAGCAAAGACCATTGCCAAGGAGGCCGGCATTGATGATGCTCGTGGCAATTTGCTGCCCGAAGACAAGCTGACTGCCATTGAAGACCTTCAGAAACGTTACGGTATGACTGCAATGACCGGCGACGGCATTAACGACGCGCCTGCGTTGGCGCGTTCCGATATTGGATTTGCCATGGGTGTTGCAGGAACAGATACCGCGATGGAAGCCGCCGATGTGGTCATCATGAACGACGACTTGCGGCGTATCCCAGAAACCATATTGTTGTCTCGCAAAACGCAAGCCATCCTTTGGCAGAACATTACTTTGGCGCTCGGCATCAAGGCTGTTTTTCTGGTGCTGGCATTGTTCAATGGTGCGTCCATGTGGATGGCAGTGTTTGCCGATATGGGGGCAAGTCTGTTGGTTGTCTTCAATGGCCTGCGTTTGTTGCGGGTGAATCCGGGTGAGAAAAAAATATGAGATTTCCAACTTTTCAGTCAAAAAATACTCACGCAGTTCTGACGGAACTGACGAAGCCAACTGCCTTGTTGAACTTCAATAGTCCCAAAATACAAGAGTTGATTTTGGAACGTGGATGGCAGGCTTTACCAGAGTTTGAGCGCATAGCGACACCTACATCCAAAAGGAGGGGATCAATGCCGATTTTGGTATTTTCAACTCACCAGATGACTTTTATCGAAAGCACGGCACTAACCTGTCTGGCTTAAAGAAGTGGGTGTTTGAGACCGTAGTGCGTGCCCAGATGAATCGCAATGTTGAGCGGATTCGCACACCAAAAATGGATCGTTGAATAATGAAGAAATCGTTAATACCATTGGGCATATTTTTTGTTCTGCTGATTTTTTTAGGCGTGGGTTTAACACGGGATCCAAGCGTCATCCCGTCACCGCTGATTGGTAAACCTGCACCACTTTTTACGGCACCTCATCTGCAATCTCCCGATCAAATCTTCTCACCCAAAGACATGTTGGGCAAGGTCTGGTTGCTCAATACCTGGGCATCCTGGTGTGTGGCTTGTCGGCAGGAGCATCCAATTCTGGTCGAGTTTGCCAAAACCAAAACCATACCTGTCGTTGGGTTGAATTACAAAGACAAGGAGGCCGATGGTCTGAAATGGCTGGCCCGTTACGGGGACCCTTATGACTTGACGGTCACCGATAAAGACGGACGCATTGGAATCGACTTTGGTGTGTATGGGGTACCTGAGAGTTTCTTGATTGACAAAAATGGGATCATTCGCTACAAGCAAATCGGCCCAATTACCAACGAAGCGCTGAGCGACAAAATTATTCCCCTGATTCGCGAACTACAGAAATAGAGCGCTGAATTCCAACGCGATCGGTTTTGTTTTTCTTGTTCAAAACACAAACCGTATTTATTGTTTATGACCTTGAACTGAAGGACTTGACTCATGAAATGCCCGCAATGCACCGAAACCACGCTTGTGATGACCGAGCGCCAAGGTATCGAAATTGACTATTGCCCAACATGCCGAGGGGTATGGCTAGACCGGGGTGAACTCGACAAGCTGATTGAGCGCAGCGTGACTGCCATGCCGACGCAGCCACTTGCGTCGCCGCAGCGGGTACAACCGCAGTACGAGCAAGCCGCGCGTCGCCCCGATTTCGTGGACTCGGACTACAAACACCACGCTGGTCATGGCGACTATCGCAAGCGCAAGTCGTGGTTGAACGAGTTGTTCGACTGAACTTCCATGAAGCGATTGCTCAATCCATTGGTATCTGTTTTGCAAGGCAACCCGCATTACCGCCAATTAACGGTTGCACTGGCGGCCTTGATGCTGGCATCTGGGGTCACCGCTTATAGCGCTGCCACACTGTTGCCAGATGCCACTACGCTGCCCGTGCGACAGCTGATAGAAGACGTCACACCCCTCGCCACGTCAACGCTGAGCGACGGTGATCCAGTCGTACCTATGACGTTCTACCGCAGCGAAATCACCCGTCGTTCAGATTCAGTAAATACCCTGCTGCGACGTATGGGTGTCTACAGCAGCGCTGCAGCAAACTTTTTGATCCGGGATACCGCATCGCGCTCTTTGCTGGCGGGTTCTGCCGGCAAGTTTGTTTTAATCGAAACAGATGCCCAGCAGCAGCTACAACGATTGACGGCCCGCTGGCCCAGTGATGATGGAGTCCAGTTTTCCCGACTGGTGGTCGAGCCGGGCGCCAAGGGATACACCTCGCGGTTGGAAATGGAACCGCTGGAACGCTCGGTACGACTCGCCAGCGCAACGATTCAAAGTTCGTTGAACGCTGCAGCAAAGGATGCCGAGTTACCCAAGTTAATTGCCACCCAGGTGGCCAATGTTTTTTCAAGAATGACCGACGTTCGAGATGGGTTGAGCGCAGGGGACAGCTTTCGTGTGGTCTATGAAACCCTTGAGGCTGATGGCGAGGTGTTAAGCACAGGCAAACTGCTGGGCGCTGAGTTCGTGCAAAACGGTCGGCAACATCAGGTGATGTGGTTTCAGGAGCCAGGTCAAAAAGGCAGTTATTACACCCTGGATGGCCAAAATCTTGACCGTAACTTCTTGTCACCACCGCTGGAGAATTCCAAAGTGAGCAGTGGCTTCGGTATGCGCGTTCACCCAGTCTTTGGTGAGTCCAAAGCCCATCAGGGCACTGACTTTGCCTCGCCCGCTGGTACCCCGATACGCAGTGCCGCTGGCGGTATCGTGACTTTTTCTGGCTGGAAAAGGGGATACGGAAAATTTGTGCTCGTGAAACACCCCAACCAAAAAGCCACGGCCTACGCACACTTGAGCAGCATTCAAGTGCGTAAGGGTCAGCGTGTGGCCCAGGGTGACTTGCTGGGCACTGTGGGTAAGACTGGCACTGCCACCGGACCGAATTTGCACTTTGAATACCTGGTGAAGGGTCGTCCACAAGACCCCGTTGATATCACGCGACAACCCACTGAACAGTCAATCCCGCCGACCGTTAGAGGTGATTTCACGCGCTTGGCTGAAACCATGCGTCAGCAGCTTGGTGCGGCCTCACTCATGGCACAAGCGAGTGCAGAGTAATGTGGCCATGAGAACTTTTCTGCTTTTCGTGGCCACCGCGCTGGCGGAGATTGTTGGCTGTTACCTGCCTTACCTGTGGCTTAAACAAGGGCGATCAGTGTGGTTGCTGGTGCCTGCTGCCATCAGTTTGGCACTCTTTGCGTGGCTGCTGACTTTTCACGCGAGCGCTGCGGGACGCGTTTATGCAGCCTACGGTGGTGTCTATGTCAGTGTTGCACTTCTATGGCTTTGGGCGGTGGATCAGGTGGGGCCCACGGTGTGGGATTTGGCCGGTGTCGGCTTGGCACTGCTCGGAATGAGCGTCATCATGTTCCAGCCAACGCGGTGATACGTTTGCCGCTTCCGGCCAGGCTGTGGTCACTACGGTGTTGCTGTGCATTTCCAGTCGATTTTCTCTTTGGTAAACATGACCCATCAACGTTTTGACGCCCTAGATGCACTGCGCGGCCTGGCCATGGTCTGGATGGCGGTCTATCATTTTGTCTTCGACCTGAACTACTTCAAGCTGGTCACGCAGGATTTTTACCGCGACCCGTTCTGGACCTGGCAGCGCATCCTGATCGTGAGTTTGTTTCTGCTGTGTGCCGGCATGGGCCAAGCCATTGCCACGGCGCAGGGGCAAAGTTGGCGGCGATTTTGGCGGCGCTGGGCACAGGTGGCTGCTTGTGCGCTGCTGGTTACTGTTGGGTCCTGGCTAATGTTTCCCAACAGCTTCATTTATTTTGGCGTGCTGCACGGCCTGGCGTTGATGCTGATTGTGGTGCGCCTCACCGCCCACTGGGGACGTTGGTTGTGGCTGCTGGGGGCGCTGGCCATTGCTTCCAAATTCATCGCTGAGAGCCTGTTGCAGACGGGGCCTTTCGCGTCGTGGGCAGATATTCTGAACAGCATGCGCTGGAACTGGCTGGGCTGGATCAGCCAAAACCCGGTGACTGAAGACTATGTGCCGCTGTTTCCCTGGCTGGGTGTGATGTGGTGGGGGGTCGCCTCCGGTGCCTGGGTGCTAAGGCACCGACCCGAATGGTTGGCGCAACCGATGCTGCCGGGCATGCATGCTCTTGCAGGCTTGGGTCGCTGGAGCCTGAGCTACTACCTGCTGCACCAGCCAGTGTTGATTGCGTTGGTGGGAGGCATGAGCTGGCTTCTATGACGTGCCCATCTCTGACAATTTGCTTTGAGTCTGGCTGAACGCGAAGAGATATCTCGCGCGCTGGCGACGGGACGCTCGATCCGGTCAATTGCTTCCCAGCTTGGACGTGCTCCATCAACCGTCAGCCGTGAAATCCATCGCAACGGTGGCCAAGGCT
>NZ_JAQTXM010000098.1 GCF_028688795.1 Rhodoferax sp. | reverse complement strand
ATCCGGTTGAAACTGGTATTGGATTTAATTCCATCATCGACGTACTGAAAATGAAAATGTATAAATATGGTCCCGATGGTGGCAAACCTGAAGTTCTGGAAATTCCGGCTTCAGAAAAAGACCGTGCAGATGAATTGCACAACGAGTTGATTGAAATGGCCGCTGAAAACGAAGAAACATTAATGGAACTGTACTTCGAACAAGGTTCATTATCGGAAGATGACATGAGAAAAGGAATACGGATTGGAATGGTAAAACGCGACCTGTTCCCGGTATTCTGTGTTTCAGCCAAAAAGAATATGGGAGTTGGACGTTTATTGGAATTTGTTTGCAACATAGCCCCATCTCCATCCCAGGTACCAATGCGTGAAATTATTCAGGGAAAACCAGTAGTGCTAAGCGAAACAAGTCCAACTTCATTGTTCGTATTTAAAACTGCCCTCGAACCACACGTTGGAGAAGTTACCTATTTCAAAGTATTGTCAGGAAAAGTATCAGAAGGGAAAGACCTGTACAACACATTTAACAATGGAAAAGAACGGATTTCGCAGCTTTTTGTAACTGCCGGAAAAACCCGCTACCCCGTTACTGAATTGGTGGCTGGTGATATTGGTTGCGCTGTGAAATTAAAAGATACCAAATTCAACCAAACACTTTGCGACAAAGAACTTGACCTGAAATTTGCACCTATTGTATTTCCTGAACCTAAATTCAGGGTTGCAGTAAAAGCTGTTTCTGAAACTGACGATGAAAAGGTAGGCGAAATTCTGCACAAGGTGAAAGAAGAAGATCCAACTTACATTGTAAATTACTCAAAGGAACTTAAACAGTTAATAGTTGAAGGACAAGGCGAATACCACCTGAACACGCTGAAGTGGTATTTCGACCACACCCACAAAATTGACATCGAATTCAAAACGCCAAAGATTCCATACCGCGAAACTATTACCAAGTTTGCCCAAGCCGATTACCGCCACAAAAAACAATCAGGCGGTTCAGGTCAGTTTGGCGAGGTTCATATGATCATTGAGCCTTTCGAAGAAGGCAGCACCCCAAAAAATATGTTTATTTATGGTGGAAAAGAAATGAAAATTTCGGTTCGCGACACACAGGAAACTCCACTTCCATGGGGCGGGAAACTGGTGTTCCACAATTGCATTGTTGGTGGTTCAATTGATGCCCGTTTCTTACCTGCCATCCTGAAAGGAATCATGGAAAAAATGGAAGAAGGCCCGCTTACAGGTTCGTATGCACGCGACATTCGCGTTTACATTTATGACGGGAAAATGCACCCTGTTGACTCGAACGAAATTTCGTTCCGTTTGGCAGGTCGTAATGCATTTAGCATGGCGTTTAAAAATGCCGGACCGAAAATTCTGGAGCCAATCTACGATATGGATGTTTGGGTTCAATCAGACCGAATGGGCGATGTCATGAGCGACCTTCAGGGACGCCGTGCACTGATCATGGGAATGGGCAGCGAAAAAGGCTATGAAAAAATTACAGCCCGTGTTCCGCTGAAAGAAATGAATAAATACTCGACTTCGCTGAGTTCGCTGACCGGAGGCCGCGGCGTTTTCAACATGAAATTTGCAGCTTACGAAAAAGTACCGCAGGAAGTACAGGATGAACTTTTGGCAGCTTATGCCGCAGAAGAAAAAGACGAATAACTATCAATTCTGTCTATTCAATCTACACTAAAACGAGAAAACCCGGGAATGCCACCCGGGTTTTTCATATTATACAGGATTAGTATCAAGTTTTAATTTGCAACAGAGAACAACTCAACCTTAAAATCATCAATATAAATTTCGTTCTTTTTGTTATTCCAGACATAAATTCTTAGCATTGAGTTTTTCTTAATTTCAGACCGGCCAACAATCTCATTCAATGAGGCTGTCCACCAACTGGTCTTCGATTTCAAATACTTACTCAAATCATAACCTTTCCAAAAATATTGATTCCCTTCAGAATCAATCGAAATTACCAAGTTACACTCGGAGCTATTAATTGCAAAAATTTTAAGCTTCGACGAAATTACCAGTTGACCAGTTGAGTCAGACAACAAAGTATCAAGTGCAATTGTACAACTTACTGAAAACTCACCGATTTTTTCAGAAAAAGATCCGGAATAAGCTTGCTCTTTGCTTTTATTGTAAGACTCTGTCCAGTTAGGTTTTGCAGTTTCAAAATCATTTTCGGAAGAAAAAATCCGTTTCCGCTGATCGATTTTATTCAATTCAAAGATGGACAGGTTTAGTTTCTCATCTTTGAATATCGGATTTCTAGCAATTGTCGCATAATAAGGCATGTCTTGATCATCCATTCCACTCAGATAGCGCGTGTACCAGTTGTTCAGCAGCATTTTTTTTACATTCTTCTGAAAATGAAAGGTATCAGCCTCGGCATAGTTGATGAACTGACAAGTAGCTTCAGGAGAAAACCCTGAATAATAATTCCCAAGCCGTTTCTGAACCTCATCGGTAATTACCACACAAGGCTGATTCTTGTCAATCAGTTCACGCTGAACAATCTCCTTTTGCTTTCTGTAATTGACATTCCTCGCATAAATGAACATATCGGCTGACTGAAACAGCAAAGCAACAAGCAATAAAATCGCTAAAATCCTTTGCGCCTGAATCTGATTTCTAACGAATACAAGACAACCAATTGCGACCAAAACCGGAAGATACAAATGATATCCCGATACACTTTTCAAGAAAAGAGAAAAGCCGAAGGC
>NZ_JAQTXM010000056.1 GCF_028688795.1 Rhodoferax sp. | reverse complement strand
ACCCGGTGTGCGCCAGCCGCGTCCGGCGGCGGATCAGGCCAGCGGTGCCGAATAAGCCCCTGTCACCATCCAATGAAAAACCCGCAAAGGCGAAACGCCGTTGCGGGTTTGGGAATGTCTGGTGGTGGAAAAGGGTCCTGGGTTCAAATCCATTCTCCAACATCGTTGGGCAAGTGTAGCGCGTTTGTCCCTGTTTTTGGCGATTGTCCTTTTCACATTGTGGCAACCATCAGACTGGCGTCAACTCAAGTTTGATGCGTTGACCAAGAGCCGCTGCCGCACCCGCCAAGGTTGTCAAAGTAAGGCTGGTATCGTTTTCGTCCAGCAAACGGTTGAGCGAGGCGCGACTAGTCGGCATCTTCTTCGCCATCGCAGTCTTGGTGCTCTTTTGAGCCGTCATCTCTTGTTCAATCTGCCATGCAATCACCCTTTTAACCGCCACCGCAGTCGCTTCTTCAAGCATGCCCTCATCTGCCAGGAAGTCATCGAAATCGCTACCGATGTTTTTATTTTTCATTTACGTCCTAAGTGGAATCGACACCTTGGGCTCGATGGCTTTCAAGACACTATGCGAGCTTAGGATGTCGTCGTAAAGATTGGTATTTTTGGGTGCGATGACTGTCAGCACCAGCGCGTAACGCACCAATTCCGCTCCTGCATTGGGAGTAGCGCCGCCTTCCCTGGCGTTGTAATGAATGTCAAAGGTCGAACCCTCCAAGCTGCTACCACGAAAGGTATGGCATGCATCCAACACCGTCTCCCATTTGCCCAGATCGTCACGCTGCTCCTGTTCCGTACGAAACTCGGTGCTGGAGAAGAATGACTTGGGTGCAGGCTCCTTCCCGGGCTTCTTTTTTCCGGCATGAGGGCGAAAGGTGACGCTGAGTCCAGCTTTGGTGTAGGCCCCCGTGTCCTGAACATCGACCGGACTGGCGTAGCAGAACGTGGCATGCAACTGCACATTGCCCTGCAATTGGACTGGCGGCAGTGGCACCGGAGCCCGAAGAAATTTACCTGGGCGGAGGACGCCTTGGTAAATAATGCGAGCAACGCCATCGCCGCACATGATGATGTCATTGAGGTCTTGTGGCACCCGTCCCCACCCAATGTCCAACGGATTCGCCGACGCTTCCAGCTCCGGCGACTCAACTGCGTGAACGATGAGCGCTTTGACCGTAAGTGGAACAACCGCTTCGCCCAGCACCGCTCGTATGCCAACTGCTGTACGCAGTACATAAGGCGCTGCAAAACTAGTCCCCATGGTTGCGGACAATTCCGGGCGTACGCCGGCAACAGCCACATGAAAATACTCTTTGGGCGATCCACCAAACGCCATAACATCTGGCTTTCTCCTTCCAGGGTTACGACCAGGCCCTCTGGCACTGTAAGGAGCACGCGACCAGTTTTTACCCGTAAGATTAGACGCGCCTACCGACAGCGCATTGACACAATCGGCGGGCACCTGCACCCGATTGAATCCCAGCGCTTGATCCCGCTCCCCATTGTTTCCAACTGCTACCGTCAGCAATGTTTCACCATCACTCAACAGCGAGTCAATGACGGCGGTCCAAGCATGGACATCGTCGTCTTCAATGGAACGGTCTGGCCCAAGACTGAGATTCATGAACTGGTATTGGCGCGACAACAAAACTTCTTCCACATGCCCTAGCGTACGGTAGAGCTCGTAGGGATCCTCTCCATCGGAGAGTTGATCAAGAACGCGGTAATGGTCAACGTAGGAAAATGGACGCTGCGCCTCTTCGCCGGGTTCGACCGGCCCAAACAGAAGGGCCGATGTGACGCCAAGGCCATGATCCAGATAGCTCGCAACATCCGCTGCCGAGTCATCCGATTTGAAATAGTTGCTCAAATAGGGATTCAGCACATGCTGTGGTGGCAATCCACCGTCCAACACAGCCACAGATGGTTCATTGGACAAGGGCTGATTCACCGGCAGCTTGAAGCCGACCGAAATGGGCGATCCTCTGGTGAGCGGACGAACGCTGCGCAACATGGGCATTGGCCGAATCACACGCATAAGTGTGAATTGAGAGAGAGCCTCCAGTCCGGAGACTTTCCCCTCAACGGGAACAAACAAGAGTCCGCCGACCTGAAACTCGTATTTGGAAGCCACGGAAAAACCGCATTGTCGACAGTAGGAGGTAAAACTTCGGCGCAATGCCTCAGCTGGTGTATCTGGGATCAAATGCAGGCCAACTTCGTAAACCCCCTGCCCATCCTTGGACTCCAAAGCCTTGATCCGGTCCGCGCTTGTCATCAAACCTAGCGCCTCGATTTCCGAGAGTTCTAGACCCTCCTTGAAACCGGTCTCCAACTGCTGCGCATATGCAGGAAATCGTGCGAATGACTCCCGCGATCCAGCAACAAATATCTGCGTGGTTTCCCGCTGCTCCACGATTTTCTTGCGAGTGTCCTTCCTTGGGCTCACTCTGACAGTTCGGCTACCGACGGCGATCAGTCCAGCGCCACGTAACAAGCCCGTCGGGAAAAACGATTTGGCAATGTATGCCGGGTGCAGAGTCATTTTGGCCACCGCAAGGCCACCTGGGCATGCCAGCGCCGGTAGGTCTCGCACCTGTACTGCCATGGCTTGAATCTGCGGAATCAGCTCCGCTTTGGCCTCGGCCAAAGAGTATGGGTGTACCTTGGAGCCGCCCGACTTCGGTGGCGGAATCTCGTAGGTGAGAACCTCTCCACGTCCGATGATAAATCGATTGGCCATACTTCAAACTCCCTTTCTGGGTCCACGTCCTTTGATAGGGGATGGGCCAGCGTACTTTCGGATCGTATCGCGAGATACCCCAGTCAACGACATGATTTTGTTGTGTGACAGGGAACCTGAACGGGCCAACTCAACGGCCAACTGTTGTCTTGAAGGTTTGTCTAGGTTAGGTGCTCCTTTAGTAGCCATATCAATGACAGCCTGTGCAGGATTGGAGTTTTCCAGCACCGTATGGCGACGTAACGCGTTGATCGAACGCTCAACGTCGGACAGAGACATCCCGTGAACCGAAGATGTCAGCAAATCGACCCAACTCTCAAAAGCATTAAGATCCGCGCCTAAAAATCGCCTGACTGCTGCAGCCAGCACTGCCGTTTGTGGCGCATCAAACGTCAACACTGCATCAAAGCGACGCCACAAAGCGGGGTCTATCAGCTCTGGATGATTAGTCGCCGCCAAGAGCAAGCCCGAGTCTGGCCATGCGTCCACTTCCTGCAGAATGGCTGTGACCAGTCGTTTCAACTCCCCAACATCCGACTCATCACTGCGACGCTTGGCAATGGCATCAATCTCATCAAGCAGCAATACCGCCTGGTTCTGCTTGGCATGGTCAAAGACAGCGCGCAGGTTGCTGCCGGTTTTACCAAGCAGACTACTCATAACGGTGGTCAAGTCCAGCACCCACAAAGGCTTGCCAAGCTGGTTGGCAATCCAGCGTGCGGAAAGTGTTTTGCCAACGCCTGGTGGTCCGACCAAAATTGCAGATCGGGTAGGCTTGATGCCGTGAGCGGCAAGGCGGTCCCGCTCCTGTCGCTCACGCACCAGAGATTGAATCTGCACGAACAAAACATCAGGCAGCAGTGGCGCAGGCATGCCATCAAGATCATCAAAGACCCGGATTAGGGACTGTCGGGAATCCGCATCAACCGGCATGGTTGATGGTTCAGGCATGACCATTCCCCGCCTAAGCACGGCTGGACCGTGTGCTCGCGTGCGTGATGCTTTGAGCGTCAAATCAAGCTGCGACGCCAACGACGGGCGAACTACCCGGTACTTGCGGATCAGTTTGGCCAGCAGAAGCCGAACGTCCTCATCAGCGCCCTGCGAAGACAATCTAGCCAAATTGACTAAATCAATCTCAAGTTCTGCAATTTCGTCAATTATTTCCAAGATGCCTCATATAAAAGAAGGTAAATTTCAAATTTAATTGACTAATTATATGGCGACTTACAGGAGTTGATCGGATTAAGATACGATTTTTTGCATCACCATCGAATCAGCCTTTCACACAAACGACTTGCTTGAGCGTGTGCAGAATCTCAGTCAGGTCAGCCTGATTGGCCATGACCTGATCGATGTCCTTGTAGGCACCCGGAATCTCGTCAATCACATCCTTGCCCAAAACCCGGCAACAACTCCAGTCGCTGGCATGGGAATTGGTGTGGTCAGTGCCATCGGATTGATGCGCGCACGTGAGCTGACAAACGGCTGTGCCAACCGATTCTTGATGCTTTGGGCTGAGCGGGATAAAGTCGTTCCGTTTCCCAAAGCAACGCCACAGGACTCTGTGGACGCATTGGCGGTCCGAATGCTCGGAGTCCTGGATTTTGTCCAAGCCGAACGTGTCACGGAACGCGATCACATGCGGATCGAACTGACCACACAGGCGCAAGGCATTTATTCGCAGTTGTATCGCGGGGAGCTGATTGACGACAGCGCTAGTGAGCGCGTCACTGCGTTACTGGAACGTCGCGCGCCGATGTTGCTGCGATTGGCCATGATTTTTGCCTTATGCGACCTGCAAACTCAGATTGACGTGCAACACATCCAGGCAGCCATGGGATGGATTCGCCATGGTGTCGAGTCGGCCAAATTTGTGTTCGACAAAGCCACCGACGCAGCAGACTCGGATCGAACCAATGCGGCGGTCAAGAGAATTGTGGATTTTCTGCGGGTTAAAGGGACGACAACCCGGTGGCAAATCACCAAAGAGTGTTTTCAGGGACATGCATCAAAGGCCACCATTGATGCGGCCATCGAAAGGCTGCTGCTGGCCTCGCCACCTCAAATCACGATTCAGCCCGAACCGCGCATTCGGTGTGCGCGTGGGCGTCAAACCAACATCTATGCTTTGTCGGTCGGCAGACCAGTTTACGCAGTCGAAAAATAGACATCAATCGCCAGCGCGCGAAATACTTCGCATTCTTCGCAACAGCTGCGAAGAATTATTCAGATGCAACCTGTTGAATTGAAAGGGAAATTAATTCTTCGCACACTTCGCAGCAAATATCAGAACTACATGGCAACGCTCGGTTGCCTGGCGATAAGCAATCTAGACGCGCGGTTGAGCAGCTCAACTGATGGATACGACACCCCGGCATTTTGGAAATGCGGTACAGCCCCAAAAGGCACCGCCAGCATTGGAGCCCTGTTTGGCAATTCGCTTAACCATGGTGCCACCACACCTTGGACAAGGTGGCTCTTTGCTCGTGACAGAGGCTGTTGACGTTGCAGCGGGAGTCATCTTGTTGTTTTGTCCTGATGTCCTTGCGACACGAGCACGCTCCACCATTTTTGCCAGCGCATGGCCATCAATCAAATCAATATTGCGCCCTTCGGCAAATGCTTTTGCATCGGCCGTGAAGATGCCAGTAGTGACTACGAAGCCATGAGTCGCTTCAATGCTGGAGAATTGGCACGTACCGATGCCAATTTGGCCCAGAACGAACGTTTTTTGGCAGAAGGTGAACTGCTTGAGGCAAAGTCTGTATTACTCCAAGCAGAACAGACCTATCGGTTGCTCACTGGCGCAAATGCACCTGTCAGTTTGACAGAGGAAACCGTCGCCACCTTATCGATCTCAGATTCAATGCACCCACAACTGGCAGCAGCGCAGGCAGTTGAACAACTGGCGCAAGCCCGACTGGGTGTAGCTGAAAAAACGCGCCGAGACGCACCCGAACTAGCGTTGCGCGTCGTGCGAGATCGAGGTGACTTCAATACACCTTATGCCAACTCTTTCGGGGTCAAACTGACGATTCCTTTTTCGTCAGATGCACGAGTCCGCCAAGAACGCTCAGCGGCGCTGGTCGAGGTCACTCAAGCTCAGGCGGAGACTGTGCAGGTCAAGCAACGCATAGAGCTCGATGAAGTCCGCGCACGTCAAGGTGTAGAGCTTGCGCAGCTGCAATTGCTTAAAGCACAAGAACGTCTGAAGGTAGCTTCAGACAGTCTGACCTTAGCTGAAAAGGCTTTTTCTTTAGGTGAATCGGATTTGGCAACTTTATTGCGGGCACGCCTTAGCGCCTTCGAGGCTGAAGCATTTGTAAACAGGCAGAAGTTAGCCTGTTCACTGAGCGTATCGCGTTTGAATCAATCTTTGGGAGTTTTGCCTTGAAGCGTTTATTGATATTGGCTGTGGCCATTGCATTCCCTTATTTGGCCTGGGCACATGGCGGTGAGGATCATGGCGATGCAACCGCACCATTGCCAACGACCTCCAATGCAGTTCGCATGTCATCGACTTCTGATCAGTTTGAACTGGTCGGCGTGCTCGACGGTAAGGTCTTAACCATCTATCTTGATCAATTCGGAACCAATTTCCCCGTCACCAAAGCTCAAATTGAACTTGAAAGCGCAGGCTGGAAGGGGAATGCCAACGAAGTGGCTCCTGCGGTTTACGTTGTTTCATCTGAGGCACTGGCTCAGCCCGGTAAGCACCCTATCGCGATCACGGTGCAGGCAGGCGATACGACGGACTTGATGGATGCGATTTTGGAAGTGGGTTTGGTTAAAGCGGGAGCAATTGGCCTGGAGCACACCCAATATCCAAGGGAGTGGGGCCTGTGGTCAGGTGCCGCTGCGCTATTTCTGGCCGGTACTGGACTGGTTTTCATCCGCCGGCGCAAACAGCGTCGTCAGCATTGACTCCTGAATCGAAAGACTTGAATGAAGAAAATCAATACGGGCAAGCTCGCAGCACTTGTCGTGACAACCCTGATGGGTCTCTCCAACACTTGGGCTCACGGCGATGAAGACCACAGCCAAGACGCAAAGGCAACCAATGCTGCAGCGCCAAATGCGGCAACTGGCGCAGTGACGGGACAAGCTACCGCATCGCAACGCCTGCCTGACGGGAGCCTGTTTGTACCTAAAACGGCGCAACGTCAGCTTGGTATTCGAACGGTATTGGGCGAAATCAAAGACCTGTCTGCCACCGTTGAACTCAATGGCCGTGTCATTGCCGATCCAAATGCGAGTGGACGCGTGCAGGCCAGTCAGCCAGGCAGAGTCGAATCAGGCCCCAAAGGCCTTCCGACCCTGGGACAAAAGGTAATCAAGGGCCAGGTGCTGCTCTGGTTACGGCCCACGGTGGGCAGTGTGGAACGTGGCAATCAGCGCGCAGCCTTGGCCGACATTGATGCTCAGTTGGCGATTGCAGAACGCAAGGTGGCGCGTTACGCCCAGCTTGAAGGCTCAATTCCACAAAAAGAGATCGATTCATCCAAATTTGAGTTGGGTGCATTGAAGCAACGCCGTGCTGCATTGGGTACGGGCTTGAGTGATGCTGAATCCTTGACTGCGCCAGTGTCAGGGGTCATCAGTGCCACCAACGTCGTCAATGGCCAGGTGGTTGAAGCCCGCGAGGTCTTGTTTGACATTGTTGACCCGGCACGGCTGGCGGTCGAAGCGTTGGCTTATGACGCCGCGCTCATCGATGGCATTGCGTCAGCCAGCGCATCATTGGGCGGTCAGGCCATTGATTTGCAGTATCTGGGGGGCGGAAAGCAGCTTCGGGAGCAGGCCTTGCCTTTGTTGTTTCGTGTCAAAACCCCAAATACCCCCGTGGCGGTGGGCCAGACGGTCAAAGTCATCGCCAAAACATCGCACCTGGTCAAAGCTGTCGCAATTCCCGTAGCCGCATTGGCACGCAACAGCGCAGGTGAGACAGTCGTCTGGGTGCACATCGGGCCTGAACGGTTTGCCCAGCGCCGGGTTAGCGCACAGCCACTTGATGCCAGCACCGTGGCTGTAACAACCGGCATCGCAAGCGGCGACAGGGTAGTCAGCCAAGGAGCCAACCTGTTGGCACAGGTGCGCTGACATGTTTGATTTCATCATCCATACCAGCCTGAAACAGCGGCTGATTGTGCTGGGCATTGCATTGCTGTTGGTGGTCTACGGTATTTTTACTGTGCAGAAAATGCCGGTAGACGTGTTCCCTGACCTCAACAAGCCCACCGTGACGTTGATGACCGAGGTGGGCGGCATGGCACCTGAAGAGGTGGAGCAGTTGGTCACAGCACCGGTAGAGTCCAGCATGAACGGCATGCCTGGTGTGAGCCGCGTGCGCTCGGTGTCCGGTGTAGGTCTGTCAATTGTGTATGTCGAATTTGACTGGGGCTCCGACATTTACCGCAACCGCCAACAGGTGAGTGAGCGACTCAACCTGGTGCGTGAGCAGTTGCCCCCAGGGGTAGTGCCCCAACTTGGCCCCATTTCGTCCATCATGGGCGAAATCTTGCTGATTGCCTTACCAGCCGACCCTGCCAAGGTGAGCCCGATGCAAGTGCGTGAATACGCTGACTGGGTCATGCGGCCACGGCTGTTGAACATTCCCGGCATTGCCCAGGTTATTGCCATTGGGGGTGAAGTCAAGCAGTACCGTGTCGAGATCAACCCGGCGCAATTGAAAGCGCTTGGTGTCGAGCGGGAAAAGCTGGAGACGGCGTTGAAAGACTTTGGTGCCAATACCAGCGGCGGGTTTCTTGAGGCACAAGGGCGCGAGTATCTGATTCGTCAGATTGGCCGCACCACACGCATTGAAGATTTACAAAACCTGGTGATCACGGTCAAAAACGGTCAGTCGATTCTCCTCAGACAAGTGGCCCAGGTCAAGCTAGCACCAGCCATCAAACGGGGTGATGCTGGCTACAGTGGCAAGCCCGCTGTGATTTTGTCTGTGCAAAAGCAACCCAGCGCAGACAGTGTGACCCTCACGCGGGCGGTTGAAAAAGCCATGGTCGAACTCTCCAAGGGGTTGCCTGCAGGCATGGATGCCCCGCAGTTTTTGTTCAAACAGGCCGACTTCATTGAGCATTCGGTGAGCAATGTGGAAGAGGCCTTGCGTGACGGGGCGATCTTTGTCGCGGTGATCCTGTTTTTGTTCTTGCTCAATGTGCGCACGACGCTGATCTCACTCACGGCCATTCCTGTGTCACTGCTGGTGACGGCACTGGTGTTTCACTACATGGGTCTGTCCATCAACACCATGACCCTGGGTGGCTTGGCGATTGCCATTGGCGAGCTGGTGGACGATGCCGTGGTGGGCGTGGAAAACGTGTTGCGGCGGCTCAAGCTCAACAGTGCATTGGCCGTGCCCCGGCCAGTGGCTGAAGTTATCGCCAAGGCCACGTTGGAGGTGCGCTCTGCCATCGTTTACGCCACCTTGATCATCGTGCTGGTATTTGTGCCGCTGTTTGTGTTGCCAGGCATTGAGGGGCGGTTGTTCACCCCATTGGGCATTGCCTACATCGTCTCGATTTTGGCCAGCATGATTGTATCGGTGACGGTGACTCCGGTGATGGCGTTTTACCTGTTACCACAGATGAAGCAGTTGGGCCATGGCGACAGCCCGCTGGTGATCAAACTCAAACGCTGGGATGCCAAGCTGCTGCACTGGTCGTTTGACCGGGCCCGGATTTTGCTGCTGGGCGCGTTGCTGGCCGTGATCGTGGCGCTGGCCAGCGTGCCTTTCTTTGCGCGCGCCTTTTTGCCACCGTTCAATGAGGGCACACTGACGGTCAACATTCTGCTCAACCCCGGCACCTCACTGGCAGAGTCCAACCGCATCGGCATGCTGGCCGAACAGCTGGTGGCGGGCGTGCCCGAGGTGACCAAGGTCGGGCGACGTACCGGGCGCGCCGAGCTGGACGAACATGCCGAAGGGGTGCATTACACAGAGATGGATGTGGATTTGAAGGCCTCCGAGCGCGCCCGTGAGGCCATCATCAACGACCTGCGAACACGTTTGGCTGTGTTGCCAGCGGCCAGCAATGTGGGCCAACCCATCTCGCACCGGCTTGACCACCTGCTCTCGGGTGTGCGGGCGCAAATTGCGCTCAAAATTTATGGCGACGACCTCGACACCCTGCGCGGCCTTGCCGGTGACCTGCGCGAACGGCTTGCAAAAATCCCTGGTGTCACCGATTTGCAGATTGAAAAGCAGGTGCTGATTCCCCAAATCAAGATTCGTATTGATTACGAACAAGCGGCACGTTACGGTGTGGCGCCGGGCACTTTGTTGCGTTCGCTGGAGCAAATGATTGAGGGAGAACGAGTGACCCAGGTGGTGGAAGGCAACCGCCGTTTTGACCTGGTCGTGAAATTGCCGGAAGGTGGGCGTAGCTTGCAAGAGTTGCCCAATTTATTGATCGAGACCCCGGGTGGCCACGTGCCGCTGTCGCAGCTGGCCTCCATCGAAGACAGTGATGGCCCCAACCAGGTCAGCCGGGAAAACGGCCGTCGGCGCATCGTAATCTCGGCCAATACCGATGGCTCGGACATGTCCAAAGTGATTGACTCCATTCGAGGTGAACTGGCTGGCAAACCTTTGCCAGAAGGCTACTTCACGTCGCTGGAAGGACAGTTTCAGGCGCAGGAACAAGCGGCGCGTCTGATTGGCATCCTGGCGTTGATTTCGCTCACCATGATCTTTTTGGTGCTGTACAGCCGCTACCGCTCCATGGTTCTCACCGCCATCATCATGGGCAATATCCCATTGGCCCTAGTTGGCAGTGTGATTGCACTGTGGGTTTCTGGGCAACCATTGTCGGTGGCGGCACTGGTGGGCTTCATCACACTGACTGGTATTGCAACCCGCAACGGCATTCTGAAAATCAGCCACTACATCAACCTATGCGCCTTCGAGGGTGAAAAGTTCAGCCAGCACATGATCGTGCGTGGCTCACTGGAGCGACTGACCCCAGTGCTGATGACCGCCCTGGTGGCTGCGTTTGCCCTGATACCGCTGCTGGTGTCGGCCGATGCGCCAGGTAAAGAGGTGCTGCATCCGGTTGCCGTGGTGATCTTTGGTGGGCTGATCAGCTCGACCTTGCTGGACAGCTTGCTCACACCGTTGATGTTCTGGCTGTGGGGCGAAAAACTTCCCGATAAACAAGGAATGAAATGGAACTCGACCTCCGTCGTTTTCAATTGTGGCTGACAAGCGAACTAAAGTTTGAGTATGACCGATCTAGTTCATCAGATTTCAATACAAGGAAAAGCGCCAACCTGCGAATTGATGAATTGCGAATGGCACAAAAAGTGCTCGATGATTTTTTGAAACTCCATCCATCCCCCTAGG
>NZ_JAQTXM010000097.1 GCF_028688795.1 Rhodoferax sp. | reverse complement strand
AATCCCCATAGTGCAAGTTGAAGCGAGCGTTTTCGATATGCGGGTCTTGAAAGATGTGATCTACCCGTTGTGTGTTGAAGGAGCTGGCGCGGCGCTTGATGCCGTGAACGATGTAGCCTTTTTCCAGCAAAAACTCAGCCAGGTAACTGCCGTCCTGGCCTGTGATGCCTGTGATGAGGGCAACTTTACGAGTGTTCATTTGAGAATTTTGCATGATGACTGGTATGAATTTAATAGCTGCTTACGCTTGCTTTTATGGCGTATGAGGCTGATTTATTCCGAATATTTCAACTCTTAATTTTTAGAGTGGCATCTGTGTGCCACCAATGTCAACCTCACGCTGCAATGATTCAATCTCAGCCCTGAGCTGCTCATATTCTTGAACTTTGTGCTGGAGAAAACGCTTCGCTAGCGTTGTTTTTTCTGCAATACCCGCGGGTGTCAAAAAATAGGCATAGGCTAATTTGTGCTTGTTGTTTTGAAAGTTGTGCACTTTCAGCAAGCCCTTATCAAGCAGCGCTTTCAGGCAAAAATTGGTTTTGCCCAAGCTCACCCCCAACGCCGCAGCCAACTCGCGTTGATTCATCTGCGGGTTGATTTCCAATAAACGCAAAACTTTGAGATGCGTATCTTGATGAGTCAATAGGTCTTCAGGCATTGATTCCAAATGCAATGGAAGCCATTGCATTCATCTGTTCATGTGATGAACGGATGGTATCACGCCTAAAAATGTATCCCCCGCATCATCTGCTGCATCGCCACCGCTTCGGCGGACAACTTGGGTTTGTCCATCTTGTCGCCTGACTTGGCTCCTTTGGCGGCAGATGAGTCAGGGAACATTCTGAAGCTGGTATTCATCGCAATCTGTGCCACACGCGGCAGAATAGCGTGCAGAACCTGACCTGTAATGCCCAATCGGGTGGCGATGCGCACCGGCTTGAAGATACAGGCCTGCGCGATCATGTCAGCTGCTTCTTCGGGGCTGAGGGTGGGCACGTTGTTGTACAGGCCGGTTGGTGCAATCATGGGGGTGCGCACCAGCGGCATGTTGATGGTGGTGAAGCTGATGCCTTGATCGGCAAACTCACTGCTGGCGCAGCGCGTCCAGGCATCCAGTGCCGCCTTGCTGGCCACATAGGCACTGAAGCGGGGGGCATTGGTCAGCACACCGATGCTGCTGATGTTGACCACGTGGCCTTTGTGTTTGGCCGCCATGCCGGGCAAAAAGCCGGTGGTGACGCGCAAACTGCCAAAGTAGTTGAGCTGCATGGTGCGCTCGTAATCATGAAAACGGTCGTAGCTCGACTCGATGGCGCGGCGGATAGAGCGCCCGGCGTTGTTGATCAAAAAGTCCACACCACCATGGGTCTGGATGACCTGCTTGACAAAATTAGCGCAGTCTTCAGATTCAGCAATGTCCACCGCATAGGCGATGAACTGATAGCCTTTGGCTTTGGCCTGCGCGCACGCCTCATCCAACTTCTCCTGGTCACGTCCGCAGATCAAGGTGATCGCACCTGCCTCCGCAAATTTGTGGGCTGCAGCCAAGCCAATGCCTGAAGAACCGCCGGTGACCAACACCACCTTGCCGCCCACCGTGCCACGCAGGCTATGGTCAATGTGCAAAGCGGGGTCAAGATGGCGCTCCCAATAGTCCCACAAGCGCCAGGCGTAATCTTTCAGGTTCGGGCAAGCCACTCCGGTACCTTTCAGCGCCGCCAGCGTATCGCGACAGTCAAAACGGGTGGGGTAGTTGACAAAGGTCAGCATGTCTTCTGGCAGACCCAAGTCTTTCATGATGGCGTTGCGAACCCGGCGCACCGGGGCCAGCGCCATCAGGCCTTTGGTCACGCTGCGGGGAATAAAGCCGAGCAAGGCAGCATTGACGAATACATTCATCTTGGGCGCATGGGCGGCTTTGCTGAAAATGTCCAGCACATCACCCACACGGTAACCAATCGGATCAACCAGGTGGTAGCAACGGCTGGCAATGCCATTTTGGTGGCTGATGGCGTTGAGTGCATCCACCACAAAATCCACCGGAACAATGTTGATTCGCCCGCCTTCCAGGCCAATGGAGGGCATCCACGGTGGCAGCAGCTGACGCATGCGCTGGATCAATTTGAAAAAGTAATACGGTCCGTCAATCTTGTCCATTTCACCGGTGTTGCTGTCGCCCACCACCATGGCTGGGCGGTACACCGACCAGGGCACTTTGCACTCGGTACGAACAATCTTCTCGCTTTCATGTTTGGTCATGAAGTATGGGTGATCGTAGTTCTCTGCTTCGTCAAACATGTCCTCGCGGAAAACACCCTCGTACAAACCGGCCGCAGCGATGGAGCTCACATGGTGGAAATACCCGGCATTCAAGGCCTTGGCCAGTTCAATCGTATTGCGCGTGCCATCCACGTTCACTTCAATCTGGTTGGCCTCATCTGCGCCCAGGTCATAAATCGCGGCCAGATGGTAGAAATGATCAATGTTGCCTTTGAGTTGTTTGGCCACATCAGCCGAAACGCCGAGTTTGGGGCTGGTCAAATCGCCAAACACCGGAATCACCCGTGCCGCACTGGCTGCCCAAAACTCTCGCAATGCTTTGACTTTGCCCTCGCTGTCTTTGCGGATCAAAAAATACACCACGGCACCTTTGCGCCCCAGTAATTTTTTGACCAGTCGTTTGCCAATAAACCCGGTAGCTCCTGTGACGAAATATTGCATGTCCAAACTCCATTCGAATCTGGCATTCTTGCCTGATTTACCCCCATTTTTCGTCAGAGTAAACC
>NZ_JAQTXM010000005.1 GCF_028688795.1 Rhodoferax sp. | reverse complement strand
TTCTTTACCATCCGCTCCTACTTGGCAACCATGACCAAGCAGAAAAACAATCTGTTTGACTGTTTGGTCAGCGTGTTTAACCGCCAGATAATTCAGCCCAGCTTTGCTCGTTAAGCTGAGTAGTTACGATATTTTATAAAAATTTAGGCTGTAGCCCTTATAAAACAAGCGTAAACAGCTACATATTACATAGCATTTTGGTTGCGCTTTGAATGAACAGATTCGTCATTTCGAACGCAGTGACGAGTCTGTGTTAAAGGCCGTGTGCGGTAACGCGCCAGATTCAGCGGGCTCGTAACGACGACACGCTTGGCGATGAACCGGCCTTGGAGTTTGCCGCGCACAGCCCACACAACGTCATCGCCAACCGCGCCAAGGCTTGCCAGGGCTCGGTCGGCCAGTCGGGTTGTTTCAATCCTTTGACAATGCCATCAACCAGGTGCGCGCTTTGCAGCAGTTGCGCCAGAGCTGCGTCGCTCAGGCGTGGTACCACGCGCTCAAACAAACGCTCCTTGTTGCCCCACACGCGCTGTTCACGCAGCGCCATCGGCAGCGGGCTGCCACGGTTGATGGCGTCTTTAACGCGTTTGAGAGCACGAATGTCTTCTGCCAGCGTGTAGTGCACCAGCACAGCCGCCTCGCCCTCGGCCTGCAAGCCGTCGAGCATGCGTTGCACGCGTTCATGCTGGCCGGCCAGCACAGATTCGCTCAGCTTGAACACGTCGTAACGGGCCACGTTCAGCACGGCGCTCTCGATCTGCTCAAAGCTCAGCTCGCCGGCGGGGTGCAACAGCGCCAATTTCTGGATTTCCTGGTGTGATGCCAGCAGGTTGCCTTCCACCCGATCGGCAAAGAACTGCAGGGTCCGCTGGCCCTCTACGCCCGCCACCACGCGCTGGCCTTGCACGCTCAGGCGCTGGGCAATCCATTGCGGCAGGGCGGCACGCTCCACGGGGGTGACTTCCAGCGTCATGCCAGTTTCCAGCGCCAGGAACCAAGCGGTTGCCTTGGTGGCGCGGTCCAGCCGGGGCAAGATCACCAGCGTCAGGGTGCTGTCGTTGCCGCGCGATTGGTCCACCAGATGCTGCAACGCTGCGCTGCCTTCTTTGCCGGGTTTGCCACTTGGAATGCGCAGCTCAAGGATTTGTTTGTCGGCAAACAGACTCAAACTGCCGCCAGCGGCCAGCACCTCGCTCCAGTCAAAGTGCGCGCCCGACACGGTGTGCGAGGTGCGCTCGGTAAATCCCTGGGCGCGGGCACTGGCGCGAATGACATCAAGCGCCTCCTGAATCAACAAGGGCTCGTCGCCATGCAGGGTGTAGAGACTTTTTAGGCCTTTGGCCAGGTGGGCGCTGAGCTGGGCGGGGTTAAGTTGCATAGCGCTTAAGTGTAGTCAGACCAGGGTTCAGGCCACCCGGAAGGTTTCCAGATGAATGCTGGTTTCGGTGTTGCTGATGCCCTTGAGCAGGCGAATGCGCTCCAGCACTTTGGCCAGCTCCTGCAGGGTCTCGGCGCGCAGCTCGGCCAGCAAATCCCACCGGCCATTGGTGTCATGCAGGGCCGCCACACCGGGCTCCCCCAGCAGATTGGCAATCACGGCGCGGGTCTGGTTGCCGTCAACCGCAATGCTCATCCAGGCAATGATCTGGTTGTGTTGCACGTCCGGGCGCAGCCGCACGGTGTAGCCCACGATGGTGCCACTGTCTTCCAAACGGCGAATGCGGTTGGTGACGGTGCCGCGCGACACCTTCAGCTTGACAGCCAACGCCGCCACCGTCAGGCGGGCATCTTGCCGCAACAGGGCGAGCAAGTGGTGATCCGTTTCGTCCATTTTGATAGTCAAATGTGTCAAAACGGCAATTATGTGACTAATCTTCTACATCTTTGGCGATTGTGCTTGTTGCACTGGCCGGTCAAACTCAAAGCCAAGCTTTTCAACCGCAGCAACGGCTGCAAGACCACACGCCATGAACCACCTCAAACCCACCCAACTCCGCGCCAGCCCCCGCACCCTGTTTTTAAGCCCACAAGATGTTTCCGCCATCGTGGGCCACCAGGGCATTGCCGCCACGCTGCAAGGTTTGGCCCGCACCATTGAAGAAGATTTCCTGCGCTGGCCGAGCTTTGACAAGTCCGCCCGGCTCGCCAGCCACTCCCAGGACGGCGTGATTGAGCTGATGCCGATTGCCGACGCCAGCCACTACAGCTTCAAATACGTCAACGGCCACCCCAAAAACACGACCAAGGGTTTATCCACCGTGATGGCCTTTGGTGTGCTGGCCGAGGTGGCCACCGGCATCCCTTTGTTGGTGAGCGAGTTGACGCTGTGCACCGCCCTGCGCACCGCCGCCACCTCTGCCGTGGCAGCACGCACCCTGGCCCGACCAGGCAGCCGCGTGATGGCGCTGATTGGCAACGGCGCACAAAGCGAGTTCCAGGCGCTGGCCTTTCACCACTTGGTGGGCATTGAAGAAATTCGCTTGTTTGACCTGGACGCGCAAGCCACCGCCAAGGTCATGCGCAACCTGCAACACAACCCGGACGCGGCCAAGCTGCGCCTGGTGGTTTGCACCAGCATTGCAGAGGCCGTTCGCGGGGCCGACATCGTCACCACCATCACCGCCGACAAGACCAACGCCACCATTTTGAGCGCCGACATGCTGACACCCGGCATGCACATCAACGGTGTTGGTGGCGACTGCCCGGGCAAGACCGAGATTGCCCCGGGCGTGTTGCTGGCCGCAAAAGTGTTTGTGGAATATGAGCCGCAAACCCGCATCGAAGGCGATCTGCAACACATGCCTGCTGACTTCGCGGTGACCGAGCTGTGGCAAGTGCTGGCCGGGCAGCAGGCTGGGCGCGACAACGCCGCGCAAGTCACAATGTTCGACTCGGTGGGCTTTGCCATGGAAGACTTCTCTGCCCTGCGCTACGTCTACGCCCAAGCGCTGGCCGCGGGGCTGGGCGCAGACATTGACCTGATCCCACCGCTGGCCGACCCCAAAGATTTGTACCAGCTGATTCGGCCGCTGCCGGCACAATCTATTCTGAACGCAATAAAAGGAGAGCAAGTCGAAATGGCTTGACGGCCCATGTACCCCACCCTGCAGCGCATTTTTGGCTACAGCCAGTTTCGATCTGGCCAGGAATCAGTGATCTCGGCCGTGCTGGCGGGGCGCTCGGCGGCGGCCATTTTCCCCACTGGGGCTGGCAAGTCGCTGTGTTACCAATTGCCTGCAGTCATGTTGCCGCACTTGACGCTGGTGGTGTCGCCGCTGCTGGCTTTGATTCAAGACCAGCTAACGTTCATGCAACGCCTAGGCATCGCCGCTGCCAGCATCGACTCAACCCAAAGCCGCGAACAAACCCAGGCCGTGATGGCCGAGGCCCGCTCGGGTGCGCTGAAAATTTTGATGATCTCGGTGGAGCGGCTCAACAACGAGCGCTTTCGCAACTTCATTGCCCAAGTGCCAATCTCGCTGCTGGTGGTGGATGAGGCGCATTGCATCTCGGAGTGGGGCCACAACTTTCGTCCCGATTACCTCAAACTGCCCAGCTATCAGCGGCAATTGGCGATCCCGCAAACCCTACTGCTCACCGCCACCGCCACGCCCCCGGTGGTGGCCGACATGCAAGCCAGGTTTGCCATTGCTAGCGCCGATGTCGTGTGCACCGGTTTTTACCGGTCCAATTTGGATTTAACCGTTGAGCCGGTCAGCAGCCAGCACAAACAACGCCACGTGTTCGACTGGCTGACCCAGCGCACCGGGCAGCCAACAATTGTCTATGTCACGTTGCAAAAAACCGCCGAGCAGGTGGCTGAGTACTTGAGCCGCCATGGGGTGGCGGCTCAGGCCTACCACGCCGGCCTGGGGCATGAACAACGCGTGGCGATTCAGCAGCAGTTCATGGCTGGCCAGGTGAACTGCGTGGTGGCCACCATCGCGTTTGGTATGGGCATTGACAAAAGCGACATCCGCAACGTGGTGCATTTTGATTTACCCAAATCGATTGAGGGCTACAGCCAGGAAATTGGCCGGGCCGGGCGCGATGGTTTGCCCTCAGAATGTCTGGTGCTGGCGAACCAGGACAGCTTGCAAGTGCTGGAAAATTTTGTCTACGGCGACACGCCCGAGCCGGCTGGCATCCGCAATGTGCTCAACGAGTTATTGGCCGTGCCACCGGGCCAAGCCTGGGAGCTGACGCTGACCCAGTTGTCGAACCACAGCAACATTCGCCTGCTACCCCTGAAAACCCTGCTGGTGCAACTGGAGCTTCGCGGCATCGTTGCCTCGCGCTACGCCTACTTTGCCGAGTACCGCTTCAAATACCTGGTCGAACCGCAAGCGGTGCTGGCCCACTTCAGCGGTGAGCGGCTGCAGTTTTTACAAGCGGTGTTGCGCTGCGCACCGCAGGCTAGGAGCTGGTGCACGCTGGACTTTGAGGCGCTGTTCAAAAGCTACCCTACCGAGCACAGCCGGGTGGTCAAAGCGCTGAACTATTTGGCAGAAAAAGGCTGGATCGCGCTGGAGTCCAAACAAATGACCGAGGTCTATGCGGTACTTCAGCCAGACTTTGATGCGCCAGCGCTCTGCCGCGAACTCAGCGACTATTTTCAGAGCAAGGAAACCAGCGAAGTGGCGCGCATCCAGGCGGTGCTGGACTTGTTTGCCAGTGAGCACTGCTTGAGCCAACGCTTGGCCAGCTACTTTGGCGACAAAGCGGCGCCACTGCACTGCGGGCATTGCTCGGTGTGCCGGGGTGAGGTGGCGCGTTGGCCCGAGCCTGAAAAGCTGCCCGCCCTGGCTGGCTTGAGTTTTTCAGCATTGTGCGGCGAGCTGATGGCACGCCATCAAGCCCACCAAAGTGCTGGAGCCAGCGCTGAATTGTTGACGCGTTTTTTGTGTGGCATCACGGCGCCCCTGCTGACCCGCCTGAAGGCCCGCAACCTCAGTGGATTTGCCGCCCTGGAAAGTTACCCCTATGCCCAGGTGCGGGCTTGGGTGCAACTCGGCCAGGCTTGACCTGGCGTGATCTGGCTGAAAAGCTGACTACGCCGCCAGCTTCACCGCAGCCAAGCGGCGCAGAATCTGCTGAACAATGTCTGATTGCATGTCGCGGAAAAGCAAGGCCATTTCGGCTTCTTTGGCCAACGCAGCCGTTTCGTTGTAGCTAATGTCGCGCTGCTGCAAAATTTCAGCATCCTCGGTGAGTTCCATGCCTTGCGCCGTAGTCAGGTGCAGACGCACGCGCATGCGTAACTGAAATTCACGCACCTGGCCCGAGCCATTGACACCCACCACCACTTTGTCACGCGACTCGTCGCTTACAGTGAGCACCAATTGCGCACTCGAGACGGGCTCATCGGGTGCCAGCACCTGCACGTCCGGACCAAAAGAGCTGCGCAATTGCCGTACGATGGCACCGCCCGGATTGGGCATGATGGCGATGCGTTTGAATGCAAATACCTGGTTGCCACGCAGCTTGAAGCCACATCCTGCCAGAAAACCGGCAGTCAGCACAACAGAGCCCAAGCGGCGTCGCGACCAGCCTGCGGCGTCAACAGGGCCAGCATCACCTGCAGCGCCAGCAGGTTCATGCAGCAAAAAAGACAACCCCTTTGGGACAGACAAGCCAGGTTTCATGAACACTCCTAAAGCACCAAATTCACCAGGCGACCCGGCACCACGATCACCTTCTTGGGTGCGGCACCATCGCTTAATTTCTGGAACATTTCATGGGCGATGGCGGCTTGCTCAATGGTCGCTTTGTCGGCGCTTGCGCTGACCACAATCGAGCCGCGCAACTTGCCATTGACCTGCAGCATGAGCTCAATTTCGTCTTGCACCAAGGCGCTGGGGTCAACCTGGGGCCAGGGCGCGTCCAGCAAGTCACCCAGCACACCGGCATAACCCAACTCAGACCACAAAGCGTGCGCAATGTGCGGCGTGGCTGGGTACAGGCAGCGCAGCAGAACACCAAAGCCCTCGATCAGCGCGACCTGTGCACCGTCAGAATCAGGCGCCTTGAAGTCCTCCAGCGCATTGATCATCTTCATTGCGCCACTCACCACGGTGTTGTACTGCATGCGTTGGTAGTCGTAATCGACCTGCTTGAGCACCGTGTGCAGCTCCAGCCGCAAGGCTTTCGCCTCTTTTCCAAAATTTACATCTTTTAGGCTTGTAGCCCCCGCAGCACTTGCGTGAGCAGCTACAGAATCCATAGTAGTCAATTTGACACCAAAGTTCCACACCCGGCGCAAGAAGCGGTAGCTGCCTTCTACCGCTGCGTCGTTCCACTCCAGCGTAGCCTCAGGCGGGGCAGTGAACATGGTGTACAGGCGCGCGGTGTCGGCACCGTATTTCTCGATCAAATCCTGCGGGTCAACGCCATTGTTTTTCGACTTGGACATGGTGCCAATGCCTTCGTAGTCGATGGCTGTGCCCACTGGCAGCCCATCCACTTCAACCTTGAGCCTGGCCCCGATCACCTTGCCGGCATCGTCAAACACGTGTTCCACATCAGACGGCCAGAAGTAGTCTTTGCCACCCTTCTCGGTGCGGCGGGAATAAATGTGATTCAGCACCATGCCTTGTGTCAGCAACTTGGTGAAGGGCTCGTCCACCTTCACCAGGCCCAGGTCACGCATCACTTTGGTCCAGAAACGTGCGTACAGCAAGTGCAGGATGGCGTGTTCAATGCCGCCAATGTACTGGTCCATCGGCATCCAGTAGTTGGCACCTTCGGCCACCATCTGGTCTGCATTTTTGGGGTCGCAGTAACGCATGAAGTACCACGAGCTGTCGACAAAGGTGTCCATGGTGTCGGTCTCGCGCCGCGCCGCCTTGCCGCAGATCGGGCAGGTCACACCCGCATGAAAGGCGTCGCACTTGTTCAGCGGATTGCCCGAGCCGTCTGGGACCAGGTCAACCGGAAGCACCACTGGCAGGTCTTTTTCTGGCACGGGCACGGCACCGTGCTCGTCGCAATGGATGATCGGAATCGGTGTGCCCCAGTAGCGCTGGCGGCTCACGCCCCAGTCGCGCAGGCGCCAGGTGATTTTTTTCTCACCCAGGCCAAAGGTTGCCAGGTCAGCCGCTACGGCATCGACACAATCCTTGAATGCCAAACCGTCGTATTTGCCGGAATTAATGGCAATGCCAGCACCTTTTTCAGCGTACCAGTCTTGCCAGGCAGCCGTGTCGAACACTTGCGCGCCCACGCTCACCACGGGTTTGATCGGCAATTGGTACTTCAAGGCAAACGCAAAGTCCCGCTCGTCATGCGCAGGCACACCCATCACCGCACCGTCGCCGTAACTCATCAGCACGTAATTGCCCACCCACACCTCAACCTTGTCGCCGGTCAACGGGTGCGTGACAAACAGGCCGGTGGCCATGCCCTTTTTCTCTTGCGTGGCCAACTCTGCCTCAGTCGTGCCGCCTTGTGCGCATTCCTGAATGAACGCCGCCAGCGCGGGATTGGTCAAAGCGGCATGGGTGGCCAGCGGATGCTCAGCCGCCACGGCGCAAAAGGTCACACCCATGATGGTGTCCACCCGCGTGGTGAACACGTACATGCGGCCCAACTCGCCCGCGAGTGAGTCGGCCGTGGCCCCAATCAATGTGCCATCTGCACCCTTGATGTCATGCGTGAAGGCAAAACGCACACCCTCGCTCTTGCCAATCCAGTTCTCCTGCATCAGCTTGACACGCTCGGGCCAGCCCGGCATCTTGTCGCCAGTGACATTGGCCAGCAACTCTTCGGCGTAATCGGTGATCTTCAGGTAATAGCCCGGAATCTCACGCTTTTCAACCACTGCACCGGTACGCCAGCCCTTGCCGTCAATCACCTGCTCGTTGGCCAGCACGGTCATGTCAATCGGGTCCCAGTTCACAACCTGGGTCTTGCGGTAGGCAATGCCTTTTTCGAGCATTTTCAAAAACAGCCACTGGTTCCACTTGTAATACTCGGGCGTGCAGGTGGCGACCTCGCGGCTCCAGTCGACCGCCAGGCCCATGGCTTGCATCTGCTGCTTCATGTAGGCGATGTTCTCAAACGTCCACTTGGCCGGTGGTACACCGTTTTTCAAAGCGGCGTTTTCTGCGGGCAAGCCAAAGGCGTCCCAGCCCATGGGCATCAGCACATTGAAACCCTGCATGCGCAAATTGCGCGTGAGCATGTCGTTGATGGTGTAGTTGCGCACATGGCCCATGTGCAGCTTGCCGCTGGGGTAGGGCAACATGGAGCAGGCGTAAAACTTCTTCTTGGGCTTACCGTTGACATCAAGGGCGTTTTCGCTCACGCGGTAGGCGTCGAGCGCGGTCCAGTGGGCCTGTGCGGCAGGTTCGACGTCGAGGTGGTTATATTTTTCTTGCATGGCAGTCTGAAGATGCGGCGCAAAGGGCCGCTTTTGGCGTGAAATAAGAGAAGATTTTAAGGTTTCGCGGCAGGTGTAGCGGCGGCGGGCACAGCTTGCGCCTGCCCAGGCACATCGGCCACGAAACCAATGCGGCTCAAGCCCGCTTTTTGTGCCGCACCCATGACCTCAACAATGCGACCATAGGGCACAGCCTTATCAGCCCGCAACAGTACTTCGGTTTGCGGGTAAGCCTGGGCTGACAGGGTGAGCTGGCGCGCCAATTCGTCCAGCGCCACGGCCTGGTCCTTCAGGTAGGTTTGGCCCGCAGCATCCATCACCACCGTGACCGACTTGGGCGCGTCGCCCGCTCGTGCCGCATCGGTCGTGGGCAAATCAAGCTTGATGGAACTGGCCAGCAAGGGCGCAGTGATGATGAAAATCACCACCAACACCAGCATCACGTCAATCAACGGGGTCATGTTGATGTCGCTCATGGGCTGTGAGCCCGCGGCACGATCCAGACGACCAAAAGACATGGCTGGTCTGTGCCTTCAGCGAACGCTAACGCGAGGGTCTGGGCCGGCGCTGCCCAGCTCGCGCAGGTCACGGGCAAAACCTTCCAGCTCAGCCTCGATGCGTGCCACCGCACGACCCAGCACATTGAACGCTAGCACCGCTGGAATGGCCACCATCAGGCCAGCAGCGGTCATGATCAGCGACTCGCCCACCGGGCCAGAAATTTTGTCAATGGTGACCTGGCCGGCGCTGGCGATACCAATCAAGGCGTGGTAGATGCCCCATACGGTTCCCAGCAGCCCGACAAACGGCGCCGTGGCTCCCACGGTTGCCAACAACACCTGGCCGTGTTGCAACTTGGTCAGCGCAGCATGCAAGGTGTTACGCAACACGCGGGTCAGTTGATGGGCCCGGTCACCCGCACTGGCCAAGGTGCCATTTACTTCCAATTTTGTAGCTTCAACCATAGGTAGCACAAGGGCTTCACGATCAAAAGCCTTGATTTTTTGGGTGGCTTCATCGAGGCTGGAGGATTGCCAGAACGCGGCCACACAACGCGCCACATCGCTGCTGGCCCGGTGCAACAGCCATGATTTCCACAAGATCACCACCCAGCTCCCGACCGACATGGCCAGCAGCAACAGCGCGACCGAGCGTGCCAGTGCGTCACCCTGCCAGAAAAACTGTGCCAAATTCATTTCAGGTTCAAGACATCGGCCATGTCATACAGCCCGGCCTTGCGGCCCTTCAAAAAACGCACAGCACGCAGGCTGCCTTCGGCGTATGACACCCGGCTGCCTGATTTGTGGCTGATCTCAATGCGCTCGCCAGTGCCCGCGAACAACACGGTGTGGTCACCCACGATGTCGCCACCGCGAATGGTGGCGAAGCCAATGCTGGACGGGTCGCGCTCGCCGGTGACCCCATGGCGCGCGTAGACAGCGCAGTCTTTCAGGTCACGGCCCAAGGCGTCGGCAATGACTTCGCCCATTTTCAAGGCCGTGCCAGATGGCGCGTCCACCTTATGGCGGTGGTGCGCTTCGATAATTTCGATGTCATAGCCGGTGTTGAGGGCCTTGGCCGCCATCTCCAGCAGCTTCAGGGTGACGTTTACACCCACGCTCATGTTCGGGGCCATGACGATGGCCATATCCTTGGCCAGCTCTGCAATTTGCTGCTTTTGCGCATCGCTGAAACCGGTGGTGCCAATCACCGCATTCACACCCAGCGCACGACAGGCCTCCAAGTGCGCCATGGTGCCTTCGGGGCGGGTGAAATCAATCAGGGCGTGGGCGTGGTTCAGGCCCGTGGGCAAATCGGCACTGATGGCAATGCCGCTGCTACGGCCCAAAAAGGCCGCCGGGTCCATGCCAACGGCTGGGCTGGTGGGAACATCCAGGGCGCCGCTGAGCTGGCAGTCGTCGGCATTGGACACAGCTTCAATCAGCATGCGGCCCATGCGCCCGCTAGCACCAGCTACGCAAATGTGGTGAAGAGTAGACACAGTCATGTTCAATTTCAGCGGGTAGCAGCTTCTAGCGGCGGGTAGCTGGCGGGCAGCGGTGGCAGAGGTTTGGTCTCTATGGGCTTGGCGACAGCGGTGGCCTTCAGGCTGTCTTCAGACATTTCAAGCACCGGCACCTTGCTTGCTTTTCGGCCAGAGTCAAGTGAGGCAACAAACTCAGCCTCGGTCGGCAGCGCGTCAGCCTGTACTTTGGCCAGCACGTCGTCCTTGAAAAACACGGTGACCCGACGCGCCTGGGACTCTAGTCCCTGACGCTTGAACGTGAACACGTAGTCCCAACGGTCAGCATGGAAAATACTGGTGAGCAGAGGCGTACCCAAAATGTCGCGCACCTGGGTGCGGCTCATGCCCTCTTTGAGCGCGGCCGCTTGCTCGCGCGAGACAAAGTTGCCCTGGACAATGTCCATCTTGTACGGCGTGACCACACTCACCAAACGGTTGCTGGCACCATCGACACTGCCACAGGCAGACAAGGTGACGAAAAGCCCGCCAAGCGAACTCAACCAGACACAACGAGCCAGAGAATTAAACATGGGCAAATCAAGTGACAATAAGAGCAGAACATTGTACTGGCAGCCTCATGCGGGGCCTGACCAGACCCACCCCGATCGAAACTCCCTGAGCGCCACATGACCAAGATCGATGAACTCAAAAGCACGGGACTCAAAGCCACCCTGCCCAGGCTGAAAATTCTGGAAATTTTCCAGAAAGGCCAGCAGCGTCACATGACCGCTGAAGACGTGTTTCGGGTGCTGCTGCTGGAGCGCTCAGACGTTGGGCTGGCCACGGTGTACCGCGTGCTGGCGCAGTTCGAGCAGGCTGATATTTTGGTGCGCAGCCATTTCGAGAGCGGCAAAGCGGTTTACGAACTCAACGAAGGCCAGCACCATGACCACTTGGTGTGTCTGGACTGTGGCCGGGTAGAAGAGTTTTTTGATGCCGAGATTGAGCAACGCCAACATGCGGTGGCCAAAGCCAAAGGGTTCACCATTGCGGACCATGCGCTGAGCCTTTACGCGCATTGCACGCGTAAAGCCTGCCCCCACCGCACGGCTGCTGATTAGTTTGACGCGTCCATTGCCTTGCGGTGGCGTTCGACAAACTCTTTGTAGGTGTCAACACCGCGAATCTGCAAAATTGTGTTGCGCACTGCGGCCTCCACCAACACGGCAATGTTGCGCCCGGCCACCACCTGAATGACCACTTTTCTGACCGGCACATCCAACACGTCTTGCGTCAGCGGCTCATAAGGGATGCGCTCGTAGTCGCGCTCCATGGTTTCTCGGCGTACCAGATGCACGATGAGTTGCAGCGCTTTTTTGCGGCGCACTGCGGTCTCGCCAAAAATGCAACGAATGTCGAGCAAACCAATGCCGCGCACTTCGAGCAAATTCAAAAGCAGATCGGGGCAGCGCCCTTCAATCGTGTCCTGGTTGATGCGGTACAAATCCACCGCATCATCAGCCACCAGGCCATTGCCACGCGAAATAAGCTCCAGTCCGAGTTCGCTTTTACCTAGGCCGGATTCACCCGTGATCAGCACGCCCAAACCCAAAATATCCATGAACACGCCGTGCATGGTGCAACGGTCAGCAAAGTGCTTGGACAGGTAGGCGCGCAGCACATCGATCACAAACGCGGACGACCCCTCAGAGGCAAACATCGGAATTTGCGCCCGCTCGCACATCGACAGCAGCGCATCCGGGGCGGTTTGGCCGTCTGCCAGGATCAGCACCGGCGGCTCCAGCGTGACGATGCGGGCAATGCGCCGGGCACAGTCCTCAGGCGTGGCGTTGGTTAGATAAGCCACCTCGCGTTCACCCAATATCTGAACGCGGTAGGGATGGATGTAGTTGAGGTAACCCACCAAATCAGCACCAGAGCGCGCCGCGCGCACCGCCACCTCGTCGAAACGTCGCTCGGAGGCGCCAAGCCCGGCCACCCATTCCCAACGCAGGTTGCCCCGAAAAGCCTCAAACAGCACGTCAGCGCTGATGACATTGGGTTTCAATGAATACGCTCCTGCCGTAAAAAATCAGGAAACTTGAGTTCAGGCCACTTGGGCCGATTGCCAATTGACAATCAACTGGTGCAACTCAGCCGCATCGGTGCTGGCGGCCAGTTTGCTGCGCAGCGTTGCATCGCTCAGCATTTCAGCAATCTCGGAAAGAATTTCAAGATGTTTTTGGGTCGCCGCTTCAGGCACCAACAAAAAGATCATCAGGCCCACGGGCAACTCGTCAGGTGCTTCAAAAGCAATAGGGTGTGCCAATTGAAACACCGCCGCCATGGGAGATTTAAGTCCCTTGATGCGGCCATGCGGAATGGCCACGCCATGGCCCAGACCGGTCGAGCCCAAGCGTTCGCGGGAAAACAGGCTGTCAGTCACCAGGGCACGGCTGAGGCCGTGAAGATTTTCAAACAGCAAGCCAGCTTCTTCAAAAGCTCGTTTTTTGCTGGAGACATCAACCTGCACCTGGACCTGTGCAGCAGAAAGGATGGACGCGAGTCGGTTCATAAGTATTCAGAATTATGCGTCCTGAAAATCCAGGCGCAAAAAAAGCCGCTCGCACCAGCGGGCGGCTACACAGAGTTTAAATTACATCAGGCGCTTGGGGGCCGCATGGGCATGTGATTGCATTCGATCTTTGTGGCGAACCACCTGTCGATCAAGTTTGTCCATCAATTCATCCACCGCGGCATACAAGTCTGAGTGAGCACTTTCAGCGAAGAGTTCAATGCCTTTGATGTGAATATTGCACTCGGCTTTCTGCCGCCGTTCTTTCTCCTTGAGATTTTCCAATGTCAACAACACCCGGACATCCACCACTTGGTCAAAATGCCGCTTGATTCGGTCCAGCTTGGTCGTGACATAGGTACGCAAGGCTGGGGTAACTTCCAAATGGTGACCACTGATCGTCAAGTTCATAAAAGCCTCCTAAAGCTCTCGGGATGAAATGGTTGTCAACGCCTCGTTGACAACCGGGAAAAACATTACAAAACACACTCAAGCCCACTATGCCCCCGGTCAACGTTTAATGCAACGGTTTTTTAATGATGCAATGCAACATCATCCGGATTTTGACCTTGGCGGTTTGGCGAACCACCCTGGCAAATGCCATAATCTAAAAGATTTATTAAAGGACAAACCACCTTGGAAACCTGCCCCAGTCGGTAGCTTTCAACGCCCAAAGTTGCATCCCGGGGTTGAAAGCCAGCACCCCCAACCCCCACCGTCAGATGCCACACAACAATTGGGAGAGCGCCTATGCTCAACATCTTCACCCTCGCCAACGGTCGCTTGTTCCAGGAAGAAATTGAATCACTGGAAGAACTGTCAAGATTCCAACCCATCTGGGTTGACTTGGAGTCGCCAACGCTGGAAGAAAAGCGCTGGATCAAGCAATATTACGGCTTGTCCATTCCGGAAGACGCGATGGACGAGGACATTGAGGAGTCCGCCCGCTTTTACAAAGAAGACAACGGTGAATTGCACATTCGCAGTGACTTTTTGGTCGCTGATGAAGATGAGCCACACACCGTTCGCGTCGCTTTTATCCTGAACCTGGTCAATGACGAACTTAAAAGCAAAGGCGTGCTGTTCTCCATCCACGAAGAAGACGTGCCAGTGTTTCGGCTGCTACGCATGCGTGCGCGCCGTGCGCCGGGCTTGATTGAAGACGCCAAGGAAGTGCTGCTCAAGCTGTTTGACGCAGACGCCGAATACTCGGCCGACACCCTGGAAGAAATTTACGACGAGTTGGAAAAGGTCAGCAAAAAAGTGCTGTCTGGCGATGTCACCGATGCGATGGCCGGCGAGGTGCTGGGCGCGATTGCACGCCATGAAGACATGAGCGGTCGTATCCGGCGCAATGTCATGGACACACGGCGCGCCGTGAGCTTCATGATGCGCACCAAAATGCTCAACAGCGAACAATTTGAGGACGCCCGCCAGATTTTGCGAGACATGGATTCGCTGGACTCGCACACCGCTTTTTTGTTTGACAAGATCAACTTCTTGATGGATGCCACGGTCGGTTTCATCAACATCAACCAGAACAAGATCATCAAGATTTTCTCAGTGGCCAGTGTGGCGCTGCTGCCACCCACCCTGATTGCCAGCATTTACGGCATGAACTTCAAGTTCATGCCGGAACTGGACTGGCAAGCGGGTTACCCGTTTGCACTGGGCCTGATGCTGGCCAGTGCACTGGTGCCCATGTGGTACTTCAGAAAGCGCGGCTGGCTTAAGTAAAATTAGCCTCTAGTCCTTATAAATAAATCACCAGTAGCTATATTATTTATAGCATTTTGACAAATTGACTAACAATGGCCAGCGCGTAGGGGCTGGCCACCTGTTTGACGAATGCTGAAAAATCAACGTGTGCGTCGTCATCGGCCCGGTCCGAGATGGTGCGCACGGCGGCAAACGGCACGCCGTAATCGCGACACACCTGCGCCACCGCAGCCCCTTCCATTTCAACGGCCAAGGCCTCAAACCCTGCTGCTTGCAAGCCCTGACGCACCTGCCCTGCATCTTGCGCACTCGACACGAATCTGTCGCCGCTGGCAATCAGGCCACTGTGCACGTTTGGAGATTTCAGCAGTTTCTCATGATGAAAATGACTTCCAACCCCCGCCAAACCTGTGTTAGAAGCTTCCAATAAAATAGCAGTCAAGTGCGCATCGCAAGCCATTGAAGCACAGCCGTAGAGCGGTATTTCATAACGGGCAAAAAGCGGGCTGGCGTCCATGTCGTGCTGAATGAACGCATTGGCCACCACCACGTCACCCACCCCAACGCCTTCGCCAATACCCCCTGCCACGCCAGTGAACACCACCTGGTCTACGCCAAAAGCATCAATCAGCGCCGCAGTGGTGGTGGCCGCAGCCACTTTGCCCACCTTGGTGAGCACCAGCACCACATCATGCCCAGCCCACTGACCACACCAGAACGTACGGCCTGCGCGCTGCACCTGCTTCGGGTGCTTGAGTTGCTCCAGCAGGCCCCTCTGCTCGTCCAGCAGGGCGCTCATGATGGCCAGTGTCATGCGGGAATACCTGTCATCTTCTGATTCCCATCATTTTTTACTTGCCACGCAATTCACGGCGCAAGATTTTTCCCACCGGGGTCTTGGGCAACTCGTCACGAAATTCCACCACCTTGGGCTGCTTGTAACCCGTCAGGTTTTCCCGGCAGTAGGCGCGCACCTGCGCCTCGGTAACCTCGGGATTTTTGCGAACAATCACCAGCTTAACGGCCTCGCCGGATTTGGCATCAGGCACACCAACGCAGGCGCATTCCATGATGCCGTCCATTTGCGACACCACGTCTTCAAGCTCGGTCGGAAAGACATTGAAGCCGTTGACCAGAATCATGTCTTTCTTGCGGTCGACAATTCGGAAATAGCCGTGCTCATCCACCACCCCGATGTCGCCCGACTTGAAGTAGCCGTCTGGCGTCATGACCTTGGCAGTCTCATCCGGCCGCTGCCAATAACCCGCCATCACCTGCGGGCCCTTGATAGCGATTTCGCCCGATTGACCCGGACCGACTTCATTGCCTTCATCGTCCAGCAGCTTGACCCAGGTGCTGGGAAACGGCACCCCTATGGAGCCCGAGTATTCGGTAATCGTTACCGGGTTGCATGTCGCGATGGGCGACGTTTCGCTCAGGCCATAACCTTCGCAAATCGCACACCCGGTTTTCTCCAACCACAGCTTGGCCACAGCACTCTGTACGGCGGTGCCACCACCGGCCGACACCACCAGGTTACGCCAGTCCACCTTGTTGAAATCAGGGTGATTTGCCAAGCCATTGAACAAGGTATTGACGGCAGGAAACACGTGAATTTTGTGCTTGGCCAATTCACCAAGCACGGCAGGGAAGTCACGCGGGTTCGGGATCAGGATCAGTTTGCCCCCCAGACGCATCGACACCATCATGCTCACAGTAAAGGCAAAGATGTGATAAAGCGGCAAGGCACAAACGAAGGTGATCTGGTCAGCCACTGGCACTTTTTTTAGGGCGGGCTGAAACCAGGCATCGGCCTGGAGCAGGTTGGCCACCAGGTTACGCTGCAACAGCACGGCCCCTTTAGAGACACCTGTGGTGCCACCGGTGTACTGCAAAACAGCCACATCATCTGGCTTGAGTACAACCCTTTTTAACGTGCCGCTGCTGCCTTTGGCAATAGCCGCATTGAACCGCACAGCGGTTGGTAGGTTGAAGTCAGGCACCATTTTCTTGACGTTGCGCACCACATAATTCACCAGCGCACCTTTAAGCAGGCCCAACTGGTCACCCAGGGCGCACAAGACCACGTGTTTGACCGGCGTTGCCGCCAGGCACTTTTCAAGCGTGGCAGCAAAATTTTCCAGGATCACGATGGCTTTGGCGCCCGCGTCTTTGAGTTGATGCTCCAGCTCCCGAGCGGTATAAAGCGGATTGACATTCACCAAGGTGAAACCAGCGCGCATGATGCCGGCCACCACAATCGGGTACTGCATCACGTTGGGCATCATCACGGCGACACGGTCGCCCTTGGATAGCCCCAAACTTTGCAGGTAAACGCCAAACGTCTGACTGAGTTCGTCCACCTGCTTATAGCTCAGCTCCGTACCCATAAAGCTGTATGCGCTGCGATTGGCAAAGGCCTTGAAAGACTCTTCCATCATGTCCACCATGGACGCGTAACGGGTCATGTCAATGTCAGCTGGAACGCCTTCAGGGTAGCTGCTCAGCCAGATGCGATCGGTCATTGTCAACACTCCAAATTTCAAGCCAAAAGAAGCATTTTCACCCGGTTGTCAGGTTCTGTAAGCTGTGTTTTCCCTAATTAGAGCGGCCAGCCAAGTGAGCCCGTGCTGCCCCGACAAATCGGCCAGTAAAAAAGGCTCCAACGGAGCCTTTTTTGTGTTTTTTTGGATCAGGCTCTCAGCGCGGTCAACACCTCGTCCAGCATTTTCTTGGCATCACCAAACAACATGCGGTTGTTTTCTTTGTAAAACAGCGGGTTGTCCACGCCGGCGTAGCCAGAGGCCATGCTGCGCTTCATGACGATGGAGGTTTTCGATTTCCAGACTTCCAGCACCGGCATGCCGGCAATTGGGCTGCCTGGGTCATCCTGGGCACTTGGGTTAACAATGTCATTGGCGCCGATCACCATGGTGACATCGGTGCTGGGGAAATCGTCATTGAGCTCGTCCATCTCGAACACGATGTCATAGGGCACCTTGGCCTCAGCCAACAACACGTTCATATGACCGGGCATGCGCCCTGCCACCGGGTGAATGCCAAAACGCACATTCACGCCTTTTTCACGCAGGTGCTTGGTGATTTCATACACGGTGTGCTGGGCTTGCGCCACCGCCATGCCGTAGCCCGGCACAATGATCACGCTCTTGGCTTCGCGTAGCAACTCCGCGGTTTCCAAAGCGGTCACCGGCGTGACTTCACCCACCGGTTGCGCGCCACCCGCTGCAGCCGTCGGTTTGGCGCTGGTGGTGCCAAAGCCCCCGGCAATCACACTGATGAAACTGCGGTTCATGGCGTTGCACATGATGTACGACAGAATCGCACCGCTGGAGCCCACCAGGGCGCCCACCACAATCAACAAGTCATTAGACAACATGAAGCCCGTTGCCGCTGCCGCCCAACCTGAGTAACTGTTGAGCATCGATACCACCACAGGCATGTCAGCACCACCAATTGCCATCACCATGTGCACGCCGAACAGCAGTGCCACCACCGTCATGATGATCAGCGGGGTCATGCCATCGGCAATGCTGTGGGCATTCATGAATTCGCGCCCGAACCAGATCACCACCAGCAGACCGGCCAAATTCATCCAGTGACGACCTGGCAGCAACATGGGGTTGCCACCAATCCGGCCTGACAGCTTGCCAAACGCCACGACAGACCCCGCAAAAGTCACCGCACCAATAAAGATGCCGACGTAGATTTCCATTTCATGAATCGACTTGGCCGCGCCCTCGAAACCCTTGGACGCCTCAGGGTCGATGAACGTGGCAACGCCAACCAGGATGGCAGCCAGGCCCACCATGCTGTGCATCAAGGCCACAAGCTCAGGCATTTGCGTCATTTGCACGGTGCGTGCGGCATACAGGCCAATCGCGCCACCGATCAGCATGGCCCCAATGATCCAGGGCAGGCCGGCGGCCGTCACTTGCGGACCGAACACGGTGGCCAGCACGGCAATCGTCATGCCGACCATGCCGTACAGGTTGCCGCGCAGCGCGGTGGACTGGTTGGACAAGCCGCCCAAGCTCAAAATAAACAGAATGGTTGCGCCAATGTAAGCAACCGTGGCCAAACTGGAAGACATGTTGGGGTCCTTCTTATTTTTATTTGCGGAACATGGCCAGCATGCGCTGGGTCACGGCGAAACCGCCAAACATATTGATGGCTGTAAGCACAATGCCCGCTGCTGCCACCCAGGTGATCAGGCTGTTAGGCCGCTCAAGTGCGCCTGCCAGCGGCGAAATTTGCACCAGTGCACCAATCGCGATGATGCTACTGATGGCATTGGTCACGCTCATCAGCGGCGTGTGCAAGGCAGGCTTGACGTTCCACACCACCATGTAGCCTACAAAACAGGCCAGCACAAACACCGTGAAGTGCGACAGGAACTCTTTTGGCGCACTGGCACCAATCAGCCAAAACAGGGCGGCCGCTACGCCAAACATGATGGCCAGTTTGTTGCCAGCCATGGGCTCGCTGGCTGCGCCGTGGCCTTTTTTGGCTGCCGGCATGGCTGCAGGTTTTGCCGCAACCACAGCCGGTGTGGCCGCCACTTTGGGGGCCGGTGGTGGCCAGGTGATGTTGCCTTCTTTGGTAACAGTCAAGCCGCGGATGGCCTCGTCATCCATGTTGACAAAAATGCGGCCATCTTTGGTCTTGCACAGTTCCTCGGTCAGGCGAAACAGGTTGCTTGCGTACAGCGTGGACGATTGTTTGGACAAGCGCGAGACCAGGTCGGTGAAACCAACAATGGTCACACCGTGGGTCACCACTGCCTGGCCTGGCACAGTCAGCTCGCAGTTGCCGCCCTGTTCAGCCGCCATGTCGACGATCACGCTGCCGGGCTTCATGCTCTTGACCATCTCAGCGGTGATGAGCTTGGGCGCAGGCCGGCCAGGAATCAGCGCCGTGGTGATGATGATGTCAACGTCTTTGGCTTGTTTGGCGTACATCTCACGCTGGGCTTGTTGAAAGCCCTCGCTCATGACCTTGGCGTAACCGCCGCCGCCTGAGCCTTCTTCGACATAGTCGACCTTGACGAATTCACCGCCGAGCGACACCACTTGGTCGGCCACTTCAGCGCGTGTGTCATTAGCGCGAACTATGGCACCCAGGCTGGCTGCCGTGCCAATGGCCGCCAGCCCGGCCACGCCCGCACCCGCAATAAAGACCTTGGCTGGTGGCACCTTGCCCGCGGCCGTGATCTGGCCACTGAAAAAACGACCAAAAGCGTTGGCAGCCTCAATGACGGCGCGGTAGCCGGCGACACCAGCTTGGGAGGTCAACGCATCCATCTTCTGGGCACGGCTAAGTGTGCGCGGCAACGCGTCGATGGCCAGCACGGTCACTTTTTTGGCGGCGAGCTGCTGCATCAATTCTGGGTTTTGCGCTGGCCAGATGAAGCTGACCAAGGCTTGGCCCTCATGCATCAGCCCAACTTCGTCGGGGGTCGGACCCCGCACCTTGAACACAACATCAGACGCAGCCCAAAGTGCGGATGCCCCAGTAATAACTTCTGCGCCCGCAGCACGGTAGGCGTCGTCGCTGAAATTGGCCAGGTCACCCGCACCTGATTCGACCGCCACCGAAAAGCCCAGTTTGATGAGCTTTTCCACCACTTCAGGCACAGTCGCCACCCGCTTTTCACCGGGAAATACTTCGCGCGGAACGCCTATGCGCTGGGGTGTAGGCGCTACACCGGGTGCACCGGCTGCGGCGGTATTGACGGCTACGTCTTGATTGTTTGCACCAGTTGACATGGGGCACTCCTCGTCTAGGTATAGGTATGGGTCAAAAAAACCTTACGAGCTTACCTCAGTTTTTTTGGATTTGACGCGAAAAGACCGATTGCATTGATCTACGTCAGGCGGCTGCCTGTGGCCAAACTTACCGATAATTCGATCATGACAATCCGATGGAAACCCAGCGCCACCGTGGCGGCAATCATTGAGCAAAACGGCAAATTTCTACTGGTGGAAGAGCACACCCCAGAAGGCTTGCGGCTGAACAATCCGGCGGGTCACCTGGACGAGGGCGAAAGCTTGCTGGACGCCTGCGCCCGTGAAGCCCTTGAAGAAACCATGTACCTATTTACCCCGACGCAATTGCTGGGGGTGTACATGTCTCGCTTTCAGCGCCCGGCAAGCGGGCCTCACGCGGCTGAGGATGTGACCTACCTGCGCTTTGCCTTTTGCGGCAGGCTTGGCACACTGCAAGCCGGGCGCAGCCTGGACACGGGCATTGTGCGCACGCTGTGGCTCAGTCCGGACGAGGTTCGCGCCAGTGCAGAGCGCCACCGCAGCCCGCTGGTTCTCCAGTGCATGGAGGACTACCTGGCCGGCCAACGTTTCCCGTTGTCAGTGCTGCACACCGACCCGACCGTGGTCAACGCGCGCGCACTGGTCACTGGCGGCACCGCATGAGCACGCTCGTCAAACACCAACGTGTCGTGGTCGGTCTGAGTGGCGGGGTCGACTCTGCCGTGACCGCCTGGCTGCTGAAACAACAGGGTCATGAGGTCATTGGCATCTTCATGAAAAACTGGGAAGACGATGACAACAGTGAGTTCTGCTCATCCAACATCGACTTTGTGGATGCCGCCGCCGTGGCGGACGTGATTGGCATTGAAATCGAACACGTCAACTTTGCCGTCGAGTACAAAGACCGGGTATTCGCCGAATTTTTACGCGAGTACAGCAGCGGCCGCACACCCAACCCCGACATCTTGTGCAACGCCGAGATCAAGTTCAAGGCCTTTCTGGACCATGCCATGCGCCTGGGGGCAGAGAAAATCGCCACCGGCCACTATGCACGCGTGCGCTTGAACGCACTGACCCAACGACACGAACTGCTCAAAGGCCAAGACCCGGCCAAAGACCAAAGCTATTTTTTGCACCGGCTGAACCAGGCCCAACTGGCCAACACTTTGTTCCCGGTGGGCGAATTATTGAAGACCGAGGTGCGTCGCATCGCTCTGGAGATTGGCCTGCCCAACGCCAGAAAGAAAGACTCCACCGGCATCTGTTTCATTGGCGAGCGACCGTTTCGCGACTTTTTAAACCGCTTTATTGCCAAAGAGCCCGGCCCCATCAAGAACGACAAAGGTCACACCATTGGTGAACATGTGGGCTTGAGTTTTTACACACTTGGCCAACGCCAGGGCTTGGGCATTGGCGGCCTCAAGGTCAAAGGGGCGCAACGTGGCGGCGGCGACCATGCACCCTGGTTTGTGGCGCGCAAGGACATGGAGCGCAATACCTTGTGGGTAGTTCAAGGCCATGACCATCCGTGGCTGCTGTCAACCGAACTCTCGGCCCAAAATGCGAGTTGGGTCGCTGGCCACGCGCCGGCCCCAGGCCTGCTGGCAGCCAAAACCCGCTACCGCCAGGCAGATGCGCCTTGCGCATTGGCCACGCGTGACGAAGGCAGCTTCAGCTTGAGGTTTCCGCAAGCGCAGTGGGCAGTCACACCCGGACAGTCTGCTGTGCTGTACGACGGCGACGTGTGCTTGGGCGGTGGTGTTATCGCCGGTTGACGCTGGCAAAGCGCAGCGCCACAAACGTAGACGCCCATATTAGCTATATTTTTAATAGCTTCTTACGCCTTATTCATAAGGGCTAGAGGCCGATTTCTTATAAATTGACTATCCCATGCGCGCCAACAGGCCTTCCATGTCTTTGAGCATCACATCCATGTTGGCTTTCTGCGCGCCATCGGGTTGAACACAGTTGGTCAGTTCTTGCTCCATGAAGCACATGGTCATTCGCAGGTAAGTGCTGTCAAGCGCTTTGCGAACAGCCGAGAACTGCTGCCCGATCTTCAGGCAGCTCTCCCCTTCTTCGATCATGCGCTGCACACCGCGAATCTGGCCTTCGGCCCGGCGCAGTCGGTTAAGCACCTCGGTGCGGGCGGCTTCATTGGTCAAAGCGGTCATGCAGATCTCCTAAGCTTGAAATGGCTTGATGTTAACTTTCGCAGGGCGGGACGCATCACTCCGAGCGACGACACGAGTCCGTCCCTGCGGATATGACACCCTTGTAGTTTCAGGTTAAAGAATCGACCTTCAAGTCAGTTGGCACAGCCAATCTTTGACTCCGGCACACCCAGTTTTTTCAAAATGATGCCCAATGGACAAAAATTGGTAAAACCAGACTGAAACAAGTTGAACCCCACAAAAGCGGTGAACGCCAGTGCCCATTTACTGACAAAAAGTGGGCTGCCCTCGACGCCCAGCGCCAGAGAAATCATGATGAAAAGACCAGCGAAAACCAAAATATAGCGTTGTACTGTCACAGTGATGACTCCTTAAAAATTACTTATCCAAACGATTGATGCCCAGCATGCCCATGATGTATTTCTCATAAATGGGCTCTGAGGTTCCCTTCTTTAGCTTGCGCATGAAGTACTTTTCATAGGCAATCTTTGCCAAATGCACCCACTTGCCTTTCTTGAACCAGTTCACATTCCGGGGAGGGATTTGCGGCAAGGCGACAAACGCCGCGCCGGTGTCGCCCATGTCGGCCAGACACACCGCATTCCAAGTGCCCTTGGCTGTGGCAGGCCGGCCCGCCAGATCATCGGCAATGTTGTGGCAAATGGCGGTCATCATGCTTTCAATCATGTAGCCGGTTTTGGGGCAACCTGTGGGCACCGGTGTCACTTCAACTGGCGGAATGGCAACACACACGCCCGCCGAATAAATGTTGCGATACGCCTTGCTGCGCTGAAATTCGTCAATGATCACCATACCGCGCGGATTGCACAGATTGGGGACCGCCGCGACAGCGTCCACACCCTTGAAAGCGGGCAACATCATCGACAACTTGAACGGCACCTCATGGTCTTTGAACGGATTGCCCTGCTCATCAAGTTGGGTGGCGAACAATTTGCCCTGTTCTACCTTGGTTGTTTTGGCATTGGTGATCCACTTGACGTCGCGGTTGCGAAATTCAGACTCCAGCATTGACTTGCTGTCACCCACACCACCTAAGCCCAGGTGGCCGATGTAGGGCTCGCTGGTGACGTAAGTGATGGGCACTTTGTTGCGTAATTTGCGGCGGCGCAAGTCCGTGTCGAGGATCATGGTGAACTCATAAGCCGGGCCGAAACAGCTGGCACCCGGCATGGCACCTACCACGATCGGGCCAGGGTTCTTCAAAAATTCTTCATAGTTGGCAAAAAAGGCCTGCGCGTGGTCCACATGGCAAATTGAATGTGTGAACCCGCCGCCACCCGAACTGACCGGGCCAGCACCAGGCACCTCATCAAAGGCCAGCTTGGGACCCGTGGCTATCAACAGGTAGTCGTAATCCAGTGTCTCCCCATCCAGCAGTGTTAACTTGCTGCCAGCGGCATCAATCTGGGTCACGGATTTGGCGATAAAGCCGATCTTTTTACGCGTCAGGTAGGGTGCGATCGGCAAAGTGACGGCTTCTCGTTCGCGCCAGCCCACCGCCACCCAGGGGTTACTGGGTACAAACTGAAAATAATCCGTGGTGTTAACCACTGTGATGCGGTGCTCCGGGAGCAGCATTTCCCGCAATTCGTACGCGGCCGGCATGCCGCCAATGCCTGCACCCATGATGACGATATGAGCCATGTCTTGTCTCCTCAGTATTAAAAGTTAGTGAGCCTTGTCAAGCGAAACCGGCGCATCTGTGCGCGCCTCCATACGACGCCAATACAGCGCGTAATACAACACCGGTATCACCACCAGCGTGAGCAGGGTGGACACCAGAATACCGAAAATCAAGGAAATCGCGAGCCCATTGAAGATGGGGTCATCCAGAATAAAAAAAGCACCAATCATGGCGGCCAGGCCAGTCAGCGCAATCGGCTGCGCCCGCACTGCGGCAGACTGCACCACGGCCTCTTTGAAAGCCATGCCTTGCGACACCTGGAGCTCAATAAAGTCCACCAGCAGGATCGAATTACGCACAATGATGCCGGCCAGCGCAATCATGCCAATCATGCTTGTGGCCGTGAACTGCGCATTCAGCAGCGCGTGGCCCGGCATCACGCCAATGAGGGTGAGCGGAATTGGCGCCATGATCACCAGCGGCGTCAGGTAACTTCTGAACTGCGCGACCACCAGCAAATAAATCAGGATCAAGCCCACGCCGTAAGCGGCACCCATGTCACGGAAAGTGTCATAGGTGATTTGCCACTCGCCGTCCCACTTGATGGAATACTGGCGGTAAGGGTCGCTGGGTTGGTTGATCCAATACTCGCCCAACTCGCCTGTGCCCGGCAACGCCGCGTCTTGGAGCCCCTTGCGGATGGCAAACAAGCCATATAACGGCGAGTCCAGCTTGCCTGCCATGTCACCAAAGACGTAACTGACACCCTGCAGATCCTTGGTGAAAAAAGGTTTGTCAATGACACCTTTTTCGACCCGCACCAGTTCGGACATCGGCACCATCTGACCGTTGGCGGCGCGCAGTGGCATGGCCAAAATGGCATCTAGCCCGACTTGGTCCTTCAAGGGCAACTGCAAACGCACAGGCACCGGGTATTTGGTGTGGCCATCATGTAAAAACGCGGCGTCTACGCCAGTCAGTGCCATGGCGGCAGTTTGCGCCACGGCGGCCACCGAAATACCCAGCGACTCGGCACGCTGACGCCGCACATGAAGGTAAGCACGTGGTGCATCTTCCTCAAGGGAGGTGTCCACGCCCACGATGTCAGGTGTGGCGGCAAAAGCCAGTGCCACCCGCATGGCCAAGGCTTGCCGGCCGGCCTCATCCGGGCCATAAACCTCGGCCACCAAAGGCGACATCACCGGCGGACCCGGGGGTACTTCCACCACCTTGATACGAGCCTGGTGGCGCTTGCCAATACGTTCCAGTTCAGGGCGCAGCCGCTGGGCAATCGCATGGCTTTTATCGCTGCGTTGGTGTTTATCCACCAAATTGACCTGCAAATCGCCCTGCTCGGCATCGCCGCGCAAGTAATACTGACGCACCAGCCCATTGAAGGTAATGGGTGATGCGGTGCCCGCGTAAGCCTGCAGATTCATCACCTCAGGTTGCTTGGCCAGATAAGCGCCCAACTCATGCAGGGTTGCTGCCGTGTTTTCCAACGGCGTGCCCGCCGGCATCTCGACCACCACCTGAAACTCGCTCTTGTTGTCAAAAGGCAGCATCTTCAGCACCACCCATTGCACCATCGCCATGCCGACGGAAAGCAACAACGCCACCAAAATGCCCAACAGCAGCAGCCAGCGTTTTTTGGCGCTGTTCAAAAATGGGGTCAGCGCCCAGGTAAAGAGTCGCTGCAGTTTTGGGCCCAAGCCAGTGGGTTGTGCCCCACTGACTGCACCGTGCGGGTGCTCACGCATGAGCTTGAGCGCCAGCCAGGGTGTCACGGTAAAAGCAATGGCCAGGGAAATGGCCATGCCCAGACTCGCATTGATCGGGATCGGGCTCATGTAGGGGCCCATCAGGCCGGTCACAAAAGCCATCGGCAACAACGCAGCGATCACCGTCAAGGTGGCCAAAATGGTCGGGCCACCCACCTCATCCACCGCCGCCGGAATGATGTCGCGCAGGCTGCGCTCAGGGTATAGATTCTGGTGCCGGTGAATATTTTCCACCACCACAATGGCATCGTCCACCAAAATACCAATCGAGAAAATCAGTGCAAACAGCGACACCCGGTTCAGCGTGAAGCCCCAGGCCCAAGACGCAAACAAAGTAGCCATCAGCGTCAGGATCACCGCCGCGCCGACAATCACCGCCTCGCGTCGGCCCAGCGCAAACCCAACCAACAGAATCACTGAGCCCGTGGCAAAAGCCAGCTTCTGGATCAGCTTATTGGCTTTGTCAGCTGCCGTTTCGCCATAGTCACGAGTGACCGTGGCTTGAATGTTGGCGGGGATGACCGTGTTGCCAAGCTCCTGAATGCGCGCGCGCACCGCCCTTGACACATCGACCGCATTGGTACCGGGTTTTTTAGTCACAGTCAAGGTCAGCGCGGGGTAAACACCGCCTGCGGCAACGCCATGCCCGGTGGCGTCGGGTGCGGCACCCGGAGTGAACCACACATAGCGCTGTGGCAACTGTGCACCGGACTCTATTCGAGCCACTTCACGCAAGTACACCGGGAGGCCTTTGTTCACACCCACCACCACGTCGCCGACATCTTGTGCAGAACGCAAGAATTCACCGGTTTCTACCGCCAGCATCTGCCCGCCCGGGGCGTCAGCGTCAATCACGGCGCCCGAAGGAATACTGGCATTGGCGCCAGCCAATGTGGCCCTAAGCGCCATCACATCAACACCACGCTCACGCAAGCGGACCGGGTCCAGCCACACCTGTACTGCCCGCTTTGGCCCCCCAATGGTTTGCACCTCGCGGGTGCCGGGCACACGCTTCAACTCGGCCTCAACAGTGGTTGCGACACGCTCAATGTCCACCGCAGCCAGGGCATCTTTGCTCCATAGCGTCACGGCCAATACTGGCACATCGTCAATGCCTTTGGGTTTGACGATGGGCGTCAGCGTGCCCAGTTCGCGCGGCAACCAGTCCTGGTTGGCGTTCAGCACGTCATAAAGGCGCACCAAGGCATCGGTGCGCGGCACACCCACCTCAAACTGCACGGTCAGAATGGCAAGCCCTGGGCGCGCCACCGAATAAGTGTGTTCAATACCGGCAATTTGGCTCAGCACCTGCTCGGCCGGGCGCGCCACCATGTTGTGCACATCCACACTGGACGCCCCGGGAAAGGGGATCAGCACATTGGCCATCGTCACATTGATTTGTGGCTCTTCTTCACGCGGTGTCACCATCACCGCAAACACGCCCAATAACAAGGCCACCAAGGCCAATAAGGGCGTGATGGCGTTTAGCTTGAAAGCCAGCGCCAGGCGGCCAGAAATACCCAGTTTGGAGTTATTTGCCATGCCGGGACTCACTTGGCTGCGCTGGTGGCGGGTTTGGCACCGGCCAGACCGGCACGAACAGGGTCCAGCGCCACTTGATCAGTTTCACTCAAGCCGGCCAACACTTCGATACCTTGCGTGCCATGTTCTGCGCCGAGCCGAATGGCCTTCAGGGAAAAACCAGCGTCAGAGGCCACATAAACAGCCGTCAACTCGCCGCGACGCAACACGGCAGCCACCGGAATGACCAGCCGCTGCGACTGCCCCGCAGCAAACCGCACCCGTACCTGCTGCCCCGGCAGAACGCCTTTAACCGCTGAGTCAGGCAAGTCCAGCCGCCACTCAATGGTTTGCGACACCGCATCAGCCGTTGGCAAATGGCTGACCAGGCTGGGGCGCACCCATTGTGGTGAGCCATCTGCGGCGCGGAGCTGCACCTCAACGGCCGCACTCCCCTGCACCAGCGCCGAGCGCGAAACGGGTATCTGCACCACGGCACGCAACGGCAACGGGGCATACAAGGTCAGCAGGGGCTTGCCCGGAAAAGCCAGGTCACCCGCCTCTGCCAGTGTTTGCAACACGAAAGCATCAAAAGGGGCCGTCACACGGGTGAAGCCTTGCGTCAACCCGGATTGCATTTCACCCGCCGTGGCTTGCTCGCGGGCGGCTTGCGCTGACTTGAGTTGCGCGCGGGCGGTGTCCATGGCGGCAGCACTGACGAAGCCTTTGGCCAACAAGTCCCGGGTGCGCTCGAAGTTGGCTTGGGCGTTGCCAAGCTCCGCCTGTGCCTGCGCTGCCTGCGCCCGGCTGCGCTGCACACCTGTTTGGGTTTCGCGGTCATCAATGGTGGCGAGCAGTTGACCGGCACGCACTTTGTCGCCTGCTTTCACCGCAGAAGAGACGATGCGCCCTGAAGCTTGAGCCGACACGGTAATTTGTTTGACAGGTTGCACCACACCATCCATCTCGAAGCCCTGCCCCACAGATTTGAACTGCACTGCGGCCATCGGGACCTGAACCGTCCCTTGCGCCAGCACAGTTGATGTGAATAAAACAGCCGTCAACGCCACCAAGGCGCTGCCAAATAACGAAAACGAGCGCATGGAATATCCTCAGTTTAATACTGCCGGGAGTATATGAGAACTTCCGGATTGCTTGCAAGTGGTTGCATGATGGCATTAAAAAACCCCGGTAGCTATTGGCTTGCCGGGGTTTTGTTTACTTAATTGTTTTTTTGGTCTAGAACGGAATGTCGTCATCCATGTCGTCAAAACCGCTGGCTGGACGCGCCGCAGCTTGGGGCGCAGGCGCCTGACGTGCTGGAGCGGGGGCTGCACGCGGAGCCGGCGGCTGACGGCTGTAGCCGCCGTCATCGTCACCCTGGCTTGGCTCACCACGGCCTTCCCGGCCACCGAGCAACTGCATTTCACTGGCAACGATGTCGGTAGCATATTTTTCGATGCCATCCTTGTCGGTGTACTTGCGGGTTTTGATGCGGCCTTCGACGTAAACCGGATTGCCTTTTTTCAGGTATTGGCTGGCAATTTCAGCCAAGCGGCCAAAAAACGTCACCCGGTGCCATTCGGTTTCTTCGACCATTTCACCGGTCTTGCCTTTGTAGCGACTGCTGGTGGCAATGGTGATGTTGGCCACCGGGTCACCGCTGGGCAGGTAGCGCACTTCAGGGTCGCGCCCCAGGTTGCCCAGCAAAATCACTTTGTTCACAGATGCCATGGTTTGTCCTTCATATCAATTTAAATAGCGAGTATTGGTTGGCGCGCAAAAAGCGTGTGTGTTGATTTTCAGTTTATCCGGCTTTGACTGCCGCCCCATGCCCGATGGGTGCTTGCATTGGCCAGGCCACTACGAGCCAGGCCAGCATGAGCACAGCACATACCGCAAATAGACCACTGGCTCCGCCATGTTTCATCAGCCAACCGCCGCCCATACCCCCGGCAAAAAAACCCAGCGACTGCAACGTGTTGTAGACCCCGATGGCCGCACCCCGGCTGGCGGGTGGTGCCAGACGTGACACGATGCTGGGCTGGCTGGCCTCCAGCACATTGAAGCCGTAAAAAAACACAAACAGCAGCCCGCCCAACAGCGCAATGCTCGGGGTATTACCCACCTGCCACCATAGCCCGGCCTGCACCACCGCCGTCAACCCAATCGAAGTCAGGAACACGGCCCTCAAATAGCCGCGCTTTTCCAGCTGAAACAAACTGCCGCCCATCACCACAAACGAGCCCAGCACGGCAGGCAGATAGACCTGCCAATGGTGATCCCTCGGCAAACCCGCCTGCACCAACATGGCCGGCAGAGCCAACCACATGGCCAATTGCACCGCATGCAGCACAAACACCCCAAAATTCAGCCGAAGCAGCGCTGGCGAATGCAGCACATCGGCCACACTGCCACGCGGCTGGTTTTTATGTTTCAAAGGTTCAGCCGGCACCCACCAGATGACAGCAGCCACGCCCAGCAACGCCAGCACACCGGTCAGGGTAAAAATGCCCACCAAGCCGATCCAGCCGGCCAAAACTGGAGCGGCCACCAGGGACAGCGCAAACATCAAACCAATGCTGGCACCTACCAGCGCCATCGATTTGGTGCGCACCGCGTCACGCGTCTGGTCGGCCAGCAGCGCCGTCACGGCGGCTGACACGGCACCAGCACCCTGCACGGCCCGGCCAATCGCCAACCAGGTCAGGCTGGGCGCCAAGGCCGCCACCACACTGCCCGCGGCAAACACGAACAAGCCAAACACAATCACACGCTTGCGCCCGATCCGGTCCGACGCCAACCCGTATAAAAACTGCAACATGGCCTGCGTCAGCCCGTAAATACCCATCGTGAGCCCAACCATGGTGGCATCGTCGCCACCCGGATAGCGCGCTGCTTCGATGGCGAACACCGGCAAAATCAGAAACAACCCCAGCATGCGCAGGGCAAAAATAGACGCCAACGAAAAACTGGCACGCTTTTCCAGCGCCGTCATGGCGGTCGCAGCCTTGGCACCCCTTGATGCCAGCGGAACATTCGAATCTGACAAAGGCTTCTCCGAAAAACACAAACTCAACCCAGCCGGGCTGAAGATTGCGGATTGTCCCCGATTCTTTTCCGGACCAGGGAAACAGGCAGCGGCGTCGGAAGCTGGCAGAAACCAGCGTGCATTGACTATCATGGCGGGTTTCCCACGGCTCGTTGACCGTCATTTTTGAGCACCCGCACCTTGAACCCTTCCGACACCCACACCCCAAAACTTGCCGAGGGTCGCTACTTGGGCGCGGCATTGCAGCAACAAAACATCAGCATCCGCGGTGCGCGCACGCACAACCTGAAAAACATCGACCTCGATATTCCGCGCAACCAGTTGGTGGTCATCACCGGCCTCTCAGGCTCGGGCAAGTCCAGCCTGGCGTTTGACACGCTTTACGCCGAAGGCCAGCGCCGCTATGTGGAAAGCCTGAGCACCTACGCCAGGCAGTTTTTGCAGTTGATGGACAAGCCCGACGTGGACATGATCGAGGGCCTGAGCCCGGCCATCTCCATTGAACAAAAAGCCACCAGCCACAACCCGCGCTCCACGGTGGGCACGGTGACCGAGATTCACGACTACTTGCGCCTGCTGTTTGCCCGCGCCGGCACGCCCTATTGCCCCGAGCACCAGCTGCCCCTGCAGATGCAGACCGTGAGCCAGATGGTAGACACCACGCTGACCCTGCCGGAAGACACCAGACTGATGATTCTGGCCCCGGTGGCACGTGAAAAAAAGGGCGAGTTTCTGGAACTGTTTGCGGACATGCAGGCCCAGGGCTACGTGCGCTTTCGCGTCAACGGCCAAACCTGTGAGGTTGACCAACTTCCCGCCCTGAAAAAAACCGAGAAACACGACATTGACGTGGTGATTGACCGCATCAAGGTGCGCCATGCCCCCGCCGACCCACACGCTGACCGCAGCGACTTTGACAACCTCAAACAACGCCTGGCAGAAAGCTTTGAGGCGGCCTTGCGGGTTGCCAATGGCCGCGCCATAGTGGTCGAAATACCTGTCGAAATTGATAGTACCTCACGCAATAAATACGAGGGCTACAAGTCAAAAGAGCATTTATTTAATGCCAAGTTTGCTTGCCCGGTGTGCAGCTACTCGATCTCGGAGCTTGAGCCACGCCTGTTCTCGTTCAACTCGCCGGTGGGGGCTTGCCAAAGTTGTGATGGCTTGGGTGCCACCGAGGTGTTTGATACGGCGCGGGTGGTGGCTTTCCCCACGCTGAGCCTAGCCAGCGGCGCCATCAAGGGCTGGGACCGACGCAACGCCTATTACTTTGCCATGCTGGAAAGCCTGGCTGAGCATTACAAATTTGACATTGACCAACCGTTTGAGTCGCTGCCACCAGCCGTGCAACACGCCGTGCTGCACGGCTCCGGGCTGGAAGACATCAAGTTCAGCTACGTGATGGATTCGGGCGCCTCCAGCGGTAAAAAGGTCAGCAAAAAACACCCGTTCGAGGGCATCCTCCCTAACATGCAGCGGCGTTACCGCGAGACCGAATCCAACGTGGTGCGCGAAGACCTGGCTCGCTTGCGCAGCGTGCAGCCCTGCCCGGCCTGCGCGGGTAGCCGCTTGCGCGCAGAAGCGCGCCATGTGCGCATCGGCGAAGGTGCACAAGCCAAAGCCATATTCGAGCTCAGCCACTACACGTTGGCCGAGTGTTTTGCCTACTTCAACACCCTCACCATGCACGGCGCCAAGGGCGACATTGCCGCCAAGGTAGTACGTGAAATCAGCCTGCGCCTGAAATTTTTGAACGATGTCGGCCTGACTTACCTGAGCCTCGATCGCAGCGCCGAAACTTTGAGCGGTGGCGAGTCACAACGCATTCGCCTAGCCAGCCAGATTGGCAGCGGCCTGACGGGCGTGATGTATGTGCTGGACGAACCCAGCATTGGTCTGCACCAGCGCGACAACGACCGCCTGATTGACACCCTGAAACACCTGCGTGACATTGGCAACAGCGTGTTGGTGGTCGAGCATGACGAAGACATGATGCGCGCGGCCGACCAGATCATCGACATGGGCCCGGGTGCCGGCGTACATGGCGGGCGCGTCATGGCGCAGGGCACGTTTGACGAGGTCAAAGCCACTGCAACTTCGCTCACCGGCCAGTATTTAAGCGGCGCGCGCTGCATTGCTGTGCCCCCCCACCGCACCGCCTGGCTGCCCACCGTGGCGCCAAAACCCTTCAATGGCGGCAAGGCCAGCCGTTTTGCACCCAGCCCGGCCGCGCTCAAACGCGCCGAACGCGAGGCGCAACACAACGCCACGCTGGGCGAGCTGCAAGCGCTCAAAGTCATTGGCGCCAGCGGCCACAACCTGAAAGGCGTGGATGTGGCTTTCCCGGTGGGGCTGTTCACCTGCGTCACCGGGGTGTCGGGCTCGGGCAAGTCCACGCTGGTAAACGACACACTCTACAAGGCGGTGGCGCGCACCATTTACCGCGCACATGACGAAGCCGCCGAACACGTCGCCATCGAAGGCATTGAGTACTTCGACAAGGTCATCAATGTCGACCAGTCGCCGATTGGCCGCACACCGCGCTCCAACCCCGCCACCTACACCGGCTTGTTCACCCCGATTCGTGAACTGATGGCCGAGGTGCCCACCGCGCGCGAACGTGGTTACGGCCCGGGGCGCTTCAGCTTCAATGTGGCCGGTGGCCGCTGCGAAGCCTGCGAGGGCGACGGCATGGTCAAGGTCGAGATGCACTTTTTGCCCGACGTGTATGTTCCGTGCGACGTGTGTTTGGGTAAACGCTACAACCGCGAGACGCTGGAGGTGCTCTATAAAGGCAAAAACATCGCGCAAATTCTGGAACTCACGGTAGAGGCGGCGCACGAGTTCTTCAAAGCCGTGCCGACGATTGAGCGCAAGCTGCACACCCTGCTGGACGTGGGCTTGAGCTATATCCGGCTCGGCCAGGCCGCCACCACGCTGTCCGGTGGCGAGGCGCAACGCGTCAAGCTGGCGCTGGAGCTGAGCAAACGCGACACCGGGCGCACGCTCTACATCCTGGACGAGCCCACCACGGGGCTGCACTTTGCTGACATTGACCTGCTGCTCAAGGTGCTGCACCAGTTGCGCGACGCGGGCAACACCATCGTGGTGATTGAGCACAATCTGGATGTGATCAAAACGGCCGACTGGCTGATAGACATGGGCCCAGAAGGCGGCAGTGGCGGCGGCACCGTGGTGGGGGTCGGCACGCCCGAGCAATTGGCCGCCAACCCGGCCAGCCACACCGGGCGTTACCTGGCGCGACTCTTGTGAAAGTTGGCCAAATGCGCGCTCTCCTGGCGCTAAAGTCTTGCTTTCACCCGGTTTACCCTGTGGCTTAGCTGGGGTGCTTGGTAGTAGACTCGTTTCATGAATTCTTTGCTTGTCGACATAGCCAGCTTGAGCGGCCTGCGTGACCGCCAGTCCATTGACTTCGGACTGGCCAAGCTCATGCTCAACACCAATTTATGGCAACTTTCCACAGTCCGCTTGGTGCGGGCAGTGGGACCGTCTGACAACCAGCACTGGCTGACCTTGGCGAGCATGGCGCGCGGTCATGCCGAGCCCGAGCGTGACCACGTTTGGCTGGACCTGAGCCACTTGCCGGCCTTGAGCGACTTCCCGCTGCGTGAAACCGCCATCATGACCGAATCGGTGGCTTGCCAGGGCAGCGGGCCACTGACCACCGTCTTCCCCATCGACACCCAGGCCAGTGTCTGCAGCTTGCTGGAAGTCACATCAGACCAGCCCATCCCGGCTGACACTCAGGGCCATATCGACAGTGTCCTGCACCTGTACGAAAACCTGCAATCCTTGCTGGACTACGGTGAAAAAGACATGCTCACTGAGCTGCTTAACCGCAAGACATTTGACAGTGCATTCTGGCGCGCCGCCCAAACCCAGGAAGCCGCCGCAAATCCAGCGCAAGCGGAGCGTCGGGCCAGCACATCAGACAGCAACTACTGGCTGGCCGTGATCGACATTGACCACTTCAAGCGCGTCAATGACAACTTTGGCCACCTGATTGGCGACGAGGTCTTGCTGCTGCTGGCACGCCACATGCGCGCCAGTTTTCGCTTCCACGACCAGCTGTACCGCTTTGGTGGCGAAGAGTTTGTGGTGCTGATGCGTTGCGCCAGCCATACCGATGCCACCGTCGCGCTGGAGCGCTTCAGGACGCAGATCGCCGAACACGACTTTCCACAAGTCGGTCACGTCACCATCAGCGTTGGGTTCACCCCGCTGAGCGACAACGACACCCCCAGCGGCGCGTTCGACCGCGCTGACAAAGCCGTGTATTTCGCCAAAGGCAACGGTCGCGACCAGGTCTGCAGCTACACCGCCCTGGTGGCATCTGGCGACCTGGTGGCACCTGCAGACGACGCAGAAGAAGTCGATTTCTTTTAGTACACCCAAAAACACTTATTCAAAATCAAAGGACGCCAGTCATGTCACTGTTACACCGCATGAAACTCAGCCAGAAATTCATGGTCCTCGGGCTGGTTGCCTTGGTCATGGTCGGCATCCCCAGCCTGATGTATTTCCAGCGTGCCATGGTGGAAATAGGCGATGCCCAGCGCGAACTACGCGGTGCCCCGCCGCTGCTGGCCATCAACAAAGTCATTCAATACAGTCAAGTCCACCGCGGCATGTCGGCCAGCATGCTCAATGGCAATGTGGCGCTGGAAGCGCGCCGCCCGGCTCTGCGCGACAAGCTCAACACCGCCATGACCGAGCTGGAAGCCCAACTCAAAGCCAGCGACACACCTGCGGCACTACAAACCCGCTGGGCCGACCTTCGGCGCACCTGGGTCGAATTGGAGCAAGGCGTGGCAAGCAAGACGCTAGACACGCCAAAAAGCACAGGCCAGCACACCGCCATGATCACCAAACAGTTGCAATTAAGCGAAGAGCTGCTCGATGAGTTCAAGCTCAGCCAAGACCCGGGCAATGACACCTATGCCCTGATCCGCGCCACCATGGTCGACATGCCCTGGCTGGCCGAAAACATGGGCATCATGCGTGCCATGGGCAGTGGTTTCCTGACCAAGGCCGAAGCCCCACCGGCAGGTCGCGCCACCATGGCCGCCTTGCTTAAAAGGGCCCGTGAGCTGGAAACCAGCATGTTTCGCCAGTTGGACCGCGCCAACACGGCCAACCCGGCGCTGAAAGCCGTTCTGAGCACCGGTGCTGCGGCCAGCCGCAGCGCAGTGGACAAAACCCTGGCACTGGCGGAGAGCGAGGTCATCACCGCACCAGAGCTGAAGTTTGTGGCGGTCGACTATTTTGACGACTTCACCCGCACCATTGACGGCCTGTTTGAGTTCAACACCCTGGCCATGAAATCACTGGTCAGCACCCTGGAAGCCCGTGTGACCCATGCGCGCAACGTCGAATGGCTGGTGGCAGCGGTGATTTTGGGTGGCTTGGCAGCGGCGCTGTGGCTCTCATTGTTGTTCATTCGAAGCATCACCGGCCCTATCCATGAAGCTTTGACAATAGCCCATGCCGTCGCCGAGGGCGACTTGCGCATCAAAGTCAATGTGCAGGGTGACAACGAACTTGGCCAGCTCCTGCAGGCGCTGGCCGCCATGCGCGACCACCTGGCCCGCGTGGTGCAACAAGTGATGACAGGCGCCGAGAGTGTGGCCACGGCCAGCGCCCAAATCGCCCAAGGTGACAACGACCTGAGCGGACGCACCGAGGAACAAGCCAGCGCGCTGCAAGAAACCTCGGCCTCGATGGAAGAACTCGGCAGCACCGTGCAGCAAAACGCCGACAACGCCCACCAGGCCAACCAGCTGGCGCAAAACGCCAGCACGGTGGCCATCAAGGGCGGTGAGGTGGTGGGCCAGGTGGTTCACACCATGAAGGACATCAACGACTCCTCACGCAAAATCGCCGACATCATCAGCGTGATCGACGGCATTGCCTTTCAAACCAACATTCTGGCGCTGAATGCTGCCGTCGAAGCCGCTCGCGCCGGTGAGCAGGGCCGTGGCTTTGCCGTGGTGGCCAGCGAGGTGCGCTCCCTGGCCGGGCGCAGCGCCGAGGCAGCCAAAGAAATCAAGCAACTGATTGACGCGAGCGTGGAGCGCGTGGCACAAGGCACGGTGCTGGTCGACCAAGCGGGCAGCACCATGACCGAAGTGGTGAGCGCCATCCGTCGCGTGACCGACATCGTGGGCGAAATCAGTTCATCCAGCACCGAACAAGCCTCCGGCGTGTCGCAAGTGGTGGAAGCGGTGGCGCAAATGGACCAAACCACCCAACAAAACGCCGCTCTGGTGGAAGAAATTGCTGCTGCCGCCGACAGCTTGCGCAGCCAGGCACAACAGTTAGTGCAAACCGTTTCCGTCTTTAAATTATGAGATAAATTGGCTTCTAGCCCTTATTAATAAAGCGTGAGTAGCTATTTTTTAAATAGCATATAAGAAGAACACCACCAAGTCGTACCGGAACAACCCCATGCAAACCCCGCGATTTTTCGAGCAACTGGGCCTGCGCGCAAAACTGATTGTCATTTTTGTGGCCATCAAGGTGGTGCCGCTGGTGCTGCTGGCCTGGTACGCCTGGCAAGCCGTGCAAGACCTGGGCCACGGCGTGTCCACCCGTGCCGTGCAAATGGCCGATGCGATGCGCATCACGCAGCAGCAAACTGGCAAAACCGCCAACGACGACGCCGTGCGGGCACTGGACGAGCGCTCGCGCGAGGCCATTGAGTCACTGACCACCGATTTGGCCCGTCAAGTGGCCGACTTTTTATACGACCGCGACAAAGACCTGCTGCAAGCCGCTGATCTGGAACCCGCCGACGCCGGCTACCGGCGTTTCATCACCGGCCACACGCGCGAGCTTGTTGGCCACGGCCGCTACGTACCCAGTGAAGACGGCAAATCTTGGGTGCCAGCCGAGCCTTTCAAGCCAGAAAACCAGGTGCGTGCCCCCCTGCCAGACAACGCCAAAGATTTTCATACCCGATTGCCAGAAAACTATGGGCTGGCCACGCAGCGCCCACTGTTTCTGGAAATGAGCTTCATCGGCCTCAATGGGCTTGAAAAAATCAAGGTCACACAAGGCAGTTTGCTGGCTCCTGGCTTGCGCGATGTCAGCGTGCGCGAAAACACCTTTGTCAAGGCAGAAACCTACTGGCCGGCGTTGACCAAGCTCAAGCCCGGTGAGATTTATGTCTCGGAGGTGATCGGCGCCTACGTGCCGACCCAATGGATTGGCCCCTACACCAAGGCCCGCGCCGAAGAACTTAAAAAACCTTTTACCCCCGAGGCCTCAGGCTACGCCGGCCTGGAAAACCCGGTGGGCAAACGCTTTCAAGGCATTGTGCGTTGGGCCACCCCGGTACAAAAAGGTGGCCGTGTGGTGGGCTACGTCACACTGGCGCTGGACCATGCCCACTTGATGGCCTTCACCAATAAAGTGCGCCCCACGCCAGACCGTTTTGCCCCGATTGCCGACCCCGCATCAGGCAATTACGCCTTCATGTGGGACAGCAAGAGCCGCGCCATTGCACACCCGCGCGACTATTTCATCGTGGGTTATGACCCCCAGACCGGACAGCCCGCCGCCCCCTGGATGGACCAGGAGCTGTGGGCCAGTTGGCAAGCCAGCGGCAAGCCCTGGCATGAGTTCCAGCCCGGCGTGCTGGCCTTTCAAGACCAGTCACTCAAACGCAAGCCGGCCCCCGAGTCCAGCAAATCAGGCAGCGTGGCGCTGGACTGCCGCTACCTGAACTTTTCACCCCAATGCCACGGCTGGGATGCGCTCACCGAGCACGGCGACTCGGGCTCGTTTGCGATCTTTTTCTCTGGCCTGTGGAAGCTCACCACGGCTGCCACCATTCCGTATTACACCGGCCCCTATGCCCAAAGCAAACGCGGATTTGGTTATGTCACCATTGGGGCAAATGTGGACGACTTCCATAAAGCCGCCACCGAGTCGGGCAAACGCATCGACGCCTTGATTGCCAAGGCAGATGTCGCCTCCAAGCAAGAGAGAGAAGGTCTGCAAAACACCATCAGCACGCGCTTGCGCAACACCGCACTGGGTTTGACAGCCTCTACGTTGGTGATGATTGCGCTGGTGATTGCGATTGCCATCTGGATGGCCAGCGCACTGACCCGGCGCATCACCGAGATGAGTGCTGGCATCAGCCGTTTTCAAGGCGGCGATTTGTCGCACCGGCTAGAGGTGCGCGGCAAAGACGAAATGGCCGAACTGGCCAAGTCTTTCAACCACATGGCAAGCGAGGTGCAACACTCGTTTGGTCGCCTGGACGACGCACGCCAGGCAGCAGAGCAAGCCAACCGCCTGAAAAGCGAATTTTTGGCCAACATGTCGCATGAGCTACGCACCCCCTTGAATGGCATTTTGGGCTACGCCGAACTGCTGGAGCTGGAGCTGGAAGACCCCGCGCAGCGCGACTATGCCAAAACCATCCGCGCCAGTGGCGAGCATTTGCTGACCCTGGTGACCGACGTGCTGGATTTGGCCAAAATTGAGGCGGGCCGCATGGACTTCAACCTGGCCCAGGTTGACCTGCCGAGCTTGTTGACCGAGGTGGTTGGGTTGGAGTTGGGGCATGCCAAGTCGAAAGACCTGCGCATTGAATTGCAAGCTGACGCCCTGCCCCCGCTGGTATTTGCAGACCCTGTGCGGCTGCGCCAGGTGTTGCTGAACCTGACCAGCAATGCACTCAAATTCACCACGCAGGGCGGCGTTCTGGTGCGTGCGGCGCAAGTGGGCGATCGCGTTCGCATTGAGGTGCAAGACACCGGCGTGGGCATCAAACCGGACGACCTGCAACTTATTTTTGAGAAATTTCGCCAGACTGAAGCCTTCGTCACGCGCAGCCAACAGGGCACCGGCCTGGGCCTGACGCTGGCCAAAGAACTGGTGCAACGCATGGGCGGACAGATTGGCGTAACCTCCAGCCCCGGCGAAGGCTCCACCTTTTATGTGGATTTGCCCGCCGCCAACGACTCCAACATCGCCTGAAAAATGACAAGCATAGAAACTGTAAACGCCTCACGCCGGGTGCTGGTGGTAGACGACGTGATGCTGAACCGCAAGCTGGCCATCGCCTTTTTGTCGCGCATGGGCTGGCAAACCTTTGAGACGGATGGTGGCCTGGCCGCGCTTGAGTGGCTGGCCAACAACCCGCCGGTGGATGTGCTGCTGCTTGACATCAGCATGCCTGACCTGTGCGGCGAGTCGGTATGCGAGCAACTGCGCGCCAACCCTGCCTTTGGCAGCCTGAAAATTGTCGCTTATACCGCGCACGCGGGCTCTGATGACACCCAGCGTTTTTTGGCCAATGGCTTCAACGCCGTGCTGATCAAGCCAATTTCATCGCAGCGCCTGAAAGACGTGCTGGCCGAGCTGGTCGGTAGTGATGGATGAACGCACCTGCGTCACCCATCCACCGGTCTGCCGATCTTTTGTTCCGGTGAACTTTACGCCGCAGCCTTTGCGGCCTGCAACACATCACGCGTTCTGATCGCCTCTTGCCGGGCAGCCGCTGCAAAGTCAGCGCCATGGGAGGCATACAACACCGCCCGCGATGAATTCACGACAATGGGGCCCGCCTCGCGCCAACCTGCACGCACGGTCGCCAGCGCATCACCACCTTGGGCGCCTACGCCCGGAATCAGCAGCGGCAGCGTTGGTGCCAGCGCACGCACCCGCTCGATCTCAGCCGGATAAGTGGCGCCCACCACCAGCCCAAGCTGACCGTTCAGGTTCCACGGCCCCTGCGCCAACTGCGCAATGTGTTCATACAGGCGCGGCTCACCGGGCACCGTGGCGAGGCGCTGGTTCTGGAAATCATCACCACCGGGGTTGGAGGTGCGGCACAGCAAAAACGCCCCTTTGCCGTGGTATTTCAAATACGGCGCAATGGTGTCAAAGCCCATGAATGGCGACAAAGTGACGGCGTCGGCACCATAACGCTCAAACGCCTCTTTTGCGTATTGCTCTGCGGTGCTGCCAATATCGCCGCGCTTGGCATCCAGAATGATCGGCACGCCGGGCGCAGCACGGCGCATGTGGGCCATCAGGCGCTCCAATTGGTCTTCAGCGCGGTTGGCGGCAAAGTAGGCAATTTGTGGCTTGAAGGCGCTCACCAGGTCGGCCGTAGCGTCCACTATGGCTGCACAAAAGTCGTAAATTTTGCTGGCATCGTCTTTGAAAGCGACGGGGAATTTAGCAGGCTCGGGGTCCAGCCCGACGCACAACATGGAAGAGTTTTGGCGCTCTGCCTGGCGCAATAGGTCTAAAAAATTCATGCGCAGATTGTATGAAGCGCAAACGGCACGCCGCAAATTGACAGATGCGCCGGCCCGAACCGCTCGATGCACCTAAAACTGCAGTAAATTAGCTGTGTGTCTGCGGCCCAAATATGCGTTGGAGTTCCCATGAAAGTTGTGATTGTTGATGACGTGCAAATGAACGTCACCCTGCTCAAGCACCTGGTGCTGAAGCTCGCCGAAGCCGAGGCCGTGTGTTTTACCGACCCGCTGGCGGCGCTGGACTGGTGCCTGGCCAACGACCCCGACCTGGTCGTTGTTGATTACATGATGCCTGGGCTCAGCGGCACCGATCTGGTTAAAAGCTTTCGTGTGAAGTACCCCGACACCCCGGTGCTCATGGTCACCGCCAACCACGAATTGGCGCTGCGCCACCAAGCCCTGGACATCGGTGTGACCGATTTTTTAAACAAACCCATCAACAACACCGAGTTTTTGGCCCGCGCAAAAAACATGCTGGCCCTGAACCGCAGCCACAAGCACCTGGCAGAAGAGGTGCGAAAAGCCACAGCCAAACTGGTGGAACAAGAACGTGAAACCATTTTTTGTCTGGCCAAAGCCGCCGAATACCGCGACCCCGAAACCGGTGCCCACATTTTGCGCATGGCGCATTACTCCAAACACATTGCCCGGGTGCTCGGCCTGCCCGAAGACCAACAAGACCTGCTTCTGCAGGCTGCCCCCATGCACGACATCGGCAAGGTCGGCACACCGGACATGATCTTGCTCAAACCTGGAAAACTCACGCCCGAAGAATTTGACGTGATGAAATTGCACGCCGTGATTGGTTACGAAATCCTTGAGGCCAACAGCTCAGCCCTGATGAAAGTGGCCGCTGAAATTGCCCACACACACCACGAAAAATTTGATGGCAGCGGTTACCCGCGTGGCCTCAAGGGCAATGACATTCCCCTGTTTGGCCGCATCGTAGCCGTGGCAGACGTGTTTGACGCCCTCACCTCCGAGCGACCCTACAAAAAGGCCTGGTCGGTGGAAGATGCCTCTAAACTGCTTAAAGAAAGCGCTGGTGGGCATTTTGACCCTGCCTGTGTCGCCGCCTTCTTCACTGACTTTGACGCCATTTTGGCCATCAAGGCCCGCTTCGCGGACGATGACCAGACAAGCCGCCCCATGAACCAGATGTGAAACACAGCGCCTGCGGCAATTGCCAGGGCAGCCAAACGTCACCACCACACTAGGCTTCACTCCCATGCACACACCTTCAAGTTCTCGTCGTTTATTCATGGTCAGCGCGCTGCTGTTTACCCTCCAGGTACAAGCACAACCAGTGCAACAACAACCGTTTCGGCTGGGGATTGCGCCGCACACCAGCGCCCGCGTTATTTTGGAGATGTACCAGCCCCTGCGTCTGCACCTTGAAAAAGCACTGGGCGTGCCGGTGGAAGTGGTCACAGCGCCTGACTTTACCGAGTTTGCCCAGCGTCTGATGCACCAGGACTACGACCTGGCAGTGACCACCGGCCACCAAGCCAGATTGGCGCAGCTTGATGCCAATTACACCCCGCTGCTGACCTACAGCGCTGAATTTCGAGCCGTGGCACTGGTGGCAGGCAACGGACCGATTCGTCGGCCCGAAGACCTCAAAGACAAGCCTGTGCTGGGCTTGTCGCCCACTTCACTCGTCACATTGTGGGGCCAGCACTGGCTCAAGAAAAACAGTTTGAGTCAGCCACTGCGTTACGTCAGTGCCTCAGACAGTGTGGTGCATCTGGTGCTAGAAGGCCAGGCCGCTGCCGGATTTACGTCAATGGCCAATTACCAAAGCCTGCCACGAGATTTGCAGGCGCAGCTGCGCTTTCTGGTCATCAGCGAGCCCATGGCCGGGCGGGTTTATGTCCTCAACCGCCAGCAACTGGCACGCAAACCGGCGCTTGAGGCTGCACTGCAAAGTTTTGCCCAAAGCGAGGCCGGCAAAACTTACTTTGCCAGGTACAAACTCGATGGCTACCGCGCACTCAAACCCAAAGAACTCGACGCCATGGACCCTTACGCGTCTGAAGTTCGCGCAACCCTGAAGTGATCATGTTTCAGCGCTCTGTGCGTGCCCGGCTGCTGCTGGTGGCGCTGTTGATTGAAGCCGTGATGCTGACGGTGCTGGTGTCCAACAGTTCGCGCCTGATGCACAACTACATGACTGAGCAACTGGCACAACATGCAGCGCAAATCACCCCGGTGCTCACAGCAGCGTTGGTGGCGCCGTTGGCCCAGCGCGACTATGCCACCGTGCAGTCTGTGCTGGACGAGAGCCGCAGCGAAAATGGGGTGGGCTACCTGGCCGTGACCAACCTGCAAGGCCACATCATGGCCAGCAGTGGTTTGGCAAGTGGCCAGGCTTTACCCAAACCTGACGATAGCCTGGCACTGATCGGCCAAAACGGCAAGTCCGACTACGCTGTCAGCAAACCGATCGGCATCCACGGACAGCCCCTGGGCACACTCCATTTTGGTCTGGACCTGTCACACATTCTGTTGGCCCAAAAAAGCCTGCTCACGCAAGGTGTGCTCATCGCCCTTGGCGAACTGCTGTTGTCATTTTTGGTGTTGACGGCGTTGGTGTGGTGGATGACGCGCCACCTGGCAGACCTGACGCGCGCCAGCCAGCAAGTGGCTGCAGGCAACCTGAGCCCGGCACCCGTCAAGGAAGGCGATGACGAGCTTGGCAAACTGGGAGCTGCATTTAACGCCATGTCGCGCGCCACCAACGAGCGCGTGCTGGAACTGATGGCAGCCAAAGAGGCGGCCGAACAAATGGCTCGGGTCAAAAGTGATTTTCTGGCCAATATGAGCCATGAAATCCGCACCCCCATGAACGGCATCATTGGCATGACCAACCTGGCGCTTGACACCGACCTGAACGCCGAACAGCGCGAGTACATTGGCTTGGTCAAGACATCCGCCGACGCCTTGCTGACCATCATCAATGACATTCTGGACTTCTCCAAAATCGAGTCCGGAAAGCTGAACGTGGAAGTGATCGAGTTTTCACTGGAAGTGATGCTGCGCGACACCATGAAATCCCAGGCCTTGCGGGCGCATCAAAAAGGGCTTGAGCTGCTGCTACGTGTGGCCCCTGATGTACCCGACCGCGTCTTGGGCGACCCCGGGCGCATTCGCCAGATCATCATCAACCTGGTGGGTAACGCCATCAAGTTCACCGAGCGCGGTGAAATCGAGGTCTCGGTACAAACCCAGGAAGGGGCCCCGCAAGGCCAGGCCCGCTTGCGCTTTGGCGTGCGTGACACCGGTATTGGTATCGCACCCGAAAAGTTTGAAGCCATCTTTGACTCGTTTTCACAGGCCGACACCAGCACCACTCGCAAATATGGCGGCACTGGCCTGGGGTTGACCATCTCCAGCCAACTGGTGAACTTGATGGGCGGGCAAATCCAATTGCAAAGCGCCGTGGGTGCGGGCAGCACGTTTTACTTCACGCTGGACCTGCCCACGCGTTCCGGCAATGCCTTGGCCAGCTACCAAAAAACAGGCCGAATCAAAGGCCTACCAGTGCTGGTAGTGGACGACAACCACACCAACCGACGCCTGCTGTGTGACATGTTGACCAACTGGAAGATGTGCCCAACCACGGTCGCTGATGGTGCATCTGCTCTAGTCGAGTTGCGCCGCGCAACTGACGCCGGCAAGCCCTATGCGCTGGCACTGCTGGACGTGCAAATGCCCGGCATGGACGGCTTTGAGCTGGCCGAGCAGATGCGTGCACAACTGCCCCCAAAAACCACCACCGTCATGATGCTGACCTCGCAAGGCCAACGCGGCGATGGCGAACGCTGCAAACAACTGGGCGTGGCAAGTTACTTGTATAAACCCGTTTCCCAGTCTGATCTGCTGGACGCCATCATGACCGCGCTGGGTGAGCCTCTGCTGGGGCCTGCCCCCCTGATCACCCAACATTCATTGCAGGAAACCCGCCACAAACTCAATCTTCTGGTGGCAGAAGACAACCTCGTCAACCAAAGACTGGCGACGGTTTTGCTACAAAAGCAAGGCCACAGCGTGACTGTAGCCAATGATGGACTGGAGGCGGTGGCGCATTGGCAAACTGGCGCGTTTGATGCCATTTTGATGGACGTGGACATGCCGCAAATGAACGGCTACGAGGCCACCGAACGCATTCGCGCGCTGGAACAGGTCAGCGGCTCACGCATTCCCGTTGTGGCCATGACCGCCCACGCTCTGCAGGGCGCACGCCAAACCTGCCTGGATCACGGCATGGACGGCTACTTGTCCAAGCCAATCGACATCGACGCCCTGTGGCTTGAGTTGGATGCGCTCATGGCACCGCGCGTTGGTACAGCAAGCCACGCGGCCGCCCAGCCCAGTCCGGACGCCCGGCACGACCTCAGCGCGCTGGTGGTGGCAGACTTTGAGCAGCTTCGTGAAACCATCGACAACGACCAGGAACTGTTCAATGAACTGGTCGCGCTCTACCAAACCGACGCACCAGCGAAACGCGCGCAACTGCACGCCGCCCTGGACCAAGGCGATGCGGATACCGTCAAACGCAGCGCCCACGCGCTCAAGGGCATGGTGGGTATATTTTTCGCGCAGCGCGCCCTGGCCGCGGCGCAAGAGGTGGAAAAGCGCGCAGACCAAGCCGACTGTGCCAGCGCGGTGCGGCAACTTGATCAGGCCTTGGATGAATTGACTGCCAAGCTGCATGCGTATGTCTGGTGACGGCGCAAACAAGTCACTACAAGCGGCCACTTCATGGCAATGAATTAGACTTGCAAGCTGCAATTTTCAACACTTTTGCCACTTACTTTTTACATCGAGATCCAATGAAATCTATTGCCCATGTAATGACCCTGTGTGTTGCCTCGTTGGCCTTGCACCTGCCAGCCTTCGCCTTGCAGCCTGCCACCGGCAAAATCATTTTGTCCATCTCGGGCAAAGTTGCTGAAAAAAATACGGCCAACGCTGCAGCGTTTGACCTCGCCATGCTGGAAAAACTGCCACAGCAAACATTTACCACCATGACACCTTGGGACAAAAAACCCATCAAATTTACCGGCCCCTTGTTGCGCGATGTGCTCGCCGCAGCCAAGGCGACTGGCACCATCATCAAGGCCGCTGCGCTGAACGACTACCAAACCAGCATTCCGCTGGATGACGCCCAAAAATTTGATGTCATCGTGGCCCACAAAATGAATGACGAAGTGATTCCGGTCAAGACCAAAGGCCCGTTGTTCATTGTTTACCCGTTTGACACCAAGGCCGAATTGCGTTCCACGGTTTACTACGAGCGATCAGCCTGGCAACTGAAATCCATGACAATCGAGTAAGCCCGCCATGCAAGGTGCCGTCAAGAGTCGGCGCTATCTTTTTTGGTTGGCGCTAGGCACCGCTGCCATGGCTTTGGTCATGGCGGTTTTGATGGTGTTCGCCGTGTCGCAACGCCGTGCCATTGAACAAACTTTTGAGCAACGATCTGACTCCATCACAGCGCTGACGTTTCAGCTTGAAAGAGAGTTCTTACGGTTTCGCCAGGTGCTTGACAGTGCCGCGAACGGGCGCGCAGCACCCGACGCAGATGAGCTCAGCCTGCGCTCTGACCTGTTGAACAGCCGCATCGTCTTGTTGCGTGACAGCCCCAATATTTCAGTGCTGGCCAACCGCACGGAATTCACCGCGGTCATGCCCCGACTGGAGAGTTTGATCAGCCGCACAGAAGCGGTTATGGCCAAAACACCGCTGCAGCAGGCAGAGCTGGCTGGGCTGCTCGATGACTTCAAGGAAATCGGTACTGCCGTACAGGCGCTCAGCATGGCCGCTAACGCCGAGGTTTCACATCTGCTGGAGCACCAGGTTCAAAGCTCACTGAAAAAAAGCGACCTTATCATTTGGCTGACGCTGACCATGCTCATCATGTTGTTGGGGGCTGCCATGGCGTTGGCCTGGCGGCAAAAACGTCAGGAACTGGAGCGCCTGGCACTTCAAAAGCTTTCCCAAGACCTGCGCGAAACCAGCCTTCGCGCCGAGGCTGCCAGTCAGGCCAAAAGTGATTTTCTGGCCAATATGAGCCACGAAATTCGCACCCCCATGAACGGCATCATTGGCATGAGCGACCTGGCGCTTGACACCAACCTGACCGAAGAACAGCGGGAATATGTGGGCCAGGTCAAAGCGTCCGCCGATGCCTTGCTCACCATCATCAACGACGTTCTGGACTTTTCCAAGATCGAATCCGGCAAGATGGGCATCGAGCCGATCGAATTTTCGTTGGAAGCAATGCTGGGCGACACGCTGAAATCAATGGCACTGCGCACCCAACAAAAAGGCTTGAAATCGCTGCTGCAGCTGGCTGGCGATGTGCCCGGGCGCGTGTTGGGCGACCCTGGGCGCCTCCGCCAGGTGCTCATCAACCTGATTGGCAACGCCATCAAATTCACCGAGCGTGGCGAAATTGAGGTGACGGTGGCTTGCCAGGATGGTGCCCCACCCGGCCAGGTTCTTTTGTACTTCAGCGTGCGCGACACCGGTATTGGCATTGCACTCGATAAATTTGAAGCGATTTTTGAGTCGTTTTCACAAGCCGACACCAGCACCACCCGCAAATATGGTGGCACCGGCCTGGGGTTGACCATTTCCACCCAGCTGGTGGCCCTGATGGGTGGAAAGCTTCAAATTCAGAGCGAAGTGGGCACGGGCAGCACCTTTCATTTCACACTGGCGTTGCCGCTGCCCGAGCGTTCTGACACCAGCTTGGCACAGCCCATGGAAAACGGGCAACTCAAAGGCTTGCCCGTGCGGGCAGACGACACGCCTGCAACCCGACGACTGCTCAATCTGCTGCTGGCCGAAGACAATCTCGTGAACCAAAAAGTGGCCACCATCCTGCTGGAAAAACAGGGCCACCGCGTGACCGTGGCCAACAACGGCCTGAAAGCGCTGGCACACTGGCAAGCCGGGGGCTTTGACGCCATTCTGATGGACGTCGACATGCCCGAAATGAATGGTTATGAAGCCACTGAACGCATTCGCACGCTGGAACAAGGCAGCGGCACCCGCATCCCTATCGTGGCCATCACCGCGCACGCCATGCAAGGTGCACGTGAAGAGTGCCTTAGCCATGGCATGGATGGCTACCTGTCCAAGCCGATCAACGTCGACACCTTATGGCTTGAGCTGGACGCGCATTTGCCCGGCCCGCGGACTGAGGCCGCCCCACAAATTCACTTGGCCCAAGCGCCAGAATCCCCACTGACTGTGGCTGACTTTGCCCAGCTACGCCACACCGTAGACAACAACAAGGCGCTGTTTGACGAACTGGTGGCGCTTTATTTGGCCGATGGCCCGGTGCAACGCCAGGCCCTGCACTTGGGTCTGGCACAGGGTGATGCCGAGGCCGTGAAGCACGCCGCCCACGCACTCAAAGGCATGGTGGGCATTTTTGCTGCTGAACGCGCCGTCGCTGCGGCGCAAGCGGTGGAAAACCATGCCGGACACCCCGATTGCGCTGGCTCAGTGGCGCAATTTGATCAGGCGCTGGATGAATTTGATGCCGTTCTCAGGGCCTACCAGTGGTGATGCGTTGCCACCGACCCAACGTTCGCACGTAAGCAATCGTTAAGCATTGGCTAAGTCGGTCTTAAGGCGCAGGCGCGATGATTCATGCCATCGAATCAACACACACCTAAGAGGCCCGCCATGAATTCACACCTGAAACTCTTCATCACCAAGTACCTGACCGTTGTTTTTGCCACCTTGATGGCCGTGAGCTTTTTTGCTTTTCTGGCCATCCCTTACGGCTTGGGCGGTCACCCTGGCGAAGAGCGCGCCGCCCAAGGCCCCACGCTGGTCACTGTGGCTGAACCACAGGTTTAAGCCAAGCTGCCACTGGCCTAAACTTGGGGTTTTCCCTAGACCGATTGACCTATGCGCTCTGACGAATTTCCTGAACACGAAGAAGACAGCGTCTTCACCCCCGCCGAACGTTCAGCCGCCGCGGCGCGCTCCACTTGGGTCAGTGTCGCGGTCAATCTGGTGCTGAGCGTGGCCCAGATCGTGGTGGGTGTCTGGTCCAAATCCCAGGGCCTGATTGCCGACGGCATCCATACCCTGTCAGACTTGGTGGCTGACTTTGTGGTGCTGTTTGCCAACCACCACAGCCAGAAAGATGCAGACGATGACCACCCTTACGGCCATCAACGTTTTGAGACTGCCGCCTCGCTGGTGCTGGGCCTGTTGCTGCTGGCGGTGGGTCTGGGCATGTTGTGGTCGGCAGCCAGCAAGCTGCAAAACCCCGAGTCGATCGCCACGGTGCACATCACCGCCTTGTGGGTGGCGGGTGGCGCATTGATTGCCAAGGAGCTGCTGTTTCGCTATATGCTGGCGGTGGCAAAAAAAGTCAAAAGCAGCATGCTGGTGGCCAACGCCTGGCACGCCCGCTCAGACGCCGCGTCATCCTTGGTGGTGGGTGTGGGCATCATCGGCAACCTGATGGGTTACCCAATACTTGACCCGATTGCCGCTGCACTGGTGGGTTTCATGGTGACCCGCATGGGCTGGAACTTTGGCTGGGACGCGCTTCATGACCTGATGGACCGCGCCGTCGACGAGGCCGAGGTGGCTGCCATTCGACAGACCCTGCTGGACACCCCCGGCATCAGCAACGTGCACGATGTGCGCACACGCAAGATGGGCGACATGATTGTGGTGGACGCCCACCTGGAGGTGCTTGCCACCCTGAGCGTCGAACAGGGTCACGACATTGCGGTAGAGGCCCGCGCCCGTGTCATGCAGCGCCACCGCGTGCTGAACATGATGACGCACGTTGACCCTTACAAACGCCCGGACTTGGACCACGCTGTCGTTTGACCGCAAGCCGCTTCAAGCCGGGCACCGGATTTTGTAGGGCCCACTTCAGTGGGCCAGGTCGACTGAACTCGACCCCACAAGATGCAAAATGCATGTGTTCATGACATCCTGCTGCCTCACCCGCCGGACTCAAGCGGGCAACTTGCCCTGCGCCACATCCATTGCCAGGCACAGGTCGGCCCAGGCCTTGCCTTTGTCCTGTCCTGAACGCAGCAAATAAGACGGCGGATAAGTCACCACCAACGGCACTCCGGCAAATTGCCAAACCTGGCCACGCAGCTTGCCCAGCGGCAGTTTGGCGCTCTCGGGCGGCGTTTCACTCAACAACAGCTGCATGGCAAAGCGGCCCATCGCCAGAATCACTTTGGGCTGGGTCAGGGCAATTTCGCGGCGCAGGTAGCCGGCACACATGGCCAGCTCGGTGGCAGCAGGCGCGCGCACCAGGGCCGGGCGGCACTTGAGCACGTGGGTCAGGTAGGCGCGTGTGGCGGGGGCGCTGTCTGCCGCAGCATCTGGCGCAAAACGTGTCACACCCACGGCCCGCAGCATGTTGTCGAGCAGCACACCGGCCTCTTCCACAAAGGGCTGACCCAGGCGCTCCTGCACCTCATCGGGCGGGTCAGCCACTACCATCCAGTCGCACGGCGTGAATTCAGGCGGGGCGGCCAGCACCGGCGCGCGCCGGCCCAGACACATGGCGCAGGCCTGGCAATGCGACACGGCTTCTGTCAGTTGGGGCCAGTCTAGGGCGGCGATGCCTTCAACCAAGGCGGTGACCTGGGTTGGCCCGGCGGCGCGCACTGAAACTGCAGCTGGCAAACCCACCGGTGCCAGGGCATGCGGCAGTACGGCCGGCCGGGAGGCAGTCTGTTCTTTTAAGTCATTTTGGCCTGTAGCCCTTGTTTCTATTGCGTAAGAAGCTATATTTTCTATAGCTTCAGAATGATCCACTGGGACACTCGCAGCGTCAGCAACAACCACCGGGGTGGCGGGCAGCCAGACGTGCACGCCCATCTCGCGCAGCATGGCGCGTTGGCGGGGATCCAGGTCAAGGCTCATGGGGTGATTTTCACTTCAAACCACATCGACCAGCTTCAGGCTCATCACCACCGCGTCTTCGCGCTGGCCGTCTGTGGCCGGGTAATACTGGCGGCGTGTGCCCACGGTGCGAAAGCCGTGCGCTTTGTAAACATGAATGGCACGGGTGTTGCCCGAGCGCGCTTCCAGCCAAAGCCATTGCACACCCTGACCACGCGCCCACAGCGCCAGTGCGTCCAGCATCACTTGTGCCCAGCCCTGGCGTTGGTGCGCAGGTGCCACGGTGATGTTGAGCAAATGCACCTCTTCAAAGCCCTTCATGGCGACAAAGTAGCCCAGCAACTGATCACCTGCCAGCAGCATCTGGGCCTGGTAACCACTGGCCAGGCAATCAGTGAAATGCTGGCGCTGCCAGGGGTGCGCGTAGGCGCTGTGTTCTAGCGCCACCACGGCCTCAAGCTGCGCCTCGGTGATGGGCGCAAAGCGGACTTCGATGGGCTTGGGTAACGCGTTCATGGCGTCACTCCGGCGCCTTCAAGCTCGCTGCCAAGGCCAGTTTGATGGCCGCGCGTTCGAGCGTGGTTTGTGCCACTTTGTCGCGAATGTAGGTGGGCAAAGCCTGATCGGCAGGCACGGCGGCACCGGCTGCCAGCAGTTGGGGCGCCAACCGCAACAGGGCAACTGCCGTGGGCAGGGCCGGCACACGCTGCCCACCCGCGCTGCCAATGCGCACACCAAGACGCGCGCCATAAGCGGCAAACACATTGCCCGCCAGAACCGCGCTGCCATCGGCGTCCAAAGCTTCAGGAGAAATGAGGCTGTAGCCTTTGGTAACTGTCCATACACCACTCTCAAAATAATAGCTGGCAGCATACAGCTCGTCCATGCGGGCATCCAGCAAGGCGGTCACATGCAGGCAGGCAGGTGCGCCCAGTTGTTGGCGGGCGTCTTCTGCCACGGCCAGCAGGGTGTCCACCGGCAACACCGGAACAGACGCGCCAAAGGCCAGCCCCTGTGCCACCGAACACGCCGTGCGCAAGCCGGTGAACGAGCCCGGCCCGGCGCCAAACACAATGGCGTCAAGGGCGTCAAAACCCACATTAGCCTGCGCCATCAGGCGCTGAATTTCGGGAATCAGGTGCGCAGAGGTCAACGCGCCACCGGGCGCGTCGTGCTGCCACAGCATGGCGGTGTCGCCCGAGCCGCATTGCAACGCAATCGACATGCGCTCGGTGCTGGTGTCAAAGGCCAGTAGATTCATGACGTTAAGCCTCTCATAGCACGGTGCGCATTGCAATATTTATACATAAAATCAGCCTGTAGCCCTTATTTAACTTGCGTAAGAAGCTTCTTTTTTTATAGCAATTGGCACATTGGCGCGCACGCCAAACAAAATGCCCGCCGTGACCAGCGCCAGCCCGGCGGCCAAGTTCCAGCGCAGCGGCTCCCCCAGCAACCACACCGCACCCAAGGCCGACAAGCCGGGCACCAGCGCGGTGATCATGGTCGAGCGCACCGGGCCAAAGTGGCGAATCATCTGCGTGAAGGTGATACCCGACACCACCACCGAGCCCCAGCCCTGAAAAGTGGCCTGAAACAACAGGTCGCGCCAGGGCGCGGTGAACACATGGCCCGGCACCACACCAGTCAGCACCAACGCGCTGTAACTTGGCACATAGACCACAAACGCGAAGGTGGTGATGGCGATGGTGGCGCGCACGGCGTTCAGCCCATGGTGGCGCGCCAGCACGCTGTAGGTGGCCCAGCACATGGCGGCCACCATGAACAACACGTCACCCAGCCAGACCTGTCCGCCGTCAAAGGCGTGCAGCAAGCTCAAGCCGCCCACCAGCAAATCGCCCAGCACGATCAGCCCCAGGCCAAGCGCCCGCGCCGGGGTGATGCGGTCGCCCAGCAACCACAGCGCCAGCAAGGCGGTCCACAGCGGCAAGCTGCCTGGCATCAACACCGAGGCGTGCAGCGCAGGCGCGTAAACAAAGCCGCTGTAGGCCAACATCGCGTAAAGCAGGCCACCAAAAAAACCCACGCTAACGGTGATCCGCGCGGACAACGGTGACACGCGCAACCAAGACGCGCCGTATCTGCCAGCGGCACGGTCTTGCCGCACCAGGTAGGCACCCCAGGGCAACAAAATCACTGCAGCACCCACGATGCGGCAAAACGCAATATCAAACGGCGTCAACACCCCGCCACGTGCCGGGTCGGCCGAGGCGCGGGCGATCAAAATGAACGATGTCCAGATCAGCACCGTGACCACAGCGGCAGCCAGGCCCACGGTGCGCGGCGAGAAACGGCTGAGAAAAGAGGGCGAAGTAGGCATGGGGTGATTATCCGTGGCAGATCAACTCAAGGCTGCGGGCCACGGGGTCAGCCCATAATTCAAACATGACCATCACTTTTAAACCTTGGCCGGGCAGAACGCTGCTGTTGTGCGCCGCCGTGTGGGCCTGCGCCACCAGCCACGCCACCGCTCAGCCGCAGCTTCCACCCGAGGTGCAGGCCGCCCTGACCCGCGCCCAAGTGCCAGCCGACGCCCTGGCCGTGCTGGTGGTGGCAGCAGAAGGCCAAGCCGCGCCGCGCCTGAGCCACCGCGCCGATGTGCCGGTGAATCCGGCCTCGGTGATGAAGTTGGTGACCACTTACGCCGCGCTCGACCTGCTGGGCCCGGCGTTTGTCTGGCGCACGCCGGTCTGGCTGGACGGCCCGGTGGAAGGCGGCGTGCTCAAGGGCAACCTGGTGATTCAAGGGCAAGGCGACCCCAAGCTTGTGCTGGAACGTCTGTGGCTGCTGCTGCGCCGGGTGCAAGGCCTGGGCGTGCAGCGCATTGCCGGCAACATCGTGCTGGATCGCCGCGCTTTTGCTGTGCCGCCAAGCGACCCGGGTGAGTTTGACGGCGAGCCGCTGCGCCCCTATAACGCCGCGCCAGATGCGTTGCTGCTGAATTTCAAGGCCGTGGTGATGACCTTCACGCCAGAAGCCAATGGTGCGGTGGCACGTGTGCAAATTGACCCGCCGCTGGCCGGGGTGCAGTTGCCAACCCAAGTGCCTTTGGCCAAAAACGTTGCCTGCAACGACTACCGCGCCACCCTGAAGGCTGATTTCTCAGACCCCAAACGCATCCGTTTTGCGGGCAGCTACCCGGCAAGCTGCGGCGAGAAGGTCTGGCCGGTGGCCTACGCCGACCCCGCCAGCTACAACGCCCGGGCGATTGAGGGTTTGTGGCGCAACATGGGCGGGCGGCTCGATGGCAACGTGGTCGATGGCGTGGCGCCCAGCGCAGCGCCCAGCTTTGAGCTGACCTCGCCCACGTTGATGGAAGTCATTCGCGACATCAACAAATTCAGCAACAACGTGATGGCGCAGCAGCTGTTTTTGACGCTGGGCCTGCCCGGCAACGCCGTTGCCACCCCGGACTCGGCCCGCGTCGCGCTGCGCCAATGGTGGCAGCGCCGCATCAGCGCCCAGGATGTGCCAGCGATAGACAACGGCTCGGGCCTGTCGCGCCAGACCCGCATCAGCGCCCAGCAGCTGGGCCAGCTGCTGCAAGTAGCCTACGCCTCGCCCAACATGCCGGAGCTGATGTCGTCCTTGCCGATCGTGGGCGTGGACGGCACCCTCAAGCGCAGCCGGGCCGGTAGCGCCAGCGCCCACCTGAAAACCGGCAGCCTGCGCGAGGTGACCGCGCTGGCGGGCTACGTGCACGCCACCAGCGGCAAACGTTATGTGCTGGTGGCCATCGTCAATCACCCCAACGCAGGCGCGGTTCGGCCGGCGCTGGACGCGCTGGTTGACTGGGCTGTGATGGACAATCAGGGCCATTAGTGCGCTTTGCACCCCTGCCCTCTTCACCTGCACACCATGACCCTGACTGACCTTGTCGGCACCCTTGCCGCCGTGCTGACCACCGTGAGCTTTTTACCCCAGGCCATACACACTTTTCGGACCAAAGATGTGCGGGGCATCTCGCTGGGCATGTACAGCGCCTTCACTTTGGGCGTGGCCCTGTGGCTGGTCTACGGCCTGCTGCTGGACGCCTGGCCGGTGGTAATTGCCAACTGCGTCACGCTGGCGCTGGCGGCGGCGATTTTGGTCATGAAACTGCGCTACCGCTGAGCTAAAACTACCGCACGCACGGGTTTACCCGAGTCACCATATCCTTACTAAAGGTTACGATCTGCCGGTTTAATAGTACGGTCGTTCTTTTTAATCTTTGGGAGACAGTTGATGCGGCAATTCAAAGTTCTTGGTGTGGCTATGGCCACGGCGATGCTGGTGGCGGCATGTGGTGGTGGGGGCGGCGATGGCAATCAAGCGCCGCGCATCGCAATTGCATCCGTGAAAGTGATAGGCGATAGCCTGGCCGACAGTGGTACTTTTTCAGCACTGCCGGCGGGCTCGGGCTATGGGCGGTTGTTTGGTGTGCAGGGCACCGACTCAAAAAATTTTGCTGAACTGACCGCTGCGTCCTATGGCATTTCCAGCTTATGCAACGTCTACGCCTTTACCGGCACTACGTTCATTGCCAACCCAACCGCTGGCTGTACCAACTATGGTGTCGGCGGCGGTCGCATCAACCCGCAGGCTGATAAAGGTGGCTCAGCAACGCCGTTTTCAATCATCAAACAACTGAGCGATGCAGGTGCCACAAACACCTACAAAGCCAGTGACCTCCTGATCATCGACGGTGGCGGCAACGATGCGGCTGATCTGGTTGGCGCCTATTTGAAAGCCAGCACAGATGGTGGCGCGGCGTTTATCGGTGTGCTCAGCTCGTTGCCTGGCACCACCCTGCCAACAAGTGCTGGCGGCTTTCCGGCGGCTGGCATGTCCTACATGACCACATTGGCCAATAGTTTCTTCGATGCCATCAAGGTCAATGCCTTGGACAAAGGCGCAACACACGTGGCCATCATCAATGCACCTGGCATTCTCAAGACACCGCGATTTCAGATGGTGCTTGACGGTATTGCTGCCGCTTATGGTGGAGGAGCCGCTGGCGCCACTGCGCGAGCCCAGTCCGAGGGTTTGTTCACCGGCTGGGTAGAGGCTTTCAATGCGCAGCTGAAAACTCGCGCCACTGGCGAAAGCAGGGTGGTGCTGGTAGACCTGTACAGCAATTTCAATGACTATGTTGCACATCCTGCAGATTACGGTTTGACCAACGCCACAACACCTGCTTGTCCTATGACGGGGTTAGGGACAGACGGACTGCCCGAGTACAACTTTGAAACCTGTACAGAGACCGCGTTGTCAGCCATGACACCACCCACTATCAATGGCGTTGTGGCGCCAGGTGGTGCGAACTGGTGGAAGACTTTTGGCTTCTCTGACGGTTTTCACCCCGCTCCTGCCTTGTATAAATTGGCGAGTCAACTGGTCAATCGAAGCCTGACTCAGGCGGGCTGGCTGTAAACCCACCATCATCACAAGGAATCAACATGAACATCATTAACAATAAATGGGTTGTGGTTGCGTCGCTGCTGGGCTTGTGTGGCTTCGCCAGCGCTCAGTCCGCAGGCACTTGGATGGTTCGCGCAGGCGCAACCAACATCACCCCCTCCAATCCCAGCGGCAACCTGAGTGCACCGGCTTTTTACGTGGTACCCAGGAACGGCATCGGTTCTCAAACGAACACCGGTTCCGACACCCAGCTTGGTGGCGGTTTCACCTACATGTATACCGACCACCTATCGGTTGATGTGCCATTGGCGCTGCCGTTCAAGCACAAACTCTATGGCGCTGGCGCCATAGAAGGGGTGGGACAAATTGGCGAGGTGCAAGCCTTACCCATGACCGTGTTCCTGCAGTACCGTTTCCTGGAGGCCAACGCCAAATTCCGTCCCTACGTTGGGCTAGGTGCAACATATGCCTACTTGTTTAACGAAGAAGGTAGCGGTACCCTAACGGCACTGTCCAATCCGGGGGGCACGCCCACCAAAATTTCAGCTGACTCAAAACTCGCCCTGACGGCACAAATCGGTGCCACCCTGGCATTAAATGACAAGTGGTTTGTTGATGTTTTTTACAGTAAAACAAAACTGACCACCAAGATAACGCTCTCAACGGGTCAAACTGTGGATGCCGCGCTCGACCCGGCGACTTATGGCGTCGCGGTTGGTTATAAGTTCTAAATCATCTGCCGATCTGATCGGTGCAAAGCTACGAAAGCCCCGCTGGTCGGGGCTTTTTTACGCCTGCAAGCACTGCAAAACCAGCCATGCTCTGAATCAATGTGCCGCTCGCTGCAAGCGGTCGCGCACGCCGTCCCAGTCTGGTGCATCGGGTGGCGATTCAACCCAGATTTGGGTCACGCCCTGAAGGTCAAAGGTGCGCAACACCGCAAACAACTGCCGAGCGGCAAGTGCCGGGTCTGCGGGCATGGCTTGCAACACGGCACCGCCCGCATACCCCTCCAGCGGACTGCGGTGCCACACCGCCACGCCTGCGGCAACCGCCTCAGTTCGCAGCCCCAACTGAATTTCAGGGACACTCATCAGCCGCACCCGGGCCCTGGGTGCGTAATGTGACTCAAGCGTGCCAGAGGCCTTAGGACTAGGCTCTGCCGTCGTAGATAGCTCTTCTTTCAATAGCACCTTCAAACCGCAAACCGCCTGCACCTGCGCCGGTGTGATAGCGCCCGGGCGCAGCAACACCGGCGCGCCACGGGTGCAGTCGATGATGGTGGACTCGATGCCGACACCGCAGGCGCCGCCATCCAGAATCAGCAGGTCAGGGCCAAATTCGCCCTGCACATGCGCAGCGGTGGTCGGGCTAACGCGGCCAAACTGGTTGGCGCTGGGCGCGGCCAAACCCCCATTAATTGCTTTCAGCAGCGCCTGCGCCACCGGGTGCGACGGGCAGCGCAGGCCGATGGTGGGGTTGCCACCGGCCGCCGCATTGGCCACACCGAGGCGGCGCGGCAGAATCAGGGTCAGCGGGCCGGGCCAAAAGGCTTGCATCAGTTGCTGGGCAAAATTCGGCACCTCTGAGGCGTAATGCGCCACCGCACTGGCATCGGCCACGTGGACGATCAACGGATGGTCCGCCGGGCGGCCTTTGGCCTTGAAGATTTGCGCCACGGCCGCGTCATTGTCAGCATCTGCCGCGAGCCCGTAAACCGTCTCGGTTGGCAAGCCTAACAAGCCTCCAGCCCTTATGCAATCTGCAGCAACTGCTATCGATTCAGGTTTGTTTCCAGGCAGGATCATGACAGGAGTGCCCGCGCAACGGCCTGTCCTGAGCCAGTCCAAGGGCTCACCAGGAAAGGATGCGCTTTGGTGCAGCGGCTCAAAATGGCGCAATACCCAGAATTTTTGCTGCGTCCAACGCCGTCGTACGGGCCTGCCCAGGTGTGGCCGCGGTCACGGTCAAATGCCCCATCTTGCGGCCCTTGCTGGCTTTGAGCTTGCCGTACAGGTGCAGGTGCATGCCGGGCAAGGCCAGCACCTTGTCCCAGGCCGGCGTAGCCCCATCGACCCACAAATCACCCAGCAAATTGAGCATGACCGACGCGCTGTGCTGGCGCGGTTGCGTCAGCGGCAGGCCTGCCAGAGTGCGCACTTGCAGCTCAAACTGCGACACATCGCAGGCATCCAGCGTGTAGTGGCCGCTGTTGTGCGGGCGTGGCGCCATCTCGTTCACCACCAGGCCACCCAGCTTGGCGCGCTCAGGCGAGCCCTCTTGCAGCACGAAAAACTCCACGCACAACACGCCCACGTAGTTCAATTCTTTTGCTATCTTCTTAGTAGCTGCTACCGCTTTTTCTGCAAGGGCTAGAGGCATATTTTCTTCATAAGCCTCAGTCACCGCCAAAATACCTTCGCGGTGCAGGTTGAGCTGGGGCGCGAAATTGACACAGGCACCGTCCCAGCCACGCGCCACGATCACCGAGCACTCGGCTGCCAAAGGCAACATTTGCTCCAGCACGCAGGGCACACCCTTCAAATCATTCCAGGCGGCAGCCAGCTCAGCACGGTTCGCACAGCGTACCTGACCCTTGCCGTCGTAACCCAGTCGAGCGGTTTTCAGGATCCCGGGCAGCAAGTCATCGGCCACGGCAGCCAGCTGCGCCGCAGACTCGATCACGGCATACGGCGCCACCGGCACGCCGCTGCGCGCCAGGTGGGCTTTTTCCTTGATGCGGTCCTGCGCAATGGCCACGGCATCGGCGCTCGGTGCGGTGGGGCGCGCAGCACCCAAGGTCACCAAAGCACCAGCGGGGACGTTCTCAAACTCGGTGGTCACGGCAGCGCAGCGTTGCAGCAGCTGTGTCAGGCCTTGCTCGTCGAGGTAATCGGTTTTGATGTGGTAGTGGCTCACCAGCCCAGCCGGGCTGATCACGTCAGGGTCGAGCACCACGGTGAAATACCCCATGGCTTGCGCGGCTTGCACAAACATGCGCCCGAGCTGCCCGCCGCCCATCACGCCCAGCGTGGTTTGCTGGCCGCTGCCGTTCAGCCCGGTGGCGCCGGGCAACAACACAGGCGCGCTCATAACTTGGGCGGCAGCGTCATGCCGCGGGCCATTTGGGTTTGCTCAGCCCGAAAATCTTCAAGGCGGGCACGCAGCACAATGTCATGGTTGGCCAGCATGGCCACCGCAAACAGCGCCGCATTGGCCGCGCCTGCTGCACCAATGGCAAAGGTGGCCACTGGAATGCCCTTGGGCATTTGCACAATGCTGTGCAGCGAATCGACCCCGCTCAAATGTTTGCTGGCCACCGGCACGCCCAGAATGGGCACCGTGGTTTTGGCCGCCAGCATGCCCGGCAAATGCGCCGCGCCGCCCGCACCCGCGATGATGGCCTTGAGGCCACGCCCCACGGCGGTTTCGGCATAGGCGAACATGTCATCAGGCATTCTGTGGGCGGACACCACGCGAGCCTCATAGTTGATGCCGAACTGTTGGAGAATGTGGACTGCGTGTTGCATGGTGTCCCAGTCTGAGCTGGAGCCCATGAGCACACCGATTTGTGTAGAGTTCATGTCTGAATTTTACGTTTGACCCAGGCAAACAAACACCATGATTAACGTCACCATCCAAAATTTTGAAACCGATGTCATTGCGGCCTCCATGACCACGCCGATCTTGATCGACTTTTGGGCGCCTTGGTGCGGCCCTTGCAAGTCGCTCGGCCCCATTCTGGAGCAGGCTGAAGAAGAATACGCAGGCCGCTTCACCCTGGTCAAGATCGACTCCGACACCGAGCAGCAATTGGCCCAGGCCTTTGGCATTCGCAGCATTCCCACCTGCATTTTGATGTTTGGCGGCAAACCGGTGGATGGTTTTACCGGCGCCCAAACCGCACCCCAGGTGCGCGCCTTTCTGGAAAAAAACCTGCCCACCGAAGGCGCGCTGATGGCCGAAGCGGAGGCCGACGAAGCCGCAGCGCTGCTGGAATCCGGCGACCCGCAGGCCGCCCTAGAAAAATTGGCCGACGCCCTGGCCAAAGACCCGGGCAACGATGACAGCCGTTATGACTACATCAAACTGCTGATTGAGTTGGGCGGCCTGGAAGAAGCCGAGGCGGCGCTGGCCCCCAAGCTCACCGAGATTCCGCGCCAGCTGCGCTTTGAAGCCCTGTCGCAGTGGATGAATGCTATTAAATTTGCAGCTACTGGCGCTTATTCCACTTGGACTATCGAGCAATTTGATGAAAAAATTGCGCAGAACAAGCGCGACTTTGACACCCGCTTTTCCAAAGCCTGCCTGCTGATGGCGGTGGGCCAATGGGTGCCCGCCATGGACGAGTTGCTGGAAATCATCATGCGTGACAAAAAATGGTCTGATGAAGCGCCACGCAAGACCTTCGTCGCCATCCTGGAGTTGCTGACGCCACCCAAGCCCAAAGCAGCAGCGCAAACGCCTGGCAAAGCCGCAGGCGGCATTGAGGTGCTGGGCAAAGCCGCCGTAGCTGAGGACCCGCAGGCCGCGCTGGTGTCCAACTATCGGCGCAAGTTGAGCATGATGCTCAATTGACACCACAACCCGGCAAGCTGACAATGGCTCAAACGGTTCAGGGAAAGCGCCTTCCCCATGAGTTCATTCACAGACAACAACGCAGTACGTCAGCAAAGCAGCCCTGCTGACGCAGCAACAGACTTGCTGCAAAGTGTGTTGGACGCAGTCTCAGACCGTGTGGTGGTGCTGGACGCGCAAGGCACCATTCAAATGGTCAACGCAGCTTGGCGCCAAGCTGCGCGAGACAACAGCTCGCACCCTGGGCAACTCGCACCCAACACGGACATTGGCACCGACTACCTGGCCATTGCGGCCACACGCGTAAATTCCGCAAACTGCATGGTGGGCGAACTGAATGCGGCCGAAGGCATTGGCGCTGTGCTTTCAGGTCAAAGCGACAGCTTCAACCTGCAGTACCCCTGCCACGCGCCCGACCAGCAACAATGGTTCAACATGCGTGTGACACCCATCCTGTGGGCGGGTCAGCGCGGCGCAGTGGTGGCGCATGCCGATATCACGCCACAAACCCTGGTGGCGGAAGCCTTGCGTCAAGGTGAGTTGCGCTTTCGCACCCTGTTTGACAGCTTGCCGCATGTGTCGATTCAAGGCTACGGGCCAGATGGCACCACGCGTTACTGGAACCCGGCCTCAGAAAAGTTATATGGATTCACCGCGCAGGAAGCCATTGGCCGCAATTTGCTGGACCTGATCGTTCCGCCAGAGATGAAGCCAGATGTGCGGCAGGCCATTGCCCAAATGGCACAAAATGGCCAGCCGATACCCACCGCAGAGCTCACCCTGCAGCACAAAGACGGCTCGCGGGTGCCGGTGCTGTCCAGCCACGCCCTGGTGCAAACCCCGGGGGACGGCACAGAGTTGTTTTGTGTTGACATAGACCTGAGCGCGCGCAAACAGGCAGAAGAAGCGCTACGTGAGAGCGAGCAGCGTTTTCGCAGCATTGCCAACGCCACGCCGGTGATGATCTGGCTGGCCGGCACCGACACCCTGTGTTCCTGGTTTAACGCGGGATGGCTGGCCTTTACCGGCCGCTCGCTGGCGCAGGAACAAGGCAACGGCTGGGTCGAAGGCGTGCACCCAGATGACTTGCAGCGTTGTGTGAGTTTTTACCTGAAGCATTTTGAGCAGCGCCTGCCGTTCCAGATGGAATACCGTCTGATGCACCACAGCGGCCAATACCGCTGGATTCATGACAGCGGCGTGCCACGCTTTGATGCCGAAGGTGTGTTTTTGGGCTACATCGGCTCGTGTGTGGACGCCCACGAAGTACGCACCGTGAAAGACCAGCTGGCCGCTATGGCCGAGGCGGTGCCGGGTGTGGTTTACCAGTTTGTCACCTGGCCCGACGCGCCTGGACATTTCAGGTACCTCAGCAAAGGCATTGAGTGCCTCTACGGCGTGAGCGCTGAAGCGGCTTACCAAAACCACCAGCTCCTGCTGCAGTGCATCGTTGACGAAGAAACCCGTGCTGACCATCAGGCATCCTTTGCGCAGGCAGCGCGAGCCCTGTCACCGTGGCAGCACGAGCACCGCATCAAAACACCCCAAGGCGTGCTGAAATGGCTTCACAACCAGGCCACACCCCAGTTGCAACACGACGGCAGCGTGGTGTGGAGCGGGCTGGTCACGGACATCAGCGCCCACAAGGAACTGGAAGCGCAGTTGCGCCAGGGCGCCAGCGTGTTTGCCAATGTGCAAGAGGCCATCGTGATCACTGATGCCCGGCGCCACATCATTGATGTCAACGCCGCATTCACCCGCACCACGGGCTACAGCCGGGCCGATGTGCTGGGGAAAAATCCGCGTTTTTTAAAGTCCATGCACCAAGACGCGGCGTTTTACCAAGCCATGTGGCAAGACATCAACTCCCAGGGCTTCTGGATTGGTGAGGTCTTCAACAAGACCAAGGCAGGTGAGGTGTATGCGGTGATTCTCAACATCAGCGCTGTCAAGAACGAGCAAGGCCACATCACCCATTACGTGGGCGTGGCCACCGACATCAACCAGCTCAAAACCCAGCAAGAGTTGCTGGAACGCGTAGCGCACTATGACGCACTGACGCAGTTGCCCAACCGGGTGCTGTTGTCAGACCGGCTGCGCCAGGCGATTGCGCAGGCGCGCCGCAACCAGACCAAGCTGGCAGTGTGCTACCTCGACCTTGATGGCTTCAAGCGCATCAACGACACGCAGGGCCACGAAGCTGGCGACAAGGTGCTGAAAACGGTGGCGCAGCGCATGAATGAGGTGCTACGCGCCAGTGACACAGCGGCGCGCATTGGCGGTGATGAGTTTGTTGTGCTGCTGTCCGATCTGGATGCGTCCGACACCGGCGAGACCATGCTGGAACGCCTGCTGCAAGCCATTGGGCAACCTGTGGATGTCAATGGCCAGCCGGCCAGCGTGGGTGCCAGTATTGGTGTGAGCATTTACCCAGACAACGCGCTGGAAGCTGACACCTTGCTGCGCCAGGCCGATATCGCCATGTACGAGGCCAAAGACAGCGGCAAAAACTGCTACCGCTTCTGCCGCTTGCGGGCTGAACCAGTCAACCCGGATTGAGCGATGTCAGGCCACCATTGGCCTGCGAAGCCAGGCACCATTAGCTATATTTTCAATAGCTTTATGCGCTTATTTTAAAAGGGCTACAGGCCAGTTTTCTATAAATTCAGGCCGTCAGGCGGGTCAGCGCCTCCTGGTACTTGGCAGCCGTTTTCTCGATCACATCATGCGGCAGGTGTGGTGCCGGTGGCGTTTTGCTCCAGGGCTTACCGGCCACTTGGGCGGTTTCCAGCCAGTCGCGCAAAAACTGCTTGTCATAGCTGGGCGGATTGACGCCCTCAACGTAGCTCTCGGCCGGCCAGTAGCGTGACGAATCAGGGGTCAGCACCTCGTCCATCAAGATCAAGTTGCCGTCAATGTCGAGGCCAAACTCAAATTTGGTGTCGGCAATGATGATGCCCTTGGTGGCAGCGATCTCGCTGGCGGCTTTGTACAGCGCAATGCTGATGTCGCGGATGCGGGTGGCCAAGTCAACGCCAATCATCTCCACGGTTTGCTCAAAGGTGATGTTTTCGTCGTGGTCGCCCATTTCGGCCTTGGCCGCCGGGGTGTAGATCGGTTCGGGCAATTTGGACGCGTTTTTCAGGCCAGCGGGCAGCTTGACGCCGCACACCGCGCCGTTGTCCTGATATTCCTTCCAGCCGCTGCCGGCCAGGTAACCCCGCACCACAGCTTCCACCAGAATCGGTTTGAGGCGCTTGACCAGCATCGAGCGGCCCGCCACTTGGGGCACTTCAGCCGGGGTGACCACGCTCTCGGGGGCGTCACCAGTGAGGTGAATCGGGCAAATGTTCAGGCCGTTGGGGCCGAGCTTGTCAAACCAGAACAGCGCCATTTGTGTCAGCAGCACACCCTTGCCGGGAATCGGTTGGCCCATGATCACGTCGAATGCGCTGATGCGGTCAGAGGCCACCATCAGGATGCGGTCGTCGCCCACGGCGTAGTTGTCGCGCACCTTACCGCGCGCCAGCAGGGGGAGTGAAGTGATGTTGGAGGTGTGCAGAGCAGTTTGAGGGGTGGTCATGGGGAGTCGGTGCCAATCTAAAAATTAATTATGCCGCAAGACCCAAAGCGTCAAGCCCTGCGGACCCGGCGGCGGGGCTTATCGGCTGCTCATGTACTGCGCATACAGCCAGCCATTGAGGTCGCGCAAGTTTTTACGGCAGTTCACGATGTCGTGATGGCGGCCCTGACGCTCCAGGCCCAGCAAATTCACCAGCAAACGCATGGCCTGCTCAGGCGCACTGTGTTGGCCGGGCTGCGCAAGTGACAAGTGCGCCACGTTTTGGGGCTGTTGCGTCAACACCCAGGCGGGAAACCAGGCCGCATCCTGCGCGGCATCAGCTTGATCTGCGGCTGGCTCAAAGCTGGTGTCAAACTGTGCTTTCAGATGCTGCAACAGCACGTTGTTGGTGGTTTGAATGGTCGTCTCCAGGCGTTTGGGCGACAGCCAGGCCAGCTCTGCCAACAAGGGCCAAGCGGTGGACAAACCTGTTAGGTGCAACTGGGCCTGTGCCATCCAGGCCAATGGCGCAGGAATGCGCCGCCACGAAGCGATGCCTTCAACCGCCTGCACCGCGCCCGACCAGTCCTGCAGGTGCAAACACATGGGTGCCGCGTGCTCGGCTTCCCACTGCGGCTGAAATGGCAAGGAGTCAGCTCGCAGGATCAAATCTTGCCAAAACGGGCGCAGCCACTGTGCTGCGGCAGCGCCCAGCATGCGCTGGGCCGCCGGCATCACCTCTTCAAGCAGCGCCAGCCGCTGAGCCTGCAACGCGGCGTGTTCGGTAAAGCGAGCGACTGGCACAGCCGCTTGCAAACGTGTTGTGAGGGCGGCCTGTGCAGAAATCAGGGTCTGCAGTGGCGCCAGGGCCGCGTCACCTGCGGCATGGCCCTGCATCGCAACCCAAGCCAACTGGGCTTGGTGGGCCTGGTGCAACTGCAACGCTTGCAACACGTCATTGCGCAGCATCACTTCACGGTTGTCATTGAAGATGTCAAGTTGCATGCAGCGGCTCTGTTGAGAAAAATCAAAAATAATAGCTACTTGCGCTTATACCGCAAGGGCTACAGGCCAATTTCTTATAAAAAAACCACCCGAAGGTGGTTTTTAAAAACCAGCCGGTTGGGTCGATCAGTTCACCACTTGCGCCAGCTCGCCACGCGCATATTGCCCAGCCACTTCAAACAAGGTGTGGCCCTTGATCTTTGCCCCTTGGCCTTCGCAGCCGAACTCCAGGTAACGCTGTTTGCACAGGGCCTTGGCGGCTTCGCGGGCTGGTTTGAGCCAGTCGCGGGCGTCGAATTTCTCGGGGTTTTCTGCCATGAACTTGCGCACGGCAGCGGTCATGGCCAGGCGAATGTCGGTGTCGATGTTGATCTTGCGCACGCCGTATTTGATGGCCTTCTGGATTTCTTCCACCGGCACACCATAGGTCTCTTTCATCAGGCCACCGAACTGGTTGATGATGGCCAGCGACTCTTGCGGCACGCTGCTTGAGCCGTGCATCACCAGATGGGTGTTGGGCAAGCGTTTGTGGATTTCCATCACACGGTCAATGGCCAGAATGTCGCCGGTGGGCTTGCGGGTGAACTTGTAGGCGCCGTGGCTGGTACCGATGGCAATCGCCAGCGCGTCGAGTTGGGTGCGTTTGACAAAATCAGCGGCCTGTTCTGGGTCGGTGAGCATTTGCTCGCGCGTCATGGTGGCATCGGTGCCGTGGCCGTCTTCCTTGTCGCCCTTCATGGTCTCCAGACTGCCCAAGCAGCCCAATTCGCCCTCTACCGTGACACCCACGGCGTGCGCCATGTCAACCACCTTGCGGGTCACTTCCACGTTGTATTCATAACTGGCAATGGTTTTGCCGTCGCCTTCCAGGCTACCGTCCATCATCACGGAGCTAAAGCCCAGGTTGATGGCGCCCTGACACACTGCCGGGTTTTGGCCGTGGTCTTGGTGCATCACCAGCGGAATGTGCGGGTAGGCTTCGATGGCGGCCAAAATCAGGTGCTTGATGAACGGCTCGCCGGCATATTTGCGGGCACCGGCACTGGCTTGCAGGATCACGGGCGAGCCCACTTCGTCAGCGGCTGACATCACAGCCTGCACCTGCTCCAGGTTGTTGACGTTAAACGCAGGGATGCCGTAGCCGTTGGCTGCCGCATGGTCAAGCAATTCGCGCATAGAAACAAGTGCCATGGTGATGTCCTCTGAAGTTGGTAACTGGGTGGTAACTCTTGCCCATTTTAGCGACGCACCTTGCAGTACGCTGAATGCCCCCGCACACCCACCTACCCAGCTTCAGATCCTCAAGGCGCTTATTTCACCCGGCAAATCTTCAGCATGTTGGTGCCGCCCGGTGAACCCATGGGCTCGCCGCAAGTGATGGCATAAACATCGCCGCTTTGCACCACACCGCGCAGTTTCAGGTCGGCTTCGGCCTCACCCAGCGCGGTGTCACGGTCGGCGCTGGTGTCAATCAGCAGTGGGCGCACATTGCGGAACAGCGTCATCTTGCGTTGCGTGGCAATTTTGGATGTGAGTGCATAAATCGGCACCTGAATCAGGTGGCGACTCATCCACAGCGCCGTTGAGCCGCTGTCGGTCATGGCCACAATGGCCTTGGCGCCCAGATGGTGGGCCGTGAACAGTGCACCCATGGCAATGGTCTGATCGATGCGAGTGAAGGTTTTGCCGGTGAAATCTGCTTCCAACTTGAACGCTTCGCCACCCTCGGCAGCGTGGCAAATTTTGGCCATTTCAATCACTGTTTCCAGCGGGTATTTGCCAGCGGCGGTTTCTGCCGACAGCATCACGGCATCGGTGCCGTCCAGCACCGCGTTGGCCACATCGCTGACCTCGGCGCGGGTTGGCACCGGGTTGGTGATCATGGATTCCATCATTTGCGTGGCAGTAATCACCACACGGTCATGCTCACGGGCCAGCTTGATCATGCGTTTTTGCAGTGCCGGCACCACTGCATTGCCCACTTCCACGGCCAGATCACCGCGCGCCACCATGATGCCGTCACTCGCCAGCAAGATTTCCAGCAACCGCGGAATCGCCTCGGCACGCTCGATCTTGGCAATCAAACCTGGCTTGTGGCCATCTTCGGCGGCCACGCTGCAGAGCTGGCGTGCCATCTCCATGTCGGTCGCGCTTTTTGGGAAACTCACAGCCACATAGTCGGCCTTGAAACTCATGGCGGTGCGAATGTCGTCCATGTCCTTGCCGGTCAGTGCCGGCGCACTCAGGCCACCGCCCTGTTTGTTAATGCCCTTGTTGTTGGACAATTCACCCCCGAGCTTGACCGTGGTGTGGATCGCCTCACCAATGACAGCGTTAACCGTGATCACGATCAAGCCGTCGTTGAGCAGCAACACATCGCCCACACTGACTTCACGCGGCAGTGCCTTGTAGTCCAGCCCCACGGCATCCACATCACCCAGTTCAGTGCGTGCGGCATCCAGTACAAATTTTTGACCCGGCTCTAAAAACACCTTGCCATCGGCAAACTTGCCCACGCGAATTTTTGGGCCCTGCAGGTCGGCCATGATGCCCACCTCGCGCCCGGCGCGTTTGGCGGCTTCGCGCACCATGCGGGCCCGGTCAATGTGGTCTTGTGCCGTGCCATGGCTGAAGTTCAGCCGCACCACATTCACTCCGGCGCGAATCATGGCCTCAAGGATGGCGGGTTCACTCGATGATGGGCCTAAAGTAGCAACAATCTTGGTAGCACGACGCGGCATGAATCTGTCTCCTTGTAATTTAGTTTCTTGATTTTCACACGAAAGCTGTTACAGAGCAGCAACAGGAAACATGGGGGAAAATGGTGATCAAATCGGTGTCCACTTTGAATGCCTCGCTTGCCACACGCCACCACGCCACAAACTGACAGCACGCTTGCCGGACTGCTCGGTGCGCCTGCCGCCAAGCCGCGGCTGTTGGCAGTGGATGACCAGCCGATCAACATCCAGGTCATGCACCAGATATTTTCCGCAGACCATCAGGTGTTCATGGCCACCAGTGGCGCGCAGGCGTTGGCCTTTTGCCGCACCACCCCACCTGACTTGGTGCTGCTGGACATTGTGATGCCCGAGATGGACGGTTTTGAGGTGTGCGCAGCACTCAAGGCAGATGCCTGCACACGCGATATTCCGGTAATTTTTGTCACTGCCCACACCGATGCGGCGCAAGAAACGCGCGGCTTGGAGCTGGGCGCGGTGGATTTCATCTCGAAACCGGTCAACCCGGCTGTGGTGCGGGCCCGTGTCAAGACGCAGCTGACCCTTAAATTCCAGACCGACCTGATGCGCAAGCTGGTGTTTCTAGATGGTCTGACTGGGGTCTTCAACCGGCGTTATTTTGACCAACAACTGGCCATCGAAATGGCCCGCGCCATGCGTGCCCAGTCACCGTTGGCCCTGATCATGATCGACGTTGATTTTTTCAAGCGCTTCAACGACCGCTATGGCCACCAGGCGGGTGACGACTGCCTGCGCCAGATCGCACTCACCCTGAAAGAAAACCTGCGCCGTCCAGCCGACTTGGTGGCACGTTATGGTGGCGAGGAGTTTGCCTGCATCCTGCCCGACACGGCTTTTGCCGACGCTCTGAGCCTGGCCCGGGAACTGGAACAAAGCGTGCGCCACAAAGCCATTGCGCACGCCGACTCTGACGCGGCAAGCATGGTCACCATCAGCCTGGGGGTGGCTGGCTTCAAAGGGGACGGCGTTGCCGATGCAGCCAGCTTGCTGGCGCTGGCTGACGCCCAGTTGTACTGCGCCAAGAACGCCGGACGGGCGCGCATTTGCAGCGAAGAATTAACATCGGGCTAACTTTTGTCCCGCCCGCCCCCACCTGACATGACAGTGCAAGCCGCCCTCCCCCACTCGACCAAATCGACAAGATTTTTCAAATGGCTACCACGTCGCCTTGAATGGCAGCTGATGCTGCTGATTTCGGTCTGCCTGGTGCTGTCCATCATGGGTTATGGTGCCTACCGCGCAAATGCCGAGGTCAAAGAGGCCCGCCACAACGTGTCGGAGCACATGGTGTCTCTGGCCAAAAACCTGGCGACGATCAGTGCACATTTTTTGCAAACCAACGAGCCAGAAAGTGTTGAGCCGCTGCTGCAGCAACTCTCCACGGTAGATGGCATTTACTCCGTGCTGGTGACCGATTTGGATGGCAGGCCGATCACCGAGGTGGTTAACCAGAACAAGTTCTGGTCACCCCGCTACGGTGCGGCACGCGCCAACGTGCCCGACACATCACAGCCCGACTCGGTGCTGACGACCCAAGCCCACAACGCGGCCCAGCGTGACTTTCTGGCCGGTACTGGCGGCATTTTGACGGCCTGGCAACGCATTGGAGGCGGCATGCCTATGGGCTGGATCCGCATCAATTACCGGCTCGACGCTTTTGATGCCATCACCGCCAACATCTACAAACAGACCGCCCGGGCTGTGGCGATTGCCACACTGGTCACCTTGCTGCTGTTGGCGCTGCTGTTGCGCCCCAGCATGCGGGCCCTGCGTGAAGCCACCGAATTTGCCAGCCAGATGGACACCCGCATGGGCCGGCAACTCCAGGTGTCGCACCTCTCAACCGAGATTGAAGCGCTGGGCAGTGCGCTGAACCTGATGTCCGAGCGACTGATGCTGCAGCATGCCGAGCTGCACAGCCAGAAATTTGCCCTGGACCAACATGCCATTGTCAGCATCACCGACCTGCAGGGCAACATCACCTATGCCAACCAGCGCTTTTGCGACATCAGCGGCTTCACCGAGGCCGAACTGATTGGCCAGAACCACCGCATCATCAAATCGGGTGAACACTCCGCAGCACTGTTTGAGGACCTCTGGCACACCATCACCCAAGGCAAAGTGTGGCATGGTGATGTCAAAAACCGCAAGAAAGACGGCACTTTTTACTGGGTCAGCGCCACCATCGTGCCACTGCTAGGACAGAACGGACTACCGCACCATTACATTGGCATTCGCACCGACATCACGGCCAACAAGCTGCTGGAAGAAAACCTGCAGCTGGCCAAGGAAGACGCCGAAGCCGCCACTCAGGTCAAAGCCCAGTTTCTGGCCAACATGAGCCACGAAATCCGCACCCCCATGAACGCGATTCTGGGCATGCTCAAGTTGCTGCAAAACACCGAGCTCAACAAACGCCAACTTGATTACGCCAACAAGGCCGAAGGCGCCGCCGAGTCGCTGCTGGGGCTGATCAACGACATTCTGGATTTTTCCAAGATAGATGCCGGCAAGATGACACTTGAGGTGCGCGCTTTTCGCCTTGACAAGCTGTTGCGCGACCTGTCGGTGATTGTCTCTGCCAACCTGGGCGCCAAGCCGGTTGAGGTGTTGTTTGACATCGACCCTGCCACGCCCAAAGCCCTGCTGGGTGACGCACTGCGCCTGCAGCAGGTGCTGATCAACCTGGCCAGCAACGCCATCAAGTTCACACCAAAAGGCGAGGTGGTGATCAGCATCAAGCCACTGGCACACACCGACAGCGAGGCCACGCTGCAGTTTGCCGTGCGTGACAGCGGCATTGGCATTGCGCCAGAAAACCAGCAGCACATCTTCACCGGGTTCTCGCAGGCTGAAACCTCCACCACGCGGCGTTTTGGCGGCACTGGCCTGGGCTTGTCCATCAGCCGCAAACTGGTCGCCTTGATGGGCGGCGAATTGCGCCTGCAAAGCGTGCTGGGGCAAGGCAGCACTTTTTCTTTTACCGTGACGCTGCCCCTGGCGCCACAAGCGTCCCCCCCAACAACACCCCAAGAACCTGTTGCAAAAGAATTGCGCGTGCTCGTGGTAGACGACAACCCCACCGCGCGCGAGGTGCTGGGCGCCATGGCCGAGTCGCTAGGCTGGCAAGTAGAGACTGCGGCCGATGGCGCTGCGGCACTGGCGCTGGTGCAGCAGCGTGCCAGTGCAGGCCAGGCACCGTTTCAGGCCATGTTCATCGACTGGCACATGCCCGACCTGGACGGCTGGCAAACCCTTGAGCAACTGCAAGCTGCCGCCCCCCAGACGCGGCCACAGGCACAGCCCCCTCTGATGATCATGGTCACCGCTCACGGACGCGAGACCCTGTCACAGCGCAGCGCCGAAGACCAGGCTCGCCTGCACGGCTTCCTGGTGAAACCCGTCACAGCCTCCATGATGTTTGACGCCGTGGTGGACGCACTGGCAAGCCGCAGCCAACCCGCCCCTGCGCCGGTTCAGCAAGACAGGCCGCAGCCACTGCTTGGCCTGCACCTGCTGGTGGTGGAGGACAACTTCATCAACCAGCAAGTGGCGCAAGAAATGCTCAGCCAGCAAGGCGCACATGTCGCGCTGGCGGACAACGGCCAACTGGGTGTGGAGGCGGTGCGCCAGGCCATGGCCGCCGGCAAGCCTTTTGATGCCGTGTTGATGGACATCCAGATGCCCGTGATGGACGGCTACACCGCCACCCGCATGCTGCGCGAAAACCTTGGGCTGCGCCAATTGCCCATCATTGCCATGACCGCCAACGCCATGGCCTCTGACCGCGATGCCTGCCTGGCTGCTGGTATGAACGAACATGTGGGCAAGCCCTTTAACCTGACACAGTTGGTGAGTCTTTTACAAAAGCTGTGCCCAAACCGCACCACCGCCCTGACCCAAACTGCCACTGACACGCAAGACGTTGCGGCCAGCGCAGCAACTGCAACTGCCACGCAAGCCAAGCCTGCGGCAGCCAGCCCAGACACACTGAAGGCCTCTGGCACCCCAAGCGGCACGGTAGAACCGCCTCTGCCACCCACTGATGCTGTGGATGTCACCGCAGCGCTGGAGCGCCTGGGTAACAACCGGCCCCTGTATGCCCGGGTGCTGCAGTCTTACTTGAGTGACATCGCCACCCAGCCGGACAAGTTGGCGCGTCTCCTGCAAGACGCAGACCTGACCGGTGCCACCCGGCTGCTGCACACGGTCAAGGGTCTGTCGGCCACGGTCGGGGCAAGCTACATGGCGGCCGTTGCACGCAAAGCCGAACTGGCCGTGAAAGTTGCCCAAGCCGATGCCAGCGTTGGCATCACCGCGCTTGATCAAGCCAGCTTATGTGAAGAATTTCGAGGCGCGGTGGTCAACACACAAACCGTGCTTGGTCAGGTCGCTCTGGCGTGCACCACACCCGCAACGCCGCCCGCATCAAGCAGCGCCCAAGGCCAGCTGTCTACAGCTGACCTGCGCTTGCTGAATCTGCTGCAACCCCTGCTCAAGGCCTCGGACATGCAAGCGCTGGCGGTGTTTGAAGAACTGCAACGCTCAGAAGCCGTGACGCGCCGTCCCGACTTTGAACCGCTGGCGGCTGCCATGGCAGGTTTTGACTTTGCCGCGGCCGCCAAGCTGTGCGCCGCCATGACGCAAAAAGACGCAAGTTAGAGCATTTCCAGTGCCACGGCGGTGGCTTCGCCGCCACCAATACACAGCGTTGCCACACCCTTCTTGAGGCCACGCGCCTGCATGGCGTACATCAGCGTGACCATGATGCGTGCACCACTGCAGCCAATCGGGTGGCCCAGGGCGCAAGCGCCGCCATTCACATTAACGATGTCGTGGCTCAGGTTGAGGTCATGCATCAAGGCCATCGGCACCACGGCAAAGGCTTCGTTCACTTCCCACAAGTCCACGTCTTTCACGCTCCAGCCGGCCCGGGCCAGGGTTTTGTTGACCGCGCCCAGCGGGGCCGTGGCAAACCAGTTGGGTTCTTGCGCATGCACGGCGCTGGCCACCACGCGGGCCAAGGGCTTGAGTCCGAGCTTGGCAGCAGTGCTGGCGCGCATCATCACCAACGCGGCTGCACCGTCGTTGATGCTGGAGCTGCTGGCAGCGGTGATGGTGCCGTCTTTTTTGAAGGCCGGTTTAAGCGAGCTGATCTTGTCAAGCTTGACCTTGCCTGGACCTTCGTCGATGCTGATCACCTTGTCGCCAGCCCGGCCCTTGACGGTCACAGGCGTGATTTCAGCGGCAAATGCACCTGAAGTTGTCGCCGCTTGCGCACGTTTGACGCTGGTTGTGGCGAAATTGTCTTGTTGCTCACGGGTAAAGCCATACTTGGCAGCACAGTCTTCGCCAAAGGTGCCCATGGAGCGACCCGGCTCGTAGGCGTCTTCCAGGCCGTCGAGCATCATGTGATCAAAAATGCGGTCGTGGCCAATGCGGTAGCCGCCGCGCGCCTTGGGCAGCAAATACGGGGCATTGGTCATGCTTTCCATGCCACCAGCCACCAACACGTCGGCACTGCCTGCCGCCAACATGTCGTGGGCAAACATGGCCGCGCGCATGGCCGAGCCACACATTTTGCTCATGGTGACTGCGCCCGCGCTAAGCGGCAGCCCGCCTTTGAGTGCCGCTTGGCGGGCTGGCGCCTGGCCTTGGCCGGCCATCAGGCAGTTGCCAAAAATCACCTCATTGACCAGCTCGGGGTCGACGCCCGCACGCTCGACGGCGGCACGTATCGCGGCCCCCCCCAGGTCATGCGCGGCCAAGCTGGAAAAGTCGCCCTGAAAAGCCCCCATGGGGGTGCGGGCGGCACTGACGATCACAATTTGCTCTGACATGAGGGGCTCCTGAGTATGAATAGAAGCCTGGATTGTAAGAGTTGACGTTTACGTCAACGTCAACACACTTCAGCATCGCTGCCTTGTGACTGAGCGAGTAAGAGTTCTATAAGAAAAAAGTGCCTGTAGCCCTTATAAATAAAGCGCAAGCAGCTATCTATTTAATAGCATTCATACCCTGAGGCGCAACCACCAGGCGACTCGTCCAGCGCGGGCGAAGCCAGCGACTCCTGGGCATCACCGGGGTGGCCAGCGACACCAGCACATAAGCCGCAGGCACCACAGGCGCGCCCCCGGGCTGGCGGTCGCTTTGAATCAGCACATGGTTTTCGTGCAGCTCGATCGTACTGCCGGCGACCAAAAAGCGGTCTACGGCGTCGCCGGGGCGCGTCAACCACAGGCAGCCACTGCGCACCTCAAGGCGAAAGCCTTCAGTGGCGTTGATCAGGCGAGACTGTAGGGGCATGAGCGTGAAAGCGGGTGGAATCTGACGCATGGTGTGGCTCCTTGAAAGTTGTGCCCTACTGTCCGCGCTGAAGACACCGTTGCCTAGACACAAAACGCGTCCAAGTGCGGCGCGGCAAGACCTGATTTGCAGGCATCTGTACGGCTTGGCTTGCGCCGCATCTGTACTGCTTGTTTTCGTGACGCAGACACTGCAAAAACCCCGATAGGCTTTAGCATGAAGGCCATGACACCCAACCTTGTGACCCCCACCGACACGCTGTTGTCAGCCACCAACGCGATGCCGCTTTACCTGCAGATTGCCCTGCGCGTGGCGCAAATGGTGGCCAATGGCGCACTTAAGGGCGGCCAGCGGTTGCCGTCAGTGCGGGACTCGGCGGCGCAGGACGGGGTGTCGGTGTCGACCGTGGTGCAGGCATTTGGCTATCTGGAAGAACATGGTTTGGTGCAACCACGGCCCAAGGCTGGCTATTTTGTAGCGGCCGCCAGCAACGCCCGGGCCACCGAGCTGATGCGAAAAATCCGGCAACAGCCCGCTGCAATCAAAATGCGGGGGGACACAGAGGCAACCCTTGCGACGGCCAAAACGCTCGCCAGTTTTGCCGGCTATTCCCCCAAAGACGCGGATTTTTTTGACACCGATCACATCCGCGTGGCCTTGAGCCGGGCCACACGCCTGAAACGCAACACCTTGATTGAATACACCAGCTCGGCTGGCACGTCTGCACTGCGTGATGCCGTGGCCCTGCGCGCACTGCACTTGGGCTGTGCGCTGCGGGGCGAGGACATTGTCATCACAGCGGGATGCATCCAGGCCGTGGCTTTTTGCTTGCAGGCGGTCACCCAGCCCGGTGATCTGGTCGCGGTAGAAAGCCCCACCTTCTTCGGGTTTCTGGATTTGCTGGCTGCCATGAACCTGAAAACCATCGCCATACCCACCGACCCGCGCACCGGCGTGTCCTTGCCAGCGCTGCAGTTGGCCCTGCAAACCCAGCCCATCCGCGCCATTTTGTTGGTACCCACCCTGTCCAACCCCCAGGGTGCCGTGATGCCTTTGACACAAAAACGCGCCTTGGCCCAACTGGTAACGCAACACCAGGTGCCGCTGATTGAAGACGTGGTATTCAACGACCTGCTGGCCAGCGATGCCCGGCGCAAAGCCGTCAAGGCGTTTGACACGCAAGGCTGGGTGATGACCTGCGGCTCGTTTTCAAAAACCGTGTCGCCCGGCATCCGCCTGGGTTGGGTCGAGGCGGGGCGTTGGAGCCAAGTTGTGGCCACGTTAAAGCGGGTGCAGGGTGCATCCACCAACGCGGTGCTGGAGCACGCGCTGGCCGATTTGCTCACCCAAGGCAACTACGAGGCGCATCTGCGTCGGTTGTGCACACAAATGAAGCAACGTCTGGGGCAAGCCCGCAGGCTGATACAGGCCCATTTTCCGAAAGGCACACGGGTTTACGACCCACCAGCGGGTTACACCCTGTGGGTCGAATTGCCCAAGCCCTCGAACACGATGGTCTTGTTCTCGCGCTGCAAGTCCCTGGGAATTCTGGTGGGGCCGGGTCAATTGTTTTGCGCCAGTCAGCAGTACCAGAATTTTCTGCGCCTGAGCTTCGCCGGCGCCTGGGGCGCGGTGGAACAGGATGCGCTGGCTGAAGTGGGCCGGCTCGCCTGCGCACTGGGCACCGACCCGCCAGCACCGTCCGAGTCAGAGCCCAGTCAAATCGGCAGAACAGGCGACATGTACTTTGACAAAGTGTCAGCGCACGACCTGTGGTGAAGCTCATTCAGCAAGCGTCGTCACGGAACGCATGACCTCTAAATCGACTGGCGCAACTCGGCGTCCGGGCGGGCCAGATGAAACCGCTTGTTCTGGTCATACGGAAACACGTCGTACACATAACCGGCCTGAATGCGCTCCTTGTGGGTTTGCCAGTAGGCGGCGTCCAGCAGGTCGGCGTGGTGTTTCATGAACACCTCTTTCACCACCGGGTTGCCCAATAAAAAGGGGCCAAATGTTTCGGGGAACACATCGTGCGGACCCACCGTGTACCAGACCTCGCCCGACATCTCATCTTCTTCACAGCGCGGCGTGGGCACCTTGCGGAACTTGCAGTCGGTGATGTATTCGATCTCGTCGTAGTCATAAAACACCACCTTGCCGTGGCGCGTGATGCCAAAGTTTTTCCACAGCATGTCGCCGGGGAAGATGTTGGCCGCAATCAGGTCTTTCAGCGCGTTGCCGTATTCGATCACACCGCGCTCAAGCTGCTGCCTGGATTGAAGCGCCGCGGATGAGGTGTTGTTCGGGTCGGCACCCCCGGCGTCAAAGGCCTCTTGCAGGAAGATGTTGAGCGGGATCATGCGCCGTTCAATATAGGCGTGCTTGATGATGACTTCAAGCTGGCCATCACCATCGCGGTCGCTGATTTCAAGCTGGCTGGGGGCAAATTTTTCGATTTCGGCAATCAGCTCGTCGGTGAAACGGTTGCGCGGGAAAGCCACCTCGCTGTACTCCAGCGTGTCGGCCATGCGCCCCACCCGGTCATGCTGCTTGACCAGCAAATACTTGTCCTTGATCTGCTCGCGGCTGGTGTCTTTGGGCGGTGGATAAAAGTCTTTGATGACCTTGAACACATAGGGAAAACTGGGCAAGTCAAACACCAGCATGACCATGCCCTTGATGCCCGGTGCAATGCGAAACTTGTCGGTGGAATGGCGCAGGTGAAATAAAAAATCACGGTAAAACAGCGTCTTGCCTTGCTTGGCCAGACCCAGCGCGTTGTAAAACTCGTTGCGTGGCTTGCGTGGCATCATGCTGCGCAAAAACTGCACATAGGCGCTCGGGATGTCCATGTCCACCATGAAATAAGCCCGGGCAAAGCTGAACAGCATGTGCATGTCGTCCTCACCATGCAGCACCGCGTCAATGGCCAACTGCGTTTCACCACGGGTGTACAAAATCGGCAGGGCAAAGGGCACCTCATGGAAGCCGTTGATCATCTTGCCCACCACGTAAGCACCCTTGTTGCGGTAAAACAGGCTGGAGAGCACCTGCAACTGAAAGTTGGCGTGCAGCTTGCTCGTGCCCAGCAAGGGGATGATGGCGGCGGTGACCAAAGCCGCGTCACGCGGCAAATCTTCAAAATCACAGTGCAGGCCAAAATCCTTGACAAGCCGTAGCAACACGGCATGCATGTTGTCGGGCGTTGGGTAATAGGCTCGGTAGGTGGGGCGTGTTTCAGACTCGCTGTTCTCGATGTACTCGGTGCTGACCGCCGGCCGCACAAAAATGAAATCGTTTTGAAAGTAGCTGCGGTGCAGGATTTTGGTGGTGACCGAGTTGAAAAACGTCTCGGCCAGCTCCGGCTGGTGGTGGTCTACCAGCAACCCGATGTAATGCAACTTGACTTGATGCCAGATGTCCATGGGTTGCTCGCCGGCCTTGAACTCACGCTCCAGACGGTTGGAACACTCGCGTACCCGCAGGTCATAAAACTCAATACGCTCACGCTGGGCGCGCTGTTGACCAGCCCAGTCTGCCGTCTCGAACCGGTGTTTGGCGCGTGCTGATTCGGTACGAAACAACCGGTAATGGCGGTTAAACCCGTCAATCAGGGCTTTGGCAATGTCATAGGCGAGGGTGGAGTCAAGGCGAATAGGAAACATATCTGCTCTTTTATTTATAGCTAGCTACGCTTTATTCACAAGGGATAGAAGGCTATTTTTCATATAAAATCTGCGGCCATTGGCGCCCGCTGTGCCACTCAGAGTTGCTGCATGGGACGAGGGTAGCGTTTGAAGGCATTGCGAAACACGTTCACCACTTCATGCGTGCCCCTCATGCTGACGCCCAAGTCGTTCACCAAACCGTCTTTCAGGCCATAACACCAGCCATGCACAGCCACCTTTTGCCCACGCGCCCAGGCGTCCTGCAGCACGTTGGAGAGGGCCACGTTGCCCACCTGCTCAATGACATTCATCTCGCACAAGGTGTCCTCCTGATCGGCCACACTCAAATGGTCCAGACGGCGGCGATGGCGCAGCTTGACATCATGCACATGGCGCAGCCAGTTGTCGGCCAAGCCCACGCGGGTGCCGCGCAGCGCCGCCAACACACCGCCGCAACCGTAATGCCCGACCACCATGATGTGCTCGACCTTGAGGTGATCGACGGCAAACTGGATGACAGAGAGCGCATTCAGGTCAGAGTGCACCACCACGTTGGCGATGTTGCGATGCACAAATATTTCACCCGGGTCCAGCCCGGTGATCTCATTGGCCGGCACGCGGCTGTCAGAGCAGCCAATCCACAGGTATTTAGGTGACTGGATTTGCGCCAACTGGCTGAAGAACCCAGGGCGCTGCAGTTCCATGCGCTCGGCCCAGTTGCGGTTGTTGTCAAGCAGGTGTTTGAGAGAGCTCATGCGGCAGGATTTCTTTCTGGGTTTCTGATGTTGAATGGCCTGCCATTTTGCCTATTTGGTTTTTGGCTGAATTTGTCCCCAAACAACACCCACAACTGAACTCGGTTCAACACGTCTCAGAAAACAACTCCCGCCCAATCAACATCCGCCGAATCTCACTCGTCCCCGCCCCAATCTCATACAACTTGGCATCGCGCCACAGCCGCCCCAGCGGGTACTCATTGATGTAGCCGTTGCCGCCAAAAATCTGCACACCCTCACCCGCCATCCAGGTGGCTTTCTCAGCCGTCCACAAAATGACGGAAGCGCAGTCTTTGCGCACTTGGCGCACGTGTTCGGTGCCCAACAGGTCGAGGTTTTTTGCCACGGTGTAGGCAAAACTTCGCCCAGCCTGGAGCACGGTGTACATGTCTGCAACTTTGCCCTGAATCAGCTGGAATTCGCCGATGCTCTGGCCGAACTGCTTGCGGTCGTGAATGTAGGGAATCACGTTGTCCATCACGCTTTGCATGATGCCCAACGGGCCGCCAGTGAGCACCGCGCGCTCATAGTCCAGGCCGCTCATCAGCACCTTGGCGCCCATGTTCAGGCCACCCAGAATGTTGGCCTCAGGCACTTCCACGTTGTTGAACACCAGCTCGCCAGTTGAACTGCCGCGCATGCCGAGTTTGTCGAGCTTTTGCGCAATGCTGAAACCCGGCATGCCCTTTTCGATCAAAAAGGCCGTGACGCCGCGTGCGCCGAGTTCGGGTTCGCTCTTGGCATAGACCACCAGGGTGTCGGCATCAGGCCCGTTGGTGATCCACATCTTGTTGCCGTTGAGCAGGTAATAACCGCCTTTGTCTTCAGCTTTCAGCTTCATCGACAACACGTCGCTGCCGGCCCCAGGCTCACTCATGGCCAGCGCGCCGACATGTTCACCACTGATCAGTTTGGGCAGGTATTTTTGGCGCTGCTCGGGTGTGCCGTTTCGCCTGATCTGGTTCACGCACAGGTTGCTGTGGGCGCCATAGCTCAGGCCGACCGAGGCGCTGGCCCGGCTAATTTCTTCCATGGCGATCATGTGCGCCAGGTAGCCCATGTTGGCGCCGCCGTATTCCTCACCCACGGTGATCCCCAGCACGCCAAGATCACCCATCTTGCGCCACAGATCCATGGGGAACTGGTCGGATCGGTCGATTTCGGCCGCACGCGGGGCGATCTCGGCTTGGGCAAAGTCGCGCACCGCGTCGCGCAGCGCATCAATGTCTTCACCGAGTTGAAAGTTGAGTCCAGGCAGGTTGTTCATGATATTTGTCTCCTTTTAGTTGATGATTTCAGTAACTCTTGGGCACCGGCATCACGGTTTGCTGCATCACGGCGCACAGCGTGGCGGACCCATCCTCGGCAATGTGGTTGACCTCGGCACTGGTGATGATGATGCGTTTGCCAGCCTTGACGACGCGCCCCGTGGCGCACAACTCGCCACCTTGAAAGGCCGCCAGAAAATTGATTTTGTATTCGACACTGACCACCTCCATGCCTTCGGGGGCCACGGTCAGTGCGGCATAACCACCCGCAATATCGGCCAGTGCGCCCACCGCACCACCGTGAAAGGCGCCTTGTTGCTGGCTGACCTTGTCAGAAAACGGCAGCGTGATGACGCATTCGCCTGACACCACGCGCAGCAGTTCGGCGCCCAGGTGGCGCATCATGCCCTGGCGTTCCAGGCTGCGTTGGACGCGTTGTTGCAGGGTTTCGTGGGGTGTGTGGTGTGTCATGAAAGGGCGTGGTTAAGGTCAGGATGCCTGTGTATCGGCAGGTGTTTTGGACGCAGATTTGCGCAAGGACTTGGCCAACAGGGCCCGGGCTTCGCGCTGGTGTACTTTAAGTTCATCCATGTTGGCCTGCAGGTCGGTCATCTGGGCATCCAGCTGCAGTTGGTGGTCGGCCAGCACCTGCAAAAATTTTTCCAGCTGCGCCGCGGTGTCGCGTGGGCTGTCGTACATGTCAATGATTTCCTTCGCCTCGACCAAGCTCAGGCCCAGCCGTTTGGCGCGCAGGGTGAGTTTGAGGCGCGTGCGGTCGCGGCTGCTGTAGAGCCGGCTGCGTCCGCCCGGCCCGGTGCGCTCAGGGCGCAACAGCCCCATGTCTTCATAAAACCGCATGGCGCGCGTAGTCAAATCAAATTCTTTGGCCAGGTCGCTGATGCTGTAGGTGTGTGACATGGGTTGACTGATGTGGATGGATGCAGCTTGACGTTGACGTAAACGTCAATTATGGCGTAAATTCTGCGGCCCAAATACGTTGACTAACTTGCGCCTGCACTCGCTCTGTACGCAGTGATGTAGCACCCAAAACACACAGGTATAAGATGAAAGGTGTTTTGGATCACGGAGATTTTGCAATGTCAGTCACACATCGGTTCACCAACGACCAGCTTGAAAAGGTGATCGACGAGGGCATGATTTACATGTGTGCTTGCCCGGCGCAGGTGGCACAAAGCATTCGCAGCTTGCGCGATTTACAGAGCTACCAGCTGAGCTGCCTCACCGACCCAGGCAATGACGCCACCGTGCACCAGGAAATTGCCAAAGCCGCGTATGCGGCCGAGTGCATCATGGAGGACTGCATGGACAAAATTCTGGAGATCGAAAAGTGGGACCGCGCGACCCTGACCATGCCAGCCCATCTGCGCCAACGCCAGGCTGATGGGATTTAGCCAGGGGTTGACGGCACCACACCCGTCCCTTCGGTTTTCTGCACATCCTGGTCGTACACGCCTTCCCATCGGTCGCCAGTTTTCCAAATAAGAATGCCTTGTCCGTGCTTTTTGCCATTCCGCCATTGGCCCACGTAGCGGTCACCGGATGGCCAACTGAAGCTACCTTGGCCATCGGGCTCACCCTGGCGAAACTGCCCCTCATAGATTTCCCCGCCTGAAAAAACCATGCGCCCCTGGCCTTGCGGCACGCCGTCCTGCACCTGGCCTTCGAATTGGTTGCCCGTGGCAAACTTGAGCTTGCCTTGCCCGTTGGGGCGGCTGTTTTTCCAGCTGCCCTCAAAACGCTGACCATTGCGCCAAACATAGACACCGCGCACATCGGGCTCACCCTGTTTGAACTGACCGTCAAACTGGTCTCCCGAGGCATAACGCATGCGACCCAGCCCATCCGGGTTGCCGTCCAACACCTGGCCCTCGTAGTCATTGCCGTTGGCAAAATGCACCTTGGCCTGGCCAGTGGGCTTGTCTTGCAACCAGTCACCCGAGTAATGCTGGCCATTGGCCCAGACAAAAGTGCCCTGGCCCTGGCGCAAGCCTTTCACCATGGTGCCTTCAAACACATCCCCGGTGGCCCAAATTACCTTGCCTGTGCCGGACACCGTGGTGGCCTCTGCATCGCGCACGAACTGGCCAACAAAACGGGTGCTGCCCGCCATCAACATGCCGGGCGCGCTGGCGGCAAGTTCAACCGCTTTGGGCGGCTCAGCGACAAAGGCTGGTGCTGCGGCAGCGCCCCTACCCGACAGTGCCAAACTTGACAAAGGCAGTTTTCCGGCTTCTTCCGCAAAAGTCGGGGCGGGTTTTTGCGGCGGCGGCGTTTGCAAGGGACTGGGCTTGGCAGTCTGACTAGGCTGCAGGGTTGATGCCGACCCCACTGGCGCAGCAGGTGGCACGCGGGCCTCCCAGGGTGTGCCACGTTCACGCGCCAGCGCTTTGGCGTTGTTGGAGGCAATGTCCAGCACCGCAGCACCCTGGCACTTGACCAGCGCCTCACGCCACAGGGTCTCGGCCACCATAGAGGCATCTTGCTTGTCTTCACGTGTCAACGTGGCCGCGTTGCTGCGCAGCTTTTGCGTGTGCTCGCGGGCTTTCTCGAACAAGGGCGCACAAAACTGGGCGTTGTGCCCGTCCTGGGTGGACTGCTCCCGGTGTCGGTTGGCCAGGTCTTGCTGGCTGCCCGTGCAGCGCTCTGCGGCCAGATCCCAGGTGTTTTCTGCTTTGCGAAATAGCGACCCAGCCTCAACCCAGCGGCGCTCGGACAAGGCCTGACGCGCCATGTCCTGCAACAGGCTGGCGTTCCTATGGGCGCTGGCGCATTGCGGGCCAGCATCGAGTTTTTCTGTCAACCGGTCCAGCATTTGCTGGTCGTCGTTGCGGTTGCGCACGGCGCGCTCTTGCGCCCGGCCAGTACATTGCGCCGCTGCCTGCACCCACAAGGCGACGGCTTCCTTGAACAACTTCAGTTGCTCACCCAATTCGGCTTTTTTGGACTGTGCCGTGACGGCGGCCAAGTCAGTGGCCATGGCTTGGTCTGACACCGGGGCGCAGCCCACAGGCGCAAGGGCAGCATCTGTGGCCACTGCCGTGGCTGCGGCTGTGGTTGTGGGTGTCGGCATGTCGACCACAGCCTGCTCAGGCCTCACGGCCTCCGCCGGGGGTAACACTGTAATCCCGGACGCAAACCCCCCTGGTGACCCGCCGGCCAGCGTTTGCCCATGCCCCGGCAGGTGACACAAGCCGCCCAAAAGCAAAACGCCGACCCAAACGGGGTGACGACCAAAAAAATCAAGCGATATGTTCATGATCAAGATCTAAAGGGAGGTTGAAGAGGCCACCGGCATGCTCAACATGCCGTCCACCAGGCCCCGGGCAAAGGGCTGGGTATTGACAAGGTCTTGCGTCACGTCTTCGTAAGAAAACCCGACCGGGGCCGATGCCACCGGCATGTCTGCCATGGCGACTTGAAGCTCATCGGGCTTGATGCCTTGCAACACGGCCACCACGTCGGCGCCACGACCACGCGTCTGGGCCAGCTTGCTCAGGGCTACGGCACGGTCGGCGTCAAACACCATTGAATTGCTCACCAAGGTTTTTTCAAGCAACTTTTGATGCAGGGTAAAGCCGGCCAGTGGGTCTGCTTTTAACTGCTCCATGCGCGTGTAAGCCCAGGCATCGGCCTGCTCGAACACGGTGGAGGCGATCCAAGCCACGCCCGAAAGTGCGCCACGGTTGGCCGCTGCCGCCTGCATAGCTCCCATCACTTGTTGCTGGGTCAGCTTGCGCGCTAGCCCAAGCGCCTCGTCGCGCATTCTGGAAGCAGCGGCGGCGGTGGCTTGCTCGATGAGTTGCTTCTTGAGAATTTCGGTGGCCACGCCAGCGGCGGCCGTTTGCGCAGCGACAAGGGCCGCATCGGCCGCCATGGCCGCGCCTTTGATGCCAGAGGCAATGGTGAACAGCTGGTACAGCGTGCCCACCACCTTGCTGCCGTAGTGGTAGGTTTTCATGCGCGCACCGCCCTCCTCTGACACCCCTTGTGACCACAGCACCGTCCACAGCGCCTCGTCATCGGTCAAGCCAGCCTGAACGATTTCAAGCGGATGCACGCTCAGCAGCCAGTGGTAGTCTTGTGTTTGCGGGCTGTTTGGCGGCGCCCAACGTGTGTACCCGCGGCACACCTTGAACGGCTTGATCTTGATCACTTTCCCGCTGACCAGTTTCACATCGAAGGGCTTGCCGGCATCTCGCAGGTCGACCAGCGTCAGCAGCATTTTTTCTGCATTGTCCTTGTGGTAGCCGTCAACTTCCTGCAGTTTGTCGCCCACCTTGAGCGGGCTATCGAGCGCAGTGCCTACCACCGTCAGACGTTCGTCCACACCCAGGCCACGCACCCAGGCCACGCGGTCATCCTCACTCCAGCGGTCACTGCTAGCCACTGAAAAAGGCAGCTCCCACTGGGTGTCGCATTGGGGGTCTTGCAGTGCTGCGGAGCGCACAATGGCCGGGCGTAACACGCGCTCACCCGCACCGTAGGTCTTGATCTGGCCCAGCAGCGCCTCGTCGACCTTGCGGCCATCATCGATGGTGTATTTGGGCGCCGCACAGGCAGCCAGCAAGGAAACAGCAAAGCAAATAGACAACCGACGCATGGACGCACATCCCTGAAAGTTCGCCGGATTTTAAGTGGCAAACATCCTGTGCCCCAAGACGCAAATGGCGTCATAAAAGCCTGGCCGCCCAGCGTGTCAGCGCGGCGAGGCCTCGTCCTTGAGTTGCTTGCGCAGCACCGCGTAATCGGGCACCACTGAGCGCACGGTATCCCAAAAGCGCGGGCTGTGGTCCATGACCCGCAAGTGGCTCAACTCATGCGCCACGACGTAATCAAGGACCGAAAGGCGCATGTGGATCAGCCGCCAGTTCAGGCGAATCGAGCCATCTGCCTTGGCACTGCCCCAGCGCGTGCCAGCGTTGCTCAGACTCATTTTTTTCCACTGCACACCCAGCTGCGGGGCAAAGTGATCAAGGCGCTCCATGAACACCTGCTTGGCCTGGCGCATCAACCAGGCTTGCACTGCGTCCTTGATTTGCTCCGGGCTGGCATGGCTTGGCAAGCTGACCAGCAGCACGGAAAGCGTCCGCATTGGGCTGGCAGCATCAGCCGTCGTAGCATTCGGCAGCGACACCAGCGCCACACCGGCAGCGCCAAAGCGGTGCTCAGGGTCCAGCCGAATCGTCACGGACTGGCCCAAATACGGCAGGCTGGCGCCGTCGCGCCACTCAATCACCTGTGTGGCCAGGCGCGCATGGCGCTCACGGGTTCCCTGCAATTTGCGCAAAATCCAGTCGGTCTTGGTTTTCAGGGCCGCGTCCACCTCCGACAAGGTCACCCACTTGGGCGCACGCACCGCCAGCCCCTCGGCCCCAATGCTGAAGCCAATGCTGCGCCGCTGCCCGCGAGTGAATTCAAAGGCCACCACCGCATGGCCCAGCCGCACTTCACGACTGGCGCGCGGGTGCTGAAAATGAACAGCGCCCGGCACTTGCGGCTGCAGGTCTGAGCTTGCTGTTGGCCGCGCTGACACCGGCTGCAGCATGGGCAATGGCTGCGGCAATACCAACGCAGGCAACGGCACACTAGGCACGGAAAACGGTCGATGTGCCGGGTTGACAGGTGGTTTTTGCGGGGCAATTTTTACTACTTTTTCGATAGTACCTTGCGCTTTATTTACGGGGCTTACAGGCTTATTTTCTTCAAATAAATCAAGCGTAAAGCGAAGCAATGGGTGCATGGCGGGGTGCGGCCTTCAAACCAGTGGGTAAGCCTCGGGGTCGATGCGGCGTAGCTCTGCCTCGATCCAGGCCTCGACCTCGCGCATCAAACCCTTGGGGTCACGGCCCACACTGGAAATGGCCGGGCCAATCGACACTGTGGCCACGCCAGCATGTTTGACAAACCCTTCCTTGGGCCAGCAGCGCGCGGTGGCCACAGCGATCGGGATCACGGGCGCGCCGGACTGCACGGCGAGGCGCGTGCCGGCAGTTTGAAACGTACCCTTTTGGCCGCGTGGCATGCGGGTGCCTTCGGGAAACATGATGACCCAGGTGCCTTGCGAGAGCAGTCGGCAACCTTGCTCAATGACGTGTTTCATGGCCTCGGTGCGCGATTCTCGGTCGATGTGAATCATGTCAAGCCGCGCCATCGACCAGCCAAAAAACGGCACTTTCAGCAGCTCGCGCTTGAACACAAAAGCCAGCGGATGCGGCATCAGGGTCGGCAGCAGCAGGGTTTCCAGGGTCGACTGGTGATTCGACAACAACACCGCGGCGCTGGTTTTGCCTACCGGCAAGTGCTCATAGCCCAGCACCTTGAACCGCACACCCAGAATCACCCGGGTGCCCCACATCACCACCCGAAACCAGTTGACCGCGGTCCACCAGGCGTGCGTGCGCGGCGGCACAAAAGACACCAGCAACACAGCCAGCGTCCACGGCACCACGGTGATCACTATCCATGCTGTGTGAAGAATTGAACGAAACATAAAATTACAGGCTTTTTAGAGCTCTAGCCCTTATAGATATTGCGCTAACAGCTATATTTTAAATAGCAAAATACAGCCAATGCTCTAGAAGCTTCGGGCCAGCGCGCACTCAAGCAGCCTTTTCTTCTCGGTCCAGCAAAAAATCGGCAAAGGCCGACAGGTCAGCGTGAACCATCGTGTTGGGCGGGAACGTGTCTGGCAGGCTGCGCCCCTTGTACGCAGCGCCCTTGCCGGTCAACACCAAATGGGGCTCGCAGCCCACGGCCACCCCCGCCACCACGTCGCGTGCCGAGTCGCCCACCACTGGCACATTTTTAAGGTCTAGGCCATAGCGGTCAGAAATCTGCTCAAACAGACCCGGCTTGGGCTTGCGGCAGTGGCAGCCATCGTCAGCGGCGTGCGGGCAATAAAAGACCGCATCCATACGGCCCCCGGCAGCGGCCAGCATGCTGTGCATCTTGGTGTGAATGTCATTCAGGTCAGACACCTCAAACAGCCCACGCCCCAAACCCGACTGATTGCTGGCCACCACCACGTGCCAGCCCGCATGGTTGAGCCGGGCAATGGCTTCCAGCGCACCGGGCAGCGGCAACCACTCGTCAGCTGATTTGATGAACTCGGCGCTGTCTTCGTTGATGGTGCCGTCGCGGTCCAGAATGACGAGTTTGATCGGGGTCATGCGTGCCTTGCTGAGATTAAGGTGTGCGGGTCAGGCCGCCAAGCGCGACAAGTCAGCCACCTGGTTCATGGCGATGTGCAGGGTCTTGAGCAGACCCAGGCGGTTCAAGCGCAGGTCCATCGCTTCGGCATTGACCATGACACCTTCAAAAAATGCATCCACGGGCGCACGCAGGGCAGCCAGCGTTTGCAGCGCAGCCGTGTAGTCCTGCGCCTCAAACTGGGCTTGCGCCTGGGGCAACACGTCTTGCATGGCAGCGTACAACGCGGCCTCGGCCGGCTCTTGCAGCAGCAAGGTGCTGACATGGGCATCCACGTCGTCGGCTTTTTTCAGGATGTTGCTGATGCGCTTGTTGGCAGCGGCCAGCGCCGGGGCCTCTGCCAAAGCGGTGAAGGCACGCACTGCCGCCAAGCGGCGTGGCACGTCGCCCAGACGCTGCGGGCGCAGGGCCAGCACGGCGTCGACTTCCAATGCGCTGTAACCTTGCTCGCGCAGGGAACCAGCCAGGCGGTCATTGACAAACTCTTCAAGATCAACGACGGCTCGACCCGACTCAAAGCTGGCAATGCTCTTGAACTCATTTGCAGAAGCATTCAACAATGCATTTAAACCAAGCGGCAGGTCTTTTTCAACCAGCATGCGGATCACGCCCAAGGCATGGCGACGCAGCGCAAACGGGTCTTTGTCACCGGTAGGCAGGTTGCCAATGCCAAACATCCCCACCAGGGTTTCCAGCTTGTCGGCTAGCGCCACCACCACGCCAGTGGCGTTGCGCGGCAAGCTGTCACCGGCAAAACGTGGCTTGTAGTGGTCTTCAATGGCGTCGGCAATGTCCGCACCCAGGCCATCGTGGCGCGCGTAGTAGCCGCCCATGATGCCTTGAAGCTCGGGGAACTCGCCCACCATGTCGGTCAGCAAGTCGGTCTTGGCCAGGCGAGCAGCTGTTTCAACAGCAACCAGCATGGCAGGGTTGGCGTTCAGCAAACCAGCAATGCCATGGGAAATGGCGCTCACACGTGTCATGCGTTCGCCCTGTGTGCCCAGCTTGTTGTGGTAGACCACTTTGTCGAGCCCCGCCACACGCGTGGCCAGCGTTTTCTTGCAGTCCTGGTCAAAGAAAAACTTGGCATCAGCCAGGCGCGGGCGCACCACGCGCTCGTTGCCACCAATGACAAAACTGGCGTCAGCCGGGCTGATGTTGCTCACCACCAAAAACTGATTGGTCAGCCGACCCTGGGTGTCGACCAGCGGAAAGTACTTCTGATTGGCCTTCATGGTGAGGATCAGACACTCTTGCGGCACGTCCAAAAACTGCGCCTCAAATGCACAGGTCAGCACATTGGGGCGCTCTACCAGCGCCGTCACTTCGTCCAGCAAGGCCTCATCCATCAGCACCTCAAAGCCCGGGCCCAGGCGCTCGGCGGCCTGCGCCAGCTGCTGCACGATGGCAAAACGCCGGTCACCAAAACTGGCGATCACGGAACCGTCCTGCAACAGGGTTTGGGCGTACACATCGGCATTCTCCAGCACCACCGGTGATTTCAGGGCTTCAAAGCGATGCCCCTGCGTGACCTTGCCGGCAGTGAGCCCCAGCGCCTTGACCGGCACCACGGTGTCGCCATGCAGTGCCACCAAGCCATGCGCCGGGCGCACAAAATTGACACTGCTCCAGCCCGGCAGTTCGCAATCGGTCTCCAGTTGGTAGCTCATCATTTTGGGAATGGGCAACTGGGCCAGTGCGGCCAGCAGGGCTTGCTGCAAACCAACATCAAGCGTGGCACCGGTGGCCAGGCTGTCATAAAACAGTGCCTCGGCTTTGCCATCAGGCGCTTTGCGCAGGCTGGCCACGGCAGCCGTCGGGTCTGACACGTCAGCACCCAGGGCTTGCAGTTTTTTCAGCAGCGCTGGCGTGCCCAGGCCATTGGCGTCCAAGCCCACGCTCACCGGCATGAGTTTTTGTTGCACCGCCTTGTCAGCGGCTTTGGCTGCGACATGCGTGATGTGCGCGGCCAAGCGGCGTGGCGAGGCAAACGGCGTGGCCACCGAATCCGCAGAGGCCAGGCCCAGCGTGCGCAACTGTGCGCAGAGTTGGCTGGCGAAAACTTCACCGAGTTTTTTCAGTGCCTTGGGGGGCAATTCTTCAACGAACAATTCAACGAGCAGATTTCTCACGGTGCCACCTTCTTGTTAGCTTGGGGTTTGTCAGACGACGCGCCTGCCAGCAACGCAGCACTGAGCAACGCTTTGCGGTCCAGATCAGTGACCTCATCGATCCCCTGCTGTTCCAGCACCATGGCGGCAATCTGTGCGCTGGCCATCGGGTAACCCAGGCGGGCGCGGCTGTCGCGAAAGCTTTGGGCCACACCGCGCGCCAGGTTGCGAATGCGGCCTATGTAGGCGGCGCGCTCGGTCACGCTGATGGCGCCGCGCGCGTCCAGCAAATTGAAACTGTGCGCACATTTCAGCACCTGCTCGTAAGCCGGCAGGGCCAGTTGCACACCCATCAAATGCTGGGCCTGCTTTTCATGCGCCGTGAAAGCCGTGAACAGAAAATCGGCGTCGCTGTGCTCGAAGTTGTAGGCGGACTGTTCTTTTTCGTTTTGCAGATAGACATCGCCGTAGCTCAGCTTGGTGCCATCTGCCGCGGTGGTCCAGGTCAGGTTGTAGACGTTGTCCACGCCCTGCAGGTACATGGCCAGGCGCTCCAGCCCGTAGGTGATTTCGCCGGTAATCGGCTTGCAGTCAATGCCGCCGACCTGCTGAAAATAGGTGAACTGGGTCACTTCCATGCCATTGAGCCACACCTCCCAGCCCAGGCCCCAGGCGCCCAGTGTGGGGTTTTCCCAGTCGTCTTCGACAAAACGGATGTCGTTTTTCTTCAAATCGAAACCCAGCGCTTCGAGTGAACCCAGGTACAGCTCAAGGATGTTGCTCGGGGCTGGCTTCAACACCACCTGGTACTGGTAGTAGTGCTGAAGGCGATTCGGGTTTTCGCCATAACGGCCATCTTTTGGACGGCGGCTGGGCTGCACATAAGCCGCTTTCCATGGCTCTGGCCCAAGCGCTCTTAAAAACGTTGCGGTGTGCGACGTGCCTGCGCCCACCTCCATGTCGTAGGGTTGCAACAACGCACAGCCTTGGGCGTCCCAATACGACTGCAGTTTCAAAATGATTTGCTGGAAGGTCAACATAGGTTTTTGGGCAGTGCCACGCACCGCTGAGAGGAAAACATGTTCACGCAGAGACTTGCATGAAAGGTAACGATTTTACGGGCTTGCGCTTTGCGTTCTCTCAATGGCCTGTGTGGGTTTTGAAATACTGGCGTCTTGTTCTCCCGCCAAAGACCAAAACTGAAATCACCACCAAAAAAGCCAGCAAGACCACCGGCCACTGCCCCCAGCGTGCCACCCACCAGGCATAAGGCGTGACGCCCTCACGCCCCTGCACCTTGGCCTGCAACGCCTGCGCCACGTGGTTGGGTAGCGCGTTCGTCACCCGACCCAGATGATCCACCACAGCGGTGCGCCCGGTGTTGGTGGCCAGCAAAAAGGGCCGATCAAATTCCAACGCCCGCAAGCGTGCAATCTGCAGGTGCTGATCCATCGCCAAGTGCTCACCAAACCAGCCCAGGTTGCTGAGGTTCACCAGCATGGTCGGTGCTTTTGCCTCATCGGTAAACTGCGCGGCCAGCTCTTCACTGAACAGGTTTTCGTAACAAATAGAGGTTGCCAGCCGTTGGCCTTGCCAATCAAACGTGGGTTGTGCCAGCCCACCCCGGTTGAAGTCGCCCAGCGGAATGTTCATAAGGTTCGTAAACCAGCGAGCCAGCGGTGGAATGAACTCCCCAAACGGCACCAGGTGGTGTTTGTCGTAGCGCCATGGCTCGGTTTGCCCCGGCTTGAGACCGACCACTGAATTGGTGTAACCGGTGTCATAGTTGCCCAAGGGCATGCCCACCAGCGCGGCCTGCTGGCCCGTTGCAAAACGCTGTTGCAGCGCCTGCCAGTAGCCTGGCGGCAGCTGCTCGGGCAGCAAGGCCAGCGCCGTCTCGGGCGTGATGATGAGCGATGCCTGGCTGGCATTGAGTTGCTCGCCATACCAGCGCAGCGCGTTGGGCACGCCGCTGGTCTGGTCAAATTTTTCGTTTTGGGGAATATTGCCTTGCAGCAGCGTGACGCTCAAAGTACCGGTAAACGTGCCTTTTGCTGCGGGCAAAACTTGCACCAGCAGCAGCACGGCGGCCAGCGCCAGCGCCGGTTGCAACACCGCAGCCCAAGAGCGCGCCTGCAGCATCAAGGCAAATAACACTGCCAGCAACGCAGCCAGCGCGCTCACGCCATACAAGCCCAGCCACGGCAAGGCTGGTGCCAACGGCCCATCCAGGTGCGCGTAGCCAACGGCACCCCAGCCAAAACCAGTCAGCAACATGCCGCGGGCCATTTCAGCCAGCACCCAAAAAGCTATAAAAATTATAGCTACTTGCGCTTTATTTACAAGGGATAGAGCCTTAAAACACCACAAAGCCCCGGCGTAATAAAGTGCCAGTAGCGCAGCCAGTGCCAGCACCGCCAACGCCGCCAACGGCGCCGCCAGGCCGCCATAGGTGTGCATCGATGTAAACAACCAGGCAAACGTGCCCGTCAGCCAGGCGGTGGCAAACAACCAGCCGCACCACGCGGCACGGCGCGGGCTGGGGCTGGCCAGCACCAGATGCAGCAACACCGCCAGCGCCAAGGACTGGCCCCACCACAGGGGTTGACCTTTAGCCAGCCCAATACCTTGTAGAAATGCTGGCGTGGCCACCGGCCAGGCCAGGCTAGCAGCCTGCAGTGCACCAGCCAGCAAGGCCAGCAAGGCAGGCCAAAGCTCCGGGTTTTGGCGCTGGCCAACAAACAAGCTGCGTGCGTGCGCCAACGGCTTAGACCGACTCAGCGGGCACGGGTGCCACCTTGAACCACTTCACCGCGCCACCCTTGGTGTGCATCACGACAAAGTCCAGGCCAGCCAGCACATGGTGCTCACCACGCCGTGGCACATGGCCCATTTCATGCGCAATCAAGCCGCCAATGGTGTCAAAGTCTTCATCCGGGTCGGTGCTGTCAAGGGTGACATTAAAGGCGTTCTCAACGCGTTCAATGGTGGTATCGCCGCTGACACGGTAGCTGCGGTCAGGCAGGCCGAAGATGTCGCCCTCGTCTTCAGCAATGTCAAATTCATCTTCAATTTCGCCCACAATTTCTTCTAACACATCTTCAATCGTGACCAGCCCGGCGACACGGCCAAATTCGTCAATCACAATGGCCAAGTGGTTGTGGTTACTCTGAAAATCACGCAGCAAATCGTTCAGGCCCTTGCTCTCGGGCACAAACACTGCCGGGCGCAACAGAGCACGAATATTGAGTTCTGGCGCCCTCTGCAGCTTCAGCAGGTCTTTCGCCATCAGGATACCGATGATGTTTTCGCGCTCCCCCTCAAACACCGGAAAGCGCGAATGCGCGGTGTCAATCACGCCGTGCATCATGGTGTCATAGGCGTCTTCGATGTTGATCAGCTCCATGCGGGTGCTGGGCACCATGATGTCGCCAGCGCTCATTTCCGCCATGCGAATCACGCCTTCGAGCATCTTGCGCGAATCAGCGCCTATGAGCTGGTTGTGCTCGGCCTCAATCAGGGTGTCGAGCAGCTCGTCAGTAGAGTCAGGGCCGGGGTGGATGAACTCGGCAATTTTTTGAAGAAAAGTACGGTTATCTTCCCGGTCGGGACGCGTAGGGTTGGGGTCAGACACAGCCAATCAAGCAGGACATGCATTTGTTAAACACACCATAAGGATAGCGGATTGCTGCAACGCCCCACTGACACCCCACCTGCTAGCGGACTTTTCGACCTGGCAAAGCGCCAAAATCAATGCAACGAGTCGCCTTGTGCCGCGCCACGCCAACCCGTTTGCATGCGCGCGACCATGTCACGAAACTGCTTGGCCTGCACTTTGATGCGGTAATTGGCCTGCGCCAGCTGCTCTTCCACCATCTCGGTCATGTGGCTATGCATCGTGGCGGGGGGCAACACCAGATGCGCCTCAGAGTCAGAGCCATCGCGCTCTACCGTGGCGCCGGCATGGCGGGCAATTTTGAGCATGACTGCGTTTTCACTCAGCACATGCAAAAACATCATGCGCACACCTTGGTTGCGCGCATGCATCATGGCGCGCTCAAACAACCGCTTGCCAAAGCCACGGCCACGCGCTGATCCCAACACCGACACGCCAAACTCGGCGCACGCGTTCAGCCGCACGTCACTTGAATACGCCAAGTGCGCCATGGCAATCAGTTGCAGCCGCCGGTTGTAAATACCAAAAATCTCATCACGTTCAAAATTCAAGCCCGCCACATAGCGGTCAATCTGCTCATCGTTGGCGGTAAACCCGAAACGAAAATACCGGTCATGGGCATCCAGCGCTTTCAGGTGGTCGGCAATGCGCGCGCGATGGTTTTCACCCAGCGACCGGATCGGCACCACCACATCCTGCCTTTTTGCCACAGGAGCAGCATCGGCCTGACGCGGCGAGTCACCCATCGGCAGGTTCGGCTCGGTCATGGTGTGTTGACGGGAGGTAAGGGTTTCATACATGAAGCCAAATATAAGGGTTTTCCCTAGGCTACCAAGCCTAAACTGCGCAAATTACCCAAAGTTGTGTCGTTTGCCACAGTTTGTGCGCCCACGCACCGATAAACTGCCTGCATTATGAAAGCTTCTGAAGAAATTCGTGAAGCGCTGGCCCGTGTGGCCGCGCTGCGGCAGGCAGCCACCGGGCCCGATGAACTGGTGCAGGCGCTCAAAGCGGTTAAACACCTGCAGGCGCAGCGTTTTATCGGCACCTACCAAGACCTGCTGCGGCACCCTGTTTATGGCCCAAGCGCCCGCTTTTTCCTGGAAGAGCTCTACAGCGCCAAAGATTACAGCGCGCGCGACGCCCAGTTTTCACGCATTGCCGGGGCCCTGGAGCGCACTTTTCCCGCGCACATTCTGGCCACCGTGCTGACCCTGACTAAGCTACATCAACAAACCGAGGAACTCGACATGGCACTGTCGCAGGCCTGGAGCCAGTCAAGTGCGCCCTCTGGTGCAGCGCGCTACGTCGCTGCCTGGCGCACTGTGGGTCAACGCACCGCACGCGAATGGCAATTGGCAACCGTGCTCTCTGTGGGCCAAACACTGAGCGAGCTGACACGCAAACCGGGTCTTAAACTTCTGCTGAGAATGATGCGCAAGCCCGCAGAGCTCGCAGGCTTGGGGTCGTTGCAAGGTTTTTTAGAGGCTGGGTTTGACCATTTTGCCGGGATGGCGCGCCAACACGACGCCGTCACCCACTTCTTAAACACCATTCGCACCCGCGAGTCCGCCTGGATTGAGCAGTTATTTGATGCCGACCCGGCCACTTGTGAAAATGAATTGGCGCTGACCCTGGGGTTTGCCAAATGACCCAGCCCCTTGTACTCCCGAGCGGCATCACCCTGCTGGAGCGTGGCTGGTTGTCATCCAACAACATCCTGATTACAGGCCCAAACCACAGCGCCCTCATTGACAGCGGCTACGCCACGCATGCCGGTCAAACGCTGGCCTTGGTGGCGGCCGCGCTTAACGGGCGCACGCTGGATGTGCTGATCAACACCCATTTGCACAGCGACCACTGCGGTGGTAACGCCGCATTGCAGGCACGTTACCCTGCCCTGCAAATTCTGATCCCACCCGGCCAGGCCGCCCACGTTGCCAACTGGAACCCTACCGCCTTGTCCTACACCCCCACGGGGCAAATCTGCGACCCCTTCGGCTTCAACGCCACGCTGCAACCCAACACCGAGATTGAACTGGGGCACCAAATTTGGCAAATACACGCCGCACCGGGGCACGATCCGAGCTCAGTGATCCTGTTTGAGCCAAAGTCGCGCCTGCTGTTGTCAGCCGATGCCCTTTGGGAAAACGGCTTTGGCGTGGTGTTCCCCGAGCTTGATGGCGACGATGCCTTTGCCGAGGTGGAGCGAACCCTTGAGTTGATCGAATCGCTGCACGCAAAAACCGTCATCCCTGGCCACGGCCCGGCGTTTGCCGATGTGCCAGCCGCCTTGGTGCGAGCCCGAAAACGGCTCGATAGCTTTGTGAATGACCCTGCCAAACACCTGCGTTACGCAGCAAAGGTGCTGATCAAGTTCAAGTTGCTGGAAGTCCAAACCATTGAGTTTGCCGCGCTGCTTGCCTGGGCCCAAGCCACTGAACTGGTGGCGCATGTACATCAATCAGATGCACCAGACACTCGTTTTGACGCCTGGGTGAATCAACTGGTGACAGACCTTGTGCGTAGTGGTGCGGCCCATCGCGACCAACTGATGGTGCGAAACGCTGCCTAATTCAACCAAACCAATTTCCCCTGAAGTCCTTTGGTTTGAGGCCAGCCGACTATGCGAGGTTGGATCGCAACTCAACCGCCCAATCAACACGCCCGAGTCCACGCCTTGGGTGGTTGCCAGGTCACAGACCATTCGGGTATTTGACTTCCCGACATAGGTCGGGCAATGGCATAGCCTTGTGCCAAATCGCACCCTAACTCGATGAGCTTCTTGCCACTTTCAACACTTTCAACACCTTCAGCAATGACATGTTTGTGAAACGCTGAGGCAAGTCCAATGACACCCGTGACGATGGCCAGGTCATCCGGGTCATCCAGCATGTCTCGAACAAAGCTTTGGTCAATTTTTAACGTCTCGACGGGCAAGCGTCTGAGGTAAGTGAGCGATGAGTAACCCGTTCCAAAATCATCGATTGCGAAGAGCACCCCCAACCGGTGGCAATCCGCCATGATTTTTGTCACCGAACCGATGTCTTCAAGGGCGCTGGTTTCCAAAATTTCCAACTCCAGACAATTAGCATCAATTTCGGGGTGGTTAGCCAGTGCTTGGGACAACTGACTCGCAAAACTTTCCTGCTGGAACTGCCTCGCCGAAATATTGACACTAACCGGAAGCGTCAATCCGAGCAGCTTCCATTCAGTCAACTGTTTCAGCGCCGTTTCAATGACCCACGACCCCACTATTTCGTTTAAGGGATGTTTCTCAATGACCGGCAAAAATGCGCCAGGTGCAAGCAAGCCGCGTTCAGGATGCACCCATCGAATCAATGCCTCAACGCCAACCAAAGCGCCTGTGCGCATATTGACCTTGGGCTGGTAGTACAAAACAAACTCTTGCCGCAGCAGCGCCTGAGCAATGCACTCTTGCTGCAAACCTCGGGTCTTGACCTCAGCATCCAAAGCCGAATCAAACATGAAAATTCTGTTTTTACCGTTTTGCTTGGCTTCAAACATCGCTTGATCAGCATGGCGCATCAATTGGTCGGCCTCAGCATCGTCTTGCGGATAAATCGTGACCCCAATACTCGCGGTGACTTTTAACTCTCGTCCCTGGATACGTACCGTTTCAGCACAGGCATCCAGCACCCGTGCAACAAGTTGAATACAGTCTTGCGTGCTGCCAATATTGACCAACACAGCAACAAACTCATCCCCACCAATGCGCGCCAAGGTGTCCACATCTCTCAGAACCAGTTTCATTCGGTTCGATACCGAGATCAACAGCTCATCACCCACATCATGGCCGTAGTGGTCGTTGATGTACTTAAAACCATCGAGGTCCAGGTAAAGAACAGCCAAATTTTGATTTTGACGCTGGCACAGTGCCATGGCCTGGTGCAATCGGTCTGACAAAAGCAACCGATTTGGCAAATCAGTGAGTGGATCGTATTGGGCACTGTGCTCCAGCTTTTCCTGCTGCAACTTGAGCGGCGTGATGTCGGAAAATAATGCCACGTAGTTTTGCACATTGCCGTCAGCACTGCGTACTGCGCTGACGGTCAGTATGACTGAATACGATTGACCGTCTTTTCGACGACTCCACATTTCACCTCGCCATTCCCCAAGGTGCCGTAACGCCGTTCTCATGAACCTGAAAACTTCGGGGCCTTGACTGGACGATCGAAACACGCGTGCATCCTGACCAACAACGTCATCCTTGCTGTATCCGGTGATTCTGGTGAAGGAATCATTGATGTCGACGATGAAGCCTTTTCGGTCGGCAATCAAAATTCCTTCACTGGTGCTGGTGAATACACTGGCGGTCAGTTTTAATTGCCTCTCTGCAATTTTTTGTGCAGTGATGTCTCGGGCAATTTTTGACGCGCCAATAATCTTGCCACTGCGGTCTCGAATGGGCGAAGTCGTGACGGACACATGGATACGTCGCCCATCTTTATGAATGCGCGTGGTTTCAAAATGGTCAACAGTTTCACCTGCCTGAATCCGTTCAAGAATGAAGCTTTCCTCATTGCTTTTCTCAGGCGGAAGCAGGCCCAGCAGAGACCTTCCCAGCATTTCTTCGCAAGAATAGCCAAAGATGACCTGTGCAGCGGGGTTCCAACTGGTGATCACCCCGTCCAAGGTTTTGCTGATGATCGCATCGTCCGACGACTCAACGATGGCCTTGTAATACTCCGCCGCCATCTCAACAGACATTGCACTGCAATTTTTATGCTGGTTAAAGTCAGCTTGCTTCAACAATGATTCCAGACATTGGACTTTTTCATGCATGACGGTCATCTCCGTCACATCTTGTGCCACGGAAACAACTGACCTGACTCGGCCTTCCAATCCAAACTCTGGCGTCAATCGGGATATGAAATGGCGCAAACCGGTCGGACTTGGAAATGCAAAGTGAGTTTCGCTTGAGCTACCCGAGCTGAAAACGCCACTCAACTGGTCATTCCATTGCTTGACAAGATTGGCCGGCATGCCTAGGTCCTGGTTCGTCTTGCCAATAAAGTCACTGGCAGGCCGGCCAGTGGCGTGCTCGACGGCTTTGTTCACATAAGTGTGTCGAAACTGAGGATCAAACCGTGCAACAAGGTCCTTAAGGAATTCAGCGAAAAATGGTGCTTCGACAGAATCCGTGACGGCCTGGTCGCCACTGGTCTTGGTACTACTTGACTTTTTCATGGCGCTATTACCCTTCGTTGATCAAGTAAAGTTCGACACATCCAAACAAAAGAAGCCGAAAGCTACGGTCGACGCACTTATACATTGGGGTGTTCAATGCAGCTTTACCTAGAACAATAGGTATTTCGCTTAAGGGGTTATGCCGCCAAACCTGGAACATTGCTACTAGGCGTTTTATCGCCAGCATTGCAACGGGCGCTAGCATCGCCAATTATTCGCTGACTTGCACCAGCTACTCAGGTTTCACGATTGGTAGCGCTGACGGTGGTGACCCTGCGTATCTTCAAATCACAACCGCTGGAAATGACCCGGTGCCAGCGTCAGTCCCTGAACCAGCCTCATTGCTCCTGGTAGGCGCTGGGCTCATCGCCCTGGTCGGAATCAAAAAGAAAATTTGATTTGACTCATCCGTCAAGGTCGATCAGGCAAAGCTTGGGGTCATTTAGTGACCCCAAGCTTTTTGCGTTGCTGCTTGCGCGCTGCCCACCGTTTGCCTGCGCGAAAATGCCAGAGGCGCCAGTCTTTAAAATCATTGCCACAACACCCCGGCACTCGCCGGGCAACGACCCACCCTTTCACGGATGAGGTCCCCGCAACCCCTTTAGGAAACCTCACATGACATCTCCAATGCCAGAGGCCTTGCCCTCCTTCTTTAAACGCCTGCCGGTCGCTTTTGGCGCATTTTTCAGCGTACTCGGCAATCCGGTGTTTGCCGCCCGCGTGATGGCCCTGCGCCAACCCGTGGCGGCAGCAACTGCACCCGCAGCAGCGCCCACGGCTTCGGTCAAACTCACCCCAGTGGCGCCCCCACCAATGAAAGAAGCCACGCCCGACGCCGCCCTGCAATTGTTGGGCCTGCTGCAACGCGACGCGCGCCTGATCGACTTCACGCAAGAGGACCTGAGCCAATACACCGATGCCGACGTTGGTGGCGTGGCCCGCGTGCTGCATGAAGGCTGCTGCAAGGTGCTGCGCGAACACTTCACACTCATCCCAGTGCGTCCCGAGGCCGAGGGCAACCGCCTCACACTGCCCGCTGGTTTTGACGCGCGCGCCGTGCGCCTGACCGGCAACGTGGTCGGCCAAGCACCGTTCAGCGGCACGTTATGCCACCGCGGCTGGCGCGTGACCGAGACACGTTTGCCGAAACTGGCCGAGAACCATGACGTGCACGTGCTGGCGCAAGCCGAGGTGGAGCTGTGAGCACCCCGCGTTTTGCTATTGGCATCGACCTGGGCACCACCCACTGCGCGCTGGCCTATGTGGACATCAGCGCCAGCGAGGGCGAAAACACCAGTTATGGCGTGCTCGACATTCCCCAGCTGACGGCCCCCGGCAGCGTCGACAACCTGGCCTTGTTGCCCTCTTTTTTGTACCTGCCGCACGCGGATGAGCTGGCCGCGGGCGACCTGACCCTGCCCTGGTCCGACACACAAGACTTTGCCGTGGGTGAGTTCGCCCGTGCACGCGGCGCACAAACGCCCATTCGGCTGGTGTCCAGTGCAAAAAGCTGGCTCTGTCACCCGGGCGTGGACCGGCGCGCCGCCATCCTGCCCTTCGACGCGCCGGCCGAGGTGGCCCGCGTGTCACCACTGGAAGCCTCCACCCGCTACTTGAGCCACCTGCGCCAGGCTTGGGACCAGGCCCACCCAGAGGCCCCGTTTGAGCAGCAGGACGTGACTGTCACTATTCCCGCGTCATTCGACCCGGCAGCGCGTGAACTCACCGCCGAAGCCGCCCGCGCCGCAGGTTACAACAATCTCACCCTGCTGGAAGAACCACAGGCCGCGCTCTATAACTGGATTCAGGGCAGCGCGGGCCGCTGGCGCAAAGACGTCAAGCCCGGCGACATCATTCTGGTGGTGGACGTGGGCGGCGGCACCAGCGACTTCTCCCTGATCGCCGTGCTGGAACGCGAAGGCCAGTTGGAGTTACACCGCGTGGCCGTGGGCGACCACATCCTGCTCGGCGGCGACAACATGGACCTGACCCTGGCCCACGTGGTGGCCCGCAAGCTAACAGCTGAGGGCAAGACGCTTGACCCCTGGCAAATGCGCGCGCTCACCTACGCTTGCCGCGTGGCCAAGGAAGCGCTGCTGAGCGACGCCAACTTGGCGACCCAGGCCATCGTGGTGCCCAGCCGGGGTTCCAAGCTGATCGGTGGCGCCATCCGCACCGAACTGACCCAAGACGAGGTGCGCGCCACCATCCTTGAAGGTTTCTTCCCCCAGGTCGACGCCGCCGCCCGCCCCGCCAGCCGCACCCGCAGCGGCCTGACACAACTCGGCCTGCCTTACGCGCAGGACGCCGGCGTAACACGCCACTTGGCAGCCCTGCTGGGTCGGCAAGCCGGCGCCACCACCGAACTGGCAGGCTTTGCAGGCAAGGTTGACGCCGACGCCAGCTTTTTGCATCCCACCGCAGTGCTGTTCAACGGCGGCGTGTTCAAGTCCGACGCGCTGATTGAGCGCACCCTGGACACGCTCAACGCTTGGCTCGTCAATGAGGCAGCCGAGCCGGCCCGCATGCTGGCCGGGGCCGACATGGACCTGGCAGTGGCACGCGGTGCGGCCTACTACGGCTACGTGCGCCGGGGCCAAGGCGTGCGCATTCGCGGCGGCACGGCACGCGCCTATTACGTGGGTGTGGAATCCTCCATGCCCGCCATTCCCGGCATGGAGCCGCCCATGCAAGCGCTGTGTGTGGCGCCCTTTGGCATGGAAGAAGGCACCGAGGCAGATTTGCAGACGCGCGAATTTGGCCTGTGGGTGGGCGAGCCGGTGGTGCTGCGCTTCTTCGGCTCGTCGGTGCGCCGCCAAGACAGCTTGGGCACCCTGCTCGACTTCTGGCAGCCCGATGAGTTGCAGGCCCTGGGCGACATTCAGGCCACGCTGCCAACCGAAGGTCGCCAAGTGGGCGAGTTGGTGCAGGTCACACTGCGCGCCACCGCCACAGACACTGGCACGCTGGAACTCACTGCGGTGGCCACCCAGGGCGGCGAGCGATGGAAGGTGGAGTTTGACGTGCGCGCCAGCCACTGACTCCAAGCCGGATGCGCCAGTACATCGTTGGCATTGACCTAGGCACCACCCACACGGTGGTCGCTTTTGCCCGGCTGAGTCCGATCAAGGCGCGGGGCAAGACCGCCAAGCAGAATGGCATCGAGCTTTTTCAGATTGAGCAATTGGTCGGCCCCGGCCAGGTGGCTGCACTGCCCCTGCTGCCCTCGGTGCGTTACCACGCGGGGGCGAATGAATTTGCCGCCGGCGCACTGCAATTGCCTTGGGCCGCCGGTGAAGGCAAAGGTGGGGAAACAGATTCTGACACCCCCGCGTCAGTGGTGATCGGGCAATGGGCGCGTACCTTAGGCGCTCAGGTGCCGGGCCGACTGGTGACCAGCGCCAAAAGCTGGTTGTCGCACCCCGCCGTGGACCGCCTGGCGCCTATCTTGCCTTGGGGCGCATCGGCCGAGGTGCCCAAGGTCTCTCCCGTAGAAGCCAGCGCCAGCTACCTGGCGTATGTGCGCGATGCCTGGAACGCACAGCACCCGCAACATCCACTGGCACAGCAAGACCTGGTGCTGACCGTGCCCGCGTCCTTTGACGAGGCAGCGCGCGCCCTCACCCTGAGCGCCGCGCACCAAGCCGGGCTGCCGCAGTTGCGTCTGCTGGAAGAACCGCAGGCCGTGTTTTATGACTGGCTCTGGCGCCACCGCAGCAACCTCAAGGACGAGTTGGCGCCATCCCGCTTGGTGCTGGTGTGTGACGTGGGTGGTGGCACCACTGACCTCAGCCTGTTTGAAGTGGCATGGCAAGACGACTTGCCACAACTGACCCGCATCGGTGTCGGCCAGCACCTGATGCTGGGCGGCGACAACATGGACTTGGCGCTGGCGCACCTAGTGGAATCCCGCCTGACCAGCACACCCGGCGCACCACCCACCCGCCTGTCAGCCAGCCAACTCGCACAACTGGTTGAACGCTGCCGCCACGCCAAAGAACAGTTGCTGGCTGCTAATGCCCCAGCGCAGGTGCAGGTCACCCTACTGGGCGGCGGCGCACGGCTGATTGGTGGCAGCCGCTCGGCCACGCTGACACGGCAAGACGTGGCGCAACAGATCGTGGACGGCTTTTTCCCGCAAGTGGACGCCAGCGCCCAAGCCACCCAATCCCGAAGTGGCTTGGTGGCGTTTGGCCTGCCCTACGCCCGCGACGCTGCCATCACCCGCCACTTGGCCGACTTTTTGCGCCAGCACGCGCACGCCAGGCCCGACACCTTGCTGCTCAATGGCGGCGTGTTTCGCTCCGGACAACTGGCTGAGCGCTTACAGCAGACCCTGGCTGACTGGCGCGGTGAACCCCTGCATTTGCTGCACAACGACAACCCCGATGTGGCCGTGGCGCGTGGTGCCGTGGCTTACGCGCTGGCGCAACAAGGGCTGGCACCGGTGATTGGCGGTGGCTCGGCGCGCAGCTACTTTCTGGTGCTTGAAGAGGCCAGCGGCCCGGGCCGGGCCCCAAGCGGTATCTGCCTGCTGCCGCGCGGCACCGAGCCAGGACAAGAGGTGCGACTGAGTGGCCGCACATTCTCCTTGCGCCTGGGGCAGCCGGTGCGTTTTCATCTGGTCACATCCACGGCGGATCTGGCTGACAAGGCGCAGCCAGAGGCTGGTGATCTGGTCACGCTGGCGCATGGGCAGTTTGAGCCTCTGCCGCCAATTGCTATGGTTATAAAAGCTACTAACGCAACATCCACGGGGGTTATAAGCCAATTTGATCTAAAAAATATTCCGGTGCAACTGGCCGTCGCCCTGACCGAAGTCGGGACGCTGGAGATGCACTGCGTGAGCCTGACCGATGCCAACCAGCGCTGGCGGCTGGAGTTTGACCTGCGCCATGTCGACACCGGAGCCAGCCCAGCTCAGCCTGACCGCTTGGCTGCGGCGCGGCTGGCACAAGCCATCGAGCATATCGACCGCATCTTTGGCCCCGGCGCCAAGCCGGTCGCGGCCAAGGAAGTCAAACAACTGCGCGCCCAACTCGAACACACCCTGGGTGCGCGCGAGCAATGGGCCACGCCCGACCTGCGCCAACTGTTTGACGCCCTGTGGGCGCGCCAGCGCGCCCGGCGCCGCTCGGTGGAACACGAACGCGTGTGGCTGAACCTGGCCGGCTACTGCCTGCGCCCCGGCCTGGGCGACCCGCTGGACGGCTGGCGCGTGGCACAACTGTGGACGCAATACCCGAGCGGCGTGCAGTTTGCAAACGACAAACAGGTGTGCGCCGAATGGTGGACGCTGTGGCGCCGTGTCGCCGGTGGCTTGGCAGCGCCCGAGCAACTTGAACTGCTCAACGGCTTTGCCTACAACCTGCAACGCAACGAACACGGCGTAACCCCCGACACCACACCGCCCGTCAAAGGCAGCGACGACGACATGTTGCGCCTGGGTGCCGCGCTGGAGCGCATCCCGGCAGATTACAAAACCGAGATTGGCGACTGGTTGCTCAAACGACTGCACAAATCACTAGCCAAGTCGCGTGCGACTGTCAGCGGTCATCACAGTACACAGGCCAGCGCCAGCAGCGACGCCCTCCACTTGTGGGCCTTGGGCCGCATCGGCACACGACAGCCGTTTTACGGCAGCCCGCACGACGTGGCGGCCATCGAAGTGGCCACTGCTTGGCTCGGCGCCTTGCTGCTGCTGGACTGGAAAAAGCTGGAGCCTGCCGCCTTTGCAGCCACCCACCTGGCCCGCGTCACCGATGACCGGGCACGCGACCTTGATCCAGTGTTGCGAGAGCAGATTGCGACACGATTGACGGCCATTCACGCGCCTGCCGCGTGGGTCGATATGGTGCGCCAGCGGGTCGAACTCGACGTGGCTACCGAGCGCCGCATGCTGGGTGAATCACTACCGCCAGGCTTGAAACTGATTGGCTGATGCGCTTGCCACGACATCCTGGCGACAGGGTCTATTGCCAGCATCAGACCGCATTGCATCCCGAAGCATCGCAAAATAAGATGAGATTTTTAAGGAACGCAGGACATGTTTTTTTCGACTTCAAAGCGCCTGCTCACGCTTTGCACCCTTTCGGCTTTGACATTTGGCTCACTGGCCCAGGACAGCACGGCTGAAGACTGGGTACGCAACCCCTCCATGGGCAATTACAAGGCCTACGCCGAGTTCAAGATGGCGCATTACAACCAGGCGCGTCATATTTGGGAAACGCTGGCGGGCCTGGGCAATGCCGATGCCCTGTTCAACCTGGCCATCCTGGCCGAGGACGGCTTGGGCGAACCCAAAGACATGAAAAAGGCAGAGGCGCTTTACCTCACTGCCGCTAACGCCGGTGGTTTCAAGGCGCAATACCGATTGGGCATGCTCTACAGCACGGGCGGTGTGCTTGAAAAAGACCTGGTCAAGGCGCGCCAATACCTGAACTTGGCGGCCACCAATGGCGACAAAGATGCTGCCGCCAGACTGGCCACGCTTGCCCAACCCGAGCGCCCACTGAATGAATTTGAAGAAGCCGAAATCTTGACCAGCAGCGGCCAGCATGCGCAGGCCGCTGTGCTTTACCAACGCAGCGCTGACGCCGGCAACCTGGTCGCCGGCACCCGGTTGGCGTGGATGTTCGAAGCCGGTCGCGGCGTGTCGCGTGATCTGGAGCGCGCCGCACAACTCTTTATGACATCAGCCCAGGCCGGCAACGCTGAAGCCCAGTTTGCCATTGCCGTGATGCACCGCACAGGCCGAGGTCAGCCCAAAGACCGCGCGCAATCCATGGTCTGGCTGAACAAGTCCGCGGCGCAACATTACCCCGCTGCGGTGGCAGCCCTTCATGCGGAAGCAGACAACCTGATTGACTGAATCAGCCATCGTGGAACGCTGGTTTTCAGTTTTATGACAGTTTGCTCCAATCTGGCGCAACCCGGCTCCAACGCTCAGTTTTCAACCACATACCCCGGGCACAATCACCGTCCTATCGCGTCTCCCTCGGCAACACACATGTGAGCCCGGCAATCCATCAGGCCGGATTGGCAGGATGAGCCTCAAAAAACATCAGGCACACATCTTGCCAATCAAGGTTTGTCACCAAAACAAAGTGACGTTTAACAAACCTACGATGAGGACACATTCAATGAAGAAAAAACTAATTGGCATCACCGCACTGGCGCTGGTCTCTGGTGCTGCGTTGGCCCAAAGCACGGTCACGGTCTATGGCAATGTTGACCTTGGCTTGCTGGTTCAAAGCAATGCAGGCAACGGCTCTACACAGGTCTACAACGGCGGCATTTCGCCCAGCATCTGGGGCTTTCGCGGCTCGGAAGACCTTGGCGGTGGCTTGAAGGCCAACTTCAACCTGGAATCGCACTTTGCAGCAGACACGGGTGCAGGCGACGCCCGCTTCTTTCGTCGTCAATCCAATGTGGGCTTTTCTTCACCTACCATGGGCACCTTGACCCTGGGCAACATGTATGGCCCCGCCGTGCTGGCCTTTGCTGCCACCGACCCACGTGGCCTGCGTGAGAACTTCTCGGGCTTGTACCCCTGGGCCTACAACTCAGGTGCCTTAACTACAGGCAACAACGGTAACAACGATGTCGGCGTGTTCTTGCAAAACGCCATTTCTTACAGCAACACGTTGGGCCCTGTCGGCATCGCTGGTGCTTACAGTGTGTCCGAAACCAAGGGCGCCGTGGTCTCCCTGGGCCTGACCTACAGTGGCCCGTTGTCCCTGTCGGCTGCTTACCAGGCCACCAACCTGCCCACCACCTCAGAGCAGCAGAGCGTCATGTACTCGATGGGTGCGGGCTACACCATGGGCGCATTCACTGGCAAGCTCAATTTCCTGCACGGCAAGAACAAAAATGCCGCTCTGGTTGAAACCACCAAGGTGGATGTGCTTGGCCTGGGCCTTGACTGGAAAACAGCAAGCAACAACACCATTGGCTTTGCCTACTACACCGGCAAAGACAAAAACACGGCCTCAAGCACCACCAACTCATTCATCCTGAGCGACGAATACGCCTTGTCCAAACGCACCACCCTGTATGTTCAGGCGGCGTTTGTGGACGCCGACGCGAATGCCTCATTGGTGTCAAGCATCGTCGCCGGTGGCACGGATGCCGGCAAAAACGCCAGCCTGCTGAACTTTGGTGTTAAACACGCGTTCTGAACGCTGGTTTGAGTTGTATTGTCTGGCCCACACTTGCGGCGTGCCCGTGACGGGCTGGCAAACATGGCAGTATTCTTATACGAAAAATTAGCCTCTAGCCCTTATATTATAAGCGCTAGTAGCTATTATTAATATAGCAATAAAGCCAGACTGTTCTACAACAGTCTGGCTTTATCACCAGATTTTTACCTCGCAAGGTGCGGGCATAACCACCCGCCAAGCGGGCTTTGCCCAGCGGTTTACGGCGCTGTCAGCGTCATGCCACGCGTCTTGAACATGGCCATCAGTTCACCGTTGTCGCGCAGCTGTTTCATGGCCACTTCCAAGGCCTGGCCCAAATCTTTGTAGCTTGACTTGACTGCCATACCCAGCGACCAACCGTTGTCAGGCAAGCCCGTTAAGCGCATTTGGGTCATCACAAAATCTTCTTGCTTGGCTTTGTCCAAGGCTATGGCGGCTTCGGCTTGCGAGCGCAGCACGTAGGCAGCATCTGCCAGCCCACGCAGCACAGCCGTGGCAGCCTCAATGCCTGAATTGAACAAGGTCACTTGGGAACTCAGCAGACCACTTTGATGGCCTAACAAAGCGCTGGCAGCACCAGTACCGCGTTCTGCAGCCAGCCTGTGCCCCTTCAAGTCTTCAGGGCTATTAACTTGAGGCAACTTGCTGGCGCTGTGAATCAAAATCGGCATCTGCCGCATGTAGGGCGAAAAAATAGTGACTTGGCGGTTTTGCTGCATCAGGTATTTGTCAACGGGCACATTCAGCATGACATCTGCCGGGCCATAACCCAGGTAATGGCCTTTCCAGACCATGTTGCGCAGGTCGTCGTTCATGTTCTCACCCGCATCAAACGGCAACAACGCCAGTTTCAGTTTGAGCTGGCGCGCCAGGCCTTCAGCCAACGCAACGTCCAGGCCATTCATGTCATTGGCCGAGCCGCTGGAAAAAGGCGCGTTGTCTTTGTACACAGCCACTTTCAACGTGCCACGGGCCTGGATTTTTGCCAGGTCATCGAGTTCGCCTTCGGCAAAAACCGGCGATGCACCTAAGCCCAACAGCAAACCTAGACTCTGCCGGCGGCTGATACCGCCAGGTGAGGCCTCTGTGGCTGAGGGTGTCTTGAATGTCGTCATGCGAATAGTCTCCTTCATAGTTATGAAATGACACGCGATTAAACGGCCACTTTTTCAGGGGTCATCCTTCGAGCCCCACATTCGCTGATCAGTCTACTTTTTCACGCCGGGTTTCGATGTAAGTGCGAATCGACCAAATGGCTTCCTGGGTCAGGATGCCCTCAAAGTGCGGCATGTAGACACGGCCGTCACGCACCCGACCACGCCTGACCGTAGCCAGAAAATAATCATCTATTTCCTTGAAACAGGCCATTTTTGCAGACTCATCAGCCATGCCCATGCAGTCGCCATCGACTTTCCGCAAATCAGGTGACATGCCGCCCGAGATGGCCTCTAAGCCGTGGCAGCGGGCGCAGTTTTGGTTGTAGGCGGAGGTGCCAATGCGCAAGGCCTCGGCATGGGCGTCGCCCTTGCTGTAAGGGTTGGCATCAAGCCATTTGGTGCCCAACTGTGGCAGCGACGAGGTGTCGACCGATTGGGGCACAACATCACCGTGTGCGTAAACCAACGCAGTGGCGAGGCTCAACGCAGCAATTGAAATTAGACCGAGGCGCTTGGCCGCCAGAGCGAGTTTGACCTGCATAGAAAACTTTCTAAAAAAGTGAACGAAATAGTCCTACGCAGTCAATATGCAATAAATGCGCCAAAGTTCTGTATGGGTGCTACCTCCCTGCGCGGCCTGGTACGCCTGGATGACGCTGCACAAACCGCGAGGCAAAGTGTGTCAATTTGGGTCAGGGTGTTCCATTTTTTTGACACAAAACCGCCACAAGCCGCCCTTGGCACGTACCAAGGTGCAAAGCCTTTCATTTTTTTCAAGGGTTTTTGCCGATAGCAAAAGAAGTTGGCACGTTTCACAATATCCCAATATTGGCAAATATCATGCAAGTCAACATCGCTACACCAATTCTCCAACGTCACCCCAAAACCACTGGTGCTTGTGCTGAAGCTGAAGACTTCAGCCGCCTGATCGCGCAGTCGCACGCCAGATCCACTGACTACGGTATTTGCAGCCGGGACGAAGCTGATTATTCAACCCATGGGCACTCGTCGCTGATTACGGCGCTGGATGAAAACAGATTTTTGTTCCAGCATGCCGCGCCGGTGATGGAGTCCTTGTACGCGCAAATTGTCAACACACACAGCGTCGTCCTGTTGACTGCGGCCAATGGTTTGGTACTCCATTCGTTGGGTGATCCGGATTTTCTTGATACCGCCTCCAAAGTCGCACTGATGCCTGGCGTTGAGTGGTCAGAAAAGTCCAAGGGCACCAACGCCATCGGCACCGCATTACATGAAAAACGGCCCTTGCTGATTGCTGGCGGCCAGCACTTCATGAACACCAACCAGTCGCTCACCTGTTCTTGCGCACCTATTTTTGACCCGCATGGGCAAGTCATTGGCGCGCTGGATGTCACGGGTGACCACAGGCGCTCACATCTGCACACGCTGGCGCTGGTGCGCATGTCAGGGCAAATGATTGAAAACCACATGTTCACCGAAACCTTCAGTGGTGAACTTTGCATCCGTTTTCACGCCCGGCCAGAATTCTTAGGCACGTTGGTCGAGGGCATTGTGGTGTTTTCGCCAGATGGCCGCTTTTTATCCGCCAACCGCAGTGCGCAGTTTCAGATCGGGCTGACGCTTGAGTCGCTGCGCGCGCATACGTTTTCTTCGCTTTTTGGTATTCCAATTTCACGACTGCACGAGATTTTTGGACGAACGGTGACCCAACCTCACCAACTGAACTTGTTCAGCGGCCTGTCGGTCTGGTGCCAAGTCAAGATGAAACCGGCTGGGCAATGGCTACAGGGGCTTGACATGAGCTCCACAGCAGCGCCTGCCTCGTCAAAAGCGCAGGCCGACACAGCCACCAACCGCAAGCTGCAGTTGTCCAGTTTGCGCTACCTGGACACCGGTGACCCACAAATATCTGCCGTAATTCGCAAGCTGTGCATGGTCAGGAACCATGACATTCCGATCATGATTTTGGGCGAAACCGGCACGGGCAAAGACTTGATGGCGCAGGCCATTCATTCGGATTCAGCCCGCGCGGGTCAACCCTTTGTGTCTGTCAACTGCGCCTCTATTCCCGAGACCCTCATTGAGTCCGAGCTGTTTGGCTATGAAGAAGGGGCGTTTACCGGCGCCCGAAAAAAAGGGGCCATCGGAAAAATTCAGCAAGCCCATGGTGGCACCCTGTTTCTGGACGAAATTGGCGACATGCCCAGGCAGTTGCAGGCCCGATTGCTCAGGGTATTGCAAGACCGCAAGGTCAGCCCGCTGGGGGCTTGCAAAGAAGTTGAAGTGGATGTGTCGATCATCTGCGCCACCAACAAGAATCTCAAGGCCATGATTGCGCAAGGCGCTTTTCGTGAAGACTTGTACTACCGGCTCAACGGACTGGTGGTGCGTTTGCCAGCCTTGCGGGAGCGTTCCGATTTTGAGCTGGTGGCCCAGCGAATTCTCGGCACCTTGTGCAGCAAAAGGCCGACCATTGGCCTCACCGCCGAGGTCATGAGTCTGTTCAAGAACTACAGTTGGCCAGGCAACTTCAGGCAACTGCACAATTTGCTGCGCACGGCGGTGGTGATGGCCGGTTGTGACGGCAGCATTGACACCCTGCACTTGCCGGATGATTTTCTGGAAGAAGTAGCACAAATGCCAATGGCCGAACCAGTCGACAGCCCCACCGCCAACCCGGCCATCGTGGCGACGGACAACGATGCGGGCAACCTTCATGATGTCACCCTGGCAGCCATGGCCCAGACACTGCGTCTGCACAAGGGCAATGTTTCGACAACCGCCAAGGCACTAGGCGTCTCGCGAAACACTATTTACCGCAAGAAAGACCTGCTCCCGCCTGACGTCTGGGGCTAGCCCAGAGCCATTGCGAGGGTGTTGCCTACCTGAGCGACAAAATCCAGAACACCACTTGGCGGGCGTTACTTTCGCTGATGGCCACCGCATTGGGCGGCATGGCAATGCCAGCGGCTTTGTTTTTCCAATGGCTGGCGTAAGGGTTAGAGCCTTCCAGAACAATGCGTGTCAGGAAGTCGGCCGCGCCGGGTTTGTCGCGGTACTGGAGCGATACATCTTGCCAAGCTGGGCCAACCGGCAAACCGGCATCTTTTGACTCTTGGTGCTTGATGCTGTGGCAGGTAAAGCAGCCAGCATTGGCGGCGATTTTTTTGGCGGCATCGTCTGCTGACGTCTGGGCCAATGCAGCAGTGCCGGCAAACATGAGGGCACTGGCCAGAAAACTGATTTGAGTACGGCGTTTCATAGAATTTGAATAAAGAGTGAGCAAAAAAATTTAATCAGCTGTGGCTTTTCGCGACATCACCCAAGTCGCCAGCGTCTTCAGTTCTTCGCTGCTTAAGCTTGCGTGCGCTGGCATTGCCATGCGACCCCATTTGCCGCGCGATCCATTTTTAATGCTTTGAGAGATATTGACAATGGCATCGGGGTCGCTTTTGTATTTGGCAACCACATCCTTGAAGGCCGGGCCCACAATCTTCTCGTCGACCGAATGGCACGACAAGCAGCCACTGGCCTGCACCAGTTCTTTCACGTCCTGACTGTCGTCTGCATAGGCGCTACCAACACTCGCCATGCCCCAAAGAAATGCGAAAAAAAATTGGTATTTCATAGTTGGACTTGTTCAAAAAACATCACAAGGCCCGACGCTGCTGCGCCGAGCCTTGCCTGTCAGTTACTTAATGAGCTTGAACGTCCAGACGGAACCGCCTTGTTCCAGCAAGTTGACCTTCTTGGCAACTTCGCCACCCCACAAAGGCACGGCACCGCCCCAACCCGACACGATGCTGATGTATTGCTCGCCGCCTTCTTTCCAGGTGATGGGAGGCGCCACAATGCCGGACCCAGTTTGGAACTGCCACACCACCTTGCCAGTCTTGGCGTCAGCGGCTTTCAAATAGCCTTCTGGTGTGCCCCAAAAGACCAGATCGGCCGTGGTCATGACACCACCCCACAGAGGCGCGGTGTTCTTGACTTCCCAAGCCACTTTGCCGGTCTTTGGATCAATGGCGCGCAAGGAGCCAATGTGGTCTTCAAACAGTGGTTTGATGGTGAAGCCAGCACCTAGGTAAGCGGCACCCTTTTTGTAGCTGATGGGCTCGTTCCAGATGTCCATGCCCCATTCATTGGTAGGCACGTAAAACAAGCCAGTCTTGGGGCTGTAGGCCATTGGCATCTGGTTTTTTCCACCCAGGAAGCCGGGGGCGGCAAAAGCGGTTTTGCCTTTTTTGCCATCCATGCCGGGGGCAGTCGGGTCGCCCGGACGGTTTTCGTCGATGTAGTTGGGGCGACCTGTCTTCAAGTCGATGCTACTGGCCCAAGTGGTCTTTTTAACAAATGGGAAGGCGTTCACCAGCTTGCCGGTGGTGGCGTCGTTCACATAGAAGAAGCCATTGCGGTCAGCCTTGGCACCCATGCGCTTGCCATCCATGTCAAAGGTGATGAATTCATTGACACCGTCGTAGTCCCAACCGTCGTTGGGGGTGCTTTGGTAGTGCCAGACGATCTTGCCCGTCTTGACATCAATGGCGATGGTGGATGCAGAATAAAGGTTGTCACCCTTGCGCACGTGGCTGTTCCAGGGGCCGGGGTTGCCGGTGCCAAAGTAGGCCAAGCCAGTTTTGGCATCGTAGGTGCCACCCAACCAAGGTGTCGCACCACCGGTTTTCCAGGTTTCACCAGGCCAAGTGGCGTTGGTGGTACCGGTGATGCCATTGTCTTTGCCATTCAAAGTGCCCATGTGGCCTTCAACGGTAGGACGACTCCACACCATTTTGCCGGTCTTGGGGTCACGCGCTTCAACGCGGCCCACCACACCGAATTCACCACCGGACAGCCCGGTAATCAACAGACCTTGCGCAATCAGGGGCGCAGCGGAGTAGCTGTAGCCTGCGCTGTAGTCGTCAATTTTTTCACGCCAGACAACTTTGCCTGTGGTTTGATCCAAGGCCACCAGTTGGGCGTCCAGGGTGCCGAAAATCACCAGGTTGTCATACAAAGCAGCGCCGCGGTTGATCACATCGCAGCAAGGCATGATGCCTTCTGGCAAACGGTGTTCGTACTTCCAGAGTTTTTGGCCGGTCTTGGCATCCAGCGCAAAAATACGCGAATACGATGCGGTCACAAACATCTTGCCGTTGTGCACCAAGGGCTGAGATTCCTGGCCGCGCTGTTTTTCACCACCAAAAGACATGGACCACACGGGCACCAGACGGCCAATGGTTTTGGCATTCACGTCGGACAACGTGGAGTGGCGTTGGCCTTGTGTGCCCATGCCCCAGCTGAGCACGTCTTCTGGCGTATTAGCATCGTTGGCAATCATGGCATCGGTCACTTGTGCGCCGGCCTGGGCACATGCTGCCATGACCAAAATACTGAGTAGTTTTCGTTTCACTTCGTTGTCTCCTGCTGATGGGGTAAGAATAATTACTGATCCGGAGCAGCATGCCCGGGTAACTGTGGACCAAGTCAATCTTGGTATCCGCCAACCCCATGCGCAACTTCTGTGCCAATAAAATTGGGCAGTTTGCGCAGTAGCTCCCCCTGTCGCGGGCCACTTATGCCATCAAGTGTTCATGGATAAGCGGCTCACGATGTGACAGTGTTCAAAATTGAATCACTCCAGCGCAGCCAAATGTCACACCTCACGCCGCCCCGCGTTGCTTGATCCAGCCTCGTTGCGGATCGTAGCCCCACCAGGCCAAACAAAAGAAGACCACGGCACCCACCACCACCACTGACCAGGACAGCAGGTTGGCCTGGCCATACATGGCAAAGCGAATCGTTTCAACCACGTGCGTGAACGGGTTCCACTGCGCCAGAATCAATAACCACCAGGCACCCGACTCGTCCAACTTCCACAACGGGTACAGCGCAGGGCTGATGAAAAACATTGGAAAAATTACAAAATTCATGGTGCCGGCAAAGTTTTCCAGTTGCTTGATGTACACCGACAGCATCAGGCCCAAAGCCGCCAGCAACGTGGCCCCGCACACCATGGCCAGCAACATCAGGGGGAAATGGGCCCAACTGAATTCGACGCCAAATGCCAGCGAGATCAACAAAAATACCAGCATTTGCAACAAAGACAAACTGGTGCCGCCCATCAGCTTGAAGGCCAGCAACCAACCGCGTGGCAACGGTGCCGTCAGCAGCAGCCGCATGACGCCCATCTCACGGTCATAAACCATGGAGAGCGAACTTTGCATGCCATTGAACAAAGCCACCATGCTGAGCAAGCCGGGCACCATGTAAACCGAATATTCCACATAAGTTTCATACGGCGGCACGATTGAGACACCAAAAACATTGTGAAAGCCCGCAGAAAACACCACAAACCACAGCAAAGGCCGCACCAGCGCTGAGGCCAGGCGCGACGGCTGACGCAAAAACTTGTTGATCTCGCGCCCTACCACGGCCCGCATCGCGCGCAGCAGGTGCATGAAGAAAGAAGGTGCTATGAACGTTGTTGACACTTGGATTCCTTCTGGTCCGTACCCAGCGTGTCCATCACCTCGGTGGGGTGCAGGATGCCATCGAGCGGGGCGATGCCCACCACGCCATCACCATGGCCCAGCATGATGGGCTGGCGCAGTTGCCCATCCCAGGCACGAAACGTCAAGCCCGGCCCTTTGTTGCCGTCCACCACCACATCACCCGCGCGCAGTTGTTTGAGCTGTTTGGCCACGTCCGCTTTGGGGTCTGCCGCCACCACTGCCGCAATGGCCTTGACCGCTATCCAGGCCGCCCAGTCCTGGCTTTGCATTGAGCGCTTGGCCAGTTTTTGAAAACGTCTTGATATTTGCGGTCCACCATTGCGATCCCATTGCGGATGCCAGGCCATCGCCATCAGCCCATTGCTGCCCATCACTGGGCGCGGCCATTGGGTCGCATAAGGCAAAGTCCGGGCAAATTCACCCTGGCTGTCCATCACCGCCACGACCTCGTGGTCACGCTCGTTGGTCAGCAATCGGGTGTTGAACAAGTCACGTTCACGCGGATCACCCGAGAGTTTGAACGGTTTGGTTTGCAAAATTTTGAGGCCATAACGCTTGGCCGACAGCACCATCGCCGCCCCCTGCAACTGGTCTTCCAGGATCGGTCCTTGCAGCAGCAGCAACTTGCGCCAGTTGCGGGCCGCCAGGTACTGGGCCAGCGCATCGGTGTACATCTGCCGGCTCGGGTAGGTGTGCAGCAAAGCCACTGAGCACGCCTCGTTGCGCAAGGCATCGCTGTCTGCGCTGACGTTCAAAATCATGGCGCCGCCCAAAGCCGCCGGGGCAGACTTCACCAGCGCAGTCAACAGCTCTGGCGGCAAATCGGCCACGATATGCTGCACACGGGCGGCTTTGAGCTCAGCCAGCACCTTGGGCAGGGCCTGTGCGTCAGCCAAGGGCACGTCTTTGAGCTTAAAAGCCAGGCCAAGCTCCTGCAGCTCCAGCGCAGCGTCATCAACGGCCATGCGCGCGGCATCCCCCACCCGCCCGCCTGGGTGATCGGGGTAGGCACGCTCAAGTTGCTTGGGGGTGTAGCGCGCGTCACTGGCCAGCGACAGCACCGCCACGGTCACGTTTTGCAAAGGTGCAGCACTAGCCAAGCCACAGGCAAGCGCCAGGCTGCAAACCAGGCCAGCCCCTATGGCGCCTTTGAGCGCAGAAAGGCAAGGGCTAACGGTGGCCAGACGTGCTGCGCCACGCATCAGGGTTGCACCAGCACGCTGTGCGGTACACGGCCCACGGCCACCGTGCGAATGGCCTTGCCGGCCACTGCATCCACCAGCGTCATGTCGTCTGACATGCCATTGGCCACATACAAAGTTTTGCCGTCGGGGTGCAGGGTCAGGCCCCAGGCGCGTTTGCCCACCAACACGGTTTTACGCACCTCTCGCGTGGCCAGATCAACTTCAGCCACATGGTTGGCCTTGCCCAAGCCGACCCACACCGACTTGCCGTCAGCGCTCAATGTCATGCCCACTGGCGTGATGTCGTTGGCGCGCATGCCTTTGATCTTGAACTTGAGGGTGTGTTTGACGGTTTGGTCTACGGTGCTGATGATGCTGAGACTGGCACTGAGTTCGTTGCTGACCCACAGCTCTTTACCATCTGCGGCCAGCACAAACCGGCGTGGCCGGGTTCCGGCGCGGATGTTTTTGACAATTTTTTTGGTGGTCAGGTCAATGTAGTGAACCACGTTGGCCTCCTCGGACGTCACATAGGCGTGTTTGCCATCGGGCATGACCAAAATGCCTTCGGGTTCGCCACCCACCTTGACCTCAAACAGCTTCTTTTTGGATGCCAGGTCGTAAGCGCCCATGACGCTGTCGTCTTCAATGGTGACAAAAACCGTTTTGCCATCGGCACTGAAGTCAAACAGCTCAGGGCTTTCACCCAGCGGCACCGTAGCCGTCATCTTGCCGCTGGCTGCATCAATCAGGCCCAGCTCATTGCTGTCGCCACAACACACATAAATCACGCTGTGGTCTTTGTTGAACGTCAACTGGCGGGGGCGCTGGCACACGTCAATGGCTGACAGGCGCTGGCCCTGGGTGTCAAACACGTAAACCTTGTTGTCTTTCTCGCTTGACACATACAGCCGGTTGGCGGGGCCGGCCTGAGCCATGGCGCAACTGGCAGCTGCTGTCAGGGCCAAAACAGCCAAAGTTTTGCGAAGCACGTGGGGCGCCGCCAAAGGCGCTGGTTGCTTGAAAGTGTTCAGGGTGTTAAACATGTTGTCTCTTTGTATGAATGTTGCGTTTTGAATCACGTGCAAGGAATTGCTTAAATAGGTGAGCAAAAATCAAGCCAAATGAAAAGCCACTGCGGTGGGTCGGTGCGTTGACATCGCTACAGAGGCACGCAATTTGCATTCAATGACAACTTTCAGGCCTGATGCCTTTAAAGTGTCTCATAAACTGCCAGTCGGCCAACCCCTTCCACCCTTGTCATTGCCCAACTTGCGCGCTGAGCCAAACCAGATTCACCCATGCCACCTTCCATGTTGATCGTTCAAAACCTGGCCAAGTCCTATGGTGCCAAGCCAGCACTCAAAGGCGTGAGCTTTGCCATCCAGGCTGGTGAAATGGTGGCCTTGCTTGGCCCCAACGGCGCGGGCAAGTCCACGCTGCTGCAATTGCTCACCGGCTTGTTCAGCCCCGACCGAGGCAGCATCCAGATTTTTGGCCAGGACCTCAACGCCCATCCCAGCCAGGCCTTGGCCGGTATTGGGGTGGTGTTTCAGCAAAGCGCGCTTGACCTGGATTTGTCGGTCAACGCCAATTTGCTGTTTCACACCGACCTGCATGGCCTGCCCCGGCATGTGGCCAGGCAGCGCATCGCCGAAGGGCTGGCGGCCATGGGTTTACAAGGTCAAGCCAAGGACGTGGTGCGCAGCTTGTCGGGCGGCACCCGTCGCAAAGTCGAATTGGTACGCGCCCTGCTGCACCAGCCGCGCGTGTTGCTGATGGACGAGGCCACCGTGGGCCTTGACCCCGAGTCACGCGCCATCATGCTGGCCGCCGTGCGACAACTGGCCACGCAACAGCAGGTGGGCGTGTTGTGGGCAACACATTTGATTGAAGAAATCAAGGTCACCGACCGGGTATTGTTTTTAGAGCAAGGCTTGATTCGTTTTGATGGGACACCTGCCGATTACCTGGCGCAGTTCAAAGGCCTGGTCAAAACTGACGAATCGAATACCTGAATCAACGCACCACCTTAATCAAATAATCTCGTTTCAAATAATAGACAAGCACATGTTGAAAATACTGACACATATTATTTTTGTATTCCTTGCCTTTTCCAGCGCGGCCTTTGCCGCAACAGCCACACAAATTCGCGTGGGTGTGTTGGGTTTTGGCACGGTCAACTGGGAGCTTGACGTCATGCTCCGCCATGAGCTGGCCAAAAAACGTGGCGTTGACCTGGTGGTGGTGCCGCTCGCCTCGGGTGATGCCTCCACCATTGCGCTGCAAGGCGGCTCGGTGGACGTGATCGTGTCGGACTGGCTCTGGGTGTCAAGGCAACGTGCCGACGCCAACTTGTTCAGCTTTGTCACCTACTCCAACGCCGTGGGCTCGGTGGTGGTGGACAAAGACAGCCCGATCAAGACCCTGGCCGATTTGAAGGGTAAAAAAATCGGTGTGTCAGGCGGGCCCAGCGACAAAATCTGGCTACTGCTGCGCGCCCACAGCCAGCGCAACCTGGGGGCTGATTTGGCAAATACCGCCCTGCCCACGTTTGGCGCGCCACCTTTGTTGAACGAACTGATGCAGCGCCAGCAGCTTGATGCGGTACTCAACACTTGGGCCTACACCGCACGCCTGGAAGCCAAAGGCATGCAGCGCCTCATTGAATTGCCCGAAATTTTGGCTGGCCTGGGTGTCAGAGGCGCCGTTCCGCTGATTGGCTGGGTGTTTCGTGAAGATTGGGCGGCAAAAAACAAGGACGCTTTGAACGCATTCTTCAGTGCCTCAAACGAGGCCAAGCAGCTCATGCTGACCTCGGACGACGAATGGCTCAAGCTCAAACCCAAAATGAAGGCCGAGAACGACGCCATTTTTACCAGCCTGCGCGACAAGTTCAGGGCAGGTATTCCCCAATGCGCACCGGCCCCCATGGCCGACATCACCCTGACCTACAAGGTGCTGGCCGACATCGGCGGCGAAAAACTGGTGGGTAAAGCCACGCAATTGTCCAAAGACACCTTTTGGCCCGGCTACCAAGCGACATGCAACAGACCATAAAACACCCCCCCGCATGGCTTTCTGGCAGCGGCATCAGGCTGCTGCCTTTGGTGGTGGCGCTGATTTTGTGGCAACTGTTTGGCGGTCACTTGGACAGCAAACTGCTGCCACAGCCAAGCGCCATTCTGCAGCTCTTATGGAAGGAAGCCACTGAGGGCGACTTGCTGTTTCACCTGGGCATGACCTTGAAGCGTGTCGGCATCAGCTTCATGGCCGCCATGGTGTTGGGCACGGTCTTAGGTATCTTGATGGGCATGTTCAAGGCCATTGACCATGCGTTTGACACCTTTTTAATCATCGGCTTGAATATTCCGGCCCTGGTGATCATTGTCATTTGTTACATCTGGTTTGGCTTGACAGAATACGCCGCCATCATTGCCGTCACCATTAACAAAATACCCATGGTGGCGGTGAGCCTGCGGGAAGGGGCACGGGCACTGGATAAAAGCTTGTTCCAAGTGGCTCAGGTGTACCAGTTGTCAAAATATGACATCGCCACCAAAATTGTGTTGCCACAGTTGTTGCCTTATATTTTTGGCGCTACTCGCAATGGTTTGGCCATTATCTGGAAGATTGTGCTGGTGGTTGAGTTACTGGGTTGCAGCAACGGGGTCGGGTTTCAAATTGGTGGGTTTTTTCACTTCTTTGATATTTCAGGGGTGCTGGCCTATACCCTGGCGTTCATGCTGGTGGTGTTCTCCATTGAAGTGCTGGCCTTGCGCCCGCTTGAGAAACATTTGTTGCGGTGGCGGTTATGAGTTTTTTGGCGGTTGATGTTCATCAGAAGATTTATGAGAATGGTTGTCTGGCCATTGAGAATCTCAAGTTCTCATGCGGCAAGGGCGAATTCATCGCCATTGTGGGCCCATCAGGTGCTGGCAAATCCACGCTGCTGAATATGGTGTCGGGTCTGGACAAGGATTATTCAGGGTCTGTGGCATTTGCCGGGCAAGCCTTCAACCCATCGGCGGTACGGCTTGGTTTTTTGTTTCAAGAGTGTCGACTTTTGCCCTGGCTGACGGTGTACCAAAATCTGCAGCTGGTCATTAAAAACGCAGTTGCAGCGGTGCAAGCCAAGCCACTTGATGACTGGTTGCAATGTGTCGGGTTGCAAGGCTGCGGCGACCTATTTCCGGGGCAACTCTCGGGTGGCATGCAGCGGCGTGTGGCCTTGCTGCGGGCCTTCATCGTGGCGCCTGATGTGCTGCTGATGGACGAGCCTTTTCAGTCACTGGACGCCCCCACCGCCGCGCAGCTTCGCCGGCTACTGCATGAGCTGTGGCAACAAAGCGCGCCCACTGTGCTGTTTGTCACCCACAACCTGCGTGAAGCCATCAGCGTGGCCAACCGCATCGTGTTTTTGTCGGCCCGGCCGTCAAGGGTGATTTTGGATTACCCGCTGACGCGATCGGCGGCATGCGCGGCGGCCATCGACATGGAGAGCGACTGGGTGACCCAAACGCACCAGCAAATTCTTGACCGCTACCCCAATCTGCTTTCGGGTTTGCACCTGGATTGAGTTTTATATAAGAAATAGGCCTGTAGCCCATATAAATATTGCGTAAGCAGCTATTTATTACATAGCATCTAAAGACAGTGCATCAGGCCTCAAAACCCGGCGTGGCGCGCCATTTGCCCGCTTTGTCCACCACTAGCACCTCCACAGCCCAGGCCTTGGCCAACACCATGGCCTGGTCCATACCGGCCACAAACATCACCTTGGTCAGGGCATCTGCCAGCGCACAACTGTCCGCCGCCACCGTGACGCTAGCCACATCAAGGGGCGAGTAACCCGTGTGCGGGTTAAAAATGTGGTGATGCTTGAAGTCAGGGCTGAAAAAAGTCTGGCTGTCAGCCGATGTCGCCACACTTCGGCCATGTAGCGCGATTTTTTTCATCAGCTTTTGTTCGTCTCGCGGGTTGGCAATGCCCAGCCGCCAGTCGCCCCCCATCTGCGATTTCCCCAACGCCGCCCATTCGCCAGTGTTGATCAAGGCGTGCTCTATGCCCATGTGCCGCCAGTGCGCTTGCACCAGGTCTGCGGCAAAACCTTGCGCAATGCCATTCAGCGTGATTGCCATGTTGGGCTGGGTGAAACTAATGCGCGCTGGGCTCAGCACAACATGCTGCCAGCCAGTGCGCTGACGGGCCAGCGCCACCGCCTCTGCCGTGGGCAAGCGCCCCAAGGCTTGTGCTTCAGAAAAAACCGCCCACAGCGGCTGCACCGTGACATCAAAAGCCCCGTGGCTTTTCTCTGAAACCGCTTTAGCCAGCTGTAACACCTTGAGAAAATCAGGGTGCGGCTGGGCCAGAAACCCCTGCGCATTGAGCTGGCTTAACGCACTTTGGGGGTTGAACAGGCTCATTTGCGCTTCCACATGGCGAATGTCGGCCACGGCGGTGTCCAAGGCCGATTCAGCCAGCGCCTGATCGGTGTGCGCCACCAGCAAAGACAAGTTGGTGCCAAACCCAAGCACGGGGCGCGTCCGCCATACCGGTGCCCCAAGGGTCTTGGGTCTGTCGATTTGTCCGGTTGCCAAACCAACTTGCGCCGCCACGGCCACGCCCAGCCCCAACGAGGTCTGCAAAAATGTGCGTCTTTTCATCTGTGTCCTTTGAACAACGGGTGCGCTAAAACAGGGAAGCTGGTCTGGCTTAACGCGTTGTCTGCGCATGGATCGGAATCACCCGGCTTTTGCTCTCCAGAATCCGGGGCACACACAGCTCGGGGCTTTGCTCAATGGCCACGCAGTCCAGGCACTGAAAGCACTCCGCGTAGTCAATCTCACCGGTTTTTTTGATGGCTTGGTAGCGGCAGTCGTTGCTGCAGCGTTGGCAAGGCTGGCCGCATTCTGCTCGGCGCGGCAACCAATTTTGCAAGCGAAGTCGCCCCAAAATCGCCATGCCAGCCCCCAGAGGACAAAGGTAGCGGCAAAAGCTCTTGTACACCACCATGTTGAGCAACAGCAGCACCGCTGCCCACGCCACAAAAGGCCAGGAGCGCACAAACATCAGGGTGATGCTGGTTTTGAAAGGCTCCACCTCCACCAGCCGGTCGGTCCACTGCACCGACACCAAAGCGGTGACACAAATCCCGGCCAAAACCAAGTATTTGACAAATTTAAGCTTTTTGTCCAAGACCAGAGAGATTTTGATCTGGGGAATTTTCAAAAACCGGGCCGCATTGCCCAGAAATTCCTGCAAGGCACCAAACGGACATAACCAGCCACAAAATACGCCGCGCCCCCATACAAAGAAAGTAACCGCAATATAGGCCCATAAAATAATTGTCATTGGGTCGTACAAAAAGAAACTCAGGCTTTGTTTTTCAACCAACGCACGAATCACGCCGGTGATATTGACAATCGACAACTGGCCTTGCGCATACCAGCCGATGAAAAATAAGGTGAAAATTAAATATCCAGTTCTGAATATCGTCAGACGTTTAACCGTTCTGGTTAACCAAGACTGTTTGACCAAGGCCCAGGATAAAAGCCCCAGGCTGACCAAAAGAATGATTAACTCAGCCGTTCTGTCCGACCAAATCGAATGCCAGGTTTTATTGTCTGAATTGGCCGCCACAAAATAGTCATCAGGCAATTGCGTGACCACTGACAAATCTTTGCCAACCCGCTCGCCATACATCGCGCCCTTGGTGCGAATCACCCGCAACTTGAACTCAAGCGGCTGTGATGGGTCCAGTCCGGCCGGGCCAATCACCCGGAAAATTTTCCACTCGGCATCTCTCAATGCCTCTGGCACTTTCAGGGGTTCATTCAAGTCAATGTCCAGGTCACGAATCTCCAGCGGCAAATTGCCTTGTTGCACGGTGATTCGGGTCGGCACGGCGCCACGGGTGAACTCGTCGCCCAACATCGAATAACGGCCTTTGGTCATCACCAGCAAAGCACTGTCGCCAGGTTCCAGGCGGCCTTGCAGGTAGTCCCAGTCTTTTGGCGACAACAGGTTGCGCCCAACTGAGGGCACATGCAAATAGGCCACCACCATGTCTTCAAAATCAGCCTCTGGGGCAGCCAACGCCTCAGCGTCTACGCCTTCCACAGCCGTGCCGGCAAAAGCGGCTTCAACCTCTTGGTTGCTGAAGACTTTTCGAGTGACCAGCTCATTTTTCAGCAGCGCTTCCCAGGCCATCGCCTTAAACAACTCGGGTTTGATGCGTGCAATTAAATCGGGGTCACGGCCCTGGGCGTAGCCCATCTTGGCGCGTGCTACTTTCAGGGAAGCCGACAGCAGGCTTTGGTTCAGAATGCGCACCGACGCGGTGGCTTTGGCAACCCCGTGGATGTAGACATTGGCGTTGCCGCCGTTGTTTTTCTCGGCACCAATCTTGATGTTTTGCTTGAGTGACAAGCCTTTGTATTGGTCTACAAAACGCAGCATGGGCTCTTCGCCCAGGCCCTCGACAAACACCGGTTCGTGTTGCGACAGCACCTTGACATCCATGAACTCGCCCTTGGCGTCCAGCGCAATCAGCAAATTGAACGGCGTGCCGGAAAAGCCTGGAATAGGGGCCAGATCAATCGACTCGAACACATAACCAATCAAGGGCGTGGCGGTGGCGTCTTGCTTGAAAATCGGCCAAACGGGGATTTCAGCATCTTTCTCGCCGACGATGATCGGCGACGGAAAGGCCTGGCGCATGCTCTCTTTCGTCATGACCCCGGCCTGCACAGGCGCGGCCAGTGCCCAGCCTAGCGCCATCACAAACAGCGCCAATAACAAACGCTGCATCATCCGCGGCATCAGGCGCTGGCCGCGTTCAAACACACACACCATGGCAATGGTCCCTTCGGTTGCCCATCAAATCACAATGGCAAGACAAAACGCACGCCCAGCGTCCAGTTTCTGCCGGGTGCCGGCTCGTAAAACTGCGAGCCCGCCTGATTGACGATGACTGAGCCGACGTAGCGCTCATCGGCCACGTTGTCGATGCGGGCATAGGTGGTCAGGCGGCCGGCACCCAGCGCCCAGACGTGGCTGGCTTTCAGAGCCAAGGTGGTGTAGCCATCGGCAGAGGCGGTATTGGTGTCATTGGCATACAAACGCCCGGCTTGTGTCAGTTCAATGCCGGCCTGGCTACCGGTCGCCAATGCCTTTTGACCAGACGCTGCAGGCTGCTGCGTCCACAACAACTCAGAGAACAGGAAGCTCTGCGGGATGCCCGGCAGCTTGTTGCCGGCTGCCACCGGCGTGGTGCCACTCAGGAAAGCCTGTGAATACTCGGCATCAATTTGTGAAGCTGCCAGCGTGGCACGCAGGTGCGGGCTGAACTGCGCGCTGCCCGACAGCTCCCAGCCGGTGCGTGTGGTGCCCGGGGCATTGCGAAAGGTGGAGTTACCACCGCTGCTGCTGGCCACCACGATTTCATCTGTGGTGTTGATTTTGAAAGCAGTGAAGTCCACACGCGCCTGCGCGCTGGGTGCCCACTTGGCACCGACCTCAAAATGCTGGCTGTTGGAGGCCTGGATGTTGGTGTTGAAACCCGGTACCCCTGCACCGTTATAGGCCACCTCGTTGAGGGTCGGCGTCTCAAAGCCTTTGCCATAGGTGGCAAACACATTCAAGGCATCGGTGGCGTGGTAGGTAACACCCAGCACCGGGCTGGTGTTTTGGTAAGTGGTGGCGCCTGAGCCATCGCCGTTGCTCAAATAGTGGTCATCACTTTTGAACTTGACCGAGCTGTGGCGCAAACCGGCCACCACGGAAAGCTTCTCAGACACCAGCGCGGTGCCCTGCATAAACACATCGCTGTTGCTGGCGGTGTTGTCCTCGTTGCGGTTGGTGGTGGTTTTTTCGCCCAATGCAGCGGCACCGGCCTGGCGCGTCTCGCCAGATTCGTCGTAGTCATAACCCAGCGCCCACTTGATGGGTGTGCTGCCCAGTTGGCTTTGTGCGTTGTACTGCAGGCCCACGCCGTAATAGGTGCGGTCCAGCCCAACCCAGGCGCCCGTTGGCGGTGGCAATGTGGGGATAAAAATACCCGCCTGGTATTGCAGGTTTTCACGCGTGCCGGTGTAGGCACGCGCGGTGATGGAGCGGTTGTTGCCAAGCTCGGTCAGCATCGACGCACCCAACTGGTTTTGCAACACAATTTTTCGCACACTTCGGGCCACGGTATTGGTGCCAGCTTGCGTTGGGTCGGCATCCATTTGTGCTTTGGTCAGGCCCGCAGGGTCTTGCGCCAGCGGCATGTCAAAGCGGTTGAACACCACATTCACGTGGGTCGCCTCGAACGGCTCGAAACTGAGCTTGCCATTGAACTGCTTGCGCTCGGTTTTGCTGTTGTCACGAAAACCATCGATGTCAAAGGTGCTGTAGTCGGCCACCAAACCATATTGGCCCACTTGTCCTGCATATTGCCAATCGGTACGGCGCAGGCCAAATGACCCGGTGTAGGCAGCGGCGGCAAATTCCGGCGTGGCGGGCGCGTCGCGGGTGAAGGCCTGGATCACGCCACCCGCCGCATTGCCATACATCTGCGCCAGTGGACCGCGCAACACCTCAATACGGTCAGTAGAGGTCAAGCTGATGCTGGAACCCTGGCCCTGCCCATCAGGCGTGGTGGCGGGAATGCCATCCACCAACAAACGCACACCGCGAATACCAAACGCCGAGCGAGCGCCAAAACCACGAATCGACACCTGCAGGTCTTGCGCGTAGTTTTGACGGCTCAAAATCGTCAAGCCTGGCACGCGGTTGAGTGATTCGGACAAATTGACCTGTGGGCCAGCGCCCTCAATGGTGGCGCGGTCAATGGACTGCACGGCGGCAGGCGCATCAAAACTGCGCTGCTCCGTGCGCGAGGCCGACACCACCACCTCGCTCAAGGTCTGCGCAGCTACCGGTGCGTGCAGCGCTGATGCGACGGCCAGTGCCAGGCTTGTTCTGATCAATGACGGGACACTGGCCTTTTGACGTTTAATTTGCTTCATGGTGAATCTTGTCTGCTCGTATTTATGGGGCTCAAAACAATCGCAGATGACATACCTGCGTTTGATAGCCTGCCCAATTTGCAATATTCGTACCACGACCAAAAGCCCATCACAACCGGGTTTTGGGGCGAAAAACGGCCGGCACCCGCTTCAAACTGACAACACCAAGCGTTAACCCGAGTGCCCTTGGTGTTGGGTGTGACGTGTGTGCCTTTCAAACTGTTCACATTTGGCACACCACCCACCGAAGATGTAACAGTCCTGGCGTTTTTACAAGCTCACAAGCCTTGCAACGAGGCGCAACTGGCGCGCACATTAATTGCTTGAAACAAGTGACTTTATTCATCGGGGGACATTATGAAAACCACGCGACCCTTTCCCGTGCGCCCACTGGCGCTGTTGCTGGCCTTGATTGCCGTGACCCCGCTGCCGGTTTTTGCATGGACCCTAAGCGGTGTCCAAACCGTCACCGCACACACGCAAGACAAACAAGCGATCGTCATTGGCACGGTTGACTTCAGGCCGCAGGCAGATGGCTCAAGCACCTTCGCCCTCAGCATGAACCATGCGAACTTCACCGACTATTTTTTGTCGATGAAAGAATTCAAATGCCTGGGTAGCCCGATCGAGGTGACCTGCCATGTGCCCTACCCCTACCAGCACCCCGGAAAAGTCAGCGTGCAAGACCTCACCTGGCTTGAGCACAACCTGCTGTTTTTGTTCAAGCGACCATCAGAGTTTGGCGCCAAACTGTGGAACGGTTTGTATTACCGTTTTAGCGCGACAGACGAGGGGCTCATTGGCCGGCCGATGGCCATTGACCTCAACCGCATCAGTGCGCCGCCAGACAACCTGGCGGTGCCCAGCTTCGGCCCGGACGCCAGGGACGATATTTCAGGGTCGACACATTGGATAGTGTCGATATCAATCAAGTAAGAGAATGACCCAGACTGGCTTGCGCCACACCAACGCTATTCATCCACGAACACCCATTCACCGCGCCCCAAATGTATCCATTCGATTACAATTAATTCATGTACTCCGTCAAACCGCTGCCCGCATTCACCGCTTGGCTTGATGACCTGACAGATCAAACTGTACGAGGCGTCATCGCCGCACGCATCAAACGACTGGCGTTTGGTTTGATGGGTGATGTAGAGCCCGTTGGCGAAGGGGTTTCTGAAATGCGCATCCACTTGGGTGCCGGCTGGCGCGTGTACTTTACGCAGCGAGATAAAGAAGTCATTGTGTTACTGGTTGGTGGCTCCAAACGCTCCCAGAAAACCGACATCAAACGCGCCAAAGCATTAGCTTTGCAACTTGACTGAATAAGGAATAAGTATGAAACGCATCAATGTAGCGGATCTGCCGGAATTTGACGCTGCACCTTATCTTGGGAGTGAAGCAGACATTGCAGCTTATCTCACAGACATTCTTGAAGCCAACGATTCGGCGCTGCTGGCGGCTGCACTGGGTGACATCGCCCGTGCGAGGGGCATGAGCGAAATTGCCAAAGCATCAGGCATCACCCGCGAGGCCTTGTACAAAGCGCTACGACCCGATGCCCAGCCCCGCTTTGACACCATCAACCGGGTTTGTGCTGCTTTGGGAGTGCGACTGGTGGCGCAAGCAGTGCATTCACCGGCATAGCTTTTCATCCGGGTCATCGAGATCGCCAATGAATCGCGTTATGCAACCCATTTCGATGGTTTCACAGCGTGCCCGCACGGCGCTCATTCACGAGCTGGGTGTCGTCGATGCCATGCGGTTTCTCAATCAGTTTCATGTCGGGGATGAGGGCTACTCGGTCCAGCGTGAGCAAATGTTCAAGGACGATACCGTGAAGAGCATCGTCGCAAAAATCAAGGCACGAAGGAACAGCTCGACGTAAATGCATCGGGCTGCCGAGGCAGCCCGATGAAATCGACTTGTTGGGTCCTATTTCAGCCTCAGGCACGCCCACAGCGACGTGCGTGTTTCACATCACCCCGCGTTCAGGTGCAACTCCAGCTCATGCAACACCCGGTAACACGGCAACACGCTGGCCACACTGCTGTTGGGCTGGCGGCCCTCGCGGATGGCGCTGAAAAACTCACGGTCTTGCAGCTCGATGCCGTTCATGCTCACCGCCACGCCTGACACGTCAATTTTTTCCTCTTTGCCGGTAAACAGGTCGTCGTAGCGGGCAATGTAAGTCGCGCTGTCGCCGATGTACCTGAAAAAAGTGCCCAGCGGGCCGTCGTTGTTGAAGCTCAAACTCAGCGTGCAAATGGCACCATTAGCCGCCTTGAGCTGGATGCTCATGTCCATGGCGATGCCCAATGTGGGGTGAATCGGCCCCTGAATGGCGTTGGCTTTCACCACGGGGCTGCCGCACTGGTAGGCAAACAAATCGACAGTGTGCGCGGCGTGGTGCCACAGCAGGTGGTCGGTCCAGCTGCGCGGCTGGCCCAGCGCGTTCATGTTGGAGCGCCGAAAAAAGTAGGTTTGCACATCCATCTGCTGGATGTTGAAGCGCCCTGCCGTGACCTCGTTGTGCACGTACTGATGGCTGGGGTTGAAGCGGCGGGTGTGGCCACACATGGCAACCAGGCCGCTTTGTTCAGCCACTTGTGCCACTTCTTCGCCATCTTTGAGCACGTCACATAGCGGAATTTCCACCTGCACATGTTTGCCCGCACGCAAGCAAGCCAGCGTTTGCGAGGCGTGCATTTGTGTCGGTGTGCACAAAATGACCGCATCCACCTCTTTCAGGGCCAGGCTGTCAGCCAGCTCGGTGGTGACATGGCCAATGCCGTATTTGGCCGCCACCTCTCGCGTTTTCTCCAGGTCGCGGCTGATCAGCGACACCACTTCAACGCCGTCAATGTGTCGGATGCCATCCAGATGCTTGATGCCAAAAGCGCCAGCCCCAGCCAGCGCCACTTTGATAGGTTTCATGCGTTCTCCAAAATGACATGCCCAACAGCCGTGTTCGACGCCGGTACATGGTAAAAACGGTGCTTAACGCTTACAGAACGTGCGCTGTCAGCTACATCTTGCATAGCACCCCGGGCAATCAGCCACATCACCAGCTCAATGCCTTCGCTGCCCGCCTCACGCACATAGTCAATGTGCGGGACCTTGGAACACGCCACCGGGTCGGCAATCATCTGGTCCAGCCAGGCGTTGTCCCACTCGCGGTTGATCAGGCCAGCACGTGGCCCCTGCAACTGATGGCTCATTCCGCCGGTGCCCCAAATGTGCACATTCAGGTCTTCGTCATAACTCTCGACCGCTTTGCGAATCGCCTGCCCCAGCGCAAAACAGCGTGCACCCGACGGCACCGGGTACTGCACCACATTCACCGCGAACGGAATCACCGGGCTCGGCCAATGAAAATCATTGGCGGGTGGCTGGCCACACATCAGGCTCAGTGGCACGGTCAGGCCGTGATCTACCGGCATCTTGTTGACGATGGTCAGGTCAAAGTCTTGCTGGATCACCGACTGCGCAATGTGCGCGGCCAGTTCAGGGTGGCCCACCACGGGCGGCACCGGGCGCGGGCCCCAGCCTTCATCGGCAATCGGGAAACCGGGCGCCGTGCCAATGGCAAAGGTGGGAATCATGTCGAGGCTGAAAGCGGTGGCGTGGTCGTTGTAGACCAGAAAAACCACATCGGGCTTGTTGTCTTTCATCCACTGTTTGGAATATTCGTATCCGTCAAATACGTTTTTCCAATAGGGTTCCTTGTCTTTACCCAAATCCAGCGCAGCGCCAATGGCGGGCACATGTGAGGTGTAAACGGATGCGGTGATGCGTGCCATGGTCAGGCCTTCGCTTTCTGGCCAGCTTGGCCTTGGGGTTGATGCTGGGCTTGGGCGTTGCCGTCCTCGCCAATCACGCGGTTGCCTTCGATGGTGCGGCCACCCTGGATCATCATGTCGCGGTACTCGGCTTCGGTCATACCGGTCATGGAGCCAGCCATTTGCTGAAAGCTCAAACCGTCGGTGGCGCCAATACGTGCCAGAAAATAAATGTTGCCACCTAAGCCCATGCAGCGGTTCAGGTCGCGCGACAGCACCGCCAGCTTCTGGTCTTCGGTCATCGGCCATTCATCCAGGTAAGCGCGCTCGTCACGTTTGAAACGCTCCCGGTTGGCGGCCTGCATCAAGGAGACGCAGAACTGGTTCAGGTGGAAGCCCTTGCGGCTTTGTTCGGCATCAAAAATGATGGTGCCGGGGACATCAAGGTAGGGTTTGTCAAGTGCCATGAAGGCTCCTTTCAGCGTTGGATTCAGATCAGAAAATTTATAATAAATCAGGCTCTAGCGCTTATGGAACGTGCGCAGAGCGCTATGAATTCCAATACAGGCGATTCGGGTTGTCGACCAGCAACTTGTGCTGCAACTCGGGCGTGGGTGCAATGTGGGGAATAAAGTCCACCAGCAGCCCGTCGTCGGGCATGTGGTCTTTCAGGTTCGGGTGCGGCCAGTCGGTGCCCCACAACACGCGGTCAGGAAACTCGTCCACAATGGCGCGGGCAAACGGCACCACGTCGCGGTAGGCGCCACCTGCCAAATCCTTCTCGCCGCTCAGCGCTTTCGGGCCGGTGACACTCAGGCGCTCCGGGCAGCTCACCTTGCTCCACACATTGCTGTGCTCACGCATGAACTTCTGGAACAGCGCAAACTGCGGCCCGTCCACCGGCAGCGACACGTCCGGGCGGCCCATGTGGTCGACCACCACGGTGGTTGGCAGGGTGGTGAAAAAGTCCCACAGCTCGGGCAAGTCCACCGCTTCAAAATAAATCACCACATGCCAGCCCCAGGCCTTGATGCGGGCGGCAATTTCCATCAGTTCGTCCTTGGGCGTGAAATCGACCAGGCGTTTGACAAAGTTGAAGCGAACGCCGCGCACACCGGCCTCGTGCATGGCTTGCAGCTCTTGGTCTGTGACCGAGCGCTTGACGGTGGCCACACCACGCGCCCGGCCCTGGCTGTGGATGAGTGCGTCGACCAGCGCGCGGTTGTCGGCGCCGTGGCAAGTGGCTTGCACGATCACGTTCTTATCAAATCCCAGGTGATCGCGCAGGGCAAACAGCTGGGTCTTGGACGCATCGCATGGCGTGTACTTGCGCTCGGGTGCATAAGGAAATTCAGCGCCTGGGCCGAACACGTGGCAATGGGCGTCGACGGCGCCTGCGGGTAACTTGAAGCTGGGTTTGGATGGGCCAGCGTACCAGTCCAGCCAGCCGGAAGTTTTGGTGAAATCGCCTGTGGTGGGTTGGTTCATGGGTTTATCCGGGGGGTTGCTCATTGTTCAATCTCTCTTATTGACCTGCGCCAGCATGCGGTCGGCCTCCACGCGCCAATCCGCACGGCGGGCGAATTCAGGGGTGCCTTTGTCACCAAACCAACCAGCATCGGCGCCATCGGCCACCCAGGCTTGGCGTTCGGCGGTGCCAGTGGCGGACCAGGGCGTCAGGCCGGCGTCGCGCACGGTCTCAGCCACTTCACGCACTTCTTCGCTGCGGCGACGGCCGTGTTCGATCACGCGCTGGAAAAAATAGGCGGCCTGCTTTTCCCAGTCGATGCCAGGGAAAGTCTCGTACAGACTGGCGACCACCGCGTCTTCCACCCCGTAAAAGCGGGCGGTGGTGAAGCTCTCGATCACCATGGCTTCCAGGCCTTTGATCATCACGCTGCGGCACATCTTGGTGGCGCTGGCCACACCTAGCTGGTCACTGGCCACCTTGGATGCAAAACCCAGCGCATTGATGAGCGGCGCCAACTCGGTAGCAAACGCGCCACCCAGCAGCAGCGGCACCTTGATGCGGTACGGCGGCATGCTGGTCATGACCGCGCCTTCCACGTAGCAGCCCCCTGCCCCGTCGATCAGACTGGCCGCGCGTTGTTTGGCGGCGGGTGAGGCGGAATTGAAGTCCAGAAAAAACGCTCCCGGCTGCACGGACTGCGCGCAGGCTTGCGCCACCGGCACGGTCTGGCTGGCGGTGACGGCACTGACGATGAAGTCTGAGGTGGCTGCCAGCGCTGCGCTGTTTGCTACCAATTGCACGCCATGCTGCGCGGCGTGGGCTTGCAACGGTGCAGCAATGTCTGCGGCTTCCAGCTTGAGGTCATAGGCGCAAACCGCTACGCCCTGGGCGCGCAGGTCTTCGGCCAAAATGCGGCCGACCTCGCCGTAGCCGACCAGGCCAACGCGCCATTGTTTGGGATTTGTATGCATGGTTTTAGCGAAGTGAATTTGCGACACGCTGCCTAAGGGCCATCAATGTCGGGGTATTCATGGTGTTTTGGTGCTCTAGCCCTTATAAATAAAGCGTAGCGTGCTTCAATCTATATAGCGCAGGCCAGCTTTTTCAAGGCCTTCGCGCATCTTGTAATAGTCCAGCCCGAGCACGCCCGAGGCAAAGATGGCGCGTTTGGCGCCTTCGTTGGCTTCGCGTGCTTCGGCGGCATCGGCCACTTGCTGCGCCACGGCAGCGGGCACCACCACCACGCCGTCAATGTCGGCAATGACCACGTCACCGGGGTTGACCTGAGCCCCGGCGCACACGACGGGAATGTTCACCGAACCCAGCGTCGCCTTGATCGTGCCCTTGGCATGGATGGCTTTGGAGAACACTGGGAAGTTCATCTCGGTGAGGTCTTTCACGTCTCGCACACCGCCGTCAATGATCAGGCCAACCGCGCCGCGCGCCTGGAACGACGTTGCCAGCAGGTCGCCAAAAAAACCGTCGGCGTTGTCGGTGGTGCAGGCTGCCACCACCACGTCACCGGGTAGGAGCTGCTCAGCGGCCACGTGCATCATCCAGTTGTCGCCCGGCTGCAGCAGCACGGTGACGGCGGTGCCGCAAATCTTGGCGTCGTTGTAGATGGGCCGTAGGTAGGGTTTCATCAAGCCGACGCGGCCCATGGCTTCGTGAATAGTGGCCACGCCAAAACGCGAAAGTTTTTCTACTGCGGCCTTGTCGGCGCGGGTGATGTTTCTTTTGACAATGCCCAGGTTGTTCATGGTGCGTCTCCAGTTCAGGGGGTCGATTCAGGTCGTGATTCAAACGGTGGCTCAAGTCGGCGAAGCAGCCACCGACACATGCCGAATGTGCAAGCTCAGCCCCAGCGCCGCCATGTGGTTGCTGTTGCGGCTCAGGATGGTTTCGGACAGGGGCAAAAATTCTGCTTCTTCAAAAGCTGCATGCGCTTGGTAGTCATGCACCAGGGCCTCCACAGCGGCGGCATCGATGTCGCAAGGCTGGCCCTTGGCCATTTTTTTCAGTTGTGGCTCCAGCTTGACGAACTGGGCTTCGACTTGCCGGTGCTCTTGCGTGAGCCGGGTCGTGATGGCCTGGACACGCGCGAATTCCTCACCCGGTGTGGCACTGGCCAGCACGGCTTCAAACAGTGCCCGCTCTTCTTCCTGATGGTGCTCAAACACCACCGCACGAAAAAAGCTGCGGGTGCTCTCAGCCCAGGTTCTGGCGCGCTCGGCCGCCTCGGCCAGTGCTGGCAGTTCGCCCATCTTGGTCAACTGCGCCAGGATGCCTTCGTGGCAATGCGAGAAGTTGGTGATGGGGGCGTTGCTGGATTCGCCCTGTGATGAGTTGCTGGTGATGGCCATGGATGGACCTTTATGGGTGTAAAGCGGCGTGGCGGGCAGACCCACCGTCATGGATGCCGGATCGGTTCCGGCATGACAGCCAGTGGAGTGCCATTTGTTTCTTCACGTCAATGGCCCGTCCTGCTGGTCAGCAACGCGTCCAACCGCGGGAACACGCGCCGGGCGTTGCCCTCGTAAATATGCTGGCGGTCGGACTCGCTCAGGATGTTTGAGGCTTCGATGTAGCGCTTGGTGTCGTCAAAATAATGACCGGTTTCGGGGTCGATGCCGCGCACGGCGCCAATCATCTCGCTGGCAAACAACACGTTTTTCACCGGGATCACGGTGTTGAGCAGGTCAATGCCGGGCTGGTGGTAAACGCAGGTGTCAAAGAAGATGTTGTTGAGCAAATGCTCTTGCAGCAGCGGTTTTTTCAGTTCTTGCGCCAGGCCACGGAAGCGCCCCCAGTGGTAAGGCACGGCACCGCCGCCGTGCGGAATCAGGAACTTGAGCGTGGGGAATTCCTTGAACAAGTCGCTGGTCAGGCACTGCATGAAGGCGGTGGTGTCGGCGTTCAGGTAATGCGCGCCGGTGGTGTGAAAGCAGGCGTTGCAACTGGTGCTGACGTGAATCATGGCCGGGATGTCGTACTCGACCATCTTCTCGTAAATCGGGAACCAGGCCTTGTCGCTCAAGGGCGGCGAGGTCCAGTGGCCACCGGACGGGTCGGGGTTGAGGTTGATGCCGACGTTGCCGTATTCCTTCACACACTTTTCCAGCTCGGGAATGCAGGTGGCGGGGTCGACGCCTGGGCTTTGCGGCAACATGGCCACCGGGACAAAGTGGTCGGGAAACAGTTGGCTGACGCGGTAGCAAAGCTCGTTGCAAATGGCCGCCCAGGTGCTGGACACCTGGAAGTCGCCAATGTGATGCGCCATGAAGCTGGCGCGTGGGGAAAACAGCGTCAGGTCCAGGCCGCGGTCGCGCATCAGGCGCAGCTGGTTGGTCTCAATACTTTCCCTCAACTCGTCGTCGCTGATCTTCAGGTCAGACACTTTGGGCATCACCGCAGGGTCTTGGATGCCGGCAATTTGCTGGTTGCGCCAGGTTTCCAGCGCCTTGGGGGCCGTGGTGTAGTGGCCGTGGCAATCGATGATCATGGTTGACTTTCTTTATAAGAAATTAGGCTCTAGCGCTTATTTAATATGCGTTAGTAGCTATTTAATAGATAGCAACTAGGTGTTGCCTAGACGCTCACGGCGCGGGTTCGGCAAAGTCCAGCGGCAGGCCCACATAGTTCTCTGCAATCGACAGGGAGCCTGCGTGGGAATTCAGCAGGTAGTCCAACTCGGCCTCCTGAAAACGGCTGGTGATGGGGCTGTCGTCCGGAAAACGGTGCATCAGCGACGTCATCCACCAGCTGAAGCGCTCGGCCTTCCAGATGCGGCGCAGGCAGCGCTCGGAATAGGTGTCAATGCCCTGCTCGGAGTGGTTTTGGTAAAAGTCCACCAGCGCGTTGCACAGGTACTTGACATCGGTGGCGGCAAGGTTCAGCCCCTTGGCGCCGGTGGGTGGCACGATGTGCGCGGCGTCGCCCGCCAGAAACATGCGGCCAAAACGCATGGGCTCGGTGACAAAACTGCGCAGTGGCGCGATGCTTTTTTCAATGGACGGGCCGGTGATGAGTTTGGCGTTGGCTTCTTCGTCCAGCCGCAGGCGCAGCTCTTGCCAAAAGGCGTCGTCGGTCCAGTCTTCAATGCGGTCGGTGAGCGGCACTTGCAGGTAATAGCGGCTGCGGGTTTTGCTGCGCTGGCTGCACAGGGCAAAACCGCGCGGGCTGTTGACGTAAATCAGCTCGTCGTGCACCGGCGGCGTGTCTGACAGCAGGCCAAGCCAGCCAAAGGGGTAAACCTTCTCGAACTCCTGGATCGACTTGCGCGGCACGCTGGCCCGGCACACGCCGTGAAAGCCGTCGCAACCGGCAATGAAGTCGCATTGCAATTCATAAGACTTGCCGCCGTGGGTGAAGGTGACGCGGGGCTGTTTGGTGTCAAAGTCCAGCACCTGCACGTCGCTGGCTTCGTAGTAAGTGGGCAAGCCTGCCGACGTGCGCGCGTCCATCAGGTCGTGGGTGACGTCGGTCTGGCCGTAAACCATCACGTTTTTGCCGCCGGTCAGGCCGTTCATGTCAACCCGGTGGCGTTTGCCGCAGTACAGCATGTCAAAGCCACCATGCACCAGCCCTTCACGGTGCATGCGTGCGCCCACGCCAGCTTCGTCCAGCAAATCAACGCAGACCTGCTCCAGCACACCGGCACGGATGCGGCTCAGCACATACTCGCCAGAAACGCGCTCGACGATCACCGCGTCAATGCCGGCCTTGTGCAACAACTGGCCCAGCAGCAAGCCGCTGGGTCCGGAACCAATGATGGCCACTTGGGTACGAAGGGAAGTTGTCATGAGGATCACCCGTGAAAGGTATGCACCAGAAACAGCGCGATGGAGGGGAAAAACAGCAGGAAACCAATGCGAATAAAGTCCGAAGCCAGGAAAGGCATCACGCCCTTGAAGGTTTCCACCAGCGGCACATCACGCGCTAATCTGTTGATGATGAACACGTTCATGCCCACCGGCGGATGCACCAGGCCAATCTCAACCACCATCAGGGCCAGAATGCCGAACCAGATGCTCTTGTCGCTGTCGGTCATGCCAAAAAAGTCCAGCCCCATGATCACCGGGTAGAAGATTGGAATGGTCAGCAGAATCATGGCCAGGCTGTCCATGACACAGCCCAAAAAGATGTAGATCAGCAAAATAGCCACCATCACCACCATCGGGCTTAGGTTGCTGGCCTGCACCCAAGCGGCCAGTTCCACCGGCATTTGTGACAGCGCCAGTGCGGTGTTAAGCATGTCGGCCCCCAGCAGCACCAAAAAGATCATGGCCGTGGCCTGCGCCGTGCCCAAGGCGCTGTCAATCAAGCCCCGTGTACGCATGCCGCCCGACACCACCGCCAGCACACCGCAGGCGGCGGCGCCAATGGCTGCCGCCTCAGTCGGGTTGGCCCAGCCGCCATAAATACCCACAATCACCACCACAAACACCAGCAGCACCGGTGCCACTTGCAACAGGGCTTTCAGACGCTTGGCCCAGCTAGAACGCGGGCCGGCCGGACCAGCCTTGGGGTCGAGGGTGACGATGATCTTGATGACCAGCATGTAGCCCAGCATGGCAATGATGCCCGGCAACACGGCAGCCATGAAGAGCTTGCCAATGGATTCCTGCGTCAGGATGGCATAAATCACCAGTGGGACGGAAGGCGGAATCATGATGCCCAACGTGCCGCCCGCCGCCAGCGCACCGGTGGCCAGCGAGCCCGAGTAACCAAATCGCTTGAGTTCGGGCAAAGCCACCTGGCCCATGGTGGCGGCCGTGGCCAAGGACGAGCCGCAAATGGCGCCAAAACCGGCGCAGGCCCCGATGGACGCCATGGCGACGCCGCCTTTCATGTGACCCATGAAGGCTTCCACAAACTTGAACAGTGCCGAACTCAAACCGCCGTGGGTGGCAAACTGCCCCATCAGCAGAAACAGCGGAATCACCACAATGTCGTAGTTCGACAAGCGGGCGTAGGCCAGGTTTTTCAGGAAATTCAGAATGGGCAACGCTTCCCCGCCCGTCAGGTAGTAATAACCCGCTGCGCCCATGGTGAACATGGCGATGCCAATCGGCACCCGCAGCACCAGCAACACCATCAGGCAGGCAAATATGATCCCGCCAATGGCAATGCCGCTCATGCTTGCACCCCGCTGTGGGTTTGGCTCAGGCGCCAGTGCAGGCCCACCATGTAGAAACCGGCCAGTGCCATCAGCAAAAAGCCGGGCACCATGAGCATCTGGGCGATCCACACCGGCCAACCCAAAATCATGCTGGTTTCACCGGCCTCTTTGATGGCAAACGCACCCACGGCGGCGCGCCAGGTGATCAGCGCGCCAAACAGGCCCACCAGCAGGGAACCAAAGGCATCCAGCCGATGCACTGTGGCCGGGCTGGCCTTGGCGGTAAAGAAGTCCACCTTGACATCCCCGCCATTGAGGTGGCAATAGGCAAAAAAACTGGCTGAGGCAAAGGCCGCCGCCATTTGCAGCATTTCCACATCACCCGGTACCGGCGCTGAAATGAGCTTGCGCCCCACGATGCTGACGATGCTCATGAGCACAATAGCGACAAAGGTTAAGCCACCCATGATGGCCGACACCTTGGAGGCACGAAACAACAGCTGTCCCATGGGACCAAAATTGAGCGTTGCGGCACCTGGCGGGGCACCGGGAATGGGCTCTTGCATCAACACTTCTCCTCTGACGCAGACCGCAAGGGGCGCATCACATCATTGAATTTTCCAAGGGGGGTGACCTGTGTGACGCGTGCCACACAGGTCGAGCGACATCGCTGCTTACTTGGCGGCGTACTTGGCGATCAGGGCGCGGGCGTTTTCCAGCAACAACTTGCCGTTGGCGCCCTTGGCGGTGACGTCTGCCACCCAGTCGGTGGTGATTTGCTCGCTGGCTTTTTTCCAGCTTTGCAGCTCGGCCGAAGGAATCACGTTGTGGGTGTTTTTCTCGGTCAGCTTTTTGCCAATGCCATCCGCTGCCAAAAAGGTCTTGCCAACCTGGCCCGACAAGGCCTGGCCGCTGTTGTTGTCAATGACCTTTTTCAGGTCAGGCGGCAGGCTTTCGTACTTGGCCTTGTTCATGGCAAACACGAAGGTCGAGGTGTAAATGGCGGGCTCGGCCGGGTCGGTTTCAGAGTGGAACTTGACCAGCTCCTGAATCTTCACCGAGGGCACCACTTCATACGGCACCAGGGCACCGTCAATCACCGACTTGGCCAGGGCCTCGCTCACGGCAGGCACCGGCATGGCCACGGGGGTCGCGCCCAGGGCGGCCAGCATCTTGTTGGACTGGCGCGTAGGCGCACGCACTTTCAGGCCCTTCAGGTCGGCCATGGTCTTGATGGGCTTGTTGGTCATGTGAAAGACACCATCTCCATGTACATGCAGGGCCAGCAACTTGACATCTTTGAACTCGGCGGCCACGTTCGGATTGGTTTGAACAAAATCCCACAGCGCCTTGCTGGTGCCTTCGGGGCTTTGCATCATGAAGGGCAGCTCAAACACTTCAGACAAAGGGAAACGCCCCGCCATGTAACCGGGCAGCACCCAGGTCACGTCCACCACGCCATCCTTCACTTGGTCAAACAACTGGGGCGGCGTGCCACCGAGTTGCATCGACGGGTAAATTTGGCATTTCATCTTGTCGCCGGATTCCAGTGCGATCTTGTCGCACCAGGGCTGGATGAACATCTTTTGCGCGGCCGAACCTGCGGGCAAAAAGTGATGCACCTTGAGGGTGACGGTTTGGGCGGATGCAGCCAGCGCAGCACCGGCCAGCACCGAGAGGGCGGCGATTGATTTCAGGGAAGTTTTCATGGTGTCTCCTGTTGTAAAAATAAAGTTCGTGTCGTCCAAACGGGATGGTAGCGACTTGTTTCAGGCCACGTGGGTCGGCCCAGGCCAAATGGCGGCAGGCACCATCACCTCGCCACGCATGATCAACCGGGCTGTGCGCAGCAAGGCGGCTTTGGTGACTTTTTGTGCATCCTGTGCGTCCAGGCCGAGGGCCACGCTGAATTCCCCAGTGGGGTGCTCGACCGACACCGTGGGCTCATGCCCTTGCGGCATCACGGCCACACCGTCGCAGACCGAGCCTTTCAGCACACACGCCGTGCCGACTGTGACCGCAGCCAGCACACCGATGGCATCGTGGCAGACATGCGGAATAAAGCTGCGTGTGCACAAGCTGCCACCCGCACGCGGTGGCGCAATCAGGGTCATCTTGGGGTAGTTCTTCTGGCTGACATCGCCCAGTCCCATCTTCAGGGAAATCTGCAGGCGCAGCGCTTCAAGACGGCGCTTGCACTCGTCGTCCGCATTCAACTCTGCCACGCTTTCATAACCCGTGCAGCCCACGTCAGAGGCCTTGAACATCACCAGCGGCATGCCGTTGTCAATACACGTGACATCCAGGGTGAAGGTCTCAAAACCCTCGCCAGTCACGGTGATGCGGTCTCGCACCTGGCCCGTGGGCAACAAGCCTGCACAGACCGAGCCCGCCGTGTCCAGAAAATTGATGGTCACCGGTGCGGCCGTGCCAGGCACGCCGTCAATGCGTGCGTTGCCGGTGTAATGGACATGCCCGCCACGCGTGTCCACAGTGATGTCGCACTGCATGTCGGTGTTGAGGGTGAGCACGCGCGCCGTGGTGCTGTCGCCCTGCACCGCCACCAGGCCACGCTCAATGGCAAAAGGCAGCACAGCGGCCAACATGTTGCCGCAGTTGGGCGTGGTATCCACGGTGTCTTTTTCAGGCTGGAGCTGGGCAAACAAAAAGTCAACGTCCACGCCAGGCATCTGGCTGGCGCTGACGATGCCGACCTTGCTGGTCAGCGGGTGCGCCCCACCCAGGCCGTCAATCTGCCGCTTGTCGGGCGAGCCCATCACCGCCAGCAACACACGGTCACGGGTGGGCACATCGGCAGGCAGGTCTGACGCCAAAAAGAACGGGCCGCGAGAGGTGCCGCCGCGCATGAAATAACAGGGAATGGCTGTTTGCATGGCGGTATTTTGTGCTGGCGTGGGTACCTTGATAAGGCAGCTAACACACTAGCAGATATAACAACTTGGCATAATCCGGCATGGGTTATGGTAAACCCTAAGCATTCCCCGTTCGGCTTTGCCATGCACCCGAACGCCTGAATGAATCACACACTGGATAAGCCGCTGATGGACCTGAAACAACTGGAATACTTTGTGCGTGTGGCCGAACTCGGCAGCTTCACCCGGGCGGCATTGGCGCTGGACATTGCCCAACCGGCCTTGAGCCGGCAGGTGCGCCTGCTGGAAGTCGAACTGCGGCAAACCCTGCTGACGCGTAACGGCCGTGGCGCACTGCCCACCGAAGCCGGCAAGCTGCTGCTGGCGCATGGACGCGGCATCTTGCACCAGGTGGCGCGCGCGCGCGAAGAACTGGGCCGGGTGCGTGGTTCGCTGGCGGGGCGCGTGGCGGTGGGCCTGCCCACCAGCCTGGCACGGGTGTTGACCGTGCCTTTGATCCGTGCCTTTCGCTCTGAGTTGCCCGATGCCACGCTGTCCATCACGGAAGGCCTGTCGGTGCCAATGCAGGAGTCGCTGATGGCTGGGCGCCTTGACATTGCTGTGGTTTACAACGCCCAACCCAGCACCGAGATCGAGATCACACCGCTGCTGGAAGAAGACCTGTTGCTGGTGCAGCGCCGCCCGCTTGGTTTGGCTGAAGACGCGCCGCCCGGGCCCATCACGCTGCGTGAACTGGCGCAACTGCCGCTGGTGATTCCCACCCGGCCGAACGCGATCCGCATGCATGTCGAATCCGAACTGGCCAACATCGGCTGTCGGCTCAACATTGCGCTGGAAATTGACGGTGTGTCAGCGATACTGGATTTGGTGGCCGACGGCGCGGGCAGTGCGGTGCTGTCACGCAACGCGGTGGCAAGTTCGATCCGCCCTTCGGCGTTTTCAGTGCGCACCATCACCGAACCGGTGCTGCGCACCAAGGTCAGTCTGGCCACGAGTTCCCTGCGCCCAGCCACGCTGACCCAGCAAACCACCATGGCCTTGCTACATAAAATTACCCAAAAGACCCTTTATGCGGCTTAAGCCGCTGCGGCAAGCACCGCAAGATCCATAATCAAAACCATGTCGAATTCAGACCCCAAGCAGGCCCCCAGCGGTGCGTTGATGTCAGGCAGCCTGTTGCGCCAAATTGGGCCCATTTGGCTGCTTGCCGTGGTGTTGTCCGCAGCACTCTGGCTGCAATACCTCGGCGAAACCAAAGAACACCACGCCAAAACGGTCGCTGCCGCCGAAAGCGAGTTGGTCAACCTCGCACGGCTGAGCCAGGAACACGCCGAGCGCACGCTCTTTAGCGTCGATCAAACCCTGCAATGGCTGCGCCACCAATACCTGGAAAAAGGCGACCAACTCAACCTGCAAGACCTCGCAGCACAAGGCATCCTTGATGACCGGGTGGTGCTGCAAATTGCGGTCATTGACAGCCAGGGCTTCCTGAAACTAAGCAGTTTGCCATTCAAGGCGCCGCTTGACCTGTCAGACCGCGAACATTTCAAGGTGCACCTGGCCTCAGACCGCGACACCTTGTTTGTCTCACAATCCGTGCTGGGGCGTGCCTCGGGCAAGTGGTCCATTCAGCTAACGCGCCGCATCACCACGGCTACGGGTCAATTTGACGGCGTGGTGGTGGCCTCGATCGACGCGGGCTACTTCAGCCGGTTTTACAGCGAACTCAAGCTGGGTCAACAGGGCGTGGCCACGCTTTTTGGCTTGGATGGTGCGCTGCGTGTGCGCCACACCCCTGACAAAGATGAATTTGGAGGCGACGTATCAAGCAGCCCGTTCCTCGGCATCATTGCCAAAGGCCAAACCAACAGCACACTCACGCTCAATGCCGTCAGGGACGGCATTGAGCGCATATACCACGTCCGCAAACTCCCTTCATTCCCCTTGGTGGTGGGCATTGGGCTGAGCACCGCTGATCTATTTTTGGCTGAGCAAGCGGCAAACGAGCAGCGCCAAATCAAAACCCTTGCCATCATCGCGCTGCTGCTGGCGCTGGCGGCGTTGGCGTCCTGGTTGTTGCTGCTCAAAATGCGCCAGGAGCGCATCCATGCCCATGACCTGGAGCAACTGAAAAACCTCGCCAGCCGGGTGCCAGGCTGCGTTTACCAATTCCTGCTGCGACCCGACGGCAGCTCATGCCTGCCCTATGCCAGCGACGCTTTGCGCGATATTTTTCGACTTGACCCGAGTGAGGTCAAAACCAGCGCTGAGGCCATTTTTGCCGCGATTCACCCAGACGACAGTGCCGCATTTGCAAGCAGCATCCAAACCTCTGCGCAAACCCTGACGGCCTGGACCCATGAGTTCAGAATTTGTTTTGATGACCAGACGGTGCGCTGGCTATCCAGCAGCGCCATGCCGCAAGCACAAGCTGATGGCGCCGTGTTATGGCATGGCTTTGTTGGCAACATCACCGATCAAAAAACCGCTGAATTAGCACGGCAGGCGGCGCAAGCCCAAGCCGGTGCTACGCTGGCCGCATCGCGCAAGCTGCTGCAATCTATCATTGACACGGCGCCCATGCGGGTGTTCTGGAAAGACCTGAACCTGCGCTACCTCGGCTGTAACCCGGCGTTTGCCCAGGATGCCGGCCTGAGTCATCCTGACGAGCTGATTGGCAAAAGTGATGCTGAACTGAGCTGGCGCGAGCAAGCTGATCTTTACGGCGCAGACGACCACCGCGTGATGGATTCCGGCATTCCCCGGCTGATGTATGACGAGCCCCAAACCACGCCCGACGGGCACATCATCTGGCTGCGCACCTCCAAAGTGCCGCTGCGCAACGAGCACAACGACATCATTGGCATTTTGGGCATCTACGAAGACGTCACCCAGCAAAAAGTGGCCGAAGCAGCCCTGCAACGCAACAACACCGTAATGCAAAGCATTCTGGACAACATTCCGGTGGGCTTGAGCGCCTTTGACAGCGACCTGCGGCTGCTGGCCTACAACCGCCTGTTTCAGCAAGCCATGGACTTCCCCGAGGCCATGTGCGCCAACCCCAACGCCACGTTTGATCAGTTCATCCGCTTCAACGCCGAGCGCGGCGAGTATGGGCCGGGTGACCACGAGGACATGGTGCAAACCATCGTTGAGGTCGCCCGCCACCCAGTGGCGCACCAGCTGGAGCGTGTGCGCCCCAACGGGGTCGCGCTTGAGGTGCGTGGCTCGCCAATGCCTGGGGGTGGCTTTGTCACCACCTATTCGGACATTTCCGAGCGCAAGACACACCAACTGGCCCTGGAACAAGCCACCGCTGATGCGCAGGCCGCCAACCTGGCCAAGAGCCGCTTTCTGGCCAAGAGCCGCTTTCTGGCCACCATGAGCCATGAAATCCGCACCCCCATGAACGGTATTTTGGGCATGGCGCAACTGCTGTTGATGCCCGGGCTCAGCGCTCCCAAGCAGCATGACTATGCCCGCACCATTCTTTCGAGCGGCCAAACGCTTCTGACCTTACTCAACGACATCCTTGATTTATCAAAAATTGAAGCCGGCAAATTTCAGCTGGAGTCCATCGTGTTTGCGCCCGAGTCGCTGCTGACAGAGACCGGCAACCTGTTTGCCGGCGCAGCCCAAGCCAAAAAGCTGGCCCTTAATTACCAGTGGTTGGGCGTCGCCGCACAACGCTACCAGGCCGATGCGCACCGTGTGCGCCAAATGCTCTCCAACCTGGTGGGCAATGCCATCAAGTTCACGCGCAGCGGCCAGGTGCACATTGAAGCCACAGAAATTGACTGCCAGGACGGGCTGGCGTTGCTGGAGTTTTCGGTCAGCGATTCCGGCATCGGCATCGCCGCAGACAAGCTCGATTTGTTGTTCAAGCCCTTCTCGCAAACCGACAGTTCCACCACCCGCGAATTTGGTGGCAGTGGGCTGGGCTTGTCGATTGTGCGCAACCTGGCGCGCGCCATGGGTGGCGATGTCGGGGTTGAAAGCACGCCGGGCAAGGGTTCCCGCTTTTGGTTCAGGGTGAAGGCCAAGCAACTCTCTGGTGTGGCCATTAGCCGGCAAGCCGAGCGCACTGATGTGCCGCCATCCGGCGCCGCCAAGCCCCTGCTGCAAGGCCACGTGCTGGTGGCGGAGGACAACGCGGTGAACCGCATGGTGATTGAGTCGCTGCTGGGCAAGCTTGGGCTCACGGTGTCGATGGTGGAAGACGGCCAACAAGCCTTGGATGCCATCACTCAAGGCTTGCCGGATCTGCCGGGTCAGGCGCCTGACGTGATCCTGATGGATTTGCACATGCCGGTGATGGACGGTTACGCCGCCACCCAACACATCAGGCAGTGGCAAGCCGCGCAACAGCGCGCGCATTTGCCCATCATTGCGCTGACCGCTGACGCGTTTGAAGAAGACCGCCAGCGCTGTCTGGCTGCCGGCATGGACGACTTTTTAACCAAGCCGATTTCACTCGATGCCTTGAAAACGGCACTGGCCCAGTGGCTGCCTGCCGCACCCCAATCACCCGACAACACCCTTGCTGCGGTCTTGAAACCGGTTGACACAGAGGCATTTGCGGCGCTGGTGCTTGAGCTCACCCCTTTGCTGGCGCAAAACAAGTATGCTGCCATCGCCCGTTTCGAGAAGCTGCAAGCTCTGGCGGCAAACACCAGACTGGAAGATGATGTGCAGGCGTTGACAGTGCTGTTGCAAAATATGCGTTTTGACGAAGTGCTGCTGGGCTTGCACCATATCGCTGCAGGTCAGACTAATGGCGCCTAGCCATAGAATCAGGCAACTTTGTACCAAGCTGACATGACCGCCCCGCAAGCCAGAATTCTCGCCATCGACGACACGCCCGCTAACCTGCTGACGCTGGGCGCGGCACTGGAAGGTGAGTTTGAGTTGCAATTTGCCACATCCGGCCCCGCCGGACTTGCCCTGGCGCTGGCGAACCCACCCGACCTGATCTTGCTTGATGTGATGATGCCCGAGGTGGATGGTTATGAAACCTTCAGGCGGCTCGCCGCTCAGCCTGCGCTACAACACATCCCAGTGATCTTTGTCACTGCCTTGAATGACCTTGACTCTGAAGTCACTGGCCTGTCGCTGGGGGCAGCCGACTACATCACCAAGCCCATCAATGTGACCATTGCCCGCCAACGCATTCGCAACCTGGTTGAGCGTGAACAGCTGCGCAAACAAGTCGAGCTGCAGCGCGACCATCTGGCAGAAGAGGTACACCAGCGCCAGCATGCAGCAGAGCAGCTGATGCTGGCAGCGAGCGTCTTCACCCATTCGCGTGAGGGCATCACCATTGCCGACGCGCAGGGCTTGATCGTTGATGTCAACGCGGCCTTCAGCCGCATCACAGGTTACAGCCGTGATGAAGCGATGGGGCACAACCCGCGCTTACTCAAGTCAAGCCGCCAAAAGGATGATTTTTATGCCGCCATGTGGCGCACGCTGCATGACACCGACAGCTGGTCTGGCGAAATCTGGAACCGGCGCAAGAGCGGTGAGGAATACCCGGAAATGCTCACCATCAGTGTGGTGCGTGATACGGATGGTGCGATTCAAAACTACGTGGCGCTGTTTTCTGACATCACCGAACGCAAGGCGATGGAACACAAGGTGCAGCAATTGGCGTTTTTTGATGCCCTGACCGGCCTGCCCAACCGTCGCCTGCTGGACGACCGGCTGGGCCTGGCGATGGCCGCCAGCAAGCGCAGTGGCCTTTACAGCGCGTTGATGTTTCTGGACCTGGACAACTTCAAACCCCTCAACGACACCCATGGTCATGGCGTGGGCGATTTGTTGTTGATAGAGGTGGCCAAGCGCCTGACGGCTTGTGTGCGCGAAATCGACACGGTGGCCCGTTTTGGCGGCGATGAGTTTGTGGTGACGCTCGGGGAGTTGTCTGAGGACACGGCGACCTCGATAACCCAAGCCGGCCAGGTGGCTGAAAAAATCCGCGCGACCCTGAATGCCCCGTACCAATTAACCGTGACGCACACTGGCCAAAGCAACAGCACGGTGCAGCACCATTGCAGCGTCAGCATCGGTGTGGTGGTGTTCAACAACGCTGAAGCCAACCCGACCGACATCATGAAATGGGCCGATGCCGCCATGTACCAGGCCAAAGACGCCGGGCGCAATGCCATTCGGTTCCACGAACCTGAGCAGGCCCTGAATGAGCCGCAACGCTCGCTCGCAGGGTCAAGCGTTTCTTAGGGGCTTGAGCAGGTCTGACAGTCCGTTGTGGTCGATTTCATGCATCAGCGCCAGCAGGCGGCCAATTTCACCTTTGGGCACGCCCTCACGCGCAAACCAGCACAGGTAGTCTCCTGGCAGATCGGCAATCAGGCGGCCTTTGTATTTGCCAAACGGCATGGTGCGCGTGACCAGAAGGTTCAGGTCTTCAGGTTTCATGTCAGCCCCCGGCACGTTTAACGGCAAAACCCTGCGCCTTGAGTAGCGCCATGACGCGCTCGCAGTGGTCGCCCTGCACCTCAATCACGCCGTCTTTCACCGTGCCGCCTGAGCCGCAGGTGGTTTTGAGCTGTTTGCCCAACGCGGCCAGCGCGGCATCGTCCAGCGCCACACCGGTGACCAGCGTGACACCTTTGCCGGCGCGGCCCTTGGTTTGGCGTGAGACGCGCACAATGCCATCGGTGGCGGGCCTGGCTTTGGCGGCACGGCATTGGCAGGTCGCCACGGGTTGGCGACAATCCGGGCACATGCGGCCGCTGTCGGTGCTGTAGACCAGGCCGGCGCTGAGGAGTTTGGCTTTCATGGCTGAAAAAGCGTTAAGGTAGGGAGGCTGATTGTCACAGCAGCCTTACCCGCACCAGCAAAGCCTGACAAGAGGGCAATGATAGCTATATTTCTTATAGCTGCTTGCGCTTATTTAATAAGGGCTACAGGCTAAAATAGCTTATAAATTACTCAGAGGAAACATCACATGTCACGTCAAAGCGTTTGGGCACCCAAGGTGCTGAGCCTGATCAAGGGCGGCAACAGCACGGCGGCCATTGCCCAGATCAAGGTCGCGCCCACGGTGAAAGACTTGCAGGAACTGCGCAAACTGCTAACCGCAGCCAAGCTGCTCAAACTCCACCCGAATGTGGACGCCGCCAGCAACGACATGATTGCTGAACTGTCTGCACCCCGGCTGCACCGGGCGCCGTGACCATTGGGCCGTGAGCCGCAGGTGGGCGACAACGCGGGCCCTCCCCTCTCGGCCAGCGCCGGTTTACGGCAACAAATCCAGCGATTGCATGTAAGTGGGCTGCACCATCAACTCGTCCCAGTTTGTGGCACGACTGGAGGGCAACAAGGCCTGGCGGCGCGCTTCACTAGCTTCTGAAGGCTGCCACTGGCCCTTGAGTTGGGCCTCGGTCAGGCCATCGATCAAGGCATCTACTTCAGCACCATCACCCAGCGACTGGTTGCACAGCAGCACCAGGTCACAGCCCGCGTTCAGCGCCGCCACCGCCGCTTGTGTGCTGCTGACGGGCTGGCCGTCAATGACACGCGCCCCAGCCATCGACAGGTCGTCACTGAACACCGCGCCGGTGAACCTGAGCTGGCCACGCAGGATGTCGCCCAGCCATTTGCTTGAAAAACCCGCCGGGCGTTTGTCCACCTTGGGGTAGACCACGTGCGCCGGCATAACGCTGGCCAGCGCCGTGCCCAGCCACTCGTAGGGCTTGGCGTCATCCGCCAAAATGGCTTTCAGGCTGCGCTTGTCCACCGGAATGTCCGTGTGTGAGTCAGCTGCAACAAAGCCGTGGCCGGGAAAGTGTTTGCCGCAGTTGGCCATGCCACTCAACTGCAGGCCGTGCATCAGGCTCTTGGCCAGCAGGCTGACCACGCGCGGGTCACGGCCAAAGGCGCGGTCACCAATGACGCTGCTCTCGCCAAAGTCCAAGTCCAGCACCGGGGTAAAGCTCAAATCGACGCCGCAGGCGCGCAGCTCGGCACCCAGCACATAACCACAGGCGGTGGCGGCGCGGTTGGCACGCATGGCGCCGCTGCCTTCACCTGCCTTGCCGTCTTGCAGCCACAGCTCACCCAAGGCGCGCATGGGCGCAATGTGCGTGAAGCCATCGGTTTTAAAGCGCTGCACACGACCGCCTTCGTGGTCCACGCAAATCAACAGGTCTTGGCGGACTTTTTTGATTTGGCGGCACAGGTCGGTGAGCTGCTCGCGACTTTGCCAGTTGCGGGCAAACAAAATCAAGCCCCCAACCAGCGAGTGCTTGAGGCGGCGTTTGTCAATTTTGGCCAGCGTGGTGCCAGCAATATCGATGATCAAGGGGGCATGAAAGCTCATAATTTACTCTTTATTTAGTAGCTGCTTGCGCTTATTTAATAAGGGCAAGAGGCCATTTTTGTCTAAAATTTCTACCACACAGAAGCTGGCGGCGTAGTCGGTCTCGTCGGTCACGCTCACATGGGCGCTCAAGCCTTTGGCTTCGAACCAGGTTTTCAGCTCGCCATGCAGCTCAATCGTGGGCTGGCCGCTGGGCAGTTTGCCAATTTCGCACAGCCGCCAAGTCATGGGCATGGTCATGCCCAACCCAATGGCTTTGCTGAAGGCCTCTTTGGCGCTAAAGCGGGTCGCCAGGTAACGCACACCACGCTCCGGCCAGCGCTCGCTGCGGGCAACCCAGGTGGCGAATTCCGCATCGCTGAGGATTTTTTTGGCAAAGCGCTCGCCATGGCGCGCCAGGCTGGCTTTGATGCGACGCACGTCGCAAATGTCTGTGCCAATGCCGTAGATCATGGTTGGTCGTTGCCCAAGCGGCTGACATCACACGCGGCCTTGGCCATCATGGCAAAACTCTATGAATGCAACGCAGATAGTCTTTCACCGTGGCGCTGTAACCGAGTTCCAACGCATCGGCAATCAGCGCGTGGCCAATCGACACCTCACTGACCCCCGGCACCTGGGCGATGAAGGCGGCCAGGTTGTCGCGGTTCAGGTCATGGCCTGCGTTCACGCCCAGGCCGACGTCCAGCGCGGCTTGGGCAGCGGCGGCAAAACGGGCCAGTTGCGCCGCTTGGTCTGGCGTGCCCCAGGCGGCCGCATAGGGCTCGGTATACAGCTCGACCCGGTCGGCGCCCACGGCTTTGGCCGCCACCATGGCAGGCGCATCGGCATCCATGAACAGGCTCACGCGCAGGCCCCAAGCATGGGCTTGCTCAATCAAAGGCTTCAGGCGGGCGGCGTCATCCGGAAAACACCAGCCGTGGTCACTGGTGAACTGGCCCTGCGTGTCGGGCACGAAGGTCACCTGGTGCACCGGCAGCTTCTGCGCCACCAGTTCACCCACCACGTCCATCAGGTTGTGGAACGGGTTGCCCTCAATGTTGAATTCGCGGTCGGGCCAGTCTTTGAGCAAGGCGGCAAGTTCTGGCACGTCACTGGCGCGAATGTGACGCTCATCCGGGCGCGGATGCACCGTGATGCCATTGGCCCCGGCCTGCAGACACAACGTGGCGGCACGGGTGACACTGGGAATGCCCAAGCGGCGTGTGTTGCGCACCAAGGCGACTTTGTTGAGGTTGACGGATAGCGCGGTGGTGATGGATGTCGATGTCATGGGGTTACCTGATCCTGTTCAGTGGGGTGCGCCTTGCAGCTTGCCGAAACCCGCTCACAAACTTTGCAGGTCAATCATCATTTGCCGGGTGCGCAGGGCGGGCACCCCGCAATGGTAATTGAGCAAGGTGCGCAGTTGTGGCTTGAGGGCGCTGGCGACTTCGGCACAGGCACGCAGCACCGCCGTGAACGGCACCCGCTCGCCCAGCACCCGTTGCAGGCCGACCCATTGCGTACCGCTCAGGCTGGTGCGATCCCCTGCATGGGTCTGGCGCAGGCCGCCTTCAGGCACCAGGCTGTAGCGCTCACCGGAGTGCAGCGCCAGCAGCGTCATGGTTTGTGCATCCAGCAGCGGCAGAAGGCCAATTTCGCGCAGCAGCAGCAGCTCGAAGGCTCTTAGCGCCGCTTCCAGCACCTCGCCATGGTCGCTGGCAATGATCTGCACCACGCTGGCATACACGTCAAACAGCAACGGGTGTGGGTCTTCACGCGCCAGCAGCAACATCAGCAATTCATTGAGGTACAGGCCTGACATCAGTGCGTCGCCGGTGGGCATGACGTGGCCGCCTTGCCATTCGGCCGCCTTGAGGGTCTTGATTTCGGCGTCGCCGCCAAACGCCAGGTGCAGCGGCTGCAGCGGCAACAAAATCGGGCGAAAGCTCGAACTGGGCCGCTTCACGCCTTTGGCCACCAGCACGATCCGGCCATGGTGGCGGGTGAAGACCTCAAGGATCAGACTGGTCTCGCTCCAGTCGTAGCGGTGCAGCACATAGGCGGGTTCGTCGGAGATACGTTTAGTTACCATTTATCCGCTGAATTGTTCACCCAAACAACGCGTCTCGCGAGTGTCACCTGAAAATAACCACACCTCGTTCCAGATCGCACCAAGGCGGCGAGGGCCCTGCGAGTATAAAGTCAGCGATTTTGGTGCCAGATTTGGGTACAAGTAACAAGCGCAAAGCGCGCCCGGCGACACGATCGCCACCTGTTCAGGCGTAAGGTGCGTAAGGCAGAGCCAAGCAGCCTTGAATCTTGTTCAATAAGTTCCTGCATTCATGTTTCAGGTTGTCCAGCAACGAGTTGCTGCTGATGAAGTAAGGCACCCGCGTACCGCGATGCTCCACGGCATCACCCGCTTGCTCGCAATGAATCCCGAAATGGCTTAACTGCCTGGCAAGCCGGGGCTCCATCATGGCAAAAACGCCTTCAAGCCCCTTGCTCAAACCCATGGCGGCAACGGCCAAATAGAGGCCAACGGCAATCGACGGGAAAAGCCGCCTGGCCTCTTCATCCCGCGCATCAGGCAACACACGCCCACCTGTCGGCGCAATGAAATTTCTAGGGCGACGAAAGTTGGCGGTAATGGCCAGGCGAGAAATCTCGCCATATTTTTTTCGGCTGCTACCACCTGACGTGTCAAGCGCCCAACGAGCCAACTTGCCGCAGACTTGTTCAAATGGAAAACCCGTCTCTGGCGCATGATGGTCAGCAAGCACCAACCGAACACAGCCTACAAAGGTTTGGCTGGGCTTGTGCAGCAACAGACAATGGATGGCATTTTTATCAAACTCATCTTGCTCCAACTGGTCGGCATGGTGGGGTTCAAACCCGAGCTCTTCACAATAAACCTGATGGCGAATGCGATAAACCTTCTCAAGCAGATGCGGCTGTTCAGCAGGAACAACCTCAAAGTGCGTTTGAAAAAGGTCAGCAAGACTCAAGTCGGACATGTCGGAATGGGATGGTTAAGAACTGGCGATGATGGTGCAACGGGAAGGACTCACCGTTGCGAATCATCATCTTGCGTAGACTGCTCGGAGAGTTTCCCCAGTTTAATGAGGAAATCCGCACCATCATTACTTGAGTTGTAAGCGTCTGTTACCCAACGCACCGACACAACCATTCCCGTGACGCTGGATTTGAAACCTCAATGGCAAAAGACTTCTCTTGATCCCCAGACCGGAAACCATGAGGCACCGGCCCGAGTCAACGACTCACTCGTAGCCAAACGAGCGCACACGCGCTTCGTCATCAGCCCAGCCCGAGCGCACCTTGACCCACATCTCGATGAACACCTTGCAATCGAGCAGTTTCTCAAGCTCCACCCGAGTTTCCATGCCGATGCGCTTGATGCGTTCGCCCTTGTCACCAATCACCATGGCCTTGTGGCCATCACGCTCCACCACGATGGTGGCGGCAATACGCAGCAGGCGCTTCTGACCTTTTCTTTGTGGCGGCTCCTCCTCAAATTTATCGATGATGACGGTCGAGGTGTAGGGCAGCTCATCGCCCGTCAGTCGAAACAACTTCTCGCGCACCATCTCGGATGCCATGAAGCGCTCGCTACGGTCTGTGAGCTCGTCGGCGGCGTACCACCACGCTTGCTCGGGCAAAAACTTGGCACAGATGTCGAGCAGGCGTTCAATGTCTTTGGCGCTCTTGGCCGACATCGGCACAAACTCAGCAAATGCATGTTTCTCCTGCATGGTTTGCAGCCAAGGCGCAATGTCGCCTCGGCGGTGAATGTTGTCGAGCTTGTTGGCGATCAACAGCGTGGGAATGCCCTTGCTGAGCAACGCCAACACGCGCGCATCGGCCGGGGTGAAGCTGCCCGCCTCCACCACAAACAAAATCAGGTCAACATCAGCCACCGCACCTACCACGGTTTTGTTGAGTGACTTGTTCAGCGCGTTACCGTGCAGGGTCTGGAAACCCGGCGTGTCGACAAACACAAACTGGCTGGCGCCAACCGTGTGCATACCGGTGATGCGGTGCCGCGTGGTTTGCGCCTTGCGCGAGGTGATGCTGATTTTTTGCCCCACCAATGCGTTGAGCAGGGTGGACTTGCCCACATTGGGCTTGCCCACAATGGCAATCAGACCGCACCGCTGGCCGGCCACTGGTGCCTCGGCGGCGCCGGCCGGACGCATGTCGCGACGCATGCCCGCCAACAAATCTTCAAGGTTATTTTGGGTTGTAGGCCCCGCATCGTCTGCGTTAGCAGCTATATTTTCTGTAGTATTCATCAATTCACTCTGGATTTAAGGGTGTGGAGCATGGCGGTGGCTGCGGCCTGCTCGCCGGCGCGGCGCGAACCACCAATGCCGCGTTCGAACAGCTGAAGTTCAGGGATTTCACATTCGACATCGAAAGTCTGCTTGTGAGCAGCCCCCAGCGTTGCCACCACCCGGTAGGCGGGTACTTTGAGCTTGCGGCCCTGCAACCACTCTTGCAGCTCGGTCTTGGGGTCTTTACCGATGGCGTCCATGGCGGGGTTGAACTCAACGGCTTGGTACAGGCGCTGCACCAAGGCTTGCGCTGCGGCAAAACCTGCGTCCAGGTACACCGCGCCAATCACGGCTTCAAGTACATCGGCCAAGATTGAGGGACGTTTTTGACCGCCGGAACGCATTTCACCCTCGCCCAGGCGAATCACCTCCGGCAAGCCCAGCGACACAGACAACTGGTGCAAGGTATCTTGCTTGACCAGGTTGGCGCGCACCCGCGAGAGGTCACCTTCGGGCAAATTCTGCAGTCGCTGGTAAAGCATGTCGGCCACCACCGCGCCCAGCACGGCATCGCCTAAAAACTCCAGCCGTTCGTTGTGGTCAGTAGAAAAACTGCGGTGCGTGACGGCACGCATCAACAAATTGACATCGCCAAATTGGTGTTTCAAGCGCTGTTGCAGCGCTGCCAGACCTGCATTCAAACCATCACCTGTACTTTCAACGAGATTTGCCTGCGTATTTGAGCGTTAAATACGCCGGGCCTGCCAAATGGATTTCACGCTGATAGGCAAAGCTGACCACCACTTTGTCGCCTTCTTTGGTGACATCCAGTTCTTTGGCCGAAATTGAAGTGATGTTGTCAATGCTGGCGGCTTTGTCAAAAATGCTGCGCACCTCAGGCACGGTGTTGCCGTCCTTGGCCTTGTTGACAGCTTTGAGCACGGCCTGGTACTCGATCACGGTGGGAACCGCCTGCGCCACAACCACGCCTGCGACCGCCAGCAAGCCACCAACGATCAGCAAGCCAATAAAGGACATGCCACGCTGCCGATGCTTTTGAGAACTTGCCATCACTTATCTCCGATCAATTGAACGAACCAATGCGCTTGAGACTACCAAAATTCATCCAGACAAAAAACGCTTTGCCGACAATGTTTTTGTCCGGCACAAAACCCCAGTAACGGGAATCTAAAGAGTTGTCACGGTTGTCGCCCATCATGAAGTAATGACCTTGCGGCACCTTGCACACCACACCTTCAACACTGTAGCGGCAATTGGCCTTGAATTCAAACTCGTCAGCGCCAGGCACAAACGCCGGGCGGCTGTCGTCATTGAGCAAGCGGTGCGGCTTGTCTCCCAGGCTTTCTTCAAACTGCTTGAAGTAGCGCATGGTGTCTTCGTCAAAAAATTCTGGCAAGGCGTTGGTCGGCAGAGGCTTGCCATTGATGGTCAGGCGCTTGTTCAGGTAGGCCACTTCGTCACCGGGTACACCGACCACACGCTTGATGTAGTCTAGGCTTGGTTTGGGCGGGTAACGAAACACCATCACGTCGCCACGCTGTGGAGCGGTGCCCTCGGTGATCTTGGTGTTGAGCACCGGCAGACGCAAGCCATAGTGAAACTTGTTGACCAAAATCAAGTCGCCCACCAGCAGGGTCGGAATCATCGAGCCAGACGGGATTTTGAAGGGCTCAAACAAAAACGAGCGCAGGATAAATACGCCAATGATCACCGGGAACAAACCCGCCGTCCAGTCCAGCCACCAAGGCTGTGCCAGGATGTGGCGCTTGGCCTCGGACACGTCACTGTCGACCTTGCTGATGCCCTGCTTGTGCAGCTCTTCAGTACGTTTCTGGGCATTCGCTTCCAGTTCGGCAGCGGCCTTGTTGCGTTGCGGTAAAAAATAAAACCGCTCAGCCAGCCAGTACAAGCCAGTGATCACCGTGGCCATGAACAACAGCAGCGCAAAGTTGCCATCCACACGGCCAAAGTACCAGGCACCCACATAGCCGGCAAACGCGGCCAGGATCAGGGAGGTCAAGACTTGCATCACGCGTCCACCTTCAAAATAGCCAGGAAAGCCTCTTGTGGCACTTCTACGGAACCGATTTGTTTCATGCGTTTTTTGCCTTCTTTTTGTTTCTCAAGCAGCTTGCGCTTGCGTGAAATGTCACCGCCATAACACTTGGCAATCACGTTTTTCCGCAGCGCCTTGATCGATTCACGGGCGATCACGTTGGACCCAATGGCCGCCTGAATTGCCACGTCGTACATCTGGCGAGAAATCACTTCGCGCATTTTGGCGACCACGGCACGGCCGCGGTACACCGACTGCGAGCGGTGCACGATGATGGACAGCGCGTCGACCTTTTCACCGTTGAGCAAAATATCCACCTTGACCACATCGGCGGTACGGTATTCCTTGAACTCATAGTCCATGGAGGCATAACCGCGCGAGACACTTTTGAGCTTGTCAAAAAAGTCCATCACGATCTCCCCCAGCGGGATCTCATAGGTCAACACCACCTGGCGGCCCTTGTAGGCCATGTTCAGCTGAACACCACGTTTCTGGTTAGCCAGGGTCATCACAACGCCCACGTATTCCTGGGGCATGTACAGGTGAACCGTCACGATGGGTTCGCGAATTTCTTCCAAACGGCCTTGGTCAGGCATTTTGGAGGGGTTTTCCACCATCTTGATAGTGCCATCGGCCTGCACCACTTGGTAGACAACGCTCGGTGCGGTGGTGATCAGGTCTTGGTCAAACTCGCGCTCCAAGCGCTCTTGCACAATTTCCATGTGCAGCAAACCCAAAAAACCGCAGCGAAAACCAAACCCAAGGGCTTGCGACACCTCGGGCTCGTAATGCAATGACGCATCATTCAATTTAAGTTTTTCGAGGCTGTCGCGCAAGCCTTCGTACTGGTTTGCCTCAGTTGGGTAAAGCCCGGCAAACACCTGCGGCTGAATTTCCTTGAAGCCCGGCAAGGCCTCTTTAGCAGTAGCCGCTGCGCCACCCGTACCTAACACTATTTTTGTGATGGTGTCACCCACCTTGGCGGCCTGCAGTTCGCGAATGCCAGCAATGATGTAACCCACCTCGCCCGCTTCCAGCGATTGACGCGGCTCATTGGCGGGGGTGAACACACCCAGGCTGTCTGCGTTGTATGTGGTCTCTGTGGCCATCATCTTGATGCGCTCACCTTTGACCAGGTGGCCATCCACCACGCGCACCAGCATCACCACGCCCACATAAGCGTCAAACCAACTGTCGATGATCATGGCGCGCAGCGGCCCGGCAGGGTTGCCCCGGGGTGGTGGAATGCGTGCCACCACAGCTTCCAGAATTTCGTCAATACCCATACCGGTCTTGGCTGAGCAAGCGATGGCATCAGAGGCATCAATGCCAATCACGTCTTCTACTTCAGACCTGGCGTTGTCAGGGTCAGCGTTGGGCAGGTCCATTTTGTTGAGTACAGGCACCACTTCCACACCCAAGTCGAGCGCGGTGTAGCAGTTGGCTACGGTCTGTGCCTCGACACCTTGACTGGCATCCACCACCAGCAGCGCGCCCTCGCAGGCTGAAAGCGAGCGACTCACCTCATAGGAAAAGTCGACGTGGCCGGGGGTATCGATCAGGTTCAGGTTGTACACCTGACCATCTTTGGCCTTGTAATGCAATGCCGCCGTTTGCGCCTTGATGGTGATGCCACGCTCTTTTTCGATGTCCATCGAATCAAGCACCTGGGCTTGCATTTCGCGCTCTTGCAAGCCGCCGCAACGCTGGATCAGGCGGTCTGCCAAGGTCGATTTACCGTGGTCAATATGAGCAATGATCGAAAAATTTCTGATGTGATTCATCAAAGGAAACCGAATTAGTGAATTAAAAAGACGCAAGCAGAAAAAAGGGCGCGGTCAAAAGAGACGCGCCCTGAACCAACTTGATTGGCAACTGCAGAAGTTGGAGGTGTATTGTAGGCAAATCAGCCTTGAATTGCACCCCAAATGGCATGCTTGACGCTGCGGGACATCAACACCTCCATTTTATACACAGGTTATTAACATCTCTGCAAAACCGGCCAGCCGGGCAGTCAATTTGGTCGAATGACGGTGTACTGCGCCCATTCGCCGCGCCTGAACAACACATTGACAGGCTTGGATTTGTCCAGCTTGGTCAGCACGGCTTCAAGTTCCTTGACATTGGCCACCGTCACATTGGCCACAGCCATGATCACATCACCTTCGCGCAAACCCGCACGCGCTGCAGCGTCCTCTGTAGCGTCAACTTGCACGCCGCCTTTGATATCCAACTCTTTTTTAGCGGAGTCCGTCAGGTTACTCACCGTCAAACCAAGCAACTGGGCGGCAGGTGCGTCTTTAGGCTTGACCGGCTTTACGGAAGCTTTCAGGACGGGTTTGTCGGCTTCAATTTCAATGATGGTGACACTCAGATCCTTGCTTGCACCACGGCGAAACACCGTCAACGTGCTCTTGGTGCCAGGCTTGGTGCTGCCCACCATGCGCGGCAAGTCGCTTGATTTGTCCACCGGTTTGCCATCAAACTTGATGATGATGTCACCCGCTTCTACCCCGGCCTTGTCGGCAGGCGCACCAGCTTCCACGGCACGCACCAAGGCGCCACGCGGTTTACCCAGCCCAATGGATTCGGCCACCTCCTTGGTCACTTGGTCAATTTGCACACCAATGCGGCCACGGGTGACGCGACCGGTGGCGCGCAGTTGCTCACTGACACGTACCGCTTCATCCATAGGGATTGAGAACGAAATGCCCATGGAGCCACCCGAGCGGGAATAAATTTGGCTGTTGATGCCCACCACCTCGCCACGCATGTTGATCAGCGGGCCGCCGGAGTTGCCCGGATTGATGGCCACATCGGTCTGGATAAATGGCAAATAGTCGCCCGTGTCACGTTGCTTGGCGCTGACAATGCCAGCGGTGACACTGTTTTCCAAGCCAAACGGCGAGCCAATGGCCATCACCCATTCACCCACTTTGAGGCGCCCTACATCGCCCACCTTGACTGCGGGCAGGCCGGCGGCGTCAATTTTGACCACAGCCACGTCGCTGCGTTTGTCGGCACCAATGATTTTGGCCTTGAATTCACGCTTGTCAGTGAGGGTGACCAACACTTCATCGGCACCCTCAACCACATGCGCATTGGTCATGATCATGCCGTCAGAAGTCAAAATGAACCCGGACCCAACGCCTCGCGGTTGCCCTTCATCAGGCGACTGCCCATGGTTGGGTGGCGGGGTCTGACGCGGCCCATTGGGGAGGTTGGGTATTGGCAAACCAAAACGTTTGAAAAATTCCAGCATGTTGGGATCCATGCCACCGCCCTCACCTTGACGCGAGCTGGCTTTTTCAAGCGTGCGAATATTAACCACTGAGGGCCCGACCTGCTCCACCAAGTCCGTAAAGTCAGGCAACGCCCGCACTTGTGCTGTGGCCGTACTCACAGGCAAAACTGCCGTCGATGCGGTTACCACCAACACACCACTGAGGGCATAGGAGCTCAAGGTCTTCCAATTGAATCGCATCATTTTTTCGCCTTTTCAAAACAAAACTGACAAATACACCATGACTTACTTTTTTCGCTCAAGACTCTGGGCAAACATCTGCAAAGTTTGCTGAGGCACTTCACCAACCACCGTCAGCCACCAATCACCAACGCGACGTGTCTGCATGTGCGTGGCCCCCATGACAAACTGGTCATGGCCTTGCAGCTTGCTGTGGCGCATAGCATCAAAGGCCTCAATAAAAAGCGACACGGAGGCCAAGCCATCTGAAAACACCCACTGCAGTGGCCCATGTCCCACGACAGAGCCGCTGTCTTGTCGCGTATGGCAACTCATCGACTTGAACCCCGGCACCTGCGCCTTGAGTTGCCAGCCCTGTTGATCAGCGGTGGTGGTGATTAGTTCCGGCTTTTTAACCGAATAGCCATCGGTGTTGTCCATCATGGCGCCAATTTCGGCCCCGCTGATGGGTCGGGTCAACTGCAGTTCAGAGAACGCCGCCTGTTCCAGTACCCGCTGCAAGGGGTCAAGTGTTTGCAGTTTGACCACCAGGCCGGTCGCCTGCTCGGTCCAAATTCTGTAGCCGAAACGCCAGCTGTCTCGCGGCACGAGTTGAACCACGTCAGCCCAAAGGCCAGCAACATGGTCGCGTCCAATGGCCTTCAACTGGTAAAACTGTGCCATCGAGGCGTCTGCACGGCTCAACACATCAGAAAAAATTCCCAACGAATCGCGTTTTTCAGAGATAACCAACCGGTTGGCCGGCAAGAACGTGACCACCTGATCACCTCGCCGGTAGGTCGATCGGGGCACGCCCGTCAAGGCTTCAACCCGCTCAAGCTGTTGACCGCCTTCACTCACATGCCAAATGCGGGCGGAAGACATGTAGTTGCCCGTGGTGACGACAAATGTGCCGACATAAGAGCGCTGACGGGACGCCGCATGCAGACGCAACAACCATTGCTCAACGCTTGACTGACTGGCGTTGCCACCAGGGGCTGGTGTAAGCACCTGAGCCTGCGGTGCGCCCATTAGCGCCAACACCATCAAGCCAACAACTCGACCCTTCAACGCCGGCCCTCTTCAAAATTGGCATTGCGCAAAAAACCCGCAGGTGTCTGCAGTGCAGACGCACCGCCAAACTGCCGATGCGCCGCTAAAAGCGCATCAAGCTGCGGGTCACGGATCATCACCAGCGGCTCGGATGACATGACCAACACAGACGACCCATCACTGCGAATCAGCGCCCGTCCGGTTGATAGGGAACTCGCGTCAGCCAAGGCGAAAGAAGACGCAGCAGAAATCACCGGGATCGCCTGTTGTTGCGCCTGTTGCGGCATGCCAACAGGATCTGCAGAACCTGGCCATTGCATGCCTTGCCAGGCCAATACGCCCACCAGCGCCACTGATGCGAATCCGGCGACACGCCGCCACAGACCATCATTAGCACTCGTTAATTTCGATCCATTTTTGGCTGTAGACCTTATTTCTGTTGCGGGTACAGCTATTATTTCAATAACATCCTGCTGCATGCGCTGACGCAGACGACGAACAAATTCAGGGTCATGTGCACGCAACACCTGCGTTTCACCTGATCGCATCACATCGCCCAGCCAATGGCAAGTGTCCCAATTGGCACGGGCTTCCTCGTTGGCCTCCAGTTCAGCCACGGTCTGGGTGAACTCAGCCCCTCGCAATTGCCCGTCGACCAGCGCTGAAATCCGCTCAGCGCTTTCAATAGATAAATCAGCCATGCCTTACCTTTATTGCAAACAGCCGTTTCTTGCGGCTAAAAATTTGTCCAACGCACACCAACTGCCTACCCCTTGGCTACCAGCGCTTGCCAGTCTGCTTTTCAAGCATTGGCTTCACCTTGGCCGACACCGCCTCGCGCGCCCGGAAAATCCTTGAGCGCACGGTGCCCATCGGGCACTTCATCAGCTCAGCGATGTCTTCATAACTCATGCCATCAATCTCACGAAAAGTAAGCGCCTGCCTCAGATCCTCAGGCAGAGCCGCCATGGCCGCATTTACAGCCTCAGCAATTTCTTTGGCTGCGAGCACGGATTCAGGCGTCTCGTAGGTTATTGATTCATGTCTGGGTGAATAAGTTTCATCGTCATCGTCATTGGACTGCAGGGCAGCTTGTGTGATGGTGGGATCTCGTTTGAGTTCCAGTAGAAATTTCTTGGCCGTGTTGACCGCAATGCGGTAAAGCCAGGTGTAAAACTGGGCGTCACCGCGAAACTGGTGCAGCGCCCGGTAGGCGCGGATGAAAGTTTCCTGGGCAATGTCTTCCACCAGGTCCACATCACGCACCATGCGCCCAATCAGGCGTTCAACACGCCGCTGGTACTTGATGACCAACAACTCAAACGCGGCCTGATCACCCGCCACGGTGCGCGCCACCAGCAGCGCATCGCTGTTATCAACGGCGGGCGTCGGTGCTGAAGGAACTTCGGGGGCACTCATCGCACCCACCTGGCTGAGGCTTCAGACGAGCTCGCAAGATCTGAAAGAGCGTCGTCAGCAAGTTTGACCCGGCTGTAGATCGCGCGGCGCAAGGCCATCCAGCGAGCGGCATTTGACACCCGGTCGAGCCAAACCCAGGCCGCAGCGCTACGGTCCTCTGCCCCGCGCAACCGCAGTAACACCGCAGACTGAAAATCAAGCACAAGCTCCGGCAGAATCACGACCGATCGGCCATCCACAGCCCAGTGCCAGACAAAGCCATCCCAGGACAAACTACCGGTAGTCGTCTGAGACCATGACCACCCAACGAGCATTGATGTTGCGAGCCACACGCCAGTTGCAAGCGCCTGTCGCCACCCCAAGGCATCAGCCTGCAAGCTCCAAACTGACACCGCCAAAGCGCCACATGCCATCAACAGGCCAACAAACGCACCTTGAAAATGTGAACGCCCCACCGGAAAACTGACGGCTGGGGCGTTATGCATGGCAAATACCAGTGACCGAAGCAGTCGACCGGCACCCGGCGGTGCTCAAGGTGCGCGTTTGAACACCAGCGACCCGTTGGTGCCACCAAAACCAAAATTGTTCTTGATAGCCACGTCGATTTTTATATCCCGGGCCGTGTTGGCGCAGTAGTCCAAATCACACTCCGGGTCTTGATTGAAGATATTGATGGTGGGCGGGCTCTTTTGATGGTGCAGCGCCAACACGGTCACCACCGACTCCAAACCACCCGCACCACCCAACAAGTGACCAGTCATGGACTTGATGGAGTTCACCACAGTCTTTTTGGCATGGTCGCCCAAAGCAGCCTTGATGGCATTGGTTTCGTTCAAGTCACCCAAAGGCGTTGACGTGCCATGTGCGCTGACGTAATCCACTTGGTCGGCATTGACACCAGCGTTATGCATGGCGCTCACAATGGCCCGGCGCGGACCATCCATGTTGGGTGCCGTCATGTGGCCGGCATCTGCGCTCATGCCAAAACCAGCCAGTTCGGCGTAAATCTTGGCGCCACGTGCCTTGGCGTGTTCGTATTCTTCAAGCACCATCACACCGGCGCCTTCACCCAGGACAAAACCGTCGCGGTCTTTGTCCCAAGGACGCGACGCTGTCGTTGGGTCATCGTTGCGGGTACTGAGGGCACGCATGGCGGCAAAGCCTCCCACACCCAGCACAGACACAGACGCTTCAGAGCCACCGGCCACCACGACATCAGCATCACCGTATTCGATCATGCGCCCAGCTTGGCCAATGCAATGCAGGCCAGTGGTGCATGCCGTCACGATGGCCAAGTTGGGGCCTTTGAAGCCAAACTGGATTGAGACATGGCCCGCAATCATGTTGATGATGGTCGATGGCACAAAAAACGGCGAAATACGACGCGCACCGCGAGCGACAAACTCGCCTTGCATGTGCTCGATCATGGGCAAGCCACCAATGCCGGAGCCAATCACACAACCAATCCGCGTGGCCAGCTCATCGCTTAAGGCCGCACCCGTAGGAAGACCAGAATCAGCCACAGCCTGCGCGGCTGCCGCCACGCCATAGTGAATGAATGTGTCCATGGTGCGCGCCTCTTTGGCGCTGATATAAGACTCAATGTCAAAGCCCTTGACCTCTCCTGCAATTTTGCAATTGAAAGTAGAGGCATCAAACTTGGTGATCAGGCCAATGCCCGACTGACCAGCCAGGAGATTGGCCCAAGTGGTGTCGACCGTGTTTCCCACGGGACTGACACAACCCAAACCAGTAACAACGACGCGACGACGGGACATAGGGATTAATAGTCAGTGGTTTGTCTGAACAGACCACGCCAACGTACTGGGCGTGGTCAAAAATTTGTGGTGTGTCAGCAAACCAGGGCTGCTATCTTGCAACTTGGCCCGGCTGACACGGCGGCTTTCATAAGAAAGGCCGCTTTAAAAAGACTTAAGCCTTCTTATGCGTATTGGCGTAATCGATGGCGTTTTGCACCGTGGTGATCTTTTCTGCATCTTCGTCCGGGATTTCAATGCCAAATTCGTCTTCCAGTGCCATCACCAGTTCAACGGTATCCAACGAATCTGCACCCAGATCAGCCACAAAGGCTTTTTCGTTGGTCACTTGTGACTCTTCAACGCCGAGTTGTTCGGCAATGATTTTCTTAACGCGTACTTCGATATCGCTCATGGATTCCCTCTGAGGGTTGTAAAAAGATTGGTGATTTTAGCCGGGCTTGAAAACTTAACTTCAAGCCGACCGCGAACTTGAAAACTAACGCTGTTTATAGTCGATGACGCTTACATGTACATGCCGCCATTGACATGCAACTCTTGCCCGGTCACGTAGGCGGCCTGAGGCGATGCCAGATACGCCACGGCATGGGCAATGTCAGACGGCTTGCCCAAAGCCCCTAGCGGAATTTGCGCCAGCAACGCCTTATGTTGTTCGTCGGCCAATTGCGCCGTCATGTCGGTTTCAATGAAGCCGGGGGCGACACAGTTCACCGTGATGTTGCGCGAGCCCAATTCACGAGCCAGCGCTCGAGTCATACCCGCCACACCAGCCTTGGCAGCCGCATAGTTGGCCTGGCCCGCGTTGCCCGACGCCCCCACCACCGAGGTGATGCTGATGATGCGCCCATAGCGCTGCTTCATCATGGTGCGCATCACGGCACGGCTCATGCGGAAGACGGCTTTCAGATTGGTATCAAGCACGGCATCCCACTCGTCGTCTTTCATCCGCATGGTCAGGTTGTCGCGTGTGATGCCAGCGTTGTTCACCAGGATCTGTAACCCACCATGTTCCTTGACCACGCTGACAATCAGCGCATCCACACCAGCGGCGTCGTTGACATTGAGCGCCCTGCCGCTGCAGCCTGGGTAGGCCGACAGCGTTTGCGACAACTTGGCGGCGCCTTCTTCCGTCGTGGCGGTGCCAATCACTTTCAAGCCGCGCTTGGCCAGCTCCAGCGCAATGGCCGCGCCAATGCCACGTGAGGCGCCCGTGACAAGCGCCACCTGGCCTTCAAAATTGATCTCACTCATCTGTTGGTACTTCCATTACAAAGGTCTTGGCATCAGCCAGGCTAGCCGAATCAAACAGTGCCAGGCCCTGCATGTCGGGATTGATGCGCTTGGTCATGCCTGCAAGTACCTTGCCAGGGCCACATTCCACCAGGGTCGAGAAACCACGCGCAGCGATGGCTTGAACACACTCTACCCAACGCACCGGGCCAAAGGCCTGGCGATACAAGGCATCGCGGATGTCGTCAGCATCTTGCGCTACCGCCACATCAACGTTGTTGATAACAGCAATCCGCGGCGCAGCAAACACGGTCTCATCCAGCCGGACCTTCAGCTTGAGGGCCGCAGGCTTCATCAAACTGGAATGAAACGGTGCCGACACCGGCAAGGACAAGGCCCGCTTGGCACCCAAGGCCTTAAGCGCCACACAGGCTTGCTCAACCGCCGCTTTGGAGCCAGCAATCACCGTTTGCCCAGGGTCATTGAAATTCACAGCCTCAACCACTTCGGTCGAGTTTTCACCAAACGTGCGGGTCACTTCGGCACAGCCAGCAATGACCTTTGCCGCATCCAAGCCCAGGATCGCGGCCATGGCACCAAGGCCCACAGGCACAGCTTCCTGCATGGCTTGGGCCCGAAAGCGCACCAAAGGGGCAGCTTGCGCCAAAGTCAGCACACCAGACGCCACCAGGGCTGAATACTCGCCCAGCGAGTGCCCAGCCACCACTTGCGGGGCCACGCCAACCTCAGCCATCCAGACCCGGTATGCAGCCACGCCAGCCACCAGCATGACGGGCTGGGTGTTGGTGGTTAAGGCAAGCGTTTCTTTGGAGCTATCTTTGATCAGACGGCCCACATCTTCGCCCAAGGCATCAGACGCTTCAGCCAGCGCCTCACGCACTTGCACATGGTCACCCCAGCCATCAAGCATGCCGACCGACTGCGACCCTTGGCCTGGAAATACAAAAGCGAACGGTTTCATGGTTTAAATAAATATATAAGAAATCAGGCTATAGCCCTTTTTAAAAGGGCGCAGCTCACTATAAATTAAGTAGCACAGCACCCCAGGTAAAGCCGCCACCTACGGCCTCCAGCAACAGTGTTTGACCTGGCTTGACCTGACCACTGCGCACCGCCGTATCAAGCGCCAGCGGAATGGATGCGGCCGAGGTGTTGCCGTGCTGATCCACCGTAACTACCACTTTTTCCATGGGTAATTTGAGTTTGCGCGCCGTGCTTTGCATGATGCGAATGTTGGCTTGGTGCGGGATCAGCCAATCAACGTCAGCCTCTGTTTTGCCAGCCTTTGCCAACACCGCCCGAGCCGCTTCATCGAGCACGCCCACCGCCAGCTTGAACACAGCCTGACCATCCATGCGCAGCAAAGGATCGCCTAGCACCTGGCCGCCGCACACATGGCCGGGCACACACAAAATATCAGAGTAACTGCCATCTGCGTGGATGTCAGTGGACAAAATGCCTGGCGTACTGGAAGCCTCCAGCACCACTGCACCCGCACCATCACCGAACAGCACGCAGGTGGTGCGGTCCTTGAAGTCCAGGATGCGCGAAAACACTTCAGCGCCGACCACCAACGCTTTTTTGGCAGAGCCCGAGCGAATCAGCGAATCAGCCAGCGTCAGGGCGTAGATGAAGCCACTGCATACCGCCTGCACGTCAAACGCCGGGCCGCCTTTGGCGCCCAGCTTGCTTTGCAAGATACAAGCGGTCGACGGAAACACCATGTCAGGCGTGGAGGTACCGACAATGATCAGATCAATGTCCTTGGCGTCCACGCCAGCGGCTTCCAGCGCCTGACGCGAGGCCATGAGTGCCAAGTCGCTGCTATTGACGCCAGCATCCACAAAATGCCGGGCGCGAATCCCGGTGCGCTCAACAATCCATTCGTCACTCGACTCTACGCCCTGCTCGGCGAGTTCAGCCACCAGGTCAGCGTTGGTCAAGCGGCGCGGTGGCAGGTAGCTGCCGGTGCCAGTAATGCGTGAGTAGATTTTCATAACTTAAACGGTGACAGCCGATTCCGGTTTGGTGGGCACTGCAACATCACCAAAAAGCGGTGCTGCATGTGCAATCCTGACCCTAACCCGGTCCAGCAGATTATTTCGGGCTGCATCATACGCCCGGCCCAAAGCGTAGCCAAAGGCCAGCTCATCAGCTGAGCCATGGCTCTTGAACACTAACCCACGCAGACCCAACAAGGCGCCACCGTTGTAGCGACGGTGATCCATCCGCTTTTTAAGCGCAGATATCACCGGATAGGCTGTTAAAGCAGCCATTTTGGTAAAAATGTTGCGCGAAAATTCTTTTCTCAGAAAATCAACAATCATTCCAGCCAAACCTTCACTGGCCTTGAGCGCAACATTGCCAACAAATCCGTCACACACCACCAAATCGGCCGTACCCTTGAAAATGTCATTGCCTTCAACATTGCCGTAGAAATTCAGATCACCCGCTTTAGACGCAGCTCGCAACAACTCACCGGCTTTTTTAATGACTTCGTTGCCTTTAATGGCCTCTTCACCAATATTGAGCAGGCCAACCGTGGGATTCTCCTCACCACTAAGCACCGACACCAGCGCCGAGCCCATGACCGCAAACTGCAACAGATGTTCGGCCGAACAGTCCACATTTGCCCCCATGTCGAGCACAGTGGTGGCCGCGCCCTTGGCGTTGGGAATTTGGCCCGCAATGGCAGGGCGGTCAATGCCATCGAGTGTTTTTAGAAGATAACGGGAAATTGCCATCAAAGCCGCAGTGTTGCCAGCAGATACCGCCGCTTGGGCTACACCGTCTTTGACTTGAGAAATAGCGACCCGCATGGATGAGTCTTTTTTGCGGCGTAGCGCGACTTCAAGCGGATCATCCATGGCAACCACTTCGCTCGCCAGCACCACCGTGGCGCGCGCATGGGCGAAGCCCGCCATACTCTCTGGCAACCCCACCAGAATCAACTGCACATCGGCATGGTGATCCAAAAAACGTGTGCAAGCGGGCAATGTGACACGGGGGCCGTGGTCTCCGCCCATGCAGTCAACAGCAATAGTGATCATGAATTACAGGTCGTCCAACAAACAACAATGACAAGGCCAACACACGTCCGGCATTAACGCCGGATCCACAAATGCAAAGGCCCGGGGCTACACGCTTGGTAGCCCCGGGCCTTGGGTGTCTAGTTGAATTTAGGCTTCAGACTTGCTCTTGAGTACTTGACGACCACGGTAAAAGCCGTTCGGGCTGATGTGGTGACGCAAATGTATTTCGCCAGTGGTGGGTTCGACAGCAATACCAGGAACAACCAAGGCATTGTGTGAGCGGTGCATACCGCGCTTTGAAGGTGATTTTTTGTTTTGTTGGACGGCCATGTTCCGCTCCTTAAGGCTATGGGCTGCCAGAGAAACAGCAACCGGGGATTGTTAAAAAGCGCACATCAACCATGCGCAAAGACTGCAGAGTATAGCCGATGACAGCCAGATTTCAAAAGGTCAGGTTTGATCAGTATCTTTCAAGCCTGCCAGCACCGCAAACGGGTTGGGTTTGGCAGGAGCATCTTCAAAGTCAACATCCGCCGCCGCCAGCTTGATGGCAACCGGGCAGGTGTCGTGACGCGGCACAACGGGCAAGTCCATCAGCACTTCGTCCTCAATCAGGGCCTGGAGATCAAAGTCACGACTCGACACCAACACATCTTCCGGCGACTCATCATCCTCAAGTTCTGCCTGAGCTTCAGTGTCAACAAACTTGAACAAGCGATCAATCTGCACAGCCACATCCACCGGACCCAAACAGCGCTGACAGGTCAAGGGCAAGACCACACCAACGGCCAATTGCAACGCCACCTGCGGCTCGCCCGTCGCGTCAGGCTGAAGTTCAAAACGCGCTGACCAAGTCAGTATATTTTGAGCACCTAGCCCATTTGTTTCGACCATCAGACGCTCATAATTCAATAGCAAATCTTGCCCTGCGAGTTGCATGGAAGACTTGCCAGCTTGTTTGGTATCAAGTATTGGGGGGGGGACATGTTCACTCATGGGTGCAGTGTAAGAGAATCAGACCATGACTGAATTTACTCCGCGCCAACTGATTCTGGCCTCCACCTCCGTATACCGCCGCCACTTGCTGGAGCGACTGCGCCTGCCATTCACCGTGATCGCGTCAGATGTCGATGAAGCCGCGCTACCTCATGAATCACCCGAGCAACTTGCCTGTAGGCTGGCGCTGGCGAAAGCACGTGCAGTTTCGCAGCAACACCCCGACAGTGTGGTGATCGGATCAGATCAGGTGGCAGACTTGAATGGCGAAGCCATGGGCAAACCTCAAACCCATGCGCGCGCCGTGGTGCAACTGCAGCGCATGCGAGGCCAAACCGTGATTTTCCAGACAGCCGTGGCCGTCGTCTGCCAGGCCACAGGATTTGCACAAACTGAGCTGGCGCAGGTCAAGGTTCTGTTCAAGCACCTGACCGACGCACAGATCGAGCACTACCTGCTCACTGAGCAACCTTACGACTGCGCAGGCAGCGCCAAAAGCGAAGGGCTGGGCATTGCATTGCTGGAACGCATCGACAATGACGACCCCACCGCGCTGATCGGCTTGCCCTTGATTCGCACCTGCCAATTGCTGGAAGCGGCTGGACTCAAGGTGCTGTGAACATGCAAATATCCACCGCTTCCCCAACTAAAGGCCAGCTTTATCTGGTGCCAGCCCCTCTCGACTTTGGCTGCGCACAAACCCCCGATTTGCGCGCCAGCATGCCCATGGGCACGATCACGGTAGCCGCCAGCCTGTCGCACTGGATTTGCGAAAACGCCAAGTCAGCCCGCGCCTACCTCAAACGCGTGAACGAGATCACCCCTCTGTGCCAACCGATTCAGGCCATGTCGCTGATTGAACTTCCACGCGAAGTCCATAAAAAAGGGGACCACCATGGCAACTTTGACGCACGACCCCTGTTACAGCCAGCACTGGACGGCCACTGCGTCGGACTGGTCAGTGAAGCAGGCATGCCAGCCGTGGCTGACCCAGGCTCGTCGGTGGTGCGCGCTGCCCATGATCTGGGCATCACCGTTGTGCCGCTGGTCGGCCCGGTGTCGTTGCTGCTTGCCCTGGCCGCGAGTGGGCTCAATGGGCAGAACTTTGCATTTGTCGGCTACTTGCCGCAAGACCCACAAGAACGCATGGGACGCATTCGCGAGTTAGAGGCTCTGGCCCTTAAAACCGGGCAAACCCAGTTGTTCATTGAAACACCTTACCGAAACCTGGCCATGTTGCAAGCCTTGTTGCAAACCCTGCAACCCAACACCAGACTGGCCATCAGCAGCGGACTGACGCTGGACAACGCCCGCATCAACAGTGACATCACCAAGCAGTGGAAACAAAAACCAGCCGCTTTGGACAATGCCACACCGGCGGTGTTTGCCATCGGGCGTTAAGCCGGCCATGGGCTGGCTGGCCCTCGCAGATCAAAAGGGGAGCGGCCTGTGCCAAGGCCGTCAATGCAGTGCCGGGGATGACTTGAACGCCTGAAAGGCACCCGCGCCAAGCGCCACGCCAAACCGTTTGACAAGTCGCTCAGCGACGTTGTCGCGGCGGGTGTAGTCGATGATTTCTTCGGCCTTGACCACCTCACGGGCCACAAAATCAAGGCTGCCCAGTTGGTCGGCCAGGCCCAGTTCAATGGCCTGCTGACCGCTCCAAAACAAGCCACTGAAAGTTTCTGGGGTTTCCTTCAGGCGCGGGCCGCGTCCTGCCTTGACCACCGCAATGAACTGCTGATGAATCTGGTTGAGCATGGCCTGCGCGTATTGCCGTTGTATGTCGGTTTGCGGGCTGAACGGATCCAGAAAGCCTTTGTTGGCACCAGCCGTCATCAAACGGCGCTCCACGCCAAGCTTATCCATCAGTCCAGTAAAGCCAAAACCATCCATCAGCACCCCAATGCTGCCCACGATGCTGGCTTTGTCGACAAAAATTTGATCTGCCGATACGGCAATGTAATAAGCCGCTGAAGCCGCCGACTCTTCCACCACGGCATACACCGGCTTCTTATGCAAGGCCTTGAGACGCAAGATTTCATCGTTGATGATGCCGGCCTGTACCGGACTGCCGCCTGGGGAATTGATCAGCAACACCACCGCTTGGGCACCCGAGTCTTCAAACGCCGTGCGCAGCGACGACACAATCAACTCCGCACTGGCTTCGGCACCCGAGGCGATTTCACCCTTGATTTCAATCAGCGCGGTGTGAGGCGTAGACACATCTTTGCCAACACCACCTTGACTGATGGCCAGCCAGACAATTGTCACAAAAAATCCCAGCCAGGCCAGCCGAAAAAATGTTCGCCAACGCCGGGCAGCGCGCTGCTCATTCAAGGTGGCGAAAGCGAGTTTTTCCAGCGTGGCACGCTCCCAGCCCCCAGAGGCGTTCAAGCCACTAAATGCTTCTTTTTTTATAGCATCTTGCGCTTTTACATCATGGCCTAGAACCTTATTTTCATCAAATCCACGGGCCGCGGATGATGCCTCGGTGCCAGGTGTTACGGGGTCGTTCATATTAGATTGCAGGTTGAAATTTGTCTGAAGTATGCCAGTGCACCAGGCTGTCAGCCTCTGACACCTCGATTTTGACCAGACCACCACGGCACGGGCCCATGCGGCATTGACCGTTCTGCGGGGCGTACATGGCGCCGTGAGTAGCGCACATCAGCCAATGGCCGGTGCTGTCAAAAAACTCGTTGGGCTGGTAGTCCATTTCCATCGGCACGTGGCTGCAGCGATTCAAGTAGGCGTACACCTGCCCCTGATAACGCACCGCAAAGGCGGATTGACTCTGACCAAAATACAACACATCAAACGGCACAGCCTTGCTGCTGTCGACCAAATCCTGCGACGCGCAAAGTGCAATGGCTTGCGTCATGCCTTGCGCTCAGGCATTGACCCGGAGCCAGTCTCGCAATTGCGCCACATCGTGCGCCACGTGCAAAGGCTGCAACACATCAAATGCCGAAGGCTCATGTGCGCCGTAGCTCACCCCCACGCTGGCACAACCGGCGTTCAGCGCCATTTGCAGGTCATGCGTGGTGTCGCCAATCATCAGGGTGCGCTCAGGTGGCACATCAAATTCGGCCATCAATTCATGCAACATTAGCGGGTCGGGCTTGCCCGCAGTCTGGTCGGCAGTACGCGATGCATCGAATAAACCTGCCAGCGCAACCGTGCCCAAAGCTTCATCCAGACCACGCCGACTCTTGCCGGTGGCCACACTCAGCAAATGCCCCCGGGATTTCAAATCAGCCAACATCGGCAAAACGCCTTCAAACAGGCTGATTTCGTGCTGAATTGCAAAATAGTGGTGCCGGTAACGGTCGCCCAGCAAGGGATAGCGCTCTTTTGGGACGTCCGGGGCCGCATGGGCCAGCGCCTGCATCAAGCCCATGCCAATGACAAAAGAGGCTGCCTCAACCGTTGGCTTTTTGCCACCCACATCAACAACAGCCGCCTGAATGCAGCGGGCAATGATGGCAGTGGAATCAAAAAGCGTGCCATCCCAATCAAAAGCGATCAAATCAAAACGTCGTGTGGTCATGTATCAGGGCGCTCGCGCGCTCCATATGAAGAAAATTGAACCAGTTCAGGCGGCAACTCTGCCAGCAATTCCAAGCGCTCACCGCTGGCAGGGTGATTGAACTGCAAGCGCCAGGCATGCAAGAACATGCGTTTGAGCCCTGGCGAGGCGTTGGCACGTGCCAGGGCCTTGTTGAGTTCAAAGTCACCATATTTGTCGTCGCCCAAGATAGGGAAACCTTCGCTGGCCAAGTGCACCCGAATCTGGTGCGTGCGGCCGGTCTTGATGGTCACCTCAAGCAAGGTACCGGTGTGCAGCGTCTCGCGCACCCGCACCAAAGTCACCGATGGCATGCCGTCTGGGTCGTCGCGCGACACCACTTTGACACGGCGCTCCCCGGCCTGCGGCTCCCCGCCATCCAGCAGGTACTTGTGCAAGGGCTTGTCCAGCACCTTGAGTTTGGCAGGCCACTGACCACGCACCATGGCCAGGTACGTCTTGCCAGTTTGACGTTCGCGAAACTGGTCTTGCAAGTTTCTCAGCGCACTGCGTTTTTTGGCCACCAGCAAAATACCACTGGTTTCACGGTCAAGTCGGTGCACCAGCTCCAAAAAACTGGCTTGAGGACGCGCCATGCGCAGCTGCTCGATCACCCCAAAGCTCACGCCCGAGCCACCATGCACCGCCACACCCGCCGGCTTGTTGATCACCAATAAATGCTCGTCTTCCAGCAGCACCGCAAAGTCTCGTGCTGGCACACCGCGCACCGCACCATCTGCCATGGCCTGCGCTTTTTCTGCCACCCGCTCTGAGATCCGCACAGGCGGCAAACGAACGAGGTCACCCTCATTCAAACGGGTGTCGGCCCCAACCCGCCCCTTGTTGACACGCACCTCACCGCTGCGAATCAAGCGGTAAATGTGCGACTTGGGGACACCTTTGAGGTGACGCATCAGAAAATTGTCAACCCGCTGGTCGGCGCTGTCTTCATCAACGCTCACGGTCTTGACTTCTGGCTTTGGCGACGAGGGTTTGACCTCTATAATGTGTTTCACTAGCGGTCTGCTGTAAGTGGTTGATTTAACTGATAGTTAATTCGTTATGTCAGTGAAGTTTAGTTCACACGCCATTTACACCGCCAGTAAAGTCGATACCGCCTGACGCGCCAGCCGCAAATGCCCAACCCAATGTTGTGCATGGCGGCCCGAGTGGCAGGTCAAAACGGCGCCTTGAAACCCAGAATCGGAATACCCAAAATTCACAGCCCCTGGCTGTGAATGGAATGAAGCGAAATGTTTGTTTTGATGTCCCTGATGTGTAAATGCCTGCAGCGCGCAAACGTGCTGTGCTTTGGCATACGTCAGCCATCTGCGCCCACTCAATGGTCGCACAATGCTATTAGATCAATAGCAAATCCTTATCCAAACCCCATCGCTCCCCTCCACGCGCCCATATCCAGACTCATTGTGTGAGTTTGGGTTCTCCGGCTTTTCCTCCTTGTTTCAAAGCGTCAGTTTGTGTGTCATAGAAGCCCTATAGGGCTTTCGTTTGATATTTAATTGAAGGAACGCTACCCATGAAACGGATGCTGATTAACGCGACGCAGGCTGAAGAACGCCGCCTCGCCATCGTCGACGGACAAAAACTGCTCGACTACGAAATCGAAATTGAAGGACGCGAACAGCGCAAGGGCAACATTTACAAAGCCGTGGTGACCCGCGTCGAGCCATCCTTAGAGGCCTGCTTTGTGGACTACGGCGAAGAGCGCCACGGCTTTTTGCCGTTCAAGGAAATCTCACGCCAATACTTCCAACCGGGTGTGGCTGTCAGCCAGGCCCGCATCCAGGATGCCATCAGGGAAGGCCAGGAACTGCTGGTTCAGGTTGAAAAAGAAGAACGTGGCAACAAGGGCGCAGCCCTGACCACCTTTGTGTCGCTGGCTGGCCGCTATGTCGTCCTGATGCCCAACAACCCGCGCGGCGGTGGTGTGTCACGTCGTATTGAAGGCGAAGACCGGGCTGAACTCAAGGAAGCACTGGACCAACTCGAATACCCCAATGGCATGAGCATCATTGCGCGCACTGCGGGCATAGGCCGTGCGGCACCTGAACTGCAATGGGACCTGAATTACCTGCTGAAACTGTGGGGCGCGATTGACGGTGCGGCCAAGGGCGGCAAGGGCGCGTTCCTGATTTACCAGGAGTCTTCGCTGGTGATTCGCGCCATTCGTGATTACTTCAACCATGACATTGGTGACATCCTGATCGACACCGATGACGTGTACGAGCAAGCGCAGCAGTTCATGGCCCATGTGATGCCTGAACACGCAGCCCGCGTCAAACGCTACCGTGACGATGCACCGCTGTTTTCGCGCTTCCAGATCGAACACCAAATTGAATCGGCCTACGCCCGCACGGTGCAGTTGCCCAGCGGCGGCGCGATTGTGATTGACCACACCGAAGCGCTGGTCAGCGTGGACGTGAACTCGGCCCGCGCCATCAAAGGCGGTGACATCGAAGAAACCGCCACCCGCACCAACCTGGAAGCCGCTGATGAAGTGGCACGCCAGGCTCGCCTGCGCGATTTGGGTGGCTTGATCGTCATTGACTTCATCGACATGGAAGAAAGCCGCAACCGCCGCGACGTCGAAAATCGCCTGCGCGACGCCTTGCGCCAAGACCGCGCCCGCGTGCAGTTTGGCACCATCAGCAAATTTGGCCTGATGGAAATGAGCCGCCAGCGCCTGCGCCCAGCGCTCTCTGAAGGTGCGTCCATTCCCTGCCCGCGCTGCGGTGGTTCCGGCCACATCCGTGACACGGAATCCAGCGCGCTGCAAATTTTGCGCATCATCCAGGAAGAGTCCCTCAAGGACAGCACAGCCTCTGTGCTGTGCCAGGTGCCGGTTGAAGTGGCGTCGTTCCTGCTCAATGAGAAGCGCACTGAAATCGCCAAGATCGAGCTCAAGCAGCGCATCAACGTGATCATGGTGCCCAACAAATCGCTGGAAACCCCCAACTACCGCTTGGAGCGCCTGAAACACGATGACCCGCGTCTGGACAACATCGAAGCCAGCTACAAGATGGCCGATGAGATCGAGGAAGCGACTTCGGTGACACGCCGCTCGCAAGAGCCCACCAACCGACAAACCCCGGTGATCAAAGGCGTGCTGCCTGATGCCCCAGCGCCCGTCATACCACCCAAGCCAGAGGTCGCGCCTGCGCCTAAAGCGGTACAACCACAAGCCATTCCAGCACCGGCACCTGTCGTGGCTGAAAAAGGATTCTTTGGCTGGCTCAAGAACCTGTTTGCAGCAGAACCGGCCCCGGCAACAACACCGGCACCGGCACCGGCTGCGGAACCCACCCGGGAAGACAAACGCCCATCGCGCGATGGCCGTCCCCCTCGGGACAATGCCCGCCGCGGCGAACCGCGTGGTGATGGCCGTGCGGAGCGAGGCCCGCGTCCTGAAGGGCGCCCACCGCGTGGTGAAGCCACAGGCGAAAGCCGTGGTGAGGGTCGTGGTGGTGGCCGTGGCGGTGCCCGTGGCGGCAACCGAGGTGAGCGCGGCGACCGACCAGAGCGTGGCAATGGCCCGCGTGAGCGAGTCGACGTTCAAGCCAACGGTCTCGCGGCCGAAGGTAACAACAGCGTAAACATTGAAGCCCAACCAGGCGCGCTGCCTGATGCCGGTCGCGCAGACCAGCGCCCGGAGCGCAGCAACCGCAACGGTGAGCGTGGTGGCCGACCTGAACGCGGTGAACGTCGTCCCCGCGGGACACGCCCGGAAGAAGACGCTGCAACCAGCCCGGACCAAGCCAACGCTAACCCAAGCTTGGGTGACGCGACCCAAGCCACCACCCAAGGTGCTGAGTCAAGCGCGCCCAGCGATGCCAGCAACGAAGGTGCGCCACGGGAAAAGCGCCCTCGTGACCGTTATGGCCGCGAACGCAAGCCACGCGGCGAACGCACCGAGCGCAATGACGACAGCAACACACAGTCAGCCTTGCCATTGGAAGACGCCTCGCAAGAAGATGCTGCGCCACGCAAGTCGTACTTTACGCAAGAGGCTAACGACACGCAGGCTGCTCAAGTGCGCCCCGAGGTGCAGACTCAAAGCTCCACACGGGTCGCTGAACCGACCGAGCTCGTCAAACCAGCGGCAGCGCCTGCAGTGACTGAGGAGCCGCGTTTTGCTACGCCAACCCCTGAAGTCACCCGCACCGCCAGCGCGATGGATGTGCCTGCCAGCAACAGCCAGGCAAGCACACCAGTCAGCATGACTGCAAGCACACCAGCGCCAGCGGTGACCAAGCCCCCCGTGACAAAGGCTCCTGCAGCACCTGTGCTTGTGGGCATGCCTAAAGTGCCCGCTTTTGACTTGCCACTTGGCGAACTGGCTGAGGTGGCTCAACAATCTGGGTTGAACTGGGTGAACACGGATGCAGCCAAGGTCGCTGCCGTACAAGCAGCCATTGCGGCAGAGCCCAAGGCCGTGCACACACCTCGCGAACGCCCGCCAGTGGTTCAGACGGATGCAGGTCCACTGGTGCTGGTGGAAACCCGCCGTGACCTGAGCAACATGACGCTGCCATTTGAAAAGACTGAGCAGGTCTAAACCTGCAGGTGGCTTCGTCCACTTTGCAAAAAGGGCACCTCAGGTGCCCTTTTTTTGTCTCCGCAACGCCTACTCAGACCACGGAAACCTCTTCGTCAAGCGCTGGTGCACCAAAAAATCCACGGCGCGCCAAGCCGAGGTAACTGCATGCTTTGTTGCCGCCGCTGCGACGGGCAAAGTCCACGGCTTTTTCTGTTTTTTCGATCCCGCTGGCAGGAGAATCATCTTCCAGAACCGTGGTGAAGCCGCAACTCACTGTGACCCGCCCAACCCTGGGAAAATTGTATTTTTCGACATTGGTCCGAAACCGCTCGAACGCCCCCAACACCAGCGCCTCGTCCGGGCAATGCAACAACACTCCAAAATGGTCACCACTGAACCGATAAAGCCGGTCATAGGTGCGAAAGGTGTTGGTCAAAATACGTGCCACGCGCGACAAGACTTCCTCGGCGGCAGCATGCCCATGGTGCTCGGTGATCAAGCCAAAATTGTCAATCCTGGCGGAACCCAGCCAGTAGTTCACCGGCACCCGGTGACGGCGCTCCTGACCAAGCAACGCGTCTGCGGCAGGCACGCTGACGGCATTTTCAAGGTCTTCCAGCACCGCGCTGTAAAACGCATCATCGAGTGACTTGCGGTTCAGCAAACCGGTCATGGCATCGCGGTCGCTGTATTCCAGCAGGCTGTACATGTTGCGGTAAATACGCCGCAAGCTATCAACCATTTGCAGATGCTCATCACTCAATGGGCCTTCGGAATGCAACTCCAGAACCCCTTGATCTTCTTCACGCAATTGCGAAAACAAAGGCAACAGGGTGATACGCGGCCCCTCTGGTCCAGCCCAAGCGATCTCGACACGGTCACGCAGTTTCAGGCATTTCAAACGGTCTGCAGCGTCTTCAAGTTTGACCAGTGACGAGAAATCCACGCGAAGCGGGTCGATGACACGGCCACCACCCTTGGCATCCAGTCGGGCCACTTCGAGCCAGCGGCTTTCGCCCTCTTCACGCATCACCCGGGCAATGACCAGACGGCTCACTGGCAACAAGTCCAGCAAGGCCTTGGAAAGCGTCAATTCAAGCAGGTCGCGGTCGCGATGATCGGTCAGCCTGACGATGTGTTCAATGTATGTACTCATGGCCAAATCATAGACGCGAAATGGCGCCCCGTCACGTCAATCAGCGGCCTGCGGCCTACCCACCAGAGCCCAACGCCGTCAGGATTTACGCCGTAGCCTGACCTGAGCCGCACTGCGCCACGCGGCGGCGGCTTCGGCTTCGTTGCCCTGGCGCTGCGCCAGTTCTGCCAACATCTGCCAAGCCCGTGTTTGCAGCCCGGCGTCCTCCAGCCTGGCCACCGCCAACTGCAGCAGCTGATGCGCCTTGCCCCACAGTTGCAGGTGTACACAGGCCACGCCCGCCAGGTATTGCAGAACGGCATCACCCGGATCAGCCCGTTGGGCCTGCTCAATACGGGACAGCCATTGGGCATCGATGGCATCTTCTGTGGCTGAGAAGCCGTTTTCCATGACACGCACCAGCATGATCTTCTGGTCTTGCGACAGACTCTCTGGCGCGCTAACCAAACGCTGCCACACCGGCAGCAGCCACTCGAACGCGGTTCGTGCAGCCCCCCCCAGCCTCAGCCAACGCCCGGATGCCGCACAGGCAACCTCAGGCAAACTCTGCTCATTGGGTTCGAGCTGGCGCCACACCACCTGCAACTGGTCCGTGTCATGCGCGCTGCCAATCCAGTCTTGCGCCAGCGAACGCAGCAAACCTTTTGCGGACAACTCCGAAAATGCGCGGTGTTTGGCCAACAGACGCGCCGTCTCCATGGCCAGGCCGGTCTTGCCTGCCATCTGGGCCACCTTGAGACGCAAACGCAGGGCCACGGTGCGCCTGGCCACGCCAGAGGGCAGCTGATCCAGCCAAGCCAATGCCGCAGCCGAATCCATGTCTTCCAGTGCCCAATGCACAGCACGCAACAACAAGCCATCGCGCGTGCCACTGGCATCGTTGCCGGTCGCCTGCGACAAGGCCTGCTGAAAATGCAGCTCACGTGCCTGCCTGTCTTGCAGCGATTGGGAGCTCTCTGCGGCCAACAGATTGGCCAGCACCCGCAGGCGGGTCGCATCCGGCCAGACTTCACCGCTTTGGGTCAACGCGGCCTCGCGGGCCAGTACGGTGTGCGCCGCTTTTCTGGCCCGTAAAAACCGCCCAGCTACCAAATGCGACAGGGCTTCAAGCAAAGCGGCATGCATGGCCCGCTCTTGATGGCGCATGCGCCACGAGCGCGCCTGCCCAGGCAACGCGAACAACGCGGACAAGGCCTTCAGCGCCACATGGATCAGGATAAACAGCAAACCTAGCAGCAACACAACCATGTTGAGCGACAAGTCCACCCGGTGCGGTGGCCAGAACACCGTGATGGTGCCGGTGTTGCTGCTGGCAAACAGCGCCAGGGCAACCGCAACACCAAACAAGCCAAGAAACCACAGGGCAACACGCATGGTCAGCGTCCTGCAGCGGCTGTCGCTAGTACGGCCAAACTATCGTCCAATTGCGGGATTTGCAGCGTCCGCATTTGCGTTTGCACCTGTTGCAGCAAGGCGGCGGTGGTCTGGGTCTTGCGGGCACTGGCGTCAAAATATTTTGTCAGCATCCGTTCGGCATCTGACAGGTCAGAGCGCGCTGACTCAATTTGCCGTGCCAGCAAGCCCAGGCGGGCGTTGAGCAACTTCAATTTGAGATTTTCACGCAGGAAAAAACCCTGCTCGGGTGACAGCAGTGCCGCCTCTGGGGTTTCAATGCGGCTCACCCTGACCAGATTGCGCGCTTCGTTCAGCGCCAACTGCAAGCCGTTTTGCCACCAGGACACAGCGGGTGCCACGGCGGACTGGGAGGCTTTTGGCGCCGGGCGAACAGCTGTCACCGCGTTGGCCAGCACCAGTTCATCAGCCAAATGCACCAGTTCATCGAGTTTGATGAGCAAGGTCGGGGTATCGCTCACGGCAGAAGACTTGACGCGGTCAATATCCCGGGCAATCGCACGCTGTAGCAGCGCCAGGCGGGGCTGGGCTGCGCGAACTATGCGTTGATCTGCGCTTTTTAGCGCCGCCAGCAACGGCTCCACGCTTCCCGTGAGTTGCGCTTGCTGTTGTGCCAGACGCAACGCCGCGTCAATGTCCACCACCAGGTTCTCATCCCGGGAACGCGACAGGCTTTGCATCAATTCGTCGAGCTGGCTGCGCTGCAGGGCAACTTCGCTCAGGCGCGAATCCATGACCGCCGCGCGTGTAGCGGTTTCTTGCGCCAAGGACGCGGCTTGTTTGGCCAATGCCAGCGCCTCCAGCGATTGCGAATTCGCATCACCACTCTGGCGCGCCAATTGCTCTTGCATGCCTGAAACCTTTTGCCACAGCAACCCGGTGGTCAACAAGGCAGCCACGGCCAACAAGCCCACCCCAAGCACCGCTTTGTGCGGCACCGCGGCAAGGCCTGTCACCGAGGCAGCAGTGGCGGCGGGCGCCTCTGTGGCGACCACAGGGGGAGTGTCGGGGGTTTGCTCAGCGTTCATGCCAAGGATTCTATCGATGCCAATACGTCCGCAAATATGGGGCGCGCCAGCAGCACCACACCAAACCCTGTGGCACGGGCTGCCGCAGCGATTCTTGGGTGAGTGGCCACGGCACGGGCAGCAGACCAATCTTGACTCGGTAACAAGCTCTGCAAATAACCCAGCGCTTCAGCGCTGCTGAACAGCCAGACCGAACCATCGGTGGCACCCGCCTCAGCCACATCACGTTGCGCCGCGGTCCAAATGGGTGCGCCACGCTGGTAAGCCACCACAAAATCAACCTGTGCTCCAGCGTCCAGCAGGTGCTGGGCCAGCCAGTCTCGACCGACACCGGTGTCATTGTCGGCAGACAGGGCACCATCTGCGCTCAGGCTGTTGCCCCGAACGATCAACACTTTGTCACCCGGGTGTACTTGGCCGTGCACCTGTTGCCAGAGTGCCTCAGAGTCAAACTGGCCGGCCTGCTCGGGCGGCGTGTCGATTTGCTGCGCAGCCACACCGTGTTCAAGCAAGGCATTAGCGGTTCCGGGGCCAGTGGTCCATGCTCTTGATTTAATAGCTGCTTGCGCATACAAATCAAGGCCTATAGGCTTATTTTCTTTATAAAAAAAATCTACTGCATGGCGGCTGACAAACATCACGGCAAGATAACCCGGCAACTGCTGCCAGGCCGCTTGCACGCCAGACGCCTCCACCAGACTGCGCACCTCGATCAGCGGCAGCGCCAGCGCGTCATGACCTTGCGCGTCGAGCAACTCAACCCAGGCCTGCGCCTGCGGTTGAACCCGGGTCACGATGACATGCATATTCAACCTGGCTGATCCACACTTGGCGTCAGGTGCGCCAGCGTGCCACCTTGCGCCAGCACCTGGCGTTGTAGCTCTTGCGCCACGCGCTGACCGAGGGCGGCGGCACTGGCCAAGTCGCTCACCAGACCACTCAAACTCACACGCACCAGCGGCAAACGGCCCTCGGTATCGCCCCAGGCGGCATCGATCATCAAGCGGTCTTGCGCCAAAGTGGCATAGGCAGCCAATGGCATGGAGCAGCTGCCACCCATGGCTCGGCTCACGGCACGCTCTGCCGCTACCGCCAGCCAGCTGGTGTGGTGCACCAAAGGGGCCAGCGCATCGATCACGTCCGTGCGATCGGTGCGCACTTCAATACCCAGCGCGCCCTGGCCTGCGGCGGGCAACATCTGTGACGGCTCAAACACCGCACGGATGCGCGCCGCCAGGCCCAGGCGCTTCAGGCCAGCAGCGGCCAGCACAATGGCGTCATACAGGCCATCATCAAGCTTGCGCAAGCGGGTATCTAGGTTGCCGCGCAGGGGCTCAATTTTCAGGTCAGGCCGCAGTGCGCGCAGCAAGGCCATGCGGCGCAAGCTGGACGTGCCGACCACCGCACCTTGAGGCAGGGCATCCAGGTTGGCATGATGGTTTGACACAAAGGCATCGCGCGGGTCTTCGCGTTCCATCACGCAGGCCAGGCAAAAACCGGCGGGCAATTCCATGGGCACGTCTTTCAGCGAATGCACGGCCAGGTCAGCACGGTTTTGCTCCAGTGCCACTTCAAGTTCTTTAACAAACAAACCCTTGCCACCCACTTGGCTGAGGGACCGGTCCAGGATCTGGTCGCCCAACGTGGTCATGCCCAACAACTTGACCTCGTGACCCATATTGCCCAGCAGGGCTTGAACATGTTCGGCTTGCCACATGGCCAAGCGGCTCTCGCGGGTTGCAATGGTGAAATGGCCTTGAATTTGACTCATATTGATCGGCGCAAAGCCGTAACCTCGTTGTAATCTTGACTTAATCGAGAATGCTAGCATGGCTTTTGCTTAAGCTTGACCGCCCTTTGACTTTGAGAACCGCCATGACCCAGCCTACCCCCGCACCACAAAAAAGCACGCTGCTCATTACTGAGCGTCCCTTGGTCGAAGACATCCGTTTGCTCGGGCGAATTCTGGGCGATGTGATTCGTGAGCAGGAAGGTGACTCGGCATTCGACTTGATCGAACAAATCCGCCAGCTTTCAGTGACGTTTCGCCGCCATGCCGACCCGGTGGCAGACCGTGCCCTCAACAAGTTGCTGAAATCGCTCAGCAGCGACCAGACGGTGAGTGTGGTACGCGCCTTCACCTATTTCAGCCACTTGGCCAACTTGGCCGAAGACCGCCACCACATTCGCCGCCGTGCGGTGCATGAGCGCGCCGGCAGCACACGGCCCGGCAGCATTGAAGCCACTCTGCAACGGTTGCACGGCCAGGGCGTCACGCCACAAGCCATCAGCGACATGCTGGCGCACAGTTTTGTCTCACCCGTGCTGACGGCTCACCCCACGGAGGTGCAGCGCAAGAGCATTCTGGATGCCGAACGCGCCATCGCCCAACTTCTCACTGCGCGCGACGACATTTTGGCCCAGGCAGCGGCCAACAAAGTGGCACACGATGCCCTGACCCCGCGTGAACTCGCAGCCAACGAAGCACAGCTGCGCGCCCGCGTGCTGCAGCTGTGGCACACCCGCTTGCTGCGTTTTTCCAAGCTCACCGTGGCCGATGAGGTGGAAAACGCCCTGAGTTATTACGAGTCGACCTTTTTGCGCGAAATTCCCAAGCTTTACGCCAACCTGGAGCACGCCCTGGGCACCGTCCCGGTGCACAGCTTCTTGCGCATGGGCCAATGGATTGGCGGCGACCGCGATGGCAACCCCAACGTCAACGCCCAAACCCTCACCCACGCGCTGGGTCGCCAGGCTGACATGGCCTTGCGGCACTACCTGACCGAAGTGCATTACCTGGGCGGTGAGCTCTCGTTGTCCGCCATGCTGGTGGACTTTTCTGCCGATATGCAAGCGCTGGCGGCGCGCTCCCCTGACACCAACGACCACCGCAAGGACGAACCCTACCGGCGTGCCCTGATTGGGGTCTATGCCCGCTTGGCCGCCACCCTGAAAGCGCTCACCGGTGGCGAGGCAGCGCGCCACGCCGTGCCACCGCAAAACCCTTACCTGACCCCGGATGAACTGCTGCGCGACCTGCGTGTGATCGAAGCGTCACTGCTGGCGCAACACGCCCAGGCGCTGATTGAGCAACGTTTGCAGCCGCTGATTCGGGCCGTTGAAGTGTTTGGTTTTCACTTGGCCACGGTCGACCTGCGTCAAAGCTCAGACCAGCATGAGGCAGTGCTGGCCGAGTTGCTGGCCACTGCCCGTGTCACACCGCATTACGCCAAGCTGGATGAAGCGGCCAAACGCGAGCTGCTGCTGCGCCTGCTCAATGACGCACGCCCACTGCGTGTGATGGGTGCCACTTACAGCGCGCACGCGTCAAGCGAGATCAGCATTTTTGAAGCTGCCAAAGTGTCACGCGCACAGTTTGGCACACAAGCCATTCGCCACTACATCATCAGCCACACCGAAACCGTGAGCGACTTGCTGGAAGTGATGTTGATGCAAAAAGAGGTTGGCCTGATGCGTGGCACGCTCGACACACAAGCCACCTGCGACCTGATCGTGGTGCCGCTGTTTGAGACCATTGAAGATTTGCGCAACGCAAGCGTCATCATGCGCGAGTTTTACGCCCTGCCCGGCATATTGCCCATGGTGCAACGCGGCGCAAATGACCAGTACGGCGAGCAAGACATCATGCTGGGCTACTCTGATAGCAACAAAGACGGCGGCATATTCACCAGCAACTGGGAGCTGTACCAGGCCGAAATCGCCTTGGTCGACATGTTTGACGGCATCAACCAAACGACTGGCTCGCACCCAATCCAAATTCGCATGTTCCACGGCCGGGGCGGCACCGTGGGACGCGGCGGCGGCCCCAGCTTTGAGGCCATTCTGGCGCAACCCCCCGGCACGGTGCGCGGCCAGATTCGCCTGACCGAACAAGGCGAGGTGATTGGCTCCAAATACGCCAACCCCGAAATTGGCCGGCGCAACCTGGAAACCCTGGTGGCCGCCACGCTGGAAGCCACCCTGTTGCACCCCACCCAGTCTGCTGAACCGGCGTTTCTGGACACCGCGGCCGAACTGTCGCTGGCCAGCATGGCGGCCTACCGCAAGCTGGTGTACGAAACCCCTGGGTTCACCGAGTATTTCTTTGATGCCACGCCGATCCGCGAAATTGCCGAGCTCAACATTGGCTCACGCCCGGCCTCACGCAAAGCCACGCAAAAAATTGAAGACCTGCGGGCTATTCCCTGGGGCTTCAGCTGGGGGCAATGCCGCTTGACCTTGCCAGGCTGGTTTGGTTTTGGTGCTGCGGTGGATGCGTTTTTGAACCCGCCTGACGCCACAGCCAAGCTCACCAAACAGCGCCTGGCACTGCTGCGGCAAATGCAAAAACAATGGCCGTTTTTCAGCTCGCTACTTTCCAACATGGACATGGTGATGGCCAAGAGCGACCTGGCGCTGGCCTCGCGCTACGCCGAACTGGTGGAAGACAAACGCCTGCGCAAAAAGATTTTCAGCGCCATCGAACTCGAATGGCATCTGACTGCCAAGGCGCTGGAGTTTATCACCGGCGACAAAGAGCGGTTGACTCACAACGCCGCGCTGCAGCGCTCGATTCGCCATCGCTTTCCCTACATTGACCCGCTGCACCACCTGCAAGTGGAGCTGGTGCGCCGCTACCGCGCCGGGCAAACCGATGAGCGCCTGAAACGCGGTATTCACATCTCGATCAACGGCATTGCAGCGGGGCTCAGGAACACCGGCTAAAAAACAGCTCAGTCTCACCAGCCTGGGGCCATGGCGGGCAATGCCCTCAGGCTTTTTTTACCAACCCGCGCACTGCGGCAAGCTGCCGCCGTGACACGAACAACACTTCATCCACGCCATCAAGCCGCACCGCCCAACCCTCACCCTCTTCCGGGTCGTGGTGCTTTTCCAGCGCGCGCACGGCACGTCGTGCCACCAGCGCATTGCGGTGAATGCGCAAGAAACGACTTGCATGGCGGCTTTCAAGTTCCGACAGCGAGCCCTCAAGGATGTAGCTTCGGCTGGCTGTGCGCACCGTGATGTATTTCAGCTCGGCCTTCAGGTACAGCACTTGCGCCAATGGCACGCGCTCGGTGCGGCCGCGCTCATGAATCACCAAAGAATCTTGAGACAAATCAGCCTCCAGCCCTTTATTTGTATGCGTAAGGCGCTCTATTTTTTGTAGTGCTGATTGCAGGCGCTCAAACCGAACGGGTTTGGTCAGGTAGTCCAGTGCTGCCAAATCAAAGGCTTCAAGCGCATGTTCGGCATAGGCCGTAACGAACACCACCGCCACCGGGTGCGGCAAAGTCTGCAAAGTTTTGGCCAGCGCCAGCCCATCCATGCCGGGCATGTGAATATCCAGCAACACCGTGTCAACCTCATGGTGCTGCAAAACCGCCATGGCCTGCACGGCGTTGGCCGCTTCACCCACCACCGTGGCTGCGGGCTCGGTGCAGTCAGCCAGCAAGCTGCAAAGCCGCTGGCGCGCCAGGCTTTCATCGTCTACCACCAGAACTTTGATGCGCATCACGCCACCTCTTCTTGTGTCATGCCGGCAGCTCGATGCGTACCTGGAACACGCCGTCTTTCAGGCCACTTTGAAACTGCGCCTGCACATCGTGCAACAGGCTCAAGCGCTCCCGCACATTGTCCAGCGCCAAACCGCTGCCGGGGTCGCTGTGCGCCACCGGTGTGGTGTTGCTGACCTTGATCACCACCCGGGAACCCCGGCGCTGGGTGCTGACTTTGATATCGGCGCCAATGGTGCTGGGCTCCACACCGTGCTTGACGGCGTTTTCCACCAGGGGTTGCAGCAGCAGCGGGGGCAAACGGGCAGCGTTAGCGCGCTCGTCCAGTGACCATTCGACCCGAATGCGCTCACCAAAGCGCACCTGCTCAATCGCCAGATAAGCCTTGGCCAGCGCAATTTCATCGGCCAACGTGACGGACTCGCCATGCGCCATCAAGGCGGCACGAAACAGGTCACTCAGGTCTTCCAGCAAGCGTTCCGCCTTGCGTGGTTCGGCACGCACCAGTGATATCGCGCTGTTCAAGGTGTTGAACAAAAAATGCGGCCGGATGCGCGCCTGCAGTTCTGCCAAGCGCGCTGCGGTGGCAGCAGGTGCCCGCCCCTTGGCACGCAACACAAGGGCCGCCACCAAGGCCGCAGACAACAGGGCACCACCAAACGCACTGGCCCACCAGGGTGCGGGCTCCAGCAAGCCCACCAAGGCCAGCACGCCGCACCCATACAAGCCGGCCAACGCACCCATTGCGATCCCAGCAGTTTGCTGCATTGCGGGGCTCAGGCGTGCCAGGCCTTTTTTCAGGCTGCACGCCACAATCAGCCAGAGCAGCGTGGCCGGCAAGGCGCCACCGGTTATCAATGAGAGCCGCGTCAACCACTCCAGCGGCGAGGCTGTGCCAAACATGGCGGCCACCGCCACCACCACTTGCACAAACAGCACAGCGCGCAGCACCACACCCACGTGGCAGGCATCAAACACCAGCACCGCCGGCCGCGGCACAGCCTCTTCAGTCAGTGGCGAAGCTGTTTCATGGAAGACCGATAAAATTTGGGTATCTTTCATTCATCTGCCTGGTTCGTGGTCTGTTGGGCCATGATGGTCATTATTGATGATTCCCGGGCGCAAAGTCCCCCCACTCTTACCTTGAGCTGTGATGAGCAAAAACCAATTCGACAAAAAATCCCAAGCCTGGTCGGCGCTGTTTTCCGAGCCCATGAGTGACCTGGTCAAGCGCTACACCTCCAGCGTGTTTTTTGACAAACGCCTGTGGCAGGCCGACATAGCTGGCTCGCTGGCGCACGCCAGCATGTTGTCGGCACAAGGCATCATCAGCGCACAAGACCTGGCCGACATCGAGCGCGGCATGGCGCAAATCACCGCCGAGATCGACGCCGGCGCGTTTGAGTGGAAACTGGACCTCGAAGACGTGCACCTGAACATCGAGGCGCGCCTGACCCACCTCATTGGCGATGCCGGCAAGCGCCTGCACACCGGCCGCTCACGCAACGATCAGGTCGCCACCGATGTGAGGCTATGGCTGCGCAGTGAAATTGACCTGATCAGCGCGTTGCTGATTGACCTGCAGACCTCTTTGCTTGAAGTGGCCGAGCAGCATGTGGACGTGATCCTGCCCGGCTTCACCCATCTGCAAGTGGCCCAACCCGTGAGCTTTGGCCACCACATGCTGGCTTATGTAGAAATGTTCAGCCGCGATGCCGAGCGCATGGCCGAGGTGCGTTGTCGGGTCAACCGTTTGCCGTTGGGTGCGGCGGCGCTGGCCGGCACCAGCTACCCACTGGACCGTGAACGTGTCGCCAACGCACTAGGCATGGTCAACGCACTGGGCCAGCCGCAGGTTTGCCAGAACTCACTGGATGCCGTGAGCGACCGCGACTTTGCCATTGAATTCACCGCAGCAGCCAGCCTGTGCATGGTGCATATCAGCCGCTTGAGCGAAGAGCTGGTGTTGTGGATGAGCCAAAATTTCAGTTTCATCAAAATTGCCGACCGTTTCACCACCGGCAGCTCCATCATGCCGCAGAAGAAAAACCCCGACGTGCCCGAACTGGCGCGTGGCAAGACCGGCCGCGTGGTGGGCCACCTGATGGGCCTGATCACCCTCATGAAAGGCCAGCCGCTGGCCTACAACAAAGACAACCAGGAAGACAAAGAGCCGCTGTTTGACACCGTAGACACGCTGAAAGACACCCTGCGCATCTTCAGCGAGATGATCGGCGGCCAGCTCAATCCGGCCACCGGTCAGAAAGAAGGCGGCATCACGGTCAATGCGCAGGCGATGGAGCAGGCGGCGCTGAGAGGCTACGCCACCGCCACCGACCTGGCCGACTACCTAGTCAAGAAAGGCCTGCCGTTTCGTGATGCCCATGAAACCGTGGCCCACGCGGTCAAGGCAGCCATCACGCACCAGGTGGATTTGTCCGAATTGCCGCTGGCGGTGTTGCAAGGCTTCAACGCCTCTATTGAAAAAGACGTGTTTGATTGTTTGAGTCTGCGCGGTTCGCTCAATGCCCGAGATATTTTGGGCGGTACCGCACCCAAGCAAGTGCGCGCACAAATCACGCGCCACCGCGCCCGGCTGGCGTAATTGACCACCTACACTGCCATGATCACAACCACTTTTTCATCCTGGATGCTTGCTGCGGTGCTGGCGCTTTCGGCATCGGCCGGCTCAGCGCAACCCGCCCAAGCGCGCGCCAGCGCCAATACCGATTTATCAGCCCGGCTTGCCCAGGCACAAACCAGCCCGCAATTGACGACCGAGCTATTGGTGAAAGGTCGGCGAGCCGCTGCCGTGTGCGCCAATTGCCATGGTGAGGGTGGCAACAGTGTCAAGCCAGAGTTCCCCAATCTGGCCGGACAAAACCCAAGCTATTTGCTGGACCAAATGCGCCAGTTTGCCGATGGCCGACGCCGCTTTGAGTTCATGGAGGGCATGATCAAGGCCATGACCAGCGATGAGAAAGTGGGCGTCGCGCTGTTTTACGCGTCACAAGTGGTCATCGCGTCCGCGCCGGTGAACTCGGCACTGGCCGCCAAAGGCAAAGAACACTTTGACAAAATTTGCTTTCGCTGTCACGGCCAGGATGGACATGGCAACAACACCTATGCCCGCATTGCGGGCCAACAGAGCGCTTACCTGACCCTCACCCTGAAGCGCTACCGCGGTGGCCAGGGTCCGCGCAACAACCCACTCATGACCGACAACACCCGCCACATGACAGACGCTGACATTGACGCCGTGGTGGCCTACGTGACCTCGCTGAAATAACTTTTTAAAAAACCAATTCCCATGACCGAACCCACCCAAGACTCCCCCGAAATCATTCCGCCGTACACCACCGGCTGGCGCCTCACCGCCATCATCCTCATGGTCATTCTGGCCGTGGCTGCTGCCAGCGGCGTGGGCATGTATGAAATGTTCAATGCGCAACTGACGCACCTGCAAGCCAAGCTAAAAAGCGTGCCACAGACCAAATACATTGCCGTTTTGTTGGACAGCAAACAAGCCGCTGGCATGCTCATCACTTATGACCCGCAAGACAACTTTTTGATGTTGCAACGCCTCACCGACATCAAAGAAGGCCAGAACGACAGCATGCAGCTGTGGGACAACAGCGACAGTGCCAAGCCAGTGTCTTTGGGTGTGCTCACACCCAAAATCAAAACAGCTCAACTGCCCATGACGGAGAAAATGCTCTCGAAAATCACCCAGCTGGCCATCAGCGTAGAGAACCGTGGCGGCACTGAAGCGGGCAGAATGCCTCTGCTTCCCTATCTGTACACGGGTGCGCTGATTCAAAGAGCACTTTAATCACTGAAGAGGTTGCCGCAACCAGGCTTGGGTAGCGTGCAACAGACTGGCCAGACTTGACGCTGTGCGCACGGTTGGGGCGATGAAATCGGTGGCTTGGTCGGCCATCCCAGCTGCGGCAACAGCCCTTGACCGGGTTGCTCAGTGAAGCCATACTCGCGGCCACTTTGCACAAAAATGACATGACTGACCAGCCCACACCAGACGCCGCACCGGTAGCCCCCCCTTTGCCAGCCCCTAGCTACCTGAGGGCCCCATTGCCGCACATGGGCGCCTGGACGCAGTACCTCCTCCAGGCTGAAATTCCGGTGCTGGCCGCAACGGCCCGGGCATTGGAAGAATTGCGCGCCAAAGAAGACGATGTGGATGCCAACATGCTCACTGCCGTCATTCAAATTGACCCATTGATGACGCTCAAACTGTTGTCACGTATGGCCAGCATGCGCCGCCCGGGCGGCACCACCGAGACCGAATCCATCACCACCGCACTGGTGTTGATGGGTATTGGGCCCTTTTTCAGGTTTTTTGGACCGCAGCGCACGGTTGAAGACTGGCTGGCCGACCAACCACAAGCGCAGCAAGGCTTGCACGAGTTGCTGATTCGGGCTGAGCGCGGCGGCCAGTTTGCCTTAGGCTTTGCCATTCACCGGGCCGATACCGATGCCACCATCATTCATCAGGCGGCGTTTTTGCATGACTTTGCCGAAATGCTGGTGTGGATCCATGCGCCAACGCTGATGATCAAGATACGCGACGCACAAGCCGTCGACACCACCCTGCGCTCAAGCATTATTCAGCGCGAGGTGCTGGGCATAGAGATCAGCGACTTGCGCCAATCGCTCATGAAACTATGGCGCCTGCCCGAGTTGCTGGTGAGCATCAGCGATGAGCGGCACACCGAGCGTGCCAACGTGCAATGCGTGGTGTTGGCCGTGCGCTTGGCGCGTCACACCGCCAACGGCTGGGACAACGCCGCCCTGCCAGACGACTACACCGACATTGCCCAATTGCTAAATGCCTCGCCCCGGGTCATTCCGTCTTTTTTGCACAAAATTGATCACCCGATTCTGGAGGCCGCCACTTTGGGTGGTCGTGGCGCATCTGGCTAAACACCGGATTTGAGGCAAGTTTTCTCATTGGCATTTAATTTATGCCGTAACGCTGACGCGCACAGGATCGAGCATGGCATCCATGGCTTTTGCTCGAAACTCCCTCGGACTCAAGCCCGTGTGTTTGCGAAAAAATCGGCAGAAATAGGTCTCATCGGCAAATCCCAGAGCGTAGGCGATTTGCTTGATGCTGTTGCCGGTATAGACCAACACACGTTGGGCTTCGTGGACCAGGCGTGCATTGACGATGTCAAGGCCTGACACCCCCAGCACCTCACGACACAAACGCGAAAGTTGCCCGGGCGTGATGCCCAATGCACCAGCATAGTCGCCCATCGGCAGGTGTTTTTTGAAATTATCATCCACCATGCTGCGAAATTTTTCAATTTGGGCAGCTTTGCGCGACGAGGCATTTGACGGGGCGATGTCATGGCTACGCGCCAGCCTGCCCATTTGGATGGCAATGGCCACCAGCAGCGCCATGGCGGCCGTCGGCTGCCCGACCGCCTGAACACGCGCCTCTCGCTCAATCGCCAAAAACAGTGGCATCAGGGTTGCCAGGTGATCACTGGCACCCTCCAGGGAAATCACAGCGGGCTTGCGCAGATGCGGCAAAAGCGCCGGACTGGCCGCGTCCAGCAAGGACTCCAGGGGTCGTTGCGCAGCAGTGATGACGGGGCCATCCACATCCTGCGAGAAATTGAACCCATGCACGGTTTGTGCAGGAATCCACACCAAGCAAGGCGCTTGAAAGAACGTCCTGGAATGGTCAATCAACACCTCTCCTGACCCCTGCGTCAAATACAAAATCTGGATCAGGGCATCGTGTTTATGAGGCGTTATTTTCCAGTTATAGGGGCGAGAGCGCTGTGGAATCCACTCAAAATCAAACCAGCTTTGCCAGCCGGGATGAGCTCGAACGCCGTATAGCGAGTAGTTAGGGATAACCCTTGTGGTCACATTTATTCCTTTGAAAGATGCACGAATTGTGCTGTAGCTTGCCTGAATCGTCAAACTGCGCATCGCCGCCTACGCCAACAATGCCCTATCAAATTTTGAGGAAACCACATGACGATGCGCGTTTTAGTCACGGGAGCCAGTCGCGGCATTGGCCGTGCCATTTGCTTGCGCCTGGCCAGCCAGGGCACCCAGATTGCCGCCTGCGGCTCAGCCCACGCAGATGAGTTGGACGCGGTCATTGCCGAGGCGGCCCAACACGGCGGCCGAGTGCTGCCACTGCTGGGCGACCTGGCCGACCCCGCCACCCCCGCTAGCCTGGTTGATCAAGCCGTGGCGGCTTTCGGCGGTCTGGATGCCGTCGTGTCCAACGCCGGGGTCTCGCGCCCATCGACTCTGGCCAAATTGGAGGTCGAGGACTGGGACTATTTGTTCGCCGTCAATGCGCGTGCGCCCTGGTTGCTGGCCAAAGCCGCGTATCCGGCGCTGCGCGAGAGCCGGGGCAGTTTGGTGGCTGTGGCTTCCATGTCGGGGGTGCAACCCTACCCTGGCATGGGAGCCTACAGCCCGAGCAAAGCTGCGCTGCTGATGCTGGTGCGCACGCTGGCGCAGGAATGGGCGGCGGATGGCATTCGGGTCAACGCGGTGTCACCCGGCCTGATCCACACCTCGCTGACCGCCAAGGTGTATGCCGATGCACCGACCAAAGCCGCCCGCGAAGCCCTGGTGCCGCTGCATCACATTGGCGACCCGGATGCTGACATTGCGGGCATCATTTCGTTTTTGATCGCACCTGACGCAGGCTACATCACCGGCCAGAACATTTTGGCCGACGGTGGCTTGATGGACACCGTGCATGGTCTGATTCCCGGCCGCCCGGCCACTGAAAGACAAGCACCATGATTGACTTGAAACCGTCCCCAGCTGCACGCGCCTGTTATTACCAGGCGGGTTACTGGCAAGACCAGTCTCTGGCGCAGCGTATTGCCGCCAGCGTGGCCGCTTATCCCGACAAAACGGCCGTTGCCGATGCCAGTGGCCGCAGCCTCAGTTACCACGAACTGGACGACAAAGCCTCGCGGCTGGCCGCCTTCTGGCAAACGCGCGGCGTCGGTGTGGGCGACGTGGTGACCATGCATCTGCCCAACTGGCGGCAAACCGCTGTGGTGACTTTTGCCGCATTCAAACTGGGTGCGGTAATTAACCCGCTGCCACCCACCTACGGCTGGAAAGACCTGGCCTTCATCATGAACAAGAGTGGCTCCAAAGCGGTGGTGGTGCCGGGGCGGTTTCGCAGCGTGGACTACACCGAGCATTTGCTGCGTATTACGCCAGAGCTGCGGGTGCAGCCCAGCATTGTGGTCATCGGCGGAGGCAATGTGGCCATTGGCAACACGTTTGACGAGGCCTTGAGCGGCCCGCTGCTGGCGCAAGCCCATGATGCGGCGGCGGACGACCCCGTCTTGTTGTTGTTCACCTCGGGCTCCGAGTCCAAACCCAAAGGGGTGGTGCACACCCACAACACCGCCATGTATGGCGAACGCGCCTTGTCGGGCACTTTGGAACTCAATCAAGATGACGTGTGTTTCATGGCCTCACCGGTCACGCACACCAGCGGTTTCATGCACGGCATTTTGCTGACGCTGATGACCGGGGCCACGGTGTCTTTGCTGGACATTTTCAAGGGCGACACGGCGGTGGAGCAGATGCTTGCCAGCCGCGCCAGCTGGACCATGGGGGCCACCCCGTTTCTGAGTGACGTGGTGGACAGCCTGGAAAAATCGGGCAAACGTCTGCCCGATCTGCGTTACTTTTTGTGTGGTGGTGCGCCCATTCCTGAAGTGCTGGTGCGCCGTGCCCGGCAACTCGGGGTGCGGGTGATGAGCATTTATGGCTCCACCGAGAGCCCGCCCCACACCGTGACCTGGCCCGCCGACCCGATTGAAGCCGCCTGGCAGTTTGATGGCCGCGCCCTGCCCGGTGTGGAAGTCTGCGCGGTGGATGAAGATGGTAAACCCCTGCCACCCGGCCAGCAGGGTGAGCAATGGTCACGCGGGCCACACGCCTTTTTGGGCTATCTGGGTGAGCCAGAACTCACGGCCAAGGCACTGGATGCAGATGGCTGGTACCACTCGGGTGATCTGGCCACCGTGTCCGCCGAGGGTGGCGTGCGCATCGTTGGGCGCATCAAGGACATGATCATTCGCGGCGGCCAGAACATCTCGGCGCGTGAGGTGGAAGACATTCTGCTGGAGCACCCGGCCTGCCAGTCGGTGGCGGTGGTTGGTTTGCCGGATGAGCGCCTGGGCGAACTGGGCTGTGCGGTGGTGGTGTGCCAGCCTGGCAAAACACTGGGGTTTGAAGAAATGAAGCAGTTCCTGATTGAGCGTGGTGTGGCGCGTTTCAAACTGCCGGAATACCTGGTGCTGCGAGAAACCCTGCCCGCCACGCCCAGCGGAAAAGTCCAAAAATTCAAATTACGTGAAGAACTCAAATCATTGAACGGAGCAACAAGCCATGTTTAAAGTTGAAGACCTCGGCGCGGTGGTGCGCATCACCATGCAGCGCGCGCCGGTGAACGCCATCAGCACCGAATTTGTGGCAGGTTTCACGCAGGTACTGGACTGCCTTGCCGACAAAACAGACCTGACCGTGCTGCACCTGCGCAGCGACCGAAAAGCCTTTTGTGCCGGGGCTGACCTGGCCCAGGTGCAAAGCTGTTTTGCCATGAAGGACGGGGCTGATGTGATGCGGCAAAACATCACCCATTTCCATGCCCTGTTTGACCGTCTTGAAGCCTTGCCGTGTGTCACCCTGGCCGAAATTGGCGGCAGTGCACTGGGTGGCGGCTTTGAGTTGGCGCTGGCCTGTGACCTGCGCATGGCCTCCACCAGCGCCAAACTCGGCCTGCCCGAAGCCAAGCTCGGCCTGATCCCAGGAGCCGGTGGCACCCAACGCCTGACCCGCCTGTGCGGCCCCGGCATTGCAGCCCGCATCATTTTGGGCTGTGACGTGGTAGACGGTGCCACCGCCTGCCAGCTTGGCATGGTGCAGTGGGCCGTGGCCCCCGATACTTTGGCGCAGGAAGCCGAAGCTTTGGCACAGCGTATTGCCAGCCAATCTGCACCGGCCCTGCAAGTCGCCAAGCGCTGCATCGCCCAGGTGGGCACACTGGCAGCGACAGGCTTTGAAGCCGAACTCAATGGCATCCACAGCCTGGTGACCACGGTAGAAGCGCAAACCCGTATCCAGGCTTTTCTGGCCCCGCGCGGGTAAATGACCGCCACCGAGCACACGATTTCAGGAAACCCCATGACTATCCTCACCCGCAACATCTTCAGCCCAGACCACGAGGCCTTTCGTGACTCTGCCCGCAAGTTTTTTGAACAAGAAGTGGCGCCCTTCCACAGCGCCTGGGAAGACGCTGGTGTGGCCCCGCGCGAGGTCTGGCTAAAGGCTGGCAAGGAAGGCTTTCTCTGCACCACCTTGCCCGAGTCATGTGGTGGCAGCGGGGCTGACCGGCTGTTTGCCGCCATCCTGATCGAGGAACAAGCCCGGCTCGGTTTGTCCGGCCCGGGCTTTTCCACCCACTCAGACATCGTGGCCCCCTACATCGTCAACTACGGCACGCCAGAACAACAGCAGAGGTGGCTGCCCGCCATGGTGCGTGGCGAGCTGATTGGCGCCATCGTAATGACCGAACCCAGCGCCGGCAGCGACCTGCGGGCGATGCGCACCACCGCCATCCGCCAGGGGGACGAGTGGGTTCTGAACGGCCAGAAAACCTTCATCACCAACGGGCTGTGCGCCGACATTTTGGTGGTAGCCGCCAAATCCAGCAAAGACCCCGATTGCAAAGACCTGACCCTGTGGGTGGTGGAAGCCTCCATGCCTGGTGTGACCCGTGGTCAGAATTTCAAAAAAATCGGCATGAAGGCCCAAGACACCTGCGAGTTGTACTTTGACAACGTGGTGCTGACCCAGCACAACATGCTGGGTGAAGAAAACAAAGGTTTTGGTCTTTTGGCAAAAGAGTTGGCCTGGGAGCGGTTACAAATCGCCGTGGGTGCGGTGGCTACCAGCGCCGCCGCCCTGCAATGGACGGTGGACTACACCCGCCAGCGCAAGGCCTTTGGCACGCTGATTGCCGACTATCAGAACACCCGTTTTCGCCTGGCCGAAATCAAGACCGAGATCGAAATCGCCCAAACCTTTGTGGACCGATGTTTAAGCGAGGTGTGTAACGGCGAGCTGGACAAAGCCGTGGCCGCCATGGCCAAGTACTGGTGCACCGAGCTGATGGGCCGCGTGCTGGACCAATGCCTGCAATTGCACGGAGGCTACGGCTACATGTGGGAATACCCGATTGCCCGCGCCTTTGCCGATGCACGGGTGCACCGCATCTATGGCGGCTCAAACGAGATCATGCGTGAGCTGATCGCCCGCACGCTGTAACGCCTTCGCAGATCGGAGGTCTCTTGAGAATTATTCATCAAATAGACCTCTAGCCCTTTTTTATATTGTGCTAATAGCTATCTATTAAATAGCTGCTTAACGTCTTTCATCGACCAATTCATTGGAAAGTCTCACCATGACCCAAACCCAGTTAACCGCCAGCCAGTCAAGCCACCTGCCTGACCCCATCGCTTTTGACAACCCATGGCGCTGTATCCATGTGGCGCGCGAGGGCGATGTTGAATGGCTGAGCTTGTCCCGGCCCGACAACTTCAACGCACTCAATCTGGACTTGACCCAGGAGCTGTACGACTACTTTGGCAGCCTGCCCGACCGACAGGATGTGCGGGTGGTTGTACTGCGCGGTGCAGGACGGCATTTCTGCGCGGGTTATGACCTGGAAGATGTCAACCAGCTGACGGTGTCGCTGGACCAGGGGCTTCGCCTGCAGCGCCAGCTCTCCAGCGTGGTCCTTCGCATGCGGCGCTGCCCACAGCCGATCATCGGCTTGTTGCAGGGTGCGGCCTGCGGTGGGGGTTTTGCATTGGCACTGGGCTGTGATGTGCGTTTTGCCGCGCCCAACGCCCGCATGAACGTGGCCATGGCCAAAATCGGGTTGACCGGGTGTGACATGGGCATCAGCTACTTTTTGCCCCGTGCGGTGGGGCCAGCCATTGCCGCCGAGCTGATGTACACCGGGCGCTTCGTCAATGCCGAGCGCGCCCTGCGCATCGGCCTGGTGAATAACGTGATGCCCGAAGACAAGCTGGCGGAAACCGCCCAAGAACTGGTGCAGGAGATGCTCGCCATGTCCCCAGTCGGCTTGCGCCTGACCAAGGACGGACTGGCCATGGCGCAGGAAACCAGCAACCTGGCCACCGTGATGGCGCTGGAAGACCGGGGCCAGGCCATGTGTTTTGATGCGTTCATGAAAGAAGGTGTGGCCGCCTTCCGCGAAAAACGCGCCCCAAATTACGAAAGCAGCCAATGACGCAAGAACTTGGCAGCGCAGCCACCCCACCCTATCCCCACCTGCTGTCGCCGCTGGTGGTGCGCAACCTGCATTTGCGCAACCGCATGGTCATGGGTGCCATGCACACCCGGCTGGAGAGCATGGACCAGCCCATGGCGCGCATCAAGGCTTTTTACCGCGCCCGTGCCGAGGGCGAAATTGCCCTGATCATCACCGGCGGCATCTCACCCAACCTGGCCGGCCGCATGGAAGACGATGCCCCCGCCATGACGGCAGATGCCGACCTGGACTGGCACCGCGCCATTGTGGACGCGGTGCGCGGCACCGACACCCAGGTGTGTATGCAGCTGTTACACGCAGGCCGGTATGCCAAGTTTGACGGCTGCGTCGGCCCCAGCAGCCAGCGTGCGCGCATCAACAAGTTCGCGCCGCACGTGCTCACCACCCAAGAGGTCTATGAAACCATAGCGGACTACGCAAGCGCAGCAAAGGCTGCAATTGATATTGGCTACCATGCGGTGGAGATCATGGGCTCTGAGGGTTATCTGATCAACGAGTTCACTGCGCCTTGCACAAACGACCGGTCCGACGAGTTCGGCGGTGATTTTGAGGGCCGCATCCGTTTCCCCCTCGACATCATCAAGGCCGTGCGGCAGGCCGTAGGGCCGGACTTTGCCATCATCTACCGCATCTCGGCGCTGGACCTGGTTGAAGGCGGCATGACGGGTGATGAAACGCTGGAACTGGCCCGCCGCGCCGAGGCGGCCGGCGCCGACATTCTGAACACCGGCATCGGCTGGCATGAATCCGACGTGCCCACCGTGTCGCACAACGTGCCGCGTGCGGGCTGGGCCTATGCGGTGCAGCGCATCAAAGAGGTGGTGACAATCCCCGTCATGGCCTCCAACCGCATCAACGCACCCGGGGTGGCCGAAGACATTCTGGCCAGCAGCCAAGCCGACCTGGTGTCGATGGCGCGCCCGTTGCTGGCCGACCCCGACTTTGCCCGCAAGGCGCGCCTTGGCCAGGCAAATCGCATCAACACCTGCATTGCCTGCAACCAGGCTTGTCTGGACAACATCTTCAAACACAAAACCGCCACTTGCCTGGTCAACCCGCGTGCCGGTCGTGAGCTGGATTGGCTCACGCAGCCAACACCCCACCCCAAACGCATCGCGGTGGTCGGCGCCGGTGCGGCGGGCATGAACTTCGCCTTCAGCGCGGCCGAGCGCGGCCACCACGTGACCTTGTTCGAAGCCGCTGCCGAGACCGGTGGCCAACTGTGTCTGGCACGCAACGTGCCCGGCAAGACCGAATTCGACGAGATGCTGCGCTACTTCCGTGGCCGGCTGGCCGAGGAACAGGTAGAACTCAAATTGAACTGCGCGGTCACCGCCGAGCAACTCGCCAGGGGTGGCTTCGACGAAGTCGTGCTGGCCTCAGGTGTGCGGCCACGCCTGCCCGAGTTCCTTGGCAGCCATCGTCCGGATGTGTTGCGGTATGACCAGGTGCTGTCGGGCGCGGCCACCGTGGGTGAGCGTGTGCTGATCCTTGGTGCCGGTGCCATTGCCTATGACATGGTGGAGTTTTTGCTGGGCGATGCACCGCACAGTCCACCGGCGCTGGACAACTTTGCAGCCGAATACGGACTGGACTTGAGCGCCCAGTCGGCTGGCGGACGCAGCCCCCGGCCAGCGCAGATGCCTGCGCGGCGGCAAGTGACCATGCTGCAGCGCAGCGACAAACGCCCCGGTGCCTCATTGGCCATGACCACCGGCTGGATCCGGCGCGACAAGGTGCAGCGTTTTGGTGTGCCGATCCTGACCGGTGCGAACATCCAGCACATCGACGACGTGGGCCTGCACTACACCGCTGCAGACGGCAGCGTGACCACCCTGCCGTTTGACACCGTCATCATCTGCGCCGGGCAGGAGCCGGTACGCGAACTTGAAGCCCAATTAAAAACCATTGCGCCCAACTTGCCGGTGCATGTGGTGGGTGGTGCGGACAAGGCCGCCGAGCTGGACGCACGGCGCGCCATCGAGCAGGCCAGCCGCCTGGCGCTGGAGATTTAAACCACCAGGGCACGGGCATTGCCCTGATCTTGCTGGCGGCAATGAAAGGTCAAAAGTGACCTTTCACCACCCACCCGCTTCAACAAAGTTATTCCGTGAAAATTTATAATGATTTTGACCTATAGCCCTTTTATATTAAGCGTAAGAAGCTCTCTTTTTGAGAGTAAATACGCCTCAGGAATGCAGCCCCGCGGTCACCAACTCGCACCTGTTACTTAGGGGTTTGGCAGCGGTTTTTGTCCCTGGCTGCCAGCCCACAAACTGCGGATAAAGCCGTGCCACCACCGGGCCGTTGAAATCCCAGGTGCTGCAGGTGCCAAAAAACGGTGGTGGGTGCTGTGAATTGTCGTCGGCCAGTTCGTTCGCCAGCGTCTGAAAGGCGACGGTGGCCATGTTGAACAGCAGCTCACGCAGGTGGGTGCAGCCACAGATGCCGCCCAGGTTGTGTTCGATCGCCTGGCGCCATCCGCGGCCCATGGTGCAACCCACCATGGATTGCATGCTGGCTTGGGCCTGCGGACATTCACGGTGCGGCGTGGCGTCCATCGTGACATTGATGGCGTGGATGACGAATTGGTCGTCAATCGTGACCCGGATCGCCATGCCGTGCAGCGGCTCACCGGGGGAGATAGCGTCTTCGCCTGGAATCGGCAGCACTTTGGCCTTGATGTCGAGCAATTCGCCTTCAATGTCCCACAACTGGTCGTGCCGCCGAAAGCCCCGAAACACCGTGGTGCGGGTGTGCAGCGGGGTTCTGGCCTCTGGCGCAGGCAGTGGCAACTTACTGCCCGCCTTCGCGCAGCAGGTTACGGGCAATCACCAATTGCTGGATCTGGGTGGTGCCTTCGTAAATGCGGAACAGGCGCACGTCGCGGTAAAAACGCTCAATGCCGTATTCGACCAAGTAACCGGCACCGCCAAAAATCTGCACGGCGCGGTCAGCCACGCGGCCACACATTTCAGAGGCAAACATCTTGGCGCAAGCAGCCTCGGTGCCCACATCGCGGCCTTCGTCGCGCTTGCGGGCGGCATCAATCACCATACAACGGGCCGCATAAATGTCGGCGTGGCTGTCGGCCAGCATGGCCTGGATCAGCTGAAATTCGCCAATCGGTTTGCCAAACTGCTTGCGTTCACGGGCATAACGCAGGGCATCAGTCAGCATGCGCTCGGCTGCACCCGTGCTGGCGGCGGCAATGTTCAGGCGGCCTTTGTCCAGCACCTTCATGGCGGTTTTGAAGCCCACGCCTTCTGTGCCGCCAATCAAATTGGCGGCGGGAATACGAACGTTCTCAAAAATCACGTCGCAGGTGTGGGCGCCTTTTTGGCCCATTTTTTTGTCGATGTTGCCCAGTGACAAACCGGGTGTGCCTTTCTCAACAATGAAGGCCGAGATGCCGCTGGAGCCTTTGCGCTCCTTGTCGGTCCGCGCCATCACCGTGAAAATGCCGGCTTCGGGCGCGTTGGTGATGTAACGCTTCGTTCCATTGATGACATAAAAGTCGCCGTCTTTGACCGCCATGGTGCGCAGGCTGGCGGCATCCGAGCCGCTGTCAGGCTCGGTCAGGGCAAACGAACCAATGATTTCGCCGGTGGCAATCTTCGGTAGGTAATGCTGCTTTTGTGCCTCGGTGCCATCCAGCACGATGCCTTGCGCGCCAATGCCATTGTTGGTGGCAAACATGGAGCGAAAGGCGGGTGAGGTTTTGGCCACTTCAAAACCGGCCAAAACTTCTTCTTCCATGGTCAGGCCCATGCCACCGTAGATTTCCGGGATCGACATGCCAAAGAGACCCATGTCCTTCATGTCTTGCACGATATCGTCAGGAATCTGGTCCGTCTCAGCCACATGGGCTTCCATCGGCACCAGTTTCTCACGCACAAAACGGCTGATGGTGTCGAGCAAGAGGGTGAGGGTTTCTGGGTCTCTGATCATGGTGGTCTCCGGTGGCCTGGTGTTTTACTTGACGTGTTTACGGAACTCGGGCTTGCGCTTTTCGCGGAAGGCGTTGCCACCTTCAGCCGACTCCGGGCTTTCGTAGTACAGCTTGAGCGCGTGCATGGCCAAGCCGCCCATGCCACGGATCATTTCGGTATCGACATTGAAGGATTTTTTGGCCAGAGCAATGGCGGTCGGGCTCTTTTCCACGATTTCGTCGCACCACTTCTTCACTTCGGCATCCAGTTGATCCATTGGCACCACGCAGTTAACTAGGCCCATGGCCAGCGCTTCGTGTGCTGTATAGCGGCGGCACAGGTACCAGATTTCGCGGGCTTTTTTCTCACCCACCACACGGGCCAGCAAGGCAGTGCCAAAACCTGGGTCGACTGAGCCAACACGTGGGCCAGCCTGGCCGAGTTGCGCGTTTTCTGACGCAATGGCCAGGTCGCAAATCGTCACTAACACATTGCCGCCGCCAATGGCAAAACCGTTGACACGGGCGATTACAGGTTTGTTGCAGTCACGAATGGCGCTTTGCAGCTCTTCAATCGGCAAACCGATCACACCACGGCCGCCGTAGCCGCCGTCTTGTGTGCCCTGGTCGCCGCCGGTGCAAAAGGCTTTTTCGCCCGCGCCGGTCAGCACCACCACGCCAATGCTGCGGTCATAGTCCGCGTCCTTGAACGCATGGATCATTTCCTCGCAGGTGTTGGCGGTGAAGGCGTTGTAGGCCTTGGGCCGGTTGATGGTGATGGTGGCAATGCCGTCAAGCTTGGTGTAGAGAATGTCGGTGTAGACCGCTGCTTGGAGTTCCATGTGAGTTCCTTAAATGATGAATCGAAATACAGTGAGCAACAATTTTTATATGAAATTAGCCTCTATCGCCCGTTATAAAAGCGCAAGTAGCTATCATTTTTAATAATTAGCCAACCATGGTCAAGCCGCCCGACACGCTGATGACTTGGCCGGTGATGAAGGCGGCGTCATCGCTGCCAAAGAAGGCAATGGCGCTGGCCAGATCGTCGCCCTGGCCCAGACGGCCCAGCGGGATGGCGCTGCGGAAAGCTTCGATCAGCTTGGCGGGGTCGCGCGCGCCTTCGGCCACACCGGCCAGCAAGGCGGTGTCGGTCGGGCCGGGGCAGACCACGTTCACCGTGATGCTTTGGCGCGCATGTTCACGCGCCAGCGTCTTGCTTAATGCCACCAGGCCGCCCTTGCAGGCGGAATAAACGGCTTCGCCGGAGGAACCGCCGCGTGCCGCGTCCGAGGCCACGTTGACGATGCGACCATATTTGCGCTCGGCCATGCCGGGCAGCACCGCATGCAGCATGTGCAGCGCACCGGTCAGGTTAATGGCGATTAGTCGTTCCCACTCAGTGGGCACGGTTTTGACAAAGGGCTTGAACACATCCCAGCCGGCGTTGTTCACCAGCACGGCAATGGGGCCGAATTGTGCTTCGGTGGCGGCCACTGCAGCATCAACTTGGGCGCGGTCGGTGATGTCGCACTTGAAAGCGGCAGCGCTGCCACCTGCGGCCGTGATGGTGTCCACCACCTTTTGGGCGGCCTCCAGGTTCATGTCGAACACGGCCACTTTGGCACCTTCGGCTGCAAACCGGTTGCAGGTTGCGCCGCCAATGCCGCCACCGCCGCCGGTGACTACAACCACTTTGTCTTTCAATCCACGCATTACTTTTCTCCTGTTAAAAATTCAAAAAATTGCTGCCTGCAACAAGTCATCGCTTACGATGACCGTCTTCTTTGTTTGCCAAACCATCCCATGCCTGATCTGCGCACCGAGAAAAATCACGCGATTCACGAAATCAACAACCGGCTGTTTTTTCGCCTGTTTCAAGTGGCAAACACCCTGCACACCAAGGGCACACAGGCCGTTGAAGAATTCGGGGTCACCACACAACAGTGGTCGGTACTTGGGGCGCTGTCGCGTCCGCAGGTGCAAGACGGCATGTCGATTGGCGACTTGTCGCGGTTTTTGCTGGTGAGTCGGCAAAACCTCACCGGCCTCTTGTCCCGGTTGGAGCGTGATGGCCTGATTGAGCGCGGCACCAGCGAGGACGACCGCCGCTCGCGCAAAGTCAAACTCAGTGCGCAGGGCCAAACGCTGTGGACCAAGCTGCAGGACCCCATTCACAGCTTTTACGACGCGGCCCTGAAAGACCTGTCGTTTGATGACCGGCTGGCGTTCATTCACTACTTCACCAAGCTCCAAACCAACATGTCCAAGCTTTAAGTCAGGCGCATGCCAGACTTTTCGCGGGCGATGATCATCTTCATGATGTTGGCAGTGCCATCGCCAATCTGCAGGCCCATCACGTCCCGGTAACGCTGCGCAAAGGCGTAGTCACTGGCATAACCGCCGTGGCCGTGCGTCAGCAGGCACTGGTGAATGATTTCGCAGGCCAGTTTGGGGCCCCACCATTTGCACATGGCGGCCTCGGCCGTGTGCGGTTTGTGGTTGTCCTTGAGCCACAGCGTGCGCAAACAGTGCCAGCGCAGTGATTCAATGTAGGTTTCGCCTTCAGCCAGCGGAAAGCTCACCCCCTGGCGCTCAATGATCGGCAGGCCAAAGGTTTCACGGGTCTTGGCGTATTCCCAGCTTTCATCCAGCGAGGCGCGCGCCACACCCAGACACTGCAAACCAATCAGCGCGCGGCTGTAGTCAAAACCCTGCATCACCTGGATGAAGCCCTTGCCTTCGTCGCCCAACATGTGGTCAGCGGGCACACGCACGTTGTCAAAAAAGATCGAGCCACGGCCGACTGCGCGCGTGCCCACGTCGTCAAACGCGGTGCGCGTCAGGCCGGGCAGATCCATCGGCACCAAGAAGGCGCTAATGCCTTTGGCGCCGTCTTTGTCGGTGCCGGTGCGGGCAAACACCACCGCCACGTCGGACTGGTCGGCCAATGAAATTGAGGTCTTTTCACCGTTGATGACAAAGTGGTCGCCATCTCGCACTGCCTTGAGTTTCAGACGGGCGGCATCCGAGCCGGCACTGGGCTCGGTCAAGGCAATGGCCACCATCTTGTCGCCGGCCAAAATCGGTTTTAGCCAGCGCTCTTTCAAATACTCTTGGGCATGGGTGGCAATGATCTGCCCACACAGTGAGGTCAGCAGGTTGATGTATGACATGTTGAAGTCGCCGTAAGCGATTTGCTCCAGTAGCAGGCCGCTTGTGACGCAGTCCACACCCAAGCCACCGTAGGCCTCGGGCAACTCGGGGCCAAGAAAGCCCATGTCGCCCATGGCCTTCACCATGGCACGGTCGACACGACCGGTCTTGTCACCCACCTTGTAGCCGGGGGCCAGCTTTTGCACGGCAAATCGGCGGGCGCTATCGACCAGCGCTTGCTGGTCGTCACTGAGGTTGAAGTCCACTGCAATCTCCTTGTTAATTGAGTGCGTGCAGTTTAAGAAGAAAATTTAAATCATGTCAATATGTTTACTTAAAATATTTCTTGGTGCATCAGATTTCATCGCTATATAAGCGCCTACTTGTTGATTTACCAAGGGAAAACACCTAGAAACGCCTTCATAATTTATTCGAAAACCACTTGTAAAAAATTTAGTATGGAAATACATTGTCGTACATCGTGGTTAGCAGCGAGAAAAAAACTGCGCCAGCCCTAATGACCCAAGGAGACTCTCAATGGAATTCAACCCCGTTTTAATCCAGCCCCGACAAGCCGCCATGACGGCCGCGGGCTTTTGGCGTAACCAGACCATCAACCACTTCATGGCCCAGGCCTTGAAAAACTTCCCCGAACATGAAGCTGTGGTGGCTTACCGCAGTGACTTGACCCAGCCGATCCGCCTCACCTACCAGGCCCTCGATGTGCAGGTGGACCGCATTGCGCGCGGCCTGAAGGCACTTGGCGTGGGTCACGGCGACGTGGTGAGCTGGCAACTGCCCAACTGGTGGGAGTTCATCGCGTTGGCCTTGGCCTGCGCACGCATTGGTGCCGTGGCCAATCCAATCATGCCGATCTTCCGCCAGCGGGAGCTCAAGTTCATGCTCGATTTTGGTGAGGCCAAGGTCATGATCGTACCCAAGACCTACAAGGGGTTTGACTATGAAGCCATGTTGAATGGCATGCGAGCTGACCTGCCCTTTCTCCAGCATCTGGTCGTGTTGGGTGGTGAAAGCGCCAACAGTTTCGAGTCCCTGCTGCAGCGCGACCACGCACCCGCACTCAACGACCCAGGCCTGGCACCTGATGACGTGTTGCTATTGATGTACACCTCCGGCACCACGGGTGAACCCAAGGGGGTGATGCACACCTCCAACACCTTGTTTGCCAACCTGCATGGTTTCATTGATGCCTACTGCTTGAGTCAAAAAGACGTGGTCCTGGGTGCCTCGCCCATGGCGCACCTGACCGGTTTTGGCTACCTGGCGATGATCCCTCTGATCCTGAACGCCACCACGGTGCTGCAAGATATCTGGGAGCCCAAGCAGGCCCTCGACCTGATCCGCGCTGAGGGCATCACCTTCAGCATGGCATCAAGCCCCTTTGTCGCAGACTTGTGCAGCGCGGCCGAAGCCGGTGGTCCGGTGTCGCCCCGATTTGCCAATTTCTGCTGCGCGGGAGCACCGATTCCGCCTGTGCTGATTGAACGCGCTCGCAGGGTCTTGGGCTTGGCCGTGAGTTCGGCCTGGGGCATGACCGAATGCGGAGCCGTGACCATCACCGAGCCCACGCGTACCAACGAAAAATCAGGCAGTACCGATGGGCGTGCGTTGCCTGGCATTGAACTGAAAGTGGTGGATATTGACGGCAAACCACTGCCAACCGGCCATACCGGCAGCCTGTGGGTGCGCGGCAACTCGCTATTTGGTGGGTACCTGAAGCGCCCGCATCTGAACGCCACCGATGCAGATGGCTGGTTTGACACCGGCGACATGGCTTTTCTGGACGCCGACGGATATGTGCGCATCAATGGCCGCAGCAAGGACATCATCATTCGGGGCGGTGAAAACATACCTGTGATGGAGGTTGAAAACCTGCTTTACAAACATCCTGCCGTGGCCATGGTCGCCATTGTGGGTTTCCCCGATGCACGCCTGGGTGAGAAAGCCTGCGCCTTTGTCACGGTCAAGCCCGGCCACAGCTTCTCACTGGAGGAAATGAGCCGCTACCTGTCCGAGAACCAGGTTACCCGCCAATACCACCCCGAGCGCCTTGAACTCATGGAAGACTTGCCCAAAACACCCAGTGGCAAGCTGCAAAAGTTCAAGTTGCGTGAATCGGCCAAAACGTTTGCGGCCTGAGCACCAGGAGACAAGCACGATGGACACTCGAATGAACAAGGTGGCTGTAGTTACCGGTGCCGCCAATGGCATCGGTTGGGCCACCGCGCAAAGGTGGGCGCAAGAGGGCTACCGCGTGGCGCTGCTTGACCTAAGCCTGGAAGCCGTTCAGGCCCGCGCCACCGAGCTGGGTCAAGCGCACGTCGGCTTGATGTGTGATGTGACCAGCGAATCCAGTGTCACTGCGGCGATCGCAACCGTGGTGTCCGCCTTTGGCCGCATCGACGCCTTGGTAAACAACGCAGGCATCGGTGACCAAACCGGCGCCACCGTTGTGCAAAACGTCGAAGCCTTTGACCGGGTGCTGGCAGTTCACCTGCGTGGCACCTTTCTGACGAGCCAGGCGGTTGCCCGGGTCATGCTTGGGGCGGCGCCCTGCGCCACTGGCGAGCGCGGCAGCATTGTCAATCTGGGCTCCATTGCCAGCAGCACCGGCCTGCCTGCGCGCAATGCCTACAGCGCCGCCAAGGCCGGCATTGTTGGCATGACACGTGCCATGGCAAGTGAATGGGCGCGCGACGGCATTCGTGTCAACGCGGTGGCACCGGGTTATGTGCGTACCGACCTGGTCAACGCGCTGGAACGCCAAGGTGCGCTGGATGCCAAGGCCATCGCCCACCGGACCCCGTTGGGGCGCATGGCAGCCCCGGCAGAAATTGCCGAAGCGATTGTTTTCCTCGGGTCGTCCAGAGCCAGCTACATCACGGGTGCCGTGCTGCCAGTCGATGGCGGCTGGACAGCGTTTGGTGCCCCTGAATCCACGCTGCGGCCAGTGGCAGAGTCGGCTTGCGCCTGAGCCATTTCATTCAAAAACAAGGAGACACGCTGTGTTGACCATCAATATATTTAACGGCCTAGTCTATGGCGCATTGCTGATCGTGATGTGCTCGGGCCTGGCCTTGATCTACGGCTTGCGCCGCGTGGTGAATTTTGCGCACGGCTCGCTATACATGCTGGGGGCCTATTTGGGCTACACCATCGCGGGTTACAGCAACTTTTGGGTGGCACTGGTGGCCGCGCCAGCCATCATGGCGGTGCTGGGCGTGCTGCTGGACCGCTACGGTTTTCGGCTGCTGCAAGACCGTGACCCCTTGAGTGTGGTGCTGGTCACGTTTGGCCTGTTGCTGGTGATTGAAGACTTTGTCCTGACGGTCTGGGGCAAAAACAACTTCTCGATGTCTGCGCCAGAGGCGCTCAACGTCACGGTGGACTTGTTCGGCACACCGGTGCCGGCCTATCGCATTGCGGTGATTGGTGTCGGTGCGTTCGTCGCCCTGGGCCTGAGTCTGTGGCTGCGTTACTCCAAGATCGGACTGTTTGTGCGGGCTGCCAGCACCGACCCCACCACCACCGCCATGCAGGGCGTGAATACCGACCTGCTCAGCGCCGGTGTCGTGGGTTTGGGTACCGCGCTGGCTGGCTTGGCCGGTGTGGTTGCCGCGCCCTTCTTGTCCTTGTCGCCGTCCATGAGCAGCGACGTGATCATCGATTCGTTCGTGGTGGTGGTGATTGGTGGTCTGGGCTCGCTGGCCGGTGCTTTTGTGGCGGCGATGGTGCTGGGGATGATCCAGGCGGTGGGTGCCGTGTATTTGCCTGACTTGGCCGCCATGCTGCCTTTTGCGCTGATGGTTGCCATCCTGATCTGGAAGCCCGCCGGGCTTGCCGGCAGCCGTACATAAGAAAGTAGCCAACCATGTCTATTCAACGAATCGGTGTAAGCACCGTCGTGGCCCTGGCGCTGGGTGTCGGCATGACACTTGGAGGCTCCGCCAACCTGTTGTCCCTGTTGACACAGGCCATCATCTACGCGGTGTTTGCCATTGGTGTTGGGCTGCTGCTGCGGCAAAACGGTATGGTCAGTTTTGGCCACGCCTTGTTTTTTGGCTCGGCGGGCTACGTCGTTGGCATCTTGCTGCAACTGAAAGCCATGCCCGCCGAAGCCGCCATTCTGGTCACCCTGCTGGTGCTGACTGCGGTGGCGTTTGTCATGGGCTTGGTGATTGTGCGGGTGCCGGGTATTGCCTTTGGCATGTTGACGCTGGCCATCGGGCAGATGTTTTACCTGACCGCCTCCCGCTCACGCGGACTCACTGGCGGCGCCGATGGCATGGGCATTGAATGGCCGTCCGCGCTGTTTGGTATGGAGATGTCAAGACTGGTCAAGCCGGACATGATGTTTCTGATCTGCTGGGTGACCCTGGTGGTGGTGTTGCTGTTGCTCTCACTGCTGCTGCGCACACGTTTTGGCAGCATCACCGAAGCCGTGCGTGACAACGAGGAGCGTGCCCGCTTCATTGGCATCCGCACCTTGCTGCCACGGGCTGCAGTGTATGCACTGTCCGCTACCGTGACCGGTGTGGCAGGCTTGCTGTCGGCCTTGAACACCGGTTTTGTCTCGCCGGAAAACCTGCATTGGAGCCTATCCGGGGTGGCGCTGATGATGGTGGTGGTGGGTGGGCACAAGGTGTTGTGGGGGCCTGCCTTGGGTGCCGTGGTGTACTTTTTGGCCAAAGACATTCTGGGCCACTATGCCAGCCACTGGATGGCCATCTTCGGCATCACCTTGATTGTGGTCATCGTTTTTTCACCGACCGGCATTGCCGGGGCGCTGGCGAAATTGGTCCAGGGGAAATCCCAACCCGGCGCGCTGGCCAGGACACTGGGGCATTGAATGAACACGTCAAATAACGAACTGGTGCTTGATGCACAGGATGTGGCCATCCACTACGGTGGGGTCAAAGCGGTCGATGGGGTGGCATTGAGCCTCAAGCGCGGCGAGATCCACGGCTTGATTGGTCCTAATGGTGCTGGCAAGTCCACCGTCATTGATGCCATCACCGGCCGTGTGCGGCTGACCCGTGGCAAGGTGTTGCTGGCGGGTGTGGATGTCACCGACCTGGGGCCGACCGAGCGCCGGCAACGGGGCTTGTCGCGCAGCTTTCAGCGCACCAGTATTTTTGAGCAAATGATGGTGCGCCAGCAGGTCGAGCTGGCTTCTTACAAGATGGGCGTGGCTGATTCCGGGGCGGACGCCGATGCCATCCTGGAGGAACTTGACCTGATGCACCTGAGCCACTCCGTGGCCGCCGACCTGGGTTATGGCGAGCAGCGCCGCCTGGATTTGGCGCTGGCGCTGGTGGGCCGCCCGGCCGTCTTGCTGCTGGACGAGCCCATGGCCGGTCTGTCGGTCAAAGAATCACACGATCTGGCCAAACACTTGCAGGCGTTGACCGCGCGCTGGGACGTGTCGGTGCTGTTGGTGGAGCACGACATGGATGTGGTGTTTGGTATTTCGGATGTGGTGACGGTGTTTGAACTTGGTCGCGTGATTGCCACGGGCGAACCCGCCGCTGTGCGGGCGGACCCCAGGGTGCGCACCGCTTATCTCGGGAGCGCAGCATGACAGTGTTATTAAAGCTTGAGCAGGTCAACGCCTTTTATGGCTCGGCGCACATTCTGTATGACCTGGATTTAACGGTGAATGCCGGTGAACGCGTCGCCTTGATTGGCCGCAATGGTGTCGGCAAAAGCACGGTGGTCAACACTATTTTGGGGCTGGCCACACTGCGCAGCGGACAAATCCATCTGGGTTCCTACGCACTGAAAAAGCCGCGCCCCTACGTGGCGGCTCAGCACGGCGTGGTGGTGGTGCCGCAAGGTCGGCGCATTGTGGCTAATTTGTCGGTAGAAGAAAACCTGCTGCTAGGCGCTGCCGTTGGCCGCAAAGGCCCCTGGAATGTGCCGGAAATCTACAAGCTGTTTCCCATTCTGCAAGAGCGCGCCCACACCCCCGGCACGGCGCTATCAGGTGGGCAGCAGCAGATGCTAGCCGTGGGGCGAGCCCTGATGGCCAACCCCAGTCTGATCTTGCTCGACGAGCCCACCGAGGGCCTGGCACCGGTCATCGTGGACCAGCTGGCGGACATCTTCAACCTGGTGGCAAGTCAGGGCACCGCCTTGTTGCTGATCGAGCAAAACATGAGCCTGGTGGTGCGTGTAGCCGAGCGTTATTGCGCCATGGCCAAAGGTGCCGTGGTGGCGCAAGGACGGGTGGTGAACACCCGCGAGAGCCTGCTCAACCTTGAGAGCCACATCATGGTTTGAGCTGATTTTTTTCGTGAAAGTAGCGGTTGTCGGACCGATTCCGGCGAATTTAAATCAATCTGGAGACAACAACATGTTCAAACTAAAACCCCTGCAACGCACGCTCGCCGCCCTGACCCTGGCCGCAGCCTTGCCCATGGCGGCACAGGCCCAAGCCAAAGACCCAGTCAAAGTCGGCTTGGTGTCGTCCAAGTCCGGCGTCTTCGCCGAGCAGGGTGGCGAAGTCATCAGCGCCATCAAATTTGCCGTCGAAGAAGCCAACGCCAAGGGCGGTGTCGATGGCCGCAAGGTCGAGTTGTCCGAGGCTGACGACGAGAGCACGCCCGATGCCGGGCGCCGCGTGGCCGAGAAACTGTCCCGCGACGGCTACAACCTGCTGATTGGCGCGGTGCCCTCGTCCATCTCCCTGGCCATCATGCAAAACCTGGACCGCTGGGATGCCGCCTACTTTGTGCAGGCTTCCAAATCCGACAAGATCACCACCGACAGTTGCAAGGCGCGCGCCATTCGCACCAACCACTCCGATGCCATGGACATCGCCATGATCAAGGAGTGGGCCAAGACCATCAAGGGCAACAGCTTTGCCACCCTTGGCGCCGACTACGTCTGGGGCCGTGACTCGGCCGAGTCGTTCAAGAAAGCCATGGAAGCCCAAGGCAAAAAAGTGCCGCTGAGCTTGTACGTGCCGCTGGGCACCAAAGACTTCTCACCCTACCTGGCGCAACTCAAGGCCGCCAACGTGGACGCGATATGGGTGGCTGAGGTGGGCCGTGACGCCATTGCGTTCATGAAGCAGGCCGCCGAGTTCAACCTCAAAACCCCGCTGCTGACCCACGCCATGCTGTCCAACTTCATGATCAACGCGGTTGGCAAGTTTTACGAAGGTGTGCCGGGCAACCTGGGCTACTCGCCGGATCTGGACAACCCACGCAACAAAGATTTTGTGAAGTCGTTTAAGGCCAAATTCAACCGTCTGCCCACCGACGTGGAAGGCCAGGCCTACAACGGCGTCCAGGTCATTTTTGAGGGTGTGAAGCTGGCCAAAAGTGTCAAGCCCGCTGACGTGACCAACGCCCTGCGTCAGAACGTCACCCTGGACACTATTTACGGCAAGGTGGCTTTGCGTGCGGCTGATAACCAGTTGGTGCTGCCCAACTATGTGGGTCGTGTCAAAACGGTGGACGGTGCGTTGCGCCAGGTGGTCGAGCAAACCTTTGATGCCAGCCTGACCCCGCCCGCATCACCTTTGTGCAAGATGTAATTTGACTTTTGGTTCTCCCGCCAGGGAGAACCTTTCCTGCTTTTCTATTTTCAATCGGAGACCTTTCATGGCGCACGCGACATTCAACTGGCAAGACACCTTTCTTCTGGACCAGCAACTCAGTGACGACGAACGCATGGTGCGCGATGCTGCCTTTGCTTACAGCCAGGACAAGCTGCTGCCGCGCGTGACGCAGGCGTTTCGGGAGGGCAGCACCGACCCCGCCATCTTTCGCGAAATGGGTGAACTGGGCCTGCTCGGCCCCACCATTCCAGAGCAATATGGTGGCCCCGGCCTGAACTACGTGGCCTACGGTTTGATTGCCCGCGAAGTTGAGCGTGTCGACAGCGGTTACCGCTCTATGATGAGTGTGCAAAGCTCGTTGGTGATGGTGCCAATTTTTGAATTCGGCACCGAGGCTCAGCGCCAAAAATACCTGCCCAAGTTGGCCACCGGCGAGTGGATTGGCTGCTTCGGCCTGACCGAGCCGGATCACGGTTCCGACCCTGGCTCCATGGCAACACGCGCCCACAAGGTGGCCGGCGGCTACAAGCTGTCAGGCAGCAAGATGTGGATTTCCAACAGCCCGATTGCCGACGTGTTTGTGGTCTGGGCCAAAGAAGTGAGTGAGACCGGCACGGTTGGCCCGATTCGCGGTTTTGTGCTGGACAAAGGCATGAAGGGTTTGAGTGCCCCTGCCATTCACGGCAAGGTCGGTCTGCGCGCCAGCATCACCGGTGAAATCGTCATGGACGGTGTGTTCTGCCCTGAAGAAAACGCGTTTCCTCAAGTACAAGGCCTCAAAGGCCCGTTCACTTGTTTGAACTCGGCCCGCTACGGCATCGCCTGGGGCGCGCTGGGTGCGGCAGAAGACTGTTTCATGCGCGCCCGTCAGTATGTGATGGACCGCAAGCAGTTTGGCAAACCACTGGCGGCCAACCAATTGATTCAAAAGAAACTGGCCGACATGTTGACCGATATTTCGCTCGGCCTGCAAGGTTGCCTGCGCCTGGGTCGCATGAAAGACGAAGGTACGGCCTCGGTCGAAATCACCTCGGTCCTGAAGCGCAACAGTTGCGGCAAGGCGCTGGACATTGCCCGCCTAGCCCGCGACATGATGGGCGGCAATGGCATCAGTGACGAGTTTGGTGTCGCCCGCCATTTGGTGAACCTGGAAGTAGTCAACACCTACGAGGGCACCCACGACATTCACGCGCTGATTCTGGGCCGCGCCATCACTGGCATTGCCGCATTCTGAATTTGAAGGAGCTTTTGAAATGAAAATTCTCGTCGCAGTCAAACGCGTGGTGGACTACAACGTGAAGGTCCGCGTCAAGTCGGACAACACGGCTGTAGACACCGCCAACGTCAAAATGAGCATGAACCCATTTGACGAAATCGCCATCGAAGAAGCCGTAC
>NZ_JAQTXM010000055.1 GCF_028688795.1 Rhodoferax sp. | reverse complement strand
GTACGGCTTCTTCGATGGCGATTTCGTCAAATGGGTTCATGCTCATTTTGACGTTGGCGGTGTCTACAGCCGTGTTGTCCGACTTGACGCGGACCTTCACGTTGTAGTCCACCACGCGTTTGACTGCTACCAGGACTTTCATGACTTTATCTTTCCAAACAGTTAAAAAATAAGCAACTCATGCACCGTGTTCACGTCAAACTGATTGACGTGCACGTCAACTCAAACATTCTATGCGTCAGCAGACGCCGACTTGGTCGTCAGAACGACATTTTGAGAAAATAGGATAAAAGAACGACCGTGCTTTTATTATAGACATGAACCATCCAGGCATCCAGGCAGATCGCTTCGTGTTGCCTTATTGTTGGGGTGCAGCCGGGGGCGCAACAAGACGTTGATGAACCACCCGCTGTGGATAAGGAATTTCAATCTGGTGCTCGCGCAGCATGCGCAAGATATCCAGATTGATCAAGGAGCGCAGGTTGTCGCTGCCGTTTTCGGGGTCACCAATCCAGTAGCCCAGCCTGAACTCCAGCCCATCTGCGCCAAACGCGAGCAGCACCACGGACGGCGCCGGGTCCACCAGCACCCGGGTTTGCGCCGTCGCGGCCATCAGCAGCAGGCGTGAGACCAAGTCTACGTCGCTGTCATAACCCACCGACACATTGGTAAATTGCCACACCTTGGGGTCGGCCAATGACAGGTTTTCAACCCGGTTGGTGATCAGCATTTCGTTGGGCACGATGGATTCGCGCCCGGAAAGTGAACGAATCACGGTGTAGCGCGCGTTGATTTCGGTGATGACACCGCTGAAATTGTCCACCGTCACGCTGTCGCCAATGCGCATGCTGCGCTCGGCCAAAATGACAAAGCCGCTAACGTAATTGGCGGCGAGCTTTTGCAAGCCAAAGCCAATGCCAACACCAATTGCCCCCCCCAACACCGACAACGCGGTCAGGTCAATGCCCACCGCGGACAGCGCCAGCAGCAAGCCGACAAACATCAGCAGCGCCCGCGCCGCATTGCTGAAAGCCTTGCGCAAGCTCAGTTCGCCGCCGGTGGCTTTGCGCAGCAGCTTGGCTTCGATCGCCGAAGAAATCCACAAACTGATGATCAGCACCAAGCCGGCGGTGAGTGTGCCCTCGATGATTTTCCGCACCGACAAGGTCGCGCCACCCACTTTCCAGCTGATCTGATCGAGTTCTTCCATCACCAGGGGCAGCAAGCCGCTGACCCACAACACCATGGCCAGCCAGGCAATCCATGAAATGCTGCGCTCAAGCAAGCGTACCGCCGGGCTGGCACCAAAAGCCGCCTGCAACACCTTGACACCAAGTCGGATCACAAGCAACGAAATCAGCACCGGAATAGCTAGCTTGAAAAGGGCCAAATGAACGCTGTGCGCCAGCAATTGGCGCGCTGCATAGGCAAAACACAGCAGCAGGGCAGGAAACAGCACGCCGTCCACAACGCGCCGCCCAAACATGATGCTGTTGAAATCGCGCTCAACAAATGCCCGGGACACCAGGCGCGCCAGCAGCCAGGCGAGCAACCCGCACGCCAGCAACACCGCTAACTCCATCAACACGCTGGTTTGGCTCAGCGCCGTAAGCCAGCTCTGCAGGTCGGCAAACGCGGGTTCAGACATCCGCCAGAACCCGGATATGCGCCTCCACACTGCGCCCCAGTGGGCTCATCACGTAGCCACCTTCCAGGCAACTCACAATGCGCCCCTTGGCATGGTGGCGTGCCACATCCATGATGCGGCTGGTGATCCAAGCGTAGTCTTGCTCGACCAAGCCGAGCTGGCCCATGTCGTCTTCACGGTGGGCATCAAAACCGGCACTGATGAAGATCATTTCGGGCTTGAATTCTTCCAGGCGTGGCATCCAGGCGGCCTCGATCATCTCGCGGATGTCCATGCCCTTGGTGTAGGCCGGTACCGGCAAATTGACCAGGTTTTTGGCGTCTGAATGCGCCCAGTCCATCGGGTAAAACGGGTGCTGGTAAAAGCTCACCATCAAGATGCGATCGTCACCCTTGACGATGTCTTCGGTGCCGTTGCCGTGGTGCACGTCAAAGTCAACAATGGCGACACGTTTGAGGTTGTGGCGCTCCAAGGCGTACTTGGCAGCAATTGCAACGTTGTTGAAAAAACAAAAGCCACCGGCCTGGTTGTGGCAAGCATGGTGACCGGGCGGGCGAATGGCGCAAAACGCGTTGGGCATTTCACCAGCCATCACGGCATCGGTGGCATCAATGGCGGCCCCGGCGGCGTTCAGCGCGGCCTCCCAGGTGAACATGTTGATGCTGGTGTCAGGGTCAATCTGCAGGGTGTCTGCGCCACCGGCTTCGATTTGTTCTTTCAGCTCGGCATTCAGGCCGCGAATGGCTGCCACGTACATGCGGTCATGCGCCAGCTCAATGTCTGACACCGCTGCGGCAGTGGCAGTGCGGTGCTCCAGCGCAATATCGAGGCCAGAGGCCATCAGGCGGTCGTCAATGGCATCCAGCCGCTCAGGGCACTCGGGGTGGCCCGGGCTCATTTCATGTTTGCGGCAGCTGGGGTGAGTAAAGTATCCGGTCATCGTCATACGCAGCGATCTCCTCTTAATTTATTTTGGTAAGGTTAGCCCATGAACATACAAGAAAAGCTTACAGCACTCGTTGATCAGCTTAACACGGTGATCGTGGGCAAATTTGACCAAACACAAGACTGTGTGGCTTGTCTGCTGGCGGGCGGCCACCTCTTGATTGAAGACGTGCCGGGTGTCGGAAAAACCACTTTGGCACACGCTCTGGCGCGCACGTTTGGGTTGCAGTTTTCACGCGTGCAGTTCACCGCCGACCTGATGCCCAGCGACCTCTCGGGCGTGTCGGTGTATGAGCGCGGGCAAGAAAAATTTGTCTTTCACCCCGGCCCTTTGTTCGCCCAGGTGCTGCTGGCCGACGAGATCAACCGCGCCAGCCCCAAAACACAAAGTGCGCTGCTGGAGGCGATGGAAGAAAAACAGGTCACCATCGAAGGCGAAACCCGCCCCCTGCCCTCGCCCTTTTTTGTCATTGCCACGCAAAACCCGCATGACCAGCTCGGCACCTATTTGCTGCCTGAGTCGCAGCTGGACCGGTTTTTGATGCGCATATCGCTCGGCTACCCGGACCGCGTTGCGGAGCGCCAATTGCTGGCAGGCAGTGACCGTCGCGAGCTGGTGAATGCCTTGCCCAGCTTGCTCAGTGCAGAAGAATTGCAAACACTGCAACAGCTCGTGCTGACCGTGCATGCCTCTGACGCCCTGCTCGACTACATGCAAGACCTGATGGCGGCCACCCGTTCTGGTCAATGGTTTGTGCAGGGCCTGAGCCCGCGCGCAGGCATTGCCGTGCTGCGCGCAGCAAAAGCCCGGGCCTTGCTCAATGGCCGCAATTTTGTGGCGCCAGACGATGTGCGCGGCATCTTGCCGCAAACCATTGCGCACCGGCTGGTTCCTACGGGTGACGCGGGCCGTGGCGCGGTGGCGCAGGTCAATGCCATGCTGGACGCGGTGCCGCTGCCTTGAACCCCTTGCGTTTTCTGAAAGCCCGCATTCAAACATGGTGGCTGTCACGCCTGCCGTTCGCTGACCACATCACCCTGAACCAGCACAACGTCTACATTTTGCCGACACGGGCCGGGCTGATGCTGGCAGTAACGCTGCTGGTGCTGCTGGTGGCCTCTATCAACTACCAACTCAACTTAGGCTACCTGCTGACCTTTTTGCTGGCGGGGTGCGCGCTGGTGGCGATGCATGTGGCACACGCCACGCTGCGTGGACTCACTATGCATTTAATAGTGCCTGACGCTTGTTATACGGGGGCTACAGCCCAGTTTTTTATAAATTTGCAAAACGACCGGAAACGTCCGCGCTACGGCGTGTCGATAGCCGTGCAAGGCCTGGGGCACTGGGTGGACACCGATGTGGCGGCCCAATCCGGCACCAGCGTGCAACTCGCGTTCACGCCACCCAGACGCGGGCTGCACCGCCTGCCCACGCTCACGGCGCGCACGCTGTTCCCGCTGGGCACGTTTCGGGTCTGGGCACTGTGGCGTCCAGCTGCGCAAGTCATGGTTTACCCGGCGCCTGAAACGCACCCGCCGCCGCTTCCTGCCAGCAGCGCGCAGAGCGGCAAGCGCTCCATCCCGGGCGTACAACAGGCCGGCGAACCCGATGGCCTGCGCCCTTACCGCCGTGGCGACGCTTTGAAAGCCATCGTCTGGAAAAAAGCGGCCAAGACCGGTGAGCTGGTCAGCCGCGACCAGACGGCGCTTCAAGCGCTTCAGCTGTGGCTTGAGCCGCCACTCACCCAATTGAATCCGCTGGAGGCGCAGCTCAGCCGCCTGTGTGCCTGGGTGCTGATGGCAGAAAAACAGGGCCTGCGTTACGGCCTGCGCCTCGCCGGCCAGGAGATCGCCCCGGCCAACGGCGCGGCGCACCAGCAACGCTGCCTGCAGGCGCTGGCCTTGGCATGACAGCCCATTGGGACATGTCCGTTCATTCACGTTAGCGCCTGCTGCATGAAAACTCAAACCCTGAACACGCTGAAAAACCTGCCGCGCGACACCCGCGACACATTGTTCATGCTGGCGGTCATCACCTGGGTGGTGTTGCCCCTGGCCAACGAGGTACCTCTGTGGTGCAGCCTGATGTGCGCGGCGGTCATTCTTTGGCGTGGCGCACTGGCCTGGCGCGCGCAGCCGCTGCCCTCCACCGCCTGGCGTGTTGGGTTGTTGGCGTTGGCCGTGGCGGCCACGCTGCTGAGTTACCGCACCTTGCTCGGTCGTGACGCGGGTGTGACCCTGGTGGTGGTCTTGCTGGCCTTGAAAACGCTGGAGCTGCGCGCCCGACGCGACGCCTTTGTGGTGTTTTTCCTGAGCTTCTTTTTAATGCTGACGCAGTTTTTTTACTCACAGTCTTTGCTTACGGCCTTTGCCATGCTGCTGGCGCTGTGGGGGCTGCTGACCGCGCTGGTCAACGCCCACATGCCCGTTGGCAAACCGCCTCTGTGGCAAGCCGGGCGCATTGCCGGGCAAATGACACTGCTGGGTGCGCCCATCATGCTGGTGTTATTCATGCTGTTTCCTCGGTTGGCACCTTTGTGGGGGCTGCCCGGCGACGCCATGACCGGGCGCAGTGGTCTGTCTGCCAGCATGACCGTGGGCAACATTGCCAGCCTGGCGCTGGACGGCAGCATCGCCATGCGGGTGCGCTTTGACGGGGCCACACCCGCCACGGCGCAGATGTACTTTCGTGGCCCAGTGCTCAACAACTTTGACGGTCAGCGCTGGACCGCCACGCCCTGGTTGGACCAGCCCTCGAGCGTGGTGATGCCGCAACTTGTCGTGGCGGGCAATCCCGTCAATTACCAAATTACGTTAGAGCCCAACCAGCAGCCCTGGCTGTTGACGCTGGACGCCACGCCAAAAGCGCCGCAGGTGCCCAACGGCACGCCGCGCATGACACCCGATCTGCAATGGGTGCTGACCCGTCCCGTGACCGAGCTGCTACGTTATGAGGTGCAGAGTTTTACCAACTACCAAGCCGGTGTTGAACTAGCGCGCCCAGCGCTGTTGCCCAGCCTGTCCCTGCCCCTCAGCTTCAACCCGCGCACCCAAGCCTGGGCACAAGAGCTCAGACAAAACAACCCCGACCCCGCCGCCCGGGTTGACGCCGTGCTAACCCACCTGCGCAGCGGTGGTTATAGCTACACGCTGGAGCCCGGCCTGTACGGCCGCCACAGCGCCGACGAGTTCTGGTTTGACCGCAAACTGGGGTTTTGTGAGCACATTGCCGCCGCCTTTGTCATCGTCATGCGCGCCAGCGGCATCCCGGCCCGCGTCGTCACCGGCTACCAGGGCGGCGAGCGCAATGCACTGGATGGTTTTTGGACCGTGCGCCAAAGTGATGCCCACGCCTGGGCCGAAGTCTGGCTGGCCGGCCAAGGCTGGGTGCGGGTTGACCCCACGGCAGCCGTGGCGCCCGGGCGCGTCGGCACACTGGCGCGCCTGCAAACCCCGCGCGGTGCCGTGGCCAGCGCCCTGCTGGGCACGGTCAGCCCCGAGTTGGCGCTGAATTTGCGCGCCGCCTGGGACTCCGTCAACAACCGCTGGAACCAATGGGTGCTGAACTACACCCAAACCCGCCAGCTTGACCTGCTCAAACGCCTCGGGTTTGAGTCGCCGAGCTGGGAAGACCTGATCTATGTGATGTGCGGCTTGATGGTGCTGGCCAGTTTGGCGGGTGCCGCCTGGAGCGCCTGGGAGCACCAGCAGCAAGACCCCTGGTTGCGCCTGCTGGCACGGGCCCGAAAAGCCTTTGCGCAAGCCAGCATGACCGTGCCACCGCAAAGCACACCCCGTCAGTTGATTCAGGTGTTAAAGCAACAACCCGACGCGCGCCGGCAGCGCCCTGCCGTGCAAGCCTGGCTGTTGCGGCTAGAGGCTGTGCGCTACGCTGCTGACACACCCAACACATCGGCCGCAAAAGCACCACGCCATGGGCAAATTCAGTCCCAAAATGCCCAGAGCCGCGCCAGTTTCAGACGACAAATCGCTACACTGACCCGCGAACTTAAAAGCCTTTTGCCCCTGCGCACCTCATGAACCTGCCGTTATCCCCCTTCTCCAAACCCCTTCTGATAGCTATTATTACAATAGCTATCTGCACAGTATCCACGGGGGCTAAAGCCTCAAATCATCATAAAAAGAAAAAGCTGGCAAGCACCCGCGTTAGCGCCCCGGTGCCCGGCCCCAGCTACGGCCAGCGGGCTGACGCCATGTTGGCGGCCGACGACATCGCCGCGCGGCGCAACCTTGACCCAGCCTGGGTACGCCAGATCATTTCAGAGGCGCGCTACGTGCCCTTCATCGCCAAAGCCGTCACCCCGCCACCGTTGGGTGTGGCCAAAAACTGGCAGCTGTATCGCAGCCGCTTTGTTGAACCCATGCGCATCCGCGCTGGTGTGGCGTTTTGGCAAGTCCACCGCGACACCCTCAAACGCGCTGAAGCCGAGACCGGCGTGCCAGCCGAGATCATCGTCGGCATCATCGGCGTCGAAACCATTTACGGCCAGCAAACCGGTAACCAACGCGTGCTCGACGCACTGGCCACACTAACCTTTGACTTTCCCGCCAGCCACCCGCGCGCCGCCGAGCGTGCGGTCTATTTCAAAGGCGAGCTGGAGCAGTTTTTAAGCCTGACACAACGAACCGGGCACGACCCGCTGGCAGTTCTTGGCAGCTACGCCGGCGCCATGGGTTTGCCGCAGTTCATGCCATCAAGCTGGGCCAAATACGCGGTGGATTTCGACGGCGACGGCACGGTAGATTTATTTGGTAGCCCGGCCGATGCCATTGGCTCGGTCGCCAATTATTTCAAAGCTTTTGGCTGGCAGCCCGACCTGGCCACGCATTTTTCGGTGGCATTTGACGCCCAAAAGCTCGACATGGCCACGCTGATGGCCCCGGACATTTTGCCCACCTTCACGGCAACCAGCTTTCAGGCCAAAGGCGCGGTGCTCAGTGGTGAAGCCCTCAAACACACCGGCAACCTGGCCTTGATCGAATTACAAATGGGCGATGCGCCACCCATTTATGTGGCCGGCACCGACAACTTCTACACCATCACCCGCTACAACTGGAGCAGCTACTACGCCATGGCCGTGATTGAACTGGGGCAGGCGGTGGCAGCTGCGGTCAAAAAATAGGCGACTTGGTTTTTGCGAGCTATTTGCCCGTCAGCCAAGCCAAGGATTGACGAGCGCAACACCAGTTTGGTCGAAGTCAGCCACGTTGCGCGTCACCACAGTAAATCCGTGCTCAATAGCAGTGGCTGCGATCATGGCATCACGCTCAGAGCGCGGGTCGGGAATGTGCAAGGACGCACACACGGGCGCGGTGTTCTCGGTAAATGACAATATCCGCCCGGCGAACGCGGTACGCACACCATCCAGCCAACGGCGTAACGCGCTGCCCTGTGGCGGCAATCGACGCTCAAGCGCCTGCACACCCATTTCCAGCTCAAGCAAGGTGATTGCTGACAAATAGAGCTGACTGGCCGGTTGCGCCGCAGCCCAGGCCCGCACCTCTGGCGACTGGTTGGGCTTGCCGTGGCGCAACTCAGAAATAACGTTGGTGTCAAGAACAAACATGTGCCGGCGTTCAGGTCAACGCCGCGCTGCGGCTGGTGAAATTCAAACGCGGTGGCTCAAAGTCGATGCCGTCACCACCGTCGATACCGTCCATGAGCTCCAGCAAGCTCGGCTCACTGTGTCCCATCATGCGGTAGTAGTCTTCAATCTTGATGAGCGCAAACGCGGGCCGCCCCCGATCTGTGATGAACACCGGCCCATTCACCGCCGCGCGTTTGGCGGCTGACACATCGCGGGTGAAATCGCGGCTTGAAAAAGTATGCACGGTCATGATCGGCTCCAGCAAAGCAAACAATGCTTGTATGTTATGACAAGCGTCACATCATAACAAGTGCAACAACGCAAGCCCCCTATCATCAGGCCCTGCGCCCACCCAACGGATCACTATCTATCACCATGCCTCTTTCCTGGAACGAAATCAAATCCCGCGCCCTCACCTTCAGCCGCACCTAGGCTGATGCTGCCAATGAAGACAGCCAGGGCAAGCCGTTCTGGATCGACTTCTTCGAGATCTTTGGCATCACAAACAAACGCGTTGCCACGTTTGAGCATGCCGTCAAAAAGCTGCCCGGCGCGCAAGCCAGAACCGACGGGTTTGTCGATCTGTTCTGGCCCGGCATGTTGCTGGTGGAACAAAAGTCACGCGGTAAAAATCTGGACGCAGCGCTGACGCAGGCGCTGTCGTACTTTCCCGGCATCACTGAGCGCGATCTGCCGCAGATCGTCATCGTCTGTGACTTTGCGCGTTTTAGGGTGCACCGGCTTGCCAGTGGCGAAACCATTGAGTTCGCCCTGAAAGACCTGCACAAACACATCAAGCTGTTTGGTTTTGTGGCGGGCTACAAGGTGCTGGAGATCAAGCCGCAAGACCCGGTGAACATCAAGGCCGCTTCGGCGCTTGGCAAGTTACACGACGCGCTCAAGGCCAGTGGCTACACCGAGCACCCACTGGAAGTGCTGCTGGTGCGCCTGCTGTTTTGCCTGTTTGCCGATGACACCGGCATTTTTCAACCCGCGCAATCGTTTCGCACCTTCATTGAAGAGCGCACCGCCACCGACGCCACCGACCTGGGCTCGCGCCTGGGGCAACTGTTCCAGATTCTGAACACGGCGGAAGACAAGCGCAGCCCAGCGCTGGACGAGCAAGTAGCAGCGTTCCCGTATGTGAACGGCAAGTTGTTTGAAGAACCCTTGCCCATGGCCGACTTCACCACCGCCATGCGCGAAGCGCTGCTCGATGCCTGTGCGCTGGACTGGTCAGCCATTAGCCCCGCCATTTTTGGCAGCCTGTTTCAGAGCATCATGAACGTCGCCGCCCGGCGCAATCTGGGCGCGCATTACACGTCTGAAGAGAACATCCTCAAGCTCATCAAGCCATTGTTTCTGGATGAGTTGTGGGCCGAATTTGCCAAGGTCAAAAGCAACAAGAACCGGCTGTTTGAGTTTCACAAAAAGCTGCGCACCCTCACCTTTTTTGACCCGGCCTGTGGTTGTGGCAACTTTCTGGTGATCAGTTACCGCGAGCTGCGTGAGCTTGAATTGGCCGTGCTGCGCGCCAGCATCACCGACGGGCAGATGGGGCTGGACATTCATGGGTTGATCGGCATCAACGTGGACCAGTTTTATGGCATCGAGATTGAGGAGTTTCCGGCGCAGATTGCCCAGGTGGCGCTGTGGCTGATGGATCACCAGATGAACCTGCGGGTGAGTGAGGAGTTTGGCCTGTACTTTGCCCGCATTCCGCTGCGTACCTCGCCGCATATTGTTCATAAAAATGCGCTGCAGGTGGATTGGAATGAGGTGCTGCCTGCTGAGCGCTGCAGTTTTGTGCTGGGAAATCCGCCGTTTTTGGGGAAAACTTATCAATCCAAGGATCAAAAGGCTGACCTTGCGCTGATCATGAATGAAATCAGCGGCTCGGGCGATCTGGACTTTGTCGCGGCTTGGTATGTGAAGGCGGCGCATTACCTGAGGGGTGATCCTCCGGCGCGGGCGGCAGAGGCAAATGGGGGTCAGATCCCAATTTTGGGCACAACTGGAGGCAAAAACTTCAACACCAACCCAGCCCGCTGCGCCTTCGTCTCCACCAACAGCATCACGCAAGGTGAACAGGTCGGTGTGTTATGGGGCTGGCTGCTGGTGCAGGGCGTGCACATCCACTTTGCCCACCGCACGTTCAGCTGGAGCAACGAGGCTTCCGGCAAAGCCGCCGTGCATTGCGTGATCATTGGTTTTGGCCTGCAAGACTTGCCGGACAAGGTGATTTTTGAGTATGACGACATTAAGGGTGAGCCGCATGCCATTCAAGTTGCCAACATCAACCCCTATCTGGTAGACGCGCCAAACGTGGCGCTTACAAAGAGACGAACGCCAATTGCAGCAGTCGCCGATTTGGTGAACGGAAGTAAGCCAACAGACGGTGGCCATCTGCTTTTCTCTGACGAAGAAATGCACGCATTCGTAAAACTCGAACCAGCATCGGCAAAATGGATACGTCCATTTGCAGGCGCTGATGAATTCATCAACGGCATTCAGCGCTGGTGCCTATGGCTTGTGGACTGCCCTCCCGGCGAACTGCGGCAATTACCAGAAGTCATGCGACGCGTTCAAGCGGTCAAATCAATGCGCATAGCCAGCTCGGATGCACAAACCCGCCTGGATGCATCAACACCTGCACTTTTTCAAAAAATTCGCCAACCTCAAAGCGACTATTTACTGATACCCAGCGTGTCATCAGAGCGGCGAACTTACGTACCCATTGGCTTTATCAGCACAGAAGTCATCGTCAGCAACCTCGTTTACAGCTTGTCAGATGCAACTTCATTCCACTTCGGAATCTTGTCCAGCGCCATGCACAACGCGTGGATGCGCTACACCTGCGGCCGCCTGAAAAGCGACTACCGCTACTCCAACAGCATCGTCTACAACAACTTCCCCTGGCCCGAGTTTCCTGAAGACTTTAGTAACTACTCAGCTCCCAATGGAGATTAATTTGAGTTCGCTATGAAATAGTGAGCGAGAATTGGTTTTGATGCCAACCCTGCCCGACCTCACCGAACTCAGCCATGCACAAAAGGATGAGCTGATCA
>NZ_JAQTXM010000004.1 GCF_028688795.1 Rhodoferax sp. | reverse complement strand
TAAAAAGAAAAAGAAAAATAAAAGGAAGGCAGGAACATATCACGTATCGATGCAGTAGGAAACTGTGTTTCCTATTACACCAACATAGTGATATGTTCCTGTAGTTTTTTAGAATCGAATTGGGTTATTCGATTCTAATGTCTCAATCTCCGTTGCCGAAGATTGAACTCGACAGGCAGCGGGCGCCGCCTGCCACGATGGTGGCGACGCCAACGGCGACGCCAACATACAACCCAACCTTGGCAGCAGTGCCAAGGTTGGATACAAAAGAGGACGACGCGATTGCGTCGTACTTCGTTTTGCGCGCCTCTGACGCAGCGTCCGAGGTCGATAGGGACACCACCGGAGTGGTGAAGTTGAAATCAGCCATGAAACTCTCCTTCTTAGAAAACACAAAAAAGCCAGGTGATTTCTCACCTGGCCAAAAAACCACTTACTCGGCGTTGTTGCCGAAGAACTTTGTGTACGCGAAGTACCCAGCTCCGACCACTACGCCGGCCGCGGCCACGCCCAAGCCGATCTTCACCGGCGTGGAGTCCATCCAGTCGGCCTTAGCGGCCGGTGCGGCAGCCGGCGCTGCTGCCTTGGCAGCCAGAGCAGCTACGGCCGCTTGCGCGGCCGTTTGTGCGGCAGCGGTCGCTTGCTTGGCAACCTCCACCTGAGCAGACAAGGCCGTCAGAGCCTTGTCGCACTCCTGCCGTTGTGCGAGTGCTGCCTGGGTGGCAGCCAGGAGCGCATTGCGCTCCGACGAAGCCGCAGCAATCACGCCGCTGACTGACTCGACAGACTTGGTCAGCTGCGCCAGCAGCTGCTCGATGGCGCCGGTGGCAGCAGCAGGTATTGTGGGAGCTGCCTGTGCAGCAGGGACTGCTGGCGCAATGGGTTTCATTGGCACTGCCGGCGCCGCAGCAGCCGTGGCTGCCGGAACTGCCACAGGTTGAGGTACTGCAGCAGGTGTTTCCACCTGCTGCATGAGAATCTCTACCCAAGTTACCCCGTCGACAACGATTGCCTTACCCTGCCAGCCTGCGGCAGGACACAGCGTGTCTACCAGGTGAGGCAAACCGCCGTGGCGGTTTGCCTCCACAGGGAAGTTCAACACGACGAACCCTTGTGCCTCCCCTACACCAATGTCTAACTCACACCCCACCAGCGCCTCGATGGCGCTGGCAACAGCCAGCGCTGCGTCAACAGACGCAGCGTTGACGCTTTTTGCCGCCAGAGCGGCCATGATACCCTTGGCCGAAGCCTTGATGATAGTTGCGGACATGTTCTATTCTCCAGAAGATTCTAGACATTTTAAAATAGGTAGCTAGAACACCTAAGCTTAACTACACCTGTAGAAGCTCACGATGACTATATGTGATTGAAAAAATCTGCATTAGAGTTTTAGACGGCATAAAGAGTAGTGGTTTTATCCACTACTCTTTATGTATTTAACTAACCGCCTTCAATACTTTATTACCACAACTGGCCAATTCTGCAAATACTTCAAAAAAGAAATCCGTATATTTCCCTTCCATTAAACTTGAGGAAATGCCATCAATTTTGTACTGGTCAAAACCTGACCCTTTACTATTCTTCTGACGACCTTGTTCATTGATGTTTTCAAACTTCTCTCCCAGAAAAACCATCTCTCTAATATTATTTTCAAAGACATCTTCAAACACCTTATCAGCAATATCCATCAAATCGATGGCAGCGTCTAAGAATTTCTCGTACTCGGTATCAGAGAGTTGTAATTCTAACTTCGTATTTGCTTGGTAATCCCATTCACTGAAACCAGTAATATTAGGCATTATCAAATCGTATTTGTAACCTTCGTCGTTGGTTTTTGTACGATACGTCAAATGGTAGAGCGTGTCTTTATCGGAATAAGATTGATTAATGTCAGAATCCACGCCGTACTCGTGGTCTTCATCTTGATGATGTTTAAAGCCCAAAGCCTTTACCTTATCAATCGTCTTCATTCTCCTAACCACAGCAATGTAACCTTTTACAAGGGTTTCATCATTGGGTGACTGAGTGTACTGTGTAGCCAATGGTAATAGCTGTTGATGGCAATCCAATAGTGTTTGGTAATACTTAGGTAAATACTCTAAAATGGATTGATACCATTTAAAGAATTGTAAAAAATCATTCAGATTTTTAAACGTGGCTAAAGGGCAGTTGGTAAACGCTATGGTTGTTTGGCTTGCGTTATTCTTTTGTTTGGCAGCTTTTAGACCATCACGCTGTTTCATAATAACGTTAATGACACCCCAGTCCTCGCTATCGTCGTCTTCGGGCGGCGTATTCTTTTTGTCGTTATCTTTGTTAAACAGTGTTCCAAACATGCCCTCTATCGCTACTACTTTCCTTTTAGTGATGACAAAGGGTTGCTGTAACTTATTTTTCTTTTTCAGTGATTGGATTTTTCTTTCTAGGTATTCTTCGTAAGCAACAGTAGCGCCATTAATCGTTGTTTCGTTTGCATTACGCTTATCAAGACATACCTGCGCCTGGCTAAATAGAGATTTCTTCACAACAGTTCCTTAAATAAAAACACAACATAAAACCCTCAGACCATTTTAGTGTCTGAGGGTTTTATATTTTACCACTTAAAGTAGCTAGGTTTGGCTTTGGGATCAAAATCCCAACCCAGTGCACGAATCAGGTTACGACCCGTGGCCGCTGCAGATTCCAGAGCCACATCGCCCATTGTAGCAAGGGCCACGCTTTCGATGTTGGCTTTGGTGAAAACCACGTCTTCAAAGTTTTCCAAAGCAGGGGCTTTGTACTTACGAGCCACGTTAATGCCGGGTTCGGTCACGAAATCATAGGTGACAATCTCACGCAGATTGCGCTGGCGCACACCATTGACACGAATGTCTTCGGTGAATGAACGAATGGAGAAGCACACGTCTTCTTTGGGGTTGTCCAACGACTTTTGCAGTGCTGGGCCAAAAGGACCAGTTGGTGTGAGCTTAGCCAACACAGCAATCACAGGTTTGCCCATCTCATCCTTGACGGAGTCAAAGTCTAACCAAATGTCGCTGAAGTGCACACACGTCTTTTGCTCGTCGATCTGCATGACACGACTGGCAAAGCTGTCCATTGACTGGTTGGGCAACGGCTTGGGATGACCATACTCGCCTTTTAAGCAACCAGTCTTGATGCGCCGCATCAGAGGTGCAGAGCTTGTGAACAGCTCTTTGGCTTCTTCATAAGGGTAGTAATCCCCTGCACTGTTGAATGTGTTCAGTGCACCGATAGGCATGGTGTAATACCCATCTGTATCTTTAGGCAATAAGCCTTGTTTTCCTGTACCTGCTAATGCGGTACAAGAGAATCGAACAGTATCTCTCATTTGTTATTCCTTTTATTTTGGTTTAAACATAAGAGGCGAGTCCGTCTCGCACTCTGGATTTCATGGTATTTTTACTGATACCTAGAACAGAAGCCGCTTCTGTCACACTGGCGTAAATCTGTTCATTAAACAGAACTTTATTCACTGTAGGCTTTTTGTAATCAAGAACATAAGGACCATTTGCACTTTTACCACCGCAAGCTTTTAGCTTTCGATGAATAACAGGTTCTGAAATACCAGTAATGGCTACTGCTTCTTTCACGCTCTTATACAAAACACCATTCAGGATAATGGGGCGTTTTGATTGTTCTGCTGCTTTTCTAAACTGCTCCATGCCTGAGGCCTTTTTAATCGCTGAAAGCTTTTGTCGCAGCTCCATAGGCAGGGTCCTACCTGCCAGCGAATTCTTAGACGCTTCTAGCCATTTGCAGCTTCCATCTGTGCATCGTGCAATCCGCTTGCGTATAATGGTCTCAGACAGTCCTGTAGCTTCCCTGGCTTTGGTAATGCTTTCGTACTCTACGAAATCTACCATCACCTTTCTGCGGCTATTTTCATGAAGTGTTGTTAACTGAGAAATAGCCAGCGGGCTGTTCTTCCTAGACTCTGAAATCTTAGCCCTAGCCTCCGCAGAATTGATTCGTCCAGTGTTGGCTTTTGAAATGTTTTTACGATGTTCTTGAGTTAACTTTGCGCCCTTCATTGCCGTTCTAGCGTCGTGCGCAATGTTAAGCAGTAGTTCAGGATGTTCCCATTGGTCTAAAAAGTGCTGTTCTAGGCTATATGCCGATTCTCTATCTTTAGTAAAGATTACAATAAGTTCAAATGTCTTTACGTTTGCTGACGACATAAGGCTATTAAGATTATGGTTCTCATGTTTTCTTTTTTCTATTTTTGCCTTATGTCCAGTTATGCGCTTATAAATGTTCTTACTGCTACCAAAGTAAATTTTACCAGAGAAAATTTCTCTAATGACATATGCGCCAGGTTGAACAATGTTTACGTTGTATAGGCTGTGTTCATACCTTCTCGGACGATCCGTCATCATCCCTTTAATGAAGGAATACTTTTCTCCCCCTACTTCAACATAAAAACACTCGCCCGAATAATACGTATTATTCAAAGCGAGTAGTTGGTTTAATTGCAAAACAGTACGCATCTTGTTTCCTTTTTGGTTGGTCACAAGATATGTATTTTAGTTGAGTTAGCTCAATAAAAGATTTTCTACTCTTTCCACTCGATCAGAGGGATCATTCAGAGCAGACACAATACCCACCGACATGTACGAACCACCCAGCTTGTTGGTAGTGTTTGTAGCTGAATAGTCCACGCTCTTGAGTGGCACATACACGGGAGGGTTCTTTTTCAAGTCCTCCATGTCTTTCACTGTCGAGCGGTAATACTTGGTACGGTCTTTGGGGTCTCGTGCCACAATGGAGGCAATGAGCTGAGTGACCTCTTGGTTAGAGCCCACATTAGCGCCTGCGTGGTACTTGGCAGTATCGAATATCTTGCCGAGTTCCTCATACCCCACGTACCAAGGGATTCGTCCACCGGATAGCATCTCGTCGTAGATCATGTACGTCAACGTATCGGTCTTAACCAAGTTAACGTCTTTGATGACTGTAGCACCTGCCGGGAACACAAACTCAAAATACTCGTCTTCATCGACTTTGATCTTGTTGGTCTGTGCAGGGTCAATAGCCATCATGGCATTGACCAGGCTCACGCCGTAGTATTTGTCTTCTACGATGATCGCGTAAATGCCTAAGATGTGTGTCTCTGTACCCACGTAGGCTAAGTTGCGTTCAGCAAAGCGTGAAGGGATGTGAATCTTCACTTCTTTGCTGGTGCAAAGACGCCCATCGGGCATCTCTGTCAGGCAATCGTGGATACGTGACGCGTCACGAACGAGTTGTGATACGTCCATGGTCTTTACAGGCTTCCTGTGATGTGAATCTGGTCACAGACGTAATCCGTGACATATTCCACCAGCGACAGCAGCGCTGCTTCGCGCACTTCAATGTTGGCGTTCTCTCGGCACGCTTTCTCAATGCCAAAGAGGATTTTGTCAGCACTGGTATAGAAGAAGCCGGCTTCACAAACTGCTTGAGTGCACACCATCCAGAGATTATCGAAGTCGCTTTCCTTGAGGGTGTCAAGGTAGCACTTTAAACGGGCAATGCCTTGGCCTACTTCTTCAAGCTGAATGGTGAGTGCGCGGTTGTTGGCCACTGGACCAAAACACTCTTTGAGGTTGTTGCCAATGACTTGTTCAGTGCGCTCAAGCAAAATGGTTTTGTAGTTGACAAAGCGCTTGTTGCGAACCGTCACACTCAGCATGTGGTTGTGTTGTTCCCAGATTTGCACGAACTCAGCCGCTTTAGCGTCGAGGTCAGCAATGAACTTGGCAGGGCGTTCCGACAGGATGCTACCAAACAGCACTGCATTCTTGCCACCGTTTTCAATCCACTTGCGATATACTTCGCCATTGACGAAGAGTTCATTCTTTGTCACGTTTCGGATGATCAGACCCAGCGACTTGCTGCGTGCGTAGTCTCCATAACCGTGTTGGATGCGAAGCGCTGCTTGGTCTCGCAGTTCTGCAATTTGTTCGTTGTACTTGACCAGAGGCAAGAGCGTGCCTTCTGGCGGGTTGTCATAGAGGCGCTTGCACAGCAAGAAGACCGTGATTGCTGCATCGATACCCGTGTCATTGTTGGACACCAGCACTTCGAATCGCTCTTGTGTGGGTTCGTGAGTGAAGACGGTATTCCAGACATTTTGGAAGAACGCATCACCACGACGCGTGGCCCAAGCAGTAACGGCTTCATCGATCTCGTCGATACCTGTCACCATGGTTTGCAAAATCTCTTCAGGGGTTTTAGCCACTAAAGAGATATAGTTGTTGATCGGTGTGTAGTTCACTTCCTTGAACTCTTCTACCATTTCTTCAAAGCTAGAGAGCACCAAAGGTTCAGGAAGGTCCACACACACCACGTCCAAGGAATACTCCGGATGGATGGTGAGGGCATTGATGTCGGCTTGGACTTCTGTGACCAGTTCTTCGACCACAGGCCGCACTACGTTTTTGGCGAAGTTCAAGTGCTGGCTGACTGCGTCAGCGATCTGTGCGCTCAGGGCTTCCATTTCCTGGGTATGGGAGCTGGCTACATTGGACAGATACCCAGTACTGGAGGCTTCGATATAGCCGGCATCTGGGATGTACTCTGAGCTGGTACCCACAGCCGGCGCAAGGGTGTGAGTGAGGTCTACGAGCTTGGCAAGAGGAGTGCCTGCAACAGGCACCATGATCAGTCCGCGACGATCAAACTCTTGGGCGACGGCGATAGCGGACTTGGCGTTGCTTTGCGGAATCATTATTTAGCTGCCTGTTTGGTGAAGTTGGAGAAATTGGAATGGACACGGCTGGCGATCAGCTCGCCCATTGCAGCTTTGTTGACCACAGACCCATTGAGCGTGTTGGCGACTTCATTGCCACTGACTTGGTGCACAATGTTAGTAGCCAATGAAATTGCATTGGCTAAAGTGAGTACAGTTTTTTCGGATTGCTTGAGCATATTGTTCCTTATAAATGGAGGTGAGGATCAGTCAGATTATGACAGAACATCAAACTACCCAACCTGGTGGCGCGGACAAAGAGGCCGCACCATAACGTGCAACCGACAAAGAGGTACCTGGTGCTACCGAATCATTAGAAAAATAATACCCTTCTGTTAGGTTTACGATAGAGCCTGCCTTACTTTGGCCTAAACCAAATATGCTTTTTTGCTTATCTCCTGCAGCACATAAATAAATTCTGCCAGTATTAAGTTTTGTCCCAGTTGCTTTCGTATTTGCACCATAGTTGTATTTCTCGGTACCTGTCCAGTTTGTGGCGTTATAAGCGGAGGAAATCACCGCGTAATTGGTCGTACCTGCAGCTGCTGGTCCCTCGCCCGCTAAAGACAGTTCGACTCCAGACGTTATGGTCGCGCTGCTGTAATTATATCGCCTTATCGAAGCCCTAGAGCTTCCTGTTTTAAAAAAGAAACCAGTTTCTACGTTACTGCTTGCGCAATGCCTGTAGACTGCACTGTCTAGATTGGTCGTAGCCAACATGGTTTTTGTTGAATACACAAATTTCTGAGACGCAGATGTATTGTATCCACCCGTAATTATGGCCATGTCTGCGTTCCCAGTCGCAGCGGTACCCCACAACCCATAGAGCATATTGGTGGATGCGGATACAACGTCAGTGGAATACACATACCGTTCTGTGCTAGCTATGGTAGTAACGCTGCTGGCGCCGCCAAACACAAACCCTTCTGAGAGGTTTCCTGCGCCCGATGTTTCCCTTCTTTCAACGATAAGCATGGTCCCTGAAGAAACTGTATCGTCCTTTAAGAAATATTTATCCGTAATCTTAAACGTAGTCGTAGTGCCACTGTTTGCACCACCGGCAAATATACACAGGCTCGGGCCTGTGTATATTTGCCCATTATTACCCACCTTCTTGCCTAACAACAATAATTCAAACATGTTTGTTCTTTCAAAAAATAAAATACGCCTTGGGTACTTTTTAGGTACCCAAGGCGTATTTGTTGTTTACTTACCTCGGTAAGCTTGTACCGCTTTCTTGGCCAACACGCTCAGAAGCGTGTTGGTGGTTCCAATTGACCATGCTGAGTTGACGATTCGAGCATGGACACTCTTACCGCCGAATATAGCATCGATCAACTCACCATCTTCGGTTTTCATATCGCCATCAAAAACTTCTCCAAAAACCGTTTTTAACTGGTTACTGAAGACGCCCTTCCCATTGTCCACATAAGGCCGCTGTCGCTCCCGCGACTCCCTCCTTGTGCCGGTGTGCTTAGACACCCGCCCACTGTCACCAGTGGGGGCAGACTATCTCTTCACCCTCCGAGGGGTGTCTCCCATTTCCCACGCCGCTGGCGGGTACAGGCTGGCTAAGCCTTAGTCGTTGAACCTTACGCGTAGCCTGCTTCCCAGCAGTCTGTAGCGTCTTGGCTGCTGATTGTCTCTGTTCCCATATTTTCGAGCATTCACGTTTGCCTTTTCAAGCTGCGTTGTAGCTATGAGACCTGCGAGATTTTCCAGCAATTAGAGAGAAATCTATCCAGCCATTGCTGACTGATAGGACTAACTTGTCTTTTTTATTTCTCTTCTTCAAAAATCCATCCATTGTAAGGCTTTTTGGAAAGAAGTCTTCCTTTTAACGTTCTTTTGTCGATACCTATTTTTGCGATGAGCTTATGCATGCTCTCAAATCTTATTGTTTCTGAAGTGTCCTCATTCCTCGCCAAAAACACTCTAGGGATATTTGTTTTAATGATGCCGTATGCGGACGGCCATTCATCGTCGCACTTTACCCTAATCACGTATCCTTGACAATTCCTTAGAGTCGTAGATCGAAGCGCAGTGAGTATCCTCTCCTCTGAGACAGCTATCTTTTCGGATAGGCCAGCCACTGTTTTTTCTTCAATCACTTCATTACTTTCGATATGTTTCGCTTGATACGGACCATTTAGACGGAGACTATAATCACGACACGAATCAGAATAGTACCAATCGGTAAGGTCATCGGCATGTTTTATTTCATACCTTCCCAAAAACAAGATAGGTATTACTTTACTACCGATATTCCTACAGATTTTCTTACTCTTAGACACCAACCCGATTTCGCTAAGCGCTTGACCAATCGACTTAAAATGCTTTTCTTCGCCAGTTTGCACATCTCGTACACGACAAGGCTTGTTATCATTTCTAAGGTCATTGGTTACTGCATGGATATTGTTCCCTCGAGAACAAGTCCACTCTAGGTTGTCTAAGTCGTAATTAAGTTTATTTCCGTCTTTATGGTTAACAAAACAACGATAGCTAGGATCATCGTTCTGTACGAATGCTCTCGCTAAGAGAATGTGTAGGCTTACGCTTCTCCATTTGCTCTTATCGGGATCGTAGATATTTACGTAAGGATACCCATAAGGACCTATTGCTTGGCTCAATGTTCGTCCAAATTTTCTGGACTTCACTGTGCCTTTAGAATTTACGATGAAGCCAGGAAATCCTGGAATTAACCTGAATCCATCTTCAAACTCAATAGGCTTAGTAAATACCATCATCTCCCCGCAGCGCAGGTTAATGACTTTAGATTTGCATTCTACAAAATTTATTTTAAAGACTTCTTCTAGCGGTAAGTCTACTTCGTAATGACAAACGAGCGACAACCACTTTCTGCTAAGGAAGTACTCGACATCATTTATTTTAATGCCAATCAAATCCCCAACGCCTTGATGTAATGGTTCTCCGGAAATCTCGCAATATCCGGAATGATTGAACTTGTATTGTTCGTTAAGAAGAAGAGTTTTTAACTCCATTGTACTTACTCCATGTGTTATTCACACGATGTATGTAAAATGGTAAGACAACACGTTAATCGCCCAAACCTGCGCTTACAGAAGTGGTGATATAGATGCGAATAGCCAATTGGTCTAAGCCCAATGGATTGCCATCAATGCGGAACCCTCCATCAACTCGCCCAGTGAAAGACTCTCGTCCCAAACTATTGGCCAATTTACGGTGCTCTTTGTCAGAGGTATTCGCTGCAGCCTTCAAAGATTCTGACATGTCTTCTTTGTCGCCATGGTAATAGACTTCAATCTTTTCCACGACACCATTGATATTGGCCTTGGGTGCCTGCGCACTTAAGGCTTTCAGTGTGTCGATTGACGCATCATCAAACAGCTTGTTGTTGGCTGTCACAGAGTCTTCTATCAGACACAGTACGCTGTCTGCGGTGACTTTATCACCAGGCTTGACCAGTTTGCTGACGGCTTGGTCAAAGGTCAGAATGATGTCTTTGACTTTAGTGATGCTGGTAGTCAGCTTATCTGCCACTCGCTTAGAGATTGAGGAAGAGTCCTCAAAAGTTTGAATGCTTTCCCACAACACAGTTTTCACGTTGATGCTGTTTTTCAGCACCACTTGTTTGGGATTAAAGAAGTCGGGCTCAAAGAAACCGCTGTTGTACACAATCACGTCACCGACTGCCACTTTATCCTTAGGTTTTAAAGGAGTGACAATCTGGTGCGGAATGATCAGTCCTGCTGCGTTGCCAAACCGCCTGCCGATTTCATAGCCTTCAATTTGACCATCTTCGTATTCTACAATCACGCCCTTTTCATCCACAGACGTTACTGCGCCTGGCTTCTTTGCGGTGAAAGCAAAGAGCGCATAAGAGCGGTGCGCGATCACGGGATCGTAGCCGGTCCTCACAGTGTACTGATGATAGCCTTGGCAAGAAATCGAGTGACTTTGCTGAATGGCGATGAAGTTTCTTACTGTCCACATGCGGTCGCTCAGTTCTATTTGAACTTACCTATACCACATGTCGGTGTGCGCAGACACCCGCCACAGGCTTTCCCTGTGGAACTGACTATATCTTCACCTTCCCTACAAAGGGTTCAGGTGCTTCCCATTTCAGACCCGCTGGGTCCTACGAGCTCCATGCTCTAGTCGATGAACGCCTCTCCTCGTAGGAGGTTCGCTGCGGATTACCCAATCCATCTTGTCTTTTACCGTACCTGAGTAATTAATTCAGCCCTCATCTGCATTGCTGCGATGAGTAGGTGCAAGAGGCTCTAAGGATGTCCCCGTCAATTAAAGAAGTTTTCAATAGCTATTTCTAGCTAAGGGAGCAATGCTTACTGACAAGCAGTACAATTTTACTCTTTTTGGCGGAATCTTCAAATAGCTCGTTAGGCTATTCCGTTGGCAGCGACTCTCCCGAGCGGCTGGACTGCTCTGAATTTTCTTCAGATGCCGAGACTATATCTTCACCCTCCGAGGGGTGTCTCCCATTTCCCCGCCACTTGGCAGGTACAGGCTGATAAGGCCTTAGTCGTTGAACCTTACGCGTAGCCTGCTTCCCAGCAGTCTGTAGCGTCTTGGCTGCTGATTGCCCAATCCATTCGTTTTCAAACCGTCAATGCCTGCTTTCGCGGCATTTGTGGTGAATGGCTCTAAGGACGTCCCAGCAATTAAGGAGAATTCTTCTAATCATTACTGATTAGAAGGACCGCAATTTGATCATCTGTATCTGAGGCAGGAGAGATCAACGCTGAAGTCGACAGCAAGGCTGTCGCGCCAGTCTCACCTAACTTGTACCGCTTGGACATACCTCGCAAGGAGGTAAACTGCGGATCTGCGCTGGTGAAAATGTTGATTGCTACGTCAGAGCTATCCACGGTCGATTCAGAGATCGTGCCCATGTCGTTGGGATGGTATTCCCGTGTGTGCTTGGTCATGCTTTGTTTGCTTCGTCCTCCTGTGCCTGCAAACGTGACAGCTTCGGTTTGTTTCAATGCTTCAATGGGATTGATCTCATTGACCTGGCTCTTGGCCGAATCTTCAGAGACACGCTTCCAAACAGCGTAAGGATTCATCTCAACCGGTACGTTGGATTTCCCTAAGCGCCCGTTGTGCGCACGCAAGGATTGTACCAGTTCAGTGTAGACTGCGCCAGCCATGCGCTCATAGCCTTTGATGCGCATGAATGCCGGATCAAGCTCATGCGGATGCTGGTCATTGAGCAACAGTTCACACGAACGAAGTAAAAGACCTTGGAAGGTCAAGGGCTCTTTCATTTCAATCAGCAAGTCTTTGGTGATAGGATCGATGAACATGGCGTACATCAATTCAATCTCGCGCACATACCGAACACCGAGCCCATTGGACTCCAGCAAGTTAACGTACACCCCTCGTTTATTGAAGCTGTGCACACTAAAGAGTTTCAGTGCTCTGGCGTAGTCGTTAAAGCCAGCCAAGACCATGGAAGCAAAGCGATCGTCCTTAGAAAAAATCAAGGATTCATCGCTGAATGTAATGGCATATTCTTCTAGTGCCATATTCAATCGTGTTCCCGTAGGAACACGGCGAGGCTGCACCTTGAGCAATCGGAGCAGTTTGTCAATACCCATTGTCATGCCAAGGATGACACCAATCGGAATGGTCTTGCCATACACCGCCAGGCTGGCAAACTCCACTGGCGCGCTATTGGTCTGGAGTCCAATAAAGGTCTCCAAATCCCCATAAGGAGTCAGAGTTCTGTCTTGTGCTACGTAGAGTGTGTTGTTTTTATCCAGCAGCAGGTATTGTCCGCCATTATTGCGTGCAATGACAACAGACCCGCCCTTTTCATAGCGTGCGACTTCTTTTGGAGGAAAGAGTGCTTGTTGTTCTTTTTTGTCAAAGACAAACGTGAAGCCTTTGCACTTGAATGACTTGACGAATTGGGAGAATGCGCCATAGGTGCGCGGGGCATCTAGGGCGTTATCAAACACATTCGACAGGGCTACTTCTGTGATGTCGCTCTGAGACTTATCAAGTATCTTCTCCGTGAATTTACACTGCAACCAATAGCCGTAATCGTCTGCTTTCTTAATGCTTCGCGAAACGAACACTTTGCCGTAGTACGACGTCAATGCCACGCGAGTGGGGTTGATCTTTCGAATCGGAAGGTCACCGCGCTGTTTACGTAAACGATACTTCACGCCATTGCTCGTAAATGTTCCGTCTCGTTCCACGACTGGTAGCTTAAATCGAATAGTGGACGGCGCACCAATCACAGGTGTTAGCTTTAGGGTGTGCATCTGATACCCACCCAAAATGTCAGTGTGCTCATCTACGCGATAGCCCGAGACTGCCACCCCTGCGTTTTGCACATTCAGTATCATTGCTGCTGTGTCTTTGAGCATGACATCAGCAATGTAACGATCGTCAAAGCTCAATAGGCTGGATTTCAGCATGGACTTGTCCAGAACCGTCTTGGTGTCAGGCACGGAGCTTGATTCCGTAATTGCCAGTTCTTCGGGTTTGATCTGAATGAACTCACCCAACGGTGTGCGTCCATCAGGACCTTGCATGGTCTTGTACGCGTTTGCCAGCTTATTGAACCGTTTGTACTCACCTGCTGACAAAAGACCTTCGTCAGCCAAACGGTCACACACGTTCATCACGCCTTCTTCAAGTGAAGCGCCCTTGTCCTCAAAGATGACTTCGTGGAGTGTTGCTTCTTGTGCGCCTAGTTCTTCCTCTTTCTTTTGTGCAATCTCATTGAGCTGGGACAGCTGTTCATCCAACAGTGTGTCTTCGGCTTTCAGCTGTGCTGCCAATTCTTCATCTGTGGCGTTGTCGTCATATTCTCCAACGACGTTGATGGGTTCTGGAGGAACTTCAGGCAGAGAGGTGTCCTCTGCAATCTCGTTGGGCTGTGCCTTAGGAACACCGGAAGTATCGTCGTCAAAATCGGGATTCTCCAGTTCGGTATCATCCATTTCTGGTGGATTAGGTAGATCAATCTCTTCACCATCCACTGCATCTTCTTCGACGCTATCCAGGTTCGCAGTGAGGGTGCGCAGCTCCATGACTGACATGAACATGCGGAGTAAACGCTTTTGCATTTGGGCCGGAGAGAGCCTTTGCCGATCACGCAATACTGCCGTTTCTTTTTCTGGGTCTTTAGGCATGCGAAAGCTGTTGAGCGTTCCCAAATTTACCAGCATCCATTTTCCATTTTCCTGGAAAACGAAATTGACCAGATGAATCTTGTTCTCAGGAATGCGACTAAACAAGCTCTTGTCTCTGTCTTCGCCTAACCACTTCCACAGCTCCAAGAGCACGTACGCGTCTTTGTCTCGCAGGTACTTCAAAGATTCCTGGGTGACTTCTTCCTCTGCGTTTTCCAACTGTGTGATTGAAGGAATCAACTTGGGCGCAGCCGCCATTAAGAAATGGTGTCGCTCTGACGTTTCAGTGGTCTCGGCAATCGCCTGAATAGTGGTGGCGAAGATGTTGTGCCATTTGTGGTATTCAGTAAAGAAGCTGTGCACGTAGCGATAGCTCTTACCCAACAAGCTGTAGTTATAAACTACCAACGCGGTCTTGTCTCGGTCCGCGGTGTCGTTATTGCGAAGCATGCGCATGCGGCGGTGCTGGGCGTGGTAGTCCCGCATAGCTTCAGGCAAGTTGACAGCCAGCTTTCTCGGAGAACCTAAATCAATTTTTAAATCGATAAAGTGTTTAACCAGGATCGGCTTCTTGATGTTCCTGAACAAGTAGTCGTCAGAGGGCGGCCCTGATTCTGTTCCGTCAAAACGGACGAAATGGTAGATGGACTCTAGAGGTAGCTCCAAAAACTTCAAGTCTGTTGCCAGCGGGTGCAATACCTGCGACAACATACGCACGCCATATTTGCGGTAAAACGTTTGGTGATTCAAAATCATTGTGAGTCCTTTAGATAGCGGGCTTTGGATCACCCGTTAGATTAAATAGCACATATTTAATCGTGTCAATGTTGTTGTCCATTAGGAACCTGCCGTCAGTGCCAACATAACCCTTTTTGCTGGCAAAGTGGCGCTCACTCTCTTTCATGGCATCATCCGAATACGCCACAGTCAAGGAGGTCATATCCCCGTCGAAGTCCCCACCCATCGCCGAAAGACGATTTAGGTGGGGAGAAAGCGAGTTAAAGAACTCAGAACCCGTCACTGGAAACTCATAAGAGATTCTAGGTTCTCCGTATTCTTTCCAGTCTTGCGCCAATTCTTTACGGGTTTCTTTTTTAACCGTGGACTTTAAATGCAGTTTACAGGGCGTGATAGAACCGATACCTGTAATCGGATACCGGGTAACAAACCCTGTGTATTTGTTCGTGATGTAATAAATCTGCGTGTACAACAGTTCCGCAATTGTAATAGGTGTACAGTCTTCTTTATTTCTTCCTTCGGGAAGTTCATCAATCCCGTGGATTAATTTAAATGTCTGGTCAGGCCCTCGATAGATCAAGCCCAAGTAATGGTCTTGGTCTATCGAAATAGGATTATGTCGTATGCTATTTTCCTTGAAGTGACTGACAAACTTTTCCAAGCCTTCGTTGCTCAGCCAACGGTCATAAACCTCCGCCTTCAGCTGCACACGCTCAGTCATCAGCGTAGTCTTGTTTGTCAACAGCGCAGGAGCACCAGGTGCTGGGAAGACTTCGCTGAGGAACCCTGTGCGCAGCTGATACAGCGTTACGGGCAATATGGCTTTAGAGGCTTGGTAAATACCTACAGCAACACTGTTAGTGGTGATATTGCCAGGAGCACCTAATTCATCGACCACAGTGTCCAGTGACGTGATCACGTTACGCGTGCCGTTGAATACCTTACGGCTGGCCCACTTGCCCATCATGAGGTTTTTCTTACCCTCAATGATTTTTATAACGTATTCGTAAATCTCAACGAAGGTGTTCTGAAGAGCCCAGCGTTGGGCGTTGTAGGCTTCAGGACTGATAGAAACCGTGCTGGGGTTGATTGTGTTGGAGATAGCAATGAGCTTTCGGTACAGGTCATTGATTTCGTCAGACGTATACCGTCCAGTGCCGTCGACTTCCATGTCACGCAAACCTGCGGGCAGTACAAGGACTTTGTCCAGCAAGGCTTTCTTCTTCTTGCCTTCGAGCAACCGTATGGCTTGCTGTCGTTTAATGCTGGGCGTTTCCTGGTACTTGATCTTAGGGAAGTATTCCATAAAGAACTGGAACCCTGTGCGACCATCCACGATGTCGCTCTTGACGAAGTCGCTGAGCTCAGGGTCCCAAATGGCAAACTCTTTACCGGCCATGATGTCCCGGTATAGCCCACGCATCGACGTAAGCGTAAGGAACAAAGTCGGGTGAATGACTGTGATCTTCAGATCAATGTAACCAAATTTAGTAGAGCGTGCATCAGAGCCTGCTACACCAAACGTCTGGGTGGAATACAATCCATCTGGGTGGAAGTTCCTGGTAGCACCCTCGAAAGGGTCCAGAGATTTGACTTGGCGAATACGAGAAGTATCTTCCGGTGTAAGCTGTAGTAAATCAATGTTAAAAGGGATGGATAACTTTTTCATGGTAGGTAGAGTTCCTTTTGTTATGTATCATTCCGTGCTGTGTTTTCACACCCGGAGCTGAATTACTCCAACTGGCGAAGTAAAGGAGCCTAAGGTATGTTTTTTGCTAAAAAGAAAAACAAGGTCGAAAGCGATTTTGATCTGGACAATGAGTTAGACTTTGACGATTTTGATTTTCCTGATCCAGACGTAAAGGACGATCGAAAGCCTATCGTCAAGGTGGCCAGCGGCATTGCTAGCGGCGCTGTGGAGAAGGTCAAAGACACTTCGTTTTTAAAGCAAACACTCAAAGACGCGCTGCCGCATTCGTTTGGCGAGTCCATGGACATTGCCGACACCGTCAAGGAGTCGGTCAAGGAGCTATACGATGAAAGTGCAAAAGAAATAAAGCCTGCTATAAAAGAAGGCAAAAAGCTCATAGGGAAATTGGTTCCTAAAGAATCAAAACTGGTACCTAAAGCAGTTTATGAACTGCTTGAACGCTGGAAGGAAGAAGAAGACGCCGAGAAGCGTGGTGCTGTGCTGTCTAAGGAAGCGCAGCAAGAAGCCATGCTATCTTCCCAACTGGCAGATATTTTCAAGATCCAGACCGAAATGGCCGTGGATCAGGCTGCCAAGAAAGAAGGACACGAGCGACTGCAAGAAGGCATCGCATTAACGCGGCACAATGAGTTGTCCGACTACGCTCGAATGACCGCAGTGTCGGTCGACAAGCTGCAAAAGTACGAGCAAAGCGTTACGCTGGGTTACCAGAAGAAAAGCTTAGAGATTCAGTTTCGTCAGCTCTTTATGCTGCAAGACACCTTGCAGTTTGCCAAAGAGGATTCCGCTAAACGCGACAACATCCTCACTGCGATTTCTAAGAACACGACACTGCCTGAAGCAGTGAAGATCAAGAACACGGAAATCGCAGGCTTAACAGCTAAGAACAAATTCAGCGAAACCGTTTACCGTTCGTTATTCGGCGGTCGTGACAACGTGGTCGAGACTATTCTGACCAACATGCGAAAGCAGGTCATAGAGCAGGTTAAAGGTGCCGTAGGTGCTTTTAACATGGGTTCTGATGCGTTTGGTCAGATGCAAGAAATGAAAGAGTCCATGAACCTGGACGGCTATACCGAAGGCGGTAAAATGGTCGGCGGCATGGGTGTGGGTTGGTTGGGCTCTAAGCTGGGTGGAGGCATCCGAAACAGGATAGAAGAAGGTAAGCTGGGTAAGCCGGGTAAGTGGTTGTTAGACAAGTCCAAGCAATTGACTTACGCTAATGAAAACATTGCGCAAAAAGCCAACACCTTCCGCACCAAAGACCACGATGACGGGACGTTCTTCGGTACGCTGAAAACACTGTTTCAGAATTTCATCCCAAACATGCGTCCTGATTTAGGCGTGGATGTACAAACCTCCAACGGCATTACCGCACAACAAAGCTATACGCGACGTACTGAGAAATCCATCACGGAAATCATTCCTGGTTACTTGTCACGAATTCTTCGGGAAGTGCAGGTGTTGCGAACAGGTAATGAGAAGATTGAGCTCACGCAATACGACTTGGATAAAAACAAGTTCACCAGCAAAAGCAAACTCGACGCTAAGTTGGTGCCTAAAACCATTAACCAGAGTTCTGCAAACTGGACCAATCGCAGCCTGGAATCGATCATGAAGCAAATCGATCCCACGGGCAAAGAGCTTTCTCCTGAAGCCCAAAAAGCTTTAAAGAAAAAGCTGTTGACCAGCAGCAGCCTCAATCGTGAAGGCAATGAAGAGTTTCTTGCCACTGCTCGACGCTATGGCGAAATGGACCCTAAGCTGCGTGATGAGATTCTTCCTGTCATGGAGAAGTTCTTTGCAGGCCTGGATCAGGATAAACGCAATGAATTCACATCAAGCTACAACAGCTTAGCCAGCACGGTTGCCAGTCCTCAATACTCGATTCAAAACGAGATCAATTTAGGTAACATCAACCAACTCAGGAAGCTGGGCCTGGTTAAAAAGGACAGTGACCAAATAGACATTGACAAAGTCTTTGACTACATTCTTGAAACTAAAGATCCGAGAAACAAGACCCAGAATAACCCTGTCAAAAAACGCACTGATGAATATCAGTCGCTGTCTGACCGTGACTTGTTTGTGGGCCCTAGACAGCCTCGCGCCCCGCTGCGCAAACAACTCAAAGACAGCGCAGGGCGATTAAAACAACGAATCGTAGACGAGCTGACTCCTGAGTCCATGGAGAAAACGGGCCAGGCGCTGCGCAACAAGTTTGATTCATTAATGGGTTCGGCAAAGGAGCAGATCAATAACCCTGACTCTGCCGCAAACACAGCTGTTAACAAAGCACGAGATGCAGTTAACAACACGCGTAGTCGCGCCAGAAACTTAGGCAGACGCGCGGCTGGAACTGTTGCACGTACACGTAAAAACGCCGCTGAGTTTCTACAAAGCCCAGACCCCGCACAAGCCTTGGCTGACAAGTTCAAAGGCTCTACTGGATCACTGTCTTCGTTCTTTAAAGGACTGTCGACACCGCCGACACAGGCCGATTCCGCTGACGAGGTACAACCAAGTACCACGCCTTTAGGTGCAATGGTTACGCCCACAGAACAAAACACGCTGGGCGTCATTGCGCCCGCCAAGACTAAGAAGAACAAAGCCAAGGCAAGGGCTGAAGCAAAAGCATCGCGACGCAAGAATAAAAAGCAATCTGATCCTCAATTGACCAGTATTGCGAATGCAGTTCAAACACTCATGGGTCAGGGAAGCATTCCGACAAATACTTTACCTGAAGTTTCGACAAAAGAAGAAACTCAAAAAGAAGAAGCACCACTCCAGTCTGCTAGCAAAAAGGTTCGGGGCATTCTGGGTGACTTGACAAACATCTTAAAGAATCCCAAGTCTTTGATACAGATGGCTAAGGATAAGGCAACTGAAGCCACGCAGAAATTCTCAGAACTCAAAGGTGAATTGCAAGACAAAGACGGCAAAGCCAGCCAACCTTTGTCCCTTAAAGATTCTCCAGTTGAGTTGCTCAAGAAAATGGGTAACAAGACGATGTCTGGGATTGAACAAGTCAAAAGTTCTCCCAAGATTCAAGGCGCTGTGTCGGCGGTTACTGAGAAAGCTAAAGGTGCCCTGACTACGCTGAACGAAGCAACGGGTGGCAATACCGAAGATAAGTCCCTCGAACGACCGATGAGTATCAAGGACAAACCCCTTGACTTGCTCAAGAAGTTTGGTAAACGAAGCCGCACCAACCTGCAAAAGCTTAAAGAGTCGGACGTTGTAACATCAGTGACTGCAAAAGCAACTGCTGCGATGCAGGCCATTGATAACGCGGCTGGCGGAAGACCTCTGAGTGAAGAGGAGCAAGCTGCTACGGCCTTGAGCCGTGAGGACACTGTTGCACAGGTGCTTGCCAAGCTGAAAAAGAAAGGCGAGATCCGGCTGGACAAACTCAAAGAAAAGCCAGGTGTGCGTGAGCTGGAAAACAAAGTCGAAGCCATCAAAAACCGATTGATGCAAACTTCAAAGACGTTTTCTGAGCGCAGCACTAAAGAGAATGTGAATGCCGTATTGGGTCAGGTCAATACGATTGTAGACGACATCAAGTCTGGGAAAACTAAAGACGCCTTAACGGCTAAAGCCAAACAGGCTAAAGATGAGTTGGTTAAGCCTAATCTGGAAAAGATTCTGAACCGGCTTAAAGCCAGTGATGGCGTAAAGACTGATGTGTTTGTTGCAGGTGAGGAATTGCCTCGCCTGACGGCGTTGAAGTTGCAAGAAGGCCATTACTTCGATGTGACGACAAAGAAAGTCATTAAAGAGTACAGCGACATCAAAGGCCCTGTGATCGACACCACCAATAACAACACTGTGGTGATCGAGGGCAAAGATTTACCTAACCTCACACGCATCGATCCGCTTACGCAAGCGCCTGTGAAGTTGGATTTAAGAAACTTCAGGATTCCTGATCCTAAACAACTAGCGACCAAAGCGTTGCAAACTGGGCTCGATAAGGTCACTAACGCAATGTTCCATAAAAACGAATTGCCGTTGGATGTCTTTATTGAAGGCATTGCGGAGCCTGTCCTAACAGGTGCAGGTATGGTGCGTGGTGAGTATTTCGATAAAGAAACCAGTGAAGCTATTCGTCACGAAACGCAAATCAACGGCGCAGTGGTCAACGCCGAAGGTCGAGAATTGGTTTCTGTAGAACAGCTTCCACTGCTGCGTGTTTGGGTCAGAGAGAACAAACGGTTTGAAAAGATAAAGTACGTAGGCAATATCTTGGCGCGAATTGGCAGAGGCCTGTGGCACTACCAGACCAAGATTGCACCTAAGTTGGTCATGTTCAATTTGCGCATGCTCAAGAAGGCTGCTGTCGCTACAGGTAAGTTCCTGATAGGTGATTGGAAGGACGGCGTCAAAGACGTGTATGTCAAAGGTGAAAGTAAGCCTCGCCTCTATGCCGCTCGCATCAAAGCAGGTGACTACTTTGACTTCAACAACGGCAGCATCATTAACCACCAAGACGACATCAAGGGACCGGTCAGTGATCGCGATAATAAAATCGTAATTGGTGAAGAGGACCTGGATCGCTTACAGGTTTACGATTCGGTATTGAAGATATTCAATCCGTTCCGACTGGCGGCTAAAGCTGTGCGCCTTGCAGCAAAGGCGGCTAAAGCCACCGTTAAAGGTGCGGTTAAAGCCGCTTGGTGGACCATGAAACAAGGTGCTGCTCTGTCCGGGAAAGCACTGGGTGTTTTGGGTAAGGGCGCTGTGCGGTTGTTTCAAAAAGCGCAAGATGTGTTTGTGATGGGAGAGACAAAAGCTCGCCTGTCAGCAATACGCATGAAGGAAGGCGAATACTTTTCTAAGACTACGGGTAAGCCCATCCTGATTCCAGACGACATTGACGGACCAGTGGTGGACAAAAACAACGAGCCGGTGTTAGATGAAAACCACATCAAGCAAGGCTTGGTTGATGAAGCAGGTCGCCCTTTCAAGAGTAAAGCACTTCAGATATTTGGAAACACGCTGAATACACTGAACAAGGTGTTTGGTTTCCGTGTGAAACTAAATGCCACGAAGAATGGACTAACGTCTAAGGCGCTGATGAAGAGCCCAGTGGCTACAGCGGCTGACAAATCTGTAGCTCTACTGTCTGAAATAAAAGACATGGTTGAGCGATTCACACAACCAAAGAAAACAGTCTTAGGCGACAGTGATGGCGATGGAGATCGAGAGAACTCTTCTGAAGACAAGCGCCAAAAGCGTGAAGCTGAGAAGAACAAAAAAGGCGACAAACCTGAGGCTAAGCCTGGTGAGACTAAAGAAAAGAAAAACGGCTGGCTGAGTATGCTGCTTCCAGCAATCGGTGGTCTGATCTCCAAGATTGGTGGACTCACTTCCATGTTTGGGATACTGAAGACTGTGCTTGGCCTGATTCCTGGTGTGGGTACGGTTGCTCGCGTAGCCGGCGCAGTGGCAGGAAGCTCAGTGGGCAAGGCAGCGATTGGGTTAGCAGGAAAAGGCGCCATGGGCTTAGGTCGAGGTGCCTTAGGACTGGCTGCTCGCTTACTGCCATCGCTGGGCACCATGGCAGCTGGCACGGCTGGTGCTGCTACTGCGGGCTCCACCATTGCCGCCGCTGGTAGCGGATTGTTAGCATTCCTCAGTGCTCCTGTGGTCTTAGGCGCAGCCGCTACAGCGGCGTTGGGCTACGGTGGATACAAGCTGTACAAATACATGAAGAACAGCTTGACGGGGTTTGAGAAGCTGCGGTATGTGCAATATGGTTTCCCTCGCGGAGACCAGCAGCACGCCAGCAAAATGCTAGAGCTTGAGAAATATATCAAGGGCTTTGTTCGTGAAGGCGAGAAGGGTTTGACGATTGTCGAATCCGAAATGGATGTTAAGAATCTGATGTCACCTTGGGGCATGGACCCCACTGACGAAGACCAAATGACTTCCTTCTTCAAGTGGTATCAAGAACGCTTTAAACCCGTATACTTGACTCACTTGACCGCAATCCGAACCGCTACACAAAAGACTGACCTGTCACAAGCGGATAAACTCAAGGGCGATGTCCTTAAGCAGTTCCTCGATAGCGTGAAGTTCAGCGATGGTCCCTACCACGTCAGGTCGTTGCCTCTTGTAAAGCCTGACTTTAAAGCATCCGACGCGAGTGACGTGCGCGCAGTGGTAGACGAACTCATTGCTACTTTGGCTGAGGACAAGAAAAAACAGGTCACAGGCGCACAGCTCAAAGCACCTCCTGCACCTAAAGATGCAGCTGCAGATAAACCTGCCCAGACACCACTGGGGGCATTCGACGCAGCGACGGGTAAGCCCAACCAAACCCTACCTGCCGGAACCACGACAGTGGCCTCTGGGGTCGATTCGACGATGACTAAGACAGGCAACCGCACCTCTGCATTGGATGCAGTGCGGTTTAAAGCGTATGGCTTAACCGAGATGGATGCAAGCAAGGTGTCCGCACTTCGCATGTTAGAGCGTGAAGTGAGCAAAGAGGTTACTTACAATGCCAAGTCCGCAGCCTCGTGGAAAGGCAACCCAATTGCACTGCTGGAAAACATTGCTGGTTCTTTTGGAATTGGTGAAATGTATGGCAAGGAATCTAACGACTGGTCTATCTGGTTTACGCAACGATTCCTGGTGGTCTATATGGCTTACTTGTCTGCCATGCGGACGTATACAGGACGTGTAGAAGCCAGTCCTAATCCAGACACCATCTCCAGCGAACAACAGCTGCAACTGGCTAAACTCTTGATTGGACTCAAAGGCATTTGGTCAGTCAAGGAATCCCCATGGCCAAACTACGTCTTGGGCAATTCCAGCGAAGCCACTAAAGAGAACATCAACCTTCTGGACGATGTGGCGAAAGTGACAAAGCTCCAAGAGGATCGAAAAGCTTCGGACAACAAAGAATCCGATAAGGGTGCAAAAGCAGGTGAACAACCTAAGGAGGCTTTCAAGCCGCCTAAGGCACCTGACAACAATCTGACAGATCGTTTTTCATCGCCTGATGCAGAAGTCAAGGCCAGCTCCAGTACGCTGGGTGTAGCGCCTTCTTCTGCTGGAATGTCTAGCTTAGGCAATATTGCCATTGCTGGCGGTGAAATGGTAGATGGACGAAACGCGCAAGCGTATCTCAACTTCAAAAAGGACGTCAACCTCACACGTGTCAACCCACAGCTGTTGAAACAATTCTACGGCATGGTGGAGGAGTACGGCAAGATGACAGGTAAGAAGGTGGGCGTCAATGACGGTTTCCGCTCTTACGAAGACCAAGTGGCAATGAAGAAGAAGTATGGAGCCAGGGCCGCTGAGCCAGGTAACTCCTTGCATGAATTCGGACTTGCCTTGGATGTCGACTCGGCGGTGTTGGGTGAAATGGAGAAAATGGGTCTCATGCGCAAGTATGGCTTTACACGCCCCGTGGGTGGGGAGCCTTGGCACATGGAGCCTGCTGGCATCCAAACTGACATCAGTGGCTATAAGCGAAACGCAAGCGAAGCCTCTCATGCCATCAAGGAAGGTGTAGGTAGAGGTGGTGGTGGTCTGGGCACAGTCGCAGGCGCGCCTCTATATGCACGAAATCGTGAACTGGCAATGAAACTCTTGGCTGCAGCCCCTGGCAAAGCCATAGAGAACAAACCAGACAGCGAAACGCTGACGGCACAGGCGGGTGATAAACCTGCACAGGAGAAGTCGGTACTGTCTTCTATGGCTTCTACGGTTTCTGGCTGGTTTGGTGCTGGTAACAAACCCGCACCCGTAGCTGCGACACCTGCGGCTGGTGCAGCACCATTAAGTGCAGACCAAGAAGCGAAACCACAACCTGGTATATTCGATCGGGTTAAGAGTGCGTTTGGGTTTGGTTCCAACGTAAGTACGCCTGTCGCTAACCTGCCCGCAGACCCTTCAGTGAAAGTACCCGATGCAAAAGGTAGTGGGTTTGGTGCAGTGAAGGATACCATTGCAGCTGCAGCAAAAATGGTGGGCGTTGATCCTAGCATCCTGTTCAAAACAGCAGCAGTGGAATCAGGCTTTAACCCGAGTGCTAAGGCGGGGACGTCCAGCGCGTCTGGATTGTTCCAATTCACTAAAGGCACCTGGGAAGAAATGGTGACAAAGTACGGTGCCAAGTACGGCTACACACCCGGTAATGTATCGCCATTTGATCCGAAAGCTGCTGCCATTATGGGCGCGCACTATATCAAAGACTCAATGTCCGCATTGGGCAAACGAATAGGGCGTGCCGTAGGCGCCACTGAGACCTACATGGCTCACTTCTTAGGCCCAGCTGGGGCGGGTAAATTCCTCACCGCTATGGAGAAGAATCCCCAGGCACCTGCTGCACAGGTCATGCCTGAAGCAGCAGCCAGCAACAAGCCTATCTTCTACGAAGGTGGTCGACCCCGAACCATGACCGAAGTCTATTCGGTGCTTGATAAAAAGGTCGCCACACAAGCCAGGGCGCACGGCGTGCCTGCTGAACTCAGCGCACTGGCTGGTAAGGCGGCAATGCCTAGTGAAAGCTATTCCACGCCACATGTTCCTGGTGGCGGCGGAAATAAGGTGCCAGGATTTACACCGGTCTCATACAGTCCCGGTGCTCCTGCTCCTGCCAACCCTGTCTCCACGGCGCTCACTAACCAGAGCAACTCACCATTGGCTGACGCGTACGGGTTTAAACCCATGCAACAAGCCGCGTCGTTGGCACCTCAAGGGCAGACCAACCAACTGAGCAAAGAGCTCTTTACTACTACGGAAAACTTATTAGGGCAATCTGTTGAAATTCAAAAGAAGATGCTTGAAGTCATGAGCAACATCTTCGGTGTAATGAGTTCCAACAAACCGGCACCTTTAGGTGAAATGCCTAAGGTGCCTGACCCTAAGAACACGAACGCCAATCGCTACACTGAAAACTATACGGTGCCTAAAGTTCCTGTATCCATGGCACGCTCTAGACTGAGCACCTAACTGCGTCATAAGAGCCGGGATAACACCCGGCTCTTATGACGTATATCTGACATCAAGTGACTAAACTTTTTATAAAGGAAGATTTATGGTTACTTCTGCAAACGGCAGTTATCTGGATGTGTTAGCTTCTGAGCTGCTTTCTACACGCCCAGAAATAGACACAACCAGCACCGATTGGCGTCGCAACGACCAATGGATACGGCAGTCCTTCATTGTGGGCATGGACCGAGAGGAAGCGCCTGCGCTGGATTCGATTGATATTCGTAACCGGAAGTTCTCCTCAGCCTCATTGAAATACACCGACTCCAGTCTGGGTGGTAACATTGTCATCAACCCACCGCCTCAATTCACCCGGTATGCAGACATCCCTGACCCCGGTATTCGCTCTGAGATGCGTGACAGGGATTTAGGACTATCGATGAGTGATCGTCCCAATGGCATGGGTCGTTATTACAGCGAAGCCATTGACGACAACAACCAAGTCATTCACCTGCGTTTTGGTGTAGCGCAACATAACTCATTGCTGCAATTCTTTACGGGGTTCTACAGTAGTGAAGCAGGAATGATGGCCAGACAGGCACGATTCTCTGAAGGTGTCATTTCTCGCTTTCTAAGAACAGCGGGACAGATCATTGGAGCGGCCATTGCGCCGCTGGTTATCATTCCGATTGCCGTGCTCATGCTAGGCTCAGCAGCGCGCTTTTTCTTGAAATGGCCATCCAGTAAGTTTTATACACTAAAGCCTGCGATGTACATGTACTGGAACGCAGTGACTTCTTTGGTTAACCAGATCGGTACCAATCAAGGTGTCATCACGTATCTGGATGATAAGCAAAAAGACAGCATCATCGGACAAGAGCACAAGTTCACTGCTTCTGAATACAATATGTTCTCAGCCATGTTGGGCAATGTGTTCACCAAGCGCGGTGTGATCGATGTGTATGCGGTTGCAAACCGCGCTAAACGGATGCAGATGGCGTATGAGTACGACATGGTGGAGCGATTTAACAACGCAGACAGCTCGGACGCTGAAGCATTCTTTGGCACCATTCGCAACATCACCGACAAACAAACGGGCAACGCTATCCCGGCTCACCCGAACGCACGAAGGAACCCTTCAATCGAAGCGTACCTGGAACGCTTCTTGAGTGATGCGGACAAGTTCTTTAAGTCTTCCGACAAAGATTCCACAATCGAGAAAGACCCCAAGACCGTTGATGAAAACAAAACCAACTACGGTCCTCCTGAAGGGATTGACGGCTATTTGACACACTTGCTTGCCAACACCGCAGATGGTTCTGACTGGGTGTCGTTCCGTGTGGATTACACAGGCGCTACGCAGGAGTCCTTCAGCAACTCCACCACCGAATCTTCTTTGGCTCAAAAGTTCAACAGCATGTCCAGTGCTGCTAAAGACTTGCGAATGAACTTTGGCGGTGCTGTAGAATCCATTCCGGGTTTGAAAACCATCACGGACGGTATCGGTGCCGTGGTCAACGGGACCTTAAGCGTACTTCATTTGGAGGGATTAGCTGCTACTGCAGGTTCAGCATTTGTGGACATTCCGAAACACTGGGAATCTTCGTCAGCACGCTTACCGCAAGCATCTTATTCGATGACCTTGATTAGTCCTTACGGCAACCCTGTGTCACAGATGTTTAACATCTACTTCCCGCTCTCACTCTTACTGGGCGGTGCGTTGCCGTTGTCTACGGGTAAACAGTCGCACACAAGTCCATTCTTGTGTCAGCTGCATGACAGAGGACACGCAGTGACGCGTCTGGGTATTATCGACAGCTTGAGCATTTCGCGCGGTACGTCTAACTTAGGCTTTAACAACGAAGGCATGCCAATGGCCATCAAAGTCACGTTTACTGTGTTGGATCTCTCCAGCGTGGTGTCGTTACCGATTGTGCCTGGTTTTGGTATCATGCCAGCTGAGGGCTTGTTCGATGGTGACAATGCGTTCTCTGACTACTTGATGGCATTGTCTTCAATGAAGCTCAGTGACACGATTCATCGAATCCCTATGCTTAAGAAACAGTTGGCTCGTAAGGCTGCTGACTTGGCTTCTTTCACCAGCTCCTCCCATTTCGCTGCGTATACGGCCAGCCTTCCTGGTGTCGGCATGTTAGCGGGAATGATGCGTGGTGTGGGTGATATGCGTAAGTAAACAAAAAAAAAATAAGCAATGGCATAAATGCCAGGGGAAACCCTGGCATTTATGCTGCGCGTTATTTCAAAGGAATCGGCATCTTGCAAACAACGCGATAAGGTTGTTTGCCGCTAGGGCCAGGCTTGCCTAACGACAGACACACAAACTTGCCGCCTTGACTTTGCGAGTCTTCGATGACACGACATACTTCGGATGGCTCCCACACGAGTGAGACCACGGTTTGAATACCTTTAGGTTGGTGATATTTTGATGCATTCAGTTTGGTAAACTGAGGGTACGCCGACATAATAAACAATCGATGAACGGCATCGGTTTCGCCAGCACACCATTCCAGTACACCACTGCTGGATGCGCCGTCGCACCCTCCGACATACCACAGATTTTCTGGGTCGACAATATTAACAGGCAGGCTGCGGTACTGGTATTGCGAGGAATATTCCTTGTCCACTTTAGCAGCCAGATGCAAAGTCTTTAGGTGCAATACAAAAATCGAGGGTTTCAGAGGTGTTTCACCAGCCAAAATGGCATCAATCGCATCTACTTCGTAGCAGCTGTAGCTGTGCCTGTATGCTATATCTGCGCTGCGCGGTGTACATGGCGCAACTGCAGGTGCAGTAGGGCGCATTGTTTTTATGATGATGTCTTCAATGACTGCGATGCGCTGCAGGACGGACTCACGCTTATTGATCAGTTGCTGTTGCAGTTTCAAATCACTGTGTGTAGTCATTTCTATTCTCCAAAAGAAATACCCACTGCCTTGGCAGTGGGTAAAAGAGTTGATCAGCAGTTAATGTTGTCCACGGAATCACAGACTGCTTGAAGGAATTCCAGCTTACAGTCTTCGAACATGCCTCGCGTGAGGTTTGTCAAGACATCTGCCAAACAGCACGAGGTGTATGTCTTTGCGCTGAGGAACTGGGCATAGTTTTGAATGTTCTCACCAATTGGCCAAATGCTTTGCTGGAACGTCAGATCGAAGCGGTGTGTCATGTTGAGCTTTTGCCTGAGTTGCTCATACAGCTTTCGGATAACTGGAAGGCCGTCCTCAGCAATCGCCAACAGGATGTAGATCCTGGTGCCGGTGTCCTCGTAGTTATCCGGGCCGTAATGCCCTTCACAGCAAAAGATCGTGGTCACGCCACAGAGCGTATTGATCTTTTGCAACACCGGGATCATCAACTTGTCGCAATTCGGAAACTCACAAGCTGCGTACTCGTTATACCTGGCTTTTAACGCAACAAACTCCTCGTCATTAACGAACATTTGCACCCTCCTTAAGTTTGTCAAAGTACGGATGGCAAGGACTCAGCTCGCCTTTGACCAGGACGCCGATCATGTCGTGAGGAATAGAGAAGCCTGCTGCGTGATCATGGCCACCACCACCAAACTTGGCGGCGATCTCCTTGACGTTCACACCTGTTGCTTGATTGCTGCGCAGAGACACCAGCACTTTGTCGTTCGTGACGACATACATCGCTGCCAGGGGATTTTCCTTTCCGAGGAAATCACCCACCAGGCTAGCGAAGTCAGACGCTACGTTGACCACGGGCGTATCGTAACCCATGAAAGGCACGACCACAGCTTTCTTCGCATAGTTCATGGCCAGTTCTTCGCGGAACGTCACGCGCACATCTGCCCAATTCACCCAGTCATTAATTTCCTGCATAGGCGTTTGAACCGTTTTGAAGATAGTGTCATAGACACGACCGACATCACCTCGAATGTGGGACAGGAATTCGTGCACCGCTTTGGAGTCATGGAACTCGAACTTCCAAAGGTCTCTGTCAGCCACTCGCACAGACAGATATTTTAATGCAGCGAGTGTTTGCACATTAGCAATGGATGACAGCACCGAATAATACGCCAATGTTGCGCCAGACTTATCCTTGTCAATCAAGATTCTGTAGTTAGCGCCTGCGACAAGGTGTGTACATTGGACAATGGCTGCGCTGTTGAACAACGCATCAGGAAACAGTCCCTCTTGCATGAGGTTGTCAATTGCAGACTGGTGGTGATCCAGCATTGAAAACTGTTTGCAGATCTTAATGATTTCTTGTGTCTGCGCATAAGAGAACGAGAAATCCAACACAATCACCACGCGGTCCTTAATCAGCTCCAGAGGAGGAAGAGGCTCGCCATACTGCACAGGCAAGAAGGTCACGGAACTGAGAAGGTCTTTCTCCTTGTACATCGCATAATAGTTCACTGCAGACATCAGTCCATCAATGCAGTTCTTGTGATACATGACAGTGATTTTGGTATCGGACATAGGTTCCTCTGAAAAGAAAAGTGTGAATTGTTTTGAGCAGAAGTTTACTACTCCAATCAATGATATATTGCTTTAAATATTTACAAACAAGCAAAAAAAAAAATAAGCAAGTAAGGTTTTACCCCTACCTGCTTATCCGCAGTTCTACAAGACCTTAGACAAGGTCTCGCAGAATTTCGACAAGGTTGTCAACCTTGTCGTTGTCGCGCAGCGGGCGCGCCAGTTGCGCGCCCAGGTCCGCCTCGAGGTGGCGGACATAAGTCGTCTTCTCTTTGGTGTTGGCCAGCCTGGCCAACACTTTCTGGACCTCGAGGTCCCTGAGCTGCTTGCGCAGCTTGAGGACCTCGAGCATCAGTTCCCGATACACCTCTTGTGCTTCAGTCATAATTACTCCAAATGGGACAACACCTAAGACACCATTGTCGTAGGTCATGTTTGGTATATATAACTGAAAAAATCTGTATTACAGAAAGCAAACCCTCTGTTTTAACAAACTGATTTAAAGCGTTTTAGAGCGTCTTTAATGTAATTAGTAGTACGAGTTACTGCTTGCGTCATAAAAGCCTTGTAGAGCCTGTTAAGGTACTCTACAAGGCTTTTATGCTGTATGCTCAGGCTTATACGTCGTTGCAGGTTTCTACTTCGCGAAACCCATCCAGCCAATCCACTGACACGCCAGAAGTATGCTCTTCCAACTGATTGAACACTGGTGCTTCAGGGGAAGTTTCCCACTCTTCCCAATTGATGTCTTCATGAGTGGAGTTAAATAGCCGCAACCGCGCAGCCAGGATGTCAGAATAAGCACACATGCTATCGAGCTGCTTGCACAGCAAGTTCTGATGCGCTTGAGCCAACTCGGTAAACTTCTGACTGTTTACGTAAGCCCGCAGCTTTGTGATCTTCTCATTGAGCTCATCGTGCTCAGCACTCACTCGTTTTGCGACTTCATCCATGATTGTTTTATTCCTCTCTGTGGGTTAAATGCCTGCGATTTTGTAAGGTGAGCGAGCTTGCAGTTGTTGAAACGCCACAGCCTCTCTCCTCATTTGATGGTAGTTTTGGAGTTGCTCATCCAAATGTTGACGCGCCAGGTAAGAGTCGTGCTTGTCTTGTTTATCCACTTCACTCAAACACACGCCAATGTATTCTTCACAAGCGGCTCGTATCGCTTGGGTCTTAGGGTACTTGACATAACTAAGTGTGTCGTGTGCTTTGTCAACCCGTGTTTTTGATGGGGCTTCTACAAACATACGGTCATCAATAAAGATGTTGCCAAAGGTGTTGTGTTCCCCAATGAGTAGTTTCTTGGTCATCCACACACCCGTCAGGTAGGAGATCACTGAGAAAAGGATAAACAAAATAGAGAAGATGAGAAAGAGTCCTGAGTTCATGGTGGTGGTATTAATCACGGTTAGAGAGGTTTAATTGGAGGGTTTGTTGTTGTGAATGGTTTGTGTGCTATACTGCTAACCTTAAGCCTGTTAACAGGCTTAATGGAGCTTATAAGTTACAGGTGCATAATTCTTATAATAATTATAAAACCCTTACCCTATTAAGATTGTTATATCTTAGTAGTTTATAGAGTTGATGCACCTGGCTTCTCAATCTATATTAGTGATGTGTATAAATATTTACACACTGGAGACTACATCTCCAAAGTCATACGCTAATCGGTCTGCTGCATTGGCATCTAATGCTGGCTTACTTTGTTTCACCTGAAGTGCTGCTGGTGCTCTTAATCCTGGTGGGACATAGACACCTAAGCCAAACAAGCCTAAGTTGTTACTACCGTCTTCTTTGACATAAGCTTGTTTCTTTTGCGCTGCTTTGTCAGAAGAGAACATGCTCATCATGGCACTCATGCTGGAGGTGGCATCGTTAACGAATTTGGCCCCGACATCTCCAAGGCCAGGAGAGTTCACTTTTGTGACAGGCATTGCTTGCGCCGTGCGATTGATGGCAGTTTGAAAATCAGGACTGCTTTTCATGCACATGTCCATGTTGAGCAACTCTGTGCCTTTTGGCGTGACCCACTTATCCCACTTGGAGTCAATAGCAGTCATGCTTGAACCCACCGTGCGCATCATGGACGATACTTGGCCTACGCTCATCTTCCCAGGGTTTTTAAACGCCTTGACATAGTCCATGGCAAAGCTGGGCATGAAGGCTTTTACGCTGGCTTTGGTTTTGCCTGTGGCGATGTTATACAGCGTATTGACATTGCTCGTAGAGACGATTGTAGGCAATAAATCCTTGGTTACTCGTCCTAGTATTGATTTGTCTGTAGTCCCGTCTGAGAAGGCTTTAAACGCGTCTGGAAGGCCTTTTATGGTGGCCTGCTTCATGATGTTCGAAGCCACGACAGACATCGACTTAGGATCAGTCAGCTTCAAGGAATACGGCACACTTGAAAGCCCTCCCACGAGCGTGCCTAAACCTTTAAGTGAAGTTAAATCCGTAGAAGCAATCTTTGTAATGCTGCCATTTAAAGTTGCAGTGACCCTACCCAGTCCAGTAGCACCAATCAAGTCTTTGTTAATCCCACTGAGCAGCGCTGACTTGGCACTGCCTGCCATGGAGTTGAAAGCGCTCATGGCGGCTGTGGATTGGCCCATAGCGTCGTTCAGCGCTGCCTTGGCATCTACTGCTAAGGATTCAGGTAATTTGAGGCCTAAGCCCCCTTCTGGCTTTAGCCCAACGGCTAAGTTGCCAATTGATTTTAACCCACTGCCAAGATCCTCAGAAAGGATATCCTTAACAGCGGTCATGTTCTCCGTAGCAGTGCTTTGCTCGTACGCATCAACTGCCAACAGACTGTCTGTGGGCTTACTGGAAAATACCGAGATTGCTAAACCTTGAGCCATGGTGAGTAACCTTAAAAAAAAATAAGACGACAGCATACGCCGTATCTGAACCATAAGATTCAGATACGGCGCAGTGTCAGTCTATTGACTCAAGGGTGCATGGGGTTGTAGTTTTGCCCATAACGACGGAAGCCGTAATTCGGCCTCTTTTCCTTGTAGGCGGCAGGTTCGTTATTTTCCAAGAACGAGAAGTCAGGTTGATGGATTTCTTCCAGTCCCGCATTGAGCTTGACCACCCGCGCAATCTCTTCGATGATTGGCACATACCAAGCGGCAATCGACGGCGTCTGTCGAGCCCGTGTTTCACCCACAAACGTATAGTGCTTGTAAGGCATCTGGTTGTGGTACATCATGGCTTGCAGATTGCGGTTTTGTTGGACCTTCATCCAAGCCGCTTCTGCGATGATGAACTTGAAGCCATCGATCTCTTGGAACGGTATCGACTGACCACGGGAATGGCACGCGTAGCCAGAGAGGCCTCGGAACACTTCATCTTCACACCCCGTGCTGACGTAGTACCACAGACCGCCCAGCGACTTGAATGGACCCAGATCAGGGTGCTCAAATGGCGAGTAGGCATTGATCTGTAACAGCTTTCCCAGCGGGGTGAAGGCTGCAGAAGCCGTGTTGATGTGGTCTTCACCGTCTTCACCCAGATTGCGCTTGAGCAGCTTTTGCAGGTAGTCCTGTGCCTTGGCGTCACGCAATGAGAAGCTGCGCGGCGTTGGGGCATCGGCTTGCGCACTTGGATTCTTCTGACGCTTGACTTTGTCAGTCTTGGCTTGACGTGCCGGTGTGACGCGATGGACGGTGCTCAGTTTCCAGAGGTTCACCGCTTCCTTGGGTTGTTCTTGTTCTTGTTGTTCTTCTGGAGCAACTTGTTCAATCGCGACATCGAGCATGTCTTGTGGGAGGCTGTCGATTACAATGATCGGCGCGTCTTTCGGGTTGTTCTCGTATTCTTTCACGGCCTCTTCGATGATCGGCGTAGCTTGGTCAAGTGGGACGAAGGACGGATTGGTTTCCATGATAAGCTCTTGGGGTTAATTGCGTTTGTTGGTCAGGTAGATCAAAAAGAAAACTACCATGTGTCGGTTATCACACAGAAAATCAAAAGTCTTGATCTTTTTCTTGCCATAAGACAAGCTGTAGGTTTTGCCTTCTTCTTCAAGGCTTCCAAATACGGTTACTGGCATTGAGCCACGGATTGCTGCGGGTATCAGGCACAGATCCGTTTGACACGCGTCCATCTCTAATCCGCAGGCCAAAGAGGCACACAGTCGTTCGTAGGAATCTGCGCCTACTGACCAGGTCGAGAATAAGCGAAATGCCAATTCTGTAACATAATCAGAAACCGCCTCGTTAAGAAAGATGCCGGTTGTGATCTCTACGATGGAGTCAGGGCGCATGGAATACACAGGCTTGTTCAGCAGCACTGTGTTGAGCACCCATTCATCAATCGCAGCATTGGTCTGACTATCGGCCTCGCTGCGCATGAACTCCTGAACGTCACGGAGCACAATAAACAGCTGGCCCATTTCATCACTACTCAGTGGTGTGGCTGTAGTCATGGGTTATTCGTCGTCTGTAGGGGTTTCGATGAGGTCATCCAAGTATGCATCTCCTAGGTCCACAGCGGTCTGGTGTACAGTCCTTCGACCACTGGAATGCTTGAGCTCCACATTGATGGTGATGTGTTTGATCTTCAAAAACCGCATCGCTTTGATGAAGACCTTGAAGGTCATCGTAGACTTGCTGAACTCTCTGCGCAAGTTGCCTCGCGTAAAGTGTTTGGATACGCGGTTCTCTGGAATTGTTCTTTTGGCTTGCTCAACGAAGTCATTCAAGAGCACCTCAAACTGCATGGGCTTGATGGGTATCTCAATCAGGATGTTTCGCCAAAGCGATGCCAAGACGCCTCCAATGCCTCGAACAGGCTCAACGCCTTTTCCGGAGGTGGCGGCCAGAATTTGATGCAGCGCTTTTTTATCGTTGCCAGGAGGTGTGGTCATGATAGCGTGAAGTGTAAAAGATTGTCAGCAAGAAGGACAATGGATGTCCTGAACGTTGCTAACATTCTAGCGTTGTGTCCATCAGTGTCAATATGAGCCTCTTTGATGAGGTCGTATTGGTCGATGAACGTAAGTGCGAGGCTTTTAAACTCTGCAACCGTTTTGACGGGGTCGCAGCGAATTTTGTTGCTCGTGGACCACAGTTCTTCCAGTGAAGAATTGATCCAAGTATATTGGCACCATGCATTAGCTACTGCTACTTTGTGAGTCAGCAAATAGTTAGCGTGCCTGAGTCGTTTGTTGTACGTCTCTAAGTCTTTGTACAAAACCCGCATTGGAAACACGCAGCCTTTGGAGACTGTGTAATTGGCAAACAGGTTTGGATCGAGTGCGTGCAGTGTGGCTAGAATGATGTCTCGCTCAGCCATGCTGGATTTGCGAAATCGGTTCCACCATACGACACATTGTGTATATTTTTTTCTAAGCCACACAGCTTCCTTTCAAGTGAATGTGAATCTCCTACATAAGGTGTGCTCCTTTGATTTAATTTGAGATATGGCATGACTATCTTATTACAAAACTGTAATATGTGATTGTAAACATCTTTACCCCCTCAAGAAAGAAAAACCATGAGTACCGAGAATACCGACGACAAGGACCTTGATTATACCCGACAAATGCGTATGCGTCTGGCTGAGGACATGACCAAGGGACAATTGCCTACTGACAACAAAGACCGAATGACGCTGCTGGCTGTGCTGGATGGCATGGACCGTGCGGCTTTGGCTAACAAGCGTCTGAAGTCTGAGGAAGGCGCTAACAACGCCAAGGCGATTGCTGCGGAGACCATCGCGATGATGTTCATGGACCCACGTTTGAAAGCGCACACAAAGTCTCAATACGACCCGAATCGCCCCATTCCTGTGCTGCGTGAAGACCTTCCTGTGCCTGATGTGGTTGAAGGCGAACTGGACGCCAGTCCGGCTCACGAGACTTATGAGAGCTTCATGAGCAAACATGGGAACATTCGAATAATCGAGACGGATGAGGACGATCAATTTAAAGAGGTTTGATTAGCTGGACGTTTGAAGTACAAGATTCAATAAGCAGCATAAAGCCCTGGGATTTTCCCAGGGCTTTATGCTGTCAAGTGATCGCGCAGTAACTGTCACGATTCATAGGAATGTCTACGCAATACAAAGCAATCGGTAAGAATTGCATAGGTACGAGTGGTGTCATGGCCTCCGACATAAATGCAAAAGGATCTGTGTTGTGTCTAGCAAGCTCTTGCAGTTCTTCAGCAGTCGGTGGTTTTCCAAAATACAACTTAGGCACATAAAAGCACGTGTCTTTGAGCGGTGCTTTCTTTATTTCCTTGTCATAAAGATTCATCCACTTCACATAGTCGTACATGACCATGCATCGGTAGTTGTCTTTGACATACTGGTAAGTTAGCTGGTCTTCTGATTTCTTGATGAGTGTGATTGGAAAGCCTTCCCCTAACAGCTTACGAAGCGTCTTGTTGAGTTCTTCATATTCTGCACTGTCTAACAGACAGGGATGGGTATTGACTTCCACTGCGATTGCCGTGTGGTAGGGCGTGTTGTGCGCTTGGTCTTTAAGTTGCTTAATCAGGTCCTTAATAAACCTGTGCATCTTTGTTCTTAACGAAGTGCCAACGATTGTATCGGCACGATCCTTTAGCAAACGTGCGAGCAACTCTTTGCTCAGTGTGCCGTATTTCGGAGAAGTGAACTTGTCTTCTTCTCGAGTGAAATAGTCTTCGGATGTAGTGATCTCATAGGCCAAATTGGAATCAAGTAAAACCAATGCACCTTGCCTCATGTCCAGCAAGCAGTCTAGCGATATGTAAATCTTAGCAGTATTGGTCTGGGTGCTCATCGTGGATTTTCTTTCCTTGTTTGATGTACAGTATTTTGACCTGGAGTTTGTCTTTGATCGCCAAATCGATCATGTGTCCTGTACCTCTAGATTCACCGTCGTAGAATGCCAAGACATGAGATGCTATTTTTGCCATCTCTGCATTTCGGATAAAACCTGCTGCTTTACCGTTTAAGTCCCAATCTGCTGGCATTTGAAGACAAGGATACTTGAACCTTGCGCACCAGCGGATAATGAGGTCATCTGCGCCACTGGGAGCTACTCCTGAGATAAAAAGTATAGGCGTATCAAAACGCTTGACGTAAGCGCACATCATGCGGTGAAATTCTTCACGGTTGTCATAACCGCGAGAGCCCGCCACGATCACTCGATTGGTGTAGTCTTTTGGGTTGAGGGACTGTAGCTTTTGGGCGTCAGGAATAAGCACTGTACTTCCTTGGTAAGTGAGGACATTCCATAGACCAAGATGATCTTTATTGTTTAACTCGACCAAGACGGGGTTGTTGAAGTGGCGGCATGTTCGCTCTTGTAATTAACTAAGTTTCCACCAATGCTAACGGTGTCGTTGCTGAATAGGTATTTTTCTACAGAGTACTGATATCCTGAACCACCCACATAACCGCCACCAAAGTAACCGATTTCTGGATTGCTTGTAGCCGCAAGATACGACCGGATGATATTGAGCTGCGTACCACTTACAACCACATCACTTGCAAAAGTGTATTTCCTAGAAGAAGTGGAAATACCTGCTGCAATTATACCAACCTCAACGCCACTGGCACTAGCCACCCTACTTGATCCAGGGCTCAATGTAGCGCTCGCGATTCGTGTATTGTTATCGTAGTTGTATTTTTCAGTAGTAGTGGCTGAGTAAGAACCACCCACAATAACCGCAAACTCCGATGTTCCTATTGAGCAACTCAGGGTTCGCTTTTGTATCAATGCCGCACCAGAAACACGACTGCTGTCGCTGTAATTGTACCTGTCTGTTATTGCGAGTCCTAGGTAATTGGCATTGTCGTACCCGCCAAAGAAACATCCGACTGTAGATTTGCTCGCAGCAGTGTGCTGATAGTTTACTCTGGATAGGTTGGTCGTGAGCGCGATGGTATCACTACCATAGTTGTATTTCTCTATATGTGACGTATAGCCGTTCGTCACACCGCTAGAACCGCCGCTGAATAGTCCAACGTCTGCGTTGCCCGTGCCAGCTAAGTCCATTTTCTTGCTGCGCAGTGCCTTGCCGCTGGCAGAAGCATCGCTGCTGTAGTAATACTTGTCTGATAACAAGACAGTGTTAGAGCCTCCTGCAAACAGAGCAAATTTACCACTTGCGGCATTTGCAGTTTTCTTTATTAATAATAATTCAAACATTTTTAATTCCTTACAGAGTATTTTTCAAATGTGCTGCCGTCAGCATTGTCTTCAAAGATTGTGTGCTCTTGACCTTACCAGAGAAGGGCTCTATGGCTTTAAGACTGACGCCACCCGTTCGTCCAATAGTGACGTTCATGGCATTAAATCCTTTTTCATCACCACCTCGGTACTTCATGAATTCTACCAAGTTCTCTTGGAGACCCAAAGCAGCCAAGACTTGCACCTCAGGGTACGATATCTTGGAGCCTTTTGATTTACCTGTGGGCTGTCCAGTGAAGTCATCCACAGAGTTGTTGTCTTCAGGAATAGAGATTTTCTTATCCAACAACTGGGCTTGTCGGCGTAATGGAAGATCCACCACCAGATAAGGGATAGGCGTGAGGTAAGCGGGTCTGTCACCCTTTGCAGGCATCCATACACGCTGGAAGAAGTTATGTCCCAGCTCTTCAGCAATGGCTAAGTTTCTCTCTGTAGATAACCTGGACTTGCCAAAGTTAGGAGCGATAATTGCCAGGCGTTGTTTTTCGGACTCTAAGTCATTGATGAAAGTCTCGAACGCTTTGTCATCCATTCCGGCAAACAAGTCTTTATAGAGTTGGGCGTTCTCTCCTCCTGGACAAATCTTCTCAATAGTATCCAGTATTAGCTTTTCTGCAGCTTTGCGATTTCCTGCCATAGCGGTTCCTTTGTGTGTGGTCTAATCATTTCATGGGCGGACGGCCATTAAACAAAAAAAAAAAAGAAAGCCGGAGCTTTCTTTTTGGATTTACAGCAAGGGGATTAATCCTTGCTGTAAACCACAGTAGTGTGGCGTAAGGCCACCTCGCCGACGATGTCAGCGATTATTGCCCACACCTCTAGAGGGTGGGTGGCATCCTGCAGATCAAGCGGCACGCAGCAAAGAACCCTTCGGTTTTTCGGGTCAGCAATCATGCTGACCTCACGGTGGGCAGACTCGCCTTCTGCCAGCTTACTGGAGCTGACCTCACCAATAAGTTGCCATTCCTCGATGGAATACCCATCAAAGAATCCTACATTACCGATCTTGTCGATCACCTTTCTGATGATCCGGTGATCCACCTCACGCAGCTCGAGGTGCTGCTGGCGCAGCGCCGTTTCGTTGTTGAATACTTTGTTGTAGATTGCGTTGATCATGATAAAACTCCAAAGGAAATCAATCGAGACGACATTGTCTCTTTATAGGTTCCTGACTGAAACCTATAAAGAGACCGCCTATGGCTAGGCGATCCAGTGCACTGAGATTAATCGCAGTGCTTCAGTGCTTTCACCAGCGCGAAAGCGACGACGCCCAGCAGCGCAAGCGCTGCTGGCAAATTGTACTCGGCGGTCACGGCCGCAGCCATGCCGCTTATCACCATCACCCAAGCGTAAAGTTTTGCCTTCATTTCAATTCTCCTAAAGGGTTATCTTCCACAGACTTGTAGAAGGTCACCAGTAGTATATGTGATTGAAAAAATCTGCATTAGAGTTTTAGACGGCATAAAAGCTCTGGGAAGTACCAGAGCTTTTATGCTGCGCTATTCAAAGGACGTAATTGACAATGGCAGGTAATACACCTGAATCAAACAAGGACAACCATTCTTTATCTGTACCGTCTTCGATCAAACAGAAACGCTCTGCGACGGTAGAGCTTTCGCATTGACCCAAGCGCATTCGCCAGTAACGGTTGATGAGGAAGCGCTGCAGCTTAGGCGCGGCTTGTTTGGCTTGAACAATGTTCGGGTGATCGTGCCAAGCAGTGGGATTAGGGTGTCCTTCGCGCACAAGCATGGCAGTGATTTGTTCGACCAGATCAATGTCTCCAGGTTGGCGAACTTCTTGAAATACGTTTTGGGTGAGGATCTGCATAATGGCTAACGGTTCTTAATGTTGTTAAAGAATTAGGTGTGGTTTACACACCTAATGGATTGCTCGGCTATTAAAAATTACAGCTTGAGTTTGCTGCGTTGTTCTTCTGTGAACCAGAATGGAATGTATTCCTTCTTCCTCATCTTCAAAAGGTCCATGGTAGAAAGGAAAGGAATTGGGTGATTGTCGTTATCAGCCGTCCACCAGCCACGGGTATTGAGCAAGGTGTCCCAATCATAGCCCAAAGCAATCAGGTCATCATACAGTTGCTTGGGTGTGCAGATCAGGTCTTCCGGTAGCCTGCTCCACAGCATCTTCATCTGGCACATTTCTGAACTGATGTTCATGGCACGTCGAAGCTTGGCATCACGATCCAACTTACCACGCACTGTGGTGCGCGAAAGCTTCACCTCAGGAAGAAGTTCCATGTAATAGTTGTCTCGGTTTCCGCCGAAACCATAACGGTCCATGGTCTTCAAGTAGTGAAACTCTGACAAGGACGGCAGTACGCCTTCTTGTTGAGACACTACAATTTGCATGATGAGGCCGGTAGGGCCCGTCTTGCTTCGAAGCTGCACCAGCGTAACAAGGAACAAGTCGGTGTCACCTTTGCGCTGATTCTCGTCGCTATTGCGCGGATACTCTGCAGCCTTAGTGGTGTCATTGATCAGCGGTGTAGCGTTCTGGCACTGCCAGCAGTTGGTGGTGAGGAAGGTGAACTTATCAGTCACGCCCTTGAGCTTATCACCGTTCTTGAGGTACTGCAATTTCTTGACTGCAGGAGCACGGGTATCCATGGGAATTTCTTTACCGATGTGTGCAGTCATCAGCAAGGGATTGTTGCCGTTAGCAATCAGCTTAGGGATATCCGTCAAGAAACGCAGCTTGGACAGGCCTTGCTTTATGTGCAGTGTGAGCGCACCTGAATCACCCAGCTCGTTGTTGGCCTGCATGGCTGCCACGTCTTCAGTTTCAAATTCACTGAAGCTGTCGATTTCTGTGAAGGTAGGAACACTCACCTTCATCAGCGTGACACCGTCACGATCAATAAACGGAGTGGTGATGCTGATCTTGGAAAGGTTGTCTCGTTTTTCTTTAATGAACTTTTTCCAGATTTCGTACCATTCGTTGGCGTAGTACAAGGTTTTATCTGTGATCTGCCAACGCCCATTATCAATCACATCTTCTCCACAGAAGTCCTTGACTGCACATGCGAGTTGCGACAGACGAGACTGCAACATGTTGATTTCAGTGTCGTAGGTATTGGCCGTACTTCTTGCAAACCTTGACATTGCGGACAACATCATGAAGTGCATAATCGTGGATTTGAAATTATTGCCGATGCCCACCACACCAGTAATGGCACCCAGGCCTCCGTTAAGAATGCTCTCTCCATGAACGCCTACTTCGTAGACACCCGTAGGAATGTCAAGCATACAACCAATGTTGTACGAGATTTTGACAAATGGGATTTGGGTAAATGCAGGTTGGAGATTGAACGTCATGAGGGTCCTTCTGAAGTATTGCTTGCCGACAGTGTTTGTGGCTCAGAAGATCATAGGTCTAGGTATTTAATTTGGATGAAAAAAAAAGAAAGCCGGAGCTTTCTTTAGAGGCTCTCTTTCGAGAGCCTCTGGGATTAGTCGAGAATCCATTTCTCGACTGGAGTTATCTCCAGTCGAGGATGGTCCTTGATATAGTTCACCGCTTGTTCAGCGGTGAATAGTCCTCGGGCACTGGGCCCGAGGATGCTTTCCTGGTTGACCTGCAGGTCAACCAGAAGCTCCCCTTCGGCGGGCCCACGCATGGACCTCACCGAAGTGATGGCGTTTCTTATATGTTTCATTCTTACCTCCATGAAACAAACGAGCAGCTACTTTTCTAGCTGCTCTTGTTAAAAAATATCACCCATTGCTGGGTGATCCTGCCGCCCTGGGTCAGAGACCCAGGCTGTAGTCGACACCTGGGCGGCGGACGTAGTACGTCGAGCTGGCGGCAGCATTGCCCTCCTGAGCAGTTTTAAACAGTGTTCCAGCCGGAAGACTGGTCTCGCTGTTTAACCCCCCCTCATAGTACCCCAGAGTGCCGCCATTCGGCAGCACAGACCAGCTGCCTTCTGCGTCCAACACATTCAACAAGTGACGGACGCCGGATATGGCGCCGACCTCGCGGTCGGCGAGCATGCAGCTTTTGTCAGCCCCGTGGAGCTGGCCGTCCGCGGCGCGGAATTCGATGTATTTGACATCCTTTCGGACGCCACGGCGTCCGGTCAGCGTACGGCGGTTGATGATGCGGTTGGAAACGATAGTGATCTTAGCCATGATAAAACTCCAAAGGAAACACACGAGACGACATTGTCTCTTTATGGGTTCCTGAATGAAACCCATAAAGAGACCGCCTATGACTAGGCGATCCGACCACCTAGTTACCTAGGCAGATTAAGACCCGAAGGTCTCTTTGGCCAGCTTAGCCAAGTCTTTCTCGAACGCCTTGACGACGTTGAAAAAGCTCTTGGCCAGGTTAGCCATCGCGCTCAAGATCGGTGCGGCTTTCACCACAAATTTTTCGCTGGCGGCAAAATACTTGATGATGAATTTTTCGGGGACTTCGACAGTGATGTCGTTGTACCCGACGTTGACGAGCTTACGCTCGGCTTCGTTCATTGTCTCCAGGAAGAAGCTACGGACGCCCTCGTCGGACATGTTGCGAATTTCTTCGCTCTTCCTCACGAACTTGCAGCGGTTCTCGACCGCGTAGTCAACGCCGTTCTCCAGAGCGGCGTCGATGATAGTAGCGACCAGGTTGCTCGCGGCGCGGACTTCGGCGAAAGTGATGATGATCTTAGCCATGATAAAACTCCAAAAGAACAGAACACTTTAAAATAGGTAGTTCAATCACCTAAACTTAACTACACTTGTAGAAGCTCACGATTGGTATATGTGATTGAAAAAATCTGGAATCCAGCTTTCTAACCCCCAATGCGGCCATGCTATGCCGTGTCACTCTCTTGAATCATTTAACTATGAAACTGACCTACACTCTTACTCCTGAAGAAAAGCTGCGCTATGCCAGCGAGTCGCTCAATGACGCCATCACCAAAGGTTTTAGTACGCTGTCTGAGGCAGCTGCTAAACTAAAGGGCATCATGCCGGGAATCATACAAGGATTCTCTGCTACCAAAGAAGCCGTGGTCTTGCCTGACATTGTTCCTTTAGACAAGTACCAAAAAGCGTTCTTGTCTGAGATTGAAAGCGTACCGTATACGGAGCTGCGTGAACTGCGTGCATTTGTGCCTGAAGGCGTGAGTGTGACGTATTTGGAATATTTGAAAACCCTGGTGCCTGTCACCACTTATTTGAAGGACATTCAACGTGATGTTACAAGCCCTTATCTTTTCCTACTGGCTCAAATGGTGTCAGATGTTAATGCCAACATCAGTACCAAAAGCGAACAAGCCACCTACGAAAAACTGAAGAGCATTCGTGACGAGGCCTACGCGAGTTTGGCCAAGCTGTACGAAAAGAACTCCTACAAAGCCGTCACCAAAGTAGGCGCAGTAGTCGAGCGCAATGCCGACTGGAAAGACATATTCACTCAACTCAAGAGCTGCGTGATCAATGTGGAGTCTGTCAACCGTGAGAGCATTGCACGACAAGTCAAGCAATGTACGGACTACTTGGAAATCATTTACCAAAACCTGAGTAAAGACAACGCCAAGTCCACCAGCCAAGAAGCTGCGCAGAACCTGGCTGCAGGTGCTTACGAAGTGGCACAACAACTGCAATTCTTCAGCACCACGTATTACCGTGTTTTGGCGCTTAATGGCAGCGTGAAGAACACGATTGAGCACATCCAGAAAAGCATTTAAAAACACATTTAAAGTAACTGGTAGCCCCAGTTACTTTTTTATTTTTGAAAGTATTAAATATGTTTGAATTATTAATGTCAGGTAAGCGTAAATTTATAGAAGGCTTATGGCGTTATGCTCTTTTTGCCGGCGGCTCGACAGGTTCAACAACACTTTCCATCACTGACCGATACCACTACGTTAACGACGCGGTAACCGCTGGATATGGCCTACCGCTTACACTGGCTCTCCACGCAGGTACAGGTAACTCCAGCGTGGGTGTTTTCGCTGGCGGTGCCGCTAACGGCGCCAACTACAGCACCCAAACTACCATTTATAATTACGCAGCCAACACTGCGGCATCTGGATCACAAACACTAACAAGCGGAAGACATGAGCATATTGCGTTTGGAAATGAAACACACGGAATTTTTGCATTAGGCTATTACAGTGCCGCAAGCCTAACCAATGCCCAGAAATACACTTACGCCAATTTTACCTATGGACCAAACACTAGTCTTTCTGGTGCAGCAAGTGGTGCTGGCGCAGCAAGTAATTTAGAACTCGGAATTGTTGCAGGTGGCTCCACTAACGGTAACTTTACTGGAACTTACAACACGTCCTCTACTAAAAAATACACCCACGCAACAGGCGTTTGGGCTGCAGGTATTGCTCTGTCGGCAAGTAGGAGCATGTTAGCAGGCGCTGGCAACGCTACCATGGCTTGTTTTGCAGGCGGCGGAAGCACTGCCTCTATCCGGAACACTGTAGAGATTCTCGATTATGCAAGCTTGTCTTTCTATGGCGGTAACTCATTGGGCCTTGCACGACTGAACTTAGCAGGTGCCGGAAATAATGAAGTGGGCATTTTTGCAGGCGGTAGAATCACAGTTACTCTTGTCATTGCAAACGTGGAAAAATATACATACGCTACCCACGCCATCACTTCAGGCACTTCACTGAAATCGATCCGCAGGCACTTTGCTGCCGCTTCTTCTTCTCCGGGTTGGGTCGTTCCTTAAACTTACAGCATAAAGAGGATGGGCGACCCATCCTCTTTATGCTGTTTGTAGAGTTCGTTACCCTGTGGCTTTATTGTCAAAGATGTCGTTGTCTTTCCTGAATAAGGCAATGATGTCATCTGTCAACATACTGGCGCTGCCGTAGCTAAACCAACTGGGCGTGGCTTTAACCAATCGCTCTGCGCAAGCTTTGACCTCATCAGGCTCACAGGTAGTGAGCTTCTTTACGTCTTGTCGAAACACCACTTTGTCTGCCCAAATCAACTGACTCAGATGAATCGGCAGCTTTAGCGCATCGTCTCCAGTGCTACTTAGATGCAGTACCCGATTCAGCTTGTTGATAAGCGCTTTCTCTGGAATGTTTGTCTCCTTTGCAATCGCTGTGAGAGAAGCCAAGTAAATGATTCGCTTCATTCGTGAAGGCATCACTTTCATGACAGCTCTCATCAAGGGATTGGTGTTAATGGCGTATGTACCTGGCATGTGAATGACCAAAAATGTCAACTAAAGGATACTCACGTCAGGACTCGCAGGTTCGAATACATTCCAGCCCAAATGCCATGGTCGTTGCCTGCTTTCACAATGGTCGCGTAGCGGAACATCTTTTCAGACTCCATCCACGTAATCACTATGATTTCAGGTTTGAGCTTTTCCAATTTCTTAAGTGTGTTCCTGTCAGGTAGGTCAACACCCATGCAGAGGTCTACACGCTCTTGTTGTGCCTTAGCCAAATCACCGTAGTAGACCTGTGCTGCGAGCGTAGAGAACCCTACAATGAACTCAGACTTCAACACCGTGTTGCCCTTTTCGTCCTGGGTATAGAACGTATCTGTCAGATCAGTGGCGGTTACGGTGTTGGGTGTCTTGTCTTTCCACGATTGCAGCAACCCTTTGAGTGTGTTGACTGCTTCGACTGCGCGCACGGCCAGCCGTGGAGGATTGAGTTCTTTGGTGAGCGGCTCACCATCGAGGAAATGCATATCAAGAACTTGTGACTTAGGGCGGTAAATGCATATCTCACCGAAGCGATCTAAACGTGAGCGCGTGGCGGCTTCAAAGAGTTTGTCCAAACGACCCATGATGATACTGTCAAGACCATTGGAGGCTTCGCATTGCTTTCGCCTCAGCATCTCAATGTACTCGTCAGGGGTCTCTAGACACAAGTAGCTGTAACAACCATCTGCAGTGCGCTTACCCAGCAGTTCGTCGTCTTTTCCGTGTTCGCCCAAATAGTATTCACCCGGCACGTTGATCGATTCCAGCGAACTGAAATAGATTCGACGGTGCGAAATGAAAGGGTGTCTGTTGTTCTTAGGTGTCCAGTAACCATCGGCAGGCGACTTATTGAACTCCACGCGGTAAGCGTTTTGCTTGGAGCTCAATGTCCCGATATCAGCATTGAGATCGGCCATGTGATTGCCTAAATCATTGCTGTGTCCCTTGACCCACTTGACATCAACCGATACTCCTTTGTCCAGGAGCTTTTGCAGATTCTCGTCCAGCACCTGCCAAAATTCTTTGTTAGCCACAGGATTGCCATCACGCTTGATCCAATTGTTTTTCTTCCATGTAGGAAGCCAAGAGGTTGCGCCGTTGAGGACATGTTCACTGTCTGTGAACAGCTGGACTTTCTTGACGCTGTCGTGCTTTAGTGCAAATGAAAACGCATTGGCAGCGCCCACGATTTCAGCGATGTTGTTGGTTACAGGGTGTGGGAAGCTGCCATATCCATCGACATACATCAAAGGCTTGACCTCTTGAGGTTTAACCTCTTTGGTCTGCAGCTTTTCCACGTACCCTTTTTCAGTCAAGTATTGCGTGCTGTTACCACTTCCTTTTTTCGGAGGGTGTTCGCCATAGACGTAGCCGTGTAAGCCCCATCCTCCTGTTCCAGGATTGGGATTGGCAGAGCCATCACTGTACATGACGATGCCGTGGGGTTGATCTTCAATCTTCTCAATAGTTTTCTTAGACATTTAACGCTCCAGTAGGTGTACAAAACATCAGCGTGTTCAATGTTTTATTCTGACTGGCAATCCGCTAAATGTTTTTGGTAATTGGTATTGAGTTGACGTTTTGTTTCGCTGATGTGCATGCGCAGCTTTTCGATGTAATTCACCAGCACATGGATACGTCCGGTATCCTCATGATCTGGAATCGCAGCGTATTCGTGAATGGGCGCAGCTGGAACGGGTAGCATCTCTGGCATCAGGAACGGTGTACAGGCCTTTGAAGAAAGTGGCTTATCCACAGAAATCGGCACGTAGTGCAAATTCACTTGGGACACCGAACAGGCGCTGGTGATTACGCACATAAGGAATAGATAAAGGTACTTCATTGTATTTTATCGATTTGTTTAAGGCGTTCTAAGATAAACACTGTCTCATCGCTGCCTGTGTTGTTTTCATCAAACATCTGTTCGCTGTAATGTGGTGCTTTTTTTTCTGCACCGATACTGCGCCTCGGTAACACAGGCTTGCTCTGCATATCGCTGATGGGTGGCGGTCGAGGCAATGGCTGCTCAGGAACGGGCGGTGCTGTTTTTTGCAGCTCTGGTGCCCTTCTCTCGCGGTACAGTCCCTGTAATCTGGCAATCTCTTTGTTTGCTTGCAGCAGCGTATATGCCATGTCGTAGGTCTTTTTGACCAACAAGACATTAGACATGAAAGAAACTATGGCTGCTGCAATCAAGAGTTTTTTCAGCCATGCGAATCTGGTTGTGTTTTTGCGGTCTGCAGGTAGCGTGCCTTTGTTGTAGTCCTTGCCTAAAAACAATTCTTTTAAGAAGGGAAACAAAAACATACCTGCTTTAATAAGCGTCCATAGCACTCGGTACATCCTTCCGTGTTAAGCATTTTATGATTTAGTTAACGGGTCCATTGTTGGGCCTCTTTTGATAAACACACGTAAAAGGTCACTATGCAACTGAAGATTAAAGGCTTTGTCACAATTGAGAGCCTCATTCGTAATACGGTTAATGAAGTTTCACCTATTGGTGAAATTTCGACATACTCCCTCACCTATGCAGAAGATAAGGGGATTTACGCCGGAGGCACTGACAACCAGTTAAGGTTTTATTCCTTTGCATGCCACTACGATGACGGCACTGTCGTAGAGGTGCCAGCTGCGTTCAGGCAGCAAATCTTTGAAGTCACGCAATGGTTGCATGACAGTGCCAGTTCTGATTCTGAGATTGTATCACCCAATGCACTGGCTGAGAAGCTGCAAACCAACTTTGCAACAAAAATCAATGCCGTTGAATCCGGCGCATTGATTGAGTACAGCCCAGGCCTTAAGTTCCCAGAACGTCTGACTTGGACCAACTTAACACCAGCCACGGGTGATCCATCTGACGACAACAAAATTACGCTGTGGTTCAGTGATTCAGCGTTTGCTGATCAGTACGACGAATACAAGGTTATCATCGTCCCACCAATCGATGACATTGACAGTTTCTTCCAAAATAAAATTGTCATTCAGTCGCTGCTTGATACCAACACGCTGGGCAAGGTCTTAACAAAGATTCAAGAGATCAAGAACGACCACCCTGAGACCATACTGACCTCTGAGAACTATTCTAGGCTTATGGCTGACGGCAGTAAGGTTAACACCACTTGGATGGTGCTAATCTACGGCAAACGCGGCTATGACGCAGACGTAATACGTGGCGCTATCAGGGATTATATTGCAAAAAATACCCTGCGTCGTGAAGCAGAATGGCGAGTAATTTTCCCCGACATTTACAAGAACAGTGAATTTTATCTGTACCCACGCTGGCACGCTTTAGCCATTCCTGAGCGGCTCTTGTATTCAGGTACTTATTCGGCGATCATTTCGCTGGATAAAGAACTGACTTATTTAAAGGAGCGCCACCCTGAGCTCACTAGCGCACACATCCTGAAGAATGCTCAGGCTTTTTCGTGCAATTACAAATCTGTTGCAGTCAGTGTGGTGGGTGGTCTGAATAACCGAGGTGGACAGAGCAGCATTTCTCAGGTGTACCCTGACTTGATCAGCGTACCTTTTACGGATACGCTGTTTGAGATGATGTCACTCGACACCCGTAATTGGATAGTGGAAATTGAGAACATGGTGATTGTGGCAGAAACCGCTACCAATTACACAAGCATCCCGCTTCGCATGAAAAAGCTCAACAGAAACGGAATCCTCTACATCAGTCAACGGCTTGGTGAGCACGACTACTTGGTGGCTTGTAAACCCAGCACGCCTGCTTACACCTAACGAACAGTGAACGATGGCTACCAACACACTTTTGCCTAAAGTCGGTATGTCAGGGCTATTTGCTGCGATTGCCCCTTATGACAAACTGATTAACTCCATGCTGGAATACCGCTGTGTTTCAGTAACCAACATAAACGCACTGATTGCAGCCGGTCAAGACCCATTGACTGATGTGTATTTATTCAGTGAAGATACCGAGGACAATTACAATCTGGATGTTTCCGTAGATAGAGCACTTGTAACGCTTCAGGCTGGCGCAGGGGAACTGGTTGTGGTTCCTTCACACAAGCTCGCTGGCTTGCCTGTGACTGACGGTGTCAGGTACGTCAACACGTACTTAGGTGTGTCATTGTCCGCAATCGCAGAAACCACGGACCTCAACGCATTGAACGTGGCCATAGGACAACTGGTGTACGAGCACCTAGGGGTGAAGCCAGAGATACAAGCAGCCGTAGTGGGCGCTCCTGTCATCGTTAGCCACGATGACCACAAACGGATTTCTCAGGCGCGCACCATTACCACACAGACTGAATTGTCCTTGCGTGCAAAATGTGAGGTACTGGAAAGCGCCAATACTGAGCTAAAGCAAAAACTACAATTGCTAGAAACCTACATCAAAGACAACGTGTTGACATAAAAAAAAAATAGATGGCATAAACGCTCTGGGATTTTCCAGAGCGTTTATGCTGTTTGATAACAATCAGGTGGTCACTGGCACATGTTCGGGTAATTCTAGATCGATCCAAACTTCTTGTGCAAAGCTCGCCAACCTCTCGTAGACCTCGTTATATGCCCAGAATCGATTACGCACGCGAGGTTTGCGCGGCAAGCAGAACAGCCGAAAAGTAGCCTTATCATTGCGCACCATCAGCACCGGAATGATAATGTCTTTAAAAACAGTCTTGTTTATTTCATCAAGGACGACATTCAAACGCTCCTGCAGTTTTGGGTAAGTATGGAGGACTTGGTAATAGTGCTTGTGCAAATCTGGGAAATAGTACCAATTTGAATCTTTAAAAATTCGGTCGCCCAGCAGCCTTTTGAAAAAACTCTCTTTGTCGTATTCTCTAAAGCTGGTTATCCCAATGTCTTGGCACTGCTCACTTCTATAGACCGCCCATCCGGGCACTCGTTTTTCTCGCTGACGCGGAGTGAGTTTCTTAGGCATTTGAAAAGACATTAGAGTTCCTTTGAGTAGTTACATGTCATTGATATCGTTCTGTATATTTCTACACTTTAGTTCATTTTAACATGGGTGTTGTATTTGACAGGGACTGTGATATTCAAGTTGTTGAGCACGCAAACCTCAGTATTAGAGAGTGCGCCATATTGCGCAAAGTAGTGACTGACCATGAACAACTGACTGCATACTTGTTGCTCTACCAGTGACTTGATCACCATGCTGGCCTGTCCTCGGTGTGCTTCGTCCATCGCACCACCCCATTCATCAAGGATCAGAGGGTATTCCTGGAGTCCAAGATAACGCATTGCAGTCAAGCGATAAGCCAGGTTAACAATCTCCTTCATACCTACAGAGCCTTTGCTCACATCAGCCGCGCGATTTTCTGCGCTCTGCACCAGCAAAGGAAACTTATAATCCATATCAAGACTATTGCCTTCTTGGATCACACTGCTTTGTATCGTGAGTGGGTACGTCCACACCTTTTGGATGAAGACGTTCATTTGGTGCACAAAGTTTCGGATGAAGCCAAACAACCCTTCTGCAATCAGTCCTTCTGTAGGAGAGAGCTGTTTAACCAAAATACTCAGAGCTTGTTCTTCTTTCTCCAAGTCTGAAATTTGTAAGGTGATGTTTTCAACAATCGCCTTTTGCTGTTTCAAACCAGAAAGCACGTGCTCTCGACTGGCCAGCTCACTGTGCAGCTTTCGTATAACGGCATTGAATTCCGTTCTTCTAATAGTCTCGATTTGCTCTTTGTTGTAAGTGCGTTTCTTTTGTATGATCTCTTTGACCTTCGCTGTCAACGTGCTGATCTGCAGTAGGCGCTTGCAATCGTTATATGCCTGGGTTTTCTTTTGCGTCAACTGTCTAAGGTTGTCGGTTTCTATTGCCAGCAAATGGTCCAGCTCATTGTTTTGTTCAGTGAGGCCTTTTAGGTCGGCACCGCCTACGTCCTTGAGAGACAAAATCAGTTGTTCTTTTTCTTTAAGTTGTTTATCGATTTCTTCAATTCGAATATGGTAATTCAAATCCGTATCGATTTGTGACAAGCAATAGGTGCCTTTCCTGGGATCATCAGTGATGATCTTTTGTTCAGCCATCCATTCCCAATACTGTTTCAATATTGGCCAAGCCGATACAGATTGAACATACTGCCGATAGAGTCTTGCATATTCGGCAAAACCCTGTAAGTTTTCTTCATGCGACAAAATTGCAGGAAGTACGAACGTATCCATTTCCTTTTGCAAAAGTACCAGTTCTTTCTCTAACCGCTCGTGTTCGACTTGGTTGTAATGCGGAGAAAACTGGTGGCTGCATTTGGGACATTCCAGATCAGGTTGATCTTTGTGGTCCAACAGGTGCTTCAAGCGCAAGGATTTGGTTTGGATCTTTTCGCTCAAGGAAGCTTTAGTGACCTGGAAGTTGGCCAGTCTTTCCTTTGTAGCAGTATAGGCATCTTGGCTGTAACGCCGGTCATCGTTTTTGGGGATAGAAGAAAAGATTTCTATCAAAGACAATTTTACTGCATTGAGTGCATCCAATGCCAACTTAGGCTGTTTTACTGGCACAGTCAGTATGCTGTTGCGACAAAACGCATCGCGCTCCTTTAGCAGAAATGCCAAGGACTCCTGTACTTCTTGAATGGTTTTTTCTTCAGCTTTTTGAAGTGCTTCAATCTTCTTTTGGTTCTTGTGATAGTCGTTGGTGTATTTTTCTATGATGGTCCTGCATCGAGAGATACCGTGCTCCGTCTCAGACACGATAATATCCAAGTCTGCTTGGCTGCCTGAAAAATGGACAATCCCAGAATGTATGTCGTTTAATGATTTTGCTGTGGCAAAAAGAGATTGGTCCAGCTGAGACTGGATGACCTCTAGATTGTCCAGATCCGCTTCTATGGGCTTCCTGTACTCTGCCAAGAACTGCACGCACTCATACAGCTGCATGGCTTCTAAATGCAGCTGTTTCTCCTCATCGTCTTGAATAAGTTTTTCTGATTCTGTTACCAGCCGCTTCTTAGCGAGTTTAATTGCACCCAAACAGTCGCGGTGTTTTTCACGCAACTTGTTGTACACCTTGATGGCATAATCGTAATTGGTGTCGCACAGCTGGATGAACCATTCTTTACGGCGGGCTGGGGACATGCCAGTAAAAGTCTCATTGCCCAACGCCAGCTCATGGATATCTGGCGTTATGCCAAAGTGTTGCTTGACCAGCTCACGCTGTACTGTGACCGTGCCGCCCTCATTGAGCTCTTCATCATCTCGCAAAAAGCTGTGTTTCTGTGAAGGATGGAAGACACTCTTTAAGGTGTAAATGTGGCGGTTGTGGGAAATCGTGATGACTTTACTTCCCTGTTTGCTGAAGTCTGCGTGGTTAGCGGGCAGTGGAGTGATCTGCTCCATCAGTGAAGACTTACCGCTGCCGTTGGTCCCCAGGATCAGTTGCACGGCTTCCGTGATGGTCATCGAAAAACGATCAATGTTGTTCAGCGAAAAGCGCTTGAATCCAACCAATTCAATATGAAGATATTTCACGATATCATACCTGTTAGTTCTGTCAATTGATGGGTCGAATTGGTATTTTTAGCTATTGTGTGTTTTAAAAAGGCGAAGTATGAACCACAAAGAAACCGGTACGTTTAGGGGTGAAGAAGTCTCTTTATCCAAAATGCGCTTTTATTCAATAGGTCTGGTTGCTGAGAATAAAAAACTGTCTTCCCATGAGGTTGAGGTTACACCCATTGAAGAGTTGCCATTTCTGGATGGTGAGCTGACCTCGAAGGGCACCGACTACAAAGGCAGCGCGCAAGACGCTATGGGTAGACACTACCAATCCAGCGTTAAAGCCCATGTCAGCATTAAGGCGAAATGGTTAAGGTTCGGTGACTCTAACCGCCTCACACCACCTGATGTCAGGCGGGGCGAAGCGGTGATGATCTTTCAATTTGGTGATGCCGACAAATACTACTGGATCACGCTCAAACAAGACAGTAACTTAAGAAAGCTAGAGACTGTTGTCTGGGCTATCAGCGCCACTCGCAATGAGGCCGATGCTACGGATGCGGACCATTCCTATTATTTCGAGGTGTCGTCACACAACAAGCTGGTGCATTTTCACACCAGTAAAGCAGATGGAGAGCCCTTTGCTTACGACATACAGATCAACACCAAAACAGGCTATGTCCTCATCACTGACGATGCTGGCAACTTCATCTCTCTGGATTCTAGTGAGCGACGGTTAGAGATGAAGAACAGTGACGGCAGTCACTTTGACATGGATAAGACCCATCTAACCATTACCACGACAGACAGCATTACTGTTAATACCAATAAACTGGCGATCAACACCACATCGACCACCCTCGATGGATCTAGTTCCGTGCGAATCACGTCTCCAGCAACTTCAATTAACTGATGGGTTAACACATGAAGAAATTAGTACGATTAGGTGACACCAGCGATCACGGTGGGTCTATGGTCACTGCCACAGGACTATTCACCGTTAATGGAAAGACGCAGTGCATCGATGGCGATATGCACAGTTGTCCTATTCGTGGACACGGCAAGACGCCCATCTCTTCAAACTACAGTGCGACTAGCAATGGGAAGTCCATTTCTTTAGTGGGTGATAAGGCTGGGTGCGGTGCGACGATAACAGCAGGTAGTCCAGACACCTGGCAAGGCGATTGAGCATAATAGCCAGGGTACGCCCTGGCTATTATGCTGTTAGTGCGTTTCGGTACCTATCTCAAGCAACCACACATCAGAGTGTTCTCTGCGCTGGTCAGGATCTAACGCATCCGATACGCTTAGGAAAGCCTGGTTGTCAATGGTGTTGAAAAGGTAATTTTCTTTGGAGCAGTCGCTTGTAGTCAGCAAGTAATGGTCATCGTCCTCTGTTGCAATGTATTCATTGCAGCGACCCCAATGGGAAACCAGTGGGAACAGCGGGCGCGTATAATGAACGTATGTGTCAGGGATTTTTGAATCACGCAACGGGTGCTTCTCAACATAGATACTGGGTTTATCCAGTATCACAACGAACGACTGCGACAACTGCAGGTACTCTGCCAAAAACTCAGCAGTCCATGCGTCTTTGCTGCCTATCTGTGTAGGGTTAGCAGGCGTATTGTTAGTGGGTAGACCTGACAAATCTATGAATCGCCTGGATTCATAATACCGCTCCAAGAGAGGAATCTTGCTAAAGTCTACTTTGATTGTTTTGTCGCCAGTCCTTGTGATTGTTTGGTTATCAATCCAATGCAAATATCCACCTAGGCTAATCAGCACCTGTTTGTTGCCAATGTCTTGATCTATGAAGATACTGATTTTTCTAACGTCATCAGACGGCAACAACATTTCCTTTGTAATAGGCACCAACTTAATCGCTCCTATTTCCTTAAAGCTATAAATGCCAATGTGATTTCTGCCGCTGAGTTTGACGGAATTCATGGCATCCGATACCACAATCCCATTGACGCCATCAGTGTCAGGCAAATGAAAAAAGCCATTCACGCTCACTAGGCAATGGTTGGCAAATGTAGCGTAGTTTAAACCATTAGCCTTATGGGTTAAGCGAACATCAGTTACTTCACGCAAGCGGTTGTCTTGCAAGGCGATGTTGGCACGGGTAACTGGAGTCGCGCTGTATCCGGCAGAAAATGCGTCGCAATACATTGCAACGCTGTTATTGATCAGCAGCGAGGTCGTCTTTGTTTTCAGCGGTAAAGCAAGACTTTGAAAGAACACAGGAGCAAGGGTGTTCACAGTGCTGTATTCCCGCAATAAGGTACTTGCGTCAAGAAAAACCACCTTACTGGTAAGCTTTTCTTTCAAGGTAAATTGAAGCTCTCGGAATGCTTCCAACAATTGTTTTATTGTGGCTTGAGCTGTGTCCACTTTCGACCAGCGCTGATTGGTGCCCAGCTTTACGCCATAGGCTTCTATGAGAAGGTACATGATTGGTTTCCTTTTGGTTTGACTATGATTTGACGATGGCGCCAACGTGAATAAGTGAACGGATTACTGACAATCTGCAACGATTTTGCAAGGCACTACAACATTATTTTGTCCATGAAAGAGTTTCTCAATGGCTACCTTGAGCTACGAATACCTGACCCCTTACAGTCCAGGGTTGTATAAACCTGTTTTTGACAACACCGGAAAGCTGGCATCCAATCGAGTAACGGGTGAGAAGCATGTCATCTCTGCGGCCAACAATAAAGACTTTCATTTTATTGTTCCGCTGTTTGCTCCATTCTTCGCAGATGAGACACTGGCAGTAGGACACACCAGCAGTGCTGGTGTATACACGCTCCTGCGCTTAGGGATCGATTACTTACCTGCGCACCAATTCATTGGAGCGTCGCGCGCATGCGCGAAACCTATTTATGGGTCAATAAGTCTTCTGAACACCAAGTTGGCTGGTACGATCACATTGACTTACCAGACCCTGGGTGGTTCATGGACACTGGCTCTGAGCGAACTGGCAACCATCTTAACCGACGTTATCATCAATCCTCGTGCTTTATCGTGGGAACAGGTAGTCGATAAGCCCGTGTTGTTTCCGGTCATTGACCATGAATGGAATCTCGACGACTTGGTGGGCGCCAAAGAAATTGTGGATGAAATCCGTGGAGTTGCAGATGCGATTGCTCAAGCAAGTCTGCAACCTGTGGAGACTGTGGAGACCACACACGTCCTCGATCATAATAATCCACATAACGTTACAAAAACGCAAGTGGGTTTAGGCAACGTGCAGAACTACCGTGTCGCCACACAAGCTGAAGCGATTCAAGGAACCTCAACAACCGCCTACATGACACCTAGCTTAACCGCAGCTGCCATTAACAGCCTAGGAGCTGGAGGCAGTACTGGTGGTGGTACTGGCACCAGTGTGAAAAAATCACGCGCGTATTATCAATCACAAATTTAAGGAACAACTATGGCATCGGGAAAATTAGGCAAAGTCCTGTTAACAGCAAATCAATGGGCACTGGTGTACAAAGTACCGCAAGGCAACGAAGCCTGCTTCAATATCAATGTGGTCAACGTAGGTACCGCTACGGCTAAGGTCTACCTGGCTATCACTGATACGGGAGTTTCCAGCGTCCTTCCCAAAGATCATATCGAATCGGGCCAAGTGCTGGAAGCCTCCGGCGTTTTGGAGCGCACAGGCATTGTCTGCCAAGAAGGTGAAAGCGTGTATGCCTTTTCCGATAAAACGGACATAGCAGTACGCGTTCATGGGTTTGAAGACACTCTCTAAACCAATCAGAATCTATAGGCAACACGCCTATAGATTCTTATGTTGTTTAATAAATACGCGTCATTATGCCTAACCAAAAACCAATCTTTCTACCGCTTGACTTGACTGGATCAAGTTCATTGAATCTGGTAGAAAATGAAAAGCATGCGTTGTCTTCAGTGGCGATTAAGCTGATAAAGCCTCAGTATTCGCCGTTTTATAAGAAGGATCTTGTTGTTACTGTAACTGATGCAGACAACAGTAGCATCATCCTAAGCAGCGGTACAGACTACCAGTGTGTCGACATTGTCTCAGGCATTACAAAAGAGACTGGGCTTGAGGTATACCGATTTATCTTAATTACGCGACAGAACATTTCAGGCACAGTAGGTATCACTTACCGCGCTTTAGGCGGACAACAGAACGGCAGTGTTGTACAGACCCTTGAAAACGCGAACGCTGCGTTGGCTACTGACGTACAAGTTCTATGGAGCGAGGTGCATGATAAGCCCAATGGTTTTACACCAAAGCCACACTCTCAGGATGCTGAGGATCTGTATGGCATGGAGTACCTCAGGGACGCCATTGCTCGCATAAAAGCAGACATCCTCAACACTACCAACAGTCGAAAGCTGGGGCTTAATGCAGCCATACAGGCACTGATTAAAGAGTGGATACTGATCAGGATCACACCTCCTGGGGAACTGAATGCCCATTTGGATAATGTCAGCAACACACACACGTTAACCAAAGCACAAATTGGTTTAGAAGATGTTCAAAACACAGTGCTTTGCACACCAGCAGCATTGAAGAAGTTGCTTAGCAGCGATGAAAAAGGAAGCCAGTTAGGCCATTTGTCCGATTACAATAATCCACACAGTTTAACAAAAGCGCAACTGGGACTAGATAACGTATCAGACTACGGAGTTACAGCCATCGATAACACCACTTCGGACTACACCGCAGAGGGTTATGTGGTTGTTGCAACGCTGGCTGCTGCTGTACAGAATCTTCTCGCGCCGTACATCAAGAAATCTAACCTCGGCGTCGCCGGTGGTGTCGCTAAGTTAAGTAGCAGTGGAACAACACCCACTGCGCTCATCCCTGTAGAGCTGGGGTATACTTGTGCAGATGTTTATGATTACTTTGTTGCAAAGCCTACTGCAAATCAAGTCGTCTTTTCTGTAACTACTTTAAGAAACCCGCATTGCGTTGTTTTGTTTAAGCGTTCTGTCTTGACGTGTTCTATATCACCCACAGCAGCCTGTATTTTTACAGTGCTAAAGAACGGCACAAAAATTGGTCAATTCACCTTTTCTGCAGGAGACGCTCAAGGCGTGTACACCAGTGTTACTGGTACGTACATGGAAAAGCTACTTCCAGGCGACCTGCTTCAAGTTAAGGCACCTGCTACAGCTGATACCACGCTTGCGGGGATTGGCCTCGGTTTAATGGCAGGCGTACCTGCTTAATTTTAGGAACAAAAATGTCTCAAGTATTACCCAACCGTTACCCGCTGGATCTTACTGGTGTCAGTCGTGACAACTATGTTTCGTCTGAGAAAATCACTTTAAGAAATACCGAGCTTCGCTCTGCAGTGCCTACGTATGGGCCTTTCTTTAAAGCAGGGCTTCAAATCAAGGATGAGACCAATGACAAGGCGTTAACCAAAGAGCAATACAAGTTAATGAACCTTGTGCCGCTCCCCACAGCTATGGCAGGTAATGGGGATGAGGTATATTCGATAATCATAATTACGGACTTGGCAGTTTCCAACACCATAAACGTAAGCTATCAGTCACTGGGTGGCGATTACACTCGCAGCTACGCCACAATCGCAAAGCTAATTGAAGCGGTGCTGGTAGACACGCGAAAGCGCGATTCTTCGTGGCCCAACATTCTCAATAAAGATGTTGATTTTGAACCAGCTTTACATTTCCATGCCATGGGCGATGTCGTTGGCTGGGAGTATGTTGCTGCCGCTCTGGAGGAAGTGAAGACCGCTATCCTTCTTGGTGATGAAGTGAGGCTGCTCAACGCGTTCAATTACATTGATACGCATCGACAAGCGGTACTGAATAAGATCGATGAAGACGCGACTGCGCTAGACGCCCACACTGTCGACACCAGCAATCCGCACCACACCACCAAAGAACAAGTAGGGTTAGGGAATGTGGAGAACTACCCGTTGGCAACCCCAGCGATTGCATTAGCAGGAATCAGCACATCGCACTACCTGACGCCTGCGACGGCTATGGACGCAATCTCTGCAACAATTGCTGTGGATATTGCTGCGCACGAAGACAACGTTAACAACCCGCACATGACCACCAAGGCGCAATTGGGATTGGGGAATGTGCAAAACTATGCGATTGCTACAAACACGCAAGCACTAGCAGGTACGAGTACAACGCTCTATGTCTCTCCTGCAAACGTAAAAGCTGTGGTGGATAACGCAACGCCTTCACTGGTTCCGCAGTCGCTCATTGGACAAGCAAACGGTGTTGTTCCATTGAATACTGCTAAACAGATCGATGAAACTTACTTAGAAAAGCTAATTGTGAGCGGCGCGCCTGCTGTTTACGATCTACAGAAATACACCTTAGGCAAACCCGCCTCTCGTCAAGTTCTTCTTCAGATCACAGCGCTGAGACAGTTCACGTGTGGACTGGGTTTCAGCGGGAGCATTGCGCGCTGCGGTACAGCAGCTACACAAAACGCGAGTTGTGACATACAGCGAAACGGCACAACGATTGGAACACTGACATTTCCTGCGGGCAATAACTTCGGCTCTTTCAACGTCCTAAGCGCGACTACTTTTGTAGTAGGTGATACACTCACGATCAAGGCGCCTAATACTGTCGACACTGCCTTAGCAGATTTGACGATAGGTGTTTTTGGAACACTCAAGACTGCTTAAGCACAGCATAAAAGCCAGGATACCCCTGGCTTTTATGCTGTATGTGTTGTCTTAACGAAGCTCGTTTTTTCGAATGAAGACCGTATCATAGAGTTCTTGAATCTTCATGTGAGATTCCACGCTCCTGTCGTTATTTGTGATCACAGACCTTTCATCAAACAACCCAACAGGAAATGCTGGTACTTCGCGGATATTGCTTTTCAATTCTAGGTCGATCTTGCACCAGTCACAAGGCGTGCCGTCCGGATTGTCAAAAATATCCACTTCCCACTTCTCTACGCGATTGGGGATGTCAAACACATAACGTGTCTTGTTCATGCCCCTGGGAGACATGGCTTTAAACTGCTTAAATGCGTCTTCGGAAGAAGGATTGCCTACTTCCGTTTCTCCGCCCAGGTAATGCTTAGTCTTAATCGTCAGCACGTACTCAGGCTCTGAGTTTGGCTTTGTTGTCTTTCTGACTCGCATTCTGCCTGAGCTGGCAGTCTCATCAGTCTTAGGAATTTTAATTTCCCACTGCTCATGGTGTTCTGTCTCTTTTGCTGTAGCCAACAGATTACGATCCAAGAGTTTGGCGTAAAAGACCATTTCCAGTTCTATTTCCGCTTTACCCGTAGCGTTGTCTTCTGTAGCAACATTAAAGAAACTCAATGGCTTTCTTCGCATTTTTTATTTGCCTGTGTCAATGACAATGACAACAAGTTCTTTTAAGTGATTGAACAACGTGAAGACGACACCTGCGTCAGGCATAGTCCCCGTAGAGATTGAGAGGTACAAAAACACCGACATGGTCAATGTGATTATGATGCCCATTAAAACCACTGAGGTTTTTGCAATCCACACCCCTAACCGAAACTTCTCAATGTCCTTTATGTCTTCAACGGACATTCGACCACAAACAACTGGTACTGGCTCAGTAGTTGGCATAAGCGATGGGTCTTGTGCGGTATCACGTCGTTCGTCTTCTTCATTTTGACCGTTTACTGATTTCGACAAGATAATACTCCAATTACATTAACACAACATAAATACCGTTACAGACAGCACTGCACGCATGCGGCTGTCTGTAACGGGTCTATGCTATTCAAACACTTTTAGCCTAGATTCCCGACATGCAACGTATTGTGCGTACGCTACAGCCATAGCATCTATGCTGTGTTCGTCTAATTTTGCCATTGGAGTGGCGCATACTCGGCTCAATGTTTCGATCTTTGAGATCGCAGCTTTGACGTCGTCCTTGCCGGCGTTGCCCGATGCATTAACTGCCTTCTTTACGGAAGGCGGGTCAATCATGTACAGTGGTTTCCAGACATCGTAATCACGCACAGCTTCTCTAACTGCGCAGACAATTTCTGTCAAGGCACCGTATGCACTAGGGCGCTTTTGGTTATAGAACGGCGATTCGCAGCATACGTACAAGGGACGGTAGGCGTTAAACACATCGGCCAGCTTGTCTCTGAGCGCACTGATTCGCCTAACGCGATCACCATGAAGATAACCTGCCCACTCACTGCTCGGTAGTCTGGCGCCGTCGTATGTGAATGCTTGCACATTCACAATTTCAAAAGACACCAGGTCAAATTCCAAAACACAAACGCCCAGCATCTTTGTTCCTGGATCTATACCAATGACACTGGTGCGAGCCGATGCTGTCTCAGGAATTTGAAGCATTACGTTGTGGTCATGAGCGGTTCATTGGAGCCGATGTCGAACAGACCACTGATGCCGCTGGCAGTAAACGCCACTTGATGGAAGGCAGAGATAAAGGAAACAATTTGGGTAGAGATCGATTCCTTGTAGTTCGATCCGTCTGTGAGCGCCAGGACTTTATCTACACCCGAACACAAACCGATTTCCGAGATGATGGCGTAGTTCTGATCACCATAGATGATCGAGGCTACATCGAGCAGTTCTTTGCAGTCTTCTGCGGTCAGATTAAGCGCAAGTAACGTAGAGACTGTGATGTAAGTCGACGTGACAGGTATGGCGCCTGTGTTAGGCAAAGCAGGAGGTTGGGGGACGAGGTCGGAAGTCGAAGGCACGAAGTCAGAAGTCGTCGTAATGCCTTTGTCGATGATGCGTGTTTGCATCGTCACATCCAGCGACGCATTGTCCATGCGCTTGAGGTAGTACGCATAGTAGGTCTGGCCACCATGCGTCTCTTGTCGCCGCATGGCGTATTTGGCGCGTTGCAGCGGTGTCAGGTCGTCAGTGATCAGCCGAAGAACGAAGGGAAGCGGTTTGAACAGGTTTGCGTTCGTTGCTTCATGCTGGCGAGATTTAACAAACGGGATGCCATCGACACCGGACGATAGCATGTGGCCGCCGTTACCAATGCAGAAATACGCAACGCGTGGCCAAACCCCTTCGGGATGCACGGCATTCTTTTCTACATCAAATCGCTGATTGAGCGTGGAGTTTGGCTTGATTTCGTGAGGCACGCCCAACAACATGGCGGTTTGCAGAGCGGCTCCGTATACTGAACGAACAACGGGTTCCATGGAAATATCCTTCTTTAAGATTTCTTTATGCGTGATTGCATTTCGAAAGTGTCACAGTATTTCGTAAACACATTTTTTATCACTACAGCACAACATCACGTATGGCCATACGTTGCTCAACAGTAAGTGCTTTTATTTGTTCCTGAGTGTCAAATGAGCTGGTTAAGGATAACGTGCTGCGAATCTGTTGCGGCCACAATGACAGCATAGTGGTACTCTGCGTGACATTAAGACTCACATCCTGGACATAAGTCGTTGCTGCATTACTTTGCTCTACGTGCGACGATACCACACCTTCGTGCATTACTTCGTGTTCGTACTTTTGAGAACTACGAATGGTAATCGGTTCGATGACTGATCCATCGATATAATGGTGCTGGTTCTCGTACACCTTTTCATCATTCAATCGGATCGTGGGATTGACCAGAAGAATAATTTCAGTCTGGTTGGAGTTGTCAGTCAACGAGATGGAATAGCTGCTGAGCTTTGTGAACAGCTTGACCATGCTTTGGTGTGCTCTTCTGAAGTCTTGACTGGAAGAGAACTCCATGCCCACAGCCTTGAAGTAAATGGCGGCAGCTAAGTCGTACAGCATTGAGCGGCTGTAGTCGCGAATGTCTAAACCTGTGCGGTACAGCAAGTCGATGTATGTGATCGGCTTATTGTCAGTATCTCTGAACTTAACCACTTCGTCGGTGTACAACAAACTGACTGCACGCTGAGCCATACCACGACTGAGGTATTTTTCCATGGACGAATACCACAGGTATTGTTCTCTGGACTTTGAGAATATCTCTGCACAAAAAAGATAAAAGTCTTTGTTTGTGCCAATCCGAGTAGGCGTAATCGTAGTCGACAACAATGCATCGATTTGCGCAGTAGAGACATACTGCTTGTCCACAACTGATTCAATCGCAGCACGCGATGGGGGATTGTCCCTAATTGCGCGAGACAATGTAACATCAGGAACATTCAACAGTTCTGTGTAATCCGCATTGTCTTCTGCCATCCAGTTTGCTTTGTGCATGGCGTAGAGGAACACCATCACCGCCTCTTTAGGCGTGAGCTTGATACTCTCTCCTGTTCCTGGCAGCGAGAAGGTCACATAAGCAGTATACCAGCCCTTAGACGAGAAAGATAACCAATGCGACATCAGCGTTTCGTCTAAGGAATACAACGACGAGGTGCTGTAGTCAGCAACTTGAGATTCAAGCACTTTGGTGGTTAACGCTGCAGAGGGTGCGTGCACAAGCGTGCTGCGCATGGCCTCCAGTTGATCTTTGTGGTATGTAGGGTTTCCTACAGCCAAATTATCCATCAGTCCTGTGACCATGTCCAACGTATGCATTGAACGGCCATTTTTACGGGCGGGTTCATTGACTGGTTTGCGCTTGAACAAGATTTCAGGGGTCAAGTGGCGAGTGTCTGTGCCATCACCGTAAATCATGATAGAGCTGTCTTGCGCTCCACTGTATTCGTACAGTGGCAGACCTCTGTGCGTAAATATGTTTTCAACCAACCAATCGAAAGTTTCTTTCTTTCCAGCGTGTCGCTGGATGTGATTGATGTTCCTATAAAACCAGAGCGCTTGATGCGGGGTAAGCTCTTGGAAATAAGCATCCAATCCATTATGGCTAGCTAAATAGTGCCGAACATGGAAGCTGTGTACTTCATTAGTCTTGCATGCTTCTAGGCGGAATGCAAAAATAGCTTGCGTTAAATGCAAGAACAGCTGGCCAATGTAGGTTGCAACGTACAGATTATCGCTCATGCTGTACTGCTTATTGACCCAGCGGTCCATGTAATCATAAGTCCATTGCTGGAGCTTCTCTATCAGGCGGTACTCGTTGTCTTCAACGAGATTTTTAGGGTAACTCAATATCGTGCCGTCGATGGATTTGACTGCATCGTCAATGTTGCACGGATACAAAATTCCCAGTATCAGCAACTCGCTGCCAGGGTTTTGAATCAACAGTTCTTTGTAATATCGGGTACCGTATTGGTAGTTGTTTTTCGTTGCTGGGTGTAATGCCAGATTTTCTTTAGTGAAGTAGATTTCTTCTGAGGTGTCCAATGACACCACTTTAATCTTCGGGTTGCCATTGCTGTCCTCGTCAGAAAAATGATAATCACCACTTATGTTTAGATAGTATTTCCAAGAAAACGGATCATACTCATCCACAGAACCCATTCCGTATTCGCTAAGAACAGCCAGGTTCATTGCCTGAGCCGCGTCATCAAATTTGATGACCATGGTCTCTGCCAGGCTCAAAGTCTTTTCGACATATAGGGTGTAAGAATAATCAATCATGGCTTAGCTCCTGGCTCCAGTTTCTAAAAAAGGTTTTTTCATGGCAATTCGTCAATTCAATTCGTTACAAAAAAATAACTACCCGGCGGTCAGTCTGACGAAGAAAGACCCCAAGCTGGCCGCCATGATTTCGAAGATGACTACCTCGATGCATGGTACGACTCGCGATGAATTGGGTAATCGGAAAACACTGGTTGCAAACACGTTTGCGTTTCGTTCGCTCTTGCAAAAGCGGGCACGGCGCAATGCGGATGCCCAAGCGATTCTTCGTTTGTTACCCGATATCGAGTTGTCGGCACAAATTCTGGTCAGCTCCATTCTGTCTCCTAAAGACATGACTTCCATGGAGTTGCTGTACATGGGACCCAAGAACCTGTTCAGTCCTGAGCTGAGTGCTTCTTTACTCAACCGGATGAAGGAGCATTTTGAAGAGACCTACAACATCAAGGCTCAACTGACCGAAATGCTGCGGGACCCTCTGTTTGAAAAGGGCAGCTACCCGATTGCGGTTATTCCGGAGAACGCGATCGATGACTTCATCAACGGCAACAAATCCATTAGCACTGAAGCGCTCAAAGAATTCGTCAACCCTGACGGAAATGTCAGAAACATTGGCCTTCTGGGTCCTCATGACGGCAAGCAAAAGTCGCGTGTTGGTATCATGATGGAAAGCTACTATGGTACTGTAGATTCATCGAAGGTGGATCAACGGATACATTACCAGAGTGACGACATTGGTGACTATCGCAACTACGTTGCTGAAGATTACTTGGTGGTTGTCGATAACCCGGTGGTTCTGAAGTTTCCCAAGCTCAACGAGAAAACCAAGAGCCAGGCTGTCAAACGCCAGTACGCCAGAAACAACATGGGCATAGCCATTGAAAGCATTGCGCAAGTGCCTGACAGCCGCGTTGAGCAAGCTATTTACCGCAACAGGCAATACAACACTGAGCCTGTGGCTACGCTGAAGAAGCCCAATGAACTCAAGCGTCGTTCTGTTGGTGGTCCATTGGTCATGAAACTGCCATCGGAGTCCGTCATCCCAGTACACGTTCCCGGTAACGTCAAGAAGCACATTGGTTACTTTGTCATTTTGGACGAAGAAGGCAACCCTGTCGAAGTGCCTGATGGGGACGAGTACCACAACGGTCTCAATAACGCAAACTCAGCCGGTAACTCACTGGCGTCCAACTTGATCAGGAAAGTCGAATCTAACTTGGGTAATGCCAATACGTTCGACCCCATGAACAATGCGCATTTGGATTTTGCATCTCGTGTGTACGCTGACATGATTGAGCGCGATCTGATCAGTCGAATTAAGAACGGCGTATATGCTTCTTCGGCCTCATTGGCACGTAATGAGGAAGTGTACCGTATCATGCTATCACGTGTCTTGGCAAAAAAGTATACCCAAATTCTTTACTTGCCATCAGAGTTCATGACCTACATTGCGTTCAAGTACGGTGATGATGGGATTGGGCGCAGTCTCTTGGATGACACAGCGATGATCAATACACTGCGTTCTATCATGTTGTTTACCGATGTCATGGCCTCAGTAAAGAATTCGATCGGACGAACCAAGGTAACTGCCAACGTGCCTGAATCTGACCCAGACCCCATGAAGACACTGGAGCTGGCGCAGGATGAGATTGTGCGTTCGCGCATGCTCGGCATTCCATTAGGTGTGAGTAGTCCTGGCGACATCCTTGAATTCATTCAGCGTGCAGGTTACGAATGGGAGATTGGTGGCCATCCTGGTTTACCTGACTTGAAGTTCGAGTTCCAACAAACCAACACGTCATACACTAAGCCTGACACGGATCTTCAAGACCTGTTGAGGAAATCGTCGATCATGGCTTTTGGTCTTTCCCCGGAGACTGTGGATAATGGTTTTAATACGGAATTTGCAACGACAGCAGTGGCTAACAACATTTTGCTGAGCAAGCGGGTGTCGTTGATGCAAGACATCTTCACACCTTTGCTGAGTGACCACTTGAGAAAGGTTGCTTCCAACACTGAGGAATTGCTGGTCGATCTAAAGGCCATCTTAGAGGACAACCCGAAGGGCATCAATCTAGAGGTCGAAACAACGAACAACAACCCCCAGCAAACTGAAGGCACGCAAGGTGAGCTGGCAGATAAGCTGGTGATCAACAAAGCACTTAACGAGTTCTTAGAGAAGTTCTACGTCGAGTTACCTAAGCCTTCCTCGGTTACTTTGGAAAACCAATTGGCAGATTTGCGCACCTACTCTGACGCGCTCGATGCGGCATTAGATGCTTACATCTCTGATGGTTTCTTCACCACCAGTACGGCTGGTGAAGTATCCAATGAAGCCAATACAATTCGTGCGCTGATAAAGTCCTACTTTATTCGCAAATGGCTCAGTGACAAGGGCGTACTGCCTGAGCTGGCTGAACTGACTGCAAACGATGAAGCCGGCAACCCGCAACTCAACCTGATGTCCACAATGACTGACCACGTCCAAGCATTGGTTCGCTCCGGTATCACAGCGCTGGCAAAACTGGCGCCTATTGTACAGGCAGCTAACAAAGACATGGAAGCCATGAACGTGGAACCAAGCGATAACAGCAGCACTTCTGATACCGGCGATTCTGGTGACGATTCTGGTATGGGAGGCGATGACTTTGGGTTTGACGACGGTATGGGTGACGCTGGTGGCGATGTTGAGTCAGCACCAGGCTTTGAAATCCCCAGTGGTGAAGAGGCGCCTGTTCCTGCTGACGGAGGAGAAGATCCGGGCAAAGAAGATCCTAACGACACTGAAGAAGAGCCCGCTTAACTAAAAAAAAAATAGCTAGGAATACCGGTGCGCAATGCACCGGTATTTTTTATGTCTTACTAACAACCCACAACTAACAACCCACAATAAAAAGCTAAGTGTAATTTCAAAACCCTCCTATACACATGCGTCATACGAGCCCTGGTTTTCCAGGGCTCGTATGTTGTCTATTTTAGGCCGGCGTTAGACGGCAGCCATCAAGAAGAAATCTTCCTGTATTGGCGACTTGGTCACCTCGATAACCACCTTGTCGGCTGTCTGGATGAGGTGCTTGGAGAAGGTCACTTTGAGCGAGCGTTCATGCGTGAAGATGTTCTCCACAATTTGACGCAGCGTCGGAGTCTGTGCATTGAAGACACCACACGAAATCTCGCCTTCCTTGAGCACTTCAGCCTTGAGCTCATGTGCAAACAAGTCCATCGAGGTCAGCGTATAGTTGTCGCAGAAATACGTGATCGTCACGCTACCGAGCAAAATCTCAACGTCCACATCCGTGAAAGGGAACAGGTTGGTGTTCTGATCTTTCTCGAATTCGGAATCGCCATAAAACAACGCTTGCTCGATCAGCAGCTTTTGGCGCGTGCGCAGCGCTTCTGCGAATTTGGCGCCGTACTTCTTTTCCAGGTAAGGAATGACGTCTTTGGCATCATCCATGAAACTATCGATCCAACCGTTGGGAACGGCCAAGTTGTGCTTGAGGAAGTCGTTGAGTCGCTTGGTCAGCCGGCGGTTAACGAACGTCAAGGATTTGGCGTCGCCGTCAACGTAAGTGCCGTCATTGATGCCGTCTTGTGCCGTGAGCATCTTGCGGCAGAGTTGGTCGAAGTTCTCAGCCTGTGCAAATTCTGCAATCATCGGTTTGGGGTTGATCGTGCAGACCAACGGATCGAGCAAGACCCCGCAGGAGCGGAAGACGTTTGCTTTCTTCCCACTGCGCTTCATGGTTGCCAAAGTCACGTCGTTGTTGAACCAGAGTTGCTCCAGCGAAGTCTCGGAGTAGAATGACGAGTCCTTGTAGGCCATGTTCACTTCCAGCGGCTCAGCTTCTTCAGCGTCCTTGGCTTGTGCGCGGGCAGCTTCCAGCGTCTGGAATACCCGAACGTCGCTGTCGAGCGATTTCACTGCTGCCGGAGGTACCTTGACATAAGACGGCACCATCAGGTGTTTTTCGATATCCATTTCAGACTGCTCCTTCTTTTTGATCAGTGGTTTGATTTGATTTTCGCCAACGATTTGGTAGTACAAATCCGCAGTGTTGGGGTCGTATGCCGGGACGACAGGGTACTCCTCGCTGGGTTGCCATTTCACAGGGGACGAGCTGGCTTTGTACACTTCCATGAACTCAGGCGGAAGCTCTTGACTGGGTATTGCAGGAACACCAACGGGCTTGGGCATGCTACCCATGATAGCCGCTTCCTTTTCGCGGCGCAGGTCCTGGATGTTTTGCGCATGCACAGAAGAAGCGCTCTGGCGCAGGCGTTCGGTCGCTTCAAAACGCTGGGCGATGGGGTCGTTGCTTTTACCGTACATGGCTTCTCCTCCTGTGGGGGTATTGTAGTTTTGAGGGCTTTGGATACCACCTGCGCTCACTGCTCCGCCATCAACGTGCGCCGTTGGATTGTTCCAGCGATTGAAGCCAGGTTGTGGGAATTGCTGTTGCGGAGCGGCGTATTGTTGCTGAGGAACCCCGTACTGGTTGGAATACTGGTTCGGGTACTGATTGGGGTAGCCTTGCTGTTGCTGCTGGGGCGCGTTGTTTGCAAAGCCACGAGCCTTTCCTTGTTGAAACTGGGAAAGGTCCTGACCCAACATGCCCAGGTCCCTCAATGCGGATTGGATGTGCGGCAGCACTGTTTGGTCCACGCTGCGCAGCAGTGCTGGAAAGCGCTGCGTGTTCGCCGCTACGCACAGTTCTGCATACAGTTCTGCTGCTTTCTGCGCAGACGAAGAAACGTCACGATACTGCAGCTTGTACATTTGCATTTCCACGATGCGAATGACCGCATCGACGAACGCCGTGAATTCAGGGTTGTTAAACCCCTGCTGTGCCATCTGGTTGAACAGGAACACACGCAACGTGTTTTGATTGCACTTCGATTGAATGGCATCGATACTGGCCGACACAATCAAGGGGAAGAACTGTGCCAGTTCCTGCGGCATGTAAGGCACTTGCGGCAAGAACGGAGGGTTGCCGTAGGCCACTTGGATGGGCTGGAACAGCAACCGATTGTCAGGGAACGGGAGTTCTTGGAAAGCCGGCTGGCCATAAGCTTGGTTATACATCGTTTTCTTCCTTTGAGTTATCTACACTGAGTTATCGACGAATCTGATTTTGCACTTGATCGAGAAGCTCTTTGAATTTAGGGTTCCTAACAACAACTCCGTGTTCATCCAGTTGGACGGTGAGAGAAACCCTGCTGCGCCCAGTGGGCTCAGACTTAGGCAATGCAAACACTTGACCCACTTCCGCGATAGAAGAATGCAGGCGTTTGCCTGGGTCATTGATTGCTGCTCGGTCTTTCTTTTTGCTGTTCCTAGAAGAACTACCTTGTGGCACTAGGAGATTGGTAATCTTCAATGCCATGTTATCGCCAGATGTTGAAGTGGTTGTCACTTCACCATGTTCTTTAGTGATCTTGAAAATCAAACCCTTTTTGAGGATCAGACTCATGATGTTGGCGATCTTCTTTTCTGTAAGCTCTTTCTTTTGTGCAGCCTTCAGTTTGAAGTACAGAGTATTGATTGCGTTTGTTATTTCGTAACACACAAACGGCAGTATGCTCAGCTCTTTGTCGTACATGGTGCTGACCCTGTCATCAGAGGTCAATAGCCATTCGTTGAACTTGTCGATGATGAGGTAGAACAACTGGTAGATGTCCGTACACTCGTAGCCAATGCTTTTGAGTTTTGCACTGACCATGGCATCGATGTATTCGTCCAATGACGCGATGTGTGCTTCCACATCACTGTACAACTTGCCTTCGCTGACATTGCCGCTCCAGATCAAGTGGCCAAGCAGAATCATCCACAACCGTGTGCTGTTGACGTAGTCGGGCTTTATTCGCGTAGGGAAGTGATCCACTACGTAAAAGAAGCCAGCAACCAGGTCTTTAACCAGCGGCGTGTATTTATGTCGAGGTATCGCAAGACGCACGTTACTCGGCTCATAGAAGCCTTTACCAAACCCTTTTGGCGGTATGGTCGTACTCCTGCAAATCACCCAGTCGGATTCTGGGTAATTGTCCGAGTTGATGTCATCTCCTCCCACGACAGGGTCGCAGTTGCCAAACATCCTGAAGGTTTCAGAGAATCCATACTTGCACATCAAGTAATGTACCAGTGTGCATTTGGCGTTCACTGTTGGCCGAGGTGCGTTTGTTGAGGCTTTCTTGTTGTAGATGTCGCTGTATGCGACGCGTATGCCTTCGCGTCGGTCATTGGCAACATAGTGCTGCGCTACGCGGTTGAACGTAAGCTTAGCCTTTAGGAGCCTCACGAACACGCTGTTGAGTTGAACAGAAATCACCTGGTCAGCAAGGATCGGTGAAATCACGAAACGACTACCACCAATATAGATCGTTCCTGCTTTCGTTACAAACGGCAAGTACATGTACCGTGACGGAAGGTCCACTCCGTTGTAGCGGAATTTGTATTCCATCAAATACACATCACTGCGTGCTACATCGTAAACGCATCTGCTTCCTTTCTTCTTTGTGATTTCTTGATATTCTTCAAGAGGTGTGCACTTCCTGCAGCCGCGATACTCTAGACCAGGTGGAAACCCGGCTGCCGTCAGTTCAAAGACACGATTCACATAACTCTCGATATGTTTCATGTGCTCAACAGCCAGGCCATTGGCAATGGCTGGATTGAACTTTGTAGTGGCATTATCTACGTGCTCCAGAAGGGACTTTGGGAACATGACTTTCCTTAAAGGTGGTGGATGCGACAGGCTGGCAAACTGTGTCCTATCATTGGATATTGATATTGCATATTTTATTGAATATTCAATTTTTTATAAGGTTTCAAGCTGCTTGCGAGTTTGATGAAAACTTCATCCATGCGCCCGCAATACCCGCGACGCCTATCAGGAGACCTGGAACGAAGCGTGTGAAGTCCGAAGTGTCCTTCCTGACCTGTGACCGCATTTCGTAGAAGTCTTTCCAATAAAGGGATTCGTTTTTGATCCTTGCTTCGTTATCCTCTCGAAGCTTATTTATTTTTTCTTGGTGTTCCCTTCGTTCACGCTCTAGTGCTTCATCTTGCGCCTTTCTTTGCATGTCAAGGATTTTACGATCATTCTCCAATTGCAACAGTTTTGCATCCAAGGCAGCCTGCGATTGCTTTTGCTCAGCCGCTTGTGCTGCGATGGTAGCTTGCAGCTGCTCAAGCTCATGGCGCTGTTTCGCCATAGCTTCTTTCCTTGCCATCTCCTCTTTCTCAAGGCGATTCTTTTCAAGCATGTTTTGCGTCTTGAGCATCTCTACGTCATGGAGACGTTGAGTAAGTTTTTCACGCCGCGCCATATCCACGTCACCGGAGTTCAATGCGTCCGTATAGCTATCATACAACGCCATGGACTCTTTGGCTTCTTCAATCGACACACGCTTGTGACCGACACCAAAATTGTTTACCAACTCAGGGTCATTCTTAGCGCTGTAGAAAACTTCCAAGTAATCGCTGTAGACTTTCTCGGTACGTTTTCCATTGATCTTCGAAGTGATGGTCGAAGCAGGTGCATCCTTTTGTGGCGTCAGACAGAAAATCTTACCGGCAATGTTGATATATTTTTTACACGCTGTGGGCGAGTGATCAACCAGGCGTATTTTAACATTCAGCTCTTCTTGATGTTTGTACTCTGTGGTATTACCGAACGGGCCGATGTTCCTGAATCGTGCACTGTAAGGGTGCATGATCGTGAGCGGCGTGGGTTTTGTAGACACCAACAGATCAAGCTTATAGTGATACACCGTACCACCCTTATCGGCTATGTCCTTAGGTGTGATTACATAGTCCAGCATGACTGTGGCCTCGCTGTGGCTCTTGTAATCCACATTACAAAGACAGCGCTTGAGTTCTGACAATTCTTCAGTCTCCAAGTCCGTCATCGATGTCAAGCACGCGACCGCCGTTTGCAGTGCCATGCCTTTTAACTTCATCACACGGCGCACTGTGAAATCAGCACAAGTGTAAGAGTGCTTGTGGTCAATGGTTATCGCTACGCCATCACGCTTCATGATCGTGATGGGTCGATGGGTGTTGTTGATGTAGTAGTATTGCTCTTCGAATTCTGTAGAATCCATTTGCTTTCGCATGTCATTGACAAGCGGCGAAGCAATGGGTTCCCCGTGAAAGGTATAGGGGCTGTTGAGATGCAACCGTGTAGTGGGTTGGCTACTTTCAGCGAGAGGTGGGATTGTTTCAGTGAGTACCATGACAACTCCGATATTTTGCGTCATGGTAGTAATGTGTGATTTAATTAATTTACATTGATTTGGGATAAAAAAACTTACGGCATAGCACCCACAGAATCCTTTCAGACTCTGTGGGTGCTATTAAACTCACTACACTGTCACTGGCTGAGTTACCTCAGCCAATTAGTCCAGTTATGGGTTGGTCTTGGCGTAAACCTGGACCTTCGAAGCGATGACCTTCTCGATGTTGATCACGTCCAGCGAGCCCATGATGGGCAGGTTGGTGATGTGACGGAACGACGGCTGGACGGTGAGTTCCATGACGTTGCTGCCGTTGCGGATCATCGGCATCATCAGGGTCAGCTCCGGCTTCCAAGCCATGTTGCCGAAGTGCATCGGGTTCGGAACGCCAGAGTTGAAGCTGGGCTCCATACCGAACGAGAACAGGATCTTGCCGGTCATCCGGTTGTCCAGCGTGTTGACCAGCTTGTAGTCGATGGTTTCACCCACCAGACGCAGGTCGCCGTTCAGAGTCAGGTAACGAGCCAGGATCGGGTCAGTACCGATGATCAGGCAGGGCTTCGGAGCTGCGCCGTCGTACAGTGCGTCAGCGGCGGCCTTGTAGCCCGACGAGACGTACAGGCGGAAAGCCATGTCGCGCAGCTTGTTCTGGATCAGGTTCTGCAGATCGATGGTACGATCCGAGGTGCTCAGCGAGTCCAGGTTGAGTTCGCAGTCCAGGACTTCTTCCAGGTACGCCGGAGTCACCAGGTAACGGGCCACGCCCAGGATTTCCGGTGCGTCGTTGATCGAGTCCTTGGTGTTGGTGTACTCACGCAGGAAGCTACGGGCTTCCAGCAGTGCAGTCACAGCAGCGTTGCTGGTACGGCCATGGGTCGTGGTGATCAGAGCCGACAGCAGTGCGCTGTCATTGGTCTCGGTTTCACCAACCGGACGCAGAGCAGTGACCGGCGGAAGCAGCGGCACGGTGTACAGGTAGTTCATGTACTGCGTGTCGATCAGCTGGCCGCGCTGACGACGGTTGCTGTTGGTACGGTATGCAAGCAGGTCGTAACCAACGATCTCTGCTTCAGCAAACACCGTAGCAACAGTCAGACCAACGCCAGAAGCCATGTCCAGCACGTTGCCCGAATCATCGGTCACCTTGGCGACTTCAACCGGAGCAGCGGTGACCTGGGTGTCGCCCTTGTCTTGCAGCACCGAGCCGAACAGCTGTGCCGACAGACGGACAGTGTTGGTGCCCAGCTGGTTGAGCAGAGGAGCAGCAGCGCCGTCAACAGCCAGGTGGTCCTTGGTCAGGTACAGGCTGTCGGTCGAGAAGTTCAGTTGCAGCAGGCGGGTGTTGCCTTGCGGTGCAGCGTTGAAGTCGCTCAGCGGCAGCTTCTCGACGTTGAACTTGATGACGTTGAAGGTCGGCTGACCGGCAACGGTGCCCTTGATCTTCAGGTAGATGCTTGCCAGACGAACCGACGAATCGATGGCGTCGGTTTGGTCCTGCACGCCAGTAGCCAGCAGGGCTTCGGTCTGGGAAATACCCAGCAGAGAGAACTTCTTGCCAACAGCCAGAGCACCAGTCACCACCGGCTCGTTGTCCAGCAGCACCGTGGTGGTGCCAACATCAGAAGCGAAGTAACGGTCGCTGTCTTGTGCAGCAGCCGGGTTCGACTTGCGATAGACCGGAACGATCTTGGTCTGGTCGTTGCGCAGGATGGTCGGGTCGATGACGGCCTTGATGACGTTCTTGCGGTTGAACTTGTTCAGCGAACCCGACAGATCACGACGAACTTCGTCGTAAACGTACATCAGGCGAATGGACATGCTGAAGCCGACGTTGTTCGGGGTGACGATGACGGTCGGATAGAACGCTTCGCCAAACTCGTCTTGGCGTGCTGCTTGCATGTTGTACGCCACGGAGTAAACCATGGCGTTCTTGTTTTCCTTTTCGTCAAAAGCCTGCATGTCAATGACGCGCTGATCCGACTGACCAGTAGCCATGCCGTGGCCGATCACCACGGTGTTGTCATTGGCGAACTTGGACAGAGCAGCAGCCGACACGTCACGCGACATATAGGGCTTGATGGCGTAGGCAGCAACACCGGCGGTGATGGCTGCTTCTTCCTGCGAGACCGTCAGATTGGCGTAACCGCGAACACCCTTGACAGCCGACTGGATCATGGTTTCCAGGTTCTCGACTGCGGTTTGCAGTTCCATCTGGGTGCGTTGGTCAGTCAGACCTTCCAGAGCAAAGCCAGCAGCAGCGACGCCGCTGGTGACGACGGCGCCGCGCGAATTCTTTTCGTTTTGCAGGTTTTCAACGATCGAATGCACCGGGCCCAGCAAGGCAGCGCTTCGACGGCTGGCGGAAAAAAGGGAACTTTTCATTGTTTGTTTCCTAAATGGAGTTGATGGGACAAAAAAACTAAAGGCTTTACAACGCTATCGACGCCGCATAGATATTACTGAAAAAACCCAGTAACATTATAATTGCTTCAGATATTGCTCAAAGAATTGGCTCTGCGCAATGGTGTCATAGTTATTGTAACCATACCATTGCTTCAAATAATCACTCACCAGCTGGCGTTGGTATTCTGCACCTTTTGGAGATCCAAAAAAGCCAGGGTTGATGACGATTAAAAAGACGTCGCTTGAGACGTCTAAAATCTCATACGGCAAAGAAAGTTGAGGATGGGCATTGACTTGGTTGTACAGTCGTGCTTCCAGCCCGCTTTCATGCAGTTCCTTGAGCTGGTAGAGCTGGTTATAGATTCGCTCACTGTCGGTGTCTTTTAACCAGTGGGTGAACAAGCACGACTCTGAACTCATGTAGCCCAGAATGGGCGTAGTGTTCAGGTTCATGCACAACGTTAACACCAGGTCTTCGATACTTGCCACCTTACGCAGTGCAGAAAGATCCATCGCAGCAGTTAAGGGAAGCTGGTTGCGGATCAACAATTGCTTGATCCAGTACGGAATAAAAAGTGGTTTTTTAACACTAACGGAATTAGACATTTGTTTTATTACATCCTTGTAAAAAGCATGGAGGCCTACAACATAGATAAAAAGTACTGGCAAAAGGCAAAAAATATGGTCCGTGGCAATTCTATGTTCGGCGGGCAAGACGCCTCTTGCCACACCTCATATTTCAACAAACTCGCACGTAATAAGAAATCAAGCTATGACGATGGACACCCGCATTCTCTTGGTCAAGTGCATCACTCTGCTGTACAGGGAGAGTCTGATTAAAGACAAGACCGAGAACTCAGCAGACTTGGCCAGGATGGTGATGGACAGCATCAAACTGCCTGAGCTGTCATTGAGCGTGAACAGTGAAAAAGAAATGCTCATGGCCCTGAAAGCCACGTTGCTGTACATGTGCAACAACCCCCTGAGCACCATTTACGAGAAAGACGAGCTACTGCAGCGCTTGAAGATCAACTGCTCTTCCGATGAACAACTCTACCAAGCTCTGCAGCGCGGTATCGAGAAAGACATGGAAGAAGACAATTTAAAGCGTGCAGTTATCAGTATCCGAAAGTACATCACTGACAGCTTTAAAGAAAATGAAGTCGTTAACATATTCACCAAAGCCGCTAACGCACTAAGATTTGAGCGGGAAAAGATCACGGATCTCAAGCACTACCTGCAAGAATTCATAGGAAAGATAGAACCCTATCAACTGGAGAGCAATAAGGATGACCCTGCCATTGTAGAATCCGTTGACGTAGATAACTTGGATGAGCTTGCTAGTGTCTATGACGAGATCAAGAACGATGAAGATCGCACCAGTATCCTGGTCACGGGTTGGCAAGGCCTGAACGACGCGCTCCAAGGCGGCTTTAGGCGCGGTGAACAATGGGTAATTCCTGCACTGCAGCATAGCTACAAAACAGGTTTTACGCTATCACTGTTCAAGCACTTCGCGCTGTACAACACACCGCGAATGACGGACCCGAACAAGAAGCCACTGCTGCTTCGCATTTCGTTCGAAGACAACCTCATCTCCAACTTGCGGTTCTTGTATGAGAACCTGTATGAGAACGAGCACGGTACAACACCTGACATCAGCGCATTGACTTCCGCTGAAATTGCTGCTTATGTTAAAGAGAAGCTGCAAGCCACTGGCTACCATGTCAAGTTCTTGCGTGTCAACCCGTCAGAGTGGTCACTGCGTGATCTACAGAACACTGTTCTTGAGCTTGAAGCTGCAGGCTACGAACTTCATGTTTGTATGCTTGACTATCTGCCCATGTTGCCCACCACTGGGTGCGAGGAAGGCCCTGCCGGTCATGCACTGCGTGATCTCTATCGCCGGACTCGTAACTTCTTCTCTGCAAAGAAAATCACATTGATCACCCCTCATCAGCTCAGTACAGAGGCAAAAATGCTAATCCGTGACGGTCATACCGAATTTGTCAAAATGGTTGTAGGTAAAGGCTACTACGATGGATGTAAACGTGTTGACCAAGAGGTCGATGGCGAACTGTATCTTCACATTGAGAAAATCAACGGGAGGGCGTACCTGACTGTACAACGTGGCAAGCATCGCGGCGTGGGTATCATTCCCGACAGCATGAAGTATCTGGTGCTCCCTTTCCCTGAAGCCAGCTCTATTCCCGATGACATGAACAAGAAACCCATACACAGCCGCAAGGTTGGTGGTGGTGTTGAGGGATCTGGAGAAGAAACGCCATTCTGGTCATACGTTTAATTCATTTTTAAGCGGATGTGAAAATATCCGCTTATTTGTTTAATTGTTTTATTTTTCACCATGAACACACAACAAGAAATCATGACGCAAGATTACGAAGATATTCGTAATTGGATGGCACTACAGTCAAATGAAGTAAAAGACAATTGCGTGATTGTTGATTCTGAATCGATGCAGCAAGACTATATGCTTCACATTGACAAAGAGATGCCAAAGGTTTTTATACCGATGATGCCCAGGTCAGCCGCATTAACAGAAAATAACACAGTAGCGCGAATCACCGTAGCACCAACACTGATAGGTTGCTTCATTGGTTACTCTAGAGCGGAAGATGATTTCATGGAAGGAAGTCATAAAAACGTAATTAAAGCCATCAACTTTAAAGGCGGTTATGACATCTGCATTCTTCCCTTTAGGCACGCAATACAGCCATCGCCAAAAATGGTATATGACTCCAAACGAAGCGGCGAGCATTGGCTAGTTAACTACAACGAACAAACACGCGAATATGTACCTGAAAAAATAGGTAAACTTTTTGTTAGTAAGGTCAGCTACCTGGCTAGGACTGGTAACATGCCAAAGCCTGAATTCGAAATATACATTGAAGTAGACAAGGCTGAAGGAATTCTTCTAAGTCCGTCCATTCACCTAAAAAAAGGATATCACATAGCTACTATTTCTTTTGAGAGAAAAAAGAATGTAGGCTCTTCCAACGAGGAAGACAACTTCTCAGTTGTTGAAATCGACAAGGAAAGCTATGACAAAGTGAAAAGATTAAGTGCTTCGCTTTTGAGTCACGCAGAAAACAAACCACAATACCTTAAATGGTAAGAACTATGAATGCTAATAAAAACTCCTGGACAACCACTTCCTCCAAACTGCCTAACCGAGAAGAACCTGTTTTGGTCTGGTGCGGCTTTATCAACATCGCTATGCTTAACAAGTATGGCAATTGGGTCTGTGTGTTGAGCAACGCTAGTGTACACGGCGTCACACACTGGCAAGGTCTTCCAGAACGGCCCTAAACAAAAAAAAAATAATGCCATTGGGTGTTTAGCCCAATGGCATTTATGCCGTAAACTAAACGGCGCTACTTGTTCTCTACCAGAACCATGATGCGCTCAAGCAACTTATCGTTAGCCCGCTTGTACTTCAGCACCATTTTGATAGTCTTGAAATATCGACTTCTCCAGGTGTTTATAGTGCCACAGTACCAGAACTCAGTTTTTAATTTAAGTGTTTTACTGTCAATTGCGCTCACGTTAAACCCCACGCACTTATCGTTCATTTTTCGAAAATGTACACCCTGCGGTGTAATAACGCCAGCGTAGTTAGTTTTACCAGTACGTTTACTGCCGATCCTGCCGTCGGTGTAAGTGTTGGGCACGACCTGTTCAGCCAGGTAATTACCGATGCATTTCTTCAGGACATCGCACTGGATGCTCAGCGAGTTGGCGTAAGACGTACCCGTTGAAAAAGGGACATGCTTAGCCTTCACTGTGTGCCGAATGCAGACATAGTTGCCGCACTTACTGTCACGGAACTCAAACGAGAGTCCCGTAGGAATGCCATTGACACGGCCTTCCATGTCTACAAAGTAACGAGAATACAGATTTGCATCAATCACGATGCGCTGCTTCACAATTTTAACGATTTCCATGATGATAACCTTACGCAAAGATTGCAGTGAGAACACGGCATAACAGCCTAGCGCTTTGGCGCTAGGCTGGACTATGTCAGTGGGTGTTGTATATCTGAAACGATTCTTTATACACGATGTCTTGCTCTTGTAGATCGCCAAGGCACGTGACACATTTGCTGTACGCTTTATCCACTGCTTTTCTGCGCTGTATGAGCTCAGCCATTATTTCCACAGCAGCCTTTTGTTTTCGGGCGCTGCGAATGTCGTGGTTGATGTTAAGCAGCTTTCGGTGAAGCCCCTGTATCAGTGCCTGGTAATCTTGTTGTTTGACCATTACACCTCCATTTCGTAATACACGTTGAACTCAGGGGAATTGATGAGCGCGAACTCACCGTTGTTGTTGAAGATGATGTACTTCAACAACGCCAGTCTGCAATCCTCGACTTGTGCCTTGGACAAGATGTAGCGAGCACTGCCGCGCTCGACAATCACTTCCACAGTCTCGTCGTCGTTGTAAACGATGCCAGAGATTTGGCCGCCTACGAAACAACCGTCAGCGGTGCCAGGCTGCGCAGCGATGCGCACCTTGATACGTGACACAGTACCTTCCGAATACGGAGTGTCCATCGACATGTGTTTGGCAATCAGGTCTGCCATTTCTTCCAGCTCCACCACATCACCGCGCTGGAAGACGTAATTACCCACCAGGGTGCTGTCAGGCTTTATAGCCTTGGTCTGGTCAGGTAAGTCGCGTTTGTACAGCTCCAGGTGGAAGATGCGGTTGCGCTTGTAGACATCAACGCTGGTCTTGTTCTGACTGTTTCGCAGGGTGTAGATAATCGAGTTGTTGGTTCGATTGCCTGTCAGGCGTATGGTGTACTTCGTGTCTTGCGACTTTTCCTTGACCATGTCAAGGACGTTTTCCAGCCAGGGGTTAAAGCCTTCTTTCTGTTTAGAGGGAAGGCCGAAGTTGTCAATGATTTCCATGATAATCTCCTAATAGGATAAAAAATAAGTCCGCTGAAACAGACTAAGTGTGTTAACTGAGCGAGGTGGGAGAAAGTATTTCCAACTTTCCAGAAGGGTCCATGTAAGCGAAGTTGCCTTCTTTCACATCGTCCCTATCACCAGCGATACCGAATATGACTTTATTCTCTAAAGTCACTTCGTACGTAGTGAGTTGAGTCTCCTTGACGGAAACAATCTTCGAGAAGACGTGATCGGTTTCAACCAAGGGTTCTTTGACCAGTCTCGTTATCTCTTTTGCAAAAGACTGGGTAAACAGGTTAACAAGCCTGTTCATTTCCTCAAACAACGCTTCAGACAAGATGTCCGCGTCAAAAGAGAACTCGTGCAACAGCGTGCTGTTTTCAGCCTCTTCACGCCAAGTACACACCACGTGTCCATTGGCATCCATGACGAACATCAGTTCCAAGCCGCGCAAAGTCTTTTGCACCAGCGGCGACAGGTCTGAGCACGTAATTCCAAAACGGAAGGTGTCCGCTGTTCTGTCCAGGTACGCAGGAAATGTTCCTACGTCAGACGACTTCAAAAAGCCATTACAGAAACTCAATATGGTCGCATGAGTTTTGAGTGAATATATGTCGATCATTTTGATTGTCCGTTTAATAGTCAGATCACGGAGATGGACAACACCAGCTTTTTATTGTTGATTCCAGGCCAAGCCTCGTAAATGTCCAGATTGACAATATAGACGCCTTGTTTGGTAGGGCGACCTTTGAGCGCCAGCGTGCGCGCATTTCTCACCAGGTTGACTCCAGCAGGGAGATTTGCGGTCTCTGCAAAGATACTGTCGGTAGTGGAAGCCTTGAGGACCTTCACATTGTTCTTCTCGTCGAGTTTGAGATCGACGCAGATTTGATTACTTACCATCCAGGAGTTTTGAGAATTAGACATATCTGACAAGGTCAATTAGGAATAAGCGACAGTGCTTACGATTGGGTTATGTGTGATCGTAAATAACTAGAACCACAAGGGTTTCCCCCTTGTGGTCAATTCAAGGCAATGCTGCCTTTATGTAGGAAAACCATTCAGGGTGTCCGAACGGGTGCTCCATTTCTTGTGTTTTGATAATAGGGATGTGCAAAGACTCAGCCGTCTTTACTTTTCCGCTGCTGGGTTTTTCACCGCAAATCAACAAGTCTGTCTTGGCACCCACATCAGAGGTGATGTCGGCATCCAAAAGGTTTTGAATGAGTGCAATGGTTTCTTCTCGTGAGACACAGAACTTGCCGGTTATGGCAATCCTAGGACGCGTTCCGGAGGACTCTGTCCGAATCACTGTGGGTTGTGGGGATACCCCTAGCACTTCCAAGTCTTCCAGAAGTTGATGTGTTCTAGGGCTGTTGAAGAACTCATAAACGCTCAAGGCCACAACGGGTCCAATGTCCTTGATTGTTTCCAGGTAGTCTAAGGGAGCAGCTTGGATGGCTTCTAGTCTTCCGAAATGCTCGCTCAGGCGCTTTGCAGTTCCTTTGCCAGCATACCGTATTCCCAGGCCAATCAAAAACTTGGACAGTGTGCACTCTTTCGCAGACTGAATAGCCGCTAAGATATTAGCAGCTGCGACTGGCCCATATCCTTCAAGTCCGCTCAATGTGTCGTAAGCCAATGCCAAAATTTTCACCGGCTGCATTGTCCGAATGAATTCAGACGTTGTCATCCCTAAGGATTTTGCACTTTGTTTAGAACCTAAACAGAACAGGTCTGCAATCGTATCCAAATGACCTGCTTCATGCAACTGCTCGATCAGGCGCTCGCCCACGCCTTGAATGTTCATCGCTTCACGGCTGACAAAATGGATCAAAGCCTGCACTTGCTGCGCAGGACAAGTAGCTCCGCCTGGGCACCGAAAATCCACTTCACCGTCATAGCGAACCAGCGGCGACCCGCAACAGGGGCAGTTCTCAGGGAAACGGAAGACCGAACCCTCAATCGCTTTGCTGAATACTGCTGTGATTTCAGGAATCACATCACCTGCTCGCTGGACATACACCTCGTCACCCACATCCACACCAAGGCGACGAATTTCATCGTTGTTGTGCAGCGTCACATTGCTGATTGTGGTGCCGCCTACGAACACAGGGCTCAGCCTTGCGACAGGTGTGATCTTTCCTGTGCGTCCCACCTGCAAGTCAATAGACTTGATAATTGTGGTTTCCTTATCAGGTTCGAACTTATGCGCAGTCGCCCAGCGCGGTTCCTTGCCTGCATAGCCTAGCTCTTGTTGCAAGTCCAGCGAATCCACCTTGTAAACCACGCCATCGATTTCAAAGTCCAGTTCTTTGCGCTCTTTGAGAATTTGGTCGTGGTAGTATGTCAGGTAGTCTGGGTCCTTGGTGACTTTCCAGATTGTTAGGTTTGGCCCATAGGGGCTAGTGGGCAGACCCCATTGACCCAACAGGTAGAGCAGACTGGAGTGTTCTTTGACATAGGTAAAGGTTTGACGCACTTCGTCAGGGTTGGCCACGGCGTACGCGTAAAAGATCAACCCGCGCGCAGCGGACTCATCGGCGTTCTGCAAGCGAAGCGAACCCGCTGCAGCAGCCCTGGCATTGACGTAGGGTTTTTTACCCTGTGCCACCAGCTCTGTATTGAGGCGCTTAAAGGTACTAAGTGGCATGAGCACCTCTCCTCTTACCTCCAGGACTGGCGGGTACTCGGTTACTTGATCGTCTTCACCCAGTAACTTTTTGGGGATATTCGCAATCCTGCGGACGTTGGTTGTAACGTCCTCGCCGTATTCCCCATCGCCACGTGTCGCTGCGCACACCAGTTGGCCATCTGTGTAACGCAAGGATACTGCGAGTCCGTCGTATTTCGGCTCGCAACAGTAAGCACGGTCCCTGTTTTCAACGATTCTTTTATTGACCAAATAAGCACTGACGCGGCGAACGAACTCAATAGCACCTTCAGAAGTGAAGTCCGTCTCCGTGTACAGCGACAGCATGGGTACGCTGTGTTTGATTTTGGCAGCAGTTTCTGGCAGGGTGTAGGTCAGTTTTTGTGTGGGTGAATCTTCAGTAACCAATTCAGAATGCTCGCCTTCAATTTCTTTGAGCTGCTTATAGAGTCTGTCGTATTCAGCATCAGAGACTTCGGGCTTGTCAGCACCATAGTAAGCATCGTTGTATTTCACTATCTTGCTGCGCAGATAGCTCAATTCCTCCAAAGGACTGTTAGACATGTTTCAATCTCCGTTAGATGGGTTAATCCGAATCGCGATTGTCATCTTCATCGATGGTTGAAATGACACGATAGCAGTAACAGGCAATTGCGACAAACGCAACTACGACAATCACCTGCTTGATGACGTAAAGTAACATTATCGCTTCCAAGGGTTTCTCGAGAAACAAGCAGCAATATTGCGCACGCCTTCCCAAAGAAGGATACCTGCGGCTAAGAGCACCATGACAGCCATAGCAATCATCATCGCAATGATGATAATTGCGTAGGGTGCCATGATCAAGGACATGAATCCCCCGATCAAATACAGCAATGAGTCCGGCTTAACGATCGCTACAGCGATAACAGAAACCATTGCAAACATTCCGAGGATGTGATAAGGCATTATTTTTGACTTCAGCATGATTGGCTGGAAAATAAAAAGATTTATAGCTTAGTTGAAATAAAGAGACAGCATGCAAAACGCATGCTGTCTCTTTATGCGAGGATGGAATTACGAGGTGTGCAACGAAATACCGAGGGTATTTATGTTGGGCTGTTAGCTGTTGCAGCCTCATCTACAGCAGGCAGAGGATGCAGCGTGGTGATGTCACGTACTTCCCAGCGTTCGAAGTCCGGCGTAACGGCCACTTCACCCACGCCGCTGCCGTCGCTGAAGACAAAGCCTTCCAGATACTGTTCAACGGTCTTGTAGCGTTCTTCGTTTTCGATAGACCATGCCACATAACCTTCGCCATTGCCGTCTTCATCTGCCCACATCGGGATCATCACCCTCAGGCCGCGAACGGCGTTCAGCTTGGCATTGATGCCTACCTTGTTCATGCAGGTCACGATATCCGCGTAGAAGCGGTAACGCGCAATTTCTGCTTCAGCCTGCATGCTCAGGTTAAACAGGTGGTTCTGGACGGTCATGATAGACACCGCTTGCTTGGACCAGTTCTCCATGGTCCACAGCAGCACTTGCGGCTTGAGCAGGCGTTCCATGTAGATGTAGTGCTTGAGTTCGTCCAAGGGAACCCACTGAGGATTGATGACGGTGCCAGCCTCCGGCCGAGTGATGTCGCTCTTCTTGACGCGCAACGGGAACGCCAGGCCCAAATGAACCGCATCCACGTCTGTGTCGGTCAAATAGATCCGGTTGTGTTGGGACAGTGCTTGCTTGACTTCATCGAAACTCGCCTTGTAGCCGCATTCTTCTTCGATCTCGCGAATGGTTTCACTGACGATGTGGTCTTCCATGCTGATGCTGACCGGCAATGTGTCGATGTGACCACCCAGGCCGATCGAGCGTTTGGCATGCAGACGGCTTTCATCCCCAGCGGTGCCGCGGGTGTACATGTAAACCTCGTTGTGCTCGTTCACGAGGATGACGTACGGCAGCACTTGCAGAGTGGTGGGGTCGGTCTCACAGATGTCACGAGAGACCATAGACGGCGTCCAGTTTTCAAAATGGAAGAAGCGCTGTTCAGCAGGGATGACAAGGGCAGATTTAGCCATGATTGATTTCCTTTGGTTGAGAGAAAGTGGTAAGCAGTGCGAAACACAAAAGATTGTGGTGATTGGTTAATTTTACGCAACGCACTGCAAGTGAAAAGATCAGGTTTTGATGAGGCGCTGGGCTTGCCGATGGGCTTTCAATAACTCCAAACGAGTACAGATGTCTTGGAGGTCATCGACGACATCTAGGCCGTCACCCAGCCTCAGCAGTTCTGCGTCACTAGCTGTCCACACCTGAGGTGAAACACTGACAGCGCGCTGGCGAATTTCATCAGAAGCAGTCCGTGCCAAGTCAAGCACCTTGGTGACTTCTTCAGTATACTCGCAGCGCTTTGAAGTGTTCTTTACCAGCAAGCGACCAATTTGTAACCGAAGGGTCATGTCGTACCAATTGGTAGCAGTGCCGATGTTTTCGGAAAAACGAATGTGTCCTACTCGCGGGGCGTTCTTGAGAGAATCAGATTCCTCCTTCGTCAACTTGTGCACAATCATCGGATGGATAGGTTTTGGTATTCTCTTTTTCTTTGTCATTAAACTACTCGAAACGAAAAGAACAAAGAGGTTAGGCAATCACACGAACTTTGTGATCATTAACAAACTCATCGTCCCACATACAAAACGCTCGATGTGTGTATCGGTTTCCGCCCAGGTATCTGCCACCGCTGTACTCCAATCCGCGGTAGCCATAGGGTTCTAAAGCATGGCGGATCTTTGTAAATATCACCGACCGGTTCAGACCACTCCTGAGCAAGTTTTGTTCGCCGTATAAATGGGACGATACCCTGTTCATAAGGCTGCGGGACAGGTTAAAGTTTGCAGAACTGTTAATGTTGCAATACGCTTCCTTGGTAGTGAACTCTAGGCCAACAGGGATCTTATGCTCCCACATCAGTTCCCAGAAGCCTTCGTCACGGATATATCCGTCTACCTTTATCACAGAGGTATTGAACTCACGGCGGTTGAAGTGAAACTCGGTCAGGTAACCCTCTTCGGGCAATGAGAAATTTGATACGCGCAAAAACTTACCCTGGCTGCTGCTAAGGTATTCGGCGACAATGCTTTTTTCTTCTACCATCCGGTAGAATTGCGACCTGGCCTTTTCGATGTTTGCTTTACGTAAAGCGTCCCGCTTTGGCTTGGGATAGCTGTAGGGAATGGGCGGAAAAAAATCATCCGCAAAATGCGGAAGCGCCAACTCCAGCGCTTCCTTTCTGTCTTTAGCCGCTCCTTCAAACAAAATTTTACGGGCGCCCTTGGGGGAGTACAGACCCTTTGAGCGGTAGGTACCAGCCACCGCCTTTGAGTTTGTCAAGTAAACACCGCGCCCCAGCAAGGAATGCTTGCTGGTGCGCTTGATGTCGAACTCACCCACTTTTTCTGCGTCGCCACGGAAAAGTGTGATGGTATCGAGCATAGTGGATTATCCTTTCTTTTTGAAGAACTTGTTCAGGAAAGCCGTCTTATCGACAGCCCAGCCTTGGGACTCGAGCTCATTGAATCGTTGCATCACGCGGATGTGCGAGCGATACGGCGTACCCTTCTTGGTCAGCAGACCATCCCAATTGACTTTCCAATCGGTAGCAGGGTCGTAGTTCTTACGGCGTGACACCACACGCACCATGCCCGAAGGCAGTTCGGCTATTGAGCCGATCTCTTTGGTCGCCGTGATGAAACAATTCGTTCCATGAATACTGAATGCGATGTAGACTTTCATCTTACCCCTTATTGATGTTGTTGGCTCGTTCGATGCGCGCTGCGGAGAAGGCTGCTTGGAATTCAGGCCCAGCTTCTGCAGCTTCTTTCATGAGAGCAGCTTCATTGGCTTTGCCTGAGCGATAGACTGTGATGTCGTCGCTGAACTCATAGTACCAATCATGCTTGTCCAGCTTTTCCTTGAACAGATCAAGCGGCGTCATGTACTTGGCACGGCAGTTTTCCAACTGCCTTTTCACCGTCGCCAATATAGTAGCATCACTCTGTCGCTGATAGTCCATGCCACTGCGATAACTGACTGCTCTGGCCTGCGCGAGGTGATTCTCATGGCTGATGCGGTACATCTCGACACCGCGCCCACCCAGAGACTGCGCCAGCTTGAACAGCCGTTGTTCCGCCTTCATCGCGCGCCAGTATTCATTGTGCGGGCTCTGAGGGTCTGCCCATTGGTGGTCAGAAAGCATTTTGTTCAGGTCGTCATAAGACACGGGTGCATTCACGTTAAACTCCTTGAGGAAAGAAAACACACAGCATAAAAAGCCGATATTTACATCGGCTTTTTCTAGCTGACAAAAAGAAGCCACCCACAAAGGTGGCTTTAAAAATGAGGTGACGGCACCTCATCAGGCATAGAAGGGCGCCGCCACAAGAGTCAGTATAAACCAATCGACAGGTCATGCCCTAGTCTCAAGGTGTTGGCATCGGCTTGCGGCGGCTATTCACAAAAACGTTCAGCATAACAATCCTACTGGCTTTTGTTAACCTACTCTTTTTCAGATTGTGTTCTGTGAGTAAGTGCGCGATGCTTAACGATTGTGTCATTAAACATTCACATGAGACAGCGAAAATTTGTTGTCTCAAGCAATTAGGTAAGTTGATTATTTTTACCTATGCCTTTTGGATTGCTCAAGCTGCACATTAGTGATATAGGTTCACTTAAATCTGGAATACGGGTGTGTTCTGTACCGTCCAGAAAGGCAGCCACACCAACGGCATCCAACAATTCATTGCGTCCCTGAACATCGGTGCGATCTGGTGATGTGAGTAGCCGGCCAAACCTGTGCCAATAGGTGTCACCATGAAACACAGGTGCGGATTGACGTGCGTGAACTTGACGAACTCCTTGACATATACTTCGATTTCTTCAAGGCTCAAAGTCCGTATGTGCTCGTCTTTAGTAGGAATGCCGTAAGACTGTCCTTGTATTCCTACACCTACACCTTCTATGGCCCCATAGTGTCTAGCTGCAGCCAAGGCTGCGCCAGCTCCATGCCGGCCTCTCAGGTTAGAGCCAAAGACAAAGATAACATCAGAACCGGGTGTAGGGAACGGATCTTGTTGATAGAACCGAACCATCAGTGAGTAGTCTGGGTTTTCAAACCGATCGAGTCGCATTACCTTCTCCATTCGCAAAAAGTCTTTTGTGATAAGTCTCGGACACGCCTGCCAAGATTGCAGCCGTTTTAAGCAGCGTTTGAATTTGATGGTCGCGGTAAGCCAACTGGGCTGCAATTGCTGACTTGGACTCCAATTTCTCGGTAGTCATCGCGCTCATGTGCGCAGTAAACAACTCTGGAAATTCTTCAGGGTTGCACTTGGGATACATGATAATTTCGTCTGTCACGTTAGCTCCTCTGTGGGTTGTGCTTCTCGAACGATGTTTGAGGTTTATGTTTTTAAACAAAAAAAAAAGAAGTTCATACGAGGAGGGGATTACCCCTCCTCGTATGCTTAAGCCTTTAGGGCTTAAGCTTCGGAGGTGTTACCTCCGAAGAACTTCGTGTAGGCGAAGTACCCTGCGCCGGCCACGAGACCGGCAGCGGCCACGCCCAAGCCGATGCGAACCGGCGTGGAGTCCATCCACTCGGCCGATGTGGCCTTCGGTGCGGCTGCAGGTGCAGCCTCCCTGGCTGCCAGGGCCTGGATGGCCGCGAGGGCCTTGTCCATCTGGGCGTTGGTGGCCATGGTGGTCTGGATGGCCGACGTGGTGGTCGCCATTGCAACCACCTTTGCCTCCGTAGCAGCGGCCGAAGCCGCCAGCGCTTTCGCACTGTCTGCAGCAGCTGCAGCTGCTACGGCAGCAGCTGCATGCGTTTCCGCATGCTGCTGCAGCAGCCTATCGAGGTCGGCCTTGATGGCTACCTCGCGGGCGGCCGAAGCCGCCAACTGCTGCGCGAGGTCGCGCAAGCTCAGCTTCGTCTCAGAGGGTGCCGCTGCCGGTGCCGGAGCAGCAGTAGTCTCCACCGGAGTGGTGGTTTCGGTGGCGACGACGGTTTCGGTGTTGTTGTTGATTGCGGTCATGGTAAACTCCAAAAGATTCAAAGCTTTAAAATAGGCGTTTGAGTACCTAAGCTTAACTACACTTGTAGAAGCTCACGATAACTATATGTGATTGAAAAAATCTGGATTAGAGTTTTAGACGGCATAATACCAGCGGTTATTATGCCGCTGGTATTATGTTGTTTACTTGAATTGGGGTTGTGCCCACAGGAGTGTCAGGCCGTTCTTCCATTTATTGGGCCAATTGAGCTTCATGGCTTTTACAGTGGCCCACTTCGTATTCCACTTCACACTGCTGTGGAAATTGGATTGCATTTCCATGAACTGCTCTGCAGACAGTGGTGGTTCGAAGTTGTATCGCCGGCCATAGTCAATCTCATTATAGAGACCTACCCACATTCCCACGAGTTCTTCATCATTGGTGCAGTAAGCACCCATTCGATCGGCATCTTGCAGAATCGCACCATATACGCTGGGCTTGGAGCTGACGTAGCGCCCATTGAGGTACTTGCTTTGGCGGATGGCTGTAATAGCAATCTTCAATTCCTCAGGCTTGAGCTTGAGGTGCTCTGGGACGCGAGCATGGATGGCTTCGAGTTGTTTGACTGCTACAGAGATGTTGATGTTGTCGCTGAACTGACCACGACTGTGCAGCACGTCATGGTACAGACCGGCTACCAACATGGCACGCTTTTCCGAATTGCCCAAGCCAGTGTGGATAGAACCTTCCAGGCAGTTCAGCGCCGTCATGTAGGAATGCATGATGCCGTGATACACGGGACCGTCTTCATCCGGCTGGACTTCATCAAAGCCGATCAGATAACTCACCAAGCCGTAATGCTCAAAGAGCTTGACTAGGTGTTGTTGTTGGTTGGCCAGATCAAATTTTTGAACGGCGTCATTGAGCGCAGTGAGGTCGAGTTTGGTAGACATAGCAATGTGAGTGATGGGATTTAGCGAGTGCCACTTAATGAGCAAAGGTAGATATTAATTTACAGTAGATAAAAAATAAGGCAAACCCTGAGCCTAAGCAAAATGCTCAGGTATAGAGTTTGTCTTATTTTTAGGGCCACTCAGTCTTTGTACAATCGTAATTTACCAGTCCATGAACTTTGCAGGGTCACTTCTCAAGCTCTCTTGCGATTGATTGACAGTTTTTATTTGCACGTCAAAATTAGACAACCACTCCCGCACATTGATCTTTTCACATTTTTCAATGGACGTAATGGTTTTGGGTGTTTTGAATTCAGTTGTTATGCCGTTATGCTGATTATTGTTTTTAACCCAACCATCATTGACCGTGACGATTATGTCGTACAAAAAGACATCCAGCTCATACAGTTTTGAAACAGTCAGAGTTTTATCTGGCGTTTCAATTAACAACATTCTTCCACTCGACTTAAACCGATCCAGGTAGAATTTCTTTTCAATCGAGCTGGCAAAACCTAACTCAATTGCAGAGTCCCTATCCGCAGTGGCGTAAAGGAATTTGTTGTTCTCTGTTTTATCCCATTCTACCAAAGAACCTGTTCTATTAAAGCCAGGCATCAGTTCTGTGTGCCGATACGCAGAACCGTGATAAAGCTTTTTTGGCAACAACACGTTACCACTCTAAGCCATCAGTGGCGTAGTCTGTGGGTTTGCTCTCAAAGAAGTTGCTTCGTGTGCCATTGGGTTTGCTGAAGTCGTCGAACCAAGGCACAGCGTTTTGTACATTGGCATAAATCTCACCCAAGTTCAGAGCGAGTGCGCGCTTGTTCGCTAAACCCTTAACAAAGTTTTCCACCACGTCATTGGTCAAACCCAAGAAACCGCCTTGAATGATGTACTGTCCCCACGCGACTTCCATGTCAACAGCGGTCTTGATCAGCTCGATGGCGTCCTTGCGGAACTGTTCATCGTAAAGCTCAGGGTTTTCTGCCTTGAACGCATGGTGCATGTTCGTGAAAAGATCGAGATGGGTCTCACCTTCATCACGATTGATGTACTTGATCATGTCAGCAGAGGCCAACATCTTGCCGTTGCGTGCCAAGGTGTAGAACACCAGGAACGCCGAATAGAAGTAGATGCCTTCCAAGATGACGTTGCCAACAATTGCACGAGCAAAGTTCTCTGGAGTCGGATCATCTTTTAGCACTGAAGAGCTGCGCATGATGAATTCGTTTTTCTTGGCGAGCATACCGTCTCGCTCGAACATCATGTACACCGATTCAGGATCAAGCGAGACCGCTTCAATCATGAACTGGTAGCTGCGCACGTGTACACCCTCTTCAGAAGCTTGTCGTGCGATTGCCAGGCTGACTTCAGGCGCAGTGATGTGCTGGCCGATGTTGTGGATCAGGTTGTTAAACTGAATGCCGTCCAGGTTGGAGACGAATGCCAGGGCTTTGTCAAACGCATTGCGCTCGCGCTCGTTCAATGCGCCACTGCGGTACATGACGCGGTCATCGCCCAAGGGGATCGACTTAGGAAACCAGGTGTTGGCCTCCATGCGGTCATAAATCTCTGTTGCCCACTGGTACTTGGTGCGAGACATATTCATCAGCTCGTCTTTGGCACCAAAGGCAATCCGGCGGCGATTGGTGATATGGGTACTGCTTGTCATTAGAGGTCCTTAAAACGATTTGGCAGCCCAATGGCTGCCATTATGCTGTCGGTGTGTTTTACGCGCTCACAGTGGCTTTAAACGGCCTTTGTGAGTGGTTACTGACACGATTCACAATCTGGGTTATCGAGCGAACAGAACTTGACTTCTTCCTCCAGCACTGAAGGTGTGGGTTGTACCACAACAGGCTTCGGGGTCTCTTTGGTCTTGGTCTGGCCGCGCAGATAGTAGGTCGTCTTCAGACCAAACTTCCACGCAGTCATGTAGATGGTGGCCAGGTCACGACCCTTTGTGCCTTGCTTGACAAAGATGTTGACTGACTGAGACTGATCAATCCATTTCTGGCGAACAGCTGCACTCTTCAGAATCCAAATAGGATCAATCTCCCACACGGTCTTGAGCAAATCAGGACGACGGTACTTCACGCAAGGGTCCACCACCTTGAACTGACCACTCATGTTCTTTTCACTGCGCTCAATCTCAAAGATCGGCTCAATGCAAGGGGTCGTGCCGGTGATGGTAGAAATGGTGGCAGTCGGTGCAATTGCCATCAAGTTGCTGTTTCGAATGCCGTTGTAGATAATGGCATCTGCCAAGGCATTCCACGTTTCTTTTCCAAGAGAAGTTTGGCGAATCACAGCGGTGTGAATCGGAAGGATACCCTTAGACCATTTCGATCCTTCGAACGAATCGTAAGGCTTGCGACCGTGTTGCGTTACCAGCTCCATGGAGGCCGTGATGGCATAGTAGCTGATCAGCTCCATGGCGTAGTCAGAGAAGACCACACCCTCATCGCTGTCAAAAGCGATCCCACAAGCGACCTTGGCTTCAGTCTCACCCATGAGGCCAAGGCCCACAGGGCGGTGCTTGAGGTTAGACGTTTTAGCCCGGTCAGAAGGGTAGTAGTTCAAGTCAATGACGTTGTCCAGCATCCGTACTGCCAGCTTGACAGTGTGCTGCAATTTGGCTTCATTGATCTTGCCGTTGTGAATGTGCTTGGACAGGTTGACAGAGCCCAGGTTACAAACTGCGGTCTCTGTGTCCGAAGTATTCAGTGTAATTTCAGTACAGAGATTGGAGCTGTGGATAACGCCCACGTGGTCTTGAGGATTACGGCGGTTGCATTCGTCCTTGAAAGTGATCCAAGGATGACCTGTCTCAAACAAGTTGGTCAGGATGCGCTTCCAGACGTCAGTTGCTGGTCGTTGCTTATAGGCCTTGCCTTCACGCTCTAACTGCTCGTAGCGGTCTTTAAAAGCCGCTCCATGCAGCTCATGCAGCTCAGGGTACAGATGTGGTTGGAATTCGCTCCAGAGGCCGTTTTGTTCCACACGTTCCATGAACAAATCAGCTACCCAAGCCGCAGGGAAGATGTCATGGGCACGCAGGCGGTCATCACCGAATTCTTTCTTGATCTCACAGAAGTCCCAGAAGTCAGGGTGCCACACTTCAAGGTAGGGTGCAAAGCTTCCCTTGCGTCGACCACCTTGGTTCACACCGACTGCAGTGTCGTTGTAAATCTTCAGGTAAGGAATCACACCGGAGGACTTGCCATTGGTCGACGCAATGGCGCTGCCTGCGCCTCGCACACGGGTCCAGTCCGTACCAATGCCGCCGGCGTACTTGGACAGACGAGCAGACTCTTCAATGGTGCCAAAGATGGAAGCGTAGCGGTGGTCGACACCGTCCGCACTGATCTGGTCATTGACGGTGTTCAGGTAGCACGACGACAGTTGGCTGTGATTGGTGCCCGAGTTAAACAAGGTTGGCGTACTGGCCATGTAGTCAAACGAAGACAGCAGTTTGTAGAACTGTGCTGCCATGGAGGTGGGGTCTTTCTCGTTCAAACACAAACCCATCGCTACACGCATGAAAAAGTGCTGTGGCAGCTCAAAGAGCTTGCCTGAAGGGTCACGCATCAGGTAGCGGTCTACGACGTTCTGGAGGCCGTAATAATCGAACAGGAAGTCATTGTCGTAATCGATCATGGCATCCAGAAGATCCAGATCAAACAACGTGCTGAGCTTGTCGGTGTAACGACCTGTTTCGATGCCGTAGGCGATACAAGTAGACAGGTGGTTGTAGGTGGAATGACCTGTGACTTGCTTGAAGGTGTCTGCCAGGAGGTAGCGGGCCGCTACAAAGGTGAAGTCAGGGTTCTCTTGAGAGATGAGGCCAGAAGCTGCCTTGATCTGTGCTTGGAAGATTTCTTGGGTGGACATGCCATCATACACCAAGAACTTGATTTGGCTGCGTAGCAAGGAGAGGTCTACGTTGAGGTCTTTGGTAGCATACTCGTTGAGTCGTTCAATCTTAGAGAAGTCAAAGTCTTCAGAGGAGCCATCACGCTTGATAATCTTCATGGGGTACCTGTTAGGTGGGTTGTGGTTATTTGGGTCGAGTACACAGAATTTAGGTCATGATTTCTTTATATTTTTAGGTAGGTATCATACATAGATGTACGTATGTTAAAAAAGATCAGCACTGTATATATGAATTGAGAACCAGCACCTAGTAATACTAATAAAGAATAGTAAAATACTACGTATAAATGGGTAAGGGTTTATTATCTTTATATATTAGCAAAATGAACTATACCCCAGTCTACAGGGGTATAATCAGGTATTTGTTTGTTTGAAGAAGAAACCAGAAACACTGCTCACAGAGACTGCTCTGTGAGCTTTTATGCTGTCGCTAGAGCGAACGAGCAGTGAGCTCGTTAAAACCACGCAGGTGGTTTTGCGATTAAGAGACCTTTTACACTTAAGGGTTTGACAGCATAGTCAAACCCGATTAACCTTTACCTTATTTTCAAGATTAACACTAAACAAGACAAAAGAAGAGAAAAGCTGTAAAACAGCTTATTTTAGCTTTTAGCTTAAGTTTAGACAAAAACCTAACAAAAAAGAAATACAGACATAACTCCCTACTACCCTTCCTTGTTGGAAAGAGTAGTAGGGTAGTGTAGTCTCACTCAGCGTCTTTGAGGTAAGGCTTGTACTCTTCTAAGGTTTTAATCCAATAGTCGCTGTAGTGTTTGAGTCTGCTTGCTGACATCTGCGAGATGATAGGGGTGAGATGAGGATGCTTCTTGCTGAGGATTGTTAGTCGTAATCCTAGGTGCTCTATCAGCACCTTGACATACGACTCACCCAGATGCCATTGCTGGGCTACTGCAGCTATAGGAGCGCCATTACAGACAGCTATAGCCATTGAGAGGTACTTGGACATGTTCATGCCGTACCTTTGGTTGTCTCTGACATAATCCAGGACTTGTTGCACCAACACCCGATTAGTTTTCAAGTCGTAATAGCGCAGCAAGAAACTACTGCCTTTGTTGTCTTTGAGATGGATGGTGTTTTGTGAAGGTGTTGCACTCTCCAGTATCAGGTAGTGTGGCATGTCCATCACCTCACCGTCTGTGAAGGTGATGCGCAGAGGCTTGCTCTTCTTGGCATACTCCTTGAAGGACTTGATCTCTTTGCCATTGAGCTGACAATGGTAAGGGGTGTTAAAGAGCCACTGCAATGCAGGCAATGCGATAGGTTGACCGTTGATGTTCATTTTCAATTACTCCAAAATGGTGATAATGAGGAAAGCAAGAGAGGGATCAGTCGTTGATCAGTCGGCTGTGCACGTGGCGCTTGAGGTCGTTGAGTCGTTCTGTCCAGAACTCAGGGTGTTGCCTAAGCCCTGTGATGGTAGTGCCTTTGTCGTTGAATTGTGCAGGGTCACGCTTGGCCGATTCAGTGAACTTGCTTTTTCGAATGAGGCGATTGATGATGAGGCACAACGTGGACCGCGTGATCCCCCATTGATCGCAAAGCACAGAAGTGGGTACTGCGCTGCAGACGTCAGAAAAAATGGAGAAGTCTCGGGCTTCTTTGTATCCATAGACCTCGTTTTCAGCAAGGTACTTGTAGACCACGTTGAGTGGTACGACTTTTCCTTGCGTGTCTTTGAACTGCATTTGATGCGTCGCGCCGCGAGTGTCTTCTATCCAGCGTGCAGTGCCGGGGTTTTTGAGTGCCAGGCTAACTTTGTTGTTGTCAAACGAGTGAATCGCCTGATGTCCAATGATGGCATGGAAGACGCTAGGAGCGTTTTTCCTAGAGTTCTGACGCCTTACCCTCAGCCCGTTGATATAAACGTTGTACGGCGTGTTAAAGAGCCAGTAGAGGTTAGTCTGGTGTGCGTTCAGTGCTTTGTTTTTCATTTGAATTACCTCAAGAAGAAAAGGGTGATGGGATTGCGTGAGTACCTAATATACTCAATGAAAGAATATAGGACCTGCTTATTCTGGAATACAAAAATAAACAACCTTTGACCCACCCAGTGCAACATTGCACTGAGCAGGTCTAGGGTCGCTGTGTAGTTAGTCTACCTTGTAGCCTTCTTCTGCAGCGGCTACAACTTTGTTAACACACTCATTGAGCCTCTCGCTGATGAGCTCAGTCATGACTGGTTCATTTTTCTCAGGAACGACCGCTTCACCAAAGCGAAAGATAGAGTCATCCACGTGGTGAAAATCATACTTCGTGTTGTCCTTTTGCAACACGACGAGAGGTGTGATATGAATCGAAGACGAGGACACGCCTTGCGCAGCGTGGAACACTGCAGTGACGAAAGCTCGGTCTTCCAGTATGGCTTCGACATTGACAAAGAAGTCCACGAGATCCTTAAACCCCTCGGCAGTACACACGCTGCGCAGGATGAGTTGATTTGCTAACACAGCAGTACTGTCGTTTTCAACCTTGGCAATGAAGCAATGAATCCCTTTGCGTTGAGAGAGTGCTTGACGGATTCGTTGGCATTCGCTGGCGTAAGGGCCATCTTGCGCCAGTGGGTGCTTGGCAGGCATGGCGCGGCTCTTGTCGAGCAGGTCTTGTGACACGAAGCAGTCGTCTTGGTTGGGGGTGTTCAGCAAGTCTAACGCCTTGTCGAATGCTGCCAGGGACAACTCGTCGTAGTTGAAGATGGGGAGATAGAAGCTGAAGACAGGCACGCGGTACTGTGAGGACAAGAAAGCATCGATCGACAGCTTGGGTATGGCGGTATTGATACTGACGCTCAAGAGCTTGAGCAATGTCATCAGTTTGTCGAGCCCCTCACGGGTGGTCACGACATTGATACGGCAGGTCTTCTGATAGCTCATGGAAATGAAAGCGATCTCCTCAATGGCGTTGATTTTGTCAATGATCGCCTTGGCTTGGTCGCTGTAGGGTTGGCGGTGCAGCGTGCTCTTGAACGTTTGGCATTTCGGTTGAGAGATGAACATGGTAGTTTCTTTCAAAGGGGTTTGATGAATTTGATACGCTCGCTCAAGCTGGCCCAAACCAGGTCTTGGGAGTAGTGGCTCATTGCTTTGAGTTGTCTACCCAGGATGGGCAAGAACTCTTGGATTTGTTGAGGTTGCAGGTTTCTGGTCAGCCAGTCGATGCATGCAATCTCTGCTTCTTCGAGTTCTTTAACGATTGCCTGCGAAGGTGTCAAATCGCTCTGTGGCGCGTTATTTGTAACCGCTTGATGCCTGGCTACTTCTTGGTCGGAAAACGGCGTCTGATGAGCTTCTTGGCAGTCCATGTCAATTTCCTTTTGAGTTAACCGATTAACTGTGGCTTTAGAAGTCGCTGTAGTGATATCGCATTTTGGGTGTGATGATCTCGCGGTGCGGCTTGGAGCCTTTTTTGGCAATCAGATATTCCGTGGCTCTTAATGTCTCGTCTGCATCCGCAGTTTCTTTTTCAAAAATAGTAAGCACTTGAACGGTATTTTCATGATTCAGCCACGCCTTGGCCAGAGCCTGAACTCCTTTTCTGAAGTTAACCCAGGATAGCTTACGGTAATCAGAAAAGGTCGCCACACGAACACCAGGATAGTGCGAGCTGCGCTCTTGAGACCCATTGTACCACACGCTGATGTAGGCCCTTTTGTCGACATACCTTGCAACAACCCTCCCTAGGGAGTTTTTGATGACAATTCCGTCTTTGGATTGATAACGCCGCATAGTCGATCCTTTTTATTCGATCAAGGTGTATTTTACGCTGTACGCTGCATTGGCGTAGTCTTGCGGAGGCGGTGCCCAAGGGTCTTGAAGATCGTAACCCACTTTTGTGGTGATGCCATTTGTGAATATGGTGATGACCCGATAGAGTTTCTTCTTGACATCGCACAGCGGTTTCGCTGTCACTCGCGCCATATTTTTAAGTTTGCGTTTGTCTGTATGGGGTCTGATCCATAGCAGAGAAGAAGTCCACAGGTAATGACCACTGCGGTAGAAATGCATTATTGCAGAATCACCTTCGTTGTAAATGCGGATAAGTCCACGGCTGTTCTTTACCACAATGCGATTCTTTCTCTGATACAGTTTCATGGTGTTTGCTTTCAATAGAGTAATGCTGGACGGGTACATGGTCATGTACCCGTTGTGGAGTTACATGAGTTTGCGGTAATGGAATAAAACGCCACCGACATCTGCTGTTTTTGGCATAGGGTCGTCAGCGGGGCGCAAGAACCCTGTCACCTCGACAATGCCTTTGTTTTCTTCGGCAGTGATTTCTGTCGTGGCTTCGTACACGCTGTATTTGGCACTGCAGAAATTCTTGACCATGACCTTTGCAATCGTGCGCAGTTGCCTATTGTTCAAATATGGCGGTATCCATTGCGGGCCGCCTCGGCGCACTACGTGCCCGCAGCGGCAGAGTACATACTCTACGAATTCCTCTTTCACGTTCCGGCGCATGACTAGAGTGCCGTAGCGGTTCTTGATAACGATGCGGTTCTTGGATTTGTAGAGTTTCATGATGCGTCCTTGCAAGAAGTAAAAAGAAAACGAGTACAGCGCACTGTACTCGTCAAAGGCGTTACATCAATAGACGATAACGGTATTCGATGCCGTCAGTGAGCACGTTTTGAGGGAGCGGCATGTCCGCTGGACGCAAAAACGCAGTTCGTGATATGTTGCCTTTGTGCTCGCCCGAGCGTATCTCCATTGTGGCCTCATACACACTCGTTTTAGGGCTACAGTAATGCTTGACCAAAATCTTGGCCACAGTACGAAGCTGTCGATCACAACGGTAGTGCTCGATCCAGCCATCACCTCCTGAGCGCACGAGGAAGCCGTTACGGTAGAGGCGATATTTCGTTGCACCCTCGCCGGCGTGGCGTTTCATGATCAGTGTACCATAGCGGTTCTTGATAACGATGCGGTTCTTGGATTTGTAAACTTTCATGATGCACCTTTGATAAAAATGGTTTGTTGTTGTTTACACCACCACTGCCTGATGTATTCCCTGGCTTCGTGGTAGGTTTGGAAGACTTCATCGTCCTCGACGCAGATGTCGACACTGGGTATTAGACACAAATTTCCAAGACCGTCGTGATCCATCCATTCCGTGTTGTAAGTCACGAAGTCGGGATTAGCAACTATGACCACCCAATCTTTAATCGGATACTCAGTGGCCCGAGAATTTTCTTCAATGCGGGCAAAAATAAAAGGCAGTTTGGTTTCTGTCATGAAAGACTTCCTGCACAAAGGCAGTGTGTTTGTAATGGGCTTAGCACGAATTCTAAGCCCTTTACAGCGATTGTTTTTAGAGTTTGGTATCAGCTTATCACCAAACTACAAAACGCGTTTAAAGCCGTTTAAAGCGCTTAGACTTATGGTCGAGTGCTTTAGTCGAGGGAGACGAACCGATTGACGTAGAGTTCGTCGCTGAAGTTTTGCCGTGTAGGCGTGTCTCTGGGTTCGACAAAGTGGAACACTTCCACTTTGTCGGGTTGACCAGCCTGGAGACTCTTCGTGATTGAGGTGTATTTCACCAAGCGACAACGTGGATTGAGCCACTTTGCAGCGACTTGCCGGATATATTTCTTGAGCTGGCGCTTGTGTTTGTACCACTCCAAAGGGTGCGTGGTTTCAAACACCAGCACGCCGGAGCGCCACAGGTGCATTTTTGCCGTGCGTTCTCCACTTTTGAAAATTTCCATGCTGCCCATTGTTCCGCGCACCACCAGCTTGTTCTTACTGACCGCCAGCTTCATGATTGCTCCTTTTGGTTAGCCCACCAGTTTTTGATATAGGCTTCAGCCTCTTCCTTGGTGTCAGAACGGGCCAGATTTTCTCGATCGAGAAGAACGTTGTCATTCAGGTAAAGCGCTTGAATTTCCCCACCTGTCCATTCGCTGTTCTGATTCAAGAACTCAGGCGTGACCATCAGCACCACCCAATCCCGAACGGTGAGGTTAAAATAACCTTCACTGACTCGAGCAAACAGACATGGCCGTTCTTTCAGGCAGAGGTCCTTGACTTTGGTGCGTGCATCGGACCCAAAGACCATCTTGTTGGCCAAGTGCGTTGCAGCCTTGTCGATGGCCTTGAGGACTGCTTGGTCAAATGCTTGTGCAATGCGGTGCTCGATTTCTTTTTCGAACTTAACCGCATGGTTAGCCAGGCTATTGGCCACTGTCTCTTCCACGATTTCTGCCACTGCTCCTTGACGGCGCACGAGCTTTCCTGCGACCAGGTCGAGACGGCTACCCATCAATTGTTCGAGGCATCGCGCGACTGCCTCATCGTGGTATTTCTTGACTCGTTTAGAGAGATCACTTTCGTCGATGTCGATGGAGACTTGAATTGACTTGCTCATGTTGTACCCTCAAAGGTGTGATTATGTATAAAAAAGCGCCCTAGGGCGCTTTGGATTGCTTAAAACGGGAGCTTGTCGTCCTTGACCTCAAGGCCCAAAGCCTTTATTACTTCTTCGCCGACAGGCAAAAGCAACATATTTGCTTTAGAGACCAAGACGGGTTTTTCTGGAACGTCCTGCACAGTGTTGTTCTGAAAAACACACTGCACATAAGCACAGTGTTCGTCCTCGGCCACGCACTTGAAGATCATGGCGCAACGAAAGCTTTCACCAAAACGTACTATAGATTGCTTTGACTGCGTGCTCAGTACGCCTGCGTGAGCCAACCTCTCACGCACATAAACCAGCTTACCCGTATTCAGCTGTTCTGGTTGAGTTTGCAGGGAATCAGGATACTGATGTTGTGCCATAGACGGCAACCGGTAGCCGCCCATCCAGCGATTGAAGTCATTCTGCGACATATGGCCCATCTGTTGTGCGGGTGGTATCTGATGACCAAACTTTCGAAGTTGCTCCTCTCGATGCTGGTTGGCTGCTTCGATGTCAGGGTCGATGTTGTTGTTGCTGTCAGATTGGCTCATGGTAACTCCTTGTGGAAAATCATTAAAAATAAACGAGCAATACACTGCTCACTGTCGGGATTAGTTGTCGTTTACGAATTCGCAAACAGCATTTGCATCCATCCAGACAAACTTGTTGATTTGTAGTTTATTGAATAATGCCGAACGAGTCACGGCTTCTTTCATGTGCTCGTAATAAACACGCGGTGCGCGAACTCCTTCGTAGTTCTGCGCATAGATCGGTTGATCTATGTTGATAAACGTATCATTCGACATTACCAGGATCATGCAACGGTTGCTGTAAGCTGACTTTGACCAAGGAAATGCGAAAATGCTTAATCCTGAGAGCGAATAGCCCATCAGTATGCCCAGTGTCGAAACCTCGTTCAACATGCAAGCGATGTAGCGTTGCCCGTTGATTTCCAGCAGACTACTTTTTCCTGTCTTGGTTAGAGGGATTTTGTTTTCCATATCAGTCCTTGTTATGGTCCTTTTACGACCAGTTCGTTGAGCACTGTGGCTAGAGCACGGGCTTGATTCACTTCAGTGGTTGCGAAGCAGTCTGTTAACACGCTGTCGCGGTCCCGTGCATGGTAGTAGAGTTCTCGCATCAACGGCAAGTTGTTGTTGGCCCATTGTCTCCAGAGTGTGAGATATTCTTTCCATAAGTCCGTGCTTGGGTTCAGTGGTGGTTTTCCTTTACCCAGTACCCAATCTGTGCCTCCAGGCTGATGTCCTTTCACGTCGCACTGGTAGTGGCACTCGATCGATCTTCCATCTGGCATCAATGCATTAAACGCAGAGAAGCGTGAATCGCCTTTAGACGATACCTCGTAACCCAGCTTAGCCTTGCGCTGCCAGGTAAAAAGTTTGTGCGCCTCAGTCATGTTCAGTCAAATTGCGAGTGCTGGTCGTTTGCGTCGGAGTCGTCGACTTGTTCGGGCTCTTTAGCGTCATCGTATTCGCCGTTACAGACAGGCAGATCGTAGGGCCAGTCGTCATAGTCGAAATTGTCTTCGTACATGACGCGATCACTCTCCAATTGTGTCTTGTGAGCAGAACGCAAGAATTTGTTTTGATTCTGTTGAACAAAGCGCTTAGCGCGCTTTTTGTTAACAACGTAAATAGTGCTGCCGTAATAGCCGTAAATGTTAATGCACTTGACAAAAGACTGATCTCTTAAAAGCCAACCCAGTGAGTGCGCCGCGACCACTGCGTGTTCCGATATCTTCACATCACGCAGCAGTGCATGGATAATGTCTTCAATGCTGTAACACAGCCAGTGACCTTTTTTGTGGTACTGCGGGTACATCTCGCGCATGCCTTCGACGTATTTAGCGACATGTTTATTGGAAGTAAGCATGCCTTGGTCTTTGCTGATGGCAAACACATTTCCTCGCTCCAGGATCTTTTCTACCCACCCGATGTTAAATGACTCCTGCTGGTCAGAAAGGATTGGCATTTTGGATGGCGTGGTTGTGCGAATGACGTAGCTGTCTTCACCGTTTCTGACAATATCTTTAACGCAATAAACTTCCGGCGGGATATCTTCAGCTTTCACAAAAGTGACAATCCGCGACCGGGTGAAGAATGCGCCGATTGGGAAAAACTGCACATTGTAGCCGCGTTTCTTCTTCTTGCTTTTCTGTGCTGCGGGCACTTCTTCTTTTTCTTCCTGGTTCTCGTCTTCATCAGGGATGTCAATGCTGTAACTGTAGGTCCAGTTCAGCGCATCCTCAAATGCCTGGTCTGCCGCGTCCTTGAGCACTACCTCCGGATAGATTTTCTTTGTGTAGCTCTCCAGTGAGAAGGTACCTCGTGCGATGAGGGTTTTGATGTAATCGTTCTCTTCGGTCGAATACAGCTGAAAGCCTTTGAGCTTATGGAACAGCTCGTGCTCGGTCATGGAGGTCTTTTTCATGAAGTAAACGCTGGTGCGATCCTTCGTGTACATTTGCAAGACTGGTACACTTGACCGGATTGCGTCTTCTGCTTGTGCTACGGTAATGAGAAACTCTTTCATGGAGGACTCCTTGGGTTAAAAAAGAACAGCAATATTGAAGCTATTCACAGTAGTAATATGTGGCTATATTTTATTGGTCCGCTATGCGGCATAAAGCCCTGGGTGATTCCCAGGGCTTTATGCTTTAGTGCGTTCTATTAGGGGCGTTAACTGAAACAAACCAGGCTAAGTACAGGTACAGCTGTGCCTCGAACGAATAATCGTAGTTGTTCTTCACCCAAAAGCGTTTTACAGCAAATGGGAATTTAACCTCTTTAACAGCTTTGTATAAGCTATAGCCGATTTGTGCACGAAGATACAGCTGATCAGAAAATTCTTCAAGAAGCGAAACAAGGTCTTTTTGGTTTTCTGGTAATCGCAAAGGAGACGTGAAGATCACGTCAGGATCGTTAATTCGAACCAACCCCCACTGTCCTTCGCGCATCTCCTCTTCTACAGTTCTCGTTGCTCTTACCAAATACCAGCCTTTAGCAAATTCGCCGTAATCGATTGTCTGCGCGCTACATTGTAAGCACATTTTTAAGCCTTTTAAGACATTATTTCCATCGCATGTAGCCAGGTAACACCTGCATCGATTCTTGCGCTACAGAAGCTTCTAAAGGTGTCCCTGCTGCCTTTGCAATTCGTTTGGCATTCTTTAGCTTTTGTTCTTCGGTGAACTTAGTTTTCCAATCCCACCCCCATTGAAGCAGGGCTTGCTTTTGCACTAAACGATGGTCCTCATTCTTGCTCTTAGGATCGTTGTTGATCTGGCCTTGGTGACGAGCAACAAATGAATTCCATCGACTGATTTGCCAGTCGTCTTCTTTGCCTAGTCGTCTGCCTAGAAAATAATTTATGTACCAGGCGAACCATCCGTTGGGGTCGCTTTTGATCCATCCGTTGTCTTTCCAGACAGACAACCCTTGTCTTGACTTAACACCATATTTGTTAAGCTTTGGATCGGGAGGGTCTTTAGGACCTACCACATTAGGTAGGTTCTTCCAACCAGCAGGAATGCCTTTGATGTTGTTGATGTACTTGCCCTCGAATACGCCTTCCTTGAGCATTTCTTCAGGCGTATAGCTGGGGGCAAATCTGGGGTCCCAGGTAACGTCTTTAGCCATTTTGGGCAGCAGCCGTATTGGCAGCTTTTATTTCTTCATCACGGCGACGCTGCCGTAATTCAAAAGAATTCAGCGCCGCACTGAGATGTATGCGCGCCACGCAGTTCTCCACACAAGGTACAACTTTGTCGAGCTGCTCTATGCGGTCCAGAAGAATTTCAATCAGCGCCTCGTTGGTCAACCCGTTGACACCAGCCTGATTGATTGGTCCTTTTTGAAAGCGTAGATCAGCAAAGACGGTTTCGTCTTTGCTGACTTGGTATTGGTGTCCTGGATTGACTTCGTCGGTGTGAACAGTTAAACCATTTTTATCAGTGTGAATCAGTTTCATGTTTGCCTTTCAGTGTCTAACACATAAAAAAATAACGTGATAAACTGACAAGGAGCCAAAGACCCCTTGTCAGTTTGCTATTACGGATTGTGAACCACGTTTTGACCTGCAATGAACAGGTATTCAAAGTAGAGAACCGTTCCTGATTCTTCGCAAGGGAAGGAGTCAATCTGCTTCTTGATCAGCGCCCGTAGCTCTGCTTCACTCCTAAAGGCGCGATAGATGTGGTATCTGTTATGGTACCATATATGCTGCCCACATTCTTCCAAGTAGGTGATGCGAACCACGTGAATGAGTCCCCATGCACACAGTGTCGATATAACGACACCGCGGTTACAGTGCGCTCGGGACTCATACCATCGTTCTGAGACATTGTCGCTAAAGAGTTTGTAAAACTGCTTGAGCGTCCAGTCGAATTCAAAGCTACCATCCAACGGACTACCGAAGTATTCCTTTGCTCGTTTGTAAAAGTTTGCCGGTATTGAGGAAGCTAACAGCAATGAAAGCATCCCCAAAAAACACAAACTAAAAATCGATATCACGATGGACGACATACTGTTTCTCCAAAATGTTTGTTGTTACATAACAATTGATCCACTTTTCCTTGTCCCGTGACGACCCAGGAGATACATCTCGAATACTTCGTTGGTGTTGTCGTCATCGAAGCGGTCGGCACCGAAGTCATAGACCAAAACGTACTTGGGAAACAGCTGTTCTGCAATTTCCACAAATTCCAAAACTTCACTGCGTTTTTTAGCAGAAGTCAATCTAGGCTTGGCGATATCGGTAGGTTGTTCGTACATGATTTCTACTTGTGTCAGTTGGATTTCGTATTGCGACCAGGGACCATGACCACGAGGGAATTGGCAGAATTCTCCACGATGGACATCCATGTCTCATAGCTGGCAGTCTGGTAGGCAAACACAGGAGCCTTGTTGTCCACCAGCCATTGAATCAGTTCTTCGGCTGTGGTGAAAGCTGGGCTGATAGGTGTGCCTTCCGAGGTATCTTCATACATCATCAGGTGCGTGAGTTCTTCTTCACGCCATTCTGGCATGTGCTTTTCAGGATCGGGACGGTCGCCCACCCATTGCAGGTATGTCCTGCTCTTTTGGTAATCGCTGAGCGGTTCGAGTTTGCCGTCTCGCCCATAGCAAAACCCTCCATTCCACAGCTTCGCTTCCTTGTCCCAGTTCTCAATTCTCTGTGTCAACTTTTCCACATTCCACAAAGGAATGTGGCGCCCGTCTTCTCTTTTCGGGTGTTGCCAGTCTTTGTGAACACGTCGCACTTCTCGTCCCATTTTATTTCTCCGTTAAAAACGTCAGTAAGTTTACTCATTCAACCCGTCACGCATGGCGTCGAGCTGTATGAGTTCTTTGAATGTCAGATAACCAAATCTGCGTGGGTTTACGCAGCAAAAGTTGTTACAGTTGGCAGGTGTTTGTGAAAGCTGGCCCAATTGCTTGGGCGACTTCTTCCAATCATGTCCCCAGTAAATGCTCCTCTTCTTTTTGAGCAGCTTTACTTTGTGGAGTCGTTCGCCTCGCAAGAGGCTTTTCTGGTGTTCTTGCACAGTGAATCCTTTCATGCCCAAGCCACCTCTGATGAGTATCAGAGTACCAATGACTTGGGCGTAAATATGTGCTCACTGTGAATTTGTTGCCTGATCATTTTTACTTCTCTTTCTGGTCTTTTCGTTTCTCGCAGTTCTTAACCTGCGGATTGCGCTGAAACGCTTTGATCAAATTCATTACACGTTGTACAAAGATTTTCATAGTGTTCCTTAGTTGCCGTAGAATGACACGATGCCGGTGTGCATATTCAACACATACCCTTCAAAGTCTTTCGGAAGATGAGCGATTAGTCGGACCTGAATGACTGTCAGGCGATTTTGGAAATAGGCTGTTCTGTCAATGAACTTGGTGTTCTGAAATCCCCACCGACTGATATTTCGCAGGTTGCTGAATGCCACCATGCCGCGAATGACAAATTCACGGAATGCTTCAACTGATAGTTGCTCCAGCTTTTTTGCATACACATACTCGATGGCTTCTTTGAGCGGTTCATGGAAATCGTTATCGGAAAAATGGAACGCAATGAAGTTCATTTCAGGTTCTCGGAAATAATCATCAATCAAGGATTTCATGGAACATTTGATGTTATTCGCACCCACAGGGTTTTGTGAATGTACCGAGAAGGTAAAGTCCTTTCTCAGTTTAAAAACTGGGTTGTCTTCGTAGAGGCGATCAATCATCCAGTTGATGAACACCATGCTGGTGTCGTCACCACCTAAGTCGTGGTCAAATGAGATGCGCTTAGGAAGTGACCGCACTGCGTTGCAAAACGCAATGGCCTCTTGGGAAGACCTGACCACCACAAACGAATGCTGTTCTTTCTCAGCAGGAAAACGTTCATCGTCAATGAACATTTCCCATTCGCCTCGGCTGTACGAGCCGTTCGCATCCCAGATCAAGAACTGGTCTTCCTTGACCTTGATGGCCAGCCTGGCCACCGCAACATGATTGACTTGCGGATATCCGGAGTCCGTCATTCCTGTGATCTTTCCAGCACCCACAGGGCTGTTGAATACCTCGTCGTTGAGGATGATTACATCTTGCATTACTTACTCCTTTAGAAAACACTTTAAAAAACAGCATAAAGCCCAGGAGCTAACCCCTGGGCTTTATGCTGTTAACTACGCATCCCATTGTGCACTAAGGTGATCAATCTCAATACACAACAGGCTACGGACTCCGGATATAGAACACCGGTGTCAATAACTTAGGTGTCGCCCAACCGATCATGGACAACTAAAGCAAAGTAGAATCTGGCCAGGACTCCACTCACACCCTCGTTAGGTTTTATTTGCAATGAATACAAAAAGGATTTGGGCTGCATCAATCCCGACATCTAAGCCGAACTAATCGTTACAGTCCATTACAGTGCGAACTCGTACGGTCACCGCTTCTAGCAGCAGACCTAAGCATCATTCACTGTACCCAGAACACCTATACCTTCTCTGGAATTAGGGAATCGTTCCCTATTCAATATAGTGGTCGTGTAAAAAAATACACACACGACCACTAGCACGGCATTACAAGGTTAATTGAGTGGTGTATTTTAATCACCAACTCATTATCGAGTTGGTGTGTAGCGGCTTTAAAGTTCGTAGTGTCTGCAAACTCCTCCATTGCTTTTAAGAACAACTGTTTGCAGGCTTCAGCGCCCGACTGCTGGGTATAGACACGAACGGTCAGATTGTTGGTAAGCTGCTGGCCTGAACTAGGGTCATTTAGTGGTTTGGCAAACTCAAGAGTGATGGATTGTCCCGCTGATTCAAGTGACATGACAGTTCCTTATAAAAAGTGAATAGACGGCATAAAAGCTCGGGATTACTCCCGAGCGATTATACTGGTGCATCGAAAGGGATTCGAACCCCTAACCAAAGAATTATGAGTTCTATGCTCTACCGTTGAGCTATCGATGCGTGGTCCGTCTGGAGGGATTCGAACCCCCATCTAGTCCTTCGTTGGAGTTCGATTAGAAATCGAGTGCTTTGTCCAATTAAGCTACAGACGGATTTTTGGTGCTGGCAGAGAGAATCGAACTCTCACCTGAGGCTTACAAGACCACTGCACGACCTTTATGCTACGCCAGCACACTAAAAAACAAGAATGAGATTGGTGCAAGTGGAGGGATTCGAACCCTCGGTGTGATCATTAATCTGTGGCGGGTTTTAAGCCCGCTGCGGTTCAACCAATTTCGCCACACTTGCACTGTTCTACAAACTATAGCAGTCGTGTGTAAAAAATTTATTAGCTACCTGCGATTCGCTTATCGCGCTGAATAATGTCAGTACATCCTTGGTGACCGTGTGCACAGGCGTCAGGCATCCCTTCAGGGAATGAAGCACAACAGTCTGAACATATCCAAGCACACATGCCTTTAGCCGCTTGCATTGTCCATTCTTGCGTAGCTTTGTTGACAGTGTCCAATTGCTGCCCAGCTACTTTGCCAATAGACACGGTTGCAAATACCCCAGGGATGTTAGCTTTTGCATGCGCAGTGCTCTTGTCTGGAGTTTCCAATGGCCGGCGGATGTGCTCCACCATCTTTGCGACTACGGTAGTCATCGCGAGTTCGAGCTCGACCTGATTATGTTGTTTTGAGCACCACGTTTCCCAACCCAGCTGCGCAAGCCTGCGTACAACAGCAAAGCTGTCGCACTGCCTTGATCGTATTTTTTCAATCAACTCAGCGGTTGGTCGATAAAAAAACTTGTCATTACGATACCTTCCTAAAGCCATAATCAGGTACTCGTCGTTTGTGGCAGTGTAGGCTAATGTGACTGCTTCTTGCGACTGGTCATAACCACCTTGTCTACCTTCTTCTGTAGACACTTCATCCAGTGCGGCTGGTTCTAGCTTAAGCATGTTTATTCCTCGTTAGCAATTTTGAGAATGGTGTCACAATGACAGCGACAGGGTTTACAGAAACAGATCAGGTTTTTCCCCTTGAGCTGCTCCTTCATGGCCGTAGCCAGCCCAGGTAGTGTTTCTGCATATTCTTCGTACTTGTCACATACCTCATCACGAGTGCCGTCCTTGCCTATTACAAAAGGGTTTCCCCAAGGAGATCCCCTTCCGCAATAAACACCCGTCTCACCCGGTTTGAGTTTGTACCGGTTAAGAACTTTTGGCATGCTTATCCAGTATAACGGGAGTTAAACGCGATGACATGCTTCGCGTTGGTCTTACCTTCAAGGGCCTCATTAAGGTGCTTGTCCAAAGCCTCAGTAAAAACGTTTTTTGCCAGATGTGGCGGCAACGTCGTTACCCAGTCTACGAGGTCTTGCGCTTTCTCAAATTGGGGCTCAGCACCAGCATGATTCGCTTGTGCAACATTTGACGCGGTCTCGTTCACTTCTCGAACGAATGTGATGCTCTTGCCATCATCCATAAAAACAGTGAAGTCGTTCATGATCAAAAAGTTCACCAGTGCGCTATCGAGATCGCGCAACATGTTGCGCAGTGGTAGCGTGATCTCGGTAAATACCACATGCCGTTGCGAACCTGGTGTTCTCAGGAACCACTCTTGACGTGTCCTTACTTTGCACTTAGTGCCTGCTGCGAAGCGGTTTTCTAAAAACCGACGAAGCTGGTGGTAGGCATCCAGGTCAGTAATGGTGAAGTTATTGGGCAGGGCTTCGCACATTTTGTTGACAAACACTTTAGCCATGGTTGATGTTCCTTTAGGAGATTGCACAATTGCAAGGTAGTAATATATGTCTATAAATATTTGAAAGATAAATATTAAAATTAACGGCGTGTGTAATCTTTTGTACCGTTTTTATTTTAGGAAACAAATGAAACAATCTTTGAATTGGTTGGAATACGAGCAAGTCACTCACCTTGATGACGGTTTTCACAGTGTGAAGATCATCAAAGATTCGTGTTCCCATGCTGGGCAACGAATCACGACGTTTCAGCTCCGCTACTGGCGCGCGATTCATGCGGAACTCATGACACATCGGGTATTCAGCAGAAATGCCAGCTCGTCTCGTGCTATCCCAGTTAAGACCATGCTCAAGCAGGTGTGGAATGATCCTGCGGGTCCTGTTCATTGGGGTGTCAATCGCCCAGGCATGCAGGCCAAAGAGGAACTGCAAGGCTGGCGCAAGACTGTCGCTAAATGGCTTTGGCGGACTGCGGGTAAGGCTGCGTGCGTGTTTGTGTGGAGCGCCATGAAAATCGGTCTGCACAAACAAGTAGCGAATCGGTTGCTCGAACCCTGGCAGTACATCCATGTGGTATTGTCAGCGACAGACCTTGATAATTGGGATGAGTTGCGTATTCATCCTGATGCACAACCTGAGATACGCTCCCTTGCATCCAGTATGCGACTTGCTAGAATTTTTAGCAATCCAACATACATGAGAGAAGGCGAATGGCACTTGCCATACGTGTCGTTGGATGATTACGTGACTCTTTCCGGTGATCATGAGGATCGGATAAATATCCTTAAGCAAGTCTCTGCAGCGCGATGCTGCCGCGTGTCGTATTTGAAGCACGATGGCACTGCTGCATCCGTTAGCGAGGACATCGATCTTTGCAGGAAATTGGCCAGCTCACGACCTATCCACGCCAGTCCGTTCGAGCATGTGGCCACACCGTGTCTCTCTAATGACAAGAGCCAAACAGGTAACTTCAATGGTTGGCGACAATACCGCAAAGAAGTTGAACAAGAAATTTTTCAATTAGAAAACAAAGGAGATACGAATGCTTAAACTTATTGCAGGTTACCTCAAAGCACGAATGTTGCGCCGTCAATGGCCAACCAGCCAACAGCTCGATCAATTGCGCAATGTGATATTGGCGGATTCTCGCTGGATGTCACATGACCCAAAAGTAGCAGCGTTGACAGAGCGCTACTTGGATCTTTTGCAGCCCGATTGGTACACACGAGTCGTGGTTCCGGTACACATCTTCCGCAAGAAAATCGGTTGTGATCCTCACGAAAAGAAAGAAACGGCGGATAAGTAAGTCTGTTAATAACTAGCATAAGAGCCTGGTAAAACCCAGGCTCTTATGCTGTCTACATAAATGCAGGATATCCTAGGTTGTGAACGACATCGTTTGAATAAAGTATGTGCTGCTTAAAGGACCAATATGTTTTCCACAATTAAACGCTTAACAGGCAACATCACCATAGAGACCCGAGGTAACGAGATATTTGTAGAAGGCGTCGATGCCGAGGTGATGGCCAAAGACATTAAGGCCATTTGGGGTACTAACAAGATCAACCAACACATGTTTTCCCGCATGTGGCGTAGCTCTTTTTCTTTCCCTTCATTCTTTGCACCTGACGTGCTCTATACCCTAGAGCGCTTGACCCAACACAATTCTCTTAAATTAAGCATCCGTACGCTGAACAAGATCAAAGAGCACTTGCTTAGCGATACCTGGTTGAGTAAGATTTCTCAACCAGTGATTCCACGTTTAGACAGGAGCATGTTAAAAAACTTGAAGTACACGCCACTGGACTTCCAAGAAGAATTCTTTACTGCTTACGAAACGCTGACACAGCACTATGGGCTCAACGGCTTGTTGCTGGCTGCGAGTGCTGGCAGTGGCAAGACCTACACCTCGCTGGCACTCTCAGAGATGCTGCATTCCGAGCGTGTCATTGTAGTGGCACCTAACAACGCCTTGAATCGAGTTTGGGAAAGTAGCTTCAATGAGCATTTCCACAAACCACCGTCATACTGGCTAACCAACAGCAACCAGAAGTTCAAAGGTACAGAAAAATTTATTGTAGGCAACTACGAAGCCTTACCAACACTGCTGGAAATTGCCAAGTCTATTGGCACCAACAAGATCACGATCATCTTGGATGAGTCGCACAACTTCTCATCGCTAGACGCTAAACGCACTCAAGCATTCATTGAATTGTGCGCATTGACGCAATCACAAAACGTCATTTGGTTGTCGGGTACGCCGATTAAAGCACTGAGCATCGAGGCGATTCCTTTGTTCCGCTGCATTGATCCGTTGTTTACGGAAGATGCGCAGACACGGTTTAAGAAGATTTATGGCGGCTCGAATGAGCGGGCTGTTGAGATTCTGAAAAACCGCATGGGTTTGGTGTCATTCAAGGTGGAGAAGAGTCGGCTTAATCTGCAAGACCCTATCTTCCAAGAAATTAAAGTGAAGATGCCCAGTGCACAACAGTATACGCTTGCTGCTATCCGTGACAAGATGCGCGAGTTTGTGAAAGAACGTCACGACTATTATCGCGAAAGAAAACCCACAGATGAGGCCTTGTTTTACCAGTGCCTTAAACTGCACAAAAACGGTTTGACTACAGAGCGTGAGTTGGCAGAGTTTGAGCAGTACGAAACTTACCTGAAGTTAGTGATCAAGTCCTCGGGCGACTTCTCCGCAAAAGACTACATGGTGTTTTGTAACCGCTACGAGGCCAATAAGATCATCCCTTCTTTGCCACCCGAGCTGAAGAACGAGTTTAAGGACGTTCGCTCGATTGTGAAGTATGTGCACTTGAAGATACAAGGCGAGTGTTTAGGGCGGATTGTGGGCGGTGCGAGAATTGCTTGCCATGTTGACATGGTGGAATACTTGCCCTTTAAAGCGATCTGTCAATCCACCAAAAAGAAGACTGTGGTGTTTACTTCGTTTACACACGTCATCGAAAGGTGTGAGCGCCAGTTACCTTTGATCGGTCTCAATCCTCTGTCAGTGTATGGTAAGACCAACAACAACCTCAGCAGTATTATCGAACAATTCGATAAGGACGAAGACATCAATCCGCTCTTAGCGACGTATGTGTCGTTGTCTACTGCGGTGCCGTTGACTATGGCAGACACGGTCATCATGATCGATGCACCTTTCCGTGACTATATTTTGCAACAAGCAGTTTCCCGTGTGCATCGAATTGGCGCAAACACGCAATGCTACGTGTACACCACCTCCCTGGACACAGGGAATGAACCCAATATCAGTACACGAAGTGTCGATATTCTGAAATGGAGTCAGCAGCAGATTGAAGAGATCCTGGGAATCACCTCACCGTTTGACATCACTGACGATCTGGAAAGTTACAATGCTTCTCTAGAAGGTATTGACAGCCCTGCGGTGCTTGCCGACAAACAAAAACCCAGCTTCTTGAGCTGGTGACATGTCTTTTATTTAAAAGGAAAAGAAAATGGGACGATCAGTCACAACCAAAATTGTTTCTACAGTAGCTGGAAGGACCGGAGACGTCAGTTTGGCGATCACTGACGTTAATGGTGCTGCACCACTGGAATCACCTATATTGACGGGGATTCCAAAAGCCCCTACAGCAGCCGCTGGAACAAGTACCACCCAGATTGCGACCACGGAGTTTGTCTCCAACATCGCAATGAGTGCCGGTTCTGTGTCGATAACGAATGCAGCGCCTGCTGCAGAGGCGGTAGGTGCTTCTTCGGCACTGGGTTCGTCATCGGCTGCTGCACGCTCCGATCACGTTCACGCCATGCCCGGCGTTGCTACTTCGACTGCGGCGGGCTTCATGAGTGCGGCCGATAAGGTGCGCTTAGACGCCACAGCCCCTTTAAACTCTCCTACTTTTACGGGTACTGCCTCGTTTGAGTATATTGAAAATAAACCAGAGTTTCTTGCGTATGGCGAGGACGGTGGTGGTTTGATGTTTCAGTTGCCCACAGCTGGCACGACACTTACTGGCGATATCATCATTGATTCTACTAAGGACGTGGTGCGCATTTATGAAAGTGGCGGCGATCAACGCGGTCTTAGCTTTGATCTAGACGAATATTCACCGAGTGCAGGGACGCGTTTTTCTAAGAGCGATCACACACACACCGATGCCACAATAAATGCATCTGGCTTGATGAGTGCTGTAGATAAAACAAAGCTAAACGGCATAGCTGCCAGTGCCGCCGCATTAGGCACCTCAGCAGGTACCAGCTTAGCAACTTCAGCCGCTGTAGGATCTGCAACCACAGCGGCAAAGAGTGATCACGTTCACCCATTGCCGTCATTAGCAACACTTGGCGCAGCTGCAGCTGCACACTCTCACGACCTCTCGAACGCGAGTGTCAAGTATGCAGATAGCGCAGGCAGGGCTCACCCTGTTCGCGAAGATGGCGTTAATATTAATTTCAATTGGACATCAAAAACTGGCCAACCTCAATGGGTTTGGGGCGCAAACGATGGCCAGGACGAAACCAACTACTACGTCTATAATCCGTCTGGATTCAGTGTTGATACAGCACATAACTTGCGCCCTGGCGCCAACCAGGGCATTGTCTGGGATAATGATGCGTTTGGAGGAGGCGGTGATACTGCATCCATCCTCTTAGAAAGCGGCGGAGGTGAGGACATAGCGATGATGTTCCGCCTGACTAACGACGCAACTGACGTTTTCCGGTTCTGGAACGCAAGCAGTGGTACTGACACCCCAGGCGTCACTCACCATAATGATGGAATGACGCTTAATGGTCACGTTATCCTGAATGCGGCCAACTACAATAACTACGCCGCACCTGCAAGTCACGGACATGATCTCAGTGCGGCCAGTGTAAATTACGCTAACAGTGCTGGCTCGGTTGCATGGACCGGGGTCACAGGAGCACCAGCTACTTATGCACCGTCTGCACATGCACACGACTACGCCGCTACTAATCACACCCACGATTACGCTGCGGCTTCACATACGCACAATAAGTTATATAGTCGTAACCTTGATGCGAACTACACAATAGAAGCGGAATGGGACAGTGGTGCTGGTCGAGGCTGGCGCCTAAATGGCTATTACCAAGGCAATTTTCACGATGGTTTTGGCGTTAAATATGCCGACAGTGTTACAGATCCTGGAAGCAATAAATCCGGTGCGGGTTATGTGAAGCTGCCTGGGAGTGGTTTAATTATTCAGTGGGGACGTGTCGCAGTTGGTGATCCACAAACGGATTATTTTGACACCTCTGCATTATTCCCTATCGTGTTTCCGAATATGGCATTTCATGTGCATACTACGATGGAGTCGTTTGCTGCAGGCGCATTTGATGCAAGTGTTGCCGTCACCGGCATTACAAATTCTGGTTTTTCTTTCACGGTTCAAGAATGGAACAACGCAGTTCAGCAAATTTACGTTACCTTCATTGCGATTGGATATTAAAATGAGCATTTTTTATTCTCAGAAAACAGGTGGTTTTTACGTCTCGGAAATCCATGAAAGTATCCCTGATGATTCTGTAATGATATCTGAAGAACTGCACCGTGAATTATTAAATGGTCAATCTAAAGGAAAACGTATTTCATTGTCGCCGAACGGATCACCCGTACTTACAGACGTTGTTTTTACTGAGGAGCAGCGCCTAGTAGCAGCAAAAAGAGCCGCCGGTATATGCCTAAAAAACACCGACTGGTATGTTACTCGCATGATGGAAACCGGAAAGCCCATTCCTGACGACGTTTTACAAAAACGGCAAGAAGCGCGAGCCTTACTTAACTGACGCTTTCACACTTAACAAAAAAAATAAGCTAACAGCATAAGAGCCGTGGGAGTTCCCACGGCTCTTATGCTTTCATTAACTTAAATCCTTTACTTAAAGGTTGTTGTAATTCGCAGCAAACTGCGACAACTTGACCTCACTTTGTTGAGTGTCTTTCAAATAGGTTTTCAGCGCAGCGTGGTTGGTTACTACTTTCTTGTAGTATTTTTTACCTCCACCGCCCGAATAGCACTGCAAGGCAGCTTTCAGGTTGCGGCGACTTTTGTCCCAGCAATCCTTAAGAATTTGAGTTCCCACTTCAATCGAAGTGTGAGCATCATAGGGGTTACGACCCTTGAGCTTGTCCCGGTGAAACCGAGGAACCACTTGCATCAGGCCTTTCGCGCCGTAAAACGATTTGGTGTTTTCTTTGAAGTTGGACTCCGTCTTGATGACAGACATGACCAACAAGGGATTGATGTCATTCAAGTGAGCCGTGGCCCAGACATTGCTGACAATCTTCTTCAGCTTCGCATCCGACATGGTCGGAGAGCTGTTTTCTTTGACCCACTGCACAGCAGCCACACGTTCTGCGGAGACAGGTTCAGCGTGTGCCGTAGGAGGCATACACGCAAAAAGAACCAGTGAGACCACGAATAAAAACGCTGAAACAATCTTCATGACAAATCCTTTTTGATTAGGGGATTAACACAGACAAGCAATCTCATCTGTTGCAAGTGTTTGCGTCTAGGAGTCATTTCCCCTAGGGCCGCAGAGAAAAGCTCAAGGGAGCCTACTGCGGGCATGCATTCTTTACACCTGCGCATGAACTGGAGACCCAGCCATGCCATGTGCGAACTAGATAATTCTAATCGCACGCTCTCAATCGTGATGCACCCCCTTCTTGTTTAAGCACTATTACTGTAATATGTGTTCAAAATAATACTGGACGATACATATAGTAAAAGTATTTTTAGTAAACTTTTATCGTTTCGCAACAATTCTGTGTCAAACTACCATTGAGGAATTCTACCGTGTCAATTTTCAAAAGGGCAGCAAAATGGGCCAAACAACTGGTGGGTCTTGCGAACACAGAAGGATATAAGCCTACCATAGACATCACTTACAGGAATGGTTGGATGTCAATTGGTGGTAACGTGTACACACCTAGCATTGCGTTAAAAGAAGCGCTTAAGATTTACGAGACGGATTATAAAGAAGAGGACTTAAGTAAACATGGGTATTGGATGCATTTGGTGGCCAATCACTCCAAGGACAGTTTAGTTAAGACTGCCATCTATATTCAGCAAGAAGCCCCAAAGGAAGCTGACAACATTAAGCGTTGCATTACTGTAAGTGCGCACCTACATGACGTAAGTATCCCCGAATCGTTGTGCCTCATGGACAGAACCACCGCATTAATGATTCTGATTTATGCTAAGCATCGCGAAATGAAAGTGATTGACGTAGACAATCAGCCCATGTCTGATTTTGTTGATGTCCATAAACTGCCACAGATTATCGACTCGGTCCTTAGAAACAACACAATTATGCACCTGCTGTTCTCACAGAAGGTGCCTCCGAATATTCACAACTTCATGAAGAATATTCGCTTTACCAACATCGATAAAAGCACCCGGTTGCGCGCTTATCAAAAAGTGCTCACATGCATTTACCTGAAAGCAGGACTTGCTATCCCTAGTGATTATTTTTATTTCGATATCGAAGTTCACGATTACGTCAAGCGAAGCGGGTCTTATGAAGACCATAAATACAATGTAGCAAAAGTGCTCGCTGACTAGCGCATTGGCTTGGCGCGCTGAGTTACAGCACATACACCATAAAACCTCGTGAGGCGCCCTTACAGTGCCTTCACGAGGTTTTATGGTGTATATTAAGGTTTCATGCGGTGCGCAATCAGTTCAGAAAAAGAGTCTAAGAACTTGTTGACTTCACACAAGGGCTTAGATGCATCAATACACCAAATGCTACCAGGGGCCTCTTTATTGGCAGCGTCCATTCGTTTGTGGTAGTAGTCGTACTGCTTTGCCAACACCTCCAGACTTCCTTCAGTAAAATGGTTGTCTGCCTCACGTTCGTTCTTTGTTCTCTCAAAGGCAATATGCGCGGGTAAATCCATCAGCAGTGTCAAATCGGGCCGATTGGACAAGTAGCGAATTTCTTGCATATTCTCAAGCATCAAGATAGCTGGACGAAGGCCGTCCATATAACCTTGATAAACGTGCATGGAGTCGGTATACCGATCACTCAGCACCACCTTGCCTTCTTTTAAAGCGGGATAAATCAGGTTCTTTAAATGCTGAATGCGTCCTGCCATGACCATCAGAAGACGCGCCATAGGGTCCAGTGGTTCTTCGTGTTGCCCCACAATCAGATTGCGCAACTGCTCCGAAATGGCAGTTCCTCCAGGCTCTCGAGTGGTGACCACTTCGATACCTTGTGCCCTTAAAGCTTCAGCCAGGTATTTCACAGCAGTGGTCTTGCCTGAGCCATCCAGTCCTTCCACAGTAATAAAAAGACCCGGTTTCTTGTTCTCGGTTTCCATGGTTTAATCCTTGCAGGTTGATTACATTACATGCTGTTTTTAAGTAAAAATAAATAGACAGCATAAAAACCCTTAGGTTATAACCTAAGGGTATGGTGCGATCGATCAGATCGAGCAGACCGGCAGTTGCGCGATCAGTTGTTCTTGAGTCAGCTCAGCGGCACCGCCTTGCGCTTCAGCCAGCAGCTCAAACGTCAGGAACCAGCACTCGTCCATCCAGGTAGCCAGCGTGATGCCTTCTTGTTGGTAAGGACCCGGATAGGCTGCACGCAGGGCTGCAGACTTGATGTCGTCGTAGCCGTGTTCACGGGCTTTGGTGTCCAAGTGCACTTGGACGTGACCCAGGTAACGCTGCTTGAGTTCTTCGGCTTCCATGCGGTACGACTCGGCCAGGATCTCCGGATCAGTGATCGGGGAAACGGTCCAGTCTTGTGTCCAACGGCCTGTTTCCTCGTTGTACGCAGGCTCATTCACCACAGCCTGCTCGCGGCGTGCCAGCGGCGGCGGGTCCTTCAGTTCGACCAAGTCGGCGCCGAAGCTATCGGCGATCTCTTGGCTGATAGCCTCAGGGAACGACACATTGGGATGCAGGGTACGAAACCCGGCATCACCGACGATCAGGCCGGATTCTCGAATACGGAACTGAGTTCGAAAAGACATAAAAAATCTCCTAAGAAATGAAAAGCACCCAATTGCATAGAATGCAATTGAGATTATTTTTTTTGTTAACGGACAACTTTACCGTAGACCGTAGTGCCGCCGTCGCGAGTCCAAAGCATCACGAAGTCGATGCCAGAGGCTTGCAGCGGGGTACCGTTAGCACTAAACACTTGCGTGAATGCGCCATCGGACAACACCCAATTGATCGTAGGCCAAGTAATGGCGAATGCACCACCATTGACCACCTCCAGCATCAGCATGTTGGACGTCGTATTTCCGGGCCAGTTGGCAACAGACAGTGTAGTCGCTCCGGTGACTTGCATGCGCTGGTGTTGACCCAAGGCAAAGTCTACGGCTACTGCGCCAGCAACGAGGCCTTTGTCCAGATACTTGCGTAGGCTTCCGTCAGCACCAGCACTGCCGGTATCGCCTTTGGGGCCTTGCGGACCCTGTGGACCTTGAGCACCAGCGGCACCCGCTGCGCCAGAAACTGCGATGGTCCAGTCAGCAAATGTGCCACTGCCTGTAACATTGACCGCGTTGATTGTCAGGTTGCCGTTGGCATAGCTGACCACTTCACCTGTCATGCTGTTGTTGCCAGCAACAGCAATCACCCATTGCTTTGCAACAAACTGCTTTCCAGTGCCGATCGAAAAGCTCTTGCTGCCCGTTCCGATAGACAGAGAAGTCTTGCTGGTGGCAGACAGGGCATAACCATAGCCTGCGGCGCTGAGCGCAGCCGTGCTTGCTTGATCCCGCGCACTGGCTGCATTGGTGGCAGCCAGTGTGGCCACATCGGCTCGAATGGTAACGTTTTGCGCAGCCGCCTGTGCATTGGATGCGTGGGTTTGCGCAATCGACATGGCTTCAGTAGCGGTCTGAAGCGCCGACAGTGTAGCGTCCTTGTAGCTTAGTGTTCGCTGTTCAGCCAGCTGCAGGACTGCGATAGCAGCCTCTGCACGTTGTACGGCATTTTCTGCAGAGTTTACCAGGTTCGTTGCTGTGTCCAACTTGCTGGACAACGGCAGCGATTTGACCATATTGGCCAACGTAGGGATTTCGCCACTTTCGATGACAATTGTCTCGGTATCTGTACCGTGCACAAACTTGTGCGCCAGATCCAAGTCAACTTCTAATCGTGCGCGAATCAGATCAAAGGCGAGAGATCCACTCATTATTTTTCCTTTACTAAGGATTTACGACATAAAAAAGAAAGTGCAGCAATGGGGAGATTGCTCGCCCCATTGCTGCATCAACTCACATTAAGCCAGGGCGTCCATCTTCTTGATGCTCAGCTTGATGTTGCTCGACTCCGACAGCTCGATGCGCACGGAGTTGTTGTTGATTTCAGTGAAACCAACGATGTCGCCGTTCCACGACAGGTCTGCAGCTTGAACCAGCAGCGACCACTGAATGAATTCAGCAGCCAGGTTGTGTTCAATCACGTGGACCAGTTGCGGGACCAGGGTCTTGACGTTGAAGACCGTGCCGTTGATCTGCGTCTTCAGAGTCGCAGTGGCGGTCGAACCAGCAGTTTGAGCGCTGTCGATGCGGTCGCTCAGAGCTTGCTCTGCAGCAGTAGCGCGAGTGACTTCAGCGCCAATGCTGACTTGAGCAGCAACGGCCTTGTCATCGACTGCCTTGACAGCAGCGTCCAGTTTGAAGTCTGCGTCCTTCAGGCTTGCTGCGCTGTTCAGGTAGTTGGAGTTGGTCGGAGCCAGGTAGGTACCGTTGGTTTCCAGACCAGCGCCAGCTTCGATGTTGTCGATCTCTTGCTGTTGTGCCAGGTCCGAAGTGCTACGGGTGGTGGCTTCGGCTTGGATGCTGGCAGCCAGTGCGGCTTCAGCGGTGGTGCGGCTGGTGATTTCACTGGTCAGGTCGTTAGAAACGCCCTTCAGCGAGCTATCCAGCGTCATCACGGCGCCCATCACCGTGGTGGCGCTGTTGATGTAGTTCGAGGTAGTGATGGCGTCCAGGCTGCCGTCGGTCTTGACACCAATGGTGGCTTGGGTCAGATCCAGTTCAGCTTGGATGGCAGCGTCAGCAGCGATGCGAGCAGCGACTTCGGCTTGGTCTTGAACTTCGTCAGCGGCGATTTGGCCGTTAACGTATTCGGTAATGCGGTTTTCCAGCGCGGTGTCGCCGTCAGCACGCAGTTGTGCTTCAGCGGTCAGTGCAGTCTGGATAGCCGCATCAGCAGCAGCGCGCGCCGAAGCTTCAGCGACAACAGCGGTGTCCAGCAGGACAGCAGCACCAGCCAGCGAGGTAGCGCTGGAGATGTAGGCTGCACCAGCTTCAGGGACGTAAGCACCCGTGATGGACAGACCAGCACCACCTTGGGTGTTGTTCAGTTCAGCTTGAACAGCTTGAATGGTCGTGTCCAGTGCTTGGTCGCCAGCCAGACGTGCAGCTGCTTCGGTGGTCAGTTGGTCCGAAGCGGCCGAGGTGGCCACTTGGTCAGCTGCGATACGCGCGTCGGTTTCGGCTTGCAGGGCGGTCGAAGCTGCCAGTGCTGCTTCGGTGTCGGCCGTGGCACGAGCCATTTGCTCTGCAGTGATCGCCAGCGAAAGCGTTTCGATGGCGTCGACGCGAGCATCAACTTCAGCTTGCAGAGCAGCAGTCTGCGTGGTGTTGTTGGTGGTAACGGTGCCACTGATGGCGTTCAGTGCTGCGACTGCGGTTTCGCGGTCGTAGATGGCGTGAGTGACAACGCTACCCGATTCGATCACCGAGTACTTCAGGGTGCCTTCGGTGGTGTTGTGCCAGATCCGCGAACCAACCAGGTTGGCCGGGTCTTCGGTCAGTTTTTCAATTTGCAGGTTCTCGATGAAGCTGCTGCCGGCCAGACGGAGACCGTGGAACTTGGGAAATGCCATTTTTATGCCTTATAGAGGTTTCTCAAAAGTGCGGGTAATGTTAGAAAACATCGTCATCCCACATTAAATATGATGCTTGCGCTGCCTTCTTCTGGTTCAGTGAACTGAATCCAGATTTCGTCCTTGCTGATTGGCGTAATACTGGTGAATAAAGGCGTGCCTTGCGAGTCTGCTAAGGTCGCAATAAAGCTGCTAGTTTTGAGATTGTGCTTAATTTTCCAGACCATCGAGCTCTCAAACTCATAGCGTCTGGTCACGATCCCAGAGACAGCTTGCCCCACTACGTTAAGCATGACTTTCTTGTTCATGCCTTCTTGTACAATTTCCATGACCTCGTAGCCGGTTAACTTATCGGCCGGAGGTAGCTGGGAAATCGTTACCATTTCAGGCAGTATGAAAGGATCGGTTTCATTTGAAGTCGATTGACAAGAATCGCACGAATTGGGTAAGGTGAAGGACATGACAAGCCGATGTTGAAGTTGAGGACTTAACACCTCTTTTGTCACATGACACAATACGCACGTAACTGAAAGGTGCTATTCGAGCAATAGAATCTTTTGTAGATTCCTTGAATGGCAGACATAGCATAAAAGAAAGAACGCTGTATTGAAGGCATAATACCCTGGCGACTTGCCAGGGTATTATGCTGTCATGAATTGCTTATGCGGAAATGCTTACACTTCCGAACAGCCTTCCGTTTGCCCACAGCAGCGTAACCACTGTGGTTGTAGCACCCAGTACCGGTGCTGTGTTGTCGGCCCAAGTGATGTCTACGGGCCATGTAACCGTACCACCAGTACCTGTAAGCACAATCACAATCGACATCGCACGCGATGATGGCGGTGCATTTGTGAAAGAGATTGTTTTATTGGCCGTGATGTCAATGCTGAAGACCTGTTTCTTAGACAGGTCTAAAACACCAGTGCCGTTGACCTCATGGTCTAAATCGTACCGGTTGAAGCGTGACCACCCCGACACAGTTCGGAAGTAATCGCCGACAGAACCTGCAGTCACGTCTTCCAGCTTATTTACGACCGCCCAAACTCCATTGTAGCGAACGTACTCTTTTCCGTCTTTCGGTGCTTCATCAACCGCCACAGCTACCCAAGAATTGTCCTTTCGAACATACTTGACTCCGTCCTTAGGAGCGTCCGTGAGCGTGGTTTGAACCCACATTCCGTTCTCACGGATGTACAGCTTGCCATCATCGGGTGCGTCATCAATCGTGGTTGCTACCCAGCCGCCATCTTTTCTGAGGTATTTCAGGCCGTCGTTTGGTGCATCGTAGACGTTACCGCCACCGACGAAACCTTGCGAAGACCATGCGGTCGAGGTGATTTTGTAGAAAATCTCTTGACTGATGCTGTTGAAGAAGCAATCGTTGGTACGACCATCCAGTGCGTTGGGATTGCGTTTTGCAATGATCCAGCGTGCGCCAACATCACCCTTGGGACCCGTAGGACCTTGAGGACCCGTAGGGCCTGTAGCACCAGTAGGTCCTGTAGCACCGCGCTCACCCTTAGGTCCACGAATGGGGCCTAAGTCAACATATTGGCCATCCACCCAACACCAGAAGTTTGTTCCAATTAAGTAACCTTCGCCGATTGTTCCGGTTGTAGGCAGTTCCGTGACTGATGTCAGGCTGCCCAAAATCGTAACACCTGGACCCATGTCACCCTTATCGCCTTGAATGCCTCGGATGTCTCCTGTGTCGACATAACCAACGCCATCAAAGACGTACATGTGCCCGCCAATGAGATAAGCATCATTCAGCTTGCTAGTTGCGCTGTCTGGCAAAAGCGCAATGTCTGTTAAGGGTCCCTTGACATTGAGCGAAATACCCCTGGGGCCCTCGGGCCCAATGGGACCAGCAGGGCCTTGCGGGCCCACCAGTGCTGCAAAGAAATCAGCCTGAGTGGCAATAGAAGGGTCCAGTGACTTGGCGATATCCAGCGCAGACGGACCAGCAGGCCCAGTCAGATCGCCCATATTGACCCAGTCAGTGGAGTCAAATACATGCATCTCGCCGTTGATCAAATAGACATCACCGTCCTTCGTGTTGACTAATGTGTCCAGATCAGCGACCGTGGCGAGTTTGCCTTTCGGCGTAAGCCCAGGACCCATAGGGCCTTGCAGACCCACTTCGCCATTAAGGCCATTGAGACCATTAATGCCATTATCGCCCTTGTCACCCTTGGGGCCAATAGGACCCATCAGGTTACCCATGTTCACCCAGGTACTATTGTCATAGGTGTACAATGTACCGTTGATCAAGTATGAGTCACCCTTTGCAGGAGAGACAATGCCTGTCAGATTGGCAACGTCTGCCAGTGTTCCTTTTGGTGTAATTGCAGGACCCGCAGGACCTTCATCACCTTGGATACCTTGAAGGCCCTGTGGACCTCGATAGGTGCCGATGTTTTTCCAAGCACCGGAACTGTAAATATACAGGCTGTCGCCAATGGCGTATGCATCACCGTCACTAGGTGCCGGAGTAGCGGGTATATCACCCACAGTAGCAACGGTCCCCTTCAGGCTCACACCTTGTCCAGCATCGCCTTTAAGGCCTTGCGGACCCTGCGGTCCTTCGGGCCCAATGGGGCCAGTAGGGCCTGCTGGCCCTACAGCGCCTTGCGGACCCTGAGGTCCTTGTGGTCCCAATGGACCAGCAGGCCCAGTAGCCCCTACAGCGCCTTGCTGACCCTGAGGTCCTTGGATACCTTGCGGACCCTGAACACCCACAAGCCCTCGAAGACCTTGAGGTCCACGGAACGGGCCAAGATCCTCCCATTTCGAATCTATCCAAGCCCAAAGATTTTCACCTACGACCCAGGACTCTGCGTCTGCTCCGCCTACTGTCGGAAGACCAGAGACGTCCGCTGCACGACCTACGATGGTGATCCCCTTGCCTACGGGACCAATGGGACCCATAACACCCTGGTCACCTTTGGGGCCCTTGAGAGATTCCAACCAGGAGACTTCGTCACCCAACCACCCTGCAGTTTTCGCTACTTCGAATGCGCTGTCACCGGGGTCACCCTGAGGACCTTGCGCGCCATCTTCTCCATGGAACCCTGTTATCCATTCTTGGAACGTGCCGCCATAGCCAAGTTGCTGCTCTAACTCAAATGCGCTCTTTCCAGCAACGCCTTGATCACCTTTGTCGCCCTTATCGCCTTTGGGTCCTTGGATAGGACCCACGTCAACAAATACAGCACCGTCCCACACCCAGAAGTTCACACCGATCATGTAACCTTCACCAGGTTGCCTGCCGGCACTGTGAGCTGCAAGTTCAGCAGCGCTGTCCAGTCGGCCGAGGATAGCGATGTTGGCACCCACCTCACCCTGGTCACCTTTATCACCCTTATCGCCTTTGAGCGAAGCAATCCATTCCGCCTGGGAGCCAAAGTAACCACCAGCTATGGCGGTTTTATAGGCGCTGTCGCCTTGATCGCCTTTATCCCCTTTTAGGGATGTCAGCCATTCGGCTTGCGTGCCATTGAAACCCGCACGAACAGCCACCTGGTAAGCGTCCTTACCATTTAGAGAAGTGAGATATTCTTGCTTGGTCCCACTGTAGCCAAAGTATTGCGCCAGCTCGTAAGCGCCCAGACCCTGTGGACCCACTTGACCCACTTTGTCCCAGTACGAGCCGTTCCACACGTACATCCGTTCTTCGATGATGTAAGTATCGCCATTATCACCACTTGGAGGGAGGTCTGCAACCGAGTTAAAACCACCCAAGACACGCAAACCAATGCCGTCCTGGCCCTTTAGGGAATCCATCCAGTCAACAATGGTGATGTAGCTCGGGTTGTATTCTTGCGCTACTTCAAAGGCTGATTTACCAGCAGGGCCTCGGATGTCACCGAAGTTCTGCCATTGCCCAGCATTCTTGGTATAGAACGTACCGTTAATCACCCATGTTTCACCATCCACATAGTCCTCAAGGTTCATGCTGGTGAGTTGATCAGGGCTATCTAATTTACCCAAGATACTCAAGCCAGTGCCCATAGGACCCGGTCGACCGTCCTTGCCGTCAACACCGTCGATACCATTGATACCGGGGTCGCCTTTAGGACCCTTCATGCTCTCCATTGTGGCGGGATTGGTCAGTACAACTTCCAAGCCTACACCTGTACTGACAGGCACCAGACCTGCTGCGACAGTCAGTGGATTGTCCTTAGACGAAATCCGTTTGGGTAACTCGACGTTGACAAAATCTTCAAATGGCGTAGCCATGTTGTATCCTTTTTAAAATTAAACGGCTTCTTCCAGCTCGATCTTCATCGTGCCGGCGGTGTTAGACGATGCGTTGGCGGCGTCGCAGTTGTACCACAAGTTACCCTTGTTGTTCGCAACACCAGTAGGCGAGGCGATGGTGTACTTGTTGGTCACATCACCGACAGCTGCCTGGTAAGTGAAGTTCAAGCTACCGCTTGCACCCTTACCCAGGTTGGTACAGCGAAGTTTGGCAACATCTGCAACGTATGTGCCAATTGCGACTTCGCGATTGGGGAATGCAGGGACGGTCAGTGTGCGGAACACGAAGCCACCCAGGACGTAGTCTGCGCTGCCGCCGAAGGTGGTTTGCGCAACTCCAGATAACGAGGTGGTTTGCAGGCTATTGAAGGTGAATGTGCCCTTTGCATTGTTGTCGTGGATGTTAAGTCCACGCGTCCAAATGGTCTTGGCTGCGTTAGGCGTCCACGCTGCATCTGCCCAAGTACCTTCTGGCGGATTGAGCGTGGGCTGTTCTTTCAGAGCCTGAGTAGACGTGAGCGTGATTGTGTGTTTTTGAACAGCGGTGCCGTTATTTCCACCGGAGCGTAAACGCGCTGCGGGTAAAGAAAGCGTGATAACCGGAGCCACGTTTGCAATGTATACCACCACTCCGGCGGTCTTTACAGCACCGTTGGCTGCGCGAGTGGCAGTGACAGTGAAGTTCTGCGTACTGACGTTGTAAGTGCCTGCCAGGTACGTGGCTGCCTTGGCTGGTGAATAAGTCGCAGGACTCGCAATAGTCAGCTCTGTGGACGCATATGCGATGGTATCGTAGTTAGTTACAGTGTGGTTAACTGTGACGCTCTCACCTGTCTTGATGGCGGATTGGTTGGCAGGATACGTGATTGTGCCAAACTGGATGTCGGGCTGCGTGTTGTTGAGCTTGACAACGTTCTTCAGTTCTACGCTGCCTGCAGTCGTTGTGTCAAACCAGGTACTCCACGAACCGTTGGCTTTCTTTACGCGAACCTTAAATGCTTGCGACGAAGTGGTGGTTCCACGGTCTGCGATCACCAAGTTGGAAATGGCTTGTATTTTGCCAGCCGCAAACGACCCAGAAGATGCAACGAAGGCGCCAAAATCAGCAACTTCGTACCCCACCACATCCACGTCGGACGTGACAGTGATGTTCATCTTGTCACCAGCTTTCAGCTCAGTTTGAGCGCCGGGGTAAGTCGACGTAAAGATCGCACTCTGCACCACAGGAATGGCTTCAAGCGTCACACTGCATTGCGCCTCGGCATTGTCTTCGTGTGTGGCAGTAATAATGGACATACCGTTGACTGGCGCAGCCAGCGTAATCAGCGCTTCTCCCGTCCACACGGGCCCTTCTCCCTTGATGGTCATCGTGGCATTGACGCCATTGACACTGATCACCGGCTTGTAGTTGGAGTGACCAGTCAGTGCCAATACCATCACCTTCACTTTCAGTGATGTACTGGAGCAACCTTTCAGGCTATAACCATCGGCGGACTTGACCTTATCGCCGGTGTTGTCAGTAACGACCTGAGGCAACACATCAGTGATGAACACACCGCCATTAATCCCTTTAGGCGCAGCCAGAGCGACGTTGAATTCTGCTTCGGTGCCTACAAACCCACCATCCAGTGCCGATTGGTAAGCGGTCTTGCCATCAACACCTTGAATGCCATCTTTACCGTCAATACCCTGAATACCCGCAACCCCTTGAGGACCCTGCGCACCGGTATCACCCTTTGCACCAGCAAGGCCAACATCGCCCTTATCACCTTTCAGAGAAGTCAGCCATTGCGTCACAGTACCCACAAAACCATTGACTACTGCGATCTCGTATGCGGTTTTGTTTGCTTTGTCAAGATCAGCAAGCGTGGTGCGCTTGTTGATACCGCCTTGTACAATCTCGATCAGCTCATTACCTTGTAGCGCACCGGCTACAGGCATGCTGCTGATTTTTCCTTCATTGCTAGTCGTTGCCATTTTACTTTTCCTTCTTGTTGAAATTAATACGTTTCTAAACCACGGACTGTACCTGACTCAGTCATGCGAAGGCTACCGTCTTCAAGTGCACGGAACCTGCCTCTCAATTGCGTCACGCCAAAGAAATAAGTAGAGGCCGTCCACGCCATTGACGCATTCGGCTTTATCCTCAGTGGATAAGCTGCACGAAGATCCGTGAAGGCATCGTCATACACTTCATCTGGTGTCAGGTTAATACCCAGCGCCAAATTGATGTTGGGTAAAAGCTGGTGGATGCTAAATGGAAAAATATTCAACTCCACCGGGGTGATAAATCCTGGCGGAAGTTTTTCCAATACGCTGATGGGTAAGCGCCGATAGAAGAAATACTGCTCCGAATAGGTTGCAGTATCGATCGGAATGATCCGGATTCGGGTGTTGTATTTGTCAGCAGGAAACACGTCATACATTTTACCGAAGTTGAAATGTATACCAACTTGGTAGTTGGTCTTATTGACGGAGTTCATTAGCGCTATGAGGCGCTCTAAACTTGTTCCAGCGTAAGGTGCAAGCATGCTCATTGTGATGGTCCTATACAATCGTTAAGGATTTACGTACTGGAGGAACCCTATAGTGGTATTGTTGTCAAGAAGCAGTTTCTTTTCTACATTACCAATATTGAACGTCTTGCTACCAATCCACATTAGCGATGACGCAGCAGCGCGTAACGTGATATTGTCGTTATAGAACGTGTCGTTTATAACGTCGTCCTTGCCCAACTGTGCCCCTAAAAGCACGTTGATTTGAGGTAATACATCGTACAGATTAAATGGATACGCGGCAGGTTCTATCGGTAATGGATCGGCAGGATACAGTACGCTGATGTCTTCCCGATGATAAAAAAAGTTAACTGTCCTGTTTTCATCAGCAGGATAGCCGTCTGCTACACGGGCAGAAACGAAGGTGTTTTCGTCGTTTGCATCACCTGGAACAATGTCCATTTCTTTTGGCTTACCGAACATAATCTTGTTAGACGGTATTCGGTATTTGGTAGCCAGGGCAATTTGCTCCAGTGCAAGTTCTTTGGTAGGCTTGTCGTAGTTTCTTTTGACAGGATTCGTAGCCATAGGTACCTCAAATAAATGTTAAATCTTATCGGCATAGCATACTTTATTATTTTTATCACGGCATAATACCCAGTATTGCGCAATGCAATACCGGGTATTAGCAGTGGGCTATTTTTAGCTAGCCATCAGTTTGGGTACGCTGAATTCAGCATCGGGGAGCATTAGCTCAATCATGCCTGCGCGGTTGCCGGAAGCCAGTAGATCGACCAGGCTGTTGATCTTAGGGAGGATGGCATCCTTGAAATCAGGATGCAGGCGCATGGTGGCGAAGTGATCAGCAGGAATGCCGTTCTGGGACAGCAGGTAGTTTTCAGCCCGCTTCATCAGCTCCAGTTTCCACTCTTCTTGCTGAGCGGCTTGGTGTGCTTCAGGCAGCGATAGGTGTGCATACTTGCGCAGCGGCTCCAGGCGATCCATGCACTTCTTGATCGTGGCGCGCTCTGCGATGGCCGCGTCCAGGTTGCGCTGCACGGTTTCCTTCATGGCTTCGATTTCAACCAGGTCAGCTTTGCCTTCGAGCTGCTCAGCTTCATCAGGGCTGTTGATCAGTCGATGTGCGCGAACGATCTTGGCTTGCTCGCGCAGCTTGGAGGCTTCGAACGAACGGATAGCATTGTCACGATCTTCGTAAAGATCGCACATGAGCGCATAAGCACCGTCGGGTGTGTGGCAGCTTCCGGCGAGGAAGTACGCAATTTGGAAATCGTGGTTTTGGCGGTTGGTTTTGTAATGCATGTTTGTTCCTTTGATGTAACGACAATGTGGCGTCACAAAGTATAGTCTCTTTGTAAAAATTATTTATTTACATCGAAACGATAAAACACTTCGAGGATTGTTTGATTTTGAAAGCGCCGGTTGTGAAAGTCACCGTGGTGGTGGCTGATGGTGTTAGCACTGTGCAATACGCCGAATGCTTCTTTGATGTCGTCATTGTCGGCGTAGAGTATCCTTGTTGCCATGCCAGGCAGCAGTATCGAAGGGTCTGAGTTCTGCCAGACACCCCGGAACATACCGCCATTTCGTGCGTTCAGGTTTGAGAACACAGTAAATGGGTTGTCCGAGATTCGCTGGGGAGGTATTGGGACGTGGTTATTTCCACTGGACATCTGGTCAGTAATGAACTCACTGTTGTTGTTTGCTCTTCCGTATTTAGTTTTATTGTCTTTGGTCACTGAGCTGCCCTCGATCAAGCTAGACGCACTGGTGAGCCGCGCACCATTGCCCTGGTTCATGTACTGCGACCCGCTGTCGTCTTTCATCAAAGTTTGACCAGTGACCAGCACCGTAGTGGCTGTGCCTTCGCTTAAATAGGTTCGTTCAATGTTGCTATACTTCCTCTTAGGCAGCACAATCAAGGTCAACGTGTAATCACTGTCGTTGTATCGAGAGACATCGTACAAAGGAAACAAATGCCAAAATTTGTTTTGGACATAAGACCCCATCCCTGCGTTGTAAACCCCTATCTTTTTTTGCAGGTAGTCGGGTAAATCAACCAGCTTAATGCCGTGCGTGACGACTATCTGCTCTTTAATGTCTTTATTGGAGACAGGTGAAATATCTACGCCAACAATGGCGCGTTGTTCATCCACGTCCGCTTTCTGAGACTCGTTGGTCAGTGCAGTTTCTAAGAGGTCACCGACCTTAACTTTGCGAAACGTACCACCCACTCCAATCAAGCGCACCTGCTCAAGTGCTTTGTTGAGTAACTGAAAGTGCACATCCAGCAAGTCAGTTAAGTCCAAGACAAATTCGTCATTCGACTCAGTACCTTGACCCTCTGCGATTGCAGGTCCTTGGTCAATCAGAATCGCAGTATACCGCTCGCTGCTGTGTGCGTTGCTGGTATCTTCTTCATCTGCTAATTCACCCAACGGAATCTTAGTCAGTGTAATTTGTAACTTGGTTCGATTGGGGTAGATTTGGCGTGCATACTTACCCAAAGGAATCAACAGTGTTACTGTCATCTCGTCAGTAAAGCTTTGTGAGTAATCGCGCTTGTTGTTGACGGAGACCACCTTAAGCGGAATCAGCAACTGGTCTTCACCGTAGTGCACTACAGCTTCCCAGCTGTAGTTCGTTCCTGTGGGTCCATTTGAAGTGATCCAATCAATCTCGTTCTTTAGCGGTGAATCGATTATTTCCATCTAGAACCTCCGGAGCTGATGATGCGTTCACTGAATAGCTGGGCCAGACTTTGGTGCTTTTGGTATTCGGCAGGTTCCTCATCCAACGCGACAGGCGCCTTAACAAATGAACCACGGTTCATCCAGGTGCCGTTTCCTGTCAGGTCGCGTATGGCGTCGGAGTTTAAGTATTCCATTGTCAAGTGCTGCACAGCGTGCTCAAACACCACACTTGCAAAGCGGTCCAATAGAATTAAATCATCTATCGGCGCACCGCCAATGTTGATCCCATGCTCCAGTTGCTCTTTCCAACAGTTGATGTATCTGGAGATGATGTCATAGATTCTTTTCGTGTCAGAGTGCTTTTGCACTTTGACGTTAATGCCCGCTCTGAAGTATTCGACCATTTTGTTAATGGTCATGTACGTGTAGATGGGCTGGTTGTGCATATCCCTGTCAATCACAGGATCACCCACTGTGGGCATTCCAAATAACCGAACATAATCATCGGACATGGTATCTTTAAATGGCACAGAGGCCATAAACAACGCTTCCCAAATGGGCTTACCCGTTGCAGTGATAGGATCTAGCGGCTGATCGTCTCTTCTGTAAATTTGTTGCGTCATCTTTACCTGCCTTCCATTATCAGACTCTTTGTCATTAACATGATGATTGGTGTGTAATAGAATTGCTCCAACGCACCCCAGTTGTTCAGTGCTTTGGTAGCATCGATGAGAACCTGTGCTTCAATCGCTTGGCCGTCAATAAACCGCCAGACCACAGATTCAAGATAAGACTGCTCCTCATTCTTCTCATAGAACGCTTGGCTCAGTACGTAGTGCTCGTCGTACGTTACGGCCCGTATATCGCTCCATTGGCCCTGTGGCGCGTGTAAGTTGACAGCACGCACCATGGCATTAAGTTGGCCCTGTTTTGGCGCTGAAGCGGCTATACGCAGCTCACTGAGGGGCTTGGTGTTGGTGTACAGCTCACCATCCACATTGACCACTGCGTCGGTTGGATAAACCACATAACCGACACCTGTGTAGCGAATTCCATTAAAGCGCGGGTTGGTAGAGAATGTTCTTGCGCTGACCAATCCTGCACTGGTAAAGCTGGTCTCCAGGTATTGTGATTCGCGTTTTAACAACGCGGTCCACAAGGAGCTTCCCTTCATCAGAGGATCGTCATCCACCGATAACTGCCGTACCAATCTGGCGTCTTGGCATTCCCAATTATCCACCGTGTCCAGCAAGAATCGTGTCAGGTACGGATCGTAAATGCTCTTGCCGCCTTGATTAGGCAGGATCAGTGTTTTGTATTCATGACTGAGAAACTTCTTAAAATACTGGTGTGACATCACCTCGTAAGCCCGCTTTAAGCTGAGCAGCGCATTGTGGTCGCTGGTCAGGATGAGTGGGTCTTTGCCTAATGTGATATAGTCTTTGTTAAAGTGCAGCGTGTCAACGACTTTGTTTTCTAAGTCGTTTTTCTTTTCTTGCTGATCGGTGTCCAGCGAGTAATTAATTTCGTAACAGGCAGTTTTGAAAATACTCTTCTTAACTGTGGACGTTACTCTGAACAAGCCGGTCTTACCTTCTCCGATGTCAGCGATGAACATGTCGCCTTCATTCGGAATGACAGCATGGTAAACAATAGCGCTACCACTCACTGTCATTTCTTTGCTCTCATCGTCTTGCGATGTCGACAGAGCGGAGCTCACCTTGAGCTCGAAGTCTTTAATCTTTTTGTAAGACTGGTAAGCAGAACTCACACTGAGTTGCTGGCCTGATAGCGGTGAGTCGACTCCCAGAACTTGGGAATAGTAATCGACTACCCAAGAACTGCCCTCTACGTGAGTCAGCAGGTCTGCTTTTGCTGTCCAGCGCTGATCAACCGACACGCCGCTGTATTGCGGGTGACTGATTTGAATTGGTTGTTCAGGGGTAGGCGTACTGGTTGCCGGCACGGTGATGCTAGCAAGTGATTTTCTTGTATTGACAATCGGCATGATAATTCCTTATTCCTGATGAGCGGTGATTACGTATAGGGCTTGGTTTAAACGCGGCACACTGCCTGAAACACTTATCTTCACCAAATGGCGAATCCAGTGCATTTGTTGTTCTCGCGACAAGGTTGACAATGGCACTGATCGAGTGTCGTTCAATTTAGCCACATTCCCTTCAGCCAGTGGATTTAACCAGGCCGTCATGCCCGTGTTAGCTGCTTGGGCAATTAAAAAAGCAGTGAGTTTATCCAACTCGCTGTCACTCAGATGTAAAAAGTTAAAGTCTCCTAATAGCTTCAAACGACTTATATCTTTCCATGACAAGCGACTCTTCATCAAATCTTTTTGTCCCCCACAATTCACTAAACCGCTGTTGATAGCCGCCAGTATCTTGATGGCCGCGTCAGGATATTGCCCCAGTCGCACAATGGCGTCTTTGTCCAGATAAAGGAAATCTGCTACCATGGACATCCTTACGCGGTATTCTTTGCGCATGTCCATCGCAGTTGTAGAAAACACGTTCAGGTTTCTGTCCACGTACAAAGAGCCGCTCTTCTTGGCGTACTTGCCTTCGTAAAGACATAAACAAATAATGGATTCGTAATCAGTACCCAGGTAAGGATATTCGGAATTCTTAATGAACGACAAGACCTCAGGATCTAGCTGAACATCGCCTAACTCGCTCAGGTTAAATAGAAATAACGGATTGCTGGGGTCCAGACTAGTCAATGCAGTGAACACCCTTAAGGTGCTGGGCAATATCGCAGCAGGTGCAAATTCGTCATATGCCGGAATAGCCACACCTTTATTAGACGCATAAGTCTTGTTAATCTCATCGCTCTCAAACTGGCTGAAGTGACCCGACGAGAGCGTGTAGACTTTGTTTTGTTGTTCCAACGTGTATGCTTGCTCCGTAGACCAAAAGCGAGAATCCAATTCTTGCTGATGAACCATGAACGGATACGTCATGTGGCATTCGATGGGCTTGTCGTACCTAAACCGGTAATTTACAGATACGGTCCAGTTGTCGTGATCGCCTTCTTTTTCTGGCTTATCAGGAACATCATCAAAATCAAAGTACCCTTGTACCCGAATCTGTCGCTCAGAGATAGCCCACAGTTCACCATTTCCAGCAAAGTTGTTAATCAGTGATGCATTGATGGTGAGATATTTGGTAAAGTATTCCTCAAAGCTTTCCCCGTAGCCTGCGTTACTCTCTCGTAAGCGATGGATCTCTCTGATAATAACTACAAATAGCTCAGGCAGATGGTAGTGGTAAGTCAATTCATGTAAATTGATATCGCGCATCATGGAGACGCGCGTGCGCATTTCATTTCTCCAGCGGGTGGCTTGGTTCTTGTCACTGGCTCGGTATTTGAATTGGATGCTCACATCCGACGAGGAGTACACTGGCTTTATAGCCACACCAAGTGCTTCGTCTTTGAAGATAAAGAGGTTTTCTGGCTTCCTTACAGCCGTAGAAAGAATCCGGTCTTTTTCATAGTCTTCATCGACTTCAATATACACCTTCTCGTTAAATGGCCAGTAGTTCTCAGTCAATCCATCCCTCGCCAATGAAGAGTTCTTTTGCGCTGCTTTGTTCTCATCACCATAAAACATGATCGGTGTTTTATGCGAGATTTGAGTGATGTCAAGCAGTTGTCTGACGATGTCGTAAATGACAGGCCGCTCGACGCTGTACTGCACGTCGTTAAGGGGCACAGTTAGATTTGGCACAGCGTGTTTCCTTATTGAATTTCTAGACACAGGATGACCAAGCAGCATAAAAGCCCTAGGTACTTCCTAGGGCTTTTATGTTTACTGGACCATTCTTATTTTAGTACAGTCTACTTGGTCGACGCAGCAATGTACGCCACTGAACCATAACACACTTCGTTCTTTACAGAAAGAAGATGCATCACATGGTAGTAAATCTTAACACCGGCATCGATGCCTTGCTTTGCAGCACGCACTTCAGCTTTGTTATTGTGCTTGTTCTGAATCACAGCACCTGCAATCATACCAGCGCCTCCAAAGAAGCTAAGTAGCTCAGCCAGCTTAGAGCGAGACAGCTCGTGTGCTTCGTAAGCCGCTTGATAAAACTGGTCCATGGCCTTTTCAATCTGGTCGTTCGTCAGGCCTTGTTTGATCAACGTAACCAGCTTGCTCTTGTCACCAGGTTGCAACGGGTCGTAGTCGACATTTCGCGTCATGTCAGGACCCATGCCATCTGACTTTTTGTCAATCGCACGCCGCAGTTGGCTCACGTTCGCACTCAGGTCATTGATTTCCTTCAGGCGCTCTTCTTCCACAGTGATGGTGGGTTTTTGAACAGCAGCTACCAGGTCTTCAAGCGCCTCAGTGGACTGAATCACCAGTTTGACCAGCTCTTTGTTGTCGACAAGTTCCAAGTACGATTGTGCAATCTTGTACACGTCGCCAGAGCGAACATGGGTCAGTCCCGAGCGGTTAAAGAATTTAGAGAAGGGTGGCTTCTTTAATTTCTCTTCCTTGGCGCCATTGTTGTCGTAAGCAGCACTGACCTTGTCCAGGCGCTCTGCAATCTTTTTACGATTGCTGAACCACAGGCCCAGTCGGTACTTGATGTTGTCAAACAACCCTTCTTGAGCCACACCTCGTGCTTTCTGGATATCGCGCATGGTTTTGCGATTCAGATTCACGACCAGTTTGGCGCCTTCCTTTTTGCTGACCTTGCCACCAAAGGATTCCATGGAAGGGAACACACCAGTATTGGTGTATCCCAAACGCTTTCGAAAGTGCTCGATGGCGGGTTCCAAGACGGCTGCTTCTGAGGGAGACATGCCGTCGGCTTCAACAGCACCGTCAAGGTGCTCAGACATTTCTTCAAGCGTTTCATGGATGCTGTCTGCTTCAGCAATGTTACCCTCTAACTCGCTGGACTCTTGGCCTGCAGACACTTCTTCGCCCAGGCTGTCGGCCAGTTCATCAACTGGAGAGTCTTCTTCTGCGGCTTCAGCGGCGTAAGTGTATTGAAAAAACTTCATGGTGTTTCCTTAAACGTGTTGGCGAATGGATTTGTCGCAGTATTCCAGCAGCGCGCGACTCACGCTGATGTCGTACTGGTAGACCGCACTGGTCATTGCCACTGCCGAAGCCATCAGGTCTTTGAGGAAGTTGACCGAGAATGTGACGGAATGCTCTTCTTTCTCTTGCTGGCGAGAAATGTCTTCGCAGGCTTTGTTAACTGCCTTCTGCATTTTCTCCAGGTCATCAATGGAGATTTTGTAATCCTTGTAGATACCGAACAACAGCTGCTTTTCAACAGCCTTCGTCAGGTCCACGATTTGCTTGTGCGTCAGAGTAGTGACGCCTTTTTCGGCAATGTCTTTGGGCAGCTTAGGGTCTTCGCCCACTTTGACAACAAAACCCGTGTACCTTTCGCCATCTTTGTTAAAGACAGCAGAGATGTGCCGTTGACCGAACGGCAGATCATAGCGCAGCCCTTCCTTGTTTTCATCACTGGCTTCGCTGTTAGCAACGAATTCGTCCAGGGCTTCTTTCTTGAGATTGGTCAGAATTTCAGAAGCCTTAGCAGCCACAACTTCTTCAGTGACACCTTTTCGTGCAGCTTCAGAAGCATTGTAGGTGTTGGCACCCAGCTGCTTGATGAACTTGTTCTTGAACTTTTGATTAGCAAACTCGCAGTAGTCCGCGTACAAATTCAGAAGCTGATCAGCAGGAATGACAGCCGAACTCTTGCTGAAGAAGGCTGCCAGCTTGTAGTCCTTCATCACTTTGTTGTTGGGCGGAATCGTTTTGTCTGCCACAGCCTTGGCGTCATCAGCCACGCGCCGCGCCGACTTGACCAATTTGTCAGCCCCAGTGGCCATGGCGACCACGGAGTCCTTAGTGCTGGTAAAGATGCGCTTGATCCAGTCAACGATCTTTTTGATCATGGACTTGATGGCATCCGAGATACCTTCCATAGAGGCACGCAGGGCTTGCTTGCGGCTGGCAGTGCCGCTGTACTGTTCAAGCGACACACGAACTGGAGCACTCACAAAACCCAGCCTACAGAAATGCTCTACAGCCACGTTGATGATCTGTGCTTCATGCTCATTCAAGCCGCCGACTTCTTCGGCACCCGCCATGGCTTCATGGATGTCGCTCAGCGCATCGACTGCATCGATGCGGTCATCTGTGATCTCATTCTTGATGGAGTAATCCACCATGACGTCTTGGGCTTGTGCCAAGTAGTTCAGGTCCTGGACTTCGTTCAGACTGATGTCAGAAGTGACAGGAAACTCTTCCGGAAGGTTATCTTCTAATGCAAGGATGCCGCGACGATTGGGTTTGTAAGACATGTTTTTACTTTCTGTCATAGGGGAATTTTACACACAGCATAAATACCCTCGGTTGTGCCGAGGGTATTTATGCTTAACAATCAGCTACTTACTTCTGAGGATCACTCAGAAGTAGGTATGCTTACTTGCCTTCCTTCTTGGCTTCCGGAGCGCCAGCCGACTTCAGCGAAGCGGTGCAATAGTCCAGCGCAGCTTTGCAGGTCTTGATGTCGTAGCTGCGCAGCGAAGAAGCGCCAGCTGTCAATGCCGAGACGTAAATTTTAGCAATCCGAGCTGCTGTCCGGTCTGACTCACTGAATGCGTTTTTAACGCGATCCATACCCTTGCGAACAGAGTCGCGAGACTCTTCAAGAGCCTTAATCTCTTTATTGTAGTCCTTATAAAGCTCCATGTTTGCCTTAATGGCAGTAGCTACCGACTTGATTTCTTCTTTTTGAAGAGCAGTGATTTCTTTAGCAAGTTCCTTGGCTTCTTTTTCACCTGCGCTGTTAGCCACGGTGAACTTTGTATTTTTGATCATTTCCTCAAAAGCCGCATCCTCTTTTTGGGTTTCCATGTGCATAGGAACGCGACTATAGAAGGATTTGTTGCCGAAAATAAGGGCGTATTCACCCAGCTGCATGCCGTCAATTTGAAGTTCGGTATTGCTGCTGTTTTTACCAGTCCACATACCTAGCATGGTTTTTGCAGCTTTACCAATTTTTTCTTTCAGCGCATCGCCGCTTTCGACTGCGGACATGATGTCCTTAACGGCGTTTTTGCCGTTGTCTGACATACCTTTAATTTTGGTATTCAGTTCTTTTTGGGTTTTCGAATATTCTCCGACCTTGGAAACAAAGTCGGAACCTTCGGGAATTTTGTCACCAACAACCAGCTGTTTACCAAATCCTCCGGCAGCAATCTTTGCATCTGCCTTGATCGTCTTGCTGCCTAGTTTACCCGTTTCAGTAATGATTTTCTCAGCACGCTTCTTCAGCTTGAGCGAACCGTCAGTCAGCTTGCGGAAGAAATCCTTGACCCAGTCGATGGCTTGGTTGAACACCTTGACGATGGCTTCCCAGATGCTCTTGGCGCGAGCCTTGATGCCATCCATGGCTTCCATGGTCGCAGCGACGCGCGAGGAGCGGTCACCAAAGCTTTCCATCGAAGGCATGACGCGGGTGCCTGCAGGCATGCCGATGCGGGCGCAGAGGTGTTCCACCGCGACGCGCACGGCTTCGGCGGCCGGCTCAGAGATGCCGCCGTCTTCAGCAGCTTCGCCCAGCGACTCGCCCATCTTGTCCAGAGTGTCAGCAGTTTCTTCTGCTTCATCCATGCCATCATCCAGACCTTGGATGTTGTTGTTGGCTTCGTCCATCTCGATGATGTCGGATTCAGCCGATTCGGCAAATTCTGCAACGTCAGCGCCGCCGTCGACTTCGCCATCCATGCTTTCGAAAGCCATGATACCTTTACGCATATTCTTACTCCAGTAAAAAAAGAAAATTGTCAAAAAGCTTTTTGAGAATTCACGGGCTACCTTCTCTCCCGCAAAGGTGGTAAGTGCAGTTTCTGCCACTTTCACACACAATAGATATTTCAATTAAGCGAAGCCCTATTGCTATTGTCAGAAAATAGGTGGTATTTTAGAGCACTTCTTTATTGCGCTACAATCTTTTGCTCTTTAATCAATACCTCTTTCAGGTAGCTGTTCCATGCAGCGCAGACTTGTCCAAGGTGGGTTGCGGTCTTTACCATTCCGGTGTTGATGTTGCTTACCACGTTGTTGACCATCTTGGAGAGATCCAGATAAATCTGAGCACGGCCCTTTTGCGATGTACCGTTCGTGGTGGTTTCCTTTAAGAATTCTGTAGAGTCAATCACCATCTGCTCAGCCAGTTTCTTTAATCGTGCTTGGAAGTCCGTCATCACGTCCAGTGTCAGCTCGTACTTGTCAAGGATGTTGTTGATCTCAATGACTTTCTGGTTGCACGCCTTCATGTATTCAGTGTCCATGTAAGGCATGGCGCCTGTGGATACCGAATCAGCCTTGACGTTGACTTCAAACTTCCACTCAGTCAAGTAGTGGATTGTCTGTGCGTAGTTGGTTAAATCAAACGGACACACGTAATTGAAGATGTGCAGATCGCCTAGATAGTTTTGGTTGACCAGATAGACCATGTCTTGCGCAGCAGGTGTTTTACCAAGATAGGTCTGACCCGTTGGGACAACTAAATACCCCTTTTGAAACAGCTGACCCAAGTCGCAAAACGAAGGACGCTGATCCAAGTCTTTGTTATCGCTCAGGTCTTTACAGATAGCAGTCACGTCATCTGTAAATTGCTTGCTGAACACCTTGGGGTAGTTCTCATGCGTTTTTGCCAAACCTGCAAGGTGCTCAAATGCGCCTAAGTAATCATTCGGTGCCCCATCGTACACCGCTCGCTGGGACTTCATGTCGGTGTATGTCGTCTTGACCTCAGAAGGGTCTTTGCCGTCAATGGTCAAATACTTGTGTTTGTCAGGTGTCAATGTGACGTAGGCGGTCTTGTCGATCGAAGTTTTCTTTAAGTAGTCTTCATACCTGGGAGTGTTGCGAATCTTCAGAATCGCACTCATGGTATCTTGCGTGGTTTTCTTCGACCGCCCTGCCGCCTTAAAGAAACCGGAGAAGAGATTACGCACCCAATCGATTGCGCGTTGAATGGCCTTAACCACAGCTTGCCAGACTGAGTTAATCATGCTGCCAAGACCTTCCAGTGCTACGCGGCTGCGGTTCTTGACGGTAGGAGACAACTTGTAGTTTTTCTCAAAGCTCTCCAGACCGAAGCTCTTATAAGTTTCCTCAGGAGCACCCAGTCGATTCTTTGCACCCGAATAGACGGCGTTGGCAAGGTTGAGCATGGCGACAGACAACGTACCGTTGCTGTGCATTTGTTCTGCCATCGCTTCAACAGCAGCAGTCAACACACCTGCTTCTTCAATCGCTTCATCGGTTACGTCTTTGCGGGTGCTTTCCTCATCCAGAACTTCGGCGACTTTATCCACATTCAGATTACCGACCTCGGGGAAGATAATAGGTTCGTCAGCAGGATCAACTTCATCATCTTCGGCAGGATCGGTCTCAGTATCACCAGAGTTGTCTTCTGGAGGATTACCATTTTCGTCTTCAGTGATCGTCTGATCAGTGTCCAGGTTTTCATCCGGAGCGTCCTCGGATTCCATGGCAAAACGTGCAATTGAAAAGCGACTCATGTTTCTTCCTTTAGTAAGTTTAAGGGTTTCATTTAATAGGCGGCATAATAGGGGACTAACCCCTATTATGGTCTTTAGTTAGCGTTTGCCAAACAGGACATTGAGCGATGTGGTTAAATCTTCCATACCGCCTTTAGCGCGCACCCACGCTAGGATGAATTCACGCACGGTCATGTCACCGCGATATGGCGCATGGCGCCAAATGTTTTTGTCCGGTTCACCTAACAGATAGTGTTTGATGATCCGACTTTGTATGCTGCGGTTCGTGCCCACGCCACCGGCACTCAAGAGCGTGGTCCAGTTATTGCTAGACATCTCTCGATTCTTGCCTTCAAAGACATAGAGAATCGTTTCATCAATCCAACGGTAATGGTTGTCACCCGCCTTAGGATTGATCTGCTGCGCATTGATCCAGTCCATGATGCGCTCAGTACCAAAGGAAGCCAGAGCACACTGTAAAATACGTTGCTTGAAAGCAAACGTATTATAGTCGGGATCTCCAGAGATCACGTCTACCCAGATGTCACACACCTCTGCGTTAGCCAGATAGTTGCTGTGTTGAGGTGTAAAGCCTTTACTCAGTAACCGGCTGGCAGTGGTGACAATGTCGATAGGCTTGGTTTGCGGAACATTAGGACTGCCTAGAAAACCAGAAGGGTAAACCTTCAGTCCGTTAATGAGTTGCTCATTATTATTCATTGTTGTACTCCTTCTCCATTTTGGCAACAGCGTAGTTCAGGCTGGTCACGCGGTTTTCCATGTATTCAATCTCTTTTTGGAGCTTGGCGTCATGGGTCTTTTCGTAGAGCTTTTCCAGATTGAGTTTGCGCAGCTGCAGCAGTTCCAGTTCAGCCTTGGCGCACTTGTATTTGTTCGCCTGGCGCTCTGCCACCATCATGCCGATTTTGTAAATCGGATTGATCTTCACCGACAAGTTCGTCAGAAGGAAGGGGTCGATCTTGTCACGGCCAATCGTAGCAGGCAATGTCTTTTCGGTCATCGGCGTGATGATCGCATCAGGAATGTCTTTGATGACCTTCTCAATGTCTTTGACGTCACGCTTGAGCACTTGCATACACAGGCAGAAGTCAAAGAAGCCATCGTTGAGCATCTTGATTTCTGCATCGGAAATGCAGTCTTTCACACTGACGTGCTCGTCCGCACTGGCGGTCTCCAAGACAAACATGTAATTCAGCAGTTTGCGACTGAATTCATTGACGTAGTCTGCGGCATCAATCAAACGAAGGCAAGTAGCTTTGCCGTAGGTGATGCTCAGGTTGGTCTCTGTTTCGGAGAATAGGTGATTCGCATCAGAGGAAATCTTCTGCAACAGAACGAGTGTGTTCTCCAAACCTTCACGGATAGAGCCCATCATGTTCTTGCCGTGCACGCGACCGACCTTCTTGTCGTATACGGTTGCAAAATCTTTAGCTTCTTGAGAGTTGTATTTGCGACCCTCGAAGAGGGCCTCTGCCGACACATAAGCAGGCAAGGTGTGTTCACGGATGCTGTTGCCGATGATCTCGCAGCTTTCAACAATCTTGTCTTTCTTGAAAGACGGCAGGAGACCTTTAAGGTAATGGAGGATGTTCATGATAACTGCTTTGTTTATTGTTACAGGCTGGGGTTGCTACCGGAGATGAAAGCTTTCATGACGTCCAGCACTTCAGAAGAACCACCGCCCTTCTTCGAGCTGCGCAGGCCACGAACAGAGACCTGGGTAGTTTCCGTCATGCCACGGAAATAGAACGTGGTCATACCCCAGTCCTTGTCGACCACGGCCATGATCATCAGGTTGGTGTTCTCAAACACTGCTTGACGCACTTTGAAGTTTGAAAACTTTCCGTTGATCTTATGCTCTATGTCGGCCAGTGTTTCCGAAGAAATGATGACCAGGTTAGAGGCAGTAGCCAACGACGGGTTGTTGTTAAGCAGCCCTGACTTCATGTTGTTGTTTTCGCGCTTGAGCATTTCTGCGTACACGCCAGACTTGTCGTTGATGATGGCGTTGCGGTGCTTCTCAATCAGATCACGGCAAAGGATCAAGTCTTTGATGAAGCTCAAACGCCCAGCACGCCAAGCGTGGTAGCGCTCCTTCATGTCCATGTCAAAGTTGTCCTTGAAGGTCAACATATTGACAAGCGTGTTTGTAGGTAGGTTGGAAACCATCAGGCGAATTGCTACAGGGACCGTGACCGATTGGTCGTCGTTACGGATCACCACATTGAACAGTTTGCCCACGCACAGGTTCGAGACTTCATTGAGCGAGACGACCTCTTTGTCGGTCGCATTCATGCTGCGGTCAACAACAGGTGCTCCTTTGCTCTCTAGCGCAGGTTTGTTATGAGACGTAGGCAGCTTGTGTGCATACGCTTGCATGTCCAGGCGCCAATCGTCATACGACTCAAACCCGATGCCGCGATTGGGATTCAGAGGCGCCAAACGCTTTGCAACGCTCACGCCACCCACATTGCCCAGCAGGTTGATGGCTTGCAGGTAGTAACCGCTGAATAGTGTATGCATGGTCTCGACCACGTCATTGACGTACTCTAAGTTCATGCAATCCACATCAATCAGTGCAATCGGCTCTACGCGCGCGACTTGCGTGACATCAATCAGCGAGACGTTGTTGAGGTACTTGTTGCCTTTTTGGTATTTCTTTGTGGCGACTTCTAAAGCGCCGAATGTCTGAGCAGCCACGCTCAGCGCCCCAGACACAGCGGCACCAGTAGCAATAGGGGTCATGGTTATTATTCCTTAAGAAAAGAGAAAAAGATGAATGAAAACAAAATTAACACGACACTCAACGAAGTGTATAAGACCACTTCGTTGGGAGATGCCAACAGTTCGATTGGTTCGGTGTTCTATGGCATTAACCATCGGCAGACGCCCAGCCCCGTACCAATTAATCGAGATGTCTACGGCCTGACCTTTTTTACGCGCCCACAGCTGAATTTGTCCTCATCGAACGTGCGCGCAGAGAGAAGTTTCATTCCACTGCTGACTAGCGAAGCTGCCAGCATACAGCGCATTATTCGGTGCTACCTTGATCCGCGATTGAACATCTCGGACTTTGCTTATTCGTGCCCATTTGTGGATCACGAAAACGCATTTATGCCATTGCTGACAAACCACTTACTGTCATGCACCGGATGGCCAGACCCCGTTCTGGATTATTATTCCAGTGAGCCCGGCGCTTACAAAGAAACATTCAGCATGGTGGACAGCTCCCTAGACATCTACTCAGCATACGATATTACGGCGACCTTCCGCAATATGGTTGGTGATCCCATTCGATCTTTATTTCATACATGGATTTCTTACGCGGCTTCTGTTTTCAAAGGCATCATGGTCCCTTACCCGGACTTCATGGTTAAAAACGAGATTGATTACAACACACGAATTTATCGACTCGTGCTGGATAAGAACAAGCGGTATGTTCAGAAGATTGGCTGCACGGGCGCTGCGTTTCCTTATGACGTTCCTATGGGCTCGGCATTCGATTACGATTCAGAAACACCGCTGAACGCTAACAACGACCGTATTGCCATTCGGTTTCGGTGTATGGGTGCATGTTACCAAGATGACATCATCATGCATGAGTTCAATGCAGCCGTAGGGATATTCAATCCCAACATGCGTGAAAGCATGTATGCTTCTAATATGCAGAAAATACCCGTAGAGGCACTGAGTGTCTTCAACAACCGAGGGTATCCCAGAATAAATCCCAATACGTACGAGTTGGAGTGGTACGTTTCACGTGAAGTGTTCCAAATCTCCATGATCGCGTTCCAAGCCCATATGGGCGCACTATCCAGCTAATCAAAGGAAAAGACATGGCATCAGTTACCGTATCCAGTATTCTTGGCAATATCGAAAAGTATCGCTTCAATCCAGCTCAGATGCAACGCGTATCCTTGGAGGTTCTTCGCGCCACTACCGACGGCACAGTAGAAATTGTGGACGCCACCAACCCGTTTGTGTTTGCGCTGGAAACCACTGCCACCAACACCGCTGCCTTCATGCAGTACATGGAAGCACTGACGCGTCGCCAGTACCCTGCCTCTGCACTGTCACAAGAAGACCTGTATCTACACATGTCTGACAAGGATTACATCGGACGATTTGCGGCACCAGCCAGTACCTTCTGGACGATGATGTTTCGAAAAGACGAAGTCATCAATGCCATGGTGTTGGACCCGATTGCAAAGATAAAGAAGATTACGATTCCTAGGAACACGGTGTTCCGTGTTGCAGAAACTTCGTTCAGTCTTCAATACCCGGTTGACATTCGGCAATTGGACCATGGCGGTTTACAAGTTGTCTACGACACCACGGTATCGTCCCCACTGCAAGAGCTCACTACCAACCTGATTGAGTTTGAGGAACTTACGGCTTACGACGGTGTCACCTTCATTAAGTTCAACGTAGAAGTTAACCAGTTTGACATTGTTACCAAATACAACGATGTCAATGCTGCGTCGGGATTTGTTACCACTGTCTCCCATCCTGATAAGTTCTACCACGCCAGGGTGTACATTCAACAGAGCGATAACTCCTGGAAAGAAATACAGACCACACATACCCAGCAGATTTACGACCCTCGTACACCTACTGCTGTGCTCCAAGTGTATGAAGGGAAAGTTAGTGTTACTATCCCTTCCGTGTATGTTACATCTGGGAAGGTGCGCGGAAAACTCCGCACAGACATCTATTACACAAAGGGCCCTGTTGTCTTGATGCTGTCGGGCTACCAGCTGGATAACTTCTCCACGGAATGGAAAGCGATTGACGCAGCTGATTCGACGCAGTACACAGCCCCAATCATTAACTTGAGCACAATGGCCGTGTATTCGACAGCTACTGTTTCAGGTGGTCGGGACAGTTTGTCAATTGATGTGCTACGCCAACGCGTGATTGACAACAACATCGGTCCTCAACAGTTGCCTATCACAAACATCCAGCTGCAAAGCAGTGTTGAGGATATGGGGTATGAAATTGTAAAGAACGTTGACACCATTACGAACCGCATCTTCCTGGCCACAAAACCCTTACCCACGCCTGTTGATTTGTCTTTGATCACACCTGCTGCTTCGGGTATGTCCACGGTGTTGCTGTCGTTTGACGAGTGTCGCTTAGCACACGGTGTGGTGGATAACGGGTCTGCGGTGACGTTGACTTCGGGTGCGCTGTACGTGACAAAGAACGGGGTGACAAAACTGGTTTCTAAATCGGCTTATGACAGCCTGGCATCTATGAGCCCAGCCCTGCTGTGCACCGAGGTGAACAAGATCAATTACAGCTTCTCTCCGTTTTACTACGTCCTTGATACGACGTCTGATATTTTTGAAGTCAGGCCGTACTATTTAGAGGCACCTCAGATTGTCTCTAAGACGTTTATAAAAGACAACGTCAGCACGCAGTTACAAGTCTCTGTGGACACCACCAGTACCATTGAGAAATTTGACGGCTATTACAAACTCATTATCAGCACTCGCGCTAACGATGCTTATAAGGCCTTGGAGGACAAGCATGTCTTTGCTCAGCTTTTCTATTCATCCAGCAAGCAAGCGGCTCCTGCTTACTTGAATAACGACACAACGTACTTAAACAGTGACGGTGAACGTGTGTTTGTGTTTACCATGCAAACAGATTTTGCTCTGGATGCAGATGACACATTGGACCAGTCTTCGTTTACAGTGAGCCGGTCGTCTGTGGTTACACGGTGCGACTTGTTGCAAGACTTTAAGATTGTTCTGGGTTGTGTATTGCCGCAAGGAACGCAAGCAGAGTACACCAGCATTGATGAAGCACTCAGTATTGATCTGTTGGAAGACTACACTGTCAATGGCAGCATCTTAGCCGGCATCAGTCTGGAGAGCTTGCGCGTTGAGTTTGGACATTCGCTTAAGACTTTGTGGGCACAGGGTAAAAGTGTCCCAGGTTCTGCATCTTACCAGAAGTACGAAGAGGACGTCCCGCTGGTGTATGAAAACGATGTCTTTGATATCGACCCAGTGACAGGCACTGCTTTCACAGTCGACGCAACTGGTAAACTGGTCTACAAGTACCTTCACCGTGCCGGTGATCCTGTTCTTGATGCAAAAGGGGTCCAGAGGTACAGGTACCTTAAAGGTGAAACAGTATTGGACAACAGCGGACTCCCGGTAATGCAAGCCGGCAAGCAAACTTCTATTCTGCATTTGGTGGACGTGTTCACCATTGAGAGCGCATATCGTTTTGCTAACGACAAGGCGGCCTCTGATTACAGAAGCTACTTTGCGCAATCGCTCGTAGGTTGGCTGACAAAAGACTTGGAAACATTGAGTCAGCGTCTGTTGGATCAGACCAAGGTTTACTTTTATCCTCGTGTGACAAAAGGAAACATCCGCATTCTTGCGACTGACGGGATTGAGAGCACCATCGACGCCAGCCAAGCGTTTAAGGTTACGCTGAGCGTGCCTGATAAAACCTACATGAATCCAGAGCTGCTGGATGCATTGAAGAAAGCCACTATCCGTACTTTGGATGAATCACTTAAATCCAGCACAGTGGCAGTCTCTGCCATTGAGTACGCGCTGAGAAACCGCTACAGCAGCGACGTGATCGACGTTAAACTGGAGCCCGTAGGCTGGGTGGCGGATTATAATGCCATCACAGTGCTGGATAACTCCAATCGCTTGTCGATCAAGAAACGACTCACACCTCAACAAGACGGACGAATGATCGTCGAAGAAGATGTGGAAGTGACGTTCTTGCGTCACGGCAATGCAGTGAAGTAAAAAGGTACAGCATAAAGGGAGGGCTTACCCTCCCTTTATGCTGTACAGCGCGTTAGATAACGACAGTGCTTTCACCGTACTCGTTGATCAGTATGCTGTCAGAAAGCCTAACATACTCGATCAAATTGTTCATTAGTGTAATGTAATACTCAACGTATGTTCTTTGAAGTTCCATCACCATTCGGATGGCATTTCTTAAACGAGAAGTTTCGGTAGTTATCAACATCCCAAAAATACTCACTTTTAAGTCGTGCGAAGTTCCATCGTGCGTATTACTCAAAGCTGTATTGTACAGTTTAGTGCTCTGATCGATCCTCTTATCGACATGGTCTAACATCCTCTTGTTTGCGTCAAGTATCTTTTTGTTTTTTCCCTTTCCTTCAGTCTCTCCTAGTTTTACAACAGAGAAAAGCACTTTATCCTTAAAGTCTTTTGGAGGAAGTTCTAACGTACTGGACCGAGTTAATTCCTTAAAGTGCTCTTTTTCCACCATTGTAAATGCAGGATTTTTACCCGCGATTCGGAAGTGATGATCGAAGGGGTTATCGAGTATCGTACCATCATTTAACGGGGAAACTTCTTTGTAGGTATCTAAGGCGGTTTTTTCAAAAAGTTCTAGCTCGTCTTCGTATTTTTTCTTATCGCCAGCTTTGATACATTCTGAAACTTCGTCTAGTTTATCAAAGAACTTGTCGACAATTTTTGTAACGTTGTCAATGTTCTCGCCGAGCTTATTAAAATTCTCACTGTGCTTTCCGCTGGAAAGATTGTCAAGCAGCTTCTCTGTCTTATCTTGTATTTCTTTAGGACTATGACACCCGCTCCCATCCTCTTTTCTGAAGTATCTCGACAGCCGTTCACTGAATGTTGTCTGCTCTGTAGCTTCTTTTGTTGGGACAGCTTTTGCTGGGACAGCTTTTGTTGGAGCGACTTTTGTTACGGTGTCTTTTATCTGCGAGTTTATTTTTTCAGAGGTCTGGTTCTGCGCACTCTCTGGAATTGTTTTATTGACCCGGTCTCTTTGTTCCTGCACCGCGACAGTCTTCGTAGCTACTTTCTCTGACTTCCCAAAAATTGCCTCCCAAGCAGCAACAATCCATTCCTTGAGCTTTCTAAACACAGCCTTGATTGCTTCCCAAATAGAGGAAATAATTCCTTCCAGCGATACTGAAATTCGATGAGTGTTAGAAACATGACCCTCTAACCCAACAGTTTGCTTGGAGACATATCCCAAACGTTTACAGAAGTGCTCGACTGCAATGTCTATCACTTGTGCTTCATTGGGATTGAGCTGCTGCGCTTGGCCAATATGCTCCGACATTTGATCCAAGGTGTCTGCGATTTGCACGGCTTCTTCAACTGAAGAATTCCGCTGTTCTTGAGCATCACGATTTTCTTGAATCTCCAAAGTAGCATTATCGATGCTTTGATTGAGTTGCGAAAACTCCTCAAGTGATAAAACCCTACCTGGCAAGGAGAAAGACATTATTTTTATAGTCATGGCATTGCAATGAGTTAAGGTTTTACGTTGATTGCTTTTAAAATTATCTTTGCAGAGCCGTCGACGTACTCAGATAGGTTGTTAACGAGCTCTAGGTTGTATTTCTCAATCATGAGTGCAAGCGAGCACACGTGCGCAGACTGTATTCTTACGTAAGACGACAATCTTTGAAGACCGATAGTGATCGCATTTATTTCTGAAGAGCGCTTCTCGTTTGCAGTATTAAGCTCACTTTTTAGTTTTTCCAATCTCTTTTCAATAAGGCCAAGTAATGCCGTTATTTCTTTTTGTACCTTGTCGGAATTTCGTTGATTAACGCCGCTTTTAATGAAGTCGCTTATTTTTCTGGCATCTTTTAAAACTATGTCCCTTACAAAAAAATCAGCGATTTCTAGATTGTGTTTTTCTAAATTCTTTAGTTCTTGAAAGTTTCGGAACTCTAAAAGCGGCTTTTCATTGTAAAGACCAGTTTCGCGATCTTTGTGAACAGGTATGAAAAATAGGTTTTTATCAAAAGGGAGAAGATAAGTAACGATATTTTTTCCATCTACAGCATTCGCCTCTTCATTCTTCTCATAATAGGTAGGATTGCCTATTGCGTTTGAGTAATACATGCCAGCCTTTAGCCTTTCTGAACCCAGCCCTTTCGCATTTAAAGTGCCCTCATTTACGGCTTTCTTATAATCCTCTATGCGGTCTAGTAGGGATACAAAAAACTCGTTTGTTTGTTGTATTGTTTCAGCATAGCTTCCGGCAAGGTATTGATAAGTGCGCGAACTTATTTGCTTGGCAGTTAAGCAACTGTCGCCAAATTCAGACCTAAAATATTTTTTAAGTTTTTCATTATTTAAAAAAATAGAGGCTTGCTTAAGGGTTTCTTTAGAAAGTTCCCTAGTTGCAGGTATGTCCAAGACCCTAGAGCTGCCTATAAGTTTACCGATGTTATCCCTTCCGTTGTGCCCAAGGATATCCCTTAAATTGTCGAGACTCAGTGCTCTTTCAAATTTTATAAAGTCAACATTTGTTCTAACTTTATCAGCGATGTTGCAAACGAATACACCTGACGTTTCACTGCCTTCAGGGGAATAACGTTCAAAAACTACTATGTTGCCATATTTCGTACCGACAATTACGCCGCGACGGTCTTTATCGTCGAGAAAGGATACCACTTGGCCTTGGCTTACCTTAGGCGCATGTTTGCCTTCGGCTGCGTGGTCAAGGTAGCCGGTACCATTTTTCCACTTTTCATCGAATTCGATTCTTCTTGCATTTTTAAATGCAGTTTCAAATGCTTCTTTTCTAGCATCTTCCTCAATACCCTTTTCCCGTTGGGGAGGGGGTGTGCCCGTCTGCGTTTGGCTGGTGGTCGGTGAGGTGCTACTTTGCGGTATTTCAACTACGGCTTTTTGAACATTGGCTATAATTTGTTCTTCTGATTTAGTATTGCTTTTTATAACTACTTTTACTTTTTCACTGGAATGTTCCGCAGCCTGTAATTTGGTTTCTACTTTGTCCTTAGTGCCAAATATAGCACTCCAAATACCTTTTATCCATTCCAATAACCTTAAAAATGCCGACTTAATTGCTTGCCAAATGGAGTCTATGAAGCTACTGATTCCCTCTAGAGAAACCAATCTATTTCCATTTGATCCAACGTAAGACTCTAAGCCAATAGTGTTCGCAGGTTTATAATCCAGTCTTTTGCAGAAGTGCTCTACAGCGATATTAATGACATCTAACTCTTGTGGTGTCACGTTGTCGATTTTAGTAATTTGCCCCTGCATTTCCATCAGAGTGTCTGCGACAGAAGATGCTTCACTCACTTGGTCTTCCAGCACATCGTACGAATTTTGCTGCTCCTGAATGCCTAAAAGCGCAGTGTCAATTTCCTGATTCAGAATGATGACTTCCTCATCCCCGATGATTTCCGAAGACTCCATCGACATCACTGCTTTCATAATTTTCATGATTTTTCCTTCGATTTAAAATGTCTTACACACATAAAAATGAACTATATCCAATTAACACAACATAGCGGCCAAGGATTTTCCTTGGCCGCTATGTTGTTGTTACTTTAAAAAATTAACCATCGTACATGCTTCCTAGTTAATTTTTTAACAGGGAAAAATGCTGATAAGTTAAACTGAAAAGAATCAAAAGATTTTTGTCAGTTGTCCGTGCTATTTTTACGATGCTTGTTCAGCAAGATATTTGATCAAGTTGTTACTAGCCTTGACATAGCTAAGAACCTTATTTGTCATTTCAAGTTGATAAACAGCCATAAGCTTTATTAAACCAATGACTCTAATAACGCTCATTTTTATAGAGTTGACCTTTTTAGCCATAGCCCTGGCATCTTCTTCGCTCTTTGATGCAGTAACCAGCTCTTCGCCTTTACTCATCAATTTTTTCAAACTCTCTTCAAGCTTTTTGACATCTTTTTCTAGCTTCCCTTCTTGAGCACTTTTGTATGCTTGGTCAGCCACCTCCGCAGTCAGTTTAGGGTGCGCCAGGCTCAATACAGCGTCTTCTTTATTAAGTTCCGGCCAAGCAACAGCCTTAAATTCATGTAACTCTATTTCGTATTTGAGTTCTTCGTCTTTAGGAAAGTAGTGGGCAATGGTCGTATCAAACGCCATTGTGTATCCTTGGGAGTCGAAGTCTTTATCCGGATTAGAAAGATTGTCAAATCCATCCAAAGCGTTGTTTCCAAAGTTCTTCATCAGGTTTCTGACGTAGCCTGAGTTTTCAGGGCGTTCTTTCTTATCGACGCCCAATTCTAAGCTGGCTGTTCGCTTGTCAATGTAGTCGGCAAATTGACCCACACCCAGGCCATTAGTGTCGCTCATCAAGGTGTCGATGCCGTTGAGATTCTTTTTAAAGCGATCCAAAATTTTATCGCTTTCATAGACGCCGTTGCCATCGGGAGTTCTGAAATATTTAACTAGCGATACGTCGGCCAAATGCCCCACTAGGGCTTCTTTTTCAGCTGCCGTCTCAACTACATCCGCAACTGCGTCCTTGTAGTCAGCTACAGTTGTTGCGGTTTTTAAAGCAACCACTGCTGTAGAGACCTTCGGTTTAGATTGAACCACGGTAATGAGAGACTTCGACTCAGTACTCACCGTCTTTGCCTTCTCTTGAACCGCCTTCTTATTCTTAAAAATGGAGTTGAATAGAGAAGAAATTGCTTCTCCAACTTTCTTGAACGCTGCTTTAATCGCTTCCCAAATAGAAGAAACAATTTCTCCCAGCCCTTCTAAAGCCACAGAGGCTCGCTTTTTGTCAGAGTAGTGCGACTCTAAAGAAGGCATGGCTTTACGGCGATAACCAATGCTGCGGCAGAGATGCTCTACTGCAATGTTGATCGTTTCTGCTTCGGCCTCGCTTAAGCCACCCTCGGTCTCTTGTGCAGTTTCGACATGCTCTGCAATTTCAGAAACAGCATCACCGACATCCTGCGCGGCTTCAACGTCTGAAGTAATGCTCTCCAACTCGTTATCTGCTTCGTGCACTTCGATAAGACTATTACCGACCTCTTGGTTAATTTCAGTATAGTCTTGGCTCTGGTTGTCTTCCATCGACATTACGGCATGCATAATTTTCATGATTTTTCCTTTGCAAAATAGCTAATTTTAAGCACACACCATAGCGCTTAAGCGCTAAGGCTTTAATCAGTTTTGGGCCTTCATCGCACGATTGATGCGATTGACCATGACAATCATCAGTTCAGAATACTTTTCACAGAAGCAATGAGTGTCTTCATTGACATAACGGCACGCGCCCGTGAGCTTCACCAAGAAGTCATGTTCACCAATTGAGATCAGCGGTAAATTGACATTCGGATAGGTATTAGCATAGCGAATCATCCAGTGGCTGCGTGCAGTGTCTAACGCCAGGTTGATGTCGACAAGAATGTTTTCATTGAATGCCGCTGCCATTTCCGCAGCAGTGGCATACGCAGAAAAGCTGTAGTGCGACTCTCCCGACTCGGCTTCCGTAGTAGGAAGCGGCAGCAGGCGAGAAATCACAATCCCGAGCGCAATGCTTGTAGCCTTTTTAGCGACTACGGCATCTGGGATTTTGGAGCGAACAAAGGTCTGCAGATCGAGGTATTTCAAATTTGTCATGTCATTTCCTTACTTGTAATACGGGTTAAACAGTAGCCAGCTTTGCTGACATATGGAACAAGTCGTTGCTGGCCAAGCTCTCTAAGTCTTTTTGCAACAACTCAAACTTGTGAGCTTTGCGATAACTCGGTCGCAGATAGTAGGCTGCTTTCTGGATGAAGTTCAATTCATCTGCATACACCTTCGCAATCTTGTCAATCGCTTCATTATCCTCAACCAGAGAGGCTTTCTCTTCTTTGCTGAGCGACTGGTCTTTGAGCCGTTCAATGTTCTGTTGTTTGATCCGAGTGAAGCGAGCCTTGTCGTTGTCGTAGATGTTGTATTTCTTGTCTTCAGAAGCGATCATCAATGCAATCAGGATCAGAGGCAAACCTGCAGTGAAGGCTGAAAACATCAAGATAGCGATAATATTGATGACAGTCTTCATGATTGTCACAAACAATGTTTCTGCGCCATTAGGCACGATGCCGTAATCGCGATACAACTTGTCCAAATAACTCACAATGTAGCGACCTGCGCCCATGCGGGAAGCGAACTGGTCAGCCAAGTATTCGCAGGAGTTCACGTCATAAAGACTCACACCCAGTTCAGAAATGGATTTCTGGATAGCGCCATCCAGCACAACACAGCACAACTCTTTTTGGCTCTTTGCGCCAATCAAAGCTTCGCGCTGACTGTTGTCCATCTCCAGGAGTTCTGAAGCCTTGATAAAGGCAATTTCTCGTTTGTCAGCAGGGAAGGTTTTATCGATCGACCGAACGATTCCTGCCAACGCTTGGTTGGTCGTCACCATGCGTGTGAGGAACTCCATGTAAGTGAACATGTGTCCGATCTCGTGCATGATCACAGCCGCCACTTCTTGGCTGGTGAAGATGCTCCTTTTTGCGAAATGACTGCGCGGGATGAACAACTTGAACTGCATCTGTTCAAAGACTCCAGTGACCTTGGCTCGTTTGAGGTCAACAGTGCCTTTGACAAACTTGGTGTTCAAAAGTTTCATCACGTCATCGACGTCCTTTTGACCTGAGTAGTTATTCATCATGCCGTCAGTGTCGATGTTGTATCGACGAGACTCTGTCCAGAAGACGTGGTTCTTATCCAGCAGTGGTGCAATGATGGACGGGCCCACAGCATCCTCAATGACGTTGATTGAAAAGTTCAATCCCATCCCTGCTTTAAAGAGCTCTGGGATGGCATTTGCCTTACGACTCTCAAAGAACGTACGATCATCCACGCGCTGCAGATCAGCATCGTCTTTCATGGCGTCGATCGCTGCAGCGAGCTTGGCAAACAAAGACCCATCTTGAAAATCAATGGACTCAGCAGCCATTGACATAATGTTAACTCGCATATGCAAAGAAATCCTTCTCTATGTCTAAAATTGATCGAAGTGTGTTATGTCATGTAAAGAGGCAGCATTGTGTCAAAACAAAGCCAGCCCCAGTCATAACCATGGATGGAGAGTCTTCCGATGAGCACCCAAAAACAAGCACCTAAAGCCATTGAATGCCGCTTCGTCAGCTACAACAAATCTGTAGAGCCTGGCGATTACAGTGACATGCACTTCATCAAAGAGCAAGTACACACTGAAGACGGGCAACTCATCCCCAATACGAGGATGGTCATCGATTACAAGCGTCCTTTCTACATCACCAAGAAAGGCAAGCAAAACCATCAAGATAAGAAAGAATGGGAAGACTTAGAGAACCTCAATCGCTTCGAGTGCACGCAAACCAACCTAACCCATTCAGTAGCTAAAGCCCTAGGTAAACCTTGGTTGAGAGGCACGCTGCGTGACTTGTGTGAGTCGCCTTACGTTTATGGCACAGATATCTTGTCCACATGCCTCATTAAGCAAAGCTACAGCCAGAAATGGGACGTGTTCACGCCCTATACGTATGCTGCATTTGACGTAGAGACCAACATGCTGTCGTCAGAGAAGGATATTCTCATGGCGACAATCAGCTTTAAGAAGCGTGTATTCACGGCAGTGCAGAAGAAGTTTGTGCAAGGCTATGTCGATGTAGAAAATCAGCTTAAGCAGTTAGCAGAGAAGTATATTGGCGATGTGATCAAACAGCGCGATATTACAATCGAGATCATGATAGTCGATACTGAAATCGACGTAGTTAAAGAAACCATACGACGTGCTCACGAATGGAAGCCCGACTTCCTCTGCGCATGGAACATGGTCTTCGACGTGGACAAAGTTGTCGCTGCCTGCAATCGCGCAGGCATTGCGCCTGAGGAAATACTCTGCGATCCTTCTGTACCGTCTAAATACCGCAGCTTCGAGTTTAAGAAGGGCAAAGCAAAGAAAGTCACCAATGCAGGTAAAGTGATGAACTATGGCCCTCACCAGCGTTGGAACACGGTCTTCTGTCCTGCGTCGTTCTATTGGGCCGATCCAATGTGCATCTACCGACAGGTGCGCAACGGAGCACCTGAAGAACCATCATACGGCCTGGATGCTTTGCTGGCAAAGAACTTAAAGAATGTGCGTAAGCTCAAGTTTGAAGCAGCAAACAAGTATGTCAAGGCCGAGTGGCACAAGTTCATGCAATCCAATTACCCGTTGGAGTACATCGTCTATAACCAATTCGACTGTATTTCCATGGAGATGTTAGATGAAGCTACGCTGGACGTGTCTACGTCATTCCCGCTTCAAGCTGGCTTTAGCGACTTCCAGAACTTCAACTCTCAACCCAGACGCTCTGCAAACGACTTGCATTTCTTTTGTTTAAAACACGAAAAGGCAATAGGTAGCACTGCGAGTGAAATGACCGATGACTTCGATGAAGAGACCGTAGGGCTTTCAGACTGGATCACGATGCTGCCTTCACATTTGGTAGCAGACAACGGCTTAAGGATTATTGAAGAAAATCCTTATATGCCTACAAATATACGCATCCATGTTGGGGATCTTGATGTCTCGGCAAGTTATCCAAATGGCGAAGCTGTTTTTAATATCAGTAAGGAAACTACCAGTAAAGAACTGATTGAAGTAGAGGGCGTGGATGAAACCGTTCGAAGGATGGCGACCATCAATTACAGCGCAGGGTATGTCAACGCCACAGAGATTGCCGTGACGTTGTACGGTCTACCATCTCTTGACCAGTGGCTGGACGCATTCCTACAAGAAGCATAAAAAAAAAAATAAAGAGCTATTACCCCTACTTCCCAGAAAAAGGGAAGTAGGGGTAATATGCTACCTTCTTAATAAAGCCTATTGCTCCAGTGCATTTTTTGCAGCTTACAGGCAGACATCGTGGTCGGTGTGACTCTCTTGGTTAGTGCGTACCCAGTTTTGATATGCGTCATGGTCGAACGAAAAATGAAAAACCCGCCCAGGCGGTTGCGTTTCGGTATCGTACTCCATTTCCAAGAACTGGTTTTTTGGAATAAATGTAGTCAGTGGTCGGTCGGAATTGAAAAGCTGCAGGGGCTCGCCGCATTGCTCAACTGCGTGATTGATTTGTTGGAGAGACGGCAAATTGATAGACATGCTATTTCCTCTAAATACCGTTACAGCAAAAAAAAATGCAGTAGCTGCCAAGAGACAGCTACTGCGCGGCTAGACTAAGGCTTTACACCTTATCCCATTGTTTATCCAGCTCCTCGCGCGATGTTTCTGCTGAATGTGGAAGCAATGCTTCCACATAGCTGATGTGATTGGCGACCACCACACTGACTGATTCGCCGCCCTGTGTGTCATTTGTCACTTCTTGCGACTTGTAATACGGGTACACAGGAACAATCCCATTGGCCAGCAGTGCAGATTCCAGGGTACTGGTCAGAAAGGCAGGACCGCCGATTGCAGCTTTCTTCACATCTTCTTTGACAGCGATATTGGCCAGCGCCACCGCAGTGCTGACGATCTGCAAGTAAGTGGGTGCGGTGTGGAAAGTGAGCAGCTCAAGCACCTTTTCTCGTGCGTGTGCTTCCACGGCACCCTGGGCTTCTTGTTCTTTGGTTACAGGGTAGCGGGTAAGGTTGATGATCTTTTCCATGTTTTTCCTTTGATTAGTTGGAGGGGTTATTTGAGAATACGGTTCTTGACGCACTGAGTCATTTTGGTCGGTGGCTTCATAGGCATGGTAATCGAAACTGAAATGTATTTCTTTGATTGATGCCGGATTAAAGTTTAGCGATGTTACATCAGCAAGTGCATCCTCGTACGTGTCTGTATTTCTTTCGACAGGCAGAGGTAATACGAAGTTCATTTGCTTAAACCGCCATTCTCTAATGTGTGAGCGGGAGCATGGACAGCGTGCCCAACTTGTGTAGTCTGCAATTCAGAAAGGCGTTTAGTCACGTCATCGTCATGCCAGCCATCGGCAGCGTATTGGTGGCCGATAATCACTGCTACTACAATGATTTCCGACATGGCTGACACTTTCTTTATCAGGCCCTCGATGTGTGTTTTACTATTCAGCCCCGTGATGCTCATCGACACTGAGTTTTTGGTGATGGGATGCACATGGTTATACACACCAGCCTTGTGCATATAAATCAAAACAGGAAGGAGTTCCGAATACAACTTTATTTTTGTTTTTGCTTCAAAAGTGAAAGTGACTTGCATGGCGAATTCCTCTTAAAAAGATGCTGTTAAAACGACCAGATGTATGTAGGGGTTGAGGTTTTGTTCAGCCACGGGCTTTCCTCGGGAAATTGAAGATCCCACGTATTCCCATTTAAGGCCTTTACAATTTGAAAAACTGTTTCCCCATACGGAGAATGCAGAGTAGCCTGAATGCAATTCATGTACCCAGGCTTGACGTAAAGCGGCTTTCCTGCTTGAGCGTTCTCGATTCGTTTCATGACTGTGGCAAAAGCCACAAGAGCATCGGAATCAGACTGGTAGGTGTAAACAGTTTTCACGTATTTCTCCAAAGGGTTTAAGAATAGATGGCTCGATTGAAATCGCGTACCAAATCGCAGTAAAGCGATGAGGTGATGAAGAATGTCGTATGGTTACCAAAATGCTTTTCAGCCAGGTACAGAATACTGACATGACAATAGTGCAACAATGCAACCAACGCGTCACCTGTGTTGCTCTTTGTTGCCCAATATGCTTCCTCAGCCTTTCTTACTTGTAAGGCAGTGGTTGTCACTGGTTCAGGGAGGTGCGTGTCCTTTCTGAGTGCGTTGGTGATGCGCGTCCTTACAATGCCTCTCCAAGCCAACGAAACGGCCTTCAGGCGCTCTTGTGACAAGGAGTAGTCTTCGTGTGCACACAAGAGCAATGCGTGGGCTTGGCGGATGTCTCTGAGCCGAAGCAACAGGTCTTTGAATGGGATACAACCAAACACCTGAGCCTCGTTCAACCATTTCAGGTTCTCAGTAGCCAGTTCAATACCACGATGCTCTGCAATTAACTTAAAAAGACTCAGCTGGATCAGCATGGTTTATCGCGCAGGGAATTACGAAACTCGATGACTTCTTCTTCAGACCAGAGGATCTTTTCGTCTTTCTCAAAGTGGCGAATGTAATCTTCCATGGTCTTAACTTGGTTGACTCCCAGTCGCGTAGTGCACGGTACCCAGGTCTTGAAGCCATAGGTGTTCTTTAAGCAGTGATCGTCTGTAAAGATCACAGCTGTGCGATAGGTATCCCAATCGCCAAACCAGACATCCGTGACAACCTGGCGTTCTTCTAAGCGCTTTTGCGCTTCTTCCAGAGTGAGTATCTTAGCCATTTGTTGCCTTTTTGTAGGGTTTGAAGATAAAGCGAATGTTCTCCAGGGTGATGGTTACGTTGTAATTCGCGAGGGAATACGGGGAAGTTCTTGCGATAAGGATGTTGTAAGTCCATTCAAAAAGACCCACAACACGCTTGTCAATTGATGCAGGCTCACCGCTGTGTGGGCTGTGGATAAACACCACGTCATTGAGTTCTTTCCAAATCCATTCCACCAGGTCTTTGAATGCCGGCGTTGCGTATTGTGCATAGGCAGAACACTCTTTGCTAAATGTCATGCGCCCGCGCCGCTCTTCAGAGTCTTCTCGCTTAAAGAGAGAAATCCCTTGAGTATTGTCAAGCTCCTTGAGCGCATTTGCAAGAATGCCACACCGTTCTTTCTCTTCGTTAGAGAGCCTGAGTTGACCATCCTTCAAATACTCATTAACCTGTCTACGCAGGTCTTTGTTGCTGGGCTTTTTGATCAACCCCAGCAAAGCCTTCTGGCTAGGTTGAAATATTTGATGTGTCGCACTGACCGCATTGCGTCGGTTGACAACAAGACCACCTGGGTTTGCATAATACTTGAGCGAGTTATGGTTGGAGTAACCCAAGAGACGCGCGATTGTCTTGAATGTAATTGCACGCTTGGTTCTCACTTCTCCATCTTCGCCAATGATTTCATACGAAGACTTCTTAACCAGCTCATTGATAGCCGTGAGGCTGACTACCTCCAATTTGGCCATAGCCAATAAGTCGGTAGCAATCCCAGCAACTTGTTCGTCGTCCAAGTGATCGGTTTCTAGGAAGCCGCTTTTGTTGTTGGTGTTGATGAAGGCCAGCTGGTGTTCCAACAACGTGCGAAGCGCAGACTTGGCAGTGAGAGCTTTAGGTGTAGGGCCCGGTGGTAGGACAATTTTGTTCATTACACAAACTCGTGGGTGTCAGCAGAAGTTGCGAAAATGATCACGCGCAATGGTTCATAGCCCAGCGCAGCGATGGTCAGTGCGTATTTGTCATCTTTGCAATAGGTATTCAGGCTAAACAGGCAGTGTTCGTTGTTTACTGCTTCTCGCAAGAAGAAATCAGCTTGCGCTTGTGTCATGTCACTTTCACGCAGCTTGCTGGCTACGTTGAGCGCTACGCGCTTGCGATCAGCAGCGATAAGGTCGTCGATAACTGAAAAAGCAGCCTGTAGGTCTTCTTTGCTAAAGCGCAAATGTGCCGTCTTCTTGGGGTCAGCATCTAGCGGCGCAAAGTGCCCACAAAGCCGCAAGGTATTGTGCAGGTTCAAAGAAGTCATAACAACGGCTACGCCGCTGACTTCATTAACAACATTATCCATGTTTTCTCCTAAGAGGATTGATTGAAGGGCCATATAAGTAATATGTGTCTTTATAAAAATACAGTCGGCATACTACCCGGAATGGAATTGCGTCCATTCCGGGTAGTGCTTATGCCGTTAATTAACGGTTAAAGAACGAATGAATGCGGACACGCCCTTCTTCAGTGACGCCGTATTGTAGCGAGCGTTGGAAGTCGACATGACGCATAGCCGATTGGCGACCTTCAACCGCAGCACCCGTCATCAACAGGTTGACAATGCGCAGGAAGGCTTGACGGTCTTCTGCATTCAAGACCACTTGATCAATGAAACGGAAGATGTGCGTGCCGCTGAAAACGGTCTTGCTGTTCTCATCGATGATTTTCAGAACAGTGGCAAACAGCAGCTTGAAGTTGGGTTGCTCACCATTGATGATGTTTTGCAGAGTGCGATACAACACCACTTGCTGGTGTGCGCCTTCAGTGGGATTAACCGCTTTGCCGGGCTTCATGGCATCGATGTATTGGTTAATCCCGTCGATGGCATTGAGTGCTGCACGATCACCCAGCTTTTTCAGTTGTTCAATCAGAGTGCTGGAATTTGCTGGTGCTGCTTCTTGTTTCGGTTGCTCTTTCGTTTTCGAGCTGTCTTTGGAGCCAACAGCGCCAGTGTTGTTGATGACTTGACCGCTGGATTCAGAGACGGCATTAGATTCGATGTTTTCAGACATGGTAAAATCCGGATATGTAAGAGTTGACAAAACGACAGAGGGCGTCAAACCATGTGTTGGAGCAATGTTAATTATGCTGCCCAGCCAGGAGAGGATGAGGTGGCTGACTGCCAGGCCAACGCCACGGTCATCAGGGTTGATGTGCTTAAACAAGTATCGGTAGCATAAGTATACCTATCTATGGAATTACTAGAGCCAGTTTGCCCCCCGCCTCCGACAAATAATCCAAATTCTGAGTTACCGGACCCAGAACACCCTGCTCTTTTCTTTGTTAACGAAGTAGTTGAGGCGATGGCGTTATTACTAAATGTATATTTTTCGGCAGAAGCCGAATTGTACGTAGATCCCCCAGCGATTATGCAAAATGCAATATTTCCCACCGCTGCACCGATATCTCGCTTCGCCAACAAATTAGCGCCCATAGAAAGCACGTTATTTGAAAATCTATAAAGTTCCGTGGTGGTACTGGAAGGGTATTGACCGGTTCCATAAGTGCCGCCGGCATTTATCCCTAAAGTATCGTTATTTGCCGAACAGTGTTGGGCGCGATGAGTGATGTAAGAGTTTGTGATCTTACTATTAGTGGAATAGGTATAACGTTCTACCGTTCCTCTAGGCCATCCATTGACGCCATCGTACTCCTCTCCCTTGAAAAAAACAGCATTTAAGTTATCACTTATCCCAGCTCCATAGGATCGACCTGTTGATAAATTAAACGACGCAATTGTTGTGTTATTATCGTACTGGTATTTTTCAGTAGAGCTAAGGTATTCTTTAGAATTTGTCCCATACCCCCCAGCGAAAATACCGACGCTAAGGTTTCCAGTAGCCATACAAACCCAACGCTTTGTCTTAAGTGAAGTACCTGTGGAAAATACGTCATCCACATAAAAGTACTTGTAAGTCTTTTTGGATTCATTCACATCCGCAAAATTCAATCCCCCAATTAAAGTATAAGGACCACTGGATTGGGTACTTTTCTTCTTTCTCAACAATAGCAATTCAAACATAGCTCAACCTTTAAATGAACTATAAGCCGCAGCCAATTTCACGTCGTATTGATTCTTGGCATAGGCTGGACCATTGTAGCGCCTGGCAACCTCTGTCCAGTCTTTGTCTTTAACGGCTGAGTGCAATTTCTTGTCTGCTTTCATAAAGTTGACAAACGCCATCAGCTGATCATCTTCCGAGCGCTTCATCGCATCCACAAAAGCGTGTACGTTGGCAAATCCGCAAGCCTCATAGTTAAAGCCCATGATCTGGAATAAGCCATAGGAAGCCGACAGGTAAGCACAGGTTTCGTCAATAGTGCGAGCGGTGTCTAGCCGTTTGACTTCTTCTGCTCCGCCCACGTAGCCACCGGCTTGCGGATTACAAACACCAGGATTGATATTGACCATAGCAGCCGCTAAACCAGCTCCACGATGTTTGGCCAACATCTGATAGAACTTGTGTCGCTCAAAAAGCACTACAGGAAAGCCATTCGGCAAAAAGCCGAATTCTTTAGCTTCAACCTGTGTTATGGCTTTAACACTGGCGATGTCCACACCCAATTCTTTGGCTGCTTTTTCGAAATCGTTTTCTTGAAGGTATCGCTTTTCGATAAATGGACCTATTGAGCTTTGTGTCTTTTCACCGTAGCAGGCACCGTCCGCATCTTCTTCATCGATGCCTTGCTGTTCCTGGTACTGTAATATGGCTGCTTGCGTTACTCTGCCCAAGTGACCATCACAGACCAAATTACGTTTGAGTTTCTCATTGAGTGCGCGTTGCAAAAGCTTGACAGGATGACCTCGGTCATTGAGTCCATAAATTTGCATAATTCTCTTTCTTTAATGTTGCCAAACAAGACATAGCATAAATGCCTGGGTGACGCCCAGGCATTTATGCTGATTACATTGACTTACAAGGTATTAGTCGTTGCGTGGGATTTATGCTGTCCAGCTGGGTAAACTGGATGCACCAGCTAAGGATTCTCTAGAGGGTGACATAGTGGTACCAGCGGACCACGACATTGACGAAAAGTTTATTTTTTCAGTGGTGTTTATGACCACATACCCGTTGCTTCCTAGTGTGATTAGTCCCATTGTGGGTGTGCTGGCAGTTACGTGTGCGCAGCGGGCGACTGCGGCTGAACTACCAACAGAAACGACATCACTCGCATAGTTATAAATGTCAACGTTCTTTACAGAAGCCTGGCCGTTCGAATAGCTTTTCGATCCTGCAACAAATAAACCAAAAGAATTATTACCAATGCAGCCAGCCCATGATCGCCCCACTGCCAGCGACGCACCCATTGTGCGCGTGTCGGTGAAATAATGGTATTTTTCTGAAGTGACTAGAAGTGTAGGGTTGTTACCTAAAGAAAATAATCCGTAATTATAATTACCTACTGCGGCAGGCGCGTCTCTGAGAGCTGATAAACTCACGCCCGGAGAAACGCTTTGATTGGAGTACGTGTATTTTTCAGTGCTGGAAAAACGCACTACTCCGTTTTGCCCTCCGCCTATGATTCCAACGCTATCATTACCCACTCCAGCAGCATAGTATCTCGGGATTGCAAGCAGCGCTGCTTGCGAGACTGTGTTTGCAGAATATGAAAATTTTTCAGAAGTATTGAGAATACCACTCGCAGCGCGCCCGCTTTGAAAATACGCATCAGTGATGCTACTGGTGGCAGTATGTCCATACCTTTCGGCGATTAATGAGGTTGCGCTTACTATGTTATCTGCATCAAAAAAGTACTTTTGCGAAGACTTTAAACCATACGGATACCCTGCGCCACCGGCTAATAGCGCGTAGTGAGGGCCACTGTACGTGGTGCCGCTCGTTCTTCTTTTCAACAACAATAATTCAAACATGTTCCAATTTCCTATAAAATCAATAATACCAAAAAGTCAGTTTGTCTGATTCTGATATTTGTAAATTTGCGACAGCGTCACATAAGCCATAGCATAAAAGCCTGGGTGATGCCCAGGCATTTATGCTGATTACACTAGTCTGTAGTTATCCTATCCATCCTGGTGTACTGCTCAATGGTGCGGCGTTAGCGCGAGGAGTTGACAAAGAACTCCCTGCGACATATGTCTCAGTTGCATAGGCACGCTTAAGTGTTTGATTAGACACAACGGTGCTGCTGTCACCACCTGCAAACAGGGCAAATTCTGTATTCCCAGCACCCGCTAAACAACTGATCGAAAACGGTAAGCTTGTAGCTTGTGTCAAAGTGTTGGTGGCATATGTGTACTTTTCCGTGACTGAATGGTCTGCAATGTTGTTAAAGCCGCCAGCCAGTATTCCGTACTCAGTATTTCCGCATGCACCAATAAAGGAGCGCGCAATGCTGAGGGACGCTGACGATGTGACCACATTACCTGCGTACACATAGCGTTCAGCGGCACTGGTCAGAATCGTGGTTTTTGCAGACTTCATGTGGCCGCCAGCAAAGTACGCCACAGTAGAGTTACCCACCGCTCCGAGTAAATACCTAGGCGTGATTAAGTTGGCTCCAGATGTCATGACGTCATTCGAATAGGTGTACCATTTCGAATACAGCCTAAAGCCGGCGTTGTTTCCTCCAGCAGCGATGAGTCCTACTTGCACCGTACCTGCGGCTGCAGGTCCTTCTAGGGGTTCAGATAGTTCTGTACCCATCGAAACTACACCTGTAGCATAGTTCAATTTGTCTGTGACCGCTTGGTGTTGTTGGTCTGACATAGTGAAACCGCCTGTAGCAATTCCACCTACCGCATTGCCGCAACTGGTCATGCAAAATCGCGCCAGCGACAACGAATTACCAGGAATCACGGTATTGCTGTCGTACAGGTACTTTTCTGATGTACTTATGTCGACACTGTCTGCCATATAACCACCGGCAAACCAAGCAAATGGGACAACACCAGCTATTTTTTTCTTACTCAAAAGAAGCATTTCAAACACGTTAAACCTCCTTACTTTACTTTTTATTAGAATCTTTTTTTGTTTATTGTTTTTAACGCATAGTCGCCCTCCCTTTTATTTTTCTTTAGAAGATGGCTTTCTTGTAATCCATCTTAGCCAATGCCAACTGTGTGCCGTGCATTTTGGACATGAAGATGCCTAAGAACGTAGAGCCGTAATCGGAAACGGCCAAAGACAAACCATCAGGGTTGATGGAAAGCCTGTCTCCTACACAGACTTTGCAATAGTCGGTTCGCTCTAACTTGCAGTACATTGGGCTGCGCATCAGCACTTTCTTGCCCAAATAGACACCTACGTCCTCTTCAGTCTTAAAATGCTTATGGCCCTCCTTAGTGACCATGCTAAAGCCAACCAGGCGCTTGGTGCTGTCGTTATCTATCAACGTCACGTTGCCTAGTCGAGTACCGCAATCATCGACTGTAACGTTCAAGTTAGACGAAGCACGAAGCAGCCACTTCACCGACACACCGCCGAGCTGCGTTTGAGAGCCACGGTTAAAGCTACCAGCGCGCAAGCTGTTGTTCATGTCAGGGAACTTGCTGATGTCCCAACCTTCATACAGCGAGTTTTCAATCAGCGTGGCGTTAACGGTGTTCTCGCTCAGTCCCGCTTCTGAGCCGTTCATTAAGTACAGTTTCTTCCTAATCACATTCCTGGATTTTTTATCAATCAGGAAGTTTTCACCTGGGTCTCCCTTAAGGTACTGTGCATCGTACTCCACTAACTTGGCATCAATCTTTGCGACAGTAGCCATTTCATGCAAGTGTTCGCGGTTCTCATCCAGTAGCTTCTTTTTATACTCCGCAATACCTGGAGGAGGCAGCATCACTTTCTTCGTAATTCCCCAGGTACACAACTGACTCAATCCCGTCAAGAAATACAACCCTTCAGTAAAACGAAGATTTTCATCAACATAAATAGTATCCGGTCTTCTGTCCTCTTCTGACTTGGGCGTGTCTTCGAAGTTTTTAAGGATCATTTTTTCAATTGCCCCTACATCGACTCTGCCTATTTGAAAGGGGAGCTTGTTGCCAAAGCTGTACACCATCACAATCCAGTTAAAGAGCACATTCCCATAGGTCGTAGTAGCTTCTTGAGCCAGGTTGGGAATGTCCGGCGGTGTTACTCTCACCTCTTCTAAGAAGCGGAACAGGGGCTTACCCGCTACGCCGTCGTCGATTTTGATCAGCTCGCCCGCATTGTCAGGATCACAGAAGCTGTAACCCAAAGGACCCGTTACGATCCGATAGGGATAGGGATTACTCTTATATGCTTCTGGGTCTTCAGAAATTAATGAGAATGCGCTGATGCTCCATGCTAACTTTTTATATACACCTGCCTTCATTGCAGCATGGAAAAACTCTTGTTTAAGCATTGTCAACTCCGATCACGAGTTTAGAAACAGCAATGTCTACCTTAGTGGCTACATTGACATCGCCTATCAATGAAGACAAGTGCTTCCTGATTTGAATCAAGGGCTGGTCATGGCCGTCTTCCGACAAGAAGGCGAGTCCTATCAGGTCTTGCGCAAGCTGTGCAACATTGAACTCTCCACCTTGGTTCAGGTTGTCATTCTGCAACAACTTCAGGTACGACTGGAATGGTAAGCCAATAGAGCCCAGGTGTGCAAAAAAGCGATCCGAGTAAATACCCGCATTGCGCAAATGCTTCTTGTAATCGATGTACTTTTTAATTTGTACCTGAACATCTTTGACTTCATCTTCAACCGATTGACGAAGGTCTTTCAGACGTTCCTTCAAACCCATGAAAAAGCCATCTTGAACTTGTGTGATTAACGACAAGGTTTTCTCTATAGCCAGTGGGGTGGTCAGCTGCAGCAGTTCAGCAACTGCTTCTTCACTGGTCTGCTCTGAGCCGATGATTGAAAGAATGTTGTCTTGGTCTTCGTAGTAGCGCAGATCAAACATCCCTTTAACCAAGATCACTATTTCAGAAGGTAATATGTCATCGATCAATTCGATGCCTTGCATCGTCAGCAAATAGCGCAGAATGCTTTGCGTGTCGATCTTTAAATGATCGACAATCTCTGTATCGGTCCGCTTGCTGTCAAAGGTCAAGATACTCTCTAAAGTATCCAGATAGTCAGGAACATCGTAAGCGTCGAAAAGCTCCACGGCACTGTCGAAAAACTCTACAGTTTCTTGATCAGAAACCGTAACCAAATAGTTCCTAAGTTCATCATAAATCACAATGGGGTCCTTTACGTGCGAGCACGAAAACATAAATAAATTAACAAAGCACTTTATTATTTGGCGTCAGAGTCACACTCGTGACACAATAAAGGTTTTGCCAGTGTCAAAACATTGGCAATAAGTATGAATTCATCTTCTTCAATCAAAGGAAACATCATGGGCTCTAAGAAATACCGCAATCCGGAAAAGCGCGAAGCCAAGGCCTTGGCCAAGGCTAATGGCCGCAGCGATACTGTCGGTCAAGTACAAATGGTTGCCAACACCTTCTGGGACGACGCACGTGCTCTGTACGAGAAGAGCATCTGGGCTGTTGAATACACTCACGGTCACCTCTCCAACTACCTGAAGGCCATGCTCACCAATCCGGAAGCATACGCCAAGATGAACAGCAACCCTGAGCTGATCAGCAACATCAACTTGCTGACCCGTGACATCGGCGAACACACCGAGCGCCTGAAGGGCATCTACGCACATCACTCTCACAAATCCGGAGGCTCTGAAACACCGGATGAACATATGGCAGTTATCCGCATCCATGGCATGTACCATGACGCTGTGGAAATCTACGAAAGCACCATCATGCCGACAGTCACTCACATCTTTGAGCAAATCGGTTTGATCGACGAGTTCATTCAAGCGCAACAAGCGCAACCGGAAACACCTACTCAAGACACTCAACCAGAAGTGACTGATGTGGAAGTTGTCGAGACCATCGTTGCCATTGAAGAAAGCACTGCACATGCTTGATCAAGAAAATAACCTGCCTGAAGAGACTCAGGAAATCCAAGGCAAACCCAACTACAACCAGAGCTTCCCATACAGCTCTGAAGGGTATTCTGCGTTTGATCTGACAGAAGAAACGGCATTCATGCCGTCTGCCACGATTGCAGAGACACGCAAGACGCTGGAAAACCTGCCCCAGACTCCGCTGGGCGCAGACAAGAACAGTCAGAACTGGATTGGTGTACTGAACGGCGGTATTACTTCGGTTCCGTATTCCGACGGATTCGTGAACACCACAGCGCGTGAAGAAGCACAGTTTGAACAAACAGTGACTGCGCCCACGGGCCCACTCCATGGCTTCACACCGAAGTTCCGTGTTCGTGAAGGCGTCAAGCCCACTGGTGAATCCGCACGCTTCCAGATCCGCGCAGCGATGGGCCTGGGCACCGTCTTTACAGTGCCGTTATGGCACAGTGGTTTCTGGATCACACTGAAGGCTCCTCCGGAAGGCGAACTGCTGGAACTGTACCGAAAGATTGCAGCAGAAAAAGTGATCTTGGGTCGCAGCAGCTACGGCTTCATGTTCTCCAACGGCACCTCGTACACCAGCCGAATCCTGCTGGACTTCGTGCTGGAAAACATGTACGAGTCTTCGCTTGCTCTGAAAGAAGACGAAGATATCCGCGAATACATCCGTGTTCCTGATCTGCCGTTGTTGATTTGGGGCATGGCTTGCGCCACTTGGCCAGGTGGCTTCCAATACCAGCGTGCTTGTATTTCCGATCCGGAAAAGTGCAAACATGTGGTCAAAGAAAAGCTCAACCTCAGCAAGCTGTTGTGGACCGATACGACTGCTCTCACGCAGTTCCAGATCAAGCACATGGCGTCTAAGCAGCGCGCCAGCATGACGACGGACGCTGTCAAACGTTACGTGGATGAATTCATTCGCGGCCAAGACAGTAAGGTTGAAGTGACACCTACTCTGTCCATGGTTCTTCGCATCCCCAATGTGACGGAACACATTGATGCAGGCCATCGTTGGATCAACACGATTGAAGAGACCTACAGTCGTGCTTTGTCCCTTGAAGAAGGCAGTCGCAACGACTACTTGCTCTCGCAAGGCAAAGCAACGGCCATGCGCCAGTACACCCACTTTGTCAAAGCCGTAGAAGCCAATGAGCAAGAATACGATGAACTCACAGTCATCGAAGAAACGCTCAACGACTTGACAGCCGATGACAAGATCCGCAACAAGTTCATGGAGAAGACGCGGGCTTACTTGGATGACTCGGTGGTGTCGCTGATTGCCATCCCGTCTTACAAGTGCCCGAACTGCGGTGGCGAACAACATCATGAAAGTGATTTGAAGAAGCATCCGAACCTCATTCCTCTGGATGTGACACAAACTTTTTTTCAACTACTCGTGCAGAAACTGCGCAAGATCGAGGAGAGGTAACACGAACGCACGTGGGCGACGTAGGGTTTGGCTTAGAGCTATCGGATGATGCGCTACTGATTCAGGTCTTGCAGCGGTCTAAGAAGACTGATGTGATGACAGCCAAATCCATTTTGTACCAGGCATATGAAACCAATTATGGGATTCATGACTACCTGGGACAAGCAATGCAGGAAACTGCACAGACTGACCCCAACAACAAGCGTCCTCTTTCTTCAGTAGCTCTGCACTTTGCTGAAGACTATTGTGCCCCTAGTCGCTTGTACGAGATGATCGATATATTCGTCGACAAGAACGTACACGGAATCACCGGATTGAACTTGCAGCAGTTTCTTGAACTGCCTCACGATGTCTGCGAGCAAGTCTTAATTCGGTGTGACAAAAAGCAATCCAGGGATGCAGCAGCGCAAGCCAGCGTTCTCAACAGCTTAAATAGCACACGAGGACAATAATAAAAGCCAGGGTAATTCCTGGCTTTTATGCTGTAAGCAAAAAAAAAAAAATAACTACCCCAAACACTGCCGAAGCAGTGCAGGAGTAGTTACTCTATTAGCCCACCAGCGCGTCAAGACGCGGCTGGATGGACTGATAAATGCCTTCGCGAAGGCCCACCAGGGCCTCTTCACCAAGCCGATCCTTGAACAGGTCAAGGATCACGTCAATCGACGTGGTCAATGCAGCCACCAAGGTGGCAGAACCAACCACATCGGCTGCATGCTTGTCGGCCTGCAGCTCTGCTGCAAGGCTATCAAAAATTACTGCCCCGTTGGGGCAGACGATTTCCTTGTATTCCTCTGCTGGGACACAGTGTCCCAGCAGGCAGTGTCCTTCCTCGTGGAGGACAATGGCCTCCATGAAGCTAGGATTGATGCCGCGCAGTGCATCCGTCAGTGCCGGATGCACTGCGACAAAAGCCTCGTCAGCTTCGATGAAGCCGAACTCGCTAGTGTCTATGTCCGCGAAGGACTTGGCGACTTCCTTGCCCAGCAGCGCCATGGCGCCACCACCGAAGAAGAGTGTCTCCGAAGAGACACTTACAAGCTTAACCCCATTAGGGGTCAGTGCGTAATTGGCCACGATAATCTCCAAAAGAAACAAAGCACTTTAAAATAGGTAGCTTAAACACCTAAGTCTATACGCGATTGTGTAGGCTCGAATTACTAATATGTGATTGAAATATTCTGCATTCTAATTATTAACAAAATAAAAAGAGACAACATAATAGCCTGTCCATTTGGACAGGCTATTAATCAGTTTGGATATGGTCGCAAATTGCGAATCACAGCAGGCGTTGGACTAAGTGACATTAGTTCCGCACATTCCCTAAACCTCTGTATTTTTTCGCGCGGTACAATTGCCATGGAGTCGTGCGAGAAGATACATGGCAATAAACCCGCTATTTCATCTGATCGCATGTTGTTATACGCGATAGCAATAGACTTAGGAAGGATCATCTCCAATTCAATTCCTTCCAAGTCTATCGTACACCTAACGAGTTCGTTAGGTGTCATAGCACAAACCCTGAGTGTATTCGTGAAAACGATTTGGCTCTCTTTTCTAGCATTTCTTTCTTTTCCTCATCGTAGTCAATGTGTTTCTTTATGTCGTTACAAACCAGATAATGGAACTCTGTTTTAGAGCCATCTTTCAGGTTTCTCAGCCTTCCTAAACCTTGGATGTTACCCTGCGCTGACGAAATAGCTACCGTCAATATCACGTTCGTCAAATTAGGGATGTCCAGAGCTGTCCCTGAGCTACCCAGCGTAGATACGCAAATCTGCGAATCCATTAAGTCGCAATAAGGGTCATCTCCCGTATAACGTCTCACATCTGTGGTAGGATACTTCTGTTTAAGGAAGTCTTTGATGATGGTGCATAGCGCAATAGTTTTTGCAAAGATTAGCAGTTTTTTCTTTTCTCTTTCGTTTGCGTTATAACCTATCTGGATTATGTAATCCAATAGATTCAAATAGTTTTGCAATACCTTTTCATTAGCCATTACAGACTCTTCAAAGGCATTGTGCGAATAAGTTGTCCTACCGTATTCAACTGTCCTGATTTTCTCAGGCTTATTGAACCGATAATGTACTGCATATGAGTTGATGTATTTCGATAAAGGAACACCTGTGAATCGCTCACTCATTGGGTAAGCTAATTCATAGGTCTTATTCATAAAGGGGTCTTTATGAATAAGGGTAGCCGATAACGAAATAGCCTTTGGCACATGCGTATAAACGTCCAGTTTAAACGTAAAATGCCAGTCTTGGTGTGCCTCATCAATCAGGCGCACACCGATGTCTAAGAATTGTCCGTATTGATGCGGTAGGCAAGCATACCCCATCTCAAGCAGACCAGTGCTGTACTTCTCGTAAGCTGTTACCCAGTTACGGAAGGTGCTGTTGCTGATGATGATAACCTTTGCAGTAAGCGCGCCTTCCTTAGCCAATTGAAGCAATGCCATCAAAGAGGCAGAACCCTGCACTACAATCACATCCTTAGGGTCAATGTCGTAAGCATCCATTACGTCTCCTACCCACTTGTCAATGTAAGTAGGCTTGATTACGATGCAAATACGCCTCCCGTAGCGTGCCATCGAGATCAATGAGATAATACTCTTACCAAACCCTGTTTGTAAGTCGACAAACTTTCTCATCGGCTCTGGCTTATCCAGATACTCCACCGCAGGGAGCTGGTCATCACGAAGCTTCCACTTGTCAAAAACCTTAAACTCCACAGGAGCACCAGCCTGTAAGGGCTCGTGCACATATTGGATCAGGTCGTCGGTGATGAACCGTTCGGTTATAAAGAGTTTAAAGTCAGCTAAGCAGTTGATGTGAAAACGGTAAGACAACCTGTCTTCTGTCGCTGCGGCGTACACGCGCAGCATCACACGTCGATTAAACCCCCTTGCTGATTCCCATCCGTACTGGACGTGTTTCTTTGCAAACTCGGTGCACAGCCATCTTCCTCTGGGTGTTAATCGTTCCACAGAGAAATGGTGCGAGTAAATTGTCACCTGAAGGTGAATAGAATCCATGGTTTTCCCCTGAGCGACATGGCACAAACGCCTACATGTCATAGTGGGAATTTATATTAACATACATAAAACAACAGCTGTGAACAAAGAGATAACATAAAACCCTTACTCCGTCTCCTAATGCCACTTAGGCACCGGAGACGGAGTAAGGTCCTATTACAGCTTGTTAAGCAGCTCAGGCATGATCAGCGGGTCCATGATGTGGTCCATCCGATTGGTCAAGGTATAGCTCAACGGATCGGTCAGTACATCACGATGGCGCTCAAAGCCCATCGTGGTGGACAGGCTGCGGCGTGTGAGCAGGAGCTGCTTGACGCCAACACCTGACGAAGTCCATGGCTTGGGCAGCCCGTAGTCTTCTTCAGTTGCTGAGACCACCATGCTGCTGTACAAGATGATTTCCAGGATTGCCAAGTTAATTGACAAACGCCTGTTGACCAGGTCGTGGAACTCTACCAGCATGTTGCAAGGATTGACCACGTTGCTGCGGTAGTCCAAGTCTTTGATCGTGGCTTCCAGCATGTCAGCAATTTCTTGCTGGTGATCACTCATGTTGAAGTGGCGCATCGGCAGCACCAGGATAGGATCAGCGAAGTTCCATCCTGCCATGTCGATGATGTAGTTGTCATTCTTCGTTACTGTCCATCCTACTCGTTTGATGTGTTTCAGAAGTTCGTGTGTCATGTTGGACAAACGACCGTTGACGCTCACTGTCAGAGGAATGGTTTCGATCCCTGTGGAATCTTCCACCATCAACAAGATTGTGTCGAAGTCAGAGATTCGACTGATGTTGAGCGTTTCAATATCGTCAACCAGGCTGATGTCAGTCAATCCTGGAACTTGGGAAGCCGCTACTACCAGCTTCACCTTGCATGACATCAGTCGCTCATTGAGGTAGTACCTACTGCCATTGACTACCGCAGACAAGTAGATACGTTCGTGAGCTTTGAGTGCAATGCCTTCCACTGCGGAGCTTCCCTCAAAGTGCTTGGTCGACAAGATCAACTGACCCAGCACCGACATCATCGCCACACAAGTGATGTGGCCCAGGTTGGTGTTGGCAGGTATTGCCAGCGATGTGGCGCCGTAACACACCTCACAAATGCCGTAAGGGTCAGGGTGGTTGCATCCTGCCACTGCAGAACGAAGCTTCAGCGTCGTGCCGATCAGATGCTTGTCAGATTCTTTGAGGATCTTAAGGGTGTTAGTTCCTTCATCTAAGTAGTATTTACCTGCCAGTGTCTTGAGGTCGCTGGCGAGCTTGGTGGCATTGTCCATGCGCTCTTCGCGAATCAACCAGGGCACGTAGTGTGTGCTTCCACAGTCACCGCGATGCAAATGTCTGACGTTCTGGCAAATCAACTGCTGGCGCCTAGAGAAGTATTCCGACTTCTGAAGGGGATCGGTGGAGAAGATCAGTGCTTTAGCAGCACTGCGTGACTCCACCATGCTGTCACGAAGGCTGCTCAAGCCCTGGGTAAAGCCACGTTTGATAATGGCCCTGGTGAAAATGTCAGAGTCGATGTCGGTCCGGAATCCCAAAGGTGCCAAACACTGCAACGCTTGGCCTTCAGACACAATCTTAGACCGCATCACAGACGCCATGGCATTGTTCTTGAACTCCGCTGACTTGGACAGCTCCAGCACCACGTTGTTGACCTTGGCAACACCTTCGTCGGTGTTTTCCATCTGCTCAATCGCCTTGACCAAACGAGGATGCTTGGTGAATTGGATAAAGTCAAGAATGTCCAAGGTTGTAACGTCGGGCTCCAACCGATACGTTAGGTCGTTGTACATCGTGTTGCTGACCTCATACGACATCAGCGCACCAATGTCAATCAGCTCTTCGATGTTGATAAAGTCAGGACGATAAGCTTCCACAAACGACCACAGCACGCTGTTGATCAGATCCAAGTGGGTGTCAGTGCCAGATGGATCATCCTTGATAATCGCCTTGACGTGGTGCTTGAGCAACAACGGCGTATTGGGGAAACGCCGGTGGTAATCCCAAACATAGGAGCTATACAACACTTCCTTTTCGTTTGTCTCGATTTCTCCATCATCCATGACAAGAATGAAATCACCTTCCAGGTGGTCCCACAGGTAGTCGGTAGTGTAGGACAATAACACTCTTGCAGGCACACGATTTTTCATAGCTTGTTCCTTGGGTGAATTACTTCGTCACGCTGTTGTACGGATGGTACGGTGCATATTCAAACATGAATCCAGAGACCTCTGCCAAGTGCCTAACCAGTTGTGGTGGTTTAGCGCCGCCAAATGGGTGTGCCAAGCGATCGACCAGATTTTCGATGTCTGTGGGTTTATCCGCAGCCACCAAGTTCTTGGTCATGATCTTGTGGGTTTGTGGATTGTTGTTGCGATCCATTCGCTCAGCAATGTACTCTGAGCCAACATACGCAATGCCGATACGCACTTCGGCCTCGCCGTCACCACGCACTGCTTGATTTCGTGCAGGTTTGGAATACTTGTCCGTCTTGGTGAGCTGAGACAACACGCCCATGACCTGGAGTTTTCCAGAGGACACCGCAGACCAGTCGTCACCGATCTTTTCCAGAAGGATGACATACATGCTGCCGATCCGTATGTTCTTCTTTGTCGTAATTCGCCTTCCTGAGTTGCCCACATACGTCACAGGACCGTAGACAGGGCGGTAATGTTGCTCAAGATCCAGGACAATGTCTTCCGTCTCACGAGGATTGTCCGGAGGAATGAACAGCGTGATGCCTTTCTCCACAATCTCACTGAGGTACTGGTCCTTATCTGCTTTGACTATCCCATCAGCAAACCAACTGTGCATCTGTGGCGATACGATTTTATAAAAACCCATCAGATAGTTCCACGCTGCATCCAGCTCGTGTTGTGGTTTCCTCGACACCACATCCATCGCGTATTCTTCCGGTGTTTCCGGCGCCACACCCAAAATCGCACACAACCGCTTGTGGGTATCGCGCGAAGAGGCATTCACATACTGTTCGTACATGCGCGAAGGAATGAGTCGAGAGATGGTGGAGTTGGGGTCCATCACGATATCGGCTCGATTGCCTTCTTCATCCACAGGCATTTCGTGAGGTTCGGCAATTTGGCAGATAACCCCCTTGCCACCGAAGCAATCTGTCAGCTTGAAGCCAATCCCTGGCTCGATGTCGTACTCAACAACAAATTCCACGCGATAATCATCCAAGGGCTCTTGTCTGTAAATTTTGGACACACGCTGTCCAATCCCTTCACTGACCACGCTTTGTGCCTCCACCACCAATCGGCTGAACTCGGGAGTGATCTGAAGTGCTTCACCGCGCATCTTGTAGAGGCGCTTCCACACATCCACAATTCGCTTATAAAACTGCCGGCGTGCCGTGTCGTAACGCTGCGCTTGCGAGTCCATGTGCGACTCAGCATGGTTGAAGTTGTGCAAGTCATGGTGGATTCGGATATCCACCACGCGCCCACCTGGACCATTGACGTAGACTGTGGTATCAAAAGTGTAGTCCACATTCATGGTGGCCTGTACACTTTGCTCAACCACAGCCAGCTCGATAGGATCGTATGGGCGCAATGCCATCAACACGCCATCGGGACGAATGCGATCCCCAATGTCAGGGAAAGGCTTGTAGTTGTTCTCATCACCGTAGCAGTTCAGTGCGAACTTCTTCGACCCCCATTCCACCACACGGGTTTCATAGGTGTTGAATCCCAGTTTAGGAAGGAAGTCTCTGCAGATCAAGATGCCATCCTCGCTGGTAGCGGGATGCGTCATGTAGCAGATGTTTGCCTGGATGCCGTACTTGTAGCCGCCGCTAGTCGTTACAGATGGCGAGTCAAGGAACACCGTACCTTCCTTGATCATCGCACCTATGCGGATGTGTTTGTAGCCGTCTGCGGTCTTGTAACGAAAGCCAAAATACTGGTGATTCGAGCAGTAGGCTGTCAGGTTGACGATACCGATCTGCTTGGTGTCCATGTCCTCATAGACCAAGATGGTTTGAGGGTTCTCTTCAATCGAGTCCTTGCCCAGAGATTTGCGATAACGCTCAATGATGTCGATGATCAAGCCGTTGCACGGCATTTTCACGTTAAACGTATACTTGGCATACTCTCGCTCGTATCCCGTTTGTATGCGGCGCTCAGTAGAACCATTGAGCACCAACATCTGACCCAGGTGGTTAGAGTACATGGCGCCACGGTTGGAGGAAGTGTGCCGGTGATACGGATTCAGGCTATTGCTACCCAGCAATCCGCCGTCGAGCTGACAGGGTTGATTGATCATTTTCTTCCTTTGAGAAGGTTGCGAAGCTTCAGAGTTGTCTTTGCAGACAAGTTAGTAATATGTGGTTAAAATCAAGTCAAGTGACACTGCCATGAAAATCAACAGTTTAATGTTCAATCCCGGTGCAGACGTGTATTACGAAAAATCTTTTCGTGATGCGCTAGAAGCAAATATGGACAATTTAAGGCAATCAAACAGAACCCAAACCCTGGGCGTTGATGCCCACAAAGCAGTGGTCTATCAAGGTGATTTATTCGGTTATTTGCTCAGCATTGGAATTCCTCCGCAGTACCATTGGTCAGTCATGCGATTGAATCGATTCAATTCTCCTTTCCAATTCGGTCCAGAAACGGATTTCATTGTAATTCCCGAATATGGTGAGATTGACAAACTCAGACAAATTCAGAAAACGAACATCTCCATTCAGGTGTAACGCCAAGAAAAAGAAAAAACATTAGACACAAAAGGACCGTTAAGTCCTTTTGTGTTTTATGCTGTTACTGGATTAGTAGCCGCGCTGAGGATAGTTTTGCGGGTAGTTCTGAGGATATTGTTGTTGTTGTGGATAGGACTGTTGTGGGTACTGTTGGTAGTTTTGCTGCTGTTGCGGATACTGATCAGGACGATCCCAGCGAGGCGGCCCCATGCGCGCAGAGATCGGTCCTGGCGGCGGCGGAGGGTGTCCGTACTGCGCATAGCCACTGTAGGCTGTGTTGGCGACAGACTGCGGATTGCTGCGGATCGAAGCTGCAAAGTCAATACCGCCGGAAGGGCTCTTGACGACACCACCACCTTGTGGTGCCTGCGGCATTGGAGCGTTGTAATAAGCAGGTGGGGCCTGCTGTACAGGAGGTGGCAATGGAATCGACTGTGGCATCTGCAGTCCAGCCTGGGCAACAGGTGCAGTTGCTGGCGCTGCGTGAACTGCTGCTTGAGCCGGGACGGCAGGATCGCCTACGCTGCCTTCGTTACCTGCTTGCATGGGAATGGAGCGGATCTCGGCCTTGAGTTGCTCCAGGTTCTCGAACACCTCAACCCAGCCGTCGGTGTAACGCAGGTCATCCGTCGAGTCCATGAACTGACCGTACTCGTCGATGATGTTGTTGATGCGACTAGCGATCCCCAACACACCTTGCATCAAGCAGTCCAGATAGGGCGCAATCTGACTTTCACTGCCGCGATCAAAGTAGTGCGGTTTTTCGATACCGGGGAGGATGTATTCCAGCAGCTGCTTGATCGACTCGCGATGCTTGGCACTGGCAATCGTCACACCGAAAACTTGCTTTTGGTTTTTCAGCAGTTCTTCATACAGCGGGAACGTGACAATCGCCGCGCGGTTGTATTTCTTGCCATCGACAACGCCACCTTTCTTCAGGTAGATGTGCACAATGCACTTGGTCTTGTTGGTCAGACCCATGTCTTCGACCAGGTTGCCAAATGCCGTGTAGGCTTTCTCGTCAGCGTTCTTGACACTGGACAAAATCACCGACTGGTCAGGTGACAAGTGCTTGTGGCCACCTACGTTGACCACCAGCTTGAACAGTTGGTCGGCCACCATGCTGAGCACATAGTTCAACCGCATGTTGATGTTGTTGCGAAATCGCTCCAGCACCTTGGATTCACCACGCAGAATGTTTTCCGACAGCGGATGGAAAACAACGCGGTTGCTCCAGTCACCGTTCTTCAGGTGTTCCTTGGTAGGCAGCACGAGTCGCTTGCCATCGATCAAGAAAGGCATGGTAGAGCCTTTCACCTTGGCACTGATCATGCCTTCTTTGTCAGCAAACAAATAGCCTGCTGCAAGAATTTCCTTGTACAGTTCAATGATTTTCATGTTAGGTCCAAATAGGCAGCGGGGACGAATCCCCGCTTAGGGTTTACAGAACTCCTGCGCGCGCAGCTGAGTTGTAGCGAATCGTCGAGTCACGATCCACCACGTCTTGCATGAGCGTGTCAAAGTCATTGGCCATGGCGTTGAGCACCATGTAGTTGCTGGTGACCACAGGTGCCATCAGCGCATCGCAGAACGACGGCGTGACGTAACAAGTGGGTGGTTCTCCATTGAGCCCCAGTGTGATCCAGGTCTCGCCCAGCAAGTCGCACACCAGCTCCAGAGAGAAGCTGATGCCGTTGCTCATGCTGATGTTTTTCAGCAGCTCATTCTCCAGGCGGAACAAGAATGCCTGGATGTTTCGACTGAGGTCTTCGCCGGAGTTGAAGGACTTGGCATCACCAATCCTGGTAGTGACATTCATACCCAAATCCATGTTGGTTGAGAACAAGCGAATCTTGTTGATACCAAACTGCAACAGATAACCTGGCACAGACTGCGCAAGTACCGTAGCGGCTTGCGTTGTCAGATCAGACGAACCCCAGTCAGCCGTTTGACCCGTGTAGTGCATCATGCCTCGTTGCATCTGATCGACAGGTGCCACGTATTTGATTTGCTCCACGCCTGGATCAAGATCAACCAGGTCACGGTAAGTGAAATGATCACCTCCAGTCATGCCGTACTTTCCACGGATGAAACTCATGAATGGGTCAGAGCTCACCGTAGCACTCTCGACCGTCATGCGCGCATTTTGCAGCATGGTGCGTTGGTCTGCCTGGGTACCATCGCGAGAGACTTGCAGGTACGAGTTCAGCAAGTCTGCCATGTAAGCCGAAGCGATGCCGTTGACGCGTTGTGACTTGGTGGCATTGCCTGTCAGCTTGGTACGGCCATCCATTGCAAACCCATCCAGACCCATTGCCAGCTCACGGTGATCGATGTGATCATACACGTCCTCTGGACGCATGGTGTAAATTTGGTTCTGGTGATAGATGCCTTGGTAATCGTTGTTGACCAGGACATGCGACGCATCGATTAGATTGTGGTGTACCTGCGTGCCCAACGGGGTCTCGCGGGTTTGTGTGCGCGTGATGTTGACTGCATTGATGAAGAACACCATCTTGGGATCGAGATACCCGTTTATGGCACCACAGTGATCAGTGTAGCCCACGATGTACTCGCTAGTCTGCATGAGCCCGGTGCGGTCTTCGGTCACGACCTCCAGGAAGAAGCGCAGGCGGCGGGTTGACCAACCATTAGGAATCATGATCTGCGACTCAGGGGTGGCAGGTGGTGTGATGATTGCATTGGCGACACCCGCCATGGTCAGCGGCGTGATGCTCTTGGCGCGGTCGATCGTCTCCAGGATCAAGTTGCGATCATCTGCATTCATCTCCGCTTCAAAGGGTCGGCGATACTGCGTGTTGTACGTACCAGTTTCTTGGACGATGAAACGAGCAATGCGCATCTTCTTGACGCCATACATGTTCGGGATCATGATTGTTTCCTTTAGAAAAGTTAGAATTTGTTAGAGGGCTCAAGATGAGCGAAGTCGTGAGGAGTCTTCAAAGAAGGCCTGTTGGCAATTTCAATTACAAGCTTGCCCAGCATCACCTTGATGTCGTAAGGACAGGTGTAACGCCGTGTGTTTTGATTGCCTAGCAGTGTTTCTGCATACTGGTCAGGGAGTGTGAGAATCCAATCCCGCTGACTCAGCATGTTCACTACCGAGTCTATTGCTGCAACAGCAGCATTTACTGGCTTTGTCTTTTGTTTGGTCGACATGACCCTGTAGTAAGGATAGAGCTTATTCAACTCATCGATTTGCTCCTTATTCAAGCGAGCGCTGGGGTTTATGCCACCCAGCTGCATTTCATTGTCATTGGTACTGGCCACTGCACCAATCAGCGCAGCCAGTTCTTTGTGTCCTTTTTGCCACAACACAGTTTGTGCCACAATGATGGCCGAGATTGTTTTCTTTTTACTCAAGTGAACAATCCCGCGTGGCGACAGCACAGGCGCCAAGATCCATTGCGCCAAGATGACTTGTGCGGACGCTATGTTTTCCCGCTCTAGCACCTGGGCGCTGTTGTAGAACTCCCAGAACATCCGTTCATCCACGTCAGGCATCAGAAGCTTGACGACTTTCAATGGATCTTCCATGTAGTAATCATAGATGACCATGTCCCCGATAGGAGCTTCTTGCTTGATCTTGTAGCCTTCTAGTCGTGAGGCATTGTGGTCACTGGACGAATCACCAGACTCAAAGCTCTTGTCCTTGATCATCTCGCCAAAGCTGGCGTTGTTATTGCCAGACAACTTCTGCACGATGAAGTTGTAGATGAACGTGACCAGGTTCGTCAGTGGGTCCAGTCCACTGATGTCACCCACGCACAGGCGCCGCACCAGCACCAGATTGAGCAACCATTGGCCATAGTCCTCGCTGCTGATGCCACCAATGATCGCAGAGGACATTGGCTTGTCATTTTGGATGTTGCTCTCCACGTACGTGCGCAGCTTCTCCATCGGAGGAGAGTGGCACAGCTTGGACATCATCAGCAACTGCCCAGCAAAGAGTTCCTTGAAGTTGGTGCCCGTTTCGCTCTTTGTGCGGTAGATGAATTCACCCCACACCGGGATCATGATGCGAAGCGCCAGTGTCATGCTGACCAATTGGCGGTAATCAGGTTTCGTGTAGGTCTTCTCGCGATTTCCAGGCTTCTCGTCACTGGCAATGTAGATTTCATCAAACTTGTCAGGGATGATGATGTCGCCCGCATGAAACGCGATCCATTGTGACAACTCGTCGACAGGATGCTCATCACAGAGTTCCGTCACGATGGGGACCAGGTGAGAAATCAGGTCCGTCGTTTCAAACACGCTGTCAAAGACGTTCTTTATCTTTTTGTAGATGCCGAAGACTTTCTCTTGCCGAAAGTAAGGCAGTTTTTCCCAGAAGCTGTTGATGTGTTTGCACACATCGTGGTTGGCAAAAGATCGCTTATCGAAACACGCGACGTTCCATTTAAGGATCTCGCCACTGTGCTCCAGTTCTGCTTCCAAGCGTGCAGGCACACCAGCGGAAGTAACGATGCTCATTTTCATTGCTACACCTTTGAGTTAGTCGTGATCGAATGATCATGACAATATAGTAATGTGTGTTTAAAATATTTTAGAAGTTTTTGTGCTTGTAAACTTCCTCGTATTCAACACGCGCCTTGTCCACCACCAGCAGCACTCAATCAAGAGTAAGCTGCTGGCGGTGTTTAACCGACAAGGCGTTTTATTTCACATCAGAACGGCAGGCTGTCGCCACCTCCAAAGTCGTCAGAAGGAGGTTGCGAATTACCGCCACCACCACCGTAGTTGCTGTTCTGGCTACGGTTGTTACCGTAGCCACCGCGATTGTTGTTGCCGCTGTAGCCACCTTTGTTGCCAGGGATGTAAGGCGGCGGCTCAACGTACTTGCTGTCCAGGACGTTGGCCATGGCGTTTTCCAGCAGCTTGTAGTAAGCACGACCGTAGCCCACAGAGAGTTCGGCCTTGGTGTATTCCGTGCCATCAGCCTTGAACACCTTCACGAAGCGCTCATCGGGAGGACCGAAGACAAACTTGATGACGGGCCAGCCTTCTTGGTCGCGCTTGATCACTGAGACAAACACGCAACCCTCGCCGTCTTTGCCAATCCAGACATCTGCTGTGACGACGGTTTCGTTGGGATTGCCACGACTGGTGGAGCGCAGCTCCAGCTTATTCTTGGTTTGGCCTTCGGACACGATGGCCATGTCCAGAAGCTGCAAGAAGAAATAGAACGTCGGCGGCTCCATGGCAGCTTGGATGTTGCCGTAGCTCTTCTCTGGATTGGCAAAAGCCGGATCGTTCACCTTGACGACAATCCGAGGATTGTTCATGTAGGTATCCCACGACAGCGTAGAAATCTTGCCACGTGCCGTCGGACACGGTGCATTCAGACGGATCTTGGGGCTGTTGAGAATGTGCTTAACTTTTACTGGTTTGTCAGACATGATGGGTTCTTTTCTGAGGTTAGCTACACTAGATGTAGCGGTTTGATATTTTTACTTTAGTATTCAGACAGCATATCTTTTAATACCATCGCAGCAAATTTATCATTCATTGCGTTGAAACTAAAGATTAGCCTGTCTTTGGTGGTAGCACCATGCCAGCGAAATTTCTTAGACAACTCTACCACTTGCTCGCGCAGCTTCATGGGCTGTGGAGAAAAAGTGTGGCTGTCTCCGAACACCTGCAAAGTGCACGCATTGAGCGGTATCATCAAGTCTTTGCCGTTAAGCAGCTTGGTGTGCCACATAGAGCGCTTCTTTAAAACGCCAGTGTGTGATTCAATCAAGTCCAATTCTTCGAACTCGCCTTCTGACAACAAGTCATAAGCAAAGTGTGTCAGAATCAAACACTTTTTATCTTCCCCTGGTTTGGGTTTAAGGTGTAAGTCAAAGAGCCTAGAATCTCCTCCTTTAGGCTGCTGCTTGAAGTAATCGTCTAATGTAAGCTCCATTAGATTCTTGTATTGCTTTTGTTTCTCTGTTTGCGGTGTGCGAAGTTTGGCATGTGGATGCTTTTGTTCCAGCTTCTTGTAGTTGCTGGCATAAAACACTGCTTTGGTCTGCCCTTGTGTGGCTTGGTTAATCAGTTGGCGTATCAGGTCCACTTCAAATTGAAGCACGTCACTGACTTCTCCTGCCATCACGCCTGCTTCTTCTTTGGGAGGCAATGCACCAATGATGTTGCGAAACAACGTCATCAAGTTGATCCAGCACACCGAATAGTCAGAGACCTCGATCTTTTGGGGGATTTCCCGCAAGGGGTCGTAAGGTGGCTGTACGCCTTCAAACATGGACTCCAGGGCCAGTGATGTAGCGATGGAGCATGGGAATGCGGACATGGTCCGATTCGACAGAGCACTGGTTCCCATTGTCATAGTTTACACCTTTTGCATTTCTAGTAAGTTAGCAGCACAACGCTGCAGAATGTCATCAGCAATACCGGCGGTTTTTAACCTAGGCATCACCAATTGCGACAAGTTATGGCGGTCGATGTGAATGGGCACATACAGCGACTCTTCTTGTATTAGGGTGATTTGGCTGTTTTTCTTCTCGTCTTTGTCTCGTGCAATTGACGACCATATCAGCAACGGCCATCGGCTGCGCAAGGTGTTTAAGTTGGTTAAGATGGCATTCGCGTAATGCGCCTCGATCCGAACAAAGGATTCTTCTGGCAGGTCTTCGACAGCTCGGTCTATGACCTTCAGATTTTCCTCAACATCCTCGTACGGACACGTGACCGTGATGTACTTTCTGGCAGTTTCATTGACTACAAACGTAGTCTCATTACTGCCGTCAGGGTGTATCAGAGAAGTGACGAATCCCTTAGGACCTTCTTCACCGTGACTGATTCGATCAAATGAGCCTTGTGCAATGATCTTATCGTTTCGGCTGTGTACGTGGATGTGTCCAATATAGATCAAGTGACGAACTAAATCCATATAGGCATTTTCGTCATGCCGAGGAATGCCTGGGATGTGTGCAGGCAACTGGTAGCTGAACTGGCCGTGCATGCACGCAATGTCCACCTTGTCTAAGTTCTTTTCTGCCAGCAAGTCGCGCACTTGCTCTAAAGTCGCTTCAGTGGTATGGCACCACTCATCAGGCACATACAGCACATCCAGATCGAACTCCTCGATGTGTTCAATGGAGAGTTCCTTGACGTGTTTCAGGTTTACACGCTTGCCGTTGTTCTTTTCATGTATATCGTTGACGACCGTAAAGCATTCGGACTGTCCACGGTCATGAGAAGGCGTGCCTTCAAGCACACGCACCATGACATTGTGCCTAGCACAAATACGCAGCAGTCTGGCAACCCAGGCGTAGATATACTGCACATCTCCACCTGACAAAGACAGCAGGTCATCAAAGACGTCGCCAGCCAAGAGGATCAAATCCACTTTGCTCAGGTGTTCGTCATTGCTGAAATACTTATCTAAATTGGCGATGATGTACCTGGTTTTGTTATTCCGATTACCGAGATGGATATCGGAGATACATGAAACACGAAGGGTGCGGGAAAGCATTATTCGATTTCAAAGTCCGATTCACCAGGTTGTTGGTTGGCATTTACGCCGGCCGCAGATTTACTGAGCGTTTTGCCATAACGGGACAATACGGTTTCCCATTGCTTAGACCAGGTCTCGTTGACGGTTGTTGTGGTCTTGGTTTGCAACTGGCTGTTCAATGCTGCTGCAATCATTTGTTGTCCCAATGCAGGGCTCAATGAAGACTTTTGCTTGGCCTCTTCGAACACCACGCTAAGTTCTTTGGCGCTGTTGGGTTTGGCGCTGAGCACGTTTCGGTCCTGCAGCGGAGGCACCTGAACCACCACACGCCCTGCTTCATCCACGAGGTTGACAGGATGATACGGCGTACCTGCAATCAGGTACCAGTAGCCCAACAGGGTTTCTCGGTTTTCAACCGATTCACCGCTGAACAAAGGAAGGAAATCGCGAACAAAGATACCTTCAGGAAGACTGCGAACATCTTCCTTATCGAGTGCATTGAATTCGCTTTGCAGGCGCTCCATGCGTTTTTGAAATTCACGACGCTGATGGGTACGAATGGGATTGTCTTGCATTGTTAACTCCTGATTAGACATATAAAACCCTACCTTAATTTTTTATATGGATTGTGGTGTGTTTATTCACATATAAGGGGTTTTATTAAATTTTAACAGTCCCGTCGTTGTTGTACTTCACAATTTCGCTCAACCTGGAATCATTGGACCTGAGTAAACGAATGAATTGGTTGTTTACACCTTCATCCACTACGTTGACGCTGATAATGAGTTCGGCTTTAGTAGACAGATCCATATCTGTGCCGTCAGCAGTGCGTATCTCCAAATCAACATCAATATAGTAACGCAACAAATAGTCACGCAACCTGCGGTTGAGTTCCGAGATGACTCCGGAGACTTCACCCCCATGCTTCTGTATGATTTCAGGCAATGAAATCACACTGCCAGGATAGAGGTAGGTTTGGTTGTAGTCCGATAAAAAGAAATGGGAAAGCAAGTAATCAATCTTGCTGGCTTGGTCCTTTACAAAACCATAGGTACTGAGGGTAGGTACGGGAGTTACCATGAAGGACTTTCTGTGTGTTGTGACAAAAAATAAAGGTTCTCCGTAAAAACTATTTTGCAGCATAATACCCAGGGAACAATCCCTGGGTATTTTTATGCCTTATTGATTACAGGCTTCCACCGCTGGGTGATGTAGGATCTTGCCCTGACATCGCAATCAGGATGTCGGTAGCGTTCCAGGTGTTCAGGATGTCTACCTTTTCCTCAAACAGCAAGTCACGGTCACCTTCTACCAACTGATCCAGGTACTGCGTCGATTTCCAATCTCCGTTGTCATCATAGACAAAGACACCATCCATGACCCGTCGGTAGTCATAGTGGTCCTCAGCTTTCAGGCCAGGTGCCATGTCCATGTAAGTATCGCTGTAGCCATCACACCGTTGGGCATGGTACAGCGTACGCACTGAAGGATTGGCCATGATCCATCGCTGCATCAACAGGTCTGCATTTTGCAGCTCTTCCATTTCCCACAGCGGCTTGATGCACGGCACTGAGAAAGCCCCCTTGACCGCCTGCATCACATCGCGAGCAAACTTCAGTGCTGCGGAGCTGTTGTATTGCTCAAACACATCACGGCTTCGTTGCATGAAGGCCCGACCCGCATCAGTGAGCGTGTGAGTAAGGCTGGAGACCTGGTTCTGCAAGAACTGGACAGTGCCAGGGTGCTGTTGTGGATAGACCAATGCATCGAATGCATCGGCTGCACTGAATGCATAGCTCATAATGTTCTCCTTAAAAAGGTGTTTCTCATCGGCACCTTAGATGCTGATGGATTGCAAGAAAGCTTGCTTCTCAGGTGAGATAGGCGAATCGCGTTCGCTGCTCAACCACGCTGAGATGGTAGAGGCCACTGGCTTAGGGATGCTGGAGGCCTTAGAGAGACTCATGAGCTTATTGAGCTCCAGTGAGTTCTTGTGTGGTGCCAAATGCAACAACTGCCTTGCGGTTTGGTTGTCATTGGCTAAGACGAGATTCATTTGATCCAATAACATTGTACACCTTGCGGTGCTTTTAACCAGATCGCCACACCTGGGCGTTAGTCATTGTCCAGATAACTAACTGTCCGATACTTTCATACCGGAGGAGACTATATCTTCACTCCTATGTCTTAGGAGGCTTTCCATTTGGGGTCCGCTTGGTGCCCTACTCTACTCAGTTCGCTTCCCAGCGCTTTTCGATAGTCGTTGAACCTTACGCGTAGCCCTGCCTCACGGCGGTCTGTAGCGTCTTGGCTGCTGATTGCCCAATCCATCTCGTTTTCGTACTTTCAATGCCTGCTTTCGCGGCACTTGTAGTGAAATGGCTCTAAGGGTGTCCCAGCAATTAGAAAAGTTTAGCGACGGCAATCAATGAACTACCGTCGAAATCCTTACTGTCCACATGAGGTCGCTCGGCAAAATGCCTACCTATACCCCATGCCGGTGTGCGCAGACACCCGCCACAGGCTTTCCCTGTGGAACTGACTATATCTTCTACCTGTTTTAGTAGGTAGCTTACTGCTTCGGTGGATGCTATCCCCTACGAGCTTTCGCTCTAGTCGATGAACCTTACGCGTAGCCCTGCCTCACGGCGGTCTGTAGCGTCTTGGCTGCTGATTACCCAATCCTTGTTTTTTCAAACCGTGGCTTTGTCTTTCGACGCGCAGTGGTAACAAGGCTATAAGGATGTCCCAGCAATTCAATAAGATTCACGTATGGTCTCTCAACCATAGTGGCCAATTTATTTAGCATTGAACCCACGAACGCTGATGATGCTCATCGTGATTGTGGGGTCATTCGGATCTGTCTTGACCTTAGTGATCCTCATGCGCTGCACGCTGCCGCGACTCAAGGAAGGGTTTCGGTTCCACGTACAGACCAAACCCTTTTCTGGTGACTCGTCAATCAGTTCATTGAACAAGATATCGAGCAACGGGTGGTATTTCACTGTGTATTCTTGCAACAGTGCAGTGCATTGGTTGGGCGTATAGCCCCGTTTGAGCAACTTGTTGGTCAAATGCACCTTGAGCATGGTTACACCGTGTCCCCAGCCGATGTGCAACTCGTCGTACTTGTGTGCTTTGGTGTTCGACGAAATCACCGCACGCGCAGAGAAGTGATTACGCGTTCCGTACACGTGTTTGCGGAAGATGCCGTTCTTGCTGGCCAGAATGGCGTGGTACATGTTGTAATAAAATTCAGACAACATGTTGATCGTCTTAGCTGTACGGTTTTCCTTCTGTCGCAAGGTCAGGTTAGTCAGCGGCGAGTCTACGCTGCTGATGGTGCGAATGGCGTCAATGGCACCAATGATGATCGGATCGATGTATGTCCCTACTTGGGTGTTCTCGATGATCATCAAGCTCTTGTTGGGTAGTGGCAAATACTGACTGAAGATGCAGTCACTTTGTTGCTGTATCAGTGCCAGCAGCGGGTCTTCCTTTCCCTTCTTTGGACGATAGCCCTTCAGTGAAAACAGAAAGCCGATGTACTTGTTGAAGTTTCTGACGAAGTTGTTGTACCCGCGATCAACACCCATCATCAGCAGTTCGTCGACTTCTGGAGGACGCACCACGTTGACTTGGTAATCTGTATTGCACAACCACTCAATAATCCTGAAGTTGGACTTGGTGAACTTTTGGTTCAACATGGTCCAGATCATCGGATTGATCAAGGCCTCTACGCCCTTAGGGGCTCTCATCCACACGAGAGGTCGCAGGTGCTGATCGAACAACTCTCTGACTGGTGTGTTGCAGTTGTAGCACGTCACGTTGAGCTTGTATCCTCCTCGCGTTCGGCCACACTCGCAAGTGGGCTCGTTGCTGAACAGATCAGTCTTGTCGTACTTGACGGAGATCAGACTGTCAAGGAATTGTTTGTTCTCTTCCGTGGCAGTGCTGATGTCATTGATGATAATCGGTTGAGTTTCACTGCTAGAGAGCAGCTTGGTGAAGTTCACCAAACGCAGATGGATGCCCATTTTCAATTTCCCTTTGAAAACAAAAAACAACAAAAGTCATAAAAGACCAGCGCTTTTTAGGGCGCTGGTCTTTTAAGTTTGAATCACTTACACTGAATTAACAGCGTAAGGATTATCAACCCCAACGCGAGCTGTAACCGCGGTTAGCACCCATGTTGTTGGTCGGTGCAGGCCCAAAGCCGCTTTGGAACACGCCACTGACACCAGGAGCAACCGCGCCTTGCGGCAGGAAGCTCATGATTGCGCGCGAGTTGGTGTACTCGTTGCCGAAGCTCGGGCTGGTGGTGCGAGTCACTAGGCCTGCTTCGCGGCAGCCCATGTCCAGTGCTTCTAGGAACTTGTACGTCAGCGTCACGCGGCGTGCGAAGCCGGTGAAGATCACATCGCCACGCACCATCTCGATGATCATCTTCTTGCGCTCTTGCAGACGCTTGCTCAGCGGGTAGGCCGTCTGAGCGAAGGTGTCCGACCAAGCACGTGCAGCGTCATGGTCAGTTTCACCCAGCAGGTTCAACACGGCCAAGTAGTCGATGTCACGGATATCGTGGCGCGCGCCATCAGCGCCGCTGTAGTAGCCCAAGTGGATGCGGTCATCGTTCACAGTCACAGGAGACTCGTTGCTCTTGTAGATGTTCATGAAATGGCCACCAGTCAGCTCGTTGGCAGCTTCGAGAATTGCTGCTTGTGCAGCAACGCTACCAGCAGCCGCAGCGCTGAAGACTTCGTTGTACCAGGTATCCGAGCCACACTCGCTCACGTCCAGACTGAAGTACATCACCGGACGGATCGTTGCACTGAGCAGCTTGCCTTGCTCAAAGGACGTGAACGTCGCCAGCTTGGTGTCGATCTTTTCGCCGTAGCCAGACGGATCTTCGAACACGTTGGCTTCGATGTTCAGGGCACCGATGTTGCGGGTATCGACGCCACGAGCGCCAGCGACTTGAGGACGCGGATCGCAGTACGGGTACCACGAAGTCGCTGTTTCACGCAGAACCATTGCGGTTTGAAGCGCCAGCAGCTGGGAAGCGGGCGTCATGCGCATCACGTTCTCCAGGTTCGTCATGACGAAACGGGGAGAGTACAGGTAACGCGGACCCTTTTGCTGAACACCGTACTGGTTCGTCTGACCCTCAGGTGCCCAGATCAGGTCGATGAAGCCACCCAATTGGCTAATCTTCATGGACTTGCCCTGGTTGTTCTCCAGGGCGCCTTGCTGCGGCTTGCTGTTGTCCACCGCAGTCAGTGTGATTGCGATGTTGTTGCGCACCGGCAGAGAAGCGTAGTCCAGGCGATCCGGCTCGTTGAAGTTGATTTGCAGCTGCAGGCTGCTGTCGCGGTTCCAGCGCACGAGGTTGATGTCGCGGAAGTTCGGGAAGTTCACTTCCAAGTCAGAGATGCACGGGAACACGGCGTTGATCGCCAGGTTTCGCACGGCTTCTTCATCTTCAAAGTTGAACTTTCGATGCACTACCTGTGCACTGGTCGGGCGGCAAACCATGCCAGGGAACGCACGCTGGACGATGCCATGGACGGCCTCGGCGTAAGTGGCGTTGTTCACGTCAGCTGCCGTACGGTCTTCCACGACGGTCTGGTTGTTCCAGTTGAGCACGCGCGGTTGCAGCGGTTCGCTGGAACCTTCCAGCAGCAGCGTGTGGTAGCTCACGCCCAGGTTCTTGTTGTCCGGGATGCGGACGCAGACCACGATGCCCGACAGAGTCAGGCGTGCTTCTTTACTGTTGTCCACCGGCAGCACGACAGCTTCGTACGGGCGCTCGATCGTCACTTTCTCTTTGTAGGTGGTCTGCAGCACGTTCATGGCCTTGAGCAGCACTTCGCTTGTGGGGTTACGGCTGATGCCACCCAGGTTGCCCTTGGAGAAGAAGCCCCAGGACTGCGGCTGTTGGTCTTGCGCTTGACGGTTCTGCTGGGCTTGTTGAGCTTGCTGAAACGCAGCTTGGGTTGCGGTGCCCATGTTGTCGTCTTTGATAGCCATGATTGATTTTTCCTTTGGTTGTGGTAAACTGCAAGTTTTGCAAAACTAGCGACTCTACGTAGCGTATCGTCAAAGTAATAATGAGTGGTTGTATTTTTCTACAATCCAACTGACTCACAAGTTAACGAAGACTTAAGAGTTTCTAGGGTTTGGATCATAACACCAGCATCATAGGTACTCCGCCAAGCAGGGATTAGCTACTTAGTGAAGACGTGACGTGTTGTCGTTTCCTACACTATAGGGGTAGCTCTATCTTTTTTTACACATTTAGTTTTTAAGCAATGCTGTGTGACCTTTCTGTCTTTTACTAACATCCAAAACCATGTTTGAACTATTTAGATCAAGACCAGCTACTGATACTGGTAAGACCATTCCGGGCCAGTGGCCTTACTTACAACGCGGATTGAAAAACAACCTACACAAAGTCCAACAATACTACCGTGTTTATAACCCCACGCTGCGCGCCGAGCATTTCTTGGTTCGACTCCTTCAGTCATTAGCAGTGCCACAAAGCCTACCGCTGGAGCGGTATTACGAAAACGTGGATACTATCGCCCTGACACACTCCATGCGAATGGGGATGTCTTCTTCCATTGGAGAAGGTGTCGTGTTTCGAGGAGTGTTCTATGGTGCAGGGATGCCTGAGCTCTTAATTGCTACAGACGATCCGTTTGATTTTGAGGATGTTCATCTGAATTGGCGAACCACATCCGCAGTGACAGTATTGACGCACCCTAAGTCTGACTTAGGTATTCACTTGCCCAACGGGGACAGTTACAGCGCTGAGCGAGGGCTTTGTGTTATCCTGATTAACATCACCATGCTCGCGGTGCAGTATCGTGCGTTTGTGTTAGAACAATTAAAGAACCCAGACAACAGCAGCCGCACCATCATGCAGTTCATTGCGGGACATGTCTTAACAAACATGTTAGACACCCATTTGGAGATAGCTGTGTTTAATCGCTTACATAAGCGCGCATATGCCATCGACGACGGTTCAGCAGTCCCTACTAGACGTCATTCATTTGGTTTGACAAACTACGACGCAATTGTAGACAATACGTTGGATAAAGTCTTAGAAGCCATTAGTAAATCTAAGAAAGAATTCAACGCGGTATTAAACAATATTCCGTCAGTACAAAACGAATCGATGCATCTTTCGCTGATGATGCCTGACATCGCACCTACCAGGCAAATCAACTACGTCCTGATTGCTGCTAGATTAAAAGCCATGGACTTTCTCATGCGCATCTGTCAACCAGAAACAAAAGCAAAGAACCAACAACACTTAAATCAAATGCAACGAGCGTTCTCTACAAGTGGAGCTACGCAGCTCTTCCGTACCCGATTTCCTGCGGATGTGCAAAGAGAGCTGTTTCCATACTTGGAGACCTACGCTGAACTAGAACCTGCATTTACCATATAAGCAGCATAAAGGCTGGTGGTTGCCCACCAGCCTTTATGCTGTCAGTATTGGTCGCTCATCAATCGAGAAACCTTCTTCTCCATAGTGTACACACCCAGCGTCTCCAAAATCAGGTACATGATCTTGACGATGTCTGTAACAATCTTGCGATGGTTAATGGCTGGAATGATCTCCGCAGGAAGCCCCCTAGAGATAGCATCAATAGGCAGGTGGATGGTTGTGATTTTATTCTTATCGCAACGCGCCGACCAATCAAGCAGTCGCTGTGCCAGATCACGATCAGTCAGCCCATTCACCCAAGCCTTAAATGCCTTAGGCGTGCTGGTCACCATGGACACTTTCACCGTAGAGTAAGGCGGATCGGGCATTACGCCGTATTTGGGGCCAAACACATCGTTCCAGAACCTGTGGTTCTGATACGGTGACAGCTCTTCGTCTGCAGTATAGCTGTCTGCTTCTTTGATGCTGCCAGCACGCAGGTAAGTGGATTCTCCTCTTTCAATGGAAGCAATGATTTTCCTTTCAGTATCTGCCACTTCCTTGATGTATTTCATTATTGACAAGCTGCCTTTGGTCATGACAGACTGCATAATGTCTTCCATCATAGCTGCTGCTTGGTTGACAATCTCCTTGGGCGCATTCGACGACTTGAGGTACACCCCTTTGATTTCTGTCTCGTGTTCTGTGAACACGTTGCCTTCTTGACAGCTCATGGTGGCGTAATAGTGCTTACCCAATTGAGTGGGCACGAACACGTCGAACTTGTACTCGTTCTTCATGGCAATTTGATGCAAACGCTCTGGCACAATACCAAAGTTAGCCGACATGATTGCAAGCACGTGAGTGATGGTTGCTGACGCGAGGAAGATCATCGTCGCAGCAACTGCCATGGCTTCGTCATCAAAGCTCAATTTGTCTTTGTACCAAAAGACCCAATCCTGCACAGTAAAGATGGTCGAGTCAGTGTCCGACGTCAGTGCGCTTCTGCGGATGCTGTCAGGGAAATGCGAAACAGAAGCAGGGATGTTTCCCGTGACCCATAGAGTTTGGATCAGGTCAGCATACTGAGTGATCGTGTTTGCGATATTGAGCACTGTCAGCGCCAGTGTGTGAATGGCGGGGGTGTTTTCAATTTTCTCGTATTCTTTACCAATGCCTGCGGTTTCCTTTAAGCAGATTTGATGCGCCAGGTTTACATGGTCCTCTGGTGCGTCCAGGATGACCTTCAGTGGCGATTCACAAACCCCCACTACCTTAGTGCTCAGCGTTTTGACAAAGGACAAAGCCAGCGCGTTATTGTGTTTCTTCAGATGGTGGAAGTCCCCCGTGTAAACGAATGCAGCGCGTTGAAGGGGATCGAGCGAGTGCACCAAACGCTCAATCTTCTTCATGTACAGCGGGGAGCGCCAATAAAACGAAGTGGAATACTTAATGCAATCCATCACTTCATCGCACGACGGATAATGGATGTTGTATTTCTCTATCGTGGCTTTTAATTGGTCGTAGTTCGTGTGGTTAACAATTGAGACAATGTTATTCAGTACGATGTGGTGATTGAAATAATGCCTATTACCACTGAGGAATTTTTCATTGTTGGCATTCCCATAAGCACTGGTACTGCGACAGTTTGACGTCAGTGTCGCGTGAGCAGTCTTATTGAACAAAGGCGTAGAAGGAGAAACGTGTGCACCCGAGATAGCGTTGTTGCTGAGCTTTCGGTTGGTCTGCTCAATCTTCTTAACTGCATGCAGGTGTTTGTTTCCGGCAGACTTAGCCGCGAACATGGCTTTCTTTGCCACACTGCGTGCTTTGACGTTGTTATCGATATACACCGATAACAAGGATTTCTTTTTATTAGGATGCACGTACGTCGTAAACGTGGGTGCGATTAGTTCTTTTTTATTGATTGAATCCGAAACGTAACGATGCAAAGTAGTTTCTACTTTTTCACGATCCCCGGAATCATTGCGCTGCAAGTAAATGGTCTTAGGGTCTTTGAATTCAAACTTACCACCCTTTTTAAGGTTGGCAGTTATAAATGCTTTACATTGCTCAAGGGGTCTGTTTGTAGAAAGGTGCAGGTACTTGGCACTGTCTTCGACATAGTGTTTAAGAATGTCGATGTCACGAACGTAAGACTCCGTAGGATTTACAAAAGGATTGGCAAAGCCTGACATGAGGTGCTCCGGTAAATTGGTGTCATGGAAGTTTAGCACTTCTACAAAGTATCTGTGGTGTCGATCATTTATGTCGACAGCATAAAGCCCCTACGCAAGCTCCTCTCTCAAAGAAGCTTAGCGCAGGGGCTTTTCTCTCAACGACTGACCAATAACAACGGTATCGAGTATGGTGAAGATTTACTTCAACGCCTAAGCAATAGCGCACTTAAACACGTTAGTCGGTTTAAAGCCCATCTCCAGCTCACCATTTGGGTCAAAGGGAAGAAACACCCGTTAGGAATTACAGCTATAAGACAGTTGTCATCAGTCAAATGTACCAGGCCGATTCGCGGTCTGTGCCTGTTACATATAATAGTAAGCAAAAAAAAAAATAAGCTAGGCCTCTCTTTGTCAATGCTCCCAATCTGCCAGGTGATAATGTCAGATTGACACGGTTTAGACCCATGCGATTGTAGCACTAAACAAAGAGAGGATTCGCCTTACTAAGGAGCACCCATGTAAAACCCGACTCAACCATCCCTACCCGAGGCGTTTTACATACCATAGGAGATTTACCCTGAGATGGTATCGATGGTGAATTGGGTAAAGCCGTTTCGCTGTAGCATTTTTTGCAGTTCAGGTATCTTTGACAAGCTGAGGTTACTGATCACAATCCGAACTTGTCGTGTGTTGATCAGTTCTGGTTGCGTATCAATCCAATCCATTGCAATCACACGGATTTGACCTGTGGAGGTTTTAATCTTTACATAGGTCAAATCCGCAGGATCGATCGGCGTGCCTGAAGGAAGCATCGAATAGATGCTGGCATGAATCGGTGCGACGTCCTCAATCAGATTGGCAGAGTCGTAGTCCAGCAGACCCAATACCGTTGCAGAGTGATAGCCATAACCCAAGACACTGGTGGCCTTGAGTTTGATGTCGTACACGCTTTTAATTTCCAAGACATAACTCATGCTTACTCCTAATAAGGAAAGTGTTTCAATACAAGAACATTGTCCCGCAGCTCATGGAAGCCATAATTAAAGCCTCCAAGCTCATCGGTTATTTTGATGCCGTGCAGATGGTGGCACAGGGCACAATACAGGCCTATGAAGGCGTGGTTGAGATCAACCAGTTGTTGTGGCGACAGGCGCCGCTCAGAGCGCAGCATGCCCATGACAGGGTAAACAGGGATCAGGGAATTAAGCCCAGAGTGCAACAGCTTATCGAGCACTTGAGTAACACACTCCACAACGTCATCTTCAGGCAGCGTCACGGCCTGCCTGAAGTGCGTGACTATCTCTCGCGTGTCTAGCACCAAATAATCAGCTACTCTCGTCGAGTTCGCGCTGTCGTTCTCGACGATACAAGTCTTCTCGTAGCAGGTAGAGTCCATTGGGTCTGACTTCATGGTAACGGTATGGCAGCTTGCCGTCAAGGTATAGGCGATGGGCTTTTATCATGGCTAATAGGCGCAAACCCAAGTAGCGCATATAGTTATACACGGCTTCGTGTTCGTCCCTTCTGACCAAGACACACCATCTGGAGATCAACTGCATGCAGTGGTAGTCTAAGTTGAGTTGCGCATCCTTCTCTTGAGCCAGCACACTGATCAAATCAATGACCATCTCTTGCTGGTCTATCTCCAAATCCGTTTCAAGTTCTAGTTCTGCCAGTTCGCAGCTGCATCCCGACACGTCCAGGATGACCATGGCTGGCAGGTGATAAAGTGTTGTGTTCCAATATGACATTGTGTTGTCCGTGAATTTTCTTTAGCCTGTAGGGTAACATGCCGTCAATATATGGATTCACTGTTGTCAATTGGCATTGCAGTGTCATTAGACCCGCGTAAACCAAACCTCTGGCACATTCTCTCACTGAAGGTGCTAAGTCGGCGTGCGTTAGACCGTGAGAATGCAAGATCCAGTTCACAGCTAAGTCCAATGTAACGCCGGTTAAGTTTGGTTTTTCTAATAGTTCTACCATCCCAGAAAGCACGGCCTCAGTGTCGATGGTAGGAATATCCCCAATACTTGCCAGGCGGTTAAGTAGTTGAATGGTCGGACCAATATTCAAAACCAAATACGTCGGTACTTGCAAACAACTTGGGTTGTTTGTGGTCGGGCCATTTGAGTTCCACGCATATGGCATTGCATACCCTCATGCTGATAATGCGATTGAGTTTGAAGTTAGGTTTGCCTAACAGTGCGTTGACACTGGCGATAAAGTGTCGATGGAAGTCCAATAAGCCAATGTCGATGATTTCGGTTTCGTCTTCGCCCGCAAGAAGATCCCAGAAATAACCCGCATAGGCAATCTGACCCCCGGCATGCATTTCGTCAATGTAGCAGTCAAAGGACTTGTAGCACTCAGTCAAGAACTGGTCTTGATCAGCAGGGTGCTCCAATGCAATGGCCGCAAGTTGTTTAACGCCAGAGGGCAGTATCTCAGAGGGCACGTATCGCTCCAGCTTCTCGATATATGTGCTGTCTAAGATAGGCAGTATTATGGTTACTTCATTAAAGTCCAGTTCCTGAGGAGAATGGATTATCGGACTTCTTCTGCGCGGCCGTGAATTTCTTAAAATGTCCATAGGTCATTGCCAAAATAAGGGTGGTGCCTTCCATTGTACTGCTGCAAATGGCTTGGCAGTCTTCGGTGGAGTAGGCGCGAAATCGTGGCAGATATTGCCGACTGATGGTAGTCAGCATCAAACCCACGTCCGTTTGCATAACAGATGGCTGCTTGATTAAATCTGACATGTTTTCCAGCAGGTCATTGTACCGCTGAAGCATTTCACGAGGGCGTCCACCTACGGGTAAATCGAAATATTGCAACACCAAAATGGACAGCAGTTCGTTGATTTCTTTGTTTCTCTCACGCTGCGGCACGCTCGCGTGCGATTTGATCAGAGACAACACTTCCCGATAGTCGATAGACACATGCACGATTGAGTCATTGCTGGGTCGTCTCGAATGCGTCTGCGGCAATGGTGAGGATGACATCGTTGTTTTCCTTAAGGTCCCAGTGGCATTGTCTGGAATACCGCTGGTCATTGTAGTCAGGGACAAAAGTGGTTAACTGATTTATGATCAGGTCTGTGACATCACTGCAGATAGCAAACGCTTTTTGTTCAGGGATACCGTACCGTGTAAGCTCTTGCACGGCCTCATTGAGTTCACTGCACAACTCATCCGACATCACGGAATTGTTGATGATCTGCAATATTGCAAATGAAAAATAGTCGTCGGTGTCGATGGCATCGGTGTGGTGCCTAAGACAATCACGTGCTTCTCTTAGCGAGTAGATGACCACCGCACGCTTTTGTGGCAGTGTCATGGCGCTGGCTCACAATCACGCAACTCCAACCGACTGGGCTCTATGCAAAAAAGCATGGTGTCTAACCCGCACATGTCAAAATAGTAATCTATTTCGGAGTTGTTGTAGATGTCAAACTCTTGCAAGTAGGGGTTTACCAAGCCATAGAAGACACCGTACATGTCGTCCATGAAGTTATTGATGTCCGAATCATCCATACCTCCATCAGTGAGGATGTCGTAGTAGCACCCTGAGTCGTAAAAGAACACCGCACTCTCACTGGCCAGCGTCACATTGGCCAGATCGAACAGCATCAGCTGTATCTTCTTGTTGTCTAAGCTGATCGGAAGCATAGACTTTACAGCATCCCTGACTTCCTTGAGCGGGATGACAATTTGAATCAATCTTGTTACTTCCATTCTCCGGACTCCATGCGTCGTATCCAGTCGTAGATCCGCCAGTCGCAATGTCGTTCAATTGTCAACGTGCGGTCTTTGATACTGATGTAATACATGTTCCAACACAACCCGTCGAAGAACTCACTGATTCGGTTCCACAAACTGTCGTACACGTTTGTGGAAACAAAATCAATCGCCTCCTCTAGTTTTTGTTGTTGTTCTGGACTACATGTGGGCTTTGTGTACCTATAGATTTTATCCAGGTAGTACGAACCTGTCCTTCGGTATTGTACAAATGTGTCCAGCTGATTTCGAACCAGCAGCTCTAGGATTTTCATTCCGTTGTGAGGAATGAAAGGTTTGTTACTCAGCCATCGGTCGGGATGCTTCATAAGAGCACTAGGGATAATCAGCTTGAAATTTACGTCGTAGACACCGCCCTTGACTTCGTTAATGTCTTTGATGGGGACGTAGCGAAGTTTGCCGTACTCAATGACGTCCGTAAAATACTCAGCGCCAGGAACGATCACGGGCGCCAGTCGGTTTTTAACGTAGATACCTGCGGGTGGTGGAAGCAAAAAATCATGTAAAACCAGCTCGATCTGCTGAGCGTATTCGCTGATGTCCATGCAAAATATCGCTTCAGGTTTGAGGTCTTTGGTATCGATCATTGCAGATTTGGTAGTTAAACAAGAAAATAAGAAGGCGTCAAAGAGCCCGACATCTCCACAGAGTATGTCGGGCTCTTATCATTTCTTATTGACGTTTACCGGGCTTACAGAACCAAACCGTTGTCAGTGGCTGTGTCGTCTCGGTCCAGGATGGAAGTCCGTGCCACGCGGGATGCGTAAGCCGCATCGACGTCTTTCAGTGTGGTATTCAACGCATTGGTGGCCTTGGTGATGAAGTCGGTACTGATCGTGTAATGGATCGGTTCCTCGCCAATCAGCTGCACGCTGTCCGCAGTGCCCATGCGCCACAGTTGTGGAACGTAGCCCACGCACTGATAAGCTGGCACGGTGTTGGCCAGTCGCGTGTTCATGTTGGGCACTGCCAACGTTGCCACCGACACCACGGTGCCGAAGGAGTCGACATCTTTTTGGTCCGTGACAAAGTTCAACGATGCGAGCTGAGCGGGGCCGTTGGAGAACTTCAGGTACTCCATCCAGTTTTTGAGGTCGGCAGTATCCAGTTCTTCGTTCTGACCAGAGAACAAACCACACAGCAAGCTGATGGCGGTCTTGACCTGTTTGTTCACTGCTTGGCGAGAGAGGTGCTCGGTGTTTTGCACATAGTGCATGACCACCGGAGACTTGCGCAAGCCTGCGATGCTCTCGTAGGACTTGAGGGTCTTGATCGTGTTCTCGATCTCGATGCGGGTATCCGTGGACCCGATAGTGATCACGATCACTTGCTCGCCGCGCGACTTCAGCTCAGACACCAGCACCGGAGCGATCACACTGCCGCTGCCACCCGACGCAGTGTGAACCACCAGGTTGAACGCAGTGGGCTTGAACTTCTGCAGAATGGCCAGCGCGTTCTTGGTGATCTCTTCGTAGTTGGCAGCACGGACTTTGCCGGAACCGTCCATGCCTTCGAAGAAGTAGGTGTGCGCTTCGTCGATCTTTTTGTTGATCAGATTGGAGCGGGACGTGTCGATGTAGCACGGCATTGCAGTGGCAAAGCCTTCGGCCACTTCGCCTCGCGTGCCTTCGAGTTCGGAAACGATGTTGCATGCACCACCGCCGGCGGCGTAGATGCGGATTTCATTGGTCTTTTTCATAGTCGGACTCCTTGGGGTTGCGTGGAAATAAAAGATTGATGAGGGGCAAACGGAAGTTTGGTCAACACACTGGCCAATGGATTGCTAGTGTTTACTGTGACCACTGGGACGTATTCAGGCAGATAGGCAATGAGTGGTTCAAAAAAACACTTTTCTCGTTCTGATTGCACTAAGTTTTTTCTAAACCACAACTTATTCTTAACATGCCAATCGAACCCTGGGTCGACCTCAGGCACGTCTGGCAGTAAGTGGTTGTGGTAGATAGTCAAACGCGACATTTCGTTTTCCTGTTGGTACAGGTACACCAAATCTCTACCGCACGCGCTAGCAAGCACACTGGTCTTTATGTAGATTTCGATGCAAGAAAGAAGCTGCCTGATGTCATCGGTTATCATCTTGCCACCGTGGTCCTTGTTGCAGCGGGACCAAAGTAAGGCACAGTGCCCAGCGGAGGCGTGTCCTTGGGAACGTCGTCGGTGGTGACAGAAATGTCCACAATCTTCGACGGTGCTTCCTCCATCCATCGTTCAATGAACGGTCGGTTGAAGGTCAGCATGAGCACAGGGTCCGCCAATGCTACGCAAAACGTCTCATTGATCGGCTCACGGTCGTACGCCGCTGCCCAGGCCAAGTGACCCAGCTTCTTGTCTTTGACTGGATCATAATCCTTGAAGATGTGCTGAGGCGCACCGATCCAGAAACTTTGTTTCAGATAGAAGTCTCGTTCCGGATGGACTTCCGTGAGCGCCGCATGAGGTGTACCTGCGGGATGTACGATATACCCATACAGAGAAATGGAATTCTTGTCTGTGCTGAGCACATAAAACACCTGGCGTTCCTTGCGCTCAGGGTTCACGGAATCGGACGCATGAACCGTGGTGAACAGGTCTTGCATTTTGCAAATAGCCACGACCAGCTTCTTGTACGTCGAAGAAGGAACAAAGCGCTCCGCAATGGTCTTTTCTTGATTTGTGACGCCAGACGAAGCATCGTTATACGACGAGGCGGGAACGCCGGCTGTTTCAGAACCGATATGGTGCATGATGGTTTCCATGAAATGTTGTGAAAGCGTATACGCACTAGGTGCAAATACACTGTGATGATATATGTCTATCTTTTGTTAGGATGTAGGTGGCTCCATGAATGTAATACAACACGCTGTCAGTGATTTGAAATTCAGAATCCCTCGGCAGATATTAGAGAAAGCGTTTGTCAATCGCTACGGTGCTTGGAAGCCCAACTACCAAGGGATTGATGAACTCATTATCAACAACGTGATAAAGCCTCGTGTGTTGACGGATTGCAACCTGATCGGTGGCACCCAGGCCATCATTCCATTGAACGGCTTGCCTCAAGATAAGCCCACGGAATACACTACAGTGATGCACATTCCTAAGGACAGGACCCAGGGGCGAAGCATTAACTCCGTACTGAACATCTCGTTCATCAGCCCTGACGCCCTAAGCGCTTGGGCGGGCGTAAACTCCGGCGGCACAGCAGGCGCTTACGGTGGTCAAGAGAACACAGCACTCATGGGTGCAGCCCACGGCATGATGGCGGCTTTTGATCGAATCCCTATGGTCTCTACCGCTAGAGTAGAGCTCATTGCAGAGAATACGATTTTGGCCACCGATACAATCAATTTGTCTTCCAATTGTTTTTTACGGTGTGTTCTGTCAAACGACGAGAACTTCAGCAACATCCCGCTTCGCAGTTACCGGTACTTCTGCAACCTTATCGAGTATGCGGTAAAGGCCTATATCTACAACGCGTTGGTCGTGGAGATTGACCAAGGTGAGCTGGTGGGCGGTCAGACACTGGGTATCTTTAAAGAGATCATTCAAGGGTATTCTGAAGCAGAAGAAAACTACCAAGACTACCTCAAGACTGTGATGCAACAGGTCATGCTGATGTCAGACAACACTTCCTACCACCGTTTCATGAAACTGGTGATAGGCGGCAACCGTTAATTTATTTTATCATGAACCAATTTGTACAAACCAAGCCTAAGAATGAGTTCCAGCGTTTCATTGAATTGAGCAATGAAAAAGGCGTGATTGCTGATGGGCCTTTGAGCAAGATGTACACCGATGCGCTCAATGAACTGTACGCCAAAGAAGTAGATGAAGCCACAGGCATCGCGGTGGAGACTCAAGCGCTGGATGCAGCCATTGACAAAAACTGGTGGCTGGCAACACAATCCAAGACCAATAACTTTGCCAATCAGGGCGAAGACGTGGGCATGCTCTACGGCGTAGCGAAACAAGAAGTGGAAATAAAAGACGTCATTAACGTATCCGACACCCTGAGCGCGATGACGGATGAACAAAAACGCAACACTGCAGTAGTGGTTGACGTGAAGGTAAAAACCAACAACACGGGCGACTCTTACGAGATCGGCGCTTCAACCTTCAACCCGTATGAAGCGGCCTTGGAAGCCATGTGCATTGCACATCGTGTCCCTGTTTTTCACAGTCTGGAAGACTTCGTTGAGTCAAACAAAAAGGACGCTGCATGAGCATCAAGGAAGTTTATGATCGCGAGTGCTCGCACTTGAAGATCGATTTGAAGTTCTTCAAACAAATCTGTGACTTAGAAGCACGCTTTGTTAACAAGAAACAAGAACACATTGAGTTCTTTGGAGGTACTCTCACTGGGGCACACGTAGTGCGTTTCACCCAAGAGGATTCTGACGCCTTGCTGATAGACATCATGCAAGTGGATGACCACTCGTTAACCGAACAGGTCTATGCGGTCAAGGACAAGCGCGGCAATCCCATGATTGTGCAGTCGCGGCACGTGTCGTCTGACATCTTTAACATTTCGTGTTTTTGGCTGATCCACGCAATTCATCATTCGCCGTACTTGGACGATAAACACAAGCAAGAAGCCAAGATCCGTGTTTGTACCTACCTGATGTTCAAGTACCTCACCAGCTTGCTGGCGTGGTATTTCAAGTACCCCGCAGACCCTGAGATTTGTGCAGCGACTTATGCCCAATTGAACTACAAGTTCATATTGAAACAAACCGGCAGCTGGGGCGCAACAATCCGTGAGTTCGCCGCTAAAGCAGTAGCCACTGACGGCATCCACGCCAAACGGATTGACCGTTTAGATCAAGACGATGACAGTGCTGATGACAACCAGGTGGTCAAGTTTTTGAACGACACCCAGGGCCGTATCAGAGACACGTTCAAGAACATTTACGCAGTGTTCATGGAAACGCATACACAAGGCATGCGCATCAGCAGCACCAGCGCATTGGTAGAGATGGATGGGGAAGTCATCCTGAAAGACAAGGTAGCCAGCTTAGCGACCTACACTCGATACATCAAAGGTGTGGTGGGCGATGAACACTCGTTCATTCGACAAGAACTGGTGGATGTCATTGCTAAAGTGATGCACACGATGCCAGAGAAGCTGCTAATGACCTCGCTGAAATGGATGTGTCACAATTTTGGCCACACCAAAGAACAGGTAGTGGAGACTGCTCTGGATATGATCACTGAGCACGCTTTTGACTACCTCAGTGCCAACCAAGGATTGCTCAGGGCTAAAGGCGATCTTGCTGGACTGATCAGCAAACTGCGAGGGACTTACATGAGCTCACGTGCTTCTGACGAGAAACTCTTGCAAGTCAGAGAGCTTGTAGAGGATATCGTTTACGAAGCCACGCGGTCAAGAAATGAAAGCGTCATTGCTGCAACCAGGACAGGTGTCATGATTTATGTCGTGGTTCGCATGTTTTCGATGCACCACTACTCCAGTTGACGGCACATGCTTTTAATGCTACGCGTTTACATGGCACACTGCTTAGAGACGTACGAAAGACTAAAAGGAGAACGTACGCTCAAGCTGCTGTATTCCCACGACGGTTCTCAAGACAGTTACCGCATCAGTATCAACACCGGTGCGACAATTGAGATATTTTGCAAAGAAATCGTTTATTTGATTTCTTATAAAAACTGGTGGGTGCGTGACAGGCGCGTGGTCATGTACCACGTATATTGCAATGTCGGCAATGACGTCCCCACTGAACTGAGAGAGAAACTGAGCGAAGACTTGGTACTCACGCAACTGCTGCACCCTTTGTCACACAGGACCTCGCACAAGAGGAGCATCATTGAAGCCTACGTGGATTTGATGATTTCAAAATACTTAGAAGAAAAAACACAAGGCTAGTAATCCCACTGATACGGAACGTAAGTGTTCTCCGTATCAGTGGGATTTATGCCGCATTAGAAACGCACCAGGGGTGAGGAAGATAATCCGTCAGTAGTTTTTCCAGGATTGGTGTAACCCAATCGCTCGTAGTAGCCGCGCTCCGTGCGAGCAGCGCCAAAGTAACGTGAGTTTTTCTTCTCTTGTTTTGCATTGTTGATCAATGCGTCAATAGAGAAATATTCTCCGTCCTTGAGTACGATCCGGCTGTCCAAGTGACGCAGCTCTCGCTCGAACCGCTCCAGCATGAACAGGTCTGTTTCCTTAGACAGCAATTCAAACAGCCTCTCAATTCGCTGTCGAATCTGTTGCTGTTCGTACTCGAAGTACACTTGTGCTGGTGGTACTTCTTCTTTTGGTCGGGTATCCACAAGCACTGAACGAGAGTCAATCCCGTAATGGGACAAATTCTTTGCCATACTGAGGAACCAGTGACCTAACAGCCACGAAATGACCAAGTCGTCATGTCCACCGACCTCATGGTCAACACGTCCGTTTGTGATCACCAACGACAGCATCTGTTCAGTCAGCGCACGATCCCTAACCTTGTCAGCGCAGCGCTTAAGCGCATTTTGCAAGGTCGTAGAATACAGCTCCGACCGAGAAGTCTGACCGCTGCCTGACGTAGCAAACCCGAAGTATTTCTTGCTCCTGACATACACGTCATCCCTGCGGCGTGACAAGGGTGTTTTGGCTTCCGCATATCGCTCTTTGTGTTCCAAAGGATCATTGACCACCCAGTTAAACAATCGCACAAAGGGGTCTATTCCTTTTTGTGGCAGGAACATGAGCAAGTAGTCGATAATCGTGACACCTGAGCTGCGTCGCTCAATGATCATGGTGGTGTTCAAATACGTGCACAAGAACCACAACAGCCATTGCGCAAAAGTAATCAGGTTGGTTTCGTTGAACTCCCCCACTGCGAGGACAGCACCTGTGCGCGCATCCAGTAGTACAAACGAAATGGAGTCGCCATCTGCGCCATCGCTTGTGTCCACGCAAGCAACGACTTTGTTGTCTTTCATGTATTGCTGGATTTGCTCTTCTGGCAAATACCACCGAGTGATGTAAGCGCCCAGTGTATTGATTTGCTGATAGTCTTCATCCACAATCGACTTAGACAACTGTTCAGCCAGATGCGTAGGAATGGGTGAATGTTGGCTACCTGAGGTCCAAACGTTAAAGTAGTCTCGGTTGGCATCATCGGGTGTGCCTTCCGTGCGTTCTAGCTGGCTTCTAAGCCATTTTTCATCCTTACCCAACTGTCGGTAGTGGAACAGTCCGTAAATGCGGTATACGCCCGTTCTGGAGTTCTTACGCACCATTGCTTCGAGTGCGTCTTGATTGCCTGCATCGTAAAAGCGCTCGCTCCATTTGGCAGAGTCGTTGGCGTACTTGTATACATAACGACCATCTTTGTCATCCTTCTTACCCGCAGTGGTAGTGAGGATCACGCCGTAAGGCTCATCGTTCTCTTTAGCCTTGTCAATTGCCGCACCCATGGCAGCCAATGCAGCGGGCATGGCAATCGCAATGTTAGGCTGGAAAGGTGGCTCGTCGATGTGCACAATGCCAGTGGTCAGACCACGACCCATGTTGTATGCGCGCTTAGGAGAGAGCTGTGGCACGTTGGTGAGGTAAGAGTTACCCAGCGCATTGATGGATATCTCTTCCGTGTTGTTGACGTCGTTGCGTGTCTTGAAGTTCAGGTAAACAGGCAATTCATCGTAGATGTTCTTGAGTCGCTTGATGTTCTCAGTACGCAGCTTGTCGTCTTTTGTCAACAAGTTGATCTGTGTGTTACTGCAAATGAAGTTAAACAAACACGTCATCAACAAGTCAGTACTGAAGGACTTACCCGTTTGTCGAGGTTGGATAAGGACGTAGATGACGTGGTTAAAGAAGCACCACCACAGCGAGATGTTAGCACGGTTGAACTCTACCATGCTAGAGCCTGTGCCAGAGAGCGCAGGAGCTCTGAACACCTCTCGGAATACATACCAGGGGTTAATCCGACATTCCGTACCAATAGCCCGCATGACTTCAGGGCTTAAGTTGTCGTCATGTGGGTCAATCCCTTGCAGTAAGGGATTGTGTAACGCTAAGAAGAAAGCATTGTTTCTAACACCCATCTTGCGATACTTCACCGCCATCGCTAAAGCACTGCGGTTACGGGTTTCGTAATCGATGATACAGCTGGGATATTTCTTCCAATCGTCTTCATGTAGGATCATAAGGAACAGGTTAAAGAGTTAAGAGAAGGTGAGTAGGAGTTATCATACATATATTTTTACAGCATAAGAGCCTGGAGTAGTCCAGGCTAGTAGTAGATGTGTTATTTCTTATAATAATAGATTATAAACCCTACGGGTATAAATACGTAGTATTGATCTAGTATTTAGTAGTTTAGGAGTATTGGCTCTCTATATTCTTATACGTGTTTGATATTTTTTAACATACGACATAAAGAGAAAGGGTTTCCCCTTTCTCTTTATGCTTTTTGCTGTTACACAAAGTTACCGCTTTGATCCACTTGGAACAATTGTAAACCTGCAATGCTCAATTGAAGATCCACATCTGCTGTGCGCTTGATGAACTTCAAGTAAACCATACTGCCATTCGTAAGTGATTGACTCAAGACGAGTTGGGAGTTCCACTCACTGAGTGCATACGTCACGATGTTACCGCCTGCAATGAGCCTGAAGTGCGTAGGCTGTGGTGCTTGTGACTCCACTTGGTTGTCGTACATCGGGTAAGTCCGCTTGTACACATGGTCTAACCAATCTCCTTGTGAAGCGATATTGGCGTCCACATTGACCAACCACTTGTTAGTGGCTTCTCTGTAGAAAGTGGCATAACTCAATGCGCCAAACGCAACGGGCTTTCCGTCTGTCACGCAGGTTGTCCAGTTACCGATGTCTTCACCGAAAGGTCGATTATCGCCTGAACGATTTAAGGTGATCTCTACCAGCTGTACGTGCGTAAATTTCTTGTAACGACCATCCACCTTGCTCAAGTCCAATGAGACAGAGAGGGATTGTTTTGTGCCATAACCGGTGGGCTTATACACCGACTTGTTGGTGTTGATCGCGACCCATTGGCTTACGTTGTAGCTGACACTGCGATCGAGGTCGTACATGTACCACTCTAAGCGATAGCCGCTGACTTGATCAACCCATACTGGATAGCCGTAAAGCTGAACCGCGTATGTGCCTTCTGAGTTCACTGTCACGATGTCATAGACTTCGCTGATGTGATTGTCGTTCGTTGTAGAGACGCCGTAAGCGTATTCTCCATCTTGGAACACGTATTTCAGAACCAATTGATTACGCAACCCTACGATAGTAGGAACGAAGCTGTCGAGTCCTGCTACGGAAAAGCGATTGCCGTCAACCTGTAACCGAACCTTACTGCCATCGCTGTAGTGCACCACACCCAGCATGTTAATGCCAGACAATGGCACGTTCAATGGGTAATTGATGGTCTTGGTTGCCGACGTACTCAGGAACGGCGTTTCTAAGGAAATGCCTGTCACGTACCGGCGATCGGCATCTGCGGATCGGATAAAGCCAGTGTTCTCAACCAGCAACTGTCGCTTAGAAACCACAACACCTGCGACGTCGTAAATAACGGCCGTTATAAGCTCTCCGTCGTCAAGTGACTGGGTGGTATGGCACGCACCGATTACGCGCACCTCAGAGGTTATATGGTCCTTGTAAAGCACCTTTTCAAGTAAGACGTTCTCGCTTGTCAGTTGGCCGTTTTGGTCGTACGTCTCAGAAACGACGACGCTGTCCTTATCGATGTACGGGCCTTTGAAAAGTTTAGCATGGTGGCACATGCTGCCATACACTTTAAGTCGACTGTCCACATCAACGCGGTACGGGTAAACCGACGTGTCAACATAGACGCGGTAGGTTGAAGGGTCTGACCAATAGTTAGCACCCAGCAAGATGTCGGTTTGGCTCAGCGGAGGTGTTTGTAGTTGCATGCTGATTTCACGCAACGTAGGCACCAGAGTAGCCTGATTGAGCGACACCACGACGTACCACGTCATGGAATTGTCAGCCACCTCGCTGACGAGATCGTTGACTTTGGGTACGTACTTTCCCGCACCTTCTTTACCGAAGAAAATCTCAGCAATGCTCCAGACTTGATAACGGCCGTTCGGATTGTAAATGGGAGCGATGTTATCGGTTCCCACGATGCCTGCTGCAGGCGTGACCAGGGTATTCATGTTTGATCTTTCGTTTAATTTATCGTGTAATAGGCAGACAGGTCTATACGTTTGTTTCCATACAGCCGAACCGCATTGTTCAAGAAACGGTACTGGGCACGTGTCAGCGCGACCAGTGTGTTGAATCGATGCGGATGTATGACAATGTAGTCGACCTGCAGCACGAAGACTAGGTTGACGGGATCAACCTCCAGCAAGTATACATAGGGTTGACACCATGTTCGCACGGCCTCATCGTCGTAAGGCTGAGCCAGCGCAGTTTCATCAAACCCATCGTTGATCAAACCTTCAGTCAATGCTGAGAAGAAAGGACTTATCAGCTTGTACCGGTCAGCAATCGGGTTGACCTGATAGGGTACTTTAGGGTATTTCAGTGTTAAGTAGTCAGAAATCTGCTTGTCTGTCTCAACGGATTTTTCTCTGTACTGATAATAGTCCGTTGAAAGCACTGGCGTTAGCGGTACGACCATTTCACGGATGAGGTACGCCTTTCCGTTGTCCACCGAGTGAATGCCAAGTGGCATGCCTGTCTCATCAAAGGTGAGTTGAGCAGGGTGTTTGAGCCTGCCATCAACAACGATCCTGATGACCTCCTCGTCACGCAGGTCGTACTGCTGGTTCATCGACACTATCCCGTTTCGGATAAAACCAGTTTCATTAACCGCCGTTCGCTGGAGGGTCGAATTACAAAATCCCATAAACCGAAACACCACCTTCTCAGGTACGTTGTTTTCATTTTTCAGATACTTCTTGTTGATAATCGCCACAAATGGAAATTTCACCAAGTAATCCAAACCCTCTATCAAGCTGTTACCATTGAGAAATACGTCTAACTCCCCTAATGGGATTTCTAAATCATCAATCACCCACTGCGTACCGTTCCACTTCTTTTCGGAAAGATGGAATGACAATACTCCGTCTTGAGGCAGTAAGTCCAGTGAACGGCATAAGAACTTGGAATCTGATCTCACCAATGCTTGGGTTGGCAAGGTGTCTTTCCAGACCAGTTTATTATTTTCAGTAAAGTAACGTGTTGTCCCTGTTATGTCGACCCAACCAGAATCATTGACGTAGACACGATACAGAGAGTCCTTGCTCATCGTGATTGTGGACAACGAGGTTTGATCGTCTAATGCTTCGCTGGCTTGACCGTACACAAATTCCACATAGGCGGTATTTGTGTTTTTAAAGATGTACACATTGCTGTCTGTGTGCAGATGCCACTCCAGTAACAAGCCGCCTGCATCGTATTCAAATACAGTGGCCTGCTTTTGATAAACCACAGGCACGGCAACGCTCTTTATCGCTCCTGCGGCATTGACCTGGTGAACACTGTTGCCTGTGAGCTTTGCTACGGTATTATAACCATAAGCCTGAGCTACTAGGTCTGGCGTCACTGCGGTGGCTTGTTCACTCATCAACAGCGAATAAGCAGAGGCCTCTAGCGAAGCAGCTTGCCACACTTTGACGTTGGAATTAACACCACGCATAGCTTCTAGAAGCAGTTTGTCTGACAGTTTGTACAACTCCGTAAGACGTGAGATGCCATTGAGCACTTTTCGTTTAAAGCCGGAATTGCGCACATACAGTCGCAAGTACAAATCGTCAAGTTCGACCACACCTTCTGTATTTTGAAAATGCTTAAGGTAGGCACTGACATAGTCTACGGGTACGGCATAGTCTCTGTGCGTGACCATGCGCATGGCGTCTTTGGCATTGCGATGCACGTAAACGCCACGCTGGTTTTTCTTACTGACCAAATAGAGATCCAGGTCATCTATGTAGTCAATTGTGTCGTTGTCAGCACCTGTGTAATGTAACAGGTACTTTTTCTTCTTATCCAGCGTGGATTCAAACGTAGGCAATGTGGTCAGTTTGAATTCAATGGTTCGAATCACAGAACTGTCATGAACAAACTCCGCGATATCGCCAGGCTTTGTTGTGACCAGATCAATTGCTGGCACCCACCAACCATTAACAAACGCAAACAGTCCGCCAACTTGCGTTTTCTTGGCGGCGTAGTCCGTTTGCAGTTGAACAACTGTAGCGTTATCTACCATCACACCGCCACTAGCCTGCAGACTGTCTAACAGGTTAGCTGCTCGTTGGCTGGCAAAATAGGCATTGTTATACACCCGAAGGTATAGCTGGGCCTTATCAAAGTCCAGTGGCAACTTTGGGTTACGTACAACAGCAATGATCAGTGCTTTTTCTCTGGTTACGGTGAACCATGTTTGCGACAATGGCAAGTGAATGCCTGCGTCGTCGTACAAATCACAAATCACACTGCTCTTGTCAACTACCTCGGAGAACAATACCCACTCTCCGTCCTTATGCGGGAGGTTAAGAAATGCAGGGTGGATTTGTCCAATTTGGTACAAGTGGAACCGCGTGCCATATTTCGGCAAGTCGATATGGGTCCACAAAAACGAATAGCTGTTAATGACGCCGTTGTTCGGCGTGATGCGCATAGGCCTGACGATGTATTGGTTATCCTGGTCAGGCGCACACCACACTTGCTCCAGCGCATGGGATACAAGGTAGTTGTTCATAGCGCTTATTTAGTTTTGGTTAATGAAGTTTTCTTCCACCATGTTGGCACCGCCCAGCAAGAGGTTTAACGACCGGTTCATGCTCTCGCCAGCATTGTTCTTGTCGTAGCGTGCAGAGATTTTGGCCAGCACGCTGCGTTTATATGTCGCTTCGGTTAACGAAGCATTGACGATCATGATCCAGGTAGGGATGTGTTCCAGACCTACAGCCAAGTTCTCACGGGCATTGGTACCAAACCAATTGCCAGCCACAACTGCAATCAGCACACCCACGTTGAAGTCGTTTAACGAAACACTGCCTGTTTTTTCACGGCACGCATCGCACAGCTCTTCTAAGGAAAACAGCACAGGCAAATCGTCCACAATGGAGAAGACCTTCTCTGCAGGAATGCGTGTGATTCTGGAAATAGAGCCCACAATCTTGTTTTTCTGGAACTCGTCAAACTCGGTGTCGTTGGTGAACAAGCCGTAGTAGAAGTAACAGGCCAACACCGCAACAGTGGCTTGCTCTGCTGCATCCAGTACAAAACGCCGCGCAATGCATTCACTGATCAGGGATGAATATACTGAGGCAGGTAAAGCAGAGATATCACGCAGCAGTTCTGGACGCGCATTAAGCCAAACATGATTCAATAGCGCGCGCTTAATTGCCCATTCAAATTCAGGGCGATTGCGCACTACAAATTTTTGATTGGGTGCGTACCACTTGCCAAAGTTACGTACATCTACTGCATAGTTGTACGTGCTTCCATTCACGCTACTTTGCGAGGTCTTAATCTCAATGGGATGGTTAAAATAAGGCACCACATCAGCGGCCGAATTGCCACCCTGTAAGAGCATTAACGTAACGGGCTCATCGCGGTCGTTGAGCTTAATGTTATTGTATTCAAGACCACCCATCAAGACACTGCGTGCCAGTTTGTCTTGTAGGTCCAGTACACGGGCGCCAGAACAGGCTGTGGTGTCGTACGCGGTTTTATAAATTGCCATTTTGAATTCCTTTTTGTGTTAAAAAATAAACTACCAACATTATGTTTTTTATTTCATCATGTAGGGTAGTGCAATTGTATGCCTTAGTTAAGTCATCATCATCGAACAAGGAGGCGTGTATGAATACATTATCCCTGCTTAAAAAGCAAATTGTTTGATGCACTGTGTGTCATTCTCACCCTCCACTTTAAGGAACTGATAAGCGTATGTCAAATACCAGTTTAGTCAATGGCGCGCCCATGACCATATTGCTCGGGACTCAAGACAAGTCCACGCGCGTCCCAGCCATCACACCGGAGGCCATTCCGAAGCACCTTCCTAAGGTGTACCTGTATGCCGCCAAAGGTCCTACCCTTCCGCAGCTGGTTGTTGGCAATGGCCGAAACCAGATGTACGGTGATGACACGTTTGACCTGCGTAAGGCATTTGCTACGCACCAAACCGCGTTGTCCAACAAGCTCAACGAGGCAGCGAACGCTCAAATGATTGAGCGCGTCATCCCCAAGGACGCTGGTCCTAAGGCCAATTTCTTGCTGTCGCTGGATGTTCTGCGCACTTCGGTGCAGCAGTACCATCGGGACCGCTTTGGCAATTACAAGCTGGATCAGTTTGGCATTGAGATCCCGATCGTTCTGGATGCCTCCACCGGCGAAGAACTGCCTGCTGGCACCGCACTGTCTGCCGGTATCGGCAAGACTGCGACTTGCTACAAAGCCAAGTGGGTGATCTCGGCGATTACAACCCACACGTTCGGCGCCCCTGACGAAAGTCTGTTCGGCTTAGCGAAGGTCATGGCTGGCGATCAGGTCGAAGGCCTGACCCAGTCCCAGCGTTACCCCATTCTGCAGTTCTGGGCCAACTCGTACGGTTCGTACTTCAACAACTGTGGTCTGCGCATCTGGGCGCCCACTGAGAACAGCGCAGGTGGTGTCAACTCGGGCGTGCTGCTGCGCAACAAGGCTTACCCGTTCCGTATGGCTGCAGTGCGACGCACCAGCTCCAACACAGCGCCGCGCGTGGTGGAGACTGAATCGGGCGAACCGTACTTTGATTTCGTGTTCAAACCGAACCAAATCAACACGGATACGGATGCGCGCATCACGCTCAAAGACATCTACCTGAACAAGTATCAGACCACGACCGATCTGCGCTTTGCTCCCAAGTACGGCGACCTCAATGGCATTTATGTCTACGAGGCCAACATCGACTTGCTGGTCAAGCAGTTCTACGAGGCTGAGAAAGATGCTCTGGACACTAACAATGTCTGGGACACCAGTGACCTGACGTTCGGCAACGACGACGAAGCCTACATGATGAACTTCATCAGCGCCAAGACGTCCACTGGTGTGCCGTACTATTCGCTGATGATCGACAGCGCTGCTATCGATGGCGCGCAGCTGTCGGAGAGCAGCAACCTGATGGCTCGTTGCGGCAGCGACGGCACCATGAATGACACGCTGTTTGCAGAGCTGGTGAGTGAGGCTGTGGCTGAATATGCCAACCCCGACAGTCACCTGATGAACACTGCTGTCAACGTTGAATCCATCATTTACGACACAGGCTTTCCTGTGAGCACGAAGTATGAACTGTGCAAGTTCATCGCAGAGCGAAAAGACACTGGCGTAGTGCTCTGCCCTCACGTGGTGGGCGGTCGACAGCTGTCGGCTTCTGAGGAAAACTCGCTGGCGGTTACGCTGCGCACCAAGCTTCAGAACTACCCGGAATCGGACTACTTCGGTACCCCAGTTTTCCGTGGTTTGATCATGGGCCGTAACGGCATCTTGCGCAACAGCCAATACAACGATCGCCTGCCGTTGACCATTGAGCTGGCCTACAAGGCGGCCCGAATGATGGGCGCTTCGAACGGCCAGTGGAAAGAAGAGTTCATCTTCGACAAAGAGCCCAATAACGTCATCACCATGTTTGATGATGTCAGCATTGCGTTTACACCGTCCAAGCAACGCAACAAAGACTGGGATGCTGGTCTGAACTATCCGCTGTCGCACACTCGCAAGACGCTGTACTTCCCTGCGCTGAAGACGGTTTACGAAGACGAAACCTCGGTCCTCAACAGCTTCTTCGTGATGATGGCCTGCATCGAAATCCAGAAGGTGGGTGAACGCGTTCACCGCGCTTTCTCGGGCGTCACTACGTTGACTGATTCGCAGCTGGTTGAGAAGGTCAACCAAAAGGTCGAAGAACTCACTGCCGGCGTGTTTGCTAACATGTTCAAGGTGGTGCCCGCAGCTCGCATTTCGCAAGCTGATGGTCAGCGCGGCTTCTCCTGGACGCTGCCGATCAAGCTGTACGCCAACAACATGAAGACAGTGCAGCTGCTCTCCATTGAGGCGTACCGCAGCTCTGACCTGAATGCCTAAGATGCATGCACACTTTAGGGGCAGCTGTCCCTAAAGTGTATGTTAAATCAATTCAAAGAAAGAAAACATGACACGACTGTCTGATGCCATTTTAAATGGTGCTTATGCCAGTGGCAAAGCACCTATGTTCGACCTGCGGTACGGCGGTATGGGCGGCTACTCGCCCAACCTGACCGAATGGGTGAGCAACCAAGCCTACATCCGCCGCAATTTGGTGTGTTTGCTGATTGAAGCGCCTAAGGGCTTCCAGTACCTGCCCAATCCGGATTTCTGGGTGGGTGCACTCAAGTCCATGGTCGAGTTGCATCCCAAGAGCATCGAAGGCTTCAATGCTGGCCTCGAAGTGGATTGGACTGAAACCGACGTGGGTGGCGGCGGTGAAAAGATGCAAGATCCGACCAACGTGACGCGCGCACGCTCGGAACCGGTCTTCACCTTGGTTGACAAGTATGGTCGCCCGATGCAGCACCTGCTGCACGAGTGGATTACTATGCTGATCATGGACCCCGACACCAAGGTGCCCGGCATTGCCACTATCGGTAACGACATTCGTCCGAAGGACCTGGCTGCTGACATGTACGGTGCCACCATGCTGTTCTTCGAGCCGGACTCGAGCCACACCAGTGTGTCAAAAGCCTGGCTGACGACCAACATGTACCCCAAGGGTACTGGTGACATCACTGGCAAGCGTGACCTGCAATCAGCCGGTGAACAAGCTGAACTGTCGATCACTTTCGCTGGTGTTTCGCAAACGGGTCAAGGTGTGCGCGACTTCGCTCAGCGCATCTTGGATACCATCAACATGACCAACGCCAACCCGTACCTGCGTCCGGCCTTCGTTCAGGAAATCGCTCCTGATGTGGTTCGTGCTGAACAAGGCTACGAGAACAACGCCACGTCGTTGGGTGCCACTGCTGTCGCCCGCAGCTGATCATATCACTGCAGCATAAAGCCCTGGGAGTAACCCCAGGGCTTTATGCTGTAATTTAACGATTCATGAACACGTCAATCATGGCATGGGTGTGGTTCTTGTTGTCATACATGAGCAGCGACCATTCTTGGTCATCCGTATCGATGGTGTAAGTACAGTCCGCAGAGTGTGAATTGAATGCCGTGCTGAGCAGTCGTGTAGCGATTTCTTTCTGAGCTGGTGCAATATGGTGTTGTAGGTGTTTCAGGACGATCCCTACGGTCCTGGGTGTGTCAGGGTTGCGCACGGTGCTAGCAGGGCTCTTCGTGGCCTTATGGCTGGTAACCAGAAGGCTGTACGTATAGTTTTCAATGGTGATGTCCCAAGCCTCTTTGAAGAAGTTCTCTTCAATGCCGGTACGGCAAGACCATACTGCTGAAGGCGCTGCATCCTTGATGAATTGGATGTAGTTGCGCATCTTCAGTAGACGTGAGTTTCCATACCCGTGTTTGGTATGCATCTCATCGAGTTGCCTAAAAATGTTCAGATGGGATTGCTCTTCTGAAAAGAGCGGGATTTCGGTTGTCAAGGCAGTTCCGTTAAATGTAAATGAAAGTTCACTGGGAGAAAGATTACGCTCCTTCTCATACAAAAGAGACGCTTGCCAAAACAAAAAAAATAGATAGGGCATACACCCACACGACGTTGAAGTCGTGTGGGTGTATTTTGTTTGTGAGTGTTTACTCGCCAGCGAATGCCTTGAGGGCTTCGGCGCTCAGGAAGTCACGGACCTTGTTCATTTCACCGCGCGAAGAGATGGCGGAGTGCGTGGTCAGTGCAGTGCGGACTGTGCCGAACTTGGTGATGGGCTCGCCACCGGCGGGGTTCGGGAACGTTTGCTCGCGGTTGTAATGGACGTCGAAGTGGTCCTTGCCGATCATCGGGAACTCGAGCGACAGAGCCGTGATGTCTTTTTCTTTCTCCATCGCACCCTGACCGGCCTGGCCGCCAGCCAATGTGACAGCAGGGAACAGGATGGAGTGGTGCTCATGCAGCGCGTTGACGTGCTCTGCAGTCAGGCCTTCCGGCAGCGTCTGGATGTACGCGTCCGGAGACACAGTCAGCTTCTTGTCTGCGTAGGTGATGTGGCCCTTGAGCTTGTCTGCCAGAGCAACGACGTTTTCATTGATTTTCGACATGGTGTTTTCCTTTGATAACAATTGAGAGATTCAGTCCGGTTTCCTAACCGCTAGGCTATCCCCGACCAGACTATACGGTTGTGGAGTTTTTTAATAATACTCGTTGTCGTATCCTTGCGAGTAATGTGCCGCTCGCGCAGGGCTATTGTTATTCCACTGCTTTCTGCGCTCTGTGCGACTCACGTCCGCCACGGTAGGTGCTGGCGCAGCCTTCACCACCAACGCTTTTTTCATGATCACTTTGCTGAATACACGAAGGGAGTGGGTCGGTTGTGTACGGTCAACTGACCCGGTCAACAGATGGTATTTACCGTCCAGGAGTATGGCGGTTTTCGTTTCGTCCAACTTACAAGTAAAAGAACTTATTAAGTTGGCGGTCTCCACAGTTTCTTGGCGACCAAAAGGTGCCAGGCGAACTAGCATTTCTGCATCGTACTCCTGGTCTCTGAATTTGATTTTTCTCATTGAGTTAAAAAGAAAAAGAAAAATAAAAGGAAGGCAGGAACATATCACGTATCGATGCAGTAGGAAACTGTGTTTCCTATTACACCAACATAGTGATATGTTCCTGTAGTTTTTTAGAATCGAATTGGGTTACTCGATTCTAATGTGTCTCAATCGCCGTTGCCGAAGATCGAGTTTGACAGGCAGCGTGCGCCGCCTGCCACGATGGTGGCGACGCCAACGGCGACGCCAACATACAACCCAACTTTGGCAGCAGTGCCAAGGTTGGATACAAAAGAGGACGACGCAATCGCGTCGTACTTCGATTTCCTTGCCTCGGACGCAGCGTCCGAGGTCGATAGGGACACCACCGGAGTGGTGAAGTTGAAATCAGCCATGAAACTCTCCTTCTTAGAAAACACAAAAAAGCCAGGTGATTTCTCACCTGGCCAAAAAACCACTTACTCGGCGTTGTTGCCGAAGAAGCGGTTGTACGCGAAGTACCCAGCTCCGACCACTACGCCGGCCGCGGCCACGCCCAAGCCGATCTTCACCGGCGTGGAGTCCAGCCAATCGGCCTTAGCGGCCGGTGCGGCAGCCGGCGCTGCTGCCTTGGCAGCCAGAGCAGCTACGGCCGCTTGCGCGGCCGTTTGTGCGGCAGCGGTCGCTTGCT
>NZ_JAQTXM010000054.1 GCF_028688795.1 Rhodoferax sp. | reverse complement strand
CATGACCCCGCTCGCCTGAGCGGTGGGCAAACACACAACGCTGCAACACCAGCGGCTGCAGGGCGTGAGCCACCAGCACGGCGCTGCTGGCGATGAAGCCGTCCACCACCACCACCCGGCGCTCGTGGGCGGCTTGCAGCACGGCCCCGACCATGGTGGCGATCTCAAACCCGCCCAAAGCCGCCAGCGCGTCCAGCGGGGTCTTGGCATCCGGGTGGCGCGCCAGCACTTCGCGCAACACCGCCGTTTTGCGCTGCACGGCGGGGGCATCCAGCCCGGTGCCGGCACCGGTGCACACCTCAATGTCCAACCCGGTCAGGCGAGACAACAGCATCGAAGCGGCCGAGGTGTTGCCAATGCCCATTTCGCCCAGCAGCAGCGCGTTGCCGGGCAGCTCTTTGACCAGCGCCACGCCGTGTTCAATGGCTTGCTGGCATTGCTCAGCCGTCATGGCGGCTTGCGCGCTGGAGTCTGCCGTGCCCTGCTCGGCCCCCACCGCCTTGCGCACCTGCAAGCCGGGGCGTTGGCTACCTGCGGGCAGACCAGCCAGAAAGTCATGTTTGACACCGCAGTCCACCACGGTGAGTGCAAGGCCGTTCAGGCGTGAGAACACGCTGACCGCCGCACCACCGGCCAGAAAGTTTTCCACCATCTGCCAGCTCACGTCGCTGGGAAAAGCCGACACGCCGCGTGCGGTGAGCCCGTGGTCACCGGCAAACACCACCATCTGGGCTTGGTCCAGCACCGGGTTTTGTGTGCCCAGAATCTGGCCGATCTGGAGCGCCAGATCTTCAATGCGGCCCAAAGAGCCCAGTGGCTTGGTTTTGTTGTTGAGTTTGTCCTGCAAGGCTGTGGTCAGAGCAGGCGAAGAGATGTCCGTCAGGACAGGAAGTGTGGTATTCATGGCAGTCCCCTGTGCGTGAATGGTGGAGGCGCTGCCCGGCCTTGCAGCACCCATAACAACATCAGGCCGGTCTTCTGGCTTGGAGTCAACTGCCTTCACGCACCTTCCCGGCTTGGCAGCCAGTGGCATTTGCGCGATGCATCGTCCTTACAGCGTTGGGCACGCGACGGATTCACACCGTCTTCCCGATTCTCCCGAGGTCAATGGCCTGCGGGCACCTGAAGCGTCGCATCATAGCAGCGCTGGCTGGCCTGAATTTATGGCGACCCAAGGTAGAAGTGCCAAAACGTCAAGAACTATTTCCCTGGAACCCGGACCGAGCCGCATTGGTCATCATGACCATCACTTCTTCTATTGATCGAGGTGGGCTGACGCTGTGAATCACGGCGTGGCAATTGGGACACACAGGGCGCAGATCCTTGATCGGATCGACCAAATGCTCAGCGCCAATAGAGGCCAGCGGTTCGATGTGATGCACATGAATGAACCCCACCATATCAGGCCCGTAGACAAGACCAAAATCAAATCCACAGACTGCACATTGACACCCGTGCGCTACTTTGCATTTTGTCTGCGCTTCGCGGCTGCGCTCGTAAGCATTCAACGTAACCTGGCGAACTGCACCTTCCACCAGTAGATCGGTTTTAGCAACCTCGTTCGGCACAGCGATTGCAGTTGTCACAAATGCATTGGCAAACAAATTGACACCCGCGCTGGCTTGTACCGACCGAGCGTACTGAATCAACCCTTCGCAATGACTTCGCTTGAATGGCGTACCCTTTCTTGACGTGCCCGAAATGCCAGTGGATGCATGTTGGACAAACCGCTTGTGCAGTGGTTCAAGCACAACAGCCACGGGCAAATACTCCAGAAGCGAACCGACAAACGCGCACAAAGGTTGTGGCAGTGATCTGTAGTGTGAGCTGACAAAGTTCGAACCGACACATGGCGCAGTTTCAATAGAGGCTGAAAGGTTGATCCGTAGCTTGCCATCGTTGAAAACAAGAGCTTCCACCTGACCCACATTTAGGCGAAAACCATTCGTAAAAAGGGTAACAGCCCAAGCATTCGGTGCGATCGCATCGACCGCATCAACGGTTGCAAGTAGCCGACCAAGGAGCGCCGTGCGCTCCTTTAAATCTGGACATTGCTGAACCATTACCGATTCAGCCACTTCAAGTCCACCGAGATTGTTCGCGATCTTCATTGAAGCTCCTTCTCGCACAAATTAGTGCAACCACTCAAGACTCGGTTATCTGCTTTTGTTCACCATGGAACCCAAACCATCCAACACTCCAACCTCAAAATACTGCTCCACGAAATCAGCCAAGCGCTCAAACACCGCATCCAGCGTGGGCACCAGGCCATTCAAACGGGCACCAAACAGAGCTTGCAAAACTGCAGGGTCTTCAAACAGGCCGTGCAGGTACAGGCCGAGCACATTGCCCTGCGCGTTGCACCAGCCCAGGCCGCCCGGCAACACCTCCAGCGCCACATTGCCCGCTTCGGCCATGGCCGGATGCTGCGCGGTCTGACCGTGGTGAATTTCATAGCCGCTGACTGGCACACCCGCCAAGGCTTGCCAAAATCCCGTCAGGGCCGAAAAACTGGCCCGCGTATGCCGCACGGTTTTGTCGGCCTCAAACACCGTCACCAGCGGCAGCAGGCCCAAGCCCGGCGCATTGCCGTCAATGCCGTGCTGGTCAACCAGCGCCTCGCCCAGCATTTGCAGACCGCCGCAGATACCCAGCACCGCCCCACCCTGGCCTGCATGCTGCGCCACTGCGGCATCCAGCCCTTGTGAGCGCAGCCAGGCCAGGTCAGCGCTGGTGGCTTTGGAGCCGGGCAGGATGATCCAGTCGGTGGGTTTCAGCCCCGCTAGCTCCGAGGGTGAGCGCACCCATTGCAATTTCAAACCGGGAATGTTTTTGAGCGGCTGGAACTCGTCCAGATTGCTGATGCGCGGGTAGGCGATGACGGCCACCGTCAGACTGACTGCACCTTTGGCGGTACTGCGGTCGTCAAAAACCCCATCCTCTTCCGGCAAACCGTGTTGCCACCACATCGGCAGCGTGGCCACTGTGGGCACACCGGTGAGTTCTTGCAGCATCTGCGGTGCCGGGGCCAGCAGGCTGGCATCGCCGCGAAACTTGTTCAGCACAAAACCCTTGATCAGCGCCCGCTCATCCTCTGGCAGCAGCGCCCAGGTGCCGTACAGGTGGGCAAAGGCGCCACCGCGGTCGATGTCGGTGACCAGCAGACAAGCGGCGTGGCAATGCTTGGCCACACGCATGTTGACAATGTCGCTACTCGAAAGGTTGATCTCCGCCGGGGAACCCGCACCCTCGATCACCACCACGTCGTTTTCGGCACGCAGTGCATCCAGGGCGGCAGCAATCTGCGGCCAGACCTTGAGACTGCGGCCACGCCAAGGCATGGCGGTCAATTCCTCACTGACCTGGCCCAGCAACACCACCTGGCTATGGGTGTCGGCCTCAGGTTTCAACAGCAGCGGGTTCATGCGCACCTCGGGTTCAGCCTTGGCGGCCAGGGCCTGGAAGTATTGCGCCGAGCCGATCTCACCCTGGCCGTTACTTGAAGCCACCACGCGCGCGTTGTTGCTCATGTTCTGCGCCTTGAACGGCGCAACCTTGAGTCCCAAACGGGCGTAGTAGCGGCACAGTGCGGTGGTCAGCCAGCTTTTGCCCGCGCCGCTGGTGGTGCCCAGCACCATGATGCAGCGGGCGCTCATGGGTGCATCTCCAGCACCATGATTGCTATAAACTTAGTAGCTACTTGTGCAGTATTTATAAGGGCTACAGGCCAATTATTTATATAAAACATCGTCATTCGCGTTCCGTGGTCAATAAAGCCGCTTTAACCGACTCAAAACCAATGCGCTCCTGCTCCAGCCGCAGCATGGGGCGCAAGCGCTGAGTCCGCAAGTCGTCAAACAGCGCGGCCTCATCGGCTTTCAATCGCGGCAAGTCGCGCCACACCGGCTGCGGCTCTTCGCCCCACTGGCTGGCGTGCGCCATCAAGGTGGCACGATCCATCAACAGCGACTGCACCTGCGGCAAACGGACGCGCAATTGATCCAGGATGGCAAAGCCGTGGGTGTCGATATCGCCCCAGTAAAACAGGCGGCAGTCGTGCAGCCAGCGGGCCTCGGCCAGCACCTCAAAACCATAACCTGCGCCAAAAATCACCAAGCTACCCGGCAGGGGCGGAAAGGCCAGAAAGTTGACCTCGTTTTCGGTCAAGAACACCCGGCTGACCGGCAGCTTGAGCCTGGCAAAGTCGGCCTGGGTCAGGGTGATGTCGTGCTCGGCCTCGGCGGGCAGCAGGCCCACACCAGCGTTTGCATCCAGCAGGCGAAAGCGCACGCGCAGGGGTTTGTCCTTGAAGCCGTAGCGTTGGCAGAACTGGCTGGCCCCAGTGGCGCTGGCCTCGATGGCCTGCGGCGGCAAGGCCAAGTCCAGCAGCTCAGCGAGCACACCCCGGTGCGCCTCGATGAACTTGCTGTCCACACCGGGCAGATCGACCTGGCGCAGATAGATGCCAGGGCGCGGGTGGGCTTGCAGCCAGGTGACCACTTGGAGCAGCCGTTCCCAGGCATCCGCCAAAGCCAGCGCATTCAGCGGGCGCTTCTCCAGCCAGGGCAGCAAGACGGGCTGCTGCTCACGGGTGTACTGCACCAGGGTGATGAAGCGCTTGGCCTCTTTTGGCTTGCCGATCAACGCCAAGGCATCGTCCTGGGTATCGAGCCAGACCTCGTCGGGCACGGCGCATTCCCCAAGCACGCGGTGGCGGAATTGGCGCGAGACGATGCGCCAGCGCGGCGCGCTGTCCGCAGGTGTGTTGCCGCCCAAGGCCTTCATCCATGCCCGCACATCGTCAAAGCGATCCGCCAGCTCAGTCGAGTTTGGCCCAGTGAGTCGCAAGCGCCGGGCGGGCATCACCTGCCCCAACACGCAGGGGCGCAGCAGCTCGCCTTTGTTCCAGAGCTTCTGGACTTGGGCGCGCAGGTCGGCGGGGGTAGTCCAGGTCATTGGCCTGCCTTGCCCGGTGGTTTCAGTCATCGCGCTCTCCTTTGTCCACCCTCACCCTCTCCTCCCGATACGCCTCAATACTCAAATTACGCAGCCGCGAATCCCGCCCCTCAAAGTTATGCACGAAACCCACGCTGGCGACAAAGGGTTCGATGATGTGGATTTTTTGTAGCGGGGTGACGATGAGCAGTTGCAGGTTGAGCTTCTCGAACAGTCGCAGCCCGTACTGAGCCGACTCGTCCGAGCCCCGGCCAAAGGCTTCGTCGATGACGACAAAGCGGAAGCTCTTGGAGCGGGTTTCGCCCCAGGCCAGGCCGAACTGGTAGGCCAGGCTAGCGGCAAGGATGGTGTAAGCCAGCTTTTCTTTTTGCCCGCCAGACTTGCCGCCCGAGTCGGAGTAATGTTCGTGCTCGCGGCCGTCTTCGCGCCAGCGCTCGCTGGCGGCAAAGACAAACCAGTTGCGCACGTCGGTCACCTTGGTCGTCCAGCGCCTATCAGCATCGGTCTGGCCTTCGCGGCCACGCAGGCGCTCGATGATGTGTTTGACCTGCAAGAACTTGGCTTCGGAATACTGGCTGTCTTGGCCTGCGCCCGCATCTCCACCCAGTGCGCCGTCCAGGCAGGTGCGCAACTCGGTTTGAAAGTCGCGCACCTCGGCATCGGTGGTGGTTTGCAGCTCCAGCGTGATGAAGCGTCCCGGGTTGTAGTCGATTTGCGTGAGCGACTGGTTGATGCGCTCAATGCGCTCATGGATGGTGGCGCGCTCCTTGTGGAGCTGTGAGTTGAAGTTGGCCACTTCGCGGATGGTGTTCTCGTTGAGTGAGCGTTTGAAGTCGGCCTCAAAACGGGGCAAGTCGTCGGCCACCAGGCGCTGCAACAGGGCGCGGTACTCACCCGCAGAGCCCACCGACACATCCAGCTCCTGCGTCTCCACCGGGAAGCGGTTGCTGAAACTGCGCATGGCATCGATGATTTTTTCTAGCACACGCCGGGCGCGGCCGTCTTCGGCATCGATGCGGGCTTGCAGGCCATCGCGTAGCTCACGCTCACGGGCATCGCACGACTCTACGGTCAACACCTGCTGGCCCTGCATCTCCTGCTGCAGGTTTTCCAGGCGCTGCACCTGCTGCGCGAACCCCTCGGAGGCCTGCGCCATCAAGGCCTCGGCATCGCGGCGCAAGCTCTGCGCATCGTCGATTTTTTGCTCGGTCTTAGAACGCTTGCCGCGCAGCTCAATCAGTTGCTCCTCGGTTTGGGCCAACTCGTCTTCTAGCGTCTTCAACTGCTGGGTCAACGCGGCCAACAGATCAGAGGCGGCTTCCAGCGCCGTACGCTCGTCTTGCAAACGCGCAATTTCGCGGGCATTGGCTGGCCAGTCCAAATCGCTGTAATCCTGAAACTCTTCCAGCTTGGCCAGGGCTTGCTGGCGCTTGCGTAGGGTGGATTGCTCCTGCTGCAAAGCACCAATCTTGGCACCAATGTCACCGAGGCGCGCCTCCAGCACCCGCATCTTGCCTTCCAACACACCCAGCTTGGTGCCGTTGCTCCAGCCCAGCACGTAGCGGCTGCGGTCGTCCAGGCGGTGGCGGTCGTCTTTCTCGTGGCGCTCGCCAGCCGCCTTGATCTGCCCGGCACGGGTGATGGCTTTGGGTTCGGCGCGAAACTGCTCTTGCGTGGTGCAGCAGGCGTAGTCAAAGCGGCGCGCCACTTCCAGCTCCAGCCAGGTGTAGAAGGGTGAATCAGGCTTGATGGCAATCTTGCGGACCAGCGACTGGGCATGCAGTTGGGGGCGTTCCATGCGCAGGTTGTCACGCACCCGGTAGTACACCAGCCGCCCTTTGAGGTGGGTGTCATCCACCCACTGCGCCACCTTGGCATAGTGGGCATCGGGCACAAGCAGCGAGAGTGCAAAGCTGTGTAACACGCGCTCGGCCGCGCCTTCCCAGTCGCGCGCGTCGTCGTGCACTTGCAGCAGCTCACCGGCAAACGGCATGCTGTCCTCGCGCAGGCCCAGGGCCTGGCACAGCTCCGTGCGCAGCTTGATGTAAAACAGGTCGACGTTGCTGCGCCGGGCACGCAGGCTTTTCACCTCGTCCGCCAGCAACTGGTGGTCTTTGCGCCCTTCGGCCAGTTCGACACCACGCTCGGTCAGCTCGTTTTGCAGTGCCGCCTCCTGCTGCGCATCGGCCACGCGACGCTGGGCGCAGGCTTGTTGCTGGGTCAGCAGCTCCTCGCGGTTGGCCACCGCCAGCAGGCCCAGGCTCAAACGCAGTTGATCGTAGCGCTGGGCATTTTTCTGGCGTTTGTTCAGCTCGGTTTGCTGGCGCGCGATGTCGGCCTCAATCTGCGCGATGCGGTCACCACCGCTCTGTGCGATGCTCAGACGCAGTTCACGCTCCTTGGTTTGCTGCTCGGCCTTGCGTGCTTGCAGGCGCTCCACCTTGGCGCTTTCATTGCCCAGGTTGGTCTGCAAGGTTTCCAACCTCAGGTCCAGCAGGGCGCATTTCTGGCTGGCAAACCAGGGTTTGAGCGCTTCGCGGCACAGGCGCAATTCGACCGAGCTGTCCAGCAACGCCGCGTGCTTGTCGCAATCAGCCACCAGCGGCCTGAGCAAGTCGACCTGCTGCTTGGCCTTGAGCACGGCGGCATGGGCGCGGCTGAGGTCGTCAAAGTGCGCCAGCAGCCCGGCAATGCGCGGGGCCACGTCAAACGGCTCCAACATGTGGTGGCGCACAAAGTCGGTCAGGTTGCCCACCGACTTCATCGACACGGTTTGGTGAAACAGCTCCAGCGCCTGCTCACCCATGTTGCCAAAGCGGCGGCGAAAGTGTGCGCTGTAGGGCGGGAAACTGTCAAACAGGCTGACCCCACTTTTGCGCAAGCGCGTGCGCAAAGCGGGCACGGCCGTGCCGAAGTCAGAAAAGTCTTCGGTCAGCGACAGCGCCTTGTCAGCCACAGCGTAAAAGCGCTCGGGCTGGCCAAACGTATCCTTCATCCAGAACACCTGGGCCAACGTCACGGTCTGGTCAAACCCGGCGTTGTGGAACACCCCCAGAATCACCGAATAATCGCTGGCCGAGCGCAGCGCCACCGGCTTGGCGTTGCCACTGGTCTCATTGCGCTCAGACTTGTAATGCCCCAGCACGTAGGAGCGCAGCGAGCGCTCCCGCGCATCGGCCCCGGCGGCCTTGTTGTAGGCAATGCGCTGGGCCGGGATCAGCAGCGTGGTGATGGCATCCACCAACGTGGACTTGCCCGAGCCGATGTCACCGGTCAGCAGCCCATTGCGGCCATCGAGCGCCAGCATCCAGACCCGTTTGTCAAAGGTGCCCCAGTTGAAAACCTCCAGGCGGGCCAGGCGAAAACCTGCAAGGGTGGTGGCATCACTCATCGTTCAGCTCCGCAGTGGCAGGTGCGGCCAGTTGCGCCTGGTACGCGGCCAGGCGTTGGTCAAAGTCCGCCAGCCACTGGGCATCAACAAACGCCTTGAGGATGCGGCGCACCTCGTACACCGGCTCTTGCGCGGCACGGTTTGAGGCGCCTTCTGCCGGAGCCTTGAGGCGGCGCACAAAACCCAGCTCAATGATCTTGTTCAACTGGGTTTCAATCTGGTCGATCAAGCGCGACTCGTTGGAACCGGCGGGCAAGAACACCCGCACCAGCTCCACCACCGCGCTGCGCGTCAAGATCAGCCGCGTGTCGCCGCCACTGGCATCAAACTCGGCCAGTTTTTTGCGCAACAGCGCCAGCAGCAGGCTGACCTGAAAGCTCAAGGGCTGGCGGCGCACCAGGCGCGGCAGCTTGGGGGCGCTGTCATCGTCTTGCGGCTGTGCACGCAAAAAAGCGTAACCCTCGGCCTCGTCCACCACCAGGTCCAGCGCCAGCACCGCCACGTAGTCGCGCACCCGGGCTTGTAATTGCAGCAAGGCGGCCCACTGGCTGGTGTCGTCTTCGCGGTACAGCACGCCCTTGAGCAAGGGGACGACCAAACTGGTCAGGTCGGGTTGCACAGCAAGCTTGGCTGTGGCGGCATCCAGCTCGGATGCCAAGGAATTCACTTCAAGGCCTTGCATGTTCAACTCCTGACAAAAATCACACGTGGCAAACGGGCGCGGCGGGTCACCCAGCCGCCAGCCTCATCCCCCACCTGCCACGCCACCGTGTCCCGCACAGTCTCATCCACCACCGAATTGGACGATTCGCTGGCCAGCTGCAGGTAGGCCACCAGTTCACTTAAACCTTGTTGCAGCGGGCGGGTATACAACAACTCGGCCAGCGTCACTTGGGGCTGCGTTTGCAGCGACTGGCGAATGTGGGCTGACAGTGCTGCCTTGTCCACCCGCACTTGTGAAAACAGCGCGGCAGCATCCAGGTCGCTATCACCCGCCTGCAAGGCCACGCTGGTCAGTACGGTTTGCATCGGTGGCTGGTACAGCGGGCGCTCCAGTGGCAGCTCCACCCCCGCGCCAATCTCATCGATCTGCATAAAGTCTGGCACGCGCAAAGCTGCCGGGGCCGTGTCACGCAAGGCCAAAGCCTTGCCTTCAATGCCGTGCAGAATGTCCATGATGCGGCGGTTTTCCAGCCAGGCTTTGTCATCCAGAAAACGGCGCAACTGTTGTGAGAGCTGGGCCACCGTGCGCTGGGCGTATTCACCAGCCTCCAGCCAGTCGTAGTGCACACGTTTGAGGCGCACATCGGGCTCCAGTGCAGACACCGGCGGCAAATCCAGCACCCGTGCAAGCAGCATGGTGAACTCTTCCTGGCGCGACTGCGACATCAAAAAGTCCCAAAACGCGCGAAAGCTCTTGCCCTGATCGGACTCGGCAATCGCATCACGCTCGCCCATGATCTCTTGCAGCAGCTCTCCCTTGGCCCCATCCCACAAGGCGATGCGCTCGCGCACCGTGCGGTCCAGCGTGCGAAAGTTGTGCTCCACCTCCCGAAAATCCGCCAGCAGCTCACGCGCCAGGCCGGTGAACTGCTGAAAGCGGTCTTTGAGCGCGGTGTCGTCCAGCAGGGCCATGTTGCCCTCCACCACGCGGGCGATTTCGGCATCGATGGCATCACGCTGTTTGTGCAACTCATTGATGCGCGCCTGCGGGTTGGTCTCGCTGCCATCGCTCATTTGTTTGAGCAGGCCAAACAGCGTGAGCAGGCGCGACTCGGTGCCGACAAAACTGCGGTCTGACAAGCTGCCCAGCCAGGCCAAGGCGCGTTCGGTGGGCGGGGTCAGATCAAAGTGCGGCTCGTCCGAGCCTGCCGGATAAAACTTGCGCAGCCAGCCCTTGTCGTTGGCGGCCCAGTCGTTCAGATACTCTTGCGCCGATTTGGGAAAGGCCTTGCTACCCAACTGCTCACGCAGGCCGTAGAGCGTGTCCTCCAGCGCCTCGGCCAGGTTGGACTGCGCCATGACGCGGACATTGGGCACGACAAACACGCGATGCAAAAAACTCGCCACCAGTGGTGCCGAATCCGCCGCCAGCAAGCGCCAGGCCGGGTGTTGGCGGCGCTGCATGTCGAGGGTGGTGTAGTCGAGTTGAATAGTTACTCCCTGGGGACAGGTCAAGCCTGAAAAGGATCTATCAGCTTGACACCGGTTCCAGCGAAGTCAGCCAAGTTACGAGTCACCACCGTCATTTTGTGCTCCAGCGCGGTGGCAGCAATCATGGCATCGCGTTCAGATTTTGGATTTGGCACATGCAACGCGGCACATAGCGTTGCAGTGTCTTGCGTGAACGGCAGTATGCGGCCAGAAAAACTGGCCTTCACACCATTGAGCCAGATGCGCAATGCGCTGCCTTGTGGCGGGGTGCGACGCTCCAAAGCCAAAACCCCTTTTTCAAGCTCAAGAATGCTGATGGCAGAAATAAACAAGTGGCGGGCAGGCTTGTCAGATGCCCATGCCCGCACTGCGCGAGACTGGTTTGGCTTGCCTTGCCGCAGTTCGGAAATAACGTTGGTATCAAGAACGTACATGGCCAGGTCAGAGGTTCGCGTTGCGCAGCTCCAAACTGAGCTTGCTTGGCTCAAATTCAATGCCCTCCCCGCCTGGAATCGCATCCATCAGCGCCAACAATGAAACTTCCTGCTTGCCTGTCAACTGGTAATAGTCTTCTATCTTGAGCAACGCAAAAGCTGGCCTGCCCCGGTCCGTAATGAGCACTGGCCCCTGTGCAGCGGCCCGCTTGGCGGCACCAACATCTCTAGTGAACTCACGGCTTGAATAAGTATGCACAGTCATATTGCTACCCCCGTTGAACTTGCATTGGAAAAATTGTCTGTATGTTATGACATTTTACAAACGGGGGCACTTGCGTCCACCGCTTAGCATTGTGTACAGCACGTCGAAATGTTTACCAGTCATACAGCGGGTGTTCAATCCGGCTTGATTTCATCCGTCCCGCCGATCACGGCAATGCAGGCCACAGCGACTGAAAATCAAATGAGAGCTGCCGGTGATGCCGAATCGCCAGCAGATAAATCGTGGTGTCGAAGCATGCGTACAGCAACAGGTCATTCGACATCACGTATTCACGAATTTCGCCATCCTTCGCAATGGCTTTGAGCTTGGCGTTCAAACCTGCGATGGCGTTGCTGACCTCCACGGAACGAATGGGCCGCTCGAAAAAACGCCTGCCCATGCGGGGAAAGCGCTCCAGGTTGGGAATGACGGTATCCGAGAGTTCATCCAGCAGCGCGTCAAAAGCCTGTGGTGCATCAGCCGCCAGCAAAAAGGCTTCGACCTCTTCAAGGTTGC
>NZ_JAQTXM010000096.1 GCF_028688795.1 Rhodoferax sp. | reverse complement strand
TGCAACTTGGGCTGATAAAAAATTTATTGGAGGATCTCGATAAAAATTGCAGGGATTCGCACTTTGAGTTGATCCTCACCCTCAACTTGTGCGAGGCGTTGTCATTTTCTTTGAATGACTTTTTTTTTCCAATAAAAATCATTCACAACGCCAGCCCGCTGGGTTTTGGTGCCAACCACAATCAGGCCTTTAAACACGCGTCTGGCCAGCATTTCTGTGTCATGAATCCTGATATTCGATTGGACCAGAACCCGTTTCACCAGCTTCTTGCGTGTCTTGCTGAGACGTTTGCTGGTGTGGTGGCTCCGGTTGTACTTGGGGTGGCTGGTGGCGTGGAAGACAGTGCACGCCGTTTTCCCAGTCCATTGAAAATCTTGTGCAAGGCTTTTGGCAAGTGCCGGGGAGTGGACTACGCTATTGCAGACGCACCCATCTTTCCGGATTGGGTGGGCGGCATGTTCATGGTGTTTCCATCGCCAGTCTTCAAGAAAATTGGTGGTTTTGATCAACGTTACTTTCTGTACTACGAAGACGTTGACCTTTGTGGGCGACTGAGTTTGGCTGGTTACAAGGCGGTGGTGTGCCCGCAAGCCACGGTGGTTCATCAAGCGCAACGCAGCAGCCATCGGAGTCTCAAATATTTGAGTTGGCACTTGGCCAGCATGATGCGTTTCTTTTTGTCATCTGTTTATTGGCGTTTGCAGTGGCGTAAATTGTTTGGACGCACATGAATTGCTTGATCACTGGGGCCAGTGGCTTTGTTGGTAGGTCGCTTTGTGCTGCTTTATCGATGCGCGATTTGGTCGTGCGCACTGCAATGCGAACTCGTCAGGACCAGTGCGATGATTTCGACGGCGTTTTTGTTGGCTCAATCGACGCTGAAACTCAATGGGCTGAGGCGTTGCGGGGTATTGATGTCGTGGTTCATCTGGCCGCGCGTGTTCACGTTATGAACGACGTTTCGCAAAACCCATTGGCAGAATTTCGGCGAATCAACGTGGGTGGAACCTTGAATTTGGCTCGCCAGGCTGCCGTCGCCGGGGTTAAACGGTTTGTGTTCATCAGTTCGGTTAAGGTCAATGGCGAGCGCACCGAACCCGGGCATGCGTTCACCGAAACCGACTTACCGAATCCGCAAGACGCCTACGGCCATAGTAAGCACGAGGCCGAGCAGGGTTTGCGCCAGATAGCTACCGAGGCGGGTCTGGAGGTGGTCATCATCCGTCCGCCATTGGTGTATGGCTCTGGTGTCAAGGCCAACTTTGCTGCACTCATGCGTGCCGTGCAGCGCGGCTGGCCCTTGCCGTTGGGTGCGGTGCATAACCAGCGTAGCCTGGTCGCGCTTGATAATTTGGTAGATTTCATCATCACCTGCATCACCCACCCCCAGGCTGCTAATCAGACATTTTTGGTGAGTGACGGCCAAGACCTGTCTACTACCGAATTGATCCGTGGCATGGCGCGTGCAGCTGGGGTGTCGGCTCATTTGTTACCAGTGCCGGTGTGGTTTTTGCAGGCAGGGGCTAGCTTGCTGGGGAAGGGTGGCGCCGTGCAAAGACTTTGTGGAAATTTGCAGGTGGATATTTCCAAGGCGCGTGAGTTGTTGGTATGGGTGCCGCCAGTGTCGGTTGAGGAGGGGCTAATAAGGGCTATGGGATGTCAGACTGAAGCCTGACTCACAACATTCAAAATTCAAGGTGCGGGATGCAAGGTAAAAAATTCGGGATGAAGAGATTTTTTGATTTGGTGCTTGTCCTCTTGGCTGGTTGTATTTTTCTGGTGCCCGTGCTTTTGGTCGCGGTGCTGGTGCGATTGACGTCCAAAGGGCCGGCGCTGTATTGGTCGGATCGGGTGGGGCGGCACAACAGCATTTTCAAAATGCCCAAATTCCGCAGCATGCAGATGGGAACACCAGCGGTAGCGACGCATTTGCTGAGTAATCCGGATGCTTACCTCACGCCTATCGGCAGTCTCTTGCGCAAATCCAGCCTTGATGAATTGCCGCAGTTGTGGAGCATTTTGAAGGGTGACATGAGTTTTGTCGGACCGCGTCCGGCCTTGTTTAACCAGGAAGACCTTATTGAGTTACGAACCAAGGCGGGTGTTCACCAGTTGTTGCCGGGTCTGACGGGGTGGGCTCAGATTAATGGCCGTGATGAATTGCCCATTCCTCAAAAAGTGGCTCTGGATGTGGAGTATCTGTATCGCCAGTCGTTTTTTTTGGATGTAAAAATTATCCTTTTGACTGCATGGAAGGTTTTAAGGCGAGATAATGTGACTCACTAAAAGAGCCACGATAACGTGCCAAAAAACGTTTTAATTTTTATATTTATTTAATACCATGACCAACTTGATCGATATCCAAAACCAGATTGCCATCCTGCAAAAACAAGCCGAAGAAATCAAGGCGCAAGAGTTCAATAAAACCGTGCAGGAGATCAAGGCCAAGATGATTGCCTTTGGCATCACCATTGAAGACCTGAATGGCGGCAGCAAGAGTCGCCCGCGCAAAGTCGGTGCGGCTAAGTCTGGCAACCCGGCGCCGGCCAAATACCGTGGCCCCAACGGTGAAACTTGGAGCGGTCGTGGTTTGATGCCGCGCTGGCTGGCCGCTTTGGTGGCACAGGGGCAGAGCAAGGAATCGTTTGCCATCTAATTGACAGCATTCAGGTGCCTAGGCCGGCACTTGATGAATTTCAGAATATATTGTGCAAAGCAAGGTGCTCGAGTGGCCGCGCGCGGTCAAACAGTTGGTGGTGGTGGCGCTTGACCTTGTCTTGGCACTGTTTGCCACCTGGCTGGCCTACACGCTCAGGCTTGATGCGATTCATTGGCCCGGCGGTGCCCAGTGGTGGGTTTATTTGTTGGCGCCGTTACTTTCCATCCCCATCTTCATTCGTTTTGGTTTGTACCGGGCCATTTTCCGCTACACCGGCCAAGCTGCATTGCAGGCCA
>NZ_JAQTXM010000053.1 GCF_028688795.1 Rhodoferax sp. | reverse complement strand
CAGCCAGAAATGGACGATGCCGATTCGGGATTGGAAGGCCGCACTGAATCGATTTACCATCCAGTTTGACGAGCGCATGCCGCGCGTCTAACTCAACCGCCGTTTACACAAAATCCGGGACACCCTCAAAGCAGCGCCTACTCAAGGCTGCATAACCCTCTACTTCTGGCGCCAGTGGAAAAAGGGGGGATTACCAAGGCTGCATAACCCTCTACTTCTGGCGCCAGTGGAAAAAGGGGGGATTACCAACTGAGGACGCCATTTTTCTCAGCCGACGGACTCTTGAGCAGCGTTACCTGACTGTCGCAGCGATCTAGGAATTTCTGTTGTATTCTCCAAAGCGGTCATTGCCGCTGCTGGCTAACTTCACGTTATTTAGCAAAAAGTGATCCGAAATTCCGACTTGGACCCAATCAGCGTCGCGTATGTGATGCGTCGAGCAGCAATCGACTTAAGAGTGCGATTGACTTTCGCCGCTACACATCAATTGGTCACGCCCGGCACGTTTAGCATCATATAGCGCAACGTCAGCGGCCTTCAGTAGTGACTCTTTATTGTCGCCATGGTCCGGGTAAAGCGCCAAACCGATCGAAACGGTAACCGGGGGCAACACCAGCGAGCCGACTCTCACTTTCATCTCACACAAATCTCGACGCAGACGGTTACCCCACTCCCGTGCAGCTGCCTCGCCCGTATCTGTTAACAAGACCGTAAATTCTTCCCCACCGAAACGACAGGCGGTATCGCCCAATCGGCAATTCTCGCGTAAGGCCAAGCCGAGGCTTCGCAAAACGGCATCGCCCGCTTCATGGCCGTGCGTGTCATTGAAAACCTTGAAATGATCCACGTCCAACATGAGAATGGCTAGCGAACGCTTTTCCCGCGATGAGCGTGCAATTTCGCGCGGTAGCGCTGTTTCAAGATAGCGTCGATTGTGCAGACCTGTCAGCTTATCGTGAATTGAAGCCTCGAGTAGCGCTGCACTGAGACGCAAATTGGCGACCGCCATCGCCAACAACGCGCCCACACTTGCTGCCAGTTCGGTTTGCTCGCGGTTATCTCCAGCAGCACCAAGGTCAGAGAGATGTGCATATTCCAAATGAAGTAGACCAATAGTCTCAGTACGGGCAATCATCGGTACGCATATGCTGACCATAGGAAGCGGCGGCGTAACATGGTCACACAAACTAGTGGCACCAGTTTCGTCAACGCAATGTGGTTTACCTCGGCGCAATCCCCAGCAGTCTTCATTGACAAACTCCGGCCTAATGATGTGATCGTCAGTGACGCCCCATACGGCTAATGCATTCATGGCCGTTTTATTATCTGCACTCAGGTAGATTGCACCATGTGACTCTGGAAATAGTTGCGGTAGATAGTGATCTACGATGCTCCCAACTTCATCAATGCAAAGGCAGGACTGCAATAGTTCGCTAAGCTCATTTCGCAATGTGATTTCGCGGTTTTGTTTTCTCGAATGCGCCAGGCTGCTTTCCACTTGGGTAGCATTAAGTTTGAGCGAAGCCGCCAGGGTTGCAAGATTTTCCGCAGCTTTCTCTTTTTCAAGCACCATATCCTCGACTTTTTGCGACATGGAATTGAATGCCAGTGCCAGCTCTGCAAACTCATCTGTCTCATCATCCACTGCAATACGGGCTGCAAAATTCCCCTTGCTCATAGCATGTGTCCCGTCTACCACTAGATTAATTCGCTTGGCAACGCGCCGCCCCATGAGCAAACTTATTAGCAAGATCAACGCCACAATGGCTATCATGGGCGCAACGGTTTGAACGAGTGACTGGCGTGCTTTTTGCGTCACGATGTCCAACGGCGCGATCACCACGACTCGCCATGCGCCTGCCTCCTGCCCTCCAATAGCCGGAAGCGATGCAATTGCCACAACGTCCTTGCCGTGCTTATCCTCAAGCACATAGGTTTTTTCCTGAGATGAATCCGACTTCATGCTGACGCCTAACCGGGGCAACCATTGATGCGTATCGTGCATGTCAGACCCGTCGCTGCTGGCGAAGATCTCACCGTGACTGTTCAACAACGCGGCCACCGTTTCCCCTGGCGCTCGCAATTGTGCATCGCGCAGCACAACCTGAATGGGGTCTGTCAACAAAGAGGTGATCAGCACCCCGACCGCTTCACCCCGCGCGTTGTCGACCCTGAGCATGAAGGCTAACGAGCGCGCCGCGGCATCATCGGCTTTGGTTTCCGAAAGCGTGAATTTTCCGGCTGATTGACGAATTGTTTGAGAAAATGATTCACGCAATTGTGGATACAAATTTTCAATGGTTTGTCCGTTGTGGCGACTGTTGGATGATCCAAACACAACACCATTGGGTTTAACCCAAAACGCCTCTTTGAAATAGGGATAACTGTAGGTGAATTGGGACAACTTCGTCGAAGTTACCTGGTTAGTTAAACCGTCGGTCCAATCGGTAGCCGCTAACGCTCGCGAATCTCTCGTTGCATTGAGCAACACATTGCTTATCTGAATTGCCGACGATGCAGCCAAATCGTTAAGGTGACTTCTTCCTTCTGTGACTGAAGCCTGATAAAAAGTGCTCGAGTACACGCCGATGAACACAGAAAGTGGCACTACACCCACGCCAAGAAGTACCCACCGTATTTTTTGCTGAATCTTCATTGAGTCATCGAAGCAGGAAAATCGTTGCGGGTCAACTCGTGTATGAAGCTTGAGTCCAGCAGCTTAGGTGACTCAATTTGATTGTTAACCAGTCCGGCTTGAATTTGAAAGTCGTTCATACGACGCGCGCTGCCGTGCAAGGAGTCGAAGCCTCCAGCATAAGAAAATGCGGCGCGATTTTCATTTGGGTTGAGACTTTTGTCGAGTTGTGCAAAAGCACGCACCTCAGCTACAGTCGTGCGATTGACCTCAGCCACAATGGCATAAGCCTCATTCGGCTCTTTGTGAATATATTCTTCGGTGCGTTTCCAGACCTGCATGAGTTTGTGAATTTCGCTGGAATGTTGACGCAAAAAGTCTCCGCGCGATGCATAAATGGTCCATGAAATCCCAGGGATTTGTGATGAATCGAATAGCTTTTTTCCACCTGTTTTAGCCAACGCGTCTCCGACGAAGGGTTCCCAAGTAAAGATTGCATCCACTCGGCCACTTCTTAGCTCATCTGCGCCCTTCTCAGCAGACATCTCAACTATTTGGACCGCATCGGGTTTTAGATCGTTGCGGCCAAGCAGCACTGCCCACATGTACTCAAGATAGGTTCCTTTGGGGAGCCCAATTTTCTTGCCTGCAAGATCACGCACTGTGCCGATGCCAGGTCGAACCACCAGTGCATCGGCACCACTCGAATAGTCACTGGCTAGGAACCCGACGACATCGTTGCCACGAGCCTGGTAAAGCGTCAAGTCGTACAACGTGAAAGCAACAATATCAAGTTCACCTTTGACGACTTGGTCAAACGATGCAAAATAGTCTGCATTGGTGTCGACCATTTCAACATTGAGCCCGGCCTCTTTGAACCAACCTTTTTGGTTGGCTATATCTGCCCAAAACTGCCCTGGCCAGTAAGAAGCTCCGATCCGAATAGGCGTAGCACTCATCGGTGCAACATCAGGCGTTGGCTTGCAACCCGTAACCAGAACAGTCAGGGAAACCAAAAGAAATAATAGTTTTCGCCGTAGCATCATTTTTCTCCAATATGGAGTGATTTCCGCGAGGTCGGGGTTGGAAAATTCAAGTTTACTCTTGATCCCTCACTTTCCCCTTTAAGCTTGTCTCTGATTTATCGACTGATCAACGTGAGCCTGTATTTGGAATTAACAACAGGATCCCGCCTGATGGTTGGCTTGCCAGCGCCAATATCAGGTCTCGGGCCGGTTATTTGATTGCCGATTGGTCCGCTTCCGCTGCTCTGTCGCCAGAAAACATGATTGTTGTCACTGCATGAAGCCTTCCGAGCGTCTGTCACCGGAGGCGAGCGACTGCTTCCAGCGAAACTAAAGGTCAGCTTACCAACTTTCCGATGGGCCTCATGCTGTCCTGGTGTATTTCCGCTTTGGGTCTACTACTGCCGGATGCCGGGGGCGTGAACGTTCGCCGGGGTGAACTTCAGTTCCAGACCCATTGCTGCCGGTCACGAGAGTCAGCTTTCTGATTGCCCAATTCATTGCCAGTCAACGGTCGTTCATGGCACTCGTCAACGTGCCCGAAGCGGTCAGACGTGAAAGTCAGGACTGGCCGTGTAGGGCAGCTTTCACGGCATGGAACTGATCTAAACCGATGGCACGCCGGTGCACGGTGCGCCGCAGCCCACTGTGCGCGTCGGGTGATGTTTTCACACAGGACGAGGTCGGGGTGGTGCGGCAGTGCAACTTGCCACCGGCACAGGTGGGTGATCTGCTGGTTTTACATGACACCGGAGCCGATGGCGCCTCGATGTCGTCCAACTACTACACCCGGCCGTTGATCCCTGAGGTGCTGATCGAAGCCGGGCAGCCGCGCCTTGCCGTTGCGCGGACCTATTCCAGGCTTGTTTTGAACAAATCCAGCCAATGCGCATCATGCGGTTTGCTACCCTCAACTCTACCAAGCGCGCCATGTGGGCTCAAAGACTCGTGAAAAAGCCGATGCCTACCAGGGTTAGCAGCGTCAAACCAATCAGGATCAAACTAAAACCCAGCACTTTCGACGCTGCCAGCTTGGCACTTGACGGCGCATCCACCAGACGGCTTTCCAGTTCGCCACTGTCGACCAGGCGTTGGTACTCAAGTGGATGTTCATGTTTGAACTCTTCCAGCGAGAACGTACCGGTAAACATGACAACTTCCAGTGGGAACTTGTCTGGACGGAAGTGATTGTTGAAGAAGTGCACGGTGAACAGGAACACCACCGCAAGGAAGGCCTCTTCACCATGGAAAATGGCTGCCACATTGAAGACCCAGCCCGGCAGGAACGCGCCAAACACATTGGGTAGCCACATCACCAAGCCGCTGACGCCAATGATGGTGACACCCCAGAACGGTGCCCAGTAATCAAATTTCTCCCAATACGTCCAGCGATCAAACTGTGGACGCGGGCCCTTGCCAAAGAACCACTTGAACATGCCCAGCATGTCTGCGGCATCTTTCAGGTTGGGGATCATCGAGTTGGGTCCGAAAAATTTGAAGTTTTTCCAGTCGCGCGCCACGATCCAGGCCATGTAGAACAAGTGCCAGAAGAACACCGCAGCAAAAATAACTGCGTTCACACGGTGAATGGTGCCAGCTATCTGCGGGCCACCCAGCGCGCTCATGATGGCCGATGCCCAAGGTGCATCAGGATAAAACAAGGGCATGCCGGTCAGAGTGAGCACCATCAGGCTCAACGCAAAGGTAATGTGTGCCAAACGCCAGATCGGACTGAAACGCTGAATATGTTTGCCCACCATGGCTGGCGGCAGCAGACCAACGACCTGGATGTGCTGCTGATTGAGGCGCAATTTGCGCTCTTTTCGCTCGCGGTAGAACCACAGAGCCGTATGCAGCCAGAAGAAGCCAAAAGTTCCCACCAGCAATTGCACCATGATCTGAAACGCGATCCATATCTCAGGATAACGCTCGAAATCCCCAGGGTGACCATGCGGCTGGAAGGTGGCAAAACCGTCAGGCGCATCGGCCAATTCCTTTTTGCCGTTATGGCAAGTGCGGCATGTTTTCATGCGGTTGTCCGCATGCACTTTGGATTTGGGGTCATCCGCCTTCAAGATGTCATGGCCACCGTGACAGTTGTAGCACTTGGCCGTGTAGGTATAACCCAGGGTGCTGATCTGACCGTGATAGGTTGATTTGTATGACGCAAAATTGGCCTCATGGCAACTTCCGCACTGCGCTGAAATGACCAGCTTGAAGGACTCACCTGACGTATTGCTCACCGAATGGGAGTTATGGCAGTCTGTGCAGACCGCTGATTTTTGGTTTTGCTTCTTGAAAGTCTCTTGCCCATGAATCGACTTCTTGTAGACCGAGAGCTGCCGGTCGTGACAGCTTTCACCGCAACTGTCCGGTACACCCAGGCGCCAGGCGGCTCGCTCGGGCGAATCAGCGGTTGGAATATTGAAGCTGTGTGTATCGTGGCAGTTGTCGCAAGAAGCATTGGGAACCGTGTTGTCATCTGCATTGGGGCGCGCGTGAAACGACTTCTTGTATGCCTCAATGTTGTTGGCGACCACACCCAAGCGTGGTTTTTCGGCGGCTTTTCCTTCTTGTTGCGCTCTGTCCCATAGCGCTTGATGGCATCCTGCGCAGTCCGCCTTGCCAGTTCCTGTGCTGCCTTTTTTATGGCCATTGGCGTTTGTTGCGTTGTCAGTGATCCCCGTATGGCAAGCCACGCATTGCATTTTTGCGTGAACACTCTGGGCAAAGGGTTCTGATGCGACACTTCTGAGTTCCCGCAGGCTACCGTCAGCGATTGGCACTTCCAACTTGCCTTTGTTGCCATCGTGGCAGGTGAGGCATGCCGCATTGTCCAGGACGGCGGCCACTGGCTCGCTGGTTGCAGCCAGTGCGGCTGAAGTCAGCGCCGCAGCAAGCAGCCACGCGGTAAACACACGGAGTGAAGTCAGGCGCAGTTGCATGATGTATTCCAGAAAAATTGGTGGTGACGATGTGTTGTCAACCATTCATTGGAAAGCTGGCCTCAAAGCCACTTCACAGCCCACAAAAAGCGAACCTGCACGCCCATACAGGTTCGCCAGTTCACAACTGTCAGCCCTTAAGGCAGCTTGACGGCATTGATATCGACTTTGGTACCTTTGCCCACACCAAAGCCCAGAGTTTTGTTGAACGAGACCTGATGGCCACGTGTGGTGATGTTGTCATCATGCATGCCAAAGCCGATGTTGTACACGCCACCAACCTTTAGGGTCTTGTCGTCATCATTGGTCAGTCCCAGCGGACGGATCATGACCACGGTCCACATGCCGTCTTTCCACTGTCCTATGCCACCGTTGTCACCCGTTGAACCTTTGACGTCAGACTTGCCAACGGTGTAATCGGGCAGCATGTCGCCTTCTTTCCAGCCTGCGTTCGGGTCAAAGGCAACGGCGTTGGTGTCGCGCAGCAGGAAATGGTCGCCCTTGCGCAGATCGAGTGCCCGGATCGACTTGTAGCCGACTTTTTTCTCATCCCACATGAACTTGGGTTGGTGGGTCTTGGCGTCTGCATTGCCGCTCCAGGGGTCTTTGCCCGCGTCGCTGTTACGGAACTCAAGCACGTAGCCATCATCGGTCATGCCCACAGGATTGCTTCGGTGCGCGCGCCACTGAATCAAATCGACAAACTTGCCCTCGGCTTTCAACTTGGCGATGTCTTCCATCGACTTGCCCGTCTTCCAGTCAGAGGGGTCAGTGCGAGAGTCCGGTAAATACTTGCGCACGTCGTTCTTCTTGATGGCCTTAAGCAATGCGTTTTCAGCCGCTTCTTCTTTGGTGAACTGTTTGGGGTTGTCACGTTGACCATCGTGACAGGTCAGCCAGCACCCTTGCTCAGCGTAACCGGCGACTTTTCCGTCATCAATCATGATGGACATGCGGTCTTCATAAATGCCGGGTTGGTTGCCGTCATGCACCACCTTGTCGAGTTTGGGGAAGCCCCAGACTTTCCATTCCTTGCCGTCAAAACGCAGGTACTGGTGTTCGTTGCCCGGATAGGGGTTGTCGGTCTTCCACTGGAATCGCAGGTAGGCGTTCTGGTCGTCATAGGCGGCTTGTACTTTCAGGTCTTTGTAGCCTGATTTGCCGGGGATCGGGGTCGGTTCCAGTCGGCCACCCTTGACGATTTTTTCGCCCATGCGTTTTTCAACGCCCTTGCTGTCATGGCAGGTCACGCAAGCGTCTCCTCGGGCGGTTTCTTTGCCCGCACCCTTGTGCTCGTCACTGCGAAGCCACTCGTAGGTGGATTGACCGGGGAAAAACAGTGCCACTGTGGTGGGTTTGATCTTGTCCCAGTTGATTTTTGCCGGGTCTGCTGCACTCACAGTGCCGACCCACAACACAGCAAGGCTAAGGGCTAATAACGTTTTTTTCATGATTTCTCCTAAGGTTTGACACTATCGTGAAAGGATCCAGTCCGCCAAATTTTTCAACTCTTTGGGGTCTTTGGTATCAATGACTTTGTGGGTTTCCTCTGTGCCGTCAGCAAGCTTGACTTTGAGGCCAGCGGTCATGTTCTTGATGGCCTTGTCCTGGCCGTCGGGTTTGCCTTTGTATTTGGCCGCAATTTTTTTGAAAGAAGGGCCTTTTTTTGTCTTGGCAAGCGCATGACAGTTGTAGCAGTCGTTTCTTTCGACGAGTTCTTCTGCCGCCGCCGCATTAACCGCCGCATGCGCTGGCAACAGGCTGGCCAGAGACATCACGGTGGCACCAAAAATCAGGGAGATTGAAACTTGTTTCACGTTGAGCCTTTCTTTAAAAACATGAGCAAGGATGCTTGGCAGGTTCCTTGGGTTCTCAAAGTCTTTGATCGCATAGGCCGTGCCAACTTGTTCCCATCAAGATTTCGCGAGAAACTGGCCATTTCCGGGTTTGGATGCGCCCATAACCAGCGATTGGCGTTTGAAGCGACGATTTTGTGTCATCACAAAATCGTGACAGTTGTCACGGCTTTATGACAACCCCTGCACGCTCCAGATGTCCGTAGATGTTTTGACGGGCCACCCCTGACAGGCGTGAAGCCTCAGACACATTGCCATCGGCGGCCTCAAGCAGGCCGGTGAAATACGCTCGCTCAAACTGCAGGCGCGCCTCGCGATAAGACAAAGTCTCATTAGAAGTGGCATCTGCATTCCCAGCAGTTTGCGGTTGGGTACAAATAATGCCAAGGTCTTCGCAACGAATAGGCTCACCGGCGTTGGTCACTACCGCACGCTCCAGCGTGTGTTTGAGTTCCCGCACGTTGCCCACCCAGGGTGCAGCCTCCAGGGCCGCAATGGCGCTGGCTTGCAAGGGACCAGCGGACTTGCCAAATTTGCGGTTGAAATGGTCAAGAAAGAACAACGCCAAGGGAAGAATGTCCACTCGCCGTTCGCGCAGCGGTGGCACGCGCAAACGAACCACATTGATGCGGTAGTACAGGTCAGAGCGAAAGCGCCCGGCGGCGACTTCTACATCAAGCGGCCGGTTGGTGGCACAAATCAACCGGAAATTAGACGGGCGCGAGACCGTGCTGCCCAATCGGACGTAGGTTCCCTCTTGCAAGACGCGTAGCAAGCTAACCTGCAGCTTGGGGCTCATGTCAGCGATTTCATCCAAAAAAATCGTGCCGTTATTGGCGTCCTCAAAATATCCCGCAGTGGTTTTGGCCGCCCCCGTGAACGAACCCTTTTCATAACCAAACAGTGCGGCTTCGATGAGCGACTCGGACAGCGCGCCGCAATTAAGCTCTTTGAGCGGCCCGCTCACACGCGTACTCAGCGAGTGCAGGGTCTTGGCCATTACTTCTTTACCGGTGCCACTTTCGCCCTCGATCAGCACCGTGGTGTCCAGCGGGGCTGCCTGACGCAGTTGAATCAGCAGTTTTTCCATCGCTGCCGACTGGCTAATGATGATCGGATCGCCTGTTCGCGAGGTCAGCATTTGGCGCAAATCAGCAATTTCTCGGTAAGCCCGGTCCATTTCAAGCGCTTTTTCAATCACCGCTTCCAACTCTTCCAGATTCTCGAAAGGCTTGGTGAGATAGTCAAACAGGCCGTCGCGCACGGCACGCATGGCGTCCTGAACCTGGGCATGGCCGGTAATCATCAGAGCGGTCTGACGCGGTCTGAGCCTGCGCATATCAGCAAACAGGTCCAGTCCATTGCCGTCTGGCAAACGCTGGTCAAGAATGGCCAGGTTAAAGTCGCCTGACTCAAACAACTTGCGTGCCTCGGCCACGTTGTTTGCGGCCACCAACTCGATCTTGCTGCCACGAAACAAGTTTTCGAACAGCGCGCGGGTGAACGGGTCATCGTCAACAAGAAGTATTTTGGATGTCATGGTGTCGCTCCTGTGGGCAGCCAGATACTGAACCTGGCACCGCCCTCGGTTAAATTCTCCGCAATAACCACGCCACCGTGTTTGATCGCAATGTGCTGCGCCACGGGCAACCCCAAGCCGTTGCCATTGGATCGGGTGGTGAAAAATGGTTTGAACAATTTGGCGGCAACCTCTGGCCCAAATCCGTCACCAGCGTCAGTGACGCTGATCTGAATTCCGTTTACGCCGTCTCGGTTGCAGGTCGTCAGGGCAACATGCACCGGTTTGTCAGGCGCTGCCAGGATGGCGTTGTGAATCAAGTTGAACAGGGCCTGGCGAATCAGCACAGGGTCGACGGTCAGCGCAGTCTTTGGTTGAGAGGTCGAAAAATCTACCCGATGCTTCAAGTCCACGCTTTGCTGGCAAAAAGTGATGGTGTCATGAATCAGATCCTGAATGTCGGTGGGTGCCAGCTCGGAGCGCGAGATCTGATTGATGCGCAAAATGCGTTGCACGATGTCGCGGCACTCAGTGCCCGCTTTACGCACTTGTGCCAGCAATTCCAGGACACGTTGTGGATCGTGTACCTGGCGCTCGGCCAGCTGTGCCATGTTGATGACCCCCACCAGCGGATTGTTCAGTTGGTGGGCAATTTCGCCCACCAGTTCACCCATGGCCGACATCTTTTCAATTTGGACGATACGTTCATGCTCCAGCGTCAGTTTGCTGAACTTGGATTCCGCTGTTTTTTGACGGTCATAAACCAAACTGAAGACTTTGTACAGGGCAAGAAACAGAATAAAGCCCGCACCACCAATAACCTCCCACAAAAGATACATGTCTTTCTGAATGGTCTGGTTCAGGTCTTTGGGATCCCGATACAACGAAAGCACACCCATCGCATCCATTCGTGTGGTGCCGATTTCATGCAGATAAATCGGCACATAGCATTCAATCGTGCCAATGATGGGCTGTCCATGCTCTGCAATTCCGCTGATGTTTCTGGAAGGATTAAATAGAGCTTGCATCTCGCCACGCATTGCTGCCGCAAGCCGCTCGGGATGTGCCGTGCGTTTGGTGCCCACCAAGGTCGGGTCGTCAGACCAGACGATGATGTTGTCGCGGTTAAAAACCTTGATGCGGGCCGTGCCGTGCAGCCGTTTTAATGTTCCAAAGCTGCTGTCGAAATGTTGCCTGGCCTGACCGCTGGAGTAGTCCTGGAAATCCGAGAGCAAAACGCCGTGCTCCAATGACAGCGCGTTGACCAGGTCGCGCACGACAACGGCTTCACGGTCAATGATGGATTGACGGAAAAATGGGGCCTGAATCAGGCCGGTGCACACCACCATGATGATGATCATCATCAGGCTCACCATGGCAAACATTCTTGGAGGGGTCATTGTTTTGAACATGGCAACCTGAGCAGGCAAAGTGGCAATTAGGTCATTTTAAAAAATTTGGTTCAAGCGCCGTCGATAAATAAGTGCTGGAAGCTATATTTAGCATAGCGTTTCATACCCTGCAAGTGCAAGTGCAAGCGCAAGCGCAGCTGCAAGCTGGTGACAGTGACCAAAGTAAAACGCAACTGCATGAGGGCGACCGAGTTTTGGACGGAAGTATGGAACATAAATCGTGAGCCAACGAACAAGAATGGCATAGAAGGCGCTGTCGAGCAGGGCGAGTAGGCCGTTTGCCACGAAGCTCTTGTGACCAAGGCTCGACGGTGTAGATGCGGCCGTTGTGCAATGAAGGTCACCTCGAACTGTTGACAGGCAGCTTTGTGCGCTACGCTGATGACGGCAATGTCTATGTGGGCAGTATGAAGGCGGGCTAACAGGGAAAATGTGGACGTCGATTAAATTGATAAAAATTTGGGATGCTCCACTTCTCCATACCTGCCGCTCGCGACTGACAGCAACTGGTCTTGAATTCAACCGGTCGATGCAACACACTAGAAACTGCGCAAGCAGAAGGAGTGTTAAAAATGAAGCAAAGACCACGGATCTATTACACGCAGACTCAGAAAGCTTTGATGTGGGAGCGTTGGAAG
>NZ_JAQTXM010000031.1 GCF_028688795.1 Rhodoferax sp. | reverse complement strand
CGGGCTCTGGAAAGCGGTACCCTGCTAGAGAAATCTTCGACAAGAAAATGCCCTCCAAACCGTTACGGCTCAGAGGGCATTTTAACAAATCAACCCAAAAGCGTCAACACTTTAAACTACCGGCTAGACATCGCTGCGTCAGGGCTTTTTTTTGGAGGGCGGCATGCAGCCGCCAAATCACACTAACTCGTGCTTACATGTGGTCAATCATTACTTGACCGAAGCCCGAGCAACTCACCTGCGTGGCGCCGTCCATCAGGCGTGCAAAGTCATAGGTGACCTTTTTGCTGGCAATTGAGCGTTCCATCGATTTGATGATGACATCGGCCGCTTCCAGCCAGCCCATGTGGCGCAGCATCATTTCTGCAGACAAAATTTCAGACCCCGGATTCACGTAGTCTTTGCCGGCGTACTTGGGTGCGGTGCCGTGGGTGGCTTCAAAACAGGCGACTGAATCAGACAGATTGGCGCCGGGCGCAATGCCGATGCCGCCCACTTGTGCAGCCAGCGCGTCGGATACGTAGTCACCGTTGAGGTTCAACGTGGCAATCACGCTGTACTCGGCGGGACGCAACAAAATCTGCTGCAAGAAGGCATCAGCAATGCTGTCCTTGACGATGACTTCTTTACCCGACTTGGGATTCTTGAATTTGCACCATGGGCCACCATCAATCAATTCAGCACCAAACTCTTTTTGTGCCAAGCCGTAAGCCCAGTCACGGAAGCCGCCTTCGGTGAACTTCATGATGTTGCCCTTGTGCACGATAGTGACGCTGGGCTTGTCGTTGTCAATGGCGTACTGAATGGCCTTGCGCACCAGGCGCTCGGTGCCTTCGCGCGACACCGGCTTGATGCCAATGCCAGACGTGTTGGGGAAACGAATCTTGGTCACACCCATCTCATCCTGGAGGAATTTGATGAGTTTTTTGGCCTTGGGCGACTCCGCTTCGAATTCAATGCCTGCGTAAATGTCTTCCGAGTTTTCACGGAAGATGACCATGTTGGTCTTGTGCGGCTCTTTCACCGGGCTGGGCACGCCTTCGAAATATTGAATCGGGCGCAGGCACACATACAGGTCAAGCTCTTGGCGCAGCGCCACATTCAACGAACGAATGCCACCGCCCACGGGTGTTGTCAGCGGACCTTTGATCGACACCACGTATTCGCGCAGTGCAGCCAATGTTTCTTCAGGCAGCCAAACGTCCGGGCCATAAATTTTGGTGGACTTTTCACCGGCGTAGACCTCCATCCAGTGGATTTTTTTCTTACCCCCATAGGCCTTGGCCACGGCTGCATCTACCACTTTCATCATCACCGGGGTGATGTCAAGACCAGTGCCGTCGCCTTCAATGAACGGAATGATGGGCTGGTCTGGCACGTTCAATGAATAGTCTGCATTGACGGTAATTTTTTGGCCTTCTGAGGGCACCTTGATGTGCTGATACATGGAATTTTGTCTCCGTGGGTTGATCAATCATCTTGTTTGGGCCGCTTACCCATGGCTTTTGAGCCCTGGGTGCCCATCTGAGTTTTTTATTCTATTCCGAATAAATTTGCAGACCGTGTCAACCAGCCCGCAAGTGCCCGCGTTGTACTGTCACCTTCTTTGAATTTGAAGGTTTTTTGCATCAACGTTATCTCAAGGAATATTACACATGAACAAAATCCTCGCTGCTCTGGTTGCTGGTCTCTTCGCTGCTGGCGCTTTCGCTGCTGCCTCTGCACCTGCTGCTGCCGCTGCTCCTGCTGCCGCTAAAGTCGAAGCTGCTGCTCCTGCTGCTGCTGCTGCTGAAAAAGCTGCTCCTGCAAAGAAGGCTGGCAAAGCCAAGAAGGCATCCAAAGCCAAGAAGCCAGCTGCCAAGGCATCTGCTGCCATGTAATCACTGCCTCACGGCTTGGTTCAAAAAAGCCCGCTCAAGCGGGCTTTTTTACGCCCTGCTTTTCAAGTGACTCTTTTGAATGCGTCAAAATTAAGCCATGAAACTTTTTACTGCCAGTCTCTTCGCGCTAATTACCACTTGCTGCACACTGGGCCATGCGCAGGACGCGCCTCAAGTGAACTTGCCGCGCACCAAAATCACAGCAGGCATGCACCTGATTGACACACAGGTCGCAGCCACACCGGAACAGCGCGCCACAGGCCTCATGTTTCGCCAACAAATGCCACAGGGTGAAGGCATGTTGTTCATCTTTGATCAGCCGAGTGAGCAATGCTTCTGGATGAAAAACACCCTGTTGCCACTGACCGCCGCCTTTGTGGCCGACGATGGCACGATCGTCAACCTGGCCGACATGAAGCCACAAACCACCGAATCGCATTGCTCGGAAAAGCCGGTGCGTTATGTGCTGGAAATGAACCAGGGCTGGTTTGCAAAAAAAGGCATCAAGGCGGGTTTCAAGCTCAGCGGCCGGCCATTCAGCGCCAAGTGACGCTCTGTCTCGCCCTGTCACACACGAGTGAATGCCTCTTCAGCTTGTCAAAATGCTATTTAAAATAGTAGCTGTCTGCGCATAATTCATAAGGGCTAGAGGCCTAAATTGCATAAAAAAACCACCCGAAGGTGGTTTTTTTGTGTCAGCGCGCGAGCACTTCAGGCAAAGTTGGCTTCGGCAAAACGCCAGTTCACCAAATTACCCAGGAAAGTCTCAACGTATTTGGGGCGTGCGTTGCGGTAGTCGATGTAGTAGGCGTGCTCCCACACGTCCACGGTCAGCAGGGCTTTGTCGCCGGTGGTGAGCGGCGTGCCGGCTGCACCCATGTTGACGATGTCCACAGTGCCGTCGGCCTTTTTCACCAGCCAGGTCCAGCCGGAACCGAAGTTGCCCACGGCCGACTTGACGAAGGCTTCCTTGAAGGCTGCATAGGAGCCCCATTTGGCGTTGATGGCCGCGGCCAAAGCGCCGGTCGGTTCACCGCCACCGTTGGGGGTCATGCAGTTCCAGAAAAAGGTGTGATTCCAGACCTGGGCTGAATTGTTGTAAATGCCACCGCTGGATTTCTTGACGATGGATTCGAGGTCCATGCTCTCAAACTCAGTGCCCTTTTGCAGGTTGTTGAGGTTGACGACATACGCGTTGTGGTGCTTGCCGTAGTGGTACTCCAGGGTCTCTTGCGAGTAGTGGGGTGCCAGGGCATCCATGGCAAAAGGCAGGGGGGGCAAAGTATGTTCCATGAAATCCTCGGTGTGGTGGTGTTGGAAAACGATTGATTGTAAAAGTTTCAGGGCTGGGTGTTGACCACGGTCAAATCAACCGCGCCATCGGCAAGGGTAGCTGTAATGGCTTGCCCCACATAAATCTGCTGGCGAGAGCTCACGGTTTGACCCTGATCGTCGCTCAGCCAAGCATAGCCACGCTGCAGCACCAGATGCGGGTCAAGCAACTCCAGCCTGAGTGTGGCACGCGCCAGGCGCTGCGCCTGGCTTTGCATGCCGCGTTGCAGGGCCTGCGGCATTTGAACCGCCAGGTGATCCAGATGCAGTTGCCGGCGTGCCAGCGCATGGCGCAACCCCGCCTGGAGTTTTTGTCCACTGGCAGCCAGCCGAAGCTGCTGCTCGGCCACGCGGTTGGAGGGCCGACCCAGGCGCGCCGATGCGCCGTCCAGTCGCTGACTCTGGCGGTCCAGTTGGCGCGTCAACGCGTCTTGCATGCGCTGCGCCATGTGCGTCAAGGCGTTCAGCCAGACCTCTTGCGGTTGCGCCACCAGCTCAGCGGCAGCGGTGGGAGTGGGCGCGCGCAAGTCGGCCACAAAGTCAGCAATGGTGAAGTCTGTTTCATGGCCGACCCCACACACCACTGGCACCGGGCTGCTGGCAATGGTGTGCGCCAATGCCTCGTCGTTAAAGGCCCACAAATCTTCCATGGCACCACCGCCACGCACCAACAAAATCACATCCACCACGGGTTTAAAGCGTTTGCTCTTTTTATAAGCTAAATCAGCCTCTGACCCTTGTCCTGATTGCGTAAGTAGATACAATTTTGATAGCGCACCAACCAACTCCGACGAGGCATTGGCGCCTTGCACCGAGGCAGGCACCAGCACCACAGGGATGTGCGGCACACGCCGCTGCAGCGCCGTGACTACGTCATGCAAGGCGGCAGCGCCCAGCGAGGTCACCAGCCCGATGGCGCGCGGCATGGGTGGCAGGGGCCGCTTGCGTGCGGCATCAAACAGGCCCTGGGCTTCCAGCTTGGCCTTGAGCTTTAGAAATTGCTCGAACAGGTTGCCCTGGCCGGCGCGCGTCATGCGCTCCACAATCAACTGCAAGTCGCCGCGCGCCTCATACACACCCAGGCGGCCGGTCACCTCGACCAACTCGCCATCACGTGGCGCAAAGTCAAGGCTTGTGGCGGCGCGCTTGAACATGGCACAGCGCAATTGGCCTGACTCATCTTTCATCGAGAAATAACAATGACCGCTGGCCGCACGCGAAAAGCCTGTCAGCTCGCCTCGCACCGTGACTGGGTTAAAACGGGCTTGAAGTGCATCGGCAATGGCGCGACACAACGCGCCCACTTGCCAAATGCGAGCAGAGACCTGAGGAATGACGGGCTCAAACACCTGAAATGTCCTTGTTAATGGCATGCACACCGGCAAGTAATCCACAGTTGGGTGCATCCAGTGTTGCCCCAAAAAAAATAGCACAGACGCTCGAGTTGTCGTAAAAAGTCATTGATTTCATTGAGTTTTTTATCTGCTTAAATAGTCATCAAACCGTCACAAGCCGCGCCAGACGTGGCTTTGAGGCACTGCCGCATGGGCTTCTCCACAAAGTTATCCACAGAAATTGTGGGCAGTTGGCCATTGCGCTTGGCTGGCTGCCGCGGCAAAGTGACTGACAGACAGGATGCGAATCCAGCACACGCTGCGCCATAATCACCCAGCATTTTTTTCATCAGCGGAGTCCCAATTTGTTTTCCATCATACAAGCCGCAGGCTGGCCCATTTGGCCCTTGATCGCCTGCTCGGTGCTGGCCCTGGCGCTGGTGATTGAGCGTTTTGTCAGCCTCAAAACCAGCAAAATAGTGCCCCCAAAGCTGCTTGACGAGGTGATGGCCGTTACCCGCAGCAACGTGCCCAGCCCGGACGTGGTGAACCAACTGGAAAAGAACTCGGCATTGGGCGAGGTGCTCGCCAGCGGCTTGCGCGCACTCAATGCCAGCCCGCGTTGCAGCGAAGAAGAGTTGCGCTCCAGCATGGAGGGCACAGGCCGCTTGGTGGCGCACCGACTGGAACGCTACCTGAACGCCCTCGCAACCATCGCCTCGGCCGCACCGCTGATGGGGCTGTTTGGCACAGTGGTCGGCATGATCGAGATTTTTGGCTCGCAACCGGCCGGTGGCGCCACAGGCGGCAACCCGGCGCAGCTGGCACACGGCATCTCGGTGGCGCTTTACAACACCGCGTTTGGCCTGATCGTGGCGATTCCATCGCTGATTTTCTGGCGCTACTTTCGCGGTCGTGTTGACGAGTATTTATTGACGCTGGAGCTCTCTGCCGAGCGGCTGGCGCGCCACCTCAACACGCTGCGCAAATAGAGTTCAGCGCCATGAACTTTCGTCCGCGAAAAAAAGAAGAGCCCGAGATCAACCTGATCCCGTTCATTGATGTGCTGCTGGTGATCTTGATCTTTTTGATGCTTTCCACCACCTACAGCAAGTTCACCGAGATGCAGATCAAGCTGCCCACGGCAGACGTGGAAGCCCAGCGCGATTACCCGAAAGAGGTGCTGGTGTCGGTCAGCAGCGAGGGCGACTACAGCGTCAACAAGCAAGCGGTCAGTGGGCGCAGCGTGGCGGACTTGGCCAGCGCCTTGCAAGCCGGCGCAAAGGCAGGCAAGGAGTCGGTGGTGATCATCCACGCCGATGCCAGTGCCAAGCACCAGGCGGTGATCACCGTGATGGAAGCGGCGCGAGCCGCCGGCCTGGTCCAGATCACCTTTGCCACCCAATCCACACAGAACGGCTCACGCTAAGCCAATGACTCTGCCGCGCAGCCCCGCCTGGCAAGATCGCCTGCGTCAGGCTTGGACGCGGCGCGGTGTGTTGGCCTGCGCACTATGGCCAGTCTCGGTGCTGTTTGGCCTGCTGGTGCGGACGCGCCAGGCGCTGTACCGGTCTGGCTGGCTCAAGTCTGAAGGCGTGGCGGTGCCCTTGGTGGTGGTTGGCAATGTGGTGGTGGGCGGTGTTGGCAAAACCCCGGTGGTGATCGCGTTGGTGGCGCACTGGCAAGCGCAAGGCCTTGCTGTGGGGGTGATCTCGCGCGGCTACGGTCGGCGCACACAAGGCTGCTTTGAGGTGACGGCGCACAGCCAGGCGATGGATGTGGGCGACGAGCCCGCCCTGATTCAGCGGCGCACACAAGCGCCCACGTTTGTGGCCGAGCGCCGCATCGACGCCGCCCGCGCCTTGTTGGCAGCCCACCCGAAAACCCAGCTCATCGTCAGTGACGATGGCCTGCAACACCTGGCCCTGCGGCGTGACTTGGACATTGGCGTGTTTGATGACCGCGGCGTGGGCAACGGCTGGCTGCTGCCGGCCGGGCCACTGCGCGAGCCCTGGCCACGTGCCTTGGACATGGTGTTGCACACCGGCGCACATCCGGCGTTTGACGGCTTTCAGGCACAGCGCACCCTGGCCTGCGTGGCCTACCGGGCCGATGGCAGCACCATGGCGCTGGCCGAGCTGGCCGAGCTGGCCGAGCTGGCCGAGCTGGCCGAGCTGGCCAAGCGTCCAGCCTCACCCCAGCCATTGCTGGCACTGGCCGCCATCGCCCAGCCCGAAGTCTTTTTCGCCATGCTGGGCGCCCAAGGCGTCAACCCTGCAAAAACCCTGGCGCTGCCAGACCACTACGATTTAGAGAGCTTCTCACGCAATGAATACAAAGGCTACAGGCTTATTTGTACAGAAAAGGACGCGGTGAAATTGTGGTCTATACGACCCGACGCCTGGGCGGTGCCACTGCTCTGCACGCTGCCCGATACGTTCCTGAACGCGCTGAATCAACGCATTGGCGCGCTGCTGAAAACGGCCAAATCCGCCAATTGACCAAGCTATCATCACGCCATGGACACACGACTACTTGAACTATTGGTTTGCCCCGTCACCAAAGGGCCGCTTGAATTTGACCGCGACAAGAGCGAGCTCATCTCTCGCAGCGCCCGCCTGGCCTACCCGGTGCGCGACGGCATCCCGGTGCTGCTCGAAAACGAAGCCCGTACCCTCACCGACGAGGAACTCGGGCTGTAGGCCAAGCCAAACGCCCCACGTTTGGCATGCCAAAGCCAACCTGGCGGGCTTGCCATTTGACCCAGCATCTTGCGGCCAATCCCCGCAACGACATGCAATCGCAGGAGTGCCATCACGTGAGTTTCACTGTCCTGATCCCGGCCCGGCTGGCGTCTACCCGTTTGCCTAACAAACCCCTGGCGGACATTGCCGGCGTGCCGATGGTGGTGCGCGTGGCGCAACGTGTCGCCAGCATTGGCGCAACACAGGTGGTGGTAGCAGCAGACAGCCCGCTGATCATTCAAGCCTGCCAAGCCCATGGCGTGAAAGCCGTGCTGACACGGATCGACCATGCCAGCGGCAGTGACCGCCTGGCGCAGGCCTGCGATCTGCTGGGTCTGGATGACAACGACATCGTGGTGAACGTGCAAGGCGACGAACCCTTGATGGACCCAGCGCTGGTCAACGCGGTGGCCACACTGCTGATCAACACGCCAGCGGCCAGCATCAGCACTGCGGCCCATGAGATTGAGACGGTGGCTGATTTTCACAACCCCAACGTCGTCAAAGTCGTGTGCGACGCGTCTGGCCTGGCGCATTATTTCAGCCGCGCGCCGATTCCTTATCCAAGAGACACCCCCCAGCAATTGCCAAACCCCGCGCCGCTGCGCCACATCGGCATTTATGGCTACCGGGTCGGATTTCTGCGCCAATTCCCTACCCTGCCCCAAGCGCCCACCGAACTGGCAGAGTCACTGGAACAACTGCGCGCCATGTGGCACGGCCACCGCATTGCCGTGCACATCACCAACCACGCACCAGGCCCTGGCGTTGACACCCCCGAAGATCTGGACCGGGTGCGGCGGCTCTTTGACACATGAACGCTGCGGTGTAAGCCAGCCAAAAGCTCGTGCGTGATATTCTCCAAGCCAAATTCTGAGCCCAGACCGCGTTGATACGTTCACCTGGGCCGTTTCCCCTTTTTTATTACTCACCCGAGGACACACATGAAACTCATTTTGTTGGGCGCACCTGGCGCGGGCAAGGGCACACAAGCCACCTTCATTTGCCAAAAATACGGCATTCCACAAATCTCCACGGGTGACATGCTTCGCGCCGCCGTCAAGGCTGGCACGCCGCTGGGCGTTCAAGCCAAACAAGTGATGGACGCCGGTGGTTTGGTCAGCGACGACCTGATCATCAACCTAGTCAAGGAACGCATTGCCCAGCCTGACTGTGCAGATGGCTTTTTGTTTGACGGCTTTCCGCGCACCATTCCGCAAGCCGATGCCATGAAAACGGCGGGTGTTCAACTGGACTTCGTGCTGGAGATTGACGTGCCGTTTGACGCCATCATTGAGCGCATGAGTGGCCGGCGCTCACATCCGGCATCCGGGCGCACCTACCACGTCAAATTCAACCCGCCCAAAGTGGCTGGTGTGGACGACGTGAGTGGCGAGCCGCTGGTACAGCGCGCTGATGACCAGGAAGAAACAGTCAAGAAGCGTCTGGACGTGTACAGCGCCCAGACCCGCCCGCTGGTCGACTACTACTCGGCCTGGGCCAAGGCCGAACCTGCGGCTGCGCCCAAATACCGCGCCATCAGCGGCACCGGTGGCGTCGATGAAATCACAGCTCGGGCGTTTGCAGCCCTCAGCAGCTAAATCCCGCTTCAAGCCACGGCCTGCTACCCATCAAAAAGGCCTGATGCCCGCTGCGGTGTCAGGCCTTTTTTGCGTCTGGACTTTCTGCCATCAACGCCAACATCAGCGCAATCCGGGCCTTGACGGGGGACAAGCCCGCAGAGTGCGCAAACTCGGCATTGGCTGCGGGCAGCACTCGCCCGTTGGCGCAGCGTGAGGCGCGCACCACGTGAACACCTTGCGCTTGTGCCCGGCGCAGCGCTGCCTCCAGATCGACATGGATCGTGCCGTTGCCCGTGGCCGCCACCACCAAGCCGCGCAAGGGTGTCACGCCAGGCAAAGGCAACAGCAACGCATCGACGACAGCGCTGCTGCCGCCAGCGTGGTTCATGACAATCTCGACACGCGGCCAATGGGCCTTAAAAGCAATATTTTCAATAGCTACTCGCGCTTTATTTGTAAGGGCTACAGGCCAATTTCTCAGTAGCCTTAACTCAGCCTCTTCCACATAGCCCAAAGGCCCGGCATCGCCCGAGTTGAACGCATCGATGCGGTAAGTGTGGCTTTTTTGCACATCCAACGCGGCATGGATGCTGCCCGCACATACGGCGACCACACCCTGTGCGCCGGGTGCCAAAGCCACGGCCACGGCATCCAGCAGATTTTGCGGGCCATCGGGGGCCGAGCTGCTGGCGGGTCGCATGGCGGCCGTCAGCACCACCGGCTTGGCATTGATCTGCGCAGCAGGCAACACCGCCTGCAGAAAATAAGCAGTTTCCTCCAGTGTGTCGGTGCCGTGGGTGATCACCACCGCCTGCACATCCGGGGCGGCCAAATGGGCACTGACACGCTGCGCCAGCGCCCCCCAAATAGCAAAACTCATGTCCTTGCTGTCGACTTGGGCCACTTGCTCACTCACCAAGTCACGCCCAGCCAACAAGGCTGGCAGACCCGGCACAGCCGCCAGAAGCTGCGCCACCCCAACCTGGGCAGCGGTGTAGCCAATGTTGTCAGCGGCACTTGCGGCTGTGCCGGCAATGGTGCCGCCCGTGCCTAACACCACGATTTTTTTCAGGTTCAGGTTAGATACCACTTGCGAACTTTCATAAACTGGTTAAAAATACAGTTACTGGATAGGAAAACAGTGTTTTAGCCTTTGCCACACACGTGGTCCAACCCAGCCCTTTGTTTGTCTATTGCCGTTCACAGGAGTCACCATGCTCACCAGACCCAAGCTCACCGATCGCCAGCAACAGATTCTCGATCTTATCGAGCGCGCCATTGCACGCACCGGCGCCCCGCCAACCCGGGCCGAAATCGCCACCGAACTGGGCTTCAAGTCTGCCAATGCAGCCGAAGAACATTTGCAGGCGCTGGCACGCAAAGGCGCCATTGAGCTGGTCAGCGGCACCTCACGCGGCATTCGCCTGCGTGACGATTCGCTGCGTGCCATCAACGAGTCGCGCAACAAACCCTTTGCCTCAGCCCTGGCAGGGCTGGCACAACTGGCACTCCCCCTGATTGGGCGCGTGGCAGCGGGCTCACCCATCCTGGCGCAAGAGCATGTAGACCGAACCTTCTATGTCGAAGACAGCCTGTTTCAGCACAAGCCAGACTACCTGCTCAAGGTGCGCGGCATGTCCATGCGCGACGCCGGCATCATGGACGGCGACCTGCTGGCGGTGCAAAGCACCAAGGACGCCAAAAATGGCCAAATTGTGGTGGCGCGACTGGGTGACGAAGTCACCGTCAAGCGCTTCATGCGTCATAACAACCTGATTGAGCTGCACCCGGAAAACCCCGACTACCAAACCATCGTGGTGGATCCCGGCGAGCCTTTCGAGATCGAAGGCTTGGCTGTGGGCCTGATTCGCAACACCATGTTGATGTAACGCCCAAAACAGAAACCAAAGCCCAACGCCTGCCCGATCCTGCTCGCCCCATTCATCACAAAGGTTTGCCATGAACACTGCACCTCCCTCCATCGGCGTGATCACCCCACTCAAAGCCCTGTGGCGCTGGCTGGTCGCTACCCCGGGCCAATCGCAAGCCGTGACTTGCAGTGCGCTTAGCCCGGCAGTTGGAAGTTTTCGGCGCACGGGCACCTTATGCAACCACACATTGCGCACCCCGCCCGGCGCCGCTGCCCACACCGTGGTGCGCAGGCCGGTGCGCATGGTGCGTGTGATGGAAGCCGGGCAAACATCGTCACAAGTGGGTCGCATGGTGATTTCCGGCCGCATGGCCGATGTGTGCGCGGAACTTGACCGACTGGTGGCGCACGAAGCGCGCCTGCATTAAGGCCATCAGACTGGTCTGAGTTCACATTTTTGACAGCCCGCAAGGCTTGGGCAGGTAGCACCAAGGCACAATCGGGCCATGAATATTGTGATATTGGATGATTACCAGGATGCCGTCAGAAAGCTTGCCTGCGCGGCCAAGCTGGAGCCTTACCAGGCCAAGGTGTACACCAACACCGTGAAAGGTTTGGGGCAACTCTCAGTGCGACTGAAAGATGCCGATGTGATTGTGCTTAACCGGGACAGGACCCAAATGCCGCGCGCGCTGATCGAAAAGCTGCCCCGACTCAAATTGATCGTGCAAACCGGTCGTGTCGGTGCGCACCTGGATGTGAACGCGTGCACCGAGCGCGGCGTAGCGGTGGCCGAAGGCACTGGCTCACCAGTGGCGCCGGCCGAGTTGGCTTGGGCCTTGATCATGGCGGCAGCGCGGCGCCTGCCGCAGTACATCGGCAACCTCAAGCATGGCGCTTGGCAACAATCTGGCCTGAAAACCGGGTCCATGCCTGCTAATTTTTGCATGGGAACTGTCCTGAAAGGTCGCACGCTGGGCATTTGGGGCTACGGCCGCATCGGGCAAATTGTGGCGGGCTACGGCAAGGCCTTTGGCATGCGCGTGATCATCTGGGGGCGCGCGCCTAGCCGTGAGCGTGCGGTGCTCGATGGCTTTGAGGTCACCGCCACGCGGGACGAACTGTTCGAGCAGTCTGATGTGCTGTCGTTGCACCTGCGACTCAATGAAGAAACCCAATACGTGGTGAAGCTCGACGACTTGTCCCGCATGAAGCCAACCTCCCTGCTGGTCAACATTTCGCGCGCCGAACTGATCGAGCCTGATGCCCTTTTGGGCGCACTCAACCGGGGCCGTCCCGGCATGGCAGCAGTGGATGTGTTCGAATCAGAACCCATCCTGCAAGGCCACGCACTGCTCAGGCTGGAAAACTGCATTTGTACACCACACATCGGCTATGTCGAGCAAGACAGCTACGAGATGTACTTTGGCGCAGCTTTTGACAATGTCGTGAACTTCATCAAGGGTCGCCCAACCAACATCGTCAACCCGGGCGCTCTGCAAGTGCGCAGATAGAACCTGTGCCCCGACAAATAAGCCCGCTGTTGCGGGTTTTTTTGCGCCTGCTGCCAGACACACAGGTGACAGCCGCCCATGCTTCAACAGCGTCGCGGACGTGACAATGGGCAGGTTTCAAGTCACCTACCGGACAGTCCATGACAGAGCCCATCCTTACCATTGACGAACGCTCGGCAATCAACGCTGGCCGCTGGTTTTCCAGCCTTTCCCCTTCACTTCGGCACGACATACTTCGATGCGCTTACGTCAAACGCTTCTCGGACGGCGACCTCATCACTGCCCGCGGCGACACGCCACAGGAGTGGATCGCCTGCGCCAAGGGCGCCGTGCGGGTGAGTTCGACCACACTGTCAGACAAGCAGATCACACTGACCTACGTCGAGCCAGGCATCTGGTTTGGCGATGTGGCCATTTTCGATGGCGACCGGCGTACCCACGATGCCTACGCCCATGGCGACACCACCACGCTGTGTGTGGCACGGGCCGACTTCAAGAAAATTCTGGCCCAGCACGTCGAGTTGTACGAAGCCCTGCTGCGCCTGCATGCGCGGCGCATTCGCCAGCTCTATGGTTTGGTGGAAGATCTCAACACCCTGCCCCTGCGCGCCCGCCTGGCCAAACAACTGCTGCATCTGGTTCGCAGCTATGGTGTGCCATCCTTAAGCGATGGCAGCGAGGTGCGCATTGGGCTGCACCTGGCGCAGGAAGAACTGGCGCAATTGCTGGGCGCCTCACGCCAGCGTGTCAACCAGGAGCTCAAGGCCATGGAGCGCGAGAACGCCATTCGCATCGAGCCCGGTGGCCTGGTGGTGCGCAACCGCGATGCCTTGATGCGCATCACCGAGGCAGACAGCTCAACATGATGAAAGGATTCAACGCCCATGACTGACTTTGACCAATTCGTCGGCACACGTGCCGTGCCAGAGGCGCAAGCCTTTGATGTAGACGCGCTCAGCCACTGGTTGACGCAACACCTGAGCGGCTTTGCCGGCCCCTTGAGTGTCGAGTCGTTCAAAGGCGGTCAGTCCAACCCGACTTACAAACTCATCACGCCTGGCCAGTGTTATGTAATGCGCAGCAAGCCCGGCCCGGCGGCCAAGCTGTTGCCATCGGCGCACGCCATTGAGCGTGAATACGCTGTGATGAGCGGCTTGGCTGGCTCAGATGTACCCGTGCCGAAGATGCTGTGCTTGTGCACGGACGAGTCGGTCTTGGGACGCGCTTTCTACATCATGGAATTCATGAGTGGGCGCATCTTTTGGGACCAGTCTCTGCCCGGCATGACGACCGATGGGCGCGCAGCCATTTACAACGAGATGAACCGCGTGATCGCAGCGTTGCACAGCGTCGACTTCGCTGTGCGAGGCTTAGCCAGTTACGGCAAGCCTGGCAACTATTTTGAGCGCCAGATTGGCCGCTGGAGCAAGCAGTATGTGGCATCCATCACCCAGCCGATTGTGGAAATGGACCACCTCATTGCCTGGTTGCCCGAGCACATTCCGGCTATGGCGCGTGACCCGGCCATGGTCAGCATCGTTCATGGTGACTACCGATTGGATAACCTGATGTTCCACCCCGTCGAACCGCGTGTGATTGCCGTGCTGGACTGGGAGCTGTCCACCCTGGGCCACCCGCTGGCCGACTTCAGCTACCACTGCATGGGCTGGCACATCACCCCCGGTGCCTTTCGCGGCATTGGCGGGCTCGACCTAGAAGCGCTGGGCATTCCCCTGGAATCCGACTACATCCGCCAATACTGCGAGCGCACCCGCATTGCCACCCCTGAACAATTGGCGCCTGATTGGTCCTTTTACCTGGCCTACAACCTGTTTCGCATGGCGGCCATTCTGCAAGGCATTGGCAAACGGGTCGAGGCCGGCACGGCTGCCAGCGCCCAAGCCGTGAGCGCCGCCGCTGGCGCGCGACCCCTGGCGCAACTGGCATGGCAATTTGCGCAGCGCGCTTGATTCAAATTTAAGAGCTGCTTACGATTATCAAATAAGGGCTACGGCCTGATTTCTTAAAAATTTGCACTGTCATAACCTTCACCACTGAGAGACCACCATGGATTTTGATTACTCCCCCAAAACCAAAGAACTGCAAGCCAAACTGCTGCAATTCATGGACGACCACATTTATCCTGCAGAAGGCGCTCACCATGCCGAAATTGAAGCCAACACGGCGGCGGGCAAACGCTGGTCACCTCTGCAAACCATTGAAGCACTCAAACTCAAGGCGCAGAACCAAGGCCTGTGGAACCTGTTTTACCCGGTAGACAGCGCACAGTCTGGCGGCATCGATGCCGGGGCAGGCCTAACCAACCAGGAATACGCGCCACTGGCCGAACTCATGGGCCGGGTGGCCTGGGCCAGCGAGGTGTTCAACTGCTCAGCGCCCGACACCGGCAACATGGAAACCATTGCCCGCTACGGCTCCCCCGAGCACAAAACCCAATGGCTCAAGCCGTTGCTGGCGGGGCAAATCCGCTCGGCATTCTCCATGACCGAGCCCGATGTGGCCTCCAGCGATGCCACCAACATCGAGACCCGCATTGAGCGCGACGGTGCTGATTACATCGTCAACGGCCGCAAGTGGTGGATCAGCGGCGCTGGCGACCCGCGCTGCGCCATCCACATCGTGATGGGTAAAACCAACCCCGAAGCCGATCGCCACACGCAGCAAAGCATGATTCTGGTGCCGTGCAACGCACCTGGCGTGACGGTATTGCGCCCCCTCAACGTGATGGGTTACGACGACGCGCCGCATGGCCACATGGAAATCAGCTACAAAAATGTGCGCGTGCCCGCCGACAGTATTTTGCTGGGCGAGGGCCGCGGCTTTGAGATTGCCCAGGGTCGGCTTGGGCCGGGACGTATTCACCACTGCATGCGCCTGATTGGCCTGGCCGAACGCGCGCTGGAGTTGATGTGCCAACGCACTTCCAGCCGAGTCGCTTTTGGCAAACCTATTGCTGCACAAACCGTGACCCAGGAACGCATTGCCGAAGCACGTTGCAAAATCGACATGGCTCGCCTGCTCACCCTCAAGGCCGCCTGGATGATGGACATCGGCGGCAACAAATTCGCCAGAAACGAGATCGCCATGATCAAGGTGGTGGCGCCCAACATGGCCTGCCAAGTGATTGACTGGGCCATGCAGGCCTTTGGTGGTGCCGGCATGTGCGACGACTTCCCGCTGGCCTACGCCTACGCCAGTGCACGCACGCTGCGTTTTGCCGATGGGCCTGATGAAGTGCACCGCAACGCCATTGCCAAACTGGAATTGCGCAAGTACACACCTTGACACTCTCCCACACCTTGGCCTTGGGCCACCGCTTGCGCAGGAAGGAGGGGGATTACGACGGTGGTAGCCTGTTCTGGTTTGAACTTCCACTGCAGGCATCGTCTCAGCGGCCAAAGGACGATCCGCAGACATCTGTCGAACCAGCTATCTTTCGAACGGCTCCTATCCAAAGAACAGACCAAACTTCGCCTTCATCGAAGACGGTCACAGCAGAAAATCTCGAACTCTTGGAAATAGCCAAGCCCGAAGGAGCTCCATCTTGTTGGTGGAAGACAACAAAATCAATCAAAAGCTCGCGTTTGCTCTGCTACGACGCTTGGGTTATCGCGTTGACATTGCCGAAAATGGTATTGAGGGAGTCAACGCTGCAAGCAAGCAACGATATGCGCTGATTTTGATGGATGTGCAGATGCCGGAAATGGATGGTCTGGCAGCCACACGTCAAATTCGAATTGGCGGTGGGTTAAACCAACGTAGCCCTATCGTGGCATTGACCGCCAATGCCATGCAGTCCGACAAAAACCTGTGTCTGGCAGCAGGAATGGATGACTTCCTCACCAAGCCCTTCAACCGAGAGAAACTTGCCACCTGTCTGCAAAATTGGATCAAAGACTAAGACAAAGATGTCACACGAGGTGCGTTGGGTGTTGCTCTAGAAAAGCATTTGTTTCAAGTGGCGGTCAACGGACTAGGCCAGAGTGTTGACCTGAGTGCCCAGGTTGCCACTCGTTGCCAACGGCAGGGCCTGTAGCATCGCCAATGCACCAGTGGCTTGGATGTCCATTGCCTTCTTCAAAACCAAAACTTGAGCTGTTTCGGCGACTTGGCTCTGCTTCATTTGTAATGTTGCATTGACGAGTGCGGCGGGGGAAATATCCATGATGAAATCCTACAGTAGTTGTCTTCGATATCGGATCGGCCACCTGTATTCTTGAGCAATACCTGTGGCCGTGCCCACCGAATGCGCACCAGCCGGCGCTAAATATCATCGATTTCGAATTGCCTCATGGAACGGTGCCACTGCTTTGCTGCAGTTGCTGCAGTAGATTCAGGCTTGGGTACCCGTCCGCTGGCAGGCCGAGACTGCGCTGGTACCGGCGAATGCCACGCCGCGTGGCTGGCCCCATCATGCCGTCGGGCGTGCCACTGTCGAAACCACGAGTATTGAGGATCGTTTGCATTGCCAGCAACTGACTCCGCGTCAAAGCTTGCACATCGCGCGGCCAAAGTGCTTGTACCGGCGGGCCACCTGCCAGGCGTTGCGCCAGCAGGCTGACAGCCAGTGCATAGCTGGTCGAGTTGTTGTAGCGCAGAATCGTGCGGAAGTTGGTTCCGATCAGGAAGGCTGGTCCGCCTGCGGTGGATGCCAACCAGATTGAGCTGTCGATCAGCGCTGGCAGTGGCGTACCGTTCATCGATTGCACACCCTCCTCCGCCCAGGCTGTGGATGTTTGTCGGACATCGTCATCGGCACGTGCGTAGTCGAACTCCGGCGGCAAGCGCACCTCAGTCCCCCATGACTGACCGGCCTGCCATCCAGAGCTTGCCAAGAAGTTCGCCGTCGAAGCCACCACATCGGCAGCACTGCCCCATAGGTCACGTCGGCCATCGCCATCGGCATCAACCGCATAGGCCAGAAAGTTGGAGGGCAGAAACTGCGTTTGGCCCATCGCGCCCGCCCACGATCCGATCATCCGAGTGCGATCAATGTCACCACTTTGCAAAATTTTCAAGGCAGCCAGCAATTGGCTGCGTGCCCAGACCTCGCGTCGACCTTCGAATCCCAGTGTCGCCAATGCATCAATGGTCGGGATGTCGCCAAAGTTGCTGCCGTAATTGCTCTCCATGCCCCAGATGGCGACGACGATTTCCATGGGAACGCCATAGCGCGCAGTGATGGCAACGGCTTGGGAGCCCAGTTGCTGCAGCTTGTACTGGCCACGGGTGATGCGCTGCGCCGACAGCGCGTTGTCGAGGTAGTCCCAGACCGGGCGGGTGAACTCGGGCTGCGCCCGATCCAATTCAATGATGCCTGGTAGGAAGTGAACCGGGTCAAAAGCGATGTGCAGCGTCGCCTCACTGATGCCCACTTTGCGTGCGAAAGCGCTGAACTCATTGACCCAGAGGGCAAACTTCTGGGCGTGTTCATCGTCGTTAGTGGTGGCTTGAGCGGGCTGAGTGGCAACCGCTGTTGGCACCTGTGCCTTGATTTCTGTGGTGGCTATGGCGGTACAGCCGGCAAGCGTAAAGATCGCCAACAAACCGAAAACAAGCCAGACGCGCGCTGAAGATGGGAAATGGGTTGAGATGTGCATTGCTGTCATTTTCGTTGTTTGATGAAGTCCCGCAGTCACCGGAGAGAATCGATCAAACCATGTTTTGTTGCCTGCCATGCCCTGGATGACCCGCTTGCTGCCAAGTCAGCAGTTGGAATTGCCCATCCAACGCGCATTGCTGGTCGTCGTCGACCAGTTCTACAGTGAGTCGTTGGCACGATTGGTCCAATTGCTGCCCGAGCTGGATGTCGTCGGCAGCGAGGTCATCCATGGCGGCCATGCCTTGACAGCGACTTTGCTGGCGCCATTTGAGGGCTGGAACAAAGGCCAGCTGGACGCAGCGCTTGAACACAACGCCTCCTCCCGCGCACTGGTAAATTTCCCGACGGAACACCACCCAGACGCTGACACCCTGCGCGCAATCACCCTCGATCTGGCCGCCGCCTGGCGCGAGTTCGCGCTGTAACTCAACGTCAAGCTGTTGCTGGCTGCAGGTGACATAGCAATGCCCGCTGCCAGCGATTCAGCTGTTTTGCAGCCAGCCCTGCAGATGGGTCGCCGAAAGTGATTCACAGCCTGGGGCCATGGCCCGCAGCAACTGCAGCAACTCGGTTTGCTGGCTCGCTGTGCTTTGGCTCAATGCCCTGCGCAAGGCATCAGCCGACCAGACCGCCAAGGTGCAATCCTGGCTGGCATGGCAAGCCCGGGGTTCGGCATCCAAACTCAGCAGGTGACCCCACCCCAGCCAATCACCTGGGCGGACGGTACGACTTGACCGCTTGGGTGCGCCGGCCAGAAAAAGCTCACGCTGAACCGGCAGGTCAATGGACTCTGAAAATGCCATGTAGGCCAAACTGGGGTCATCGGTCAGGGCTGCAATGCGTTGGCTAAGCTGGCCGGCCAGCGGTCCAAGCGCCAGACGACCGGCCTGAAGCAGGGATTCAAAATGTTGGGCACTGAGCCTGTTGGACCCCGGAACTTGGGTGGGCTGTTCTAACGCAGCGAGGAGGTTCTTCAAGTCCGCCTGATCCTGTTGTGTGTCTGTGGCACGATCTTCCAGCAGGCGCCCCTGCAACAGCAAGCTCACGGCGGACTGCTCGCATTGTTCCAATCGACCATAACGCAGGGTCTGCGCCGCTGGTCGTAAGGCCAGCAACAGCCAGGCAGGTATTTGCGCGAGGGCGGTGTTGTCTCTGTCAGTCCCGGTTTGCACGGGGTGGCGTGGCGCGACCGACTCAGGCCATAACGGTGGGTTCGATGCCATGCGCATGGCGGCGCCAGCATCCTGCCAACCGAGGCTGGGTGTCGGCTGCAAGGTCAAACCCTCGCGCGACAACGCATACCAGAGGCGCTCCAGGAAGCCAGAGCCAATACTCGCACGGACGAGGAATTGCAGGGTGTAGAGCCGTGCAACGTAGCGCAGCATGCCGGTGGCCGGGTCGTTGCCGAGCAGCGCGACACTTGGCTTTGGCTCAGCGCACACGCCGGGCAGATCACTAAGCAGAACCTGCATGGCAATCTGCATCACCCGCCCCGGGGGCTGGTCGCTGGCGATATTGAAGCTCACTTCGTAGCGGTAGGGCTGATCGGCCCGGATCACCTCCACCATGCGGGTGGTGAACTCACTGTTGGGCATCAACATCGTCGAGCCACGAATGGTACGAAGGTAGACCGAACGCCAGTTCAGGGAAATGACCCGACCTTCCATTTCGTCGCGCCGCACGTAGTCGCCAACCCGTAGCGGACGCTCGATTTCAATCGCGACACCGGCAAACAAATGTCCCAAGGTTGGCTGCAGGGCCAAGCCGACAATGATCGACAGCATGGCCGATGTCGCCAGCACGCTGCTGATGTCCTGCCCCAGGCCGAAGCGCAGGTAAAGCATGGTGGCCACCAGGTAAAGCGTGATGGTCAGCACGGCGTGCAACAGGTCTGAGGTCGCGCTGCTGCGTGCGTTGCCATTCCCGCGCAACACATGGCGCAGCAAGGCTTGCAGCACAAGCACGGTCGCCAGCACGCTCAACGCCAGGGCGGCATGGCTCAACCAAAGGGTCCGCAGTGCGTTGGCTTCAGCGACTTGCGTGCCAAGCGTGACTTGAAGTAGCCACAGCAACGCCGCAGCGGCAATGATGATCAAGGTCCACATCACGTCACACCGGGTCGCTGTCTGTGGTGTCGGCCTTGCCGGAAGGCGCCGCCGGGGGAGTCAACGCGCGCGCCGGGTCAGGGCCACGCTCAAACAGACGCATGGCACGGTCGACGCTGGTTCGGAGTCGGACGATGGCCTGTTGCAGATCACCAAACTGCCCGCCCACCATGGCGAGCGACGCACTGCCACCGCGCTCATCCAGGCTGGCCGCATGCGCGACACGGGTGAGCATTTCAAGTGGATCGGTGACATGACGGCGCAGCAGCAAGAGAAAAACTGCCGCCGAAAGCACGAACACACAGGTTAATGAGCCTATTGTCACAAGCACTGAGTTGAACGCTTTTTCCCTGGCCGGGGCAGTCGGTACCTCCATCAATTGCAGGCCAACCACGTCACCCATCTTCCAGCCAAAGCCATTGACTGGACCGTATTTGGCCACCATGGCAACAGGGGCAGCGGCAGCGGTGCTGTGGCACTGCATGCAGGCCGAGGAACTCATGCGGATCGGTCTGGCGAGGTAAAAACGCTGATTTTTGCCGCTGCCAATCTCGCCATCCAGTTCGAGTAGTTTGGCGTCCGCCTGGAACTCACGCAGCAGGCCAACTTCCCAGTCGCTGGCGCGGTCGTTCAGGTTGGTCGGGTTGAGTGAGCTTTCGCGGTATTTGTAGTCGGGGAACTTCTGCGCCAGTCGAGCCATGGTGTTTTGGGCGGCAAACGATGGTACTTGTGCCGCGTGAAAATCGTTGTCTTGCAGGGTTTGCAGGACTGGCGCCACATCATTGCCCGTGTAGGCCCGTACGGCCAATGCGGCCTCCAGCAGCATGTTGGCTTTCAGCTTGATTTCGTCGTGTGCTTGGCGTGATTCCAGCTTATAGGAAATGTAGCCTGCGACCGAGACGCCAAAGCAGAAACAAAATCCAATAATCCAGGCAAAACGTGTTTCGATGCGCATCAGGTCACTCCTTCATGACCTCAGCGCAATAACCAATAACGGGTCTCGTCCAATGCCGGTAAAAAAAGCCATCTTACAACGCCAAGGTGACACTTACCCATTTCGTTTGAACTAGGTGCCCACATCGAAACCAGTCGCAACCAAGCCGTCGAGCAGCCCTTAGCGACTCAAACCCTTTGGCTCAGCCGGCACCCACGATCAGGTTGAACATATCCCGCAGCGAGAGCAGTTCGCTCATCGCGCTGCAGCTCAACTAGCTGATGGGTTTTAACTCGTCGCCCAGTGCCTCGATTTCAGCTTTGGGGGCGTCGAGGGTGGTGAAGCTCAGCAAGTGGATGCGCACTGGGCCGGACTCGGTTTGCGCCCAATGGTTGAAGTCGCAAACAGGTTCCAGTTCGTCCGGGTTCAGGCCGCACCGCTCGATCACAGCTTACTTTACCGTGTTGGCCACATGCTCGGGGCTGATCGTGGTCGGTGGTGGCATAACCGTGGCGGATTCAGGCAGGGCATTGGGCCACAGCAGGGTCTTGTCCCAGCGCGGAAAAAGCAGCGCTGCGCTGTAACTGTCGAAATGCGTGCAGATCACGCGGCTGTGGGCAAGGAGGTCTTGGTTTGTCATCATGAGTTCTCTCAACAATGGACGTTTGATACAGGGCGCGGATGTAGCTGGCCGTGTACCGTGCCCACCACATGGCAATAGGCTCATGTAGAAATTGAGTGTCATGCGGCATCAGTCGTGTCCCAACGTTTAGTAAATATTCGGTGAACCCGTAGCCCAGTCAAAAATCGCTGGACACATTCACCTTTTTCATCTACTGTTGCACCCGTGCGTGCAACTTCTATCCCCACAGAAACCGCCACGACTATTGGTGTCGAGGCGCCACCACCGCCTGCAATTGAGTTTGTGACGATTACACGTCAAGAGCATATAGCACTGAAGTCGGCCGCAAACTATTGGCAGACGGCGCATCGCAAAGCTGTTGATCGTTTCAAATGGCGCGAGCTTCGCTACCAGCGCATTTTGCGTGAACTCAAAGCGAATGGCGCCAAGTCTAACGCCGCTTTGCAAGCCGAACTGGTGTTGGCAAAGGGTCAAGTCCGCGATCTGCAAAGTCGCGTATTTGCCAGCAAAGGCGAAAGGCGCAAACACTGTGAGGGACGAAGCCAAACGGCATCTTGTCGTCGTCCACGAGGACAGCAGCACGGATCCAGCGGACACGGGCGCACCCTGCAAACGCAATTACCCGCACGCCACGAGGACGCTACGCTGGACAAGACTCAATGCCCCAAGTGTGGATTGGCGTTTAACAACCTTGTTGATACAGAAGACTCGCAGGTGCTGGAGATTGAGGTCAAGGCCTACCGGCGTGTGATCCACCGCCACCGTTACTCTGCGTCGTGCCAATGTGGGTGTGTGGACGGCACTGTTTGCGCACCGCCACCGGCGCGGCTCATTGGGCGGGGCAAGTTTGGCGTTTCTGTTTGGACCAGCGTGCTGTTGGACAAGTTTCTCTATGGTCGGCCCAGCCAGCGGTTGCTGCAGGATTTGGCTGACCACGGATTGAACATGTCGGCAGGTACATTGGCTGGCGGCCTGCAGGCAATAGCGCCACTGTTCAAGCCGCTGGATAAAGCGCTGCAATTGAAGCTTCGTAGTGAGCCCTATTGGCATGCAGACGAAACCCGCTGGGCAGTCTTCGTGAACGTGCAAGGTAAGGTCGGCCACCGTTGGTATTTGTGGGTGTTTCATTCCAGTTCCGTGGTCCACTACGTCATTGACCAGACACGCGCGGCAGATGTCATCGTGGCCGAATTGGCCGCAGTCAATCAGGGTGTTATCAGTTGCGACCGCTACTCTGGCTACAAGCGCTTTGCCCGCCTGAACCCAGGCGTGGTTCTGGCCTTTTGCTGGGCTCACGTAAGACGCGACTTTCTGGTACTTGCCAATTCGTATCCTCAAAGCGCCGAATGGGCGCTGCAATGGGTAGACATGATTGGGCAGCTCTATCACCTCAATGGACTTCGCCTGAACACCAGCATGGATAGCCCTGAACGAGCAGTCACGCAACATGACCTGGTGCAGGCACTGCAGCAAATGGCCACGCGGTGCGCCTTTGAAGTGGCCAATCACGAACTGTTCCCTCCGGCGGCCAAGGTGCTGGAGAGCATGACGTTGCATTGGAGTGGCCTGACGGTGTTTGTCAATTCTGCGTGGGTGGACATGGACAACAACACGGCTGAGCGTGATATTCGTGGACCCGTAGTTGGCAGAAAGAATTTTTACGGATCAGGCTCTGAAGGCTCCGCAGAATTGGCCGCCACGATGTACGGCACTTTGGCAACCATGAAGCTTTGGGGATTGAACGCGCGCACCTGGCTTGCGCAGTATTTGCAGGCCTGTGCGGATAATGGCAATCGGCCACCAGACGACATCACCGCCTTTCTTCCATGGCAGATGAGTGCCAAGCGTCTGGCCGACATGCGAGCGTGTTGCCTTCAGTAAGGATGATCGATTCATGAGCATTTACTGCGCGCGCGAATTCAGCGCGCTCGACATCCAGACCATTCGCGATCTCATCATTCAGGATCCAAAGCTTCAACGTTCGGCGCTCTCACGCAAGCTTTGCGAATTGTGGGGATGGACTAAACCCAATGGGGACCTCAAGGACATGACATGCCGCGTGGCATTGCTGCGTATGCAGGCCGATGGACTCATTGAGTTGCCAGCATCAAGAATCGGTGTGGTTCGCAAACGTGCACACTTTGCGCCCACTGCTGCCAGCGACGCCCAGGCCGCCATCAAGCAACCCGTGCACGAGATCGGGCGCATCACACTTCAGGTGGTCAGCGGCACGGCAGCTTCGAGGCTATGGAATGAGTATGTCGCGCGCTACCACTACTTGGGCTACACGACCATGTCGGGCAGTCAGGTTCGCTACAACGTCTTTGCTGGCGAGCAACTCGTGGCCTGCATCAGTTTCTGCGCCTGCGCCTGGAAGTTAAAGGACCGAGAGCGATTCATCGGTTGGAGTGAGGCGCAGCGACAAAAAAACCTGCCGCTGGTTATCAACAATGCGCGCTTCCTGGTTCTGCCTTGGATCGAATGCAAAGGGTTGGCTTCAAAGATTCTGTCCCTTGCCGCTCGGCAGTTACCCAATGACTGGCTCAGGCGCTACGGCTTTCGACCAGTATTACTGGAAACCTTCGTGGAATATGAACGCCACAATGGCACTTGCTACAAGGCAGCCAATTGGATCAATGTCGGCCGAACGACAGGACGCGGGAAGAAATCCACCAGCCACAAGATCCTCATCCCAGCCAAAGATATCTGGCTCTATCCGCTACGCAAAAACTTCGCCGACGCACTTTGCCAGTAGGCACTACGGGTTCACCGAATATTTACAACGTTTAACCATCAGAACGTCGTAAGTTAATGATTTGCTTGTTGAATCTAGTGTTTGAGTCTGGTCTCGATTTGAACGTTGTCGCGCGTCAGACTGTCGGTTTTTTGCGGATTCCCGCCCAAGACCGTCATGCGCCAAGGCAAGCTCGTATTTGCGCAACTCATGCTCTATCTGCCACTGCGCAAGTTTAGGCGTTGTGTGGCCGACCACAACGGTGAACACAAGATCAAAGACTTCTCGTTCCTGGATCAATTCTTCGCCATGGCATTCGCCCAATTGACATACCGCGAATCTTTGAGGGACATCGAAGTCAACCTTCGCGCTCAAGCGCGGCGGCTGTACCACATGGGCTTTCGTTGCCAGACGATTTCGCACAACACCCTTGCCAACGCGAACACCACACGCCCGTGGCAAATCTACGCCGACTTCGCCCAGCATCTGATTGGCTTGGCGCGCCCTCTGTATGCCACGGAACCATTCAGATTGGAACGCGATGCGGCGATTTACGCGTTCGACGCCAGCACCATCGACCTGTGTCTGTCGGTGTTTGCCTGGGCGCCGTTTCGTTCGACCAAGGCGGCCATCAAGTTGCACACGCTGCTCGATTTGAGGGGCATCCAAGTAAGTTCCGATTGACACCATCAGGAAGAAAAAGGCCCGGACTGCGATCAACAGTCGGGCCTGTTATGAGGCAGGTTTACTTGGACAGGTCGATGGCGTAAACGCCCTGTCCCTTGCCGCTGCCGTCATCGTTGCTCACCACGCTGATGTTGGCAAAGCCAGCTGTCTGCGCCACCGCCAACTTGTCGCTACCGGAGGTGAATGTCACTTGGCCGGCCGTGGTCACTTTCGTGAAGCGCCAACTGCGGGCTGAACCATCGGCAACCAGCGTCAGGTTCTTGCGGGCCTTGATGTAGTCGATCAAGACATCGCGATTGGCATCGGGTGAAGCGTAGATAGTATTGCCTGCTGTCAGGCCGAACTGCGTACCGCTGGTGGCACGGTAGTTGTTGGTGGCAATGATGAACTCAGCCGTGGTACTGATGGGTGCGGCCTTGTAGCTCAGGTTCTTGATGCGGCTGCCCTTGGGCTGGGTTACATCAATTTCATAGCTCATATCGACCGAGGTGAACATGTCAAAGTTGTATCCAGGGAAAGTTGATATCAACCCCTGCGCGGTGGTCAAGGTGGGATTGATCTGGTTAAAACGTTCGGCCGCCTTCTCCAGCCAAGTCTTGATGCCTGCGCCTGTCACTTTTACCGCATACACCGTGTTGGGGTACAGGTACAGGTCGGCGGCATTGTTGATGGCAATCGGGCCTTGCTTGACATCTGTAAAGTCGGTACCACCGGCAAAGCCACTCTTGAACGGTGCACTGACTGACAGCACAGGCAAGTCTTTGTACTGAGGCATGTTGGCAGCGACATACCTGGCCACGTAGTCAGCCTGCGCGGCGTTGACCACCTGGATGGCGGTGACATCGCCAATGTCGGCAAAATAGCTTGAAAGCGCAAAGTCCGACTGGCCGATTGGAGTTTTCACGTAGGTAATCGCAGCTTCATGTTCTGTTTTGATTGCTGCAGCAATGGTGGGATCAACCGCCACATAAGTTTTGGAAGTGGCATCCAGTAACGCCTTGCGGATGCTGACAACAGTTTTGCTGGTGTCGATGGTCCACTTGCCATTCTTCACCACCAGCTTGTAGTCGATGACCCCGATGGCCTTGCCCCAATAACTGGGCATCACAGCGGGCACACCATGGAAGGTTCCTTTGACTTTGTCCACACCAATGGTGTCACAGGCGGTCGTAGTGCAGGCGGCGTTGGGAAACTCACTGTGAGAATGGCCCATCAAAATGCCGTCAATGCCGGCCACTTTAGCCAGGTGGTAGTTGGCATTTTCCATGGTGGCGCTGTAGGTGCTTGTGTCCCAGCCGCCGTGCGACGCGGCGATGACAATGTCAGCCCCTTCGGCTCGGGCCATGGGCACGTACTTTGTGGCAGATTCCACGACGCCTTGCACGTCCACCTTGCCATCGAGCCAACGCTTGTCCCATAACAGGATGGGCGGTGGCGCAAAGCCAATGATTGCCACCTTCACGGTACTTTCAATGGTTTTGCCGTCTTTGTCTTTGGCGCTGACCTTCTTGCTGATGATTGTGTATGGCTTGTACAGCGTCGCGCCGTCTTTTTTGCTGCTCACATTGGCCAGCACCAGCGGGAACGCCGGGCCGGTGCAAGTGGGCTGACTGGCCACAGCAGCCATGCCTTCCACGTTGAACTTGGTGCCCGTCACTTGCGACAGAAAAGGCAGACCGTAATTGAACTCGTGGTTACCCAGCGTGCCCGCATCAAAACCAATGGCATCCATGGCCTTGTAGGCGGCCAGCTTTTGACTGCAAGCCAATGGGTTGACCGTCGCCTGGTAGTCGGCGAGGGCGGTGCCCTGGATAGTGTCGCCGTTGTCGATCAACAAATTATTGGGAAAGTCGGTGCGAGCCTGCTTGATCAGCGTGGCAGTACGCTCAAGCCCGACACTTTTGTCCTCCGCCAGTTTGAAGTAGTCATAGCTGACCACGTTGGCATGGAGGTCCGAGGTCTCAAGAACGGTCAATTGTGCGGTGGCTGATTCGGGCAGTGTGACGGTGGCAGGTGCGCCATCGGAGCCACCACAGGCGGATAGGCTGGCAGTTAGAGCAGTAACCAGCGCAGCAGCCAAGGCTGACTGCGAAAAAAATCTAAATTTAGCAATGGGGACCACAAAAACTCCTGTTGGTGAAAGGCCACTGCAATGTATTGGGCAAATGTGACAGTTGCTTGGAGACCTTGAGATGCATACAAGGACAGCTTGCTTCCATAACACTGTGTCATTTTGCAGAATTCATTCCCTCAGCATTGAAGACATGCGACTGAAGGCAGCGGTGCGCACGCGCCAACGTGCTTATACCAAGGCGCGAAAGTTAGCCAAGTGAAGGAGCTGACGGTCACCTACCAAGGCTTGGGTGCCTCTTTTGTCCTGGGCATCCTGGCTGACGATGGCCAAGATGTACTTTTTCAATACGCGCCGCAAGCGCTTGAACGCGGACTGCAGTTGTCTCCCATTCGTCTGCCGCTGCGTGCGCTTGCTTATCCAGATCGCAGGGCTGATTACACGCAACTTCATGGTGTGCCCGGATGGCACACCATTGCCATCTTGGCATGACCGCGACACAGTTCTTTGAATTGCCGGGCGGCCGCTCCGCCTTTGCGACCCAGCGATTTGACCGCCGTGGTGAGCGACGCGTTCATGTGCATTCGCTGGCGGGGCTTTTGCATGCAAATTTCCAGGAGCACTCAGTCAGTTATGAAGACATCTTTCGTGTGACTCGTCGGCTAACCCGCGACCAACGAGAGCTTAAAAAAGCCGTTCAGCGCTGCGCGAGCGAAAGAAGTCCAGCCAATAACAGACCCCAATGTCCGCGGCAAAGACAAAAACCAAGAACCTCCGCTAGACCGCCTCCTGACAGTCCGGCTTTCGTCTTCATGCCGCTTTGCGGCCAAATCGCCTAGCAGGGAGAAGACACGGATTGGGTGTTCAAGGTTACGCGGCCAGCAGTCGGGGGTAATCGGTATAGCCCTTGGCGCCTGGGCTGTAAAAAGTTGCTTGATCGGGCTCGTTCAGAGCAGCCTTTGCTTGTATCCGCTCCGGCAAATCGGGATTCGCCAAAAAGCTGGTGCCAAAGGCGACCGCATCTAGCTTCTTGTCAAGCATCGCAGCCTGTGCTTCATCGCTGTTGTACCCCATGTTGCCGATCAGCACCCCCTTGTAATGGGCGCGCGCGACGGTCATGACATCGCCCGTTTGCTGCTGAAGAAAGTCTGCACGCATCAAATGCAAATAAGCCAGGTTGAAGTCATTCAAGCGCTTGGCCAAAAATTCAGTCAATCCGATGGGGTCGCTGTCGATCATGCTGTTGAAACTGTTCAATGGCGACAAGCGCAGACCGACCCGATCTGATCCGATGGCGGCAGACACGGCAGTCAGAACTTCAAACAGAAAACGCGCCCGGTTTTCCATCGTGCCACCATAGGTATCACTTCGACGGTTGGCGCCGTCACGCAGAAATTGATCGATCAGGTAGCCGTTGGCACCATGCACCTCCACACCATCAAAACCGGCTGCGACCGCATGCTTTGCGGCCTCGGCAAAGGTGTGTACCAGTTCACTGATTTCAGCCGTGGTCAAGGCGTGTGGCACGGCATGTGCGACTTTGCCGCTAGGCGTTTGAATGTCGCCACCGATGGCAACGGCGCTCGGAGCCACATTTTCAGCGCCATGGTTAAGCAAGGGGTGCGCTGCGCGCCCGGCGTGCCAGATTTGCATGACGATTTTGCCGCCTTTGGCATGCACTGCATCTGTGATTTTTTTCCATGCCAGCACTTGTTCTGGTGAGTAAATACCAGGCTCGGTGATGAACGCCGACGTATTGGGCGCGATCATGGTGCACTCTGTCACGATGAGGCCCGCACTGGCACGTTGGGCATAGTATTGGGCCATCAAATCGTTGGGCATATGCGCCAAGTCAGAACGTGCACGCGTCAGAGGCGCCATCAGAATGCGATTGGATAAAGTGATTGCGCCGACTTTCAAGGGTGTAAATAACATGGTGTTTCCTTATGGGTGTTAATGGGTTGTTGGATCGGTTGGGATAGAGGTCAGGCGCTGGCAACTTGCACGATCAATTTGCCGAAGTTCTTGCCTTCAAGCAGCCCGATGAATGCTTGTGGTGCGTTTTCCAGGCCATCGGTGATGTCTTCGCGGAAGGTCACCTGGCCTTGCTGGAGCCATTGGCCCATGTCTTTGGCAAATTCCGGGTAGCGATGCCCATAATCGTCAAAAATGATGAAACCCTGCATCCGGATGCGCTTGGTCAACAGGGTTCGCATCAACAATGGGCTGCGGTCTGGACCATCTGGCAAAGTGGTGGCGTTGTAGTTGGCAATCAGGCCGCAAACAGGCACGCGGGCTGCCGTGTTGAGTAGCGGCAGCACAGCATCAAACACTTTGCCGCCAACATTCTCAAAATACACGTCGATGCCCTTGGGACAGGCGGCTGCCAAAAGCGCGGGCAGGTCGGGGCTATGGTGGTCAATGCAGGCGTCAAAGCCCAGTTCCGCGACAGCCGACTGGCACTTCTGAGCGCCCCCGGCAATGCCCACCACACGGCAACCCTTGAGCTTGGCAATCTGACCCACCACAGAGCCCACGGCACCAGTAGCGGCAGCCACCACCACGGTTTCACCGGCCTTAGGGGCACCGATGTCGAGCAACCCCATGTAAGCGGTAAAGCCAGGCATGCCGAGCACACCCAGCGCGTAAGACGGTGGTGCCAGCTTTGGGTCGAGCTTGGTCAGACCGGTGCCATCAGAGAGGGCGTAGTCTTGCCAGCCGGTATAGGCCAACACCCAGTCACCCACCGCGTAGCCAACGTGTTGGCTGGTCTCCACACGGCAAACGGTGGCACCAACCATGGTCGCCCCGATGGCAACGGACGCGGCATAGCTGGCCGCGTCGCTCATGCGACCACGCATGTAAGGGTCCAGTGACAGAAAAACGGTGCGTAACAGCACTTGACCCGTCCCGGCACTGGGCACCGGGGAAGTTGCAAGATGAAAGTTGGTGGCCGTTGGTGCGCCCACAGGGCGTGAAGCCAGTTGAATCTGGCGGTTGATGGTGTTGGTTTGAGTCATCGGGGTCTCTAGAGGAAATTGATTTGTGAAGTAGGTGATGAGGGGGTCAGAGTGCGGCAACGAGGACCCTGCGGCTGACACCAGGCGTCACATCCCCATACTCACCGAGCTGCGTCATGCCATGGGCTTCGAGTTGTTTGATCACTAGGTCGATCGCGTCCTGACCCAAGTCATATGCACTCAGGCGGGTCGGCAGGCCCATGCGTTCGAAAAAGTCACGGGTGGCGGTGATGGCTGCCGTAATGCGTTCCTCTTCGGAGCCCTCACAGATGCCCCACACCCTACGGCCGTATTGCAGCAACTTGTCGTGCTTTTGCGCGCGCCGCTCATTCAACATGGCGGGCAACACGATGGCCAAGGTACGGGCGTGGTCGATGTTGTACTGCGCCGTAAGCTCATGGCCAATCATGTGGGTGGCCCAGTCTTGCGGCACCCCTGCACCGATCAATCCGTTCAACGCCAGTGTGGCTGCCCACATCAGGCTGGCACGGTCATCATAGTTGGGCTCGGTCGCTGTCGACAGGCGTGGGCCGATGTCAACCAAGGTTTGCAGCAGCCCTTCGGCAAAGCGGTCTTGCAGCGGCGCGTTGACCGGGTAAGTGAGGTATTGCTCCATGGTGTGGACAAAGGCATCCACGACACCGTTGGCCAGTTGTTTGACGGGCAGCGTGTAGGTCTTGGTGGGGTCCAGTATGGAAAATTTGGAGAACAGCTGGGGGCTGCGAAATGGCAACTTGGCGCCGATGTCATGGCGGGTCATCACCGCCCCGTTGTTCATTTCTGAACCGGTTGCAGGCAGGGTCAGCACCACACCAAATGACACGGCCTGGGTAATGTTGCGGCCTCCTTGACGCAGGATGTCCCATGCATCGCCTTCAAACAGCACGGCTGCAGCGATGAATTTGGTGGCATCAATGACGGAGCCACCGCCAACGGCCAGCAAGAAGTCAAAGCCCTCCTCTCGCACCATTTCGATCGCTTTTTTGGCCGTCTCAAAACTCGGGTTCGGTTCAATGCCACTGAATGTGCTATGCGTGCGAGTGCCCAGGGCCTGACGGACCTCAGCCAGCGTGCCAGTTTTTTCAGCACTGGCACCACCGACCAGAATCAGGACTTTGGCTGCTGCGGGCACAAGGCTGGACAGGTCGCTAATGCGGTCTTTGCCGAAAATAATGTGTGTGGGGTTGTAAAAATCAAAGTTGTTCATGTCAATTCTTATATTGGGTTGTCGAGTGAAAAGTTAAAAGTAGACCGGTCGTCTAAATCTTGGGTAAAAAAAGACCGAGCTAAAGGGTTTAGCTGGCGGGCCAGTCCAGCAATTGCTCGGTGCTGCGCAAGGCATGCTCAAACGGCGAAGCATCACGACGCAACTTGGCCAGCAAACTGGCACCGAGCCAGAGTTCATAGAGCGTCAGCGCCATCGACTCTGCTACCAGAGACGTTGACACGGAACCGTCAGCTCTGGCATCGTCCAGACACTGCGCAATGCGGCGCACCACGCGGTCTGTGCCGTCACGCAGCGTCAACCGCATGCCTTCAGAAATATCGGCCACCTCGGCGCTGAGCTTGACGATCAGACATTTGGTGCTGGCCTCAGCGCTGCTACAAGCGCCGTTGGCAGAGTCGCATTGGCTCGTGCGCCAGTGAGACCAATACGTCATCAAGCGCTGCCGCGCGGTTCGGCCATCAGGGCTGAATAGACCATCCAGTCGTCCCATGTAGGCATCGACGTAGCGTGTCAGTAAGACCTCACCGAAGCGCTCTTTGGAGCTGAAGTAATGGTAAAAAGACCCCTTGGGAACACCCGCCACGGCCAGGATTTCAGCCAAGCCCACACCTACGAAACCCTTGTTCGCAATCAGACGCTCCCCGCAATCAAGGATGTGGTCTCTGGCTGATATTTGCTCGTTTGTCATGCATGAAGTCTATCACAAATAGACCAGTCGTCTAGTAACTATGGAAAGCCCAACCAACTCATGCCCAAATCTACCAATCCTGAACGTGGCGTGATTGCGGGTTGGACCTGGCGATCTGATCACCGTGGCAGGTATCAGGTTACATTCCAAAAAATGAGACAGTGACAGTAGGTGCTGGGTTTGTGGAAATAGTGCTGCAGCGCTGCTCTGCACATCCTGCCACGAAAACGAACATGCCAAGCTCAAAGACATAAAGGGGCGAAGTGATAACGGTAACGTCATCCCGGCGTCGACCTTCAATCTCTTCGCTGATTTGTAGGCGAAGCTGGCTGCTAAAAAGTAGATGCTAAACCACGCTCATGCTCACCAAAGACACAAAGTGCAGAGGTTTCACCACTGTGAGCGCACTGGTCAAGTTGCTTGGGATCGTCGGCAAATAAGCGATTCTCCGCAGGCAGACTCACTGAATGGCACAAGCCGCCGCGGCGATATCGAGCGAGCGCAGTCTCAAAGCTGGGTCAAACACATCACACACCAGCATGAACTCATTGGCTTGGGTGCTGTTGGCCAGGGCTTGCAGACCTGCGCGCACCTTGTCTGGCCCGCCAATCACGCCAGCGGACAGAAAGTCGGCAATGGCTGAGCGTTCCTGCGGGTGTAGTCCTTCCAGGTAATTCGCCACCGGTGGCTGCAAGCGTTGACGGTCACCGGTCAGGATGCCAAGGATCCGCTGGTAGGTGCTGCTGGCCAGAAACTCTGCTTCATCGTCTGTGGGCGCAGCAATCAAAGGTACCCCAACAATGGCATAAGGCTTTGCCAGCGCACTGGAGGGTCGGAAAAGAGATCGGTACAAATCAAGGGCCTGATGCAAAAGGCGCGGTGCAAAATGCGCTGCAAACGCATAGGGCAGGCCACGTTCTGCTGCCAACTGGGCCGAGAAAAGACTGGAGCCCAGCAACCAGATCGGCACCTCGGTACCCGCACCCGGCATGGCGACGATCCCCTGGCCTGCTTGCACCGGTCCCAAAAGCCTCTGCAATTCGGCAACATCGCGTGGGAAATCCTGTTCGGTCTCCACTCGGTCACGCCGTAGCGCACGCATCGTGGCCCGATCGGTTCCTGGCGCACGGCCAAGTCCCAAGTCAATGCGACCAGGATACAACTCAGCCAAAGTGCCAAAAGCTTCAGCCACCACCAGCGGCGCATGGTTGGGCAACATGATGCCGCCAGAGCCGACCCGGATGCGGTGGGTATCGCCTGCAATATGGCCGACCAGCACGGCAGTTGCAGAACTGGCGATGCCCACCATGTTGTGGTGCTCAGCCAGCCAATAACGGGTGAAACCAAGAGTCTCCACATGTTGTGCGGTTTGGAGGGAGATCGCCAAGGCATTGGCTACGGTGCCGCCTTCGCGCACAGCCACCAGGTCAAGCATGGAGAGCGAAATGTTTGTGAGAGCCGTCATGGAGTGGGTAAGTACTTGATGGTCATGTGAGTTGCCCAGAATACGCCATTTTGATTTGTTGGGCGTTTGGCCATGCAATTCGAGCTGCTGCCGCCCCCACATCTCGCCCACCCAACCCGCTATTCATAAAGTCGCGCTTCGAATTTGAACTCGCACTAAACTTCCTTGCACATACCCGCCAATTTTTCTGAAAATTCAGCAAGTACAGCAGGTTCGGCGATGCCCTCAAACTCATGGGTCTTAACGTATTTGTCCAGACACCATTTCGGCCAGTGCAACCAGTCATCGTCAAGGGCAATCCAGTCCTTGGGTTTGCGCCGTATGACATCACCCCACACCTGCATGCCGCGGGGTGCGCTGACGAATTCTGTTTTGTTCATGCGCGAGTGAAACGTGGCGCCGATCACCCGCTTTTGCAATGACTGCGGTAAGCGCTTGGCGGCGCCAGTGCAGCCGTAGCTGCGGACCCATGAAGTACTCAACACAATGCGGATTTGGGGATAAGGAGCCAACAAGGCTTCAAGTAGTGGTGCATGCTGAAACAGCACATGACCAGGCGGCGCCTTCAGGTATGGACCGCGTTTTGGATGCCAGAGGCAATTCTCATGGTGCAGCACACCATCAAAATCAAGGTACAAAATGAATTCACCAGCACCTTTTGGCGTTCTTTGCGGGGGCCACATCGTCAAATCTCGATCAGGAAAGCAGGATTGAATCGCGCATTCTCAAAGCCACCGTTTTTATGCATGTAACCACGCGGATTTGCCACAATGCGTGTCGCGTTGAGTTGATAGTCAACACTGTGATGCATGTGCCCATGAATCCACAGTCCCGCCCTGCCCATCAACCTGGTCAAATCACTGGCATACGCCGCTGAGAGCATGTCGTTGGCGAAATGTACCGGCACTGAATTTGGATGAGGCGCATGGTGCGTGACAACCACGGTTCGATTTGGGTCGTCCCCTTTTCCCAGCTTTTTAGTCAGCCACTCGACACTTCCCTGGTGGCGCATCGCTGTCAATTCTGGCGTCAGGTATTTGGAATGCACCCAATGAAACTCGGCATATCGCGACATCTTGATGCAGTGAAAGTCGTTCATTTGGGCTTTGGCCACCCGCATCGCAATGGCCTTTTTGTCAGCGCCAAACAACTCAAAATCTGTCCACAGACTGCAACCCAGGAACCGCACGCCAGCCAGATCGACCCCGTCAGCCTCCAGAAACTCGATGTCGTAGGTTTTGGCCGCATCCCGCATGTCGTCCACATGCCGGGTCCAGTGCTTTTCATAAAACTCGTGGTTACCAGCCACCATCACGATGGGCTTGTCTGGAAATGCCTCTCGCGCCCAGCGAAAGCCGCCCAGCCCATCGTCAATGTCGCCAGCCAGAACAACCACATCGGCGTATTTATCAATGCGTTTGCCGTCCATCACCACCGGAAATGAATGGTGAGATAAGTGCAAATCGCTAAGGACGAGGATTTTCATGTGAGTTCGACCAGCAAATTTCGGTCAAAGGCCTGGTTCTCAAACTCGTAGTCATTCGGATCAGTTGCCATATTTCGGTTGAGCACGTAGCCAGCAGGATTCGCCACCACCCTGCACTGCCCTACCTGGTAATCAAAGCTGTCGTGCACATGGCCATGCAACCACAGGTCAACACCGGGCATGAGTTCGCTCAAGTCACTGACAAAGGCAGCATTCAGTTGATTGCCAATGTAACGAGGGTGAATCGATAGCGGATGCGGCGCATGGTGCGACACCACCACGGTTTTACCGTCGAAGGGTTTTGCCAATTCAGATGTCAGCCATGCCCACGCTATTTCATGGCGAGCCAATGCATCACCGGGGGTGAAACCATGGCGCCCAGTGCGAATGCGGAAATGGTCATTCAACCGGGTGCCGCAATATTCCATGAGTTGGCTTTGGGTCCGATTCAAGTCTAGCCTGTAATCCGTCCAAAGGGTTGTGCCCAAAAAGCGGACGCCATCGATCACGACACTGTCATTCTGCAGGAAATGGATGTTATTGAGCGCTGCGCCTTCGCGCAATTTGTCGTAGATCGGATCAATGGCGTGACCGTAAAACTCATGGTTACCTGCAATATAAATGATAGGAACCTGTCCTTCTGCCGGCCAGTCTGCAAACAGGGTGCAGGCATAAGCGCCATCGGCAATGTCACCGGCGAGCACCAGCACATCCGCGCCGGGCACGGGTCCAATGATGCGCACTGGCTGGTTCTGGCTGTTGAGACGATTCACATGCTCTAAATGTAGATCACTGGCAAGTTGGATTTTCATGTGGTCACCCTCACCCATATTTCAAACTCACCAAATTGCGCCATCGCGGTCTCCCATTGACGCCCGGCTGGCAGGAGGATTTCAAGACTTGACATGTTGAGCCCAGTTGCCATCAGGCAGCAGTTCGACCAGGTAGCCGGAGTCGAATCTGTAGTTTTCCGGATCGTTCGACCAATTTCCATAACCTTTGGGGTTGGCAACGATCCGGGTGTGGTGCTTGCCCTCACCGATGCGGTATTCAGCACTTGAATGGCTATGACCATGAATCCAGAGTCCCGCCTGAGTGACCAATTCATCGGGTACGTGAGAGCCAAACACCACATTCATTTCATCGCCCACGAATTTGGGTGACGTGGATTTTTTGTTGGGATAGTGATGCGTGACCACCACTGTTTTGCAACTTTCACCCAGTGGCAATTGGGCCTGCAGCCAGGCACGGCTTTCCCAGTGGCGCTTGATAGTCAACTCCGGCAAGAGTCGTCCAGTGATGCTTCGCCTGGACTCGATGCGCCCAATGTAATCAGGCCAGCGAACCGCGGCACGCGCCATCAGGGCTTGTTTTTTGTCCGAGCCATAAAACTCAAAATCAGTCCAGAGTGTGCACCCAAGAAATCGAATGCCCCTGATGGTGACGGCATCGTTTTCAAGGAAATGCACATCATGCTGTTTGGCCGTCACCCGCATGAGTTGCAATGCCGCCTCGAATTCACAGTCAAAATATTCATGGTTGCCAGCGACATAGACAATCGGCTTGTCCCCAAAAGTTCTCCGCGCCCACTCAATGCCGTTGGGTGCAGGATGGATGTCGCCAGCCAGAACGATGACATCGGCAGCATCAACCGCATCTTCCTGCGGCTCGAAATAGCCGTTTTCAAGGTGCAAATCTGAGAGGACAAGAAGTTTCATCATTCGTTGCGTTAAAAATTAGTGACTTGACTTATGGGTTCGCTGCGGTGTCCATGCTGCTTTTACCGACTGATTGATCGATTCAGAAATCGCATGGCTGCCAAGCAATTTGAAAAATAGCCGCAGGGTGTTGGCAGCCTCAATGTCTGCCTGGTGCGCCAGTCCTTTAAAAGGAATGCCATGCTTGCCCATCACGCTCCTCAAACCGCCAGTTTGGCTCTTGCCTTGAGCCAACATAAGCACGACGTGGAATGTCTTGATATCGATCCATCGGCGCCCAAAATGCGGGAATGAAATGGCGCGGTCCTTGATTGCTGAAAGCAATTCAGTGCTGTCCCCGCTTCCCCAAGTAATTGGATTGATGAACGTGTTGTGTTTGACGATCAACGCAGACAATTCAGATGCCATCACCTCCCAAGGCACCGCACGCGCCTGAATGTCTGCATCCGTGATGCCGGTCAAAGTGGTGGTGGCTGACTCAATGGACTCACCGGGATCGAGCAACCACTGCCGCGTCCAGTATTGGCTTTGCAATTGCTTGGGATAGGCGATAGCGATGCCCACCTGGATGATTTTTCTGCTTTTCTGGTCTCGCTCCAAATCAAGCGCAAGGTAGGACTGGTCAATATCCATCACCATCCCTTAGGTCCCGAATGAATGAGGTGTCCAAGCCCGTTTTTGATTCCGCAGTAGTTCACCGCCTTGGCATCAAATCCCATTTTGTCGCGCACCAAGGCGTACTCATCGCTGCGGTCATCGTGCTGGTGCCCATGAAAACTGCGAACCACTCGCATTGACCGCGCAAGATCATCAATGGCTTCGAACCCGTAAGGATGACAGGATGGCGCTTCGTGCGTCACCAGAATGTCAGCGCGCAACTTTGCCAGTCGCTCAAAATCGCTGGGATAGATCGCTGCATACAAAGATGGGTCGGGACGTTGCCCGTCCCGCCATTGGTAAGGACCACGATTCATCGCCTTGTCTTTGCTTTGAAAGGTGGCTTGTGTTGGTGGGTTCCAGATGCGACCCATGAAGTTGCCACCCAATCCAGCCACTTTCACGCCATCAAGCTCAAGCACCTGACCATGCAGGGCGACAGCATCGCCGCAATCATGAAGCATTTCCCAATGCTCATAAGTGTCGGCATCATGATTGCCATGGATGAAACCGACCTTCGTGTTCGGAAAGTTGCGACGCAATGGCGCCAGAATCTCACGAAATGAGATGTGGTCAATGTCAATATCGCCGAGAAAAACGAGCCAGCTCGGTTTCTCAGGTGCTTCCAGCAAGGCGCGTGCGATGTGCTTGAACTCGCCATGCACGTCTCCCATAAACCAGATGCGACTTAGCACCTGAGCATGCTCTGCATCAAAGGCTTGAATGCCACGAATCATGACAACCTCGCCATGATCAAGTCGCGCAGCGTCTGTTTGTCATTTTCAACAAAACCAGTTGCAGCAGAAGTCACAAGCAGGTTTGGGCAATTTGGCTCAAACCATTCTGGATAGTCGTCAACGGCAACCCATTGCGCTTCGATGCTTGAGTTCTCAGACATCCATCGCTCGATTTCCCACTGGCGCACATAGCCAGTTGGTCGATTTTGCAAATGATCAAGTTTTGGATCATGATAAAAAGGGGTGGTGCCAATGACACGCTGACCAATATCAGTGGAGAGAAGTCGCTTTAATTCTTGAAAACTGGAATCCAAGCGCCAACTTGAACTGATCACAATCTCAGCCGATGGAAACTCACGCAGAACTTCTTCAATGAGCGGAAGTTGCGTAAACATATTCGCATCGAAGCACGGATGAGGATGCATCACGCCATCAAAATCCAGAAAAATGATCAGGGTTTTGGGGCTCATACCTGGTCCGCCTCGTCAAACAAGTATTGGGGCAAGCTGCCACCCCCAATGCGTTGGCGAGCATGCTTGACACATAGAACGAGGATGTAGCCGCCGTGGGAATCAAGCTTGCCTGGCTCACCACAAACAATGCATGTTGCGTGCGTCAGCGTTTCAGCTGCATGAACAAGGCGTGACACATGGCTGCTGATTGATTCGACATCGCGCACTAGGGTTCTGTAAAGCGATGTCACGACCCCATCAGATCCAATTTCATTGACAGCAACGGTTGCGTGCATGTTTTGCATGGAGAAATACCAACGCGCCGCGCCAAATTTTTCCTTCACTTGCGCCCAGTGAAAATTTCTTTTATCCGCACCCAGAACATCGTCGATGTCCTGACACAGCTTGGCGAATAATAAAAACCAGCCCTTATAGAGGGTGATGCCAAGGTCCTTGCCGGCAAACATGTAAGGAAATCTAGCGTAAAGCTGTTTAGGTGTGTTCATTTCAGTCTTGGCTCTCTTCAGTCTGTTAGCGAGGGGATATGCGGTTGTTTTCCATGAAGTCCAGTCGCGCTTTACAGTCATTGAGACGCAACGATGGTGTTAACAAGCAATTGGTGCGTTACCGTTACTGGATGGGCAGGAACATGTAGCGGCCAGCCACTTCGCCACGGCCTGCTGAACCGCGGGGTCAGAAACACCTGCCAGCGGGTCGCACAGCAAAAGGTGCTCACGCAACTCAGAAAATGCCCCGGAGTTGTCATCAATGATCAGGTACTCAGCCAGGTCCGCTTCTTGTACCTTTGCAGCAATTGAAGCCTCTCGCTCAGTGATTTCTACGTCTGTGACCCCGCAGTACATCAGGTTGTAGTTGTCCGCTGCAATCAATTCACCCAACGGTCCAAGGACTTCGCGCATTCCCTTGTCGCTCAGGCGATTTCGCCAATTGCTGTGCACGAAAAGCATCACATCGTTATGGGTACGCAACTGTTCGGCCAATAGGGGCGCCCAGCGCAACAGGTTGTGATTTTTGGTCAGAACGTCCAGCGGCAGACTTTGGTCAAGACTTTCTATGTCTGTTGCCGGATGGAACACGCCATCGATATCCAGAAAAATGGCGCGGCTGACATTAACTAAGTTGTGATTAGAGTTCATTTAAATCGTCACTGTTGTTGGTGCTTTAAATAATTCTATAGCAAAATCTCAGCGGGCGCAAGTGCCTTTGATACATTTTTTTGATGGGCTCTCCTGCAGAAAATGAATGGATCGCGGAGGATTCTGAAACTTTCCACTTCCCTGTTTTCCGTTCCGGGCTTGATGTGCCCGATGCTCTAACTCGGACGACATACAAAAATGCATTGAAAGCATTTGAAGTTGCGCTTTAAACTTTTTTTTGCTTCAGGTCTAACTTGCTTTGTTTTGCAATCGTGTTGCAACACTTCAACCAAGTTAAGGCATTAAATTTACGCTGATGGTCGCGAAAGCGAGTGTCGACAATTGAGCAGCAGGAACATTGGCTATGAGCGCAAAGACAACAAATCATCTGGCTTTGACAGCGGGTGCCCATGGGCGGCAGCTTTCGGACAGCAGGAAAATTTTGTGGCCGAGGTTCCATCAAGCTGCCGTTCAATCGGCGGCAAACCAACCGCATTGCTGACATTGACGACAGGCAATTCTGAGACAAGTCTGCAACCTAACCCGACGGCCACCAATACCCTTACAGGGACGCTCCCGGTTTGCCAAGCGTTCAATTCATGATGACTCGAAGGTAAAGATTGCACCCGTACATTTGGACTTTTTTTGTGACTTTCGGCCACTGCCCCTAATGGGATTCGCTGGTTGACGTCTCTATCGCTTCCACGCACTCTGGGTGCTGCGGGTCTATCGGGCTTTGCCAACCACGGTCTAACCTGTCTTGCCATCACTTCTTGATCGTCTGAGCAATCGGTGGTTCAGTTCACTCCCTGCTTTTGTTGTCGTTTTGCTTTATCAGCCGACTTGGTTACGTGGCCGCCTTGGCGGTCGAGCAATCAGGTCGGAATTCCCGGTCATGGGCCAGCAGCGCCCAAACAATGCGTGCATTTTTGTTGGCCGACGCGACAGCCGCCACATTTTTGTTTCGCCGATTGACAACACCGTTGATCCAACTGCAGGCATAAGGTTTCTGCGGTGCTTTGTGAATCAACGAACGCGCGCCATGAATCAACAGGGTCCTGAGGTAAGTGTCACCCCGCTTACGGATTCCCAGTAGATTCTGTTTGCAGCCACTGGAATGCTGTTTGGGCACCAGGCCCAGCCAAGCTGCAATTCTGGCCACAAACTTACAGACACATCGAAATTGGTGCACGTGGTACCAAAGTTGTGCACGGAACGCACTGCATGCGTGGTTTATTGGCGGGATGGCTAGAAAAATGGTGGCACGCCTTGTGCTTAACAAGACTGCGGGCAACCAACTCGGTTTGCTTTCAAAAAATGGACGCTAGGGTTCCGGTTCCTTGTCAAGGAATGTCTGGTCCGAGAGCAGCCGGCTAGCAGTGGTGAATGTCACTGCCGGTTCCACGGAGGGACAAAAGCCCGGGAGATATCACTTCGTGATCGAGGTGGTCTCCCGCGTTTGTCCCACTTTTTTGGAGCCCCGCCATGTCTTCTTCCCTCAATTCAATCTCTCGTTCGTTCAAACGCAGCGTTGTCAGCACCTGCCTGGTCCTGGCCGGCATTGGTGCAGCAGCTGTGTCCATGCCCGCTGCGGCCGAAGTCAAGGTTGGCGTGTCCGACTGGCCGGGCTGGGTGGCCTGGTATGTGGCCGAGCAAAAAGGCTATTTCAAGAAACACGGCGCTGACGTCAAGCTGGTCTGGTTTGCCAACTACACCGACTCAATTGGTGCGCTGTCGTCAGGCCAGCTCGATGCCAACTCCCAAACCTGGTCCGACACGCTCGGTCCACTCGCCAAAGGCCTGCCGCTGAAAGCCATTTTGGTCAACGACAACTCGGCTGGCAACGATGCGCTGATGGTCGGCCCCAAGATCACGTCGTTTGCCCAGCTCAAGGGCAAGAAAGTGGCGCTGGAGCAGTTCAGCATCTCACATTTTGTGCTGGCCACGGCACTGGCCAAGAACGGCATGAAGCTGTCAGACGTGAAGGTCGTCAACCTCTCAGCTGGCGATGCCGCTGCCGCCTTCATCAGTGGCAAGGTGGATGCCGCCGTGTTGTGGAACCCATGGGTCAGCCAGATCGAGAAAAGCGGCAAAGGCAAGCCGCTGTTCACCTCCAAAGACATGCCCGGCCTGGTGCCTGACTTGTTGGTGGCACAGGACAAGGCCATTCAAACCAAGCGCAAAGAGCTCGTCGGCATGATCAAGGCCTGGTTTGACACCGAAAAATTCATCCGTGAACAACCCACTGAGGCCGCCAAGATCATGGCCAAGGTGGTCAACATGACGCCTGAGGAATACGCCGTGTTCCTGCCCGGCACCAAATTCTTCGACGCGGCCGCCAACACCCTCGCCTTTGATGCCAAACAGGCTTTGTCACTGTCGGGCACCGCGCCCGTCATTGCCGCCTTCCTGACCCAGCACAAGTTGATTGAGGGCAAGCCGGTTGCTGCCAAGGGCCTTGACGGCAGCTTGCTGCAAGACGCGCTCAAGTAACAGGGGGCCAGATCATGTGGTCCATACGGTTGGCGATCTCGCGTCGCAGTTATGGGGTGTTGGCGCTGGCCGGCCTGCTGGTGCCGCTGCTGGGATGGGCGCTGCTCAGTGCCTATTCAGGCGTGAACCCGGTGTTTCTGCCCGGCCCCGATGCGGTGGTGACGCGCATCGGCACCTGGGCGATGGAGGACGACCTGCTGGGCGACGCCTTCATCAGCACCATGCGGGTCGTGACCGGATGGGCGCTGTCGGCACTGATTGCGATCCCGCTGGGTCTCATGATTGGCAGTTGGCGCGCCGTGCAGGCTTTGCTGGAGCCACTGACTGACTTCATCCGTTACATGCCTGCCGTGGCATTCATTCCGCTGGTAATGCTGTGGGTCGGTATTGATGAAGGGGCTAAGGTGGCCATCATTTTCATTGGCACGTTTTTCCAGATGGTGCTGATGGTGGCCGAAGACGTGCGCCGCGTCCCCATGGCGCAAATTGAAGCGGCGCAAACCATGGGCGCGACCCGCCGCGAGGTGCTGGAGCAAGTGATCTTGCCGTCAGCCAAGCCCGCCCTGCTTGACACCCTGCGCGTCACCATGGGCTGGGCCTGGACCTACCTGGTGGTGGCTGAACTGGTGGCCGCCAATTCGGGCCTGGGCTTTGCCATCCTGAAAGCCCAGCGTTTCCTGCAGACCGACAAGATCTTTGCCGGCATTTTGTTGATTGGATTCATTGGCCTGGCCATTGACCAGCTGTTTCGCCTGCTGCACCGCAGGGCTTTTCCCTGGATGCACACACGGTGAACGCCATGAAGATTGAATGCAAAAACGTCTGGAAGTACTTTGGCGAGACGACCGCCCTGAACGATGTGAACCTGGGCATTGCCGACAACGAGTTCATCACCCTGGTCGGTGCCTCGGGCTGTGGCAAATCAACCCTGCTGCGCACCCTGGCCGGGCTGGAGAAGCACAGCGCCGGTGACGTTCTGGTGGATGGCCGAGCCATCACCGGGCCGGGGCAAGACCGTGCCATGGTGTTCCAGCACTACAGCCTGTACCCGTGGCTGCGGGTGTCGGAAAACATCCGTTTTTGCCGCCAACTCAGCGCCCACACGCACAACCGCAGCAGCGCGGACGTGGAGGCGGCATCTGGCCGTGCCGACGCCTTGCTCAGGCTGATGGGGCTCACCGCCTCGGCCCGGGCCTACCCCAACGAGTTGTCGGGCGGCATGCAGCAGCGCGTGGCAATTGCCCGCGCCCTGATGGGCAAACCGCAAATCCTGCTGATGGATGAGCCCTTCGGCGCACTGGACGCGCAAACTCGCGAGGTCATGCATGACCTGATCCTGCATGTGCACCGGCTGGAGCGCACCACCATTGTGTTTGTGACCCACGACGTGGAAGAGGCCATTTACTTGGGCCACCGCGTGGTGCTGATGGCGCCGCGCCCGGGCCGCATTGACTCAATCTATGACGTGCCATTGCCGGCAAAACGCCAGCAGGACATGAAGCTCTCGCCCGAATTCACGCGCCTCAAGCGCCAGTTGCTCGACCGCATCCGTGAAACATCCGGCATGAAAACTGACCTGGATCAATTGGAACGGCTCACCAAAGTGGCCGAAGAAAGGAACCCTGAATGAACCCCATCCCTACCAACGCCCTGCTGTGGGAGGAACACCTCCCCGGTGGCAACCACTGGTCTGCCCGCCTGCGCCGCGGTACCGCCCTGCGCCTGACCGACCTGCAAGGCGGTGCCAACGTGTCCGCGCTGTTTTACAACGCAGAGCAGCCGCTGGAGCGCTACAACATGCCCGACACCCTGAAGTCGCAGCACACCGCCTTTCTCACCGCAGGCTTTGTCTGCCAGTCCGACATGGGCAGGGTGCTGTGTTCCATCACCGCCGACAGCGTGGGCTGGCATGACACCTGGTGCGGTGTCAGCGACGCCGCCATGGTGCTGGCCAAATACGGCGAAAAACGCTACCAGCAGCACCGCAACGCCATGCACCGCAATGGCCGCGACAACCTGCTGATCGAGCTGGCCAAGTGGGGACTTGGTGTGCGCGACCTGGTGCCCAGCGTTAATTTCTTCAGCAAAGTGGTGCCCGATGCTGACGGTGCGCTGAGCCATGTACACGGCCACAGCGTGGCGGGCGCTTATGTCGATCTGCGCTTTGAGATGGACACCCTGGTGGTGCTGAGCAGCGCCCCGCACCCTCTGGACGCAAGCCCTGACTACACGCCTGCCGATGTCCACTTGAGCGCCTGCCGCGCCGCCCCGGTGGCGCCAGACGACGCCTGCCGCACCCAGTGCCCGCAAAACGGCCGGGCCTTCATCAACACCGAACGCTACTGTGGAGCCGCAGCATGAGCAAGCTACTCGAAAGCCAATTGAACCCCGCCAATGCGGTGCTGAACCAGACCTGCCTGGCAGGCGACCCCTGGATGGCCACCGTGCGCGCCGGGCAAACCCTGCGCATCCTCGATCTGGAAGGCAACCAAGCCGTGGACACGCTGTTTTACAGCGCGGCCGATGCATCCGAGCGCTACAGCGCTGCCGACACCATCGCCCGCAATGGTCAGCTTTACCTGGGCCTGGGCTCACGGCTGTATGCCAACTCGGGCCGCGTCATGCTGCGCATCGTGGCCGACACCTGCGGCCGCCACGACACCCTGGGCGGCGCCTGCTCCAGCGAGAGCAACACCGTGCGCTACGCCTTGGACAAACGCCCCATGCACAGCTGCCGCGACAGTTTCATGCACGCCCTGTGCCACTGCCATGAATCCGGCGTGCTGGGCATGGGCAAACGCGACATTGCGCCCAACATCAACTTCTTCATGAACGTGCCGGTCACCCCCGAAGGCCACCTGAGTTTTGCCGACGGCATCTCCGGTGCGGGCAAATACGTGGAGCTGAAGGCCGAAATGGATGTGGTGGTGCTGATTTCCAACTGCCCGCAGCTCAACAACCCCTGCAACGGCTACAACCCGACGCCGATTCAGCTTTTGATCTGGGATTAAATAGCTATAAATTAAAGAGCTGCTTGCGCTTTATTTACAAGGACTATAAGCCTGTTTGGCTTAAATTATTCGACCACCTGCCCACGGGACGACCCGTGGTGCCGCATCACCCGGCGGGACGACCCGCTTCATGAGGGACACCCCCATGTTTGATACCGTTTTAGTCGCCAACCGTGGCGCCATTGCCTGCCGCGTCATCCGCAGCCTGAAAGCCCTGGGCCTGCGCTCGGTGGCGGTGTATTCCGAGGCGGACGCCGACTCACTCCACGTGGCCATGGCCGACACCAGTGTGTGTATTGGCCCAGCCCCGGCCGCGCAAAGCTACCTGGACCCGCAGCGCATTCTGGACGCGGCGCGAGCCACCGGGGCCGGAGCCATCCACCCCGGCTACGGCTTTCTGTCCGAAAACCCGGACTTTGCCCAGGCCTGTGAAGACGCAGGCATTGCCTTCATCGGCCCGACACCGGCGCAAATGCGCGCCTTCGGCCTCAAACACACGGCGCGGGCGCTGGCCGAAGCCCAGGGTGTGCCCCTGCTGCCCGGCAGCGGTTTGCTGACTGATTTGGCGCAAGCGCAAAGCGAGGCCGCGCGCATCGGCTACCCGGTCATGCTCAAAAGCACGGCGGGCGGCGGCGGCATCGGCATGCGCCTGATCCGCAGCAGTGCTGAAATGGCCCCGGCGTTTGAGGCCGTGCAGCGCTTGGCGCAGGCCAATTTCAAGGATGCGGGCCTGTTTCTGGAAAAGTTTGTTGAACGCGCCCGCCACATTGAGGTGCAGTTGTTTGGCGATGGCCGTGGCCAAGTGGTGTCGCTGGGTGAGCGCGATTGCTCGGCTCAGCGCCGCAACCAGAAGGTGATTGAAGAAACCCCTGCGCCCGACTTGCCGCAGGCAACCCGCATCGCCCTGCAACACACCGCGGTACGTCTGGCCGAAGCGGTCAACTACCGCTCGGCGGGCACGGTGGAATATGTGCTGGACGCCGATACCGGGGCCTTCTACTTCCTTGAGGTCAACACCCGCCTGCAAGTCGAGCATGGCGTCACCGAGCAGGTGACCGGTGTCGACCTAGTGGCCTGGATGCTGCGCTTGGCGCGCGGCGACGACTTTGCGCTGCACGTACCCACGCCGCAGGGGGCTTCCATCCAAGTGCGGCTGTACGCAGAAGACCCGGCGCGCAACTTCCAACCCTGCGCGGGTGGCTTGACCGAAGTGGTCTTTCCTTCCGATGCCCGCATTGAAACCTGGGTGGCCACCGGCAGCGAAGTGCCACCGCATTACGACCCGATGATCGCCAAACTCATCGTCACCGGCACCGACCGCGCCGATGCCGTGGCCAAGCTGCAAGTCGCGCTGGCCGCCACGCGCCTCGCGGGGATTGAGACCAACCTGCGCTATTTGCGGACCGTGGTGGCCGACCCGATGTTTGTGCAGGGGCAAATCATCACCCGCAGCCTGGCCGAGCTGCACTACCAGCCACAGGCGCTGGAGGTGCTGGAGCCCGGCGTGCAAACCACCGTGCAAGACCATCCGGGCCGCGTCGGTTTTTGGGCGGTGGGCGTACCCCCATCCGGCCCGATGGATGACATGGCGATGCGCCTGGCAAACCGGCTGGTGGGCAATGCCCCCGACGCGGCTGCGCTGGAATGCACACTCAGCGGACCCAGCCTGCGTTTCCTGCACGACACGATGATCGCGGTTTGTGGTGCAGCGATGGCGCTGAGTGTGGATGGTGTGGTGCTGCCGCTGTGGCAATCGCACACCGTCAAGGCGGGCAGTGTGCTCAAGCTGGGTGCAGTGCAAGGCGCCGGTGCGCGCACCTACCTGGCGCTGCGCGGTGGGCTGGATGTGCCGCTGTACCTGGGCAGCCGCTCCACTTTCACGCTCGGACAGTTCGGCGGCCATGCCGGGCGCACCTTGCGTACCGGCGACATGTTGCACATCGGCCTGGATGCCATCGCACCGCCCATGGCCAGCCTGCCTGCCGCCGTGGTGCCGGTCTACCAACACCACTGGGACATTGCCGTGCTTTACGGACCGCATGGCGCACCGGATTTCTTCACCGATGGCGATGTTCAGATGTTTTTTGGCACCGACTGGCAGGTGCACTACAACTCCAGCCGCACCGGCGTGCGCCTGATTGGACCAAAGCCGCAGTGGGCCAGGCGCGATGGCGGCGAGGCCGGCCTGCACCCCTCCAACATTCACGACAACGCCTATGCCATTGGCGCCATCGACTTCACTGGCGATATGCCTGTCATCCTGGGGCCAGATGGCCCGAGCCTGGGCGGCTTTGTCTGCCCGGCCGTGGTGCTGGCCAGCGACCGCTGGAAAATGGGCCAATTGCGCCCCGGCGATACCGTGCGTTTTCGCTGCGTGACGGCTGACGAAGCGCTGGCCCTGCACGCGGCGCAGGAAGGCCGCATCGACGACTTGGTCTGGAACGCTCCCGCCATTGCGCAGCGCACGGAGGCCGTGGGTTCGCCCATCCTGGCGCAGCGTGCGGCTCAGGGTGAGCGCCCGGCGTTGGTGCTGCGTCAGGCTGGCGACCGCTATGTGCTGGTCGAGCTGGGCGACGCCGTTCTGGACATTGCGCTGCGCCTGCGTGTGCACGGCCTGATGCAGTCTCTGCAGGCGCGCCAGCTACCGGGCATCGTGGATCTGACGCCGGGCATTCGCTCGCTTCAGATACATTTTGAGCCTCTGGCCCTTTCTGCATCTGCGCTGATAACTGCAATTTATGCAGCAGACGATGCCTTGGGCGATACCGACGACTTAGTGGTGCCAAGCCGCACCGTCTACCTGCCCCTGTCGTGGGACGACAGCGCGACCCGTCTGGCAATTGAAAAATACATGCAGTCGGTGCGACCCGATGCCCCCTGGTGCCCGAGCAACATCGAGTTCATCCGCCGCATCAACGGCCTGGCTGACATCGACGCCGTTCAGCGCACCGTGTTCGACGCCCGCTACCTGGTGCTGGGCCTGGGTGACGTCTACCTGGGCGCACCCGTGGCCACGCCGTTGGACCCGCGGCACCGCCTGGTCACCACCAAGTACAACCCGGCTCGCACCTGGACACCCGAAAACGCCGTGGGCATTGGCGGCGCCTACATGTGCGTGTACGGCATGGAAGGCCCCGGTGGTTACCAATTCGTCGGGCGTACCTTGCAGATGTGGAACCGCTGGCGCGATGCCGCTAGCGGCGCCCCCGCCTTTGAAGCAGGCAAGCCCTGGCTGCTGCGTTTCTTCGACCAGATTCGCTTTTACCCGGTCAGCGAAGAAGAACTGCTGCAAATCCGCCGTGACTTTCCCGCCGGGCGCTACCCGTTGCGGGTTGAGGAAGGCACGTTCAGCCTGCACCAGTACCGGGAATTCCTGAAGGAGAACGAAAACGACATCGCCGCCTTCCGTGCCCTGCAAGGCCAGGCCTTTGAAGAAGAGCGCGAGCGCTGGCGCGTGGCCGGCCAGGCCGAGTACGTGGGCGAAGTCGAGGGGCCTGACGCTGCTGTATCCGCCGACGACCTGCCCCCGGGCGCGCGCAGCGTGGCCACTGCCGTGCCCGGCAGCGTGTGGAAGCTGCTGGTGGCCGAGGGCGATGCCGTGGCCGAGGGCGACGCCCTACTGGTCATTGAGTCCATGAAGATGGAGTTCACCGTGTCTGCGCCCTGCGCCGGCCAGGTGTTGCGCATGGCCTGCCGCGAAGGCAGTGCGGTGTCAGCCGGACAAGACGTTGTGGTGATCCAAGGAGAAACAGCATGATCAAACCAGAAATTTCACTGAACATCGGCAGCCTGCAACAGGCCTACCGCGCGGGCCGCTTGAACCCGCTGCAGGTGGTGGATTTCGTCATGGACGCCATCGGCGACGACGCTCACACTGCGTGGATTCACCGCGTAGACGCCCCCACCCTGCGCGCCCAAGCGCAGGCGCTGATGGAACGTAGCCCGGCGGGTCTGCCGCTGTGGGGCATTCCCTTTGCCATCAAGGACAACATCGACCTGGCCGGTGTGCCGACCACCGCAGGCTGCCACGATTACGCCTACACGCCCGAGGTCAGCGCCACCGTGGTGCAGCGCCTGCTGGATGCCGGGGCCATTGCCATCGGCAAAGCCAATCTGGACCAATTCGCCACCGGCCTGAACGGAACACGATCGCCCTATGGTGCCTGCCGCAACGCCTTCAACCCCGACTACGTGTCCGGCGGCTCCAGCGCAGGCTCGGCGGTGTCGGTGGCTTTGGGTCATGTGAGTTTTTCATTGGGCACGGACACCGCCGGTTCGGGCCGCGTACCGGCGGGTTTCAACCATCTGGTGGGGCTTAAACCCAGTCTGGGTTTGTTGTCCACACAAGGTGTGGTGCCCGCTTGCCGCTCGCTGGATGTGGTGTCCATCTTCGCCCTGACGGCCGACGACGCCCAAGAGGTGTTTGCGGTGGCACACGGCGTTGACGCGCAAGACGCGTATTCACGCCCGGCCCAGCCACACGGCTTTGACTTTGGCCGCGCCGACCAGTGGCGCGTGGGTGTGCCGCGTGCCGACCAGTTGCAGTTTTTGGGTGACAGTGGCTATGCCCAGTGTTACCAAGAGGCCCTGGTTCACGCCAAGGCACTGGGTGCAGAGGTGGTGGAAATCGACTTTGCACCGTTTGCACAAACCGCCCGCCTGCTGTACGAAGGCCCCTGGGTGGCCGAGCGCTACCAGGCCATTCGCGCCTTCATCGACGCCCAGCCCGATTCGGTGTTTCCGGTGACTCGCGAGATCACGCTGGGTGGCGCCAAGCTTTTGGCCGCCGATGCCTTCGCCGCCCAGTACCGCCTGCGCGCGCTGGCGCAACGCTGCGCCGGTGTGTGGGCCGACATCGACTGCATGTTGTTGCCCACCTCACCCACCATCCACCCCATCGCAACGCTGCTGGCAGAACCTATCGCGCGCAACAGCGATTTTGGTTACTACACCAACTTTGTGAACCTGCTGGACTATGCCGCCATGGCGGTACCCGCCGGGTTTCGTGACGACGGCTTGCCCTGCGGCGTGACCTTTATAGCCCAGGCCCACCAGGACCAGCCGCTGCTGCACCTGGCTCAACGCTGGCAGCGCGCGTTGCAGGGTCAGGCGGCCACGCTGGGCGCCACCGGACATGCGGCCGTGCCGTTCGATCCGACCATGGCCGTGCCCTCTGGGCAAGTCCGTGTGGCGGTTTGCGGTGCGCATCTGCAAGGCCAGCCGCTCAACCATCAACTCACGAGCCGAGGCGCCCGCCTAGTGCAGCGCACCACCACCGCGCCGAACTATCGCCTCTACGCCTTACCCGACGGCCACCGCCCCGGCCTGGTCCGCGTGGCCGAAGGTGGCGCGGCCATTGACGTGGAAGTGTGGGAACTGCCTGCAAGCCAGTTCGGCAGCTTTGTGGACGGCATTCCGGCGCCCCTAGGGATCGGTCGCACCGTGCTGGCAGATGGCAGGCTTGTTGCCGGTTTCATTTGTGAGCCGGATGGCCTGCAGGGCGCCAAGGAGATCACAATATTTGGCGGATGGCGAGCCTACCGATCTCAATTGAAGTGACTGGGTCGCTGGCTCTCTACCTAGGCATGAGACCTTAGAAAAGGAAGGATGCTACTGCAAAGCACAGCTAGCATTAATTGCCGCTCGACTCAAGGCTGACAATTCAATCAGAAGCTCCCCAACCGACCTGTATATGAGCTTAAATGAAGGCAGTGCGAAAGCACTGTCGTCGACTATGCAAAACATCGTTGACGTCCATAGTCCGGTCTGGTGCGAGAATTTCGGGTAGACCTATGTCAGCAACTGCGGCTTATGAAAATCTTTCCATAAGCATCGTCGTCTGACGGTAGCCAATGCCAGCTTGCGGGCGACTTAATTTGGAGAACTTACATGCAGGCTAAAGCCATCGACTGACTTTGGCCGCGCGCCCATGAGCGATATTTGACTTGCCAAAGTCACCCCTCTGTTGCTTACGAAGTCGGCAGTTACGGGCCAACGAATAGCAATTTGGCGATGCTTCAGTTAGCCAAAATACCGGTAATCACGCATGACCCGCCAGTGCAATCATCTTGATCTGGCAATGGCGACGCGATGGTGGACGAGACCCGCGAACATAGTCCTTTGGAAGGCGCTGAATTGACTGCGCCAAAAGTGCAATATACATTTTCATATACCTCTTCATAAGGAGATAAGCGTGTCCATCGGTACTGTTTTGTCAACAATCGCAACCAGGCCGTCCGCCGCCCGCTGGATGTGCGCTTGCCCGAGGGTGTCCGCAAGGTAGAAATACGCGCATATTTCGCGCCCGGAAAAACCCTGCCGCCAAATTTACGCACTTTTCGACAGCCATCCACAAGTGCCCACCACCGGACTGACCCGACCACTTCAACCTGCGATTTCTAATGAGCCAAGCGCTTGTAGCGGGATCAACGCGCAAAACCGAGCCCGATTAGCGCGCTACTGAGAAGCGCAAGCGTGTCCGGCTCTGGGACATTGGATGGGGACTGTCAAAGCAATTTCCGTCAACAACCAGCAGGTGAGTCGCGGGGCAAAAACCAAATATTGTCGGGGAGAGTCCTGTCGAAGAGAACTGGATATTGCTGCCTCCCTTCAAACCACCAGCGCCGTAGCTTAGGTCCCACGATTCGTTGATCGCGACTTTGCCTTCTACCGCTGGGGCTGAATCAATGGCAGCGTGCGAGGTGCATTTTTAGAGCATCTCGATGACCTGGCGAATGCAAATCAGGGGTTACTTGCGGAATGGATTGTCCGGTAGGCGGTCGTAGCGATTGCGAACACCGTCGCCGTCGCGATCGCGGTCCTGCTGGTTCGTGATGCCATCGCGGTCAAGGTCGCCGTAAGGACCGTAAAGGCTTACCTGGTGCCTCTGATGGCGTGGGTTACCCGAATCGTAAAAGTTGGCGATGCCATCGCGATCGGAGTCGCCGTGAGGGCCGCGGCGTTGCCAATGCTGTCCGTCATTGCGTCGACCATCGCCGTAGCGCCGATAGTAGTCGGGCGTGGGCGTGTAGGTAGGCCTGGGTTGCACATACACAGGTGCCGACTGCACGAAGACGCCTGGTACCTGAACGCCGATAGAGAAATACACATCGCTACTGGCGTGCGCCGATGAAGCCGCAGCGAACACGCCAAGTGCTACCGCAACGGCTGCGAGCGATTTGCTGGAGATGAGATGCTTCATGAAAAACCCCTTGAGTTGGTATGGATCACATCTTGCACGACCGTGTATGAACGCAAGCTGAACCGAGTCAAGAAAGACAATGAGCAACATCGAGGTCAAGTGGTTGGCCGCGCAATATCCACCGACCCTGTCAGAAATTTTGTGTGTAAGGCATAACATTCCACCAAAGGAGTTTTCATGCCTCGCCAAACCAAGACAGCCGCAGCGAGCGGCAAAGCGGCTCTGCCGCAACTCAATCAACAAATGCTCGAAGAGCTCATCCCTGGTCCGGTGACCAAAGAGCAATTCACTGATATTTTTGAGAATTTCAAGAAGGCTTTCATCGAACGCGCCATGGGTGCGGAGATGAGCCACCACCTCGGTTATGGCCCGGACAGGACAAACCCGAAGGGGTCACCAACCACCGCAATGGCACCTGCGCCAAGACCCTCATTACTGACAGTGGAGCTGTTCGCATTGAGGTGCCCCGTGACCGTGCTGGCAGCTTTGAGCCCCAGCTCATTGGCAAACACGAGCGCCGCTTTACTGGTTTTGACGACAAGATCATCGCCATGTACGCCCGGCACGTGGGACCAGATTGCCAAGCCGCTCAATGTGAGCGCCATGTTTACGACCATGGCCAAGTGGGTTCACCCAGCAGCAGTTACGGTGTGGATTCACGCGCTACACAAAAAGAAGCTGTCAGCGAGAGCAATACAGGGGCTAGGAGCCCGATCGTTCAGGCGTAATCGACCGAATCGTGCTTCATGGACACAAGCTTGTCTTGCGACAGCGACATCAGCAACACAGCAATCAGCTCATGCATGATGATGGTGTGGTGGTTACCGGAATCCTGCATGTACTTGCGCAGTTGGTCACGCACTTTGGCAACGCCGGTCACGTCGATGACGATATCGACAGCCGCGCCCAGACCGACCAGGGTCATGAAGTCAGAGGTGGTCCGCACGCAGTGTTCCTTGGCCAGTTTGATGCCGGGCAGGTCTTCGTTCAAATCAGCCACACCGACGATTTCAATGAAACTGGCGTCCAGCAACTGGCGCAGCAAGGGCGTTCCGGTTTCTCCGGCGCCGATCAACACAATGCGGATTTTTTCCATGGAGGAGTTCTCAAGAAGTGTTCAAGTGCCTACTGTATGCCAAAAAAGCGGGCCTTTCAGCAGGAGTGCAGGGTTGAATGTCGGGTCTGGAGCAAGCATTTTGGGCAGACCTATGTCAGGAGCCGCTGCGCACTTGACTTATAAAATTTCTCCGTGACCGGCAGCGACGGGTCTTCAAGAGTCAACCACTTTTTTCCGAATCTGCCGGTCAAAAATGAAGGTCAGCAATGGAGCAGAGCGTAAACCGACAATGCGGCGTTAGCGGATCTACAAAAGTTCAAATTCCCTGCCGGATACCTGTCATTGCCATTGCCATTGTCATTGTCATACGTTCTACCTTGTAGACCGTCCCCTCACCAGGGTTGAAGTGCTATTCATTTGGCAGTTGAAAACGCCTATATTTCGTAGCTTGAAAGGCCTAATGTCTTTAGACCCAGGGTTGGCATGCGGCATCTAGCGGGGTAAGGCATGCCCTACTCCGTGTCAGCGGGGGTTGACAGTCAAATCAGCATCGCCCGATGTTGTATGCGGGCCGTAGCTGGCACGATGACTCATGCCATTAAAGTTATTGATCGTTGAAGACTCCGACCTGATTTGCAGCAGCCTGCACATGGTGTTCGGCAACGTGGCTGGCATCGCGACGATCCGCGAGGCAATCACCCTGGACGAGGCACTCGACAGTGTCCAGTTTGACTCGCCGACTCTGGTCAGTCTCGGTCTGCACCGGCCCGACGGCTCGGGCATCAGCGCGGCCAGCGCAGAACAAAGCCTGGGTGTCAACCAGGTCGGCGAAGCAGTCATGCAGATGAACCAGGTGGCCCTGCAGAATGCGGCACTGGTTGAAGCGATGGCGGCGGCTACGAGTGGCTTAAAGTCGCCGGCGCATGAGCTGGTGGCCACGGTGGCGGTGTTTAAGTTGACCTCTGATGGCTTCGAGCGTCTCACATCCAGCAAAGCCCGGTCCACAAGCCGCAGCGAATTGCGTGTGACCAAAGTGCACACCCGCGTGGCGTGCACACCCGCGTGGCGTCCACACCTGTGCCTCGCACCATGCCCATGCCCACGCGTGCCGTCGTGTCTTCTAACAACGGGGAATGGTCGTCGTTCTGACGGCGCACCAGGACGCAGATCTACCCATCGCGCACCCATCACCCGCAAGCCCGAAGTATTGCGTCGTCTTTTTGGATAGGAAAGTCACACCATGTCGCCCATAAACGAATTTCCTTCGCCTGAAACCCTGCCTGTCAACGACACTCGCGAACTCGCCTTGTACCGTGAGGTGTTCGGCGAAATACCCGATTGCATCGTGCTCAAGGACGACAAAGGCGATTTTTTGTTGTGTAACCAGACGGTGGCCCGGCTTTACAACACCACACCGCA
>NZ_JAQTXM010000095.1 GCF_028688795.1 Rhodoferax sp. | reverse complement strand
AACTCGGCGTTTCGGCTGATGTGGTCAAACAACTCAAAGGCAACATTGATCATTTCTACCATCTGGCCGCGATTTATGACCTGGGCGCAGATGAGGCCAGCCAGATTGAAGTGAACGTGGATGGCACACGCAACACGATTGAACTGGCCAAGGCCTTGAATGCCGGGCATTTCCACCATGTGAGTTCCATCGCTGCGGCGGGTTTGTACGAGGGTGTGTTCCGCGAGGACATGTTTGACGAAGCAGAGAACTACGATCACCCGTACTTCATGACCAAACACGAGAGCGAGAAGATTGTTCGCACCGAGTGCAAAGTGCCCTGGTCGGTGTACCGCCCGGCCATGGTGGTGGGCGACAGCAACACCGGTGAAATGGACAAGATTGACGGGCCGTATTACTTTTTCAAATTGATCCAACGCATGCGTCAACTGCTGCCACCGTGGATGCCGTCCATTGGCCTGGAAGGCGGGCGCATCAACATTGTGCCGGTGGATTTTGTAGTGGATGCGCTCAACACCATCAGCCACCAGCCCGGCATTACCAACCGTTGTTATCACCTGGTTGACCCGGTCGGTTACCGCGTAGGCGATGTGCTGGACATTTTCAGCCAAGCCGCCCATGCCCCCAAGATGAACGTATTTGTCAATGCCGCCTTGCTGGGCTTTATTCCCCGCAGTGTCACCAAAGGCCTGATGGCGCTGGCCCCGGTGCGCCGGGTGCGCAACGCCATCATGAAAGACCTGGGTCTGCCAGAAGACATGCTGACCTTTGTCAATTACCCCACCCGTTTTGACTGCCGCGATACGCTGGCGGCCCTGAAAGGCACGGGCGTGGCTTGCCCGAACCTGAAAGATTACGCCTGGCGCTTGTGGGACTATTGGGAGCGCCATCTGGATCCGGCTCTTCACATTGACCATAGCCTGCGTGGAACGGTTGGCGGCAAAGTGGTGCTGGTCACCGGCGGTTCTTCAGGCATTGGCTTGGCTGCAGCTCACAAATTTGCTGAGGCAGGTGCGATCACCTTGATCTGCGGACGTGATCAGGAGAAGTTGGATGAGGCGTGTGCGCAGGCCCAAGCCAAAGGCTATCAATTCATGGCCTATGCGGTAGACATTGCTGAGTCTGAAGACTGCGCCAATTTTGTCAAGCAGGTCATCCAGACCCATGGCTGTGTCGACTTTTTGATCAACAACGCCGGGCGCTCTATCCGCCGCGCCATCGAGTCGAGCTACGACCGTTTTCATGATTACGAGCGCACAATGCAGCTCAATTATTTTGGCAGCCTGCGCGTCACGACCGGCTTTTTGCCCGGCATGGCGACCAAACACAAAGGCCATGTGGTCAACATCAGCAGCATTGGCGTGCTGACCAATGCACCGCGCTTTAGTGCCTATGTAGCGAGCAAGGCGGCACTGGATGCTTGGACGCGCTGTGCATCCAGTGAGTTTGCCGACCAAGGCATCAGCTTCACCACCATCAACATGCCGCTGGTGCGCACGCCCATGATTGCACCAACCGGCCTGTACAACAACGTGCCCACCCTCAGCCCTGAAGAAGCAGCTGACATGATCGCGCAGGCCTGTATCTTCAAACCGGTGCGCATCGCCACCCGATTGGGCATTACAGGTCAGGTTCTGCACGCTATTCTGCCGCGTGTGGCACAGATTGCGATGAATACCAGCTTCAGAATGTTCCCTGATTCATCTGCCGCCAAAGGAGCCAAGTCAGGCGACAAGATGGACAAACCCAAGTTGTCCGCCGAAGCGGTGGCGATGCAGCAGATGATGCGGGGGATTCATTTTTAAGAGGCTTGTGATGCTGTGTTCACGGCGATAATCCTCTAGGGGCGCTATTTATAGCGCCCTTTTTCGGCGATTTTGCACAGGCTGATGCCAACACAGGTAAAGCTGCTCCTCAGATCAACTTGATCCCCATGCCCAAGACCCCGGCCTTTTCTCGTCAATTCCTGAATTCAGCCTTATGGTCTCTGATGGGAACCGTGGTGCCGATGTTGGCCGCCTTGGCGGCTGTGCCATGGCTGATGCACTTTATGGGACAAGAGCGGCTTGGGGTGCTGTCATTGGTATGGGTGGTGGTCGGTTATTTCAGTTTTTTGGATATGGGTTTGGGCCGAGCGGTCACCGTGGCTGTCGCTGCGGCCCGGTCAGCTGGCCCCAAAACTGCCGAAGAACTGCATGTGCTGGGCTCGGCGTCGGTCTTGCTCATGGCGGTTGGGACACTGATGACCGTGGCACTTGGGGTGTGCGTGGAGACATGGGGGACACCGTTCAAACTCAGCTCCATGCTCTTGGTTGAGGAGGTACGCCTAGCACTGTTATGGACTTTGCCGAGTCTTCCATTGTTGCTAATGTCCTCGGTCTTTAGGGGACATCTGGAGGGTGTTGGGGCCTTTCGTGCCTTGAACATGGTGCGGATACCGACTGGCATATTGCTGGTAGCCGGGCCCTGTCTCAGCGCTTATTTCTCGCCCAGTTTGCTTTGGACCTGCCTGAGTATCTTTTTGGTTCGTTTGGTGCATTTGCTGGTTTTGTGGGCACTGATTGCAACTGAAATCCAGATGCGTATGGTGGCCCTGCCTGCCGCCTTGCTGCGGCACAGCACCCTGCTTTGGTTGCGTCGCCTGTTGTCTTTTGGTGGCTGGGTCACTGTCAGCAATGTGATTGGGCCCGTGATTGTTTATGTGGATCGATTTGTGATTGGGGCCACTTTGGCTGCGAGTTCGGTGGCGGTTTACGCGGTGCCGTTTGATTTGGTGTCCCGATTGCCGATACTGGTGGCCGCTTTGACCAGCGTGCTGTTGCCCGAGCTGGCACGTTTGTCAAGTTTGGCCGCAACAACAGACCCTGGCGCACGGCATCAAGCCCATCAATTGGTCTGGCGCTCAAGCGTGTTCAGTGCTGCGGTCGTGGCTGCGCTGGTTGCCGTGGGAATAGGGTTCGCACCCATGGCGTTAAGTGTGTGGCTGGGTGAGGATTTTGCCCAGCAAAGCGGCACACTCACCCAGGTCTTGCTGATGGCTTTTGGTGTCAATGCGGTAGCGCAAATTCCGTTCACCGCATTACAGGCCACGGGCAAGGTTCGGGCTGTGGCATGGCTGCATTCTGCAGAACTGATTCCCTACGCCATGC
>NZ_JAQTXM010000052.1 GCF_028688795.1 Rhodoferax sp. | reverse complement strand
ACTCCACTTGAAGCCCTCCGATTGCAGGGATTTCCTGATGCCTATGCAGAACAGATAAGATCACTGTCAATTCCGTTTATATCTGCTTATAAAGCTATCGGAAATGCCGTACCAGTCAATATGGCAGCGGCAGTGATAGAAAATCTAATGGAGAATGGGTGAAATTTATGAGCCTTAATGATTTGATTGAAACGCTTAAGAGCAAGTATCCTGGGGCTGATTCTGGCATATTTTCATTCCATGATATTGATAGCGCATTAGCAATACAAATTAAGGGAACAGATGTAATAAAAGCATTACGTGGTGGTGCTTCAAACAAGGATCAAATCGACCTAACATACGGCCCAACCTTGCCTACTGGAAGGAGTCCAGTGGATGACTTTTTCCCAACTTTAAATGTTCCTGTTCATATTCATAAAAATGATCACCTGTTCATAAAGTGCAAAATATGGGGAGAGTGTATTGATAATTCTGACAGTTCTTGGATAGAAGACAAATTGGATGTAGTGAGAACTGTGGACAGGAATGGGCAGAATCCGGGACTTCAGCTTAGGGGATTTGAATGCCTACGTTTGCATTTGCCAGAAAACAAATGGCTAATTATTGCTCATAGACGTGAGCAATCATCTTACGAGCTATTTTCTCTTGATGCAGCAGATTGGAATAACCCTTCAAACAGAACTAAAGAGGTTTTTATCTTAGATGGATCGCTTGCTAGAGTTAATTACGTTTTTGAACAAATTTTACAACCTGTTTATTTGATAGATTTATTAAATAAGTTCAAAAGTCATACTGAAGTTGTAGGGCTTAAAACTGATAAGGGAATAAATAGCCGTTTTACTTCATCTTTATTAGCAAAAAAGCTTCTTATTCTTACTGGCCTCGCCGGATCCGGTAAAACTAAAATAGCTCAAGCCTTTGCCCGTTGGATCACCCCCGATCCGGGTTGGATGAATGAGGCCGACCATTCCAAAGGAAAGAATTCAAATCCATACTATGCTCTTGTGCCTGTGGGCGCCGACTGGACCGGCACTGAGAATATTCTCGGTTATCCGTACGGTCTGGACAACGTAACCTATGTAACCAAGCCGGCTCTGGAACTGGTACGCCATGCCCTTGATTCTGTACACTCGGCAATACCTCATTTTCTGATCCTCGACGAAATGAACCTTTCCCATGTGGAGCGTTATTTTGCCGACATCCTTTCCGCAATCGAGTCTGGCGAGGAGATTCCGTTGCATGAAGACGGTGAGCGTAAAATCAACGGATCGAATTTGGATCGCAAACTGAGCCTACCAGAGAACCTTTTCATCATCGGCACAGTAAATATCGACGAAACCACCTACATGTTCTCTCCCAAAGTGCTGGACCGCGCCAATGTCATCGAGTTCAAACTGGAATCGGACGACCTGCAGGCTTTTCTCAGCTCTCCCAAGGCTCCAAGGCTTGAAGAGCTGGACGGGAAAGGTGTCGCTTTCGGCAGCGGATTTGTCGAAGCTGCCGCCGATAAAGGGCGGGAGGTGCCTACCGCTGTCAAAGGCAACTATGAGTGTGAGATGATGCTGTTTTTCAACCTGCTACGGGAGCATAACGCCGAATTCGGCTATCGCACCAGCTATGAGGCCGCCCGTTTCATTCATTTCTACAATCAGCTCGGCGGATACTCCGAGGGGAGCGTCGACTGGTTCGACAGCGCCATGGACGCTGTTGTCGTGCAGAAGTTTCTACCGAAACTTCACGGTTCCCGGTCGAAGTTGGAAGGTCTGCTGTGGGCGCTCGCCTGGGCCTGCTTCGACAAGGAGCAAGATCGTGGGACAAAAGAATTTGCTGAGCAGATCAGGCAGGCCAGCCAGGCACAAAATGATGCGCAGTACTACCCTGAGAAGCTTTGGGATGCACTTGTAAAGATCAATCCCACTGACCCTTCAAAAGCCGCTCGCTATCCGTTAAGTTTCGACAAGGTGATGCGCATGTGGCGCAAGCTGGTGCGCGATCAGTTCGTGACGTTCGCCGAGGCATAGCGTGACTGCTGAGCCGATCCCATACGGAGAGGTCGAATGCCGGACACCGGAAGGCCGGCTGCTGGCGACGGTGAAAATCGCGACCCTAACCCCAGCGGTGAAAGAACCGCACATCGTTCAGCAGAGATCGCTGATAATGCTTTCCGGCGACGAGGCGAGGCAGAACAGCGAAGAGCGCCTGCAGCTGCGTGAACGCGGCCGTTATGAGTACCGCTTGAAGCCTGTTGGCGGAGAGCCACTGGAGCTCACTCTACTTGAAGACAGATGCGTTCATCCGAGTCCGGTAGAATCTGATCGCGGCCTGATCGAGCCGCAGGATTATTGCGGTCTGCTCCCGTTGACTGTCATCAGCAGATATAATCCTGACAGACCCTTGGCACGTGGCAGCATCGAAGTCCGCTCCGTCAAGCTCGGCTACCGCGAGCATTATCGGGGGATGCTGACCTGCATCTCAAAAATATGCGCCGGCCTGCTCATGGACTGCCGCGCACCTACTCGCCTAAAACTGGATACACTTTGGCGTGATAATCACCATATCATTGAACAGCAGCTGGAATTCCTGCGCTATACCCTGGAATCATCGCCGTTCCGCTCGGCTATCGATGAAGTGCTCCGCAATCCACACCGGCGGCTTGAGGACAACCGGGAAGAAAGGGACATTTCTCGCCCTTTCAAACCGGGCAGAGACTTTGCCCGTCAGATCGCCGTCGCCTCACGCCGCGTAGAGGTTCCGGAGGGACACCCGCTCCGCAGCGCAGGCATCCGCTCTCTACCCGCCAAGGTTTCCGTTCAGTCACGCACCGATTTTCTAGATACAGCCGAAAACCGCTTCGTCAAAATGGTTCTGTCTGAATTCCGCGACTTTTTGGCCGATGTGGCCTCTCACTTGACCCGCAGAACGGCGGATATCGACAAGCCAGAAACACGGCGGCTGCTGGGTGATGCGAACAGACTGCGCGGCATGCTGGAAACGCAACTGGGGCGGGGATTTCTGCCCGAAATCTCGCCGCCAGCGGTCGTGCCGCTCGGCAGTCCCGCACTGCAGCGCAAGTCAGGCTATCGCGAGCTGCTGCATTTCTGGCTGCAGTTCCATGCCGGGGCGCAGCTGTCCTGGGAAGGCTCCGCCGATGTGTTCGAAGCGGGAGCCCGGAACGTGGCAACGCTTTACGAATACTGGCTGTTCTTTCAGCTTGAAAAACTCTTCAGACAGAGGTTCTCCTGCGATAAACCGCTTCACTCGATCATCGTGGACAAGGAGAAAGCTCCTCCGCAACTGATGCTGAAACGCGGGGTCGAACTGAGGACTCCTGTCGCCGGTACCTGGTCGAATACCGCAAGCCGCCGGCTGAATGCCGAGTTTCATTTCAACCGAAAGTTCTGCCGGCGTCATGATCAAGATAAGGCGGGCAGCTGGAGCCGAGGCGTTCAGCCGGATTACACGATCAGCATCTGGCCGGCGGAATATTCCAGAGAGGATGCCGAGCGAAATGAGCTGATGGCGCACATTCACTTTGACGCGAAATACCGCGTCGACAGCGTTCGGGAACTGCTCGGCGATACGGCCGACGATGATGCGTTTGAAAGCGGTGCGGACAAGTCGGCCGGCGAGCGGACTGCGGCTAAGTATTCCGATCTTCTGAAAATGCATGCCTACAGGGATGCCGTGCGGCGTACCGCGGGGGCGTATGTGCTGTACCCGGGCAATCCCGGCGACGACGTCAGGTATAACGGCTATCATGAGGTGTTGCCGGGGCTGGGAGCATTCGCCGTCCGTCCCAGTGCTGAAGGAGAAGCGGCCGGGATAGAGGCGGTCTCGAAGTTCCTCGACGATGTTATAAACCATCTCGCCAACCGCACCACGGCCAGGGAAAGGGTCACCTACCATCTGGCGGAAGCATATACCGCGAAAGAGCAGCCGGTCAGCTACGGGGCACTGGTATTGCCGGAGTCGGACATTTACGGCAGCGAATTCCGGGCGCTGCCTCCGGCGGAAGAGATGGTGCTGATCGCGTGGTACGGGAATGATGCCCAGCTCGACCTTGCCCGTGATGAGGATGGTCTTTACTATGTCCGTCTTGGAAGCAGGCGCGGCGCGTTGCATATTCATCCAAATCTGGCAATGGTGCGATCCGTCATTCTGCACGCCAACGCGACAGTATTCGCAACGGGGATGCTGAAGCTGCGCGAACCAGGTTTCAGGATCTACACAAAGTCGGAATTACGGGCTGTACTGGAGCGTCATGCGAAAGGAAAAGGAGTCGCCTCCTGGCAGGCTGCCGCCGGGGCTGATGACGACGAGCAGATTTATGCTCTGTTCAAGACGGCTGAGAATCCCGACACATCATCTCAACCGTGGGACAGCAGGATATTGATGGATGAGATTGAGCGGTTCGAGTCGGACGAGAGGAACAAACCGGTCGTCAATGTCGGCAGAACCTCCCCCTATCCTCGCATCCTGCCGCTGCGGGACGTGCTGAAGGCGAGATACTGAATAGTTTTGGCTGGACGGTGTCTCTTTTATTGCTGTTTTGTGCGCACCGAAGTGATCTGAAGGTTGTGATGAGGGTATTGTGATGAACAGCAAAAGAATGGCAAAAGTTTGGCCGTATCCCAGGCATGACAATTTCAAGAAAATCCTTAAGACCGCCGCAGGCGACTGGTTTTCGGCGAAAGGGATGCCAACACATCCGAAAATGCCGTATTGCCTGGATAACTGGCAAAACTGGCGGAGAAACATCATTCTCGATAGCGTTGCAGATTACGTCGAATCCGAACAAAGAACCCATGAGCAGCGCAGCGAGCCGTATCCGTTGCACAAATACATCCACCATGGTTTGAGCAGTCAGGCCATGCTTTTCAACCTCCTCGGGCCGCTTGTGGTGGAGTCGGCCGAACACATTCTCGTAGACCTGATGCGCTCCCGTCGATTATCCGTACCGCAAGGGAAATTTGCAGGCAAGTTCGAGTTTTCGGACCGAAAGGTATTCAATGAAGATTCGGGGCAGCCGACATCGCTCGATTTTGTCTTAAATGACGAATCAGGTGTGCCGAGGATCTTTATCGAAGGGAAACTGAGCGAGCATGAATTCGGCAGCTGCTCGGTATTCATCGCCGGAGACTGTGACGGCAGCAATCCGTATCATGACAAATCGAGCTGTTATCTGCACCATATCAAGCGTACCTACCTTGACATGCTGGAAGAGTTCGGATTCACGGAACTGATGAAAAGTGAAAAGCTCTGCCCGCTGATAAATCATTACCAGTTTTTCAGAGAAGTTCTGATGAGTCTGAAATATGACGGAGTCTTCGTTCTGCTCTTCGACGACAGAAGCCCCGTCTTTTACTGTAAGGGCACAAATGGAACCAACCGCGGACTGATGCCGCTTCTTATGAAATTCGTACCGGAGGCGTATCATGACCGGATTGCGGCGATCAGCGTTCAGGAAGCTGTGGCCGCGATTCGCGAATCGGGGCAACACGGGCATTGGATCGAAGACTTCGCGGTTAAATACGGACTGCCTTCTGCAGGCTGAAAATCGAGATGATTACCTGACAATGAAAGATACTGTCATTAACGATTCATGGATACCGGGCTCTGCGGAAGAGTGGTTCGTCTGGCTTTCCGGAGAAGAGCGCAAAACACGTGATTCCTATCTGGCCAAACCGGCAAATCTTATTGCGGAATACAGGCATGAGAAGGAAATCACCCGAGACTATGAAGGCCGCGAGATTCTGGAATTGCTTCAGAACGCTGCGGATCAGGCTCAGGAAAGCCAAGTTGCCGGACGCGTAGTTCTGGAACTGCTGCCGGAGGGTCTTATTGTCGCCAATACGGGAGCGACGTTCTCCGTCGGCGGGATTCTGTCCCTGGCAACGGCAAACCTGAGTCCGAAATGGCGCAGGCGTAGAAAATTTATCGGCAACAAGGGATTGGGATTCCGGTCCATCCTGAACTGGTCGCGTTCCCCCATCATTCTGAGCGGCGCACTCGGCATCTCATACAATCGGTCATTTTCTGAGCGGATACTGTCCGAGCTGATAAACGACAGTCAGGAGCTCGCCGATCGGGTTATTGAGGAAAGAGGCGATACAAACGATCTCATCCTCCCTCTTCTTCCTTTTCCAAGCTACAGCGAAACCGGGCAATTAGATGATCAGGCTGGCGGTGCTGCCGAAAAGCTGATTCTGGAACGATGCAAATTCTGGAGCGAAGGCGGATATGACACCGTCGTAGGTATGCCGTTCGATCAGCCGAATGCCTTCGATGCGGCACGTAAGCAGCTTGATAATTTGCGGCCCGAAATTCTTCTCTTCGTTTCCAACTTGAAAGAATTACGGTTCATAACTGCGGATCGGGCGGAGAGAATCTGGAGATCCGAAGGTGATGCAAATCTGTCGATGATAACGCAAAATGACGAGCCTTTAGGATTGTGGAAGGTTCACCGCACATCGGGGACAATCCACGATGACAAGTTGGATTCCGATCAGAAAGGTCCGCTGGATTTCGAGATTGTGATTGCGGTCCCTGACGTCGAAAGCAAGACCGAGTTGAAATCGTCACCTCTTTTCTCTCATTTCCCAACCGAGATCGAGCTCCCTCTCCCCGTGGTTTGCCATGCGACATTGGTGCTCAACCAAAGCCGCAACCATACCCAGCAATGCGGCAGCAACAGTTACGTTCTCGAACAAATGGCGAAATTCATCGCATCTGTTGCAGAAATCCGCTCCGAAACATATCCGAATGGCCCGAATGCCGGTTTTCGGCTGCTTCTCCCCTTGAAAAGCTACCCGAACGATCTCACCCGAGAGAAGTTTCCGGAGCAGTTGATGTCTGCTGCGAGGAGTCGAAAGGTTGTCCCGACTATCGGTGGTACTGCCTGCTGTCCGCATGAAGCGCGTCTGGTGACCGGGGCAAGTGTCGAGTGGCTGCCGGCAGCTTCGTTCTCTGAAGTAGTCTCATATTCGGAGCAGGACGAAAAAGAGTTTTTTACCAGCCTCGGTGTGCCCGAAATGAATGGCACCGATCTGAAGGCCAGGATTATCGGTATTGATGATATTCAAATCAAGGATCGAGCGGCAATAATCTCGGGACTGATCAGAAACGGCATTGACAGATCGGCTCACAGTTCTTCTCTGCTTCTGGACAGCAATGGCATTCCGGTGCCGGATTCCGTCAGAATATTTCCCGCCCCCAGCAGCGGAGTGCCTCCAGTTCTCCCGTCGTGGGTTTCACTTAGATTTCTGCATGATGAATTGCGCATCGAGCTGATGCGCCAGCTTAAAGCGCAAGATGTACGCGATCTTCAGACAAAACTCTCGTCATTCGGTGTTCAGGAATATTCGCTGGCCAATCTCATTCGGAGGCTGATCGCCGCTTCGAATCGGCACAAACGGGATAATCAGGCACTGTCACCCAGTATCGATAAGGAGTTGCGGAATACGGTATATACTTTGTTTCAGTCCGAAGGGAAGACGGGTAGGAGGCCGGAATATCCTGACAAAGCTCCGCTCCCTCTGCCGAATCAGGCAGGGACGACTACTCCTGCAGATAACCTGTACTTCGGGCAAGGGTTCGGTGCGCAAGGAAATATTCTGCAAGCTCTGTACGAAAACTGGGCACCGGAAAAACTGTTGATTGAACCTGCAGGATTGGGACTCCCCGGTGAGGCGAGTGAGTTGAGGGATTTTCTAACGTGGCTGGGGGTGGCCGAATGGCCGAGAGAAATAGCAATCGACGATGCTGATACAGGATTTAAGGATCATGTACTGAGTAAAATAGCCTACCCTGCCAGATTCGAAGATTATTTTTTTCAATCGAAGGATAAGGTGCAGCATGCTTCGCTCAGGAAAGTACGGACCGTTGACGGCTTGAATGAGATCGTCAGTCATGCCGATTATGCTGCAGTGATCGCATGGCTTGCTCTCGATGTGCGCATTCCACAATGGATCAGGCCGCAATCGTCACACGCAGAACTGACAAGCATCTACAGTTCCGATCGAGTTCGTAGAAGGTACAAGGAACCATTGCCCTGTTATCTTCGTTGGAAGATAGAGAACTCGGCCTGGATCCCCAACGATGCGGGGGATGCATTACGGCCGAGAGATTGCGTAATCGGCCAGCGAGCAATTGAGGCTCTTTTTCCGCGTCCACCGAAGCCCTCATCCGAGGCTATGGGTAATTTCGGCGTTTCGGATGCCGACCTGCTGGATGGCTGGCGCAGATCGGGCGTTCTGACCAGTTTCGCGGAGCTTGAACTTGATGACATTTATGCGCGTCTTATTGAAATGCCAAAGCGTGATCCCGAGGGGCGTCAGGCCAAAGCTTTGTATCGCTGGCTATTGGAAGCCTCCGATTCTGCGATGGGGCACGGGCAATCTGCAAGAGAGGAGTTCATAAAAAACGGCAAAATGTGGGGACATTTCGGAGACACTGCAGACTATTACCCGGTTTCTGAGTTGCGACATGCCGACTCCGAGGGTTTGCCGACCAGCCTGCTGAATAATCTTAAAATAGTAGACCTCCCATTCAGAGTCGGTTCAGATAAAGTTGATCGCATTTTCGGAGTTAAGGCGATCGATCGTATGGGCATTGAGCAACGCGTGAAAAGTTTTCAGCTGGCAGAAAATCGAGATGAGGATTTCCAAAAGGCGAAACCGTTCTTATACCGCCTGCGCACGTCTCAGACCAGCCAAACCCAGTATCTTAACGCCTTGAAACTTCTATCTCTCAAAGTTTGTTCCGAACTGATCGCAGTAATCCGCTATGAAGACCGGGAGTTCGATTTTATGCCCCCGGTATGGGGCTGGCTGATCGAGAATAATGTGATTTATGTACGAGCTGACCCGGCGGAGCCTCTTGATATAGCCCCTGATCTTCTTGCCGACTCCGTAGGGGCGGCTATCGCGTCAATCTTTCGCATCGGTGATGGTGGCGAATTTGCCAGGATGTTTCTCTGCAAGGAAAAAGACAGAAAAAGTCTTCTGAGAAAAATGAGGGGCGGAGAAGCAGATGAAAATATGGAACTGATCATCGAAGAATTCGGAGGTGCCGATACAGCAGCACGTGTTGCCGCCATGCCGACGAATCTGCCGATTCATGAACCCGAATCGAAACCTGAAGAGCAACCATCAGTTCCTATAAGTGATGCAAAGCCCGAAGTTCCGTCTGAGAAGGAAACTTTCCCGACCGATCAGCCCAATGGTGACGGCCCGTTACAGGTCGAACAGGCAACGCATGTCCCTTCAGGAGCTCCGAAGCGTCAGGATCTGAAAATCAATAAGACGACGGGAACTCCGAGGAAACATACGGCAGCCCATCGTGTAACTGACGGCGCGTTCTGCGAGAAGAAAGCCATGGAGTTCGAAGAAGCGAGCGAACCGGCCCGCTACCCGCTTCAGGTAGGTCAACTGACTGGAATTTCCGCGTTCGGCTGTGACATCATAAGTTTCGCCAGCATCGAGGAGCGGGAGGCATTCAAATCTGGAGCGAGTAGACGCCTAGACAAGGTACTTCGATTCATCGAAGTGAAGGGGCGTAAGCATGAAAGCGGATCGATTGAATTGAAGGGCAACGAACGAACGGCGGCAATTGAAAACAGGAATAAATATTTCATTTACAGGCTGTACAATTCAGGAATCAACGAATACCAGTTGAGCATCTTGCAGGACCCACTCGGGCAAAAAGAAGCCCTTGAGCCCGCTGTTTATGTCGATTTGAATCGTGCGAATGAGACTCAGAAATATTCATTAATAGGCGGCATTCAAGAAGCCGGCACAGGTGGAACCGTATAATTTTGGCTCAAATATCTTAGAAGCATCAACGTAATTGCAGATTGCTGCGTCGATACGAAGTTGTTCCAATTTCCAGTGAATGTTGACGCTACTAGTAAAGGGGCCGTAAAGGGGCCAAACGAGCCAGAGTCATATGGGTCTAATTTGGGTCGAGTCTCAACTCGATACAAATTGTATGACAGCCAGAAAGAAACGATGACTGATCTCACAACCTCCATAAAACGCTTCGCCTCTCTCAACCGCGCCCCCGGCGCGACGTGGAACGAAGTAACCAAGCGCAAGGCGCCGCACAAGCCGCTCCTGCTGCTGGCAGTGCTGGACCTGGTGCATCGCGGAGTCATAACTACACCATTCATTGCCGTCACCGGCGATCTGGTGGAGCTAAACGAGCTGTTCAACCTCTACTGGCGGCGGATCATCCCCCTTGGACAGACCAGCAGCATCGCCTTTCCCTTCTCCCGTCTCGACCGCGAACCGTTCTGGGAACTGGTGCCGCAACCGGGCACGACAATCACCCCGGCGATCATCAACAACACCTCCTCCGTCACCTACCTCCGCAAATACGCCTTGGGTGCCAATTTGGACGAGGGGCTTTTCCGGATCATGCTGAGCGGTGAGGGGCGGGAGGCGCTGCGTGAAGCCCTGTTACAGTCCTGCTTCTCGGTGGATGCCGCTGCACAGCTCAGGGAACAGTCGATCATCAACCGCGAGGCGTTCTACTACAGTCAGATGCTGGAAGAGCAGGCTCGCCTGCCGCTGGTGCAGGAGATCGTTGAGGCGGACAACTATCGACCGGCGGCCCGCGACCAAGGCTTTCGCCGGATTGTTGTGAAGGCCTATGACCATCGTTGCGCCCTCTGCGGGGTGCGGATCATCACGCCGGAGCAGCACACCGTGGTCGATGCCGCCCATATCGTTCCCTGGTGCAGAAGCCAGAACGACGACATCCGCAACGGCATGGCTCTCTGCAAACTCTGCCACTGGGCCTTTGACGAGGGTATGATGGGGGTGTCCGACAGCTACGCCGTCATCACCTCGCGCCAGATCGCCGCCGATCCCAACGTTCCCGGCTTCCTGCAAACCCTTTCCGGCCGCAGCATCATTCCGCCATCAGACCGTGATCTCTGGCCAGCCCAACAGTACCTTGTCGAACATCGACGGGAATGGCGACTGATATGAGATATTCAGAAGGGTGTTGTGTGCAGGTGAAAAACGGGGAAGCTACTACATTCTCACAGGGAAGAAATGAGACATGTTTGGTACATTACGTGATTGGTGGACGGCCTTTTTTGATTACGGGACATTAATTGGACATATAGGACAAACGTCAGCAATTCAGGGATGATGTCGTATGGCGAATTATAATGTTAATGGGAACAATCCCGATTTGCGCCAAAAATACGCCAATTACGCCAATTACGCCATTAAGCAATAAGGATCTACTTGCACAGAAACACCCGATCCCACTTCTTCCGCTTATCGACAGTCGTCTTGTCTAGTCGCAATCGGACATCGCAGATATCCCAAGAGTTGAAACAACGCTTGTATGCCCCACCAGAAGCAAGTTCCTCAACATGGCGTACTTTGTGGGAAGCAAGCCGTTTTGGGGCAGATTTCCGAGTCGGAGCAATTTTCAATATGAGATTTTTCTTGATTGATCGTGCCATGATCAAAATCACCTTCATGATCAAAATCGTACCAGCAGTACAATAGATTATCGGATTTTTCTGGGTAATTCCAGTGAACTTTTCTGGGAACCTTTTCGTGAAGCAAGGTTATGTCAATTCGATTATCAACTGCTTGTCATACTGCGGATTGGCCTCTACATCCTTGTAGCCATAAGGGTTTACCACCACCCGGGTTTTGCCGAGTGTGTAGTCGAACGAGTTGTGCGTATGGCCGTGAACCCAGAGATCCGGGCCAAGGTCGATGATATCGCTGGAGATATCGGTCATGAAGGCGCAGTTGAGACTGTCTCCCCGGAATTTTTCATGGATGGAGTGCGGTGACACCCCATGGTGTGTCACCACGACAGTCTTCTTTTCGCCGGCTGCTGCCAGTGCTTCGAATATATAGCGCTTCGATTCCTGAAACAGATCGACCGTCTCTTCCGGCATGAGCCGTGTTCCGTCAGCCTTTTTGATCAACACAAAGTCGTTCATGTTCTTCCGAGCGTACTGCATCTTGAAGAAATCCTTCTCCCGGAAGTCTGTCCATAATGTTGCCCCGATAAATATGACACCGTTGATCTCAACCGATTCATTTTCAAGAAAATGGACATTCTTGGGCAGGGAGAGCTTATCTTTCAGCTCGTGGATGCGCCCGAAGAAATCATTGTGGTAGAAGAAGTGATTCCCCTCAACATAGATGACTGCCAGAAAACGCTTGGCGAGGAGGCTGACAACCTTGAGCCAGGTCTCCTGACGGTGAGCGAGGCCAATGTCACCGGCAACCAGGGCAACGGTCTCCTTGTCTGTCGGCAGCGGAGGGATCACCATCTCCAGAATGCGCGGGATCTTGTTGGGCTGCCAGAATTCAGCATGAATATCGGAAAAGGGGCGGACAATCATTGTCTCTCCAACACAAGAAGCAGATTCAGTCAAAGTATCCGCTAATATACCTGAAAAAGGTGTTAAATCTGGATAATTATTGCTATGTGGCATGTCAGTCAACTAGGCAATGCTGCATTAAAGGCACCATTTTTGTACCCAAAAATGCGGCATTGCCTGAAGGTGGCAAAAAGTTCCCCATTTTAGCTACCAAATTGGCATCCAAAACAGCCACCGAAATATTATCCCAATTGGCATCCCAAACAGGTGCCCTTTTGGGATACCAATAATTCTCCTACCACCAGTAGTACCAGCGCCAGTACCACCATGGAACATAGCAGGGGCGATAATCCGTGCTGGAGTAGGCGTATTTGATCAGCGTCCAGAATGGTTTCCCCTTCACGTAGCCATGATAGAGCCGCACCTGCACCCGATCCATCAGAATGTATGGCAGAGAGATACAGGCGATGCCGATGGCCCAGTACCAGAATGTCCCGAGGAAACAGAGTCCGACCAGCAGACCGGCAACCGCGCTGGTGAGCAGGGTAACGAATATGGCGACCAGCACTGCCGGGAATTTTGCCCGTTTCGGCTGCCGCTCTCGTAACCATTGCTGGGCGTCATAGTATTTGATCATC
>NZ_JAQTXM010000094.1 GCF_028688795.1 Rhodoferax sp. | reverse complement strand
CTCGGCTGACATTCGGGTGATTGCGGCCCCCTGCCTGGGCCGTTGTGAGCAGGCACCAATGGTTGTGGTGCACCAGCACCCGGTTCCGCTGGCATCAGTTGAACGCGTCATTGCAGCAGTACATTCGTCCTCAGTCAACCTCCTGCCGGCACAGGCAGCTAGTCAATTTGAGGCGTCAGATCATGCCGAAAGGAGCGTCTCCCCCGAGCCAAGCGCGATCGAAGTGGCACCCGGCTACACCGGTTATGACACCTACCGGGCACACGGTGGTTATGCGCTTGCAGCAGCGCTGGTTAATGGTGAGCGCGATGTCGAACAGGTGATCCAGGCCATGGAAAACTCCGGCCTGCGTGGCTTGGGGGGCGCAGGTTTCCCGGCCGGGCGAAAATGGCGCATTGTGCGCGACCAAGCATCGCCACGCCTGATGGCGGTGAACATTGACGAAGGGGAACCCGGCACCTTCAAGGATCGCACCTACCTGGAGCGCGATCCACACCGGTTTCTGGAAGGTTTGTTGGTTGCGGCACAGGTTGTGGGCTGTGAGGCGTGTTACATCTACCTGCGTGACGAATACCACAGCTGCCGCGCCATTTTGGAAACCGAGTTGGCAAAGCTGCAAGCCAACCCGCCGTACCCGCTGCCAATGATTGAGCTGCGCCGGGGCGCGGGTGCCTACATCTGCGGCGAAGAGTCCGCCATGATCGAGAGCCTAGAGGGCAAACGCGGTGAACCCCGCATGCGCCCGCCCTACCTGGCCGAAGTGGGCTTGTTCAACCGACCCACGCTGGTGCACAACTTCGAGACCCTGTACTGGGTGCGCGACATTGTGGAAAAAGGGCCAGCCTGGTTCAGCGGTTTTGGTCGCCATGGCCGCAAAGGCCTGCGCAGTTTCAGTGTCAGTGGCCGGGTCAAATATCCGGGGGTCAAGCTGGCACCGGCCGGTATCACCCTGCTGGAGTTGATTGACGAGCACTGCGGTGGCATGCTGGAGGGCCACACGCTGTACGCTTACCTGCCGGGTGGTGCCTCGGGCGGCATCTTTCCGGCAACACTCGCCAACGTGCCACTGGACTTTGACACCTTGCAGCCACACGGCGGTTTTATTGGCTCTGCGGCGGTGATTGTGCTGAGCCAGCATGACAAGGCCCGTGATGCAGCCTTGAACATGATGCGGTTTTTTGCCCATGAGAGTTGTGGCCAGTGCACCCCTTGCCGGGTCGGCACGGCCAAAGCTGCCAAGCTGATGGAGGCCCCGGTATGGGACAACACCACGCTGGAAGACCTGAGCATGGTGATGACCGATGCCTCTATCTGCGGCTTGGGCCAGGCGGCCCCCAACCCGGTGCGCTGTGTTCAAAAATACTTTCCTCATGAGATTGCCTAAATGAACGCCCCTCACCTATCGAACCAAACGGTCGTCGAAGTTGCGGTTAAAACTGTGGCGTTTACGCTCGACCAGCAAACCCTCCATGCTTTTGAGGGTGAATCCATCCTCAAAGCGGCGCAACGCCACGGCGTAGACATTCCCCACCTTTGCTACAAGGACGGCCTGCGCGCCGAAGGCAATTGCCGCGCCTGCGTGGTCGAGATCAAGGGGGAGCGCACCCTGGCCCCGAGTTGTTGCCGCAGTATCACCGCAGGCATGGAAGTGCAGGCCAAGAGCGAACGTGCTGTCAAAAGCCAGAAGATGGTGCTGGAGATGTTGCTCTCCGACATGCCCGACATGGGCTACAAATGGAACGATGCCGGGCAAAACACGAGGGGTGATTCGGATGCCGCCGACGCGGGTCAGCATGGCGAACTCAGCGACTGGGCTGCGCGCATGGGTGTCCAGGTGCGCCCCGAGTTGAAGGCCTTGCGCCGCGAGCAGCCCAAAGCAGACAACTCTCATCCCGCCATGAGCGTTAACCTAGATGCCTGCATCCAGTGCAACCGATGTGTGCGCGCCTGTCGCGAAGAACAGGTCAACGACGTGATCGGTTACGCCCAGCGCGGCGCACACAGCCAAATCGTGTTTGACTTGAACGACGCGATGGGTGACAGCAGTTGTGTCGCCTGTGGTGAATGTGTCCAAGCCTGCCCGACCGGTGCGCTGATGCCCAAAACACAGATCGGCTCGCAAGTGGTGGACAAAAAGGTGGACTCCGTCTGCCCGTTCTGCGGCGTGGGCTGCTTGCTGACCTACAACGTGCGTGACAACAAAATTGTCAGTGTCGATGGGCGCGATGGCCCAGCCAACCACCAACGGCTGTGCGTCAAAGGCCGTTTTGGCTTTGATTACGCCCACAGCCCGCAGCGTTTGACGGTGCCGCTGATTCGCAAAAAGGGTGTCACCAAAGATCCCCAGGCCCTGCAACACCTCAACCGCAACAGCGCCGACTGGTCCGCCGTGTTTCGGGAAGCCACATGGGAAGAGGCGCTGAACTTCAGCGCGGGTAGTCTGAAAACCCTGCGCGACACCCATGGCAAGAAAGCCCTGGCTGGCTTTGGTTCAGCCAAGGGCAGCAACGAAGAAGCCTACCTGTTTCAGAAACTGGTGCGCACCGGGTTTGGCTCCAACAACGTCGACCATTGCACCCGTCTCTGCCATGCCTCCAGTGTCGCGGCCTTGCTCGAAGGTGTGGGCTCGGCGGCAGTGAGTAACCAGGTCAGTGACGTTGAGCACTCGGATCTAATTTTTGTCATCGGCTCCAACCCCACAGCCAATCACCCGGTGGCAGCCACCTGGATGAAAAACGCCGCCAAACGTGGCGCCAAAATAGTGCTGGCTGACCCGCGCATCACCGACATCGGCAAACACGCCTGGCGCACGCTGCAGTTCAAGCCCGACACCGATGTCGCCATGCTCAATGCGCTGATTCACACGGTCATTGAAGAAGGGCTGGTAGCCCATGAATTCATTACACAACGTGCTATCAATTTTGAAGCATTGAAAGAAAACGTCAAAGGCTACAGCCCGGAAGCCATGGCACCCATCTGCGGCGTGCCAGCGCAGACGCTGCGCGAAGTGGCGCGTGCCTTTGCCAAAGCCAAAGCGGCGATGGTGCTCTGGGGCATGGGTGTGAGCCAGCATGTGCATGGCACGGACAACGCCCGCTGCCTGATTGCACTGGTGAGCGTCACCGGCCAAATTGGCAAACCTGGCTCGGGTCTGCACCCCTTGCGCGGGCAGAACAATGTGCAAGGTGCCAGTGATGCCGGATTGATTCCGATGATGTTCCCCAACTACCAACGGGTGACCAACAAAG
>NZ_JAQTXM010000093.1 GCF_028688795.1 Rhodoferax sp. | reverse complement strand
GCGAATTTGCTGCACATCGCCGCTGGCATTGGCCGCTTCCAGCGCCTTGGAGGCCTCCAGCACCACCCGATCACGCGCACTCAGTTCAGTCACAGCCTTTTCGCGGTCTGCCGATTTGCGGTTGAAGGCTTCGTCAATCGGCTTGCGGAAGGCATCCCACAGCTTTTGCTCATGCTTGCGGTCCAATGGCACGGTCTGGGCTTCGGCCTGCCAGCGCTGCTGCAAGGCTTTGACCGCATCAATGCGCAGCGTGGGAGCAGCGCCCAGTGCCACCGCTTCATCAATCATGGCGTGGCGACGGGCAAGGCTCTCTTTTTGCGCGTTCTCCAGCGGTGCGGCGGCAGCGGCGATGGTCTGCTTCCAAAGCGGCTGCAGTTCGGCAAAGATCTTTTCGCCGACATGACCGCCTTCACGCCAACGGTCGCCAAACTGGTGCAGTGCGCGGTTGATGGCCTTCCAGTCACCAGAGGCGGCATGCTCTTGCGCCCAGGCCTTGACCTCTTCGATCAGGGCCATGCGCTGGGCCTTGTGCTCGGCAGCTTCGGTGCGGATCTTTTCGAGCCAGGCTTCCACCACCTTGTGCGCGGCATTGCACGCCTCATCAAACTTTTTCCACAAGCCGTGGTTGGCTGCACCGCCCTGATCCGACTGCTTCCACTGTTCGCGCAACTGGCGCAGTGACTCCTGCATCTTGCGGCCACCCAACGCCTGACCGTCAGGACGATGCAGCAGGGCTTCTGCCTTGGCCACCAAGTCTTCACGGACCTGGTCTGCACTCCAGCGCTGCCAGCCTTCCAGCTCACCCGCAGCCACCAGGGCAGCGTGCACCTGGTGCTCCAGCGCGGAGTCAATGTGCTTGCCATGGACCTTCAGCACGGCGCGCAGTGCCGCAGCAGCGCCCGCACTGGCCTTGCCATGCCCTTCGGCGGTTTCCTTTTCCAGCGTTGCCAGGGCTTCGCGCACGACTTGCACGGCCTTTTCAACCACCTCAGGTGCGACCTTGGGCTTGACCACTCGGGCGGGCTTGGCAGCGACTGCGGCAGCCGCCTCAGTTGGCAGCCCGCGCACAACACGCAATTCATCGGCCCACACGGGTACGGGCGGCAATGGGGCAGCCGCGTCCTCGGCAGCCGCAGCGGCTTGCGCCACGGCGGGCTGGAAGGCGTCCCACACCACCAGCAACTGTGTGCGCGAGGCCTCCAGCAGTGGCGGAAAGCGCGCCTCCACGCTGACCCAGCTGGCGTCTCCGGTCAACTCCTGGGCTTGCTCCTGCCAGCGCTCAACGTCGGCACGCAGCAATTCCAACGCAGCATGCGCATCTTTCCAGGACTTGGTGGAGAGCACCTCGATGCGTTGGGCCAACAGCACGGCGGCTTCTCGCTGCACCTGCACACGGTGCTGCAGGTCTTCGATCACCTTCACGCGATCGGCGACCTGCACCTTGAGCAGCGAAAGAGGTTCGCGCGAAAGGGGCGCGCCCGCCTTGGCCGCATCGCGCTGCCACGCCAAGGCGTCGGCAATGTTGAGCTTGGGAGCGGCAAGCAATGCCTGGGCCTTCTCGGCCCACTCGGCCGCAATGGCCTCCTGTCCTTTGGCGCGGCGGATTTCATCCAGCCGTTCGCGTACCGCGCGTGCAGCCCCCTTGTCGCGCCCGCTCAGTTCCTTGAAAACCTCTTGCAGTTGCTCGGGCGCCGGCTGGGTGGCGAGCCAGTCACGGATGCGGGAAGCCCGCTCACTTGACGTGGCGGCCGAGAAAGCGCCACCAGTCAGCGCATCCAGGGGATGCGACTCTTGGGTTTTGGCCGGGGCCGGATTCACTTCAGGTACGTCGGACATTTTGCTGCGAGAAAAAAAAGGAAACATGGATCCAATGAATGAGAGGACCGGACAAGCCACTTGGGGGAAAGCTGGACGCTGCGGCCACATGCGTGAGCGCTTGCGAGCGGGAGTGCCATTTTCACCGGGTTCCAGCAAAAGACCACGCCATGGCGTCGGGCCAAGCATCAAGAAATGATCTGGCGCAAGCTGGTCAGATCGACTGACACGGGCAGGTCGGTTGATGAAATCCACTCTCCCGGCGCAACGAGGCCAGCCATGGAGAACCTCGCCCATTATCCCTATATATATGCAACCGGCGAACTGGCCCCTGCAACCGGCCAAAACACAGACACAACACCCGGCATGGATGCACCAACAAGAAAGCCCGGTGGACAGACCTCATGGCCTGCCCACCGGGCTTGACGGCTGACGCAACGGTCTTTGCCATCGGTTCGCAATCTGGAGTTGAAAGTCCACATTGCGAGGAGACAAGGTATTGCCTCCAAGGTTTGCCATAAAAGCTGCATCTGCTGCACCTGGGCACTGCATGCCTTCAGCGGGAGACTTTGCTTTGTCTGGCGATGCCTGAAATCGACAGGCAACGCAACCTTACCAAACTCACTGGCCCAACTCAAATTGCATTCTCAATGGCCCACAAGACCGCGATTGAAATTGACACACAGTGGTCACAGAACATGCGCTTCCATGTAAGCCGAAATTGCAAAAATAGGCGCTTTACTGAGGTTTTTTACAGCTTTATCATAACAATTATGTATTTTGAATAACTTTGTTAGTATTGACTTGGCATTAAGTGACCTCCTAGAATCCGCCAGCCCCCAACAGGGCTAGTAAAAACCCCAACCCGCTGCCGAACCCGGCTAAGTCAATTCATCGCTCGAGTCATGAACGAAGCACGGAATTGATGGCGTACCAATCCAGGTGACTCCCTGAGCCGATGCTGTCGTTGACGACGGTATCGCAAGCAGGCGTCGCTTCAGAAAGGAAGAGCTATGACAGCGTCAGGAAAAATAGTCTCCGGCGTACGGACCTTCGTGGCCGACGTGACCGAAGGTTTCCTTGAAATCACCCACAACAGTTTTGCCCTCATCGGGCTGGCCGTTGCCTTTGTTGTTTTGACCCTTACGGCCCGCCCGGACCTGCGCCAGGCGGGCGAGGCGCATCTGATGGACTGGCTGCAGTCCCGTCAGGTGGCCCTGCTGGAAATGCCAGTAGAGCTGGGTGCCATCGAACGCGCCACTGCCAGCAACCCCAAGGACCTGCCAAAAGAGCAGGCTGCGGTGGCTTACTGGCTGAGCAAGAAATACCGCGTTGCGCCAGAACCCCTGAGCGCACTGGTGGCTGAAGCTTATGAAACCGGCGCACGCACCAAGATCGATCCGACCCTGATCCTGGCCATCATGGCCATCGAATCCAGCTTCAACCCCTT